>CAVVOR010000006.1:0-175224 GCA_963749795.1 uncultured beta proteobacterium
GATTGGCGGTTCGCCCTCTTTGCCGGGCAGATGGAGCGCCGTTTTGCGAGTCCGTTTTCTCGCAATTCCAATAGGTTGCGTCGCGATAGCGAGGATTCAGTTGGTTCAGGCGAAGAGCATCAACGGAGCCGGGCACAGTTGCGCTACTTGGCCTCGGCCTGGTCGGTTTGGCGGCATCGCGTCGACGCAAGGTCTGCTGACGATCGCGCGAGGCACTGGAGGCGGGGGTCGGAATCGAACCGGCGTAGACGGCTTTGCAGGCCGCTGCATGACCACTCTGCCACCCCGCCGGGCGGACTTTTGTATGCGCATACGCATTCGAACGGCGCACAAACTAAAAGGGAGAGCCTCGGCTCTCCCTCAGGAATCTGGAGCGGGAAAGGAGTCTCGAACTCCCGACCTCAACCTTGGCAAGGTTGCGCTCTACCAACTGAGCTATTCCCGCGGTGGGCAACTGTGAATTATAGCGCAGCCGAGGGGCACCTTTCAAGCCGACCCTCGGCACCCGATCAGACGACTGCGGCGATGGCGTCGGCCACGTAGTCGATATTGCGCGAGTTGAGCGCGGCCACGCAGATGCGGCCGGTATCGACTGCGTATACGCCGAACTCCGTGCGCAGACGCCCAACTTGCTCCTGCGTCAATCCCGAATACGAAAACATGCCACGCTGGGCCAGGACGAAATCGAAATTCGCTCCGTGCAATCGCGCGGCGAGGCGCGTGACGAGCGCGCGCCGATTGGCCTGGATGCGTTCGCGCATCTCGGCCAGCTCGTGCTCCCACAGCGTGCGCAGCTCCGGCGTTTCCATGATGGTGGCGACCGCTTGTCCGCCGAACGTCGGCGGGTTGGAATAGTTGGCGCGGATGACGCGCTTCACCTGCGACAGCACGCGCGCGGCTTCGTCGCGATCGGCGGTGACGATCGTCAGCGCGCCAACACGTTCACCGTAAAGCGAAAACGATTTCGAATACGAACTCGCGATGAATAGCGGCCCCGGCGTTTGCGCAAAGCGCCGCACCACGGCGCCGTCAGCGTCAATGCCGGCGCCGAAGCCTTGGTAGGCGAGATCGAGAAACGGCAGCAGGCCGCGCGCGCGGACCGTCGAGATGATCTGACCCCACTGCGCCTCGGTCGGATCCACGCCGGTCGGATTGTGGCAACACGCGTGCAGCACGACGAATGCGCCGGCTGGCAACTGCTCGAGCGCGGCGATCATGCCCTCAAAGTTCAATCCACGTGTGCGCGAGTCATAGTACGGATAGGTGTTGACGGTGAAGCCGGCGCCCTCGAATAGCGCGCGATGGTTCTCCCATGATGGGTCGCTTATCCACACCTGCGCGCCCGGCGCAAATTTGCGCACGAAATCGGCGCCTACCTTGAGCGCTCCGGTTCCACCGAGCGCCTGGACGGTCACCGCCCGGCCGGACTGCACGATCTCGCTGTCGGCGCCAAACAGCAGGTTGCGTACCGCCCGATCGTAGGCCGCGATGCCATCGATCGGAAGGTATACGTGCGGGGCGGCTTTGTCGGTGATCGCCCGCTCGGCACGGCGCACGCATTCGAGCAAAGGCACCTTGCCATTGTCGTCGCTGTACACACCGACACCCAGGTTCACTTTGCGCGGATTGGGGTCCGCGTTGAATGCTTCGGAGACACCCAGGATCGGATCGCGGGGCGCCATTTCAATCGCGGAGAGGAGGGGCGGAGGCAGTGCAGCGTTCATCGTGGGCGTGGCTTAAGAGTTCAAGACAACCCTTATTTTAGCATGGCGAAAACGCGTTACCGGAGCACATCCTCAATGGCAGATGCGACCGAAGCCCCTGGACCGCACGCGGTGAATCGGGGCCGACCAAAGCGAATCGGAAACCAAGCGAAGCCCGTCTGAAGACGCTGGTGCAACGCGGACGCTCGATCAGCTAAAATGTTCGATTACCTTGCCGAATGTCACGCATGATCGCCACTTTCCCGAATAGCCCGTTCGAACTCCATCAGCCGTTCATGCCTGCGGGCGATCAGCCCGAAGCGATCGACAAGTTGATCGAAGGGATCAACGACGGCTTGGCGTTCCAAACGCTGCTCGGCGTCACCGGTTCCGGCAAGACCTACACAATGGCCAACGTCATCGCGCGCACTGGCAGGCCGGCGCTGGTGCTGGCTCCGAACAAGACGCTGGCAGCCCAGCTCTACGCCGAGTTCCGCGAGTTCCTGCCGAACAACGCGATCGAGTATTTCGTCTCGTACTACGACTACTATCAGCCCGAAGCCTACGTGCCTTCGCGCGACCTCTATATCGAAAAGGATTCGTCGATCAACGAGCACATCGAGCAGATGCGTTTGTCGGCGACCAAGTCGATCCTGCAGCGGCCGGACTGCATCGTCGTCGGCACCGTGTCCGCCATTTACGGTATCGGCGATCCGTCCGAGTATCACAGCATGATCCTGCATCTGCGCCAGGGCGATCAGCTGCCGCAGCGCGATGCCATCAAGCGGCTGACCGAGATGCAGTATCAGCGCAACGATGTGGAGTTCAAGCGGGGGACGTTTCGCGTGCACGGCGACGTGCTCGACATTTTTCCCGCGGAAAGCGCCGACAATGCCTTGCGCGTCTCGCTGTTCGACGATGAGGTCGAGTCGCTGCAGCTTTTCGATCCGTTGACCGGCCACATCCGTCAGAAGATCGGCCGCTTCACCGTTTTCCCGTCGAGCCACTACGTGACAGGTCGACAAAAGGTGCTCGATGCAGTCGAGAAGATCAAGGTCGAACTGGCGCTGCAGAAGGAACGGTTCCTGTCTCGAGACCAAGCTGGTCGAGGCGCAGCGCATCGAGCAGCGCACACGGTTCGACATCGAAATGATGGTCGAAATCGGTTTTTGCAAAGGAATCGAAAATTACTCGCGGCATCTGTCCGGACGTGCGGCCGGCGAGCCACCCCCGACGCTGATCGATTACCTGCCGCGAAACGCACTGATGGTGATCGACGAGTCCCATGTGACGATTCCGCAGGTCGGCGGCATGTACAAGGGAGACCGCGCGCGCAAGGAGAATCTGGTCAACTACGGCTTCCGCCTTCCGAGTGCGCTGGATAACCGCCCGTTGCGCTTTGACGAATTCGAGCGGCTGTTGCCGCAGACGGTCTTTGTCTCGGCGACGCCGGCCGACTACGAGGCAAAGCACGCCGGCCAGGTAGTCGAACAGCTCGTTCGACCGACCGGGCTGGTCGACCCGACGCTCGACATCCGCCCTGCGCAAACGCAGGTCGACGACCTTTTGTCGGAGATCAATCTGCGCGTGGAAAAAGGCGAGCGCGTGTTGGTGACGACACTCACCAAGCGCATGGCGGAAGACCTTACCGATTACCTCAACGAACACGGCATCAAGGTTCGCTACCTGCATTCGGACATCGATACCGTCGAACGTGTCGAGATCATTCGCGACCTTCGTCTGGGCGAATTCGATGTGCTGGTCGGCATCAACCTGCTGCGCGAAGGGCTCGATATCCCCGAAGTGTCGCTGGTGGCGATTCTCGATGCCGACAAGGAAGGGTTCCTTCGTTCCGAGCGATCGTTGATTCAAACCATCGGACGCGCTGCCCGGCACATCAACGGTACAGCGATCCTGTACGCCGACAAGATGACCGACTCGATGAAAGGCGCGATTGGCGAAACCACGCGCCGTCGTGACCGGCAGCTCGCCTGGAATGAGAAGATGGGTATCACGCCGAAAGGCGTCACCAAGCGCATCAAGGACATCATCGACGGCGTCTACGATATCGACGAGGAACGCAAGCAACTCAAGGCCGCACAAGCGCACAACAAGTACGAGGCGATGCCGGAAAAGGATCTCGAAAGAGAATTGAAACGCCTCGAAAAGGAAATGCTGGACGCTGCGAAGAACCTGGAATTCGAACGCGCCGCCGAACTGCGCGACAGGCTGGTGCAACTCAAGCAGAAGCTGTTCGGAGTGGCAGTTGGCTGACGCGGCAAAACTAAAAGCGCGTCGACGCAAAGCGTCCGCGCCGGATCTGGCGAAGGTGTTGTTCGTATGCATGGGCAATATCTGCCGATCGCCGACCGCGGAAGCCGTCTTTCGCACACTCGTTGAGCAGCGGGGACTCGGTCAACGCATCGCGGTGGCGTCGGCGGGTACGCATGACTATCAACGCGGCCAGCCTGCCGATGTTCGCGCGCAGGCGGCGGCAGTGCGGCGTGGCTATGCCATGCACTCGTTGCGAGCACGAATGGTGGTCGAGAGCGACTTCGAGGAATTCGACTGGATTCTGGCGATGGATCGTCAGAATCTGCGGCATCTGCAAGCGATGCGCCCGAGCGAATATGAGGGTCACCTCGGGTTGTTGCTCGAGCTGGCGCCTAGCCTCGCGCTTAGCGAGGTACCTGATCCTTACTATGGTTCGCTGCAAGATTTCGAACGTGTGCTCGACCTGGTCGAGCCCGCCGCCGACGCATTACTGGCGGCGATTATTGCGCGCGCACCAACGAGCGACGCGCGCCAGCTCTGAGCGCGACGGATGGTCCTGCGTGCGGTGGATTGCGGGCCGCGAATCGCCGGCCCGCTTGGTCGAGGCTGCTTACTTCAGCTTTTTGAGCTCGGCTTCGATCTTCTTGCGATCGTTGCCAACTTTCTTGATCGCCGCCTTGACCTGATCGGGAGTCACTCCCATTTTCTTCGCTTCATAGTCGACTTCGTATTTCTGCGTGCCTGACACCTTGCTCGCGGTCTTGCGCCACGCCTTTCTTCGTCTTCGCCTTGGGCTTCGCTACAGCCATGGTTTTCTCCTCGTCGGTCGGGGACCGCATGCCATTCTCGCGCCAAGGTCTGTCGCCGTGCAAGGGCAGTAAGCGGGTCCGCGCAGCGAATCCATAAAGAACAACGGCGAGCTTAAGGCTCGCCGTTGTCTTTGGAACAGAGCGTCGCCGCTAAGTCGGCTCAAGGATCCTTGCGCGCGGTTTCAACCAACTGCAAGGGCTCTTCCGGAATTTCCACGCGCGGAGGACGAACGCGATGAGCGCGAGGCCGCGCCGGCTCGGCGGGCGGGGGCTCGGAAACATGATCGCCTGTGGTCTCGACCAGAACCAGTCCGGACTCCGGTGGCAGTTCGCGCGAGACTTTCGGCAGATCAATCGCGCGGGGCGCCGGCCGGGGCTCGGCGGGATGCGCTTGCTCGGAATGCATGCTAGCGGGGGCCGAAGCACGCGGCGTAGCGGCCCGCTCGACCTCGGGCATGGCTGCCTCTGTGCGCGCACGAACGACTGCCATCTCTATGGTCGGCTCCTCGTCGTGTCGCAGGGGTGAGGGCTCCTGCGGAACGGCGAAGGCCTCCTGCTTCACGGTGATGTCGGGTTCATCGTGTACGACCGGTTTCCATACTCGCGGCAACGTATCTTCAACCGACGCTGAAGCGTCGATCACTCCAGCATCGCTCGCGGCCATCGTCGTTGCTTCCGGTGTAAAAGAGCGCGGTGCGTCGTCGAACATAGCGTTACTCTGCAGTGCATCGTGCGCGACTGGGTGTTCCAGCGCGGCGTCGACGTCAGGACGCTCGCCGCGGTCTGCCGGTATCACCGGCTCGGTGCGTTCTCCGCGATCGCGGCCACCGCGACGACGGTCGCGGCGTCTGCGGCCACCGCCTTCGCCTTGTTCGGCGTTGCGCGGCGCTCCTGGTGTCGGCTGGGTAATTGCCGGAGCGCCTTCGTTGACCATCGCGTCGGATGCCGCGCGCGCTTCCTGCGGTGCGCGAGGCTCACGCGGCTCACGTGGCTCACGCGGCTCGCGGGGAGGGCGCTGCTTTTGCGGGTCGCGAGGCTCGTTGCGCTCGCCACGTTCGTTGCGCTGTTGACCGTCGCGACCGGGTTCCCGCTCGCGGCGAGCTTGCTGACCGCCTTGCGGCGGGCGCTGCTTCGCGCCGTCCCTTTGTCCTTCGCGTTGGCCTTCTCTCTGACCGTCGCGCTGACCATCGCGTCTGCCTGTTCGCTGACCGTCGCGCTGTCCGTCCTTTGATCCTTCGCGCGCTTCGTCGCGAGGCGGACGCCGATCGCGCTCCGGGCGGCCGCGACCTCGGGCTTCCCGTGCCGGCTCTTTGGGCGTCGGCGCGGGGATGACCTCGGCGGGCTTGTAGCGGAACCAGGCGAGGACCTTATTGAGCCAATTGACCTCCGCCGGTGCGGTGACGGCGGGCGCGCGCTCGACAGGCATCGGGGCAGGTTGTCCCGGACGTATGCCTTTGACGACGGCTTCCTGGCGCGGCTCGCGTGCTTCTTCCTTCTTCTGTTTGACCGGATCTTCCTCGACAGGCTTCTCGACCATGTCGAACGATGCGGGCATCGGTTCGCCATGATTGAGGTCATCGTGGCGCAGCCGTTCGACCTTGTAATTCGGCGTTTCAAGATACGTATTCGGAACCAGCAGCAGGTTCACCTTGAACCGCGCTTCGATGGTGTGGATCTCGGCCCGCTTTTCATTAGCAGGAAAGTCGCGACATCGACCGGCACCTGCGCGACGACTTGGGCGGTGTTTTCCTTCATCGCTTCTTCCTGCAGGATGCGCAGGATGTGCAGCGCAGTCGATTCGGTGCCGCGGATGTGGCCGATTCCATGGCAGCGCGGGCAGGGAATATAGGCCGACTCGGCAAGCGCCGGACGAAGGCGTTGGCGCGACAGTTCCATCAGCCCGAAACGAGAAATCTTCCCCAGCTGAACGCGCGCGCGGTCGTAGCGTAGCGCATCCTTCAGCCGATTCTCGACTTCGCGCTGGTTCTTGGTGCTTTCCATGTCGATGAAGTCGATGACGATCAAGCCACCGAGGTCACGCAGACGCAGCTGGCGCGCGATCTCATCGGCAGCTTCGAGGTTGGTGTTGAACGCCGTCGTCTCGATGTCGCCGGCCTTGGTGGCGCGGGCCGAATTCACGTCGACGGAAACCAATGCTTCAGTGTGGTCGATGACGATCGCGCCGCCCGCGGGCAACGGCACTTGCCGGGCGTAGGCCGTCTCGATCTGGTGCTCGATCTGGAATCGCGAGAACAACGGGACGTCGTCCTTGTACAACTTGACGCGGGACACGTTGGCCGGCATCACGTGGCTCATGAACTGCTGAGCCTGCTCGTAGATCGATTCGGTATCGATCAGCAGTTCGCCGATGTCCGGCTGGAAGTAGTCGCGAATCGCGCGGATGACGAGGCTCGATTCCTGGTAGATCAGGAACGCGCCCGATTGGGTCTTTGCGGCGCCGTCGACGGCCTGCCAGAGTTGCAGCAGGTAATTCAAATCCCACTGCAGTTCTTCCAGCGAACGCCCGATGCCCGCGGTACGGGCGATGACGCTCATGCCGTGGGGCACGTCGAGCTGGTTGATGGTGTCGCGCAGTTCGTTGCGGTCTTCGCCTTCGATGCGTCGTGAGACGCCACCGCCGCGCGGATTGTTCGGCATCAGGACCAGGTAGCGGCCGGCCAACGAAATGTACGTTGTCAGCGCAGCGCCTTTGTTGCCGCGCTCGTCCTTATCGACTTGGACGATCAGTTCCTGGCCGTCCTTGAGCTGATCCTGGATGCGGCTCTTGCCGCCTTCGCCGTTGCCGTCGCGCAGAAACTCGCGGGCTATTTCCTTGAAGGGCAGGAAGCCGTGGCGGTCGGCGCCGTACTCGACAAAGCAGGCTTCGAGGCTAGGCTCGACGCGGGTGATTACCGCCTTGTAGATGTTGCTCTTGCGTTGTTCCTTGCTCGCGGATTCGATATCTAAGTCGATCAGCTTTTGGCCGTCGACGATGGCCACCCGAAGCTCTTCTGCCTGGGTGGCGTTGAACAGCATGCGTTTCATATTCTATTTCCCCAGCGCCGATCTCGGGCTTAGGGCGTGCGGCGGTGAAGCGGGCGCCTTGGGAGGCGCGGGTCTAGCGTGCGGCGAGCGAGGGCGAAACGGACCACACGGGCAGCGTTGGCTGCCTGCTTACGAGGGATAGGATGCGATTTGTGGGCATCGTAGCTGTCTCTCAGCCGAAACTGAGGCTTGCCTTATCTCGAGAGCGTGGAAGATTTTCGTGTTGTCGCTCAAACGTTCTGGCGGCCGCCTTACACATCCGGATTCAATTCCGGGGTATCACAGCCAAGGGCAGAATTCGCTGCGCAGTCAGCTGGACTCTAGAGTCCGAACGTAGCTGCGCTCCGCGCGTCATAACCGCTTCAATATGGCCACAGGCCGGTGCGGAGACTGCGCTCTTACATTACCATCGTTACTTTTCCGGGCGCAGCCTCCGGACGGTGAACTGATTTAACCGAATTGCCCCATCTTCAGGGTCTGTGGACGGGTGCATCGACCCTCATTCCGGGCCGTCGCGAGGCGCATGGAAGATCGGATACCAGCTTGTCCTCCCGTCGGCCTGCCGTTCACTGCTGCCGAAGACAATTATAAAGAAATGAATGATTTAAGCAAGGATGCTGTGAACCGCCTTGCAGTCGACGAGACTGGCGAGGGGCAGCGCGTCGACAACTTCCTGCTGAAGGTGCTCAAAGGGGTCCCCAAGAGCCATATCTATCGGATCGTTCGTAGCGGGGAAGTCCGGGTTAATCGCAAGCGGGTTCAGCCGGATACTCGGCTGGCAGCCGGCGACGAACTTCGCATACCCCCGATCAGGACCGCCGACCCGGATGAACCGCGCCGCAAACCCGTGGCCCGGCCGATCGACGTCCCCATCCTTTACGAGGACGACGCGCTGATCGCGGTAAACAAGCCCGCGGGGCTGGCTGTGCACGGCGGCAGCGGCGTCGCCTTCGGCTTGATCGAGCAAATGCGCGCGGCGCGGCCTCAGGCCAAGCTGCTCGAACTCGTTCATCGGCTGGACCGCGATACGTCGGGAGTACTGCTGGTCGCCAAGAAACGCGCCGCGCTGGTGGCACTGCACGCAGCGCTGCGCGATGGCAAGGTCGGCAAGCGCTACCTCGTCCTGGTTCGCGGCAAGTGGCGAGACGCCAAACGGCAGGTCGACTTGCCGCTGACCAAGTTTCTGACCGGCGAAGGCGAACGTCGCGTTCGGGTCGAGCGATTTGGCTCGCCCGAGCCCGGTCAGACCGCGCGAACGGTGTTTTTCAAGCGCCAGGTGTGGCCGTTGGCCGAACCACCAGTCAGTCTGCTCGAAGCCGAACTGCACACCGGTAGAACCCACCAGATACGTGTTCACCTCACCCATCTGGGCTTTCCGCTGGCCGGCGACGATAAATATGGCGACTTCGCCTGGAACAAGGCGCTGGTCAAGGCTGGACTGAAACGCATGTTTTTGCATGCGTGGCGATTGACGCTCCCACATCCGACGGAAGCGCGCGACCTGGTGTTCGAGGCGCCGTTGCCCGAGGATCTTTCCCAGTTCGTCGCCGGACTCGACAACTTGGACGACGAAGGCGACACCGCATCTGGTCGATGAGCACATGAAAACCAAGCGGCGCTTCGCGTTTCTCGCATTCGACTGGGACGGAACGCTCGCCGATTCGACCGCCGAGATCGTAAGTGCGATCGAAGCGAGCTGTGCCGATCTTGGTATTCCAATACCCGCTGATGGTGCGGCCCGGCAGGTGATCGGGCTGGGCCATCGCGACGCGATCCGCGCGGTAGCGCCCTCGCTGGCGGTGGCCGATCAGCCGCGTTTCGCGGAACGATACCGCCATCACTACCTGACCGGTGACGGCGCAATACCTCTATTCGACGGCGTGCCCGATCTGCTCGCAGAACTCAACGACCGTGGCTTTCTGCTTGGCGTGGCGACAGGCAAGTCGCGCAGCGGTCTCGAGCGCGCGTTCACACAATACGGCGTCGGCGGATACTTCGCCGCGTCGCGCTGCGCCGACGAGGGTTTCGCCAAGCCCAATCCGGACATGCTGCTTTCGCTGATGGATCGTGTAGGTGTCACGCCCGATCAGACGCTGATGATCGGCGATACGACCCACGATTTGCAGCTTGCCCGTAACGCCGGCGTGCAAGCGCTTGGTGTGAGCTACGGCGCGCATACTGAGGCCGAACTGTCGGCGCTGTCGCCGTTGGCGATCGTCCATTCAATTGCGCAGCTTCGACAGTGGCTCGCTGAGCATGCATGAGCGCGCAGGCATTGCGCGAACGCAGTGCGCCAACGCAGTGCGCGCGGCACAGAGCGCCGACGGATCAGTGGCACGGCCACGCTATACTGACCCGGCGAGTGTTGATAATGAACGTGATGGTGATGGCGGCGGGATGACTCGAGGGCTCCGGCATGGCTGATGACAACTGGGAACGCGGCGTGCTCGAACGCCTGGCGACCGAGGGTCTGCGCGAGCAACAACGGGCGCGGCGCTGGGGAATCTTTTTCAAGCTTCTTACGCTGGGCCTCATCCTGTTCGCGGTGCTGGCTACGATCGGCTCCGCGACCTCCGAGCGTAGCTGCGCCGAAAAATGCACGGCGATGGTCAATCTCGACGGTGAAATTGACAGCGATGCGCGTTCCAGCGCGGACAATATCATCCACGGACTGCGCGCCGCCTTTGCCAATAAGACGACCCAAGGCGTCATCCTTCGCATCAACAGTCCCGGAGGCAGCCCCGTGCAGGCGGGCGAGATCAACGACGAGATTCATCGCCTTCGCGGAAAATATCCCGATACGCCGATTTACTCTGTCGTCGAGGATATTTGCGCCTCCGGCGCCTACTACGTTGCCGTCGCCACCGACAGGATCTACGTCGACAAGGCGAGCCTGATCGGCTCGATCGGGGTCATTATGGACAGCTTCGGTTTTGTCGAAGCGATGAAAAAACTCGGCATCGAGCGCCGCGCATTCACGGCCGGCGACAACAAGGCGTTTCTCGATCCGTTCTCACCGCTGTCGGCCAAGCAGCGCGCCTACGCGCAGGATATGCTGGCTGAAATTCACCAGCAATTCATTGACTCGGTCAAGGAAGGGCGCGGTGGCCGGCTGAAGGACACGCCCGAGCTGTTCTCGGGCCTGGTGTGGAACGGACAGCGCGGCATCGAACTCGGCCTCGCGGACGCGCTAGGCAGCGTCGACTACGTCGCGCGCGATGTGATCAAGGCCGCCGACATCGTCGACTTCACCCAACAGGAAAATATCGCCGAGCGCGTCGCACGTAAATTCGGCGCGACGATCGGCAAGACTTTCGCATCGGTGGTGGTGGGCGCGATGCGCTCACACTGACCACGTAGCAAGACGCTATTCCTTGGCCGGCGGCGCCTTGGACAAACCCTCGACCCGATCGCCCGCAGCGATGCCGCGATCGGCGAACCAGCCTTTTTTCATTTCCAGCGCGTACATCGCGGGTCCCCGTGACGGGTGCGTCGTTTCAGTTTGCGGTGCCATGTCCTCGATATTGAGGATGCGCCCGTCCTCGTCGATGAAGGCGATCGACAGCGGCACGTAGGTGTTTTTCATCCAGAACAATTGCTGCGAAGGCTCACTGAATACGAACAGCATGCCGGTGTTCGGCTTCAGGCTGAAGCGATTCATCAGACCCGTGGTGCGGGCGGGCGTGGTGGCGGCGACTTCTGCGGTCGCGCGCTGATTCTTGATGGTCAATTCGACGACGGGGAGGTCCGCTGCCAACGCGGCACTGACAGAACAGAAGCTTAAGAGGACGAAAATCGTCCGTAGAAACTGTCTAACGACCACGTACGTGCTCCTCGGACGCTTTTCGCCGCAAATAGATCGTCCACAGGACGAGACTCAGAATGCTGAACCCCGCCATGCCGAGCGCAAGGCCTTTCAGCGACTGGGCGAGAAAAGGCGATATGGTACCCGCGTTAATCGCCGCGAGCGCAAAGTGCATGAACCCCTGCAACGAGGATACGAGTCCGCGCATGTTGGGAAATAGATCGAGCAGCAGAAGTGTGGTGCTCGGCATCACCACCGCGCTGCCGGTCGTAAAAAGCATGATCGGCAGCACGTGCCAGGGAACCGTGGGCGTCACCCACCAGGCAACGGCAAGTTGCGCGGCCACTCCGGCGAACATCAGCAAGTAGCCAAGGCGCACCGTATCTCGCGGCGACAAGCGCCCGGCGAGACGTCCCGAGATCATCGCGCCGATCATGATCCCGGCGATCATCGGCACAAACAGCCACGCGAAGCCGTAGCTCGATACGCCGAGGAGGTCGATCAGATAAGCTGGCGCGCTCGCGATGTAAACGAAGAAAGCGGCGAAATTGAGCGCGGGAATGGACGCCAGCAACAGAAACTCCGGGTGACGCACCACACTCACGTAGCTGCGCCACAAACGGTGAGGCGCCAGCGACAGCCGATCGTGGACGGGCAAGGTTTCCGGCAGTTTGCGAGCCGACCACCACAACAGAGCGAGCACGAGGACCAGCAGCACCCAGAAGACCGAGCGCCAGCCGAACGCATTGAGCAATAGACCGCCGAGGACCGGCGCGATGGCGGGAGCGATACCGAACACCAGTGTGATCTGCGCCATGAGCCGCTGCGCTTCTTCGCCGTGAAAGCGATCGCGGATGATCGCGCGGCCGATCACCATGCCGCTCCCGGACGATAGACCCTGCAGTGCGCGAAAGAGCCAAAGCGTTTCGATGTTGCCGGCGATCGCACACCCGAGCGTCCCGACGGCAAACACGGCGAGGCCGACCAGCACCACGGGTCGCCGGCCGAGGGCGTCCGCCAAGGCGCCGTGCCAGAGCATCATGAAGGCGAAGGCGACCAGGTAGATCGACAAAGTTTGCTGGACGGCGAGAGCGGGAACGCCGAACTCATCGCCGATGGCGTGAAACGATGGAAGGTACGCATCGATCGAAAACGGCCCAAGCATCGACAGGGCCGCAATCAACACGGCCAGCGACCAGGTGCGGACATGCACCGTTGTCATCGTGATAGAGGCAGGGCTAGCGACAGGCGCGTCGCGCGTGGCGCGCGTTCACAACTCGTAGCTCTCGGCTTCGCCTCGCAAAGCCGCATCCACTGCAGAGCGGTTGAACTGCGGTGCGAACAGGGTGATGAATTCGTAGACATAGCCGCGAAGGTACACGCCACGCCGAAGTGCGAGCCGCGTTGTACTCGCGGCGAAAAGATTGCCGGCGTCGAGCATCTCGAATTGCGAGTCACGCACCGGATCGTATGCCATCTTGGCGACGATCCCGACGCCCAATCCCATTTCAACGTAGGTCTTGATCACGTCGGCGTCGAGCGCGGTCAGCACGACGTTCGGTTCGAGGCCCCTGGCCGTGAACGCGGCGTTGATTTGCGATCGACCCGTGAAACTGAAATCGTAGGTGACGATCGGGAATCGGGCCAGCGCCTCGAGCGTCAAAGGTTTCGTCTTCCCCAGCGGATGTCCCTTCGGAATCAGCACGCAGCGGTTCCATGTATAGCAAGGGAGGGTGGCGAGCGCAGGGAAGTCGGCCAAGGACTCGGTGGCGATCCCCACGTCGACTTCGGCGCGAAGCGTCTGCTCGGCAACCTGCAAGGGATTGCCCTGATGCAACAACAGCCGCACCTTGGGATAACGCTCGGCAAAGCGCTTCAGGATCGGCGGCAGCACGTAGCGTGCCTGCGTATGCGTGGTCGCGATCGCCAGCGAGCCGGTGTCCTCGCTCTTGAATTCAGCGCCGACGCGCTTGAGATTGTTGAGCTCCTGAAGCGCGCGACGAGCGGTTGCGACGATGACTTCGCCGCCGGCGGTCAGCGCGGCCAGGCGCTTGCCCTGGCGAATGAAAATGGGAACGCCGAGTTCGTCCTCGAGCTGGCGAATCTGCTTGCTGATGCCAGGCTGGGAAGTAAACAGGGCGTCTGCCGCGACCGACACATTGAGTCCGTGGTCGACCACGGCGCAGAGATAGCGAAGTTGCTGCAGGTTCAATTTAGGCGACCGGTTATAACCGTGCGTTAGAATAACCAACAATTATATAGGGTCGCTTGGGGGCTCGGCCGACCGCCGCCCTTCGCGGCAAAGCTTTGGCGCAGTATTTCTCCCTTCATCCGCTCAACCCACAGCCCCGGCTGTTACGCCAGGCCGCCGAGATCGTTCGCAGCGGTGGGGTCATCGCCTATCCGACGGATTCGAGTTACGCATTCGGCTGCCGAATCGGGGATGCCAAGGCCGCCGAGCGCATTCGGCGCTTGCGCGGTGTCGACGACAAGCATCAGCTGACCCTCGTTTGCCGCGACCTCGCTGAGATTGCACGCTATGCCTTGCTCGACAACGCTCAGTTCCGCATCGTCAAACGCGGCGTTCCCGGAAGCTACACTTTCCTGCTTCCGGCGACGCGAGAAGTTCCGCGGCGCCTGAAGCATCCCAATCGAAGCACCATTGGCGTGCGTGTGCCGGACCACGCCGTCGTGCAAGGCCTTCTTGCCGATCTGGACGAACCCTTGTTGACTTCGACGCTGATCCCGGCGGGCTCTTCCGAACCGCTCAACGATCCGCAGATCATCAAGGCGCTCTACGAGCACACAGTGGATCTGATCATCGACAGCGGAGCGTGCCATCTTGAGCCGACGACCGTCATCGATCTTGCGGTGTACCCGCCCTCGGTGACGCGCTACGGGCGCGGCGACACGGCGCGGCTTGGACTAGCGACGGCCAGCCAGTGATCATTCGCGCTGAACGAAGGCGGGCGATAACGCCTGTTAGCTGGTAGAATTGCACCACAATGGATTTGTCAATCGCGACCATCGTGCTTTGGGCGGTGCCGGTGGTCTTCGCGATCACGTTGCACGAAGCAGCACACGGCTACGTCGCCAAAGTATTCGGCGACCGAACGGCCTACATGCTTGGGCGCGTGACCTTGAATCCAATCAAGCATATCGATCCTATCGGAACGATTGCGGTGCCGGCGTTCTTGCTCGCGGCCTCGGCACTGACGCGTGCGCCGTTGTTCATCTTCGGTTGGGCGAAGCCCGTGCCGGTGAATTTCGATGCGCTTCGCAATCCGAAGAGGGACATGTTCTGGGTCGCGGGCGCAGGGCCGCTCGCGAACTTTCTGATGGCGGTCGGATGGGCGTTCCTGATGAAGGCGACGACATTCGGCGGCATCATGGCCAGCGACGGCTTGCTCGAAATGGCAAGCGCGGGAGTCCAGGTAAACCTGATGTTGATGGCGCTCAATTTGCTGCCGATACTTCCGCTTGACGGTGGCCGTCTTGCGGTCAGTTTGCTGCCGCGACCAGCGGCCAATGCCTATGCGCGTCTCGAGCCTTACGGATTTTTTGTGGTCATTTTATTGCTGACAACCGGCGTACTAAGCCAGCTGATGCAACCGTTGCTGAGGCTCGGCGTGTTTGCGATCCGGGCTCTGCTCGGGCTTTAGCGGTCGCACTTGAAATCGAATAGACATGTTTGCTGATCGCGTACTGTCGGGTATGCGCCCGACGGGCAGGATGCACATCGGCCATCTGCACGGTGCGCTGAAGAACTGGCTGCGCCTGCAGGAAGAGTACGAATGTCTGTACTTCGCGGCGGATTGGCATGCTCTGACGACGCACTATGAGACGCCGGAGCGGATCGAAGACTCGGTGTGGGAAATGTTCATCGATTGGCTGGCCGTCGGCATCAACCCCCACCGGTCGACGATATTCATCCAGTCCCGCGTGGTGGAACACGCCGAGTTGACGCTTTTGCTCGGCATGATCGCACCCGTCGGCTGGCTCGAGCGCGTCCCGACGTACAAGGACCAGCAGCAGCAACTGGCCGATCACGATCTGGCGACCTTCGGGTTTCTCGGCTATCCCGTCATGCAGGCGGCTGACATCCTGATCTATCGGGCCAACATGGTTCCGGTCGGCGAGGATCAGGTGTCGCATCTGGAGTTGGTGCGCGAGTTGGCGCGCCGCTTCAATCACATTTACGGACGGGAAGTCGGCTTCGAAGAAAAGGCCAAGGCGGCAATCAAGAAGCTCGGCTCCAAGCGAGCCAAACGTTATGAACAACTCCGCACGGCGTTTCAGGAGCAGGGCGACGCGGCCGCGCTGGAGACTGCCCACGACATGCTGGACGAGGCCCAGAACCTCGCGCTGGGCGATCGTGAGCGCCTGTTCGGCTATCTCGAAGGCTCGCGCCGGGTAATCCTGCCGGAGCCACAGCCTCTGTTGACTGCGACACCGAAAGTGCCAGGACTCGACGGGCGCAAGATGTCGAAATCCTACGACAACGCGATTTTCCTGCGCGAAGAGCCCGCGTCGATTACCGAAAAAATACGCAAGATGCAGACCGATCCCGCACGGGCGCGGCGCTCCGACCCCGGCGATCCAGCCAAGTGTCCGGTCTGGCCCTTGCACCAAATCTACTCGGACCAGCCGACGCGCGACTGGGTGCAAAAGGGATGCACGACTGCATCGATCGGATGTCTCGAGTGCAAGCAACCGGTGATCGATGCCGTCATCGCCGAACAGCGTCCGATCCACGAGCGGGCGCAAAAATACCTCGACGACCCGTCGCTGGTGCGGGCGATCGTGGCCGACGGCTGCGAGCGCGCACGCAAGCTTGCCGAAGAGACGATGCGCGACGTTCGCGACGCGATGGGCCTCTCCTACACATGAGCGCTGTGCAGCCCGACGCACCTCCGGTCGATCTGGCGCTGGCCGTGGGCACCCCGGTCGCCAAGGTTTACGGCGAGCCGATGTTGGCAATGCCACAGGATCTGTACATACCGCCTGAAGCGCTGGAGATTTTTCTCGAAAGCTTCGAAGGGCCACTTGATCTCTTGCTTTATTTGATTCGAAAGCAGAACATCAACGTACTTGACATTCCGATGGCCGAACTGACCCGGCAATATCTCGGTTATGTCGAAATGATGCGCCGGACGCAGCTTGAGCTCGCGGCAGAGTATTTGCTGATGGCGGCGGTGCTGATCGAAATCAAGTCGAGGTTGCTGCTGCCGAAGCCGCCGGCTCAGGCGGGCACGGACGCTGAGGATCCGCGCGCCGAATTGGTCAGGCGCCTGCTCGAATACGAGCGGATGAAGGCGGGATCCAAGGCGATCGACGATTTACCGCTCATCGAGCGCGACTTCAGCTTGGTGCGCGTCTGGTTCGAGCGGGTTGCCCAGGCGCGATTGCCCGACGTCGACCCGGACGACTTGAAGACAGCGTGGGCTGGCCTGGTCGCGCGAGCGCGGGTCAACCGACATCATCTGGTGACACGCGAGCAGCTGTCAGTAAGAAGCCAGATGAGTCGTTTGCTCAAGTTGCTTGTGCCAGGCAAGTTCGTCGAATTTACGGCATTGTTTGATCCGGGAGCAGACATCCCGCAGCTGGTGGTGACGTTTCTCGCTGTTCTCGAACTGACGCGGGAGCGTTTGCTGATTGTGGCGCAGGCTGAGCCCTATGCGCCGATTTATGTACAGCGCAAGGGAGATCCGGCGTTCGCGCTGGAAGCTGACATCGAAGTCTAGAGCAGGACTGGACGCCCGGGCTGCAACCCGGACGCGCCACCGAAGGCGACATTGATAAGTGAGTGATAAGCGAGCGGGAGACTCTTCCGTGACGCCGCCGTCGGGTTAGGGACAATATGGAAGATCTACGACAGATAGAAGATATCCTCGAGTCGGTATTGCTGGTCGCGGGCGAACCGCTGCCGATCGCGCAGCTGTCGAAGCTGTTCAGCCCGCCGCTCGACGCAGAGATCGTGCGCAAGGTGCTCGAGCAGATTCGCGAGAACTGGTCGCAACGCAGCGTCGAACTGACGCAGGTCGCGAGTGGCTGGCGTTTTCAGGCCAAGCCCTCGATTCAGCCGTACATCGATCGCTTGACGCCAGAGAAGCCGCCGCGTTATTCGCGCGCGGTCATGGAGACGCTCGCGATCGTCGCTTACCAGCAGCCGGTCACCCGCGGTGACATCGAAGCCATTCGTGGCGTCGCGGTATCGACTAACATCATCAAGACACTGGAGGATCGCCAGTGGGTCGAAGTCGTCGGCCATCGCGAAACACCCGGCCGGCCGGCCTTGTATGCAACGACCAAGAATTTTCTCGACGATCTCAACCTCCGTTCGCTTACTGAACTGCCGCCACTGGCGGAACTTGACACATCCCACCTCTTGGAGCTGCCCGATGCCCCAGCAAAGGCCGCCGAGGTCGAACTCGCGCTCGCGAGTCCGCTCCTCAGCCCGCGGACCGACCTCTCCGACGCAACAGCCGCGTTGGAAGAGCGACCAGTCCCGCCCGAATCAACCCAGACGATCCACTGAGCCGGTTTTCACCGAGCCGCAACGCCTGCACAAGTTGCTGGCGCAGTGCGGTTACGGCTCGCTGCGCGGACTGGAGGAGATGATTGTCGCCGGTCGGATCACGGTCAATCGTCAGCCGGCCGAGGTCGGCCAGAAAGTCGGGCCCACCGATCAGGTCCGCATCAACGGCGAACTGGTGCGGATACGCTTCGCACCGCCGCGCGCGCGCGTGCTTCTCTATCACAAGCCTGCCGGCGAAATCGTCAGCCGCGCCGATCCCGAAGGACGGCCGACGGTTTTCGACAAATTGCCGCGGCTGGGTAGCGCGAAATGGATCGCCGTAGGCCGTCTGGACTTCAACAGCGAAGGGCTGCTGATGTTCACGACGCTGGGCGAACTTGCCAACCGCCTGATGCATCCGCGCTACGAAGTCGAACGCGAGTATGCGGTCCGCGTGGTCGGCACGCTGACTCCCGAGCAGGAACGTGCGCTGCTCGAAGGCGTGGAATTGGAAGATGGCCCAGCCCGGGTGCTGTCGCTTGCCGATGGCGGTGGCGAGGGCGCGAATCACTGGTACAAGCTGACGCTGCCTGAAGGCCGCAATCGCGAAGTGAGGCGTATGTTCGAGGCGCTAGGCTTGATGGTCAGCCGCCTGATTCGCACTCGCTACGGCATCGTCAACATGCCGCCGCAATTGAAACGCGGGCAGACGCTGGAATTAGCACCCGACGAGTTGAACAAGTTGCTGACCGCGACCGGATTGCTCGGCGGCGATCCGAACGACGAGACCAATGGCTCGGTGCGAGGACCCGCGGACGACGACGATCAGGAAGAAATCGACGAGGTCGATGGCAACCGCGGCACCTATGGTCCGCGCGAAGAACTCGCACCCCCTGAAATCGACGGGAATCGCGCGCCTCCCGCAGGACAGCCGGGATCGCGCTCAGGGCCAGGACAGGGACGCGACCGGCAACCGGGTCAGCGTGGAGCGGGGCCGCGCGCGGAGGGACAGGGGCAGCGCGGCGAAGGACAGGGGCAGCGCGGAGAAGGACAGGGACAGCGCCGCCACGGTCGCCGCGGCGGCCACGGCCAAAACGGCCCTGCTGCCACAGACCCCGCGGCGCCGGGTGGACACGGTGGGCGCGGGAGGCCCAACGATCGTCATCGCCGAGGGCCGCGGAGCGGGCAACGCCCCTGCGGGCGGCGCGGCCGGTGGCGGCAATGCCCCCGCCGGGGCTGCCAGAGCTGGCGCCAGGAATGCCCACGGCGCGCCGAAAGGCGGTAATCGCGGGCGGCGGGGCCGAGGCGGTGGTCCGCGTGGTGGTTCCGGAGGCAACGGCGGCGCAGGCGGGTCAGGGAACGCAGGCGGGTCGGGAAACGCAGGAGGCTCAGGGAACGCCGGAGGCTCTGGCGGTGCCCAGGGCGGCGGCACCGTTTAATCGCACCGGGGCAGAGAGCTAGTTCGCTATAGCAACGCCACGGCGCTTCGCCCCTGCAGGGCAGCGCCTGTTAATCCAGTCCGAACCGCGGCGCCCGCTTTTCAAGGAACGCGCCTATGCCTTCGACGAAATCCGCGGTCGCAGCGCATTCGCCGAAACTGATTGCTTCCGCCTCCAGCTGCGCCGCGAGTGTTTGCGACAGCGATTGGTTGATCAGCCGCTTTCCGTTGCGCATCGCTCGCATCGGCCCGTTGCAGATCGACGCAACGATTGCGCTGGTCGCATGCTCCAGTTCGGCGGCCGGGACGACTCGGTTGACGAGCCCCAGGCGCAAGGCCTCGTTGGCGTCGAAGCGCTCGCCGAGCAGCAGAATCTCCATCGCTTTCTTGGTGCCGACCAGCCGCGGCAGCGTATAGGTCGCGCCTCCGTCAGGCGTCAGCGCGATATGGCGGTAAGCCGAATTGAAGTAAGTCGAGTCGGCCGCGATAACCAGGTCGCAGGCGCACATTAGCGACAATCCGAATCCGGCAACCGCGCCATGAACGCTCGCGAGCACGGGATGCGGCATGCGGTGCAGGTTTTCGATCGCCGCGTGCAGGTTCTCGATCATCCGCGTGCAACGCGCCTGGCGCTCTACCGCCGGAATCGCCAGTTCCTGTCCGAACATCTTGATGTCGCCACCCGCCATGAAGTGCTTGCCAGCGCCTCGTACGACCACGCAACGAACCGAGTTATCAGCGGCGAGCGCCGTGGTGTGCTCGACGAGTGCATCCATCATCGCCAAGTCGAGCGCGTTCAGCGACTCGGGGCGATTCAGGACCAGCGTGGCAACAGCGCCTTCGCGTTCGAGGAGGACGGCAGTCATGGCGAGTCAATCTCAGGCGTCGGACGCAATACTAATGCCATTTTCGTCTCGCCGGGGCTGCGCACCTGCTTCCTCGTTCTTGAAGGGAGATGCCTGCTCGAGTTCGTCGACGACGTTCGCGACGTCCTTCCGTTCGCGTTCGACAAAATCGGCAATCGCGCGCGCAAACCGCGGGTCCGCGATCGCGTGCGCCGAATGCGTGGTTACAGGAAGCAGGCCGCGCGCGAGCTTGTGCGTGCCCTGGGCGCCACCTTCGAACAGGGCGATGCGCTGCTCGATGCAGAATTCGATCGCCTGGTAGTAGCAGGCCTCGAAATGCAATCCTGGGACGTATCCGGTCGTGCCCCAGTAGCGGCCCCAGAGCGTCGTCGCGTTAAACACATCGAATGCGGCGCAGATCGGTCTTCCCGCTCGACTGCCGATCACCAGAAGAAGGTTCTCGGGCATCTCGGCGCCGATGCGCTCGAAGAATTCGAGCGAGAGATACGGGCTCGAATGATGCATGCGATAAGTGTTCGCGTAGCACCGGTATAGAAAATCCCAGTGGCGCTGGCGAATCTGTTCGCCGACCAGGCGTTCGAAAACGATGCCCTGATCGGCGAGACGGCGACGCTCCTGTCGAATCTTCTTGCGCTTGTCGTGATTCATCGACGCCAGGAAGGCGTCGAAGTCGCGATATCCCGGATTGGTCCAGTGAAATTGGAGGCTGGCGCGTGTCGTCATGCCTCGCGCCGCGCACAGAGCGATTTCGTCGGCCTGCGGAAAAAGTATATGCAGCGACGAAAACATCGGGTCATCGAGCAGGGCCAGCGCGGCGTCGAGCAGTTGCTGACGGGTTTTCGAATCGCGGCCCAGAATGCGCGGTCCGGTCGTCGGCGTGAACGGTATTGCCGCAACCAGCTTCGGATAGTACCGACGTCCGTGCCGGCGATAGGCGTCGGCCCATGCCCAGTCGAAGATGTACTCGCCGTACGAATTGTCTTTGGCGTACAGCGGCATCGCGCCGACCAGGCGGTCGTTTTCCCACGCCGTCAGATATTGCGGCGCCCAGCCCGTCGCGGGGGACGCGCAGCCGGTCTCATGCAACGCGTGCAGGAACGCGTGCGATAGCAGCGGAAGCTTGCCGGCGAGTTCGTTCCAGACGGTAGGATCTATCGACGCCAGCGTTTCGGTGACGCGCAGAGAGGCGCAGGCATGTGCGCCGATTGTCCCGTTTGCGGCCGGCTTCAGCAAGCAGCGCCTGTCATATCAACAGGCAGGTCGTGACGTCGTGCTGCGCTCGGGTCGACGCCGGGAAGCGTGATAAAATTTTCACATGCGGATAGCGATCGCTCAGCTCAATCAGACGATCGGCGATCTCGCGGGCAATAGCGCGCGCATTATGGAAGCGGTATTGGTGGCCGAGCGCGCCGGGGCGGATTTCGTCGTCACGCCCGAGCTTTCATTCTGCGGCTACCCCCCAGAAGATTTGCTGCTGAGGCCGGCGTTTCTCGCCGCCTGCGCCAGCGAACTTGATCTGCTCGCAGCGAAGCTCAGCAGGAACAAGGTGCGCAGCACCGTTCTGGTCGGTTTTCCGGAATTGACCAAAGAAGGCCGACGCCATAACGCTGTCGCGGTTCTGCGCAATGGCGGGATTGCCGCCGTATGCCGCAAACGGGAATTGCCCAACTACACGGTGTTCGACGAACAGCGGTATTTCGTTCCGGGAACCGAGCCATGCGTGTTCGAACTTGAGGGGCTGCGCGTCGGTGTCGCCGTCTGCGAGGACATCTGGTTCCCGGAGCCGGCGCGACGCTTGCGCGAAGCGGGAGCGCAGCTGATCATCGTCCCCAACGGCTCGCCCTATCATACGCAACAGCAAGCGATGCGCCGCGAGGTCGTTGTCGCGCGCGCGAGAGAAACGGGATTGCCGGTCGTCTATGTCAATCGCGTCGGCGGCCAGGACGAGCTGGTGTTCGACGGCGCGTCATTCGTCGTCGACGCGGAAGGGCGGATCGCGCAACAGTTGCCTGCCTGGTACGAAACCGTCGCACTGGCCGAGTTCGAGGGCAGCACGCCGAAGGCAGTCCGCGGCGACCTCGATACGCGGCTCGAATCCAATGTTTACGCTGCGCTGACAATGGGCGTGCACGACTACGTCGTGAAGAATCGCTTTCCCGGCGTCCTGCTCGGGTTGTCCGGTGGCGTCGACTCGGCGCTGACGCTTGCGGTTGCGGTCGACGCATTGGGGCGCGATCGCGTTCGTGCGTTGATGCTGCCGTCGCCGTACAACGCCGCAATCAGCCTCGAAGACGCGCGCACGATGGCGGGCATGCTCGGCGTACGCTACGACGAAATTCCGATCGACGACGTCTTTCAGGCGTTCAAGAAATCGCTGGCCGAAGATTTCCGCGGGCTTTCCGAAGATTCGACCGAAGAAAACATCCAGGCGCGTATTCGTGGAACGTTGTTGATGGCGCTTTCGAACAAGCACGGGTCGATTGTGCTGACCACGGGCAACAAATCGGAAATGGCGGTGGGCTACGCAACGTTGTACGGCGACATGGCGGGCGGCTTCGCGGTGCTGCGGGATATCAGCAAGACCCTGGTCTACAAGCTGGCGCACTACCGCAATAGCCTGGGCCGCGTGATTCCAGAGCGAATCATTGCGCGGCCCCCTTCTGCGGAGTTGCGCGCGAACCAGACCGATCAGGACAGTCTGCCGCCATACGACATTCTGGACGCGATTCTCGAAGCCTATGTTGAAGGCAACATGGCGCCGCCGGAAATCATTGCGCGCGGCTACCCGGCGGCGGCGGTCGCGCAGGTCGTCCGGCTGATCAAGTTAAGCGAATACAAGCGACGCCAGGCCGCGGTCGGCATCCGCATTACTCCCCGCGGTTTCGGCAAGGACTGGCGTTACCCGATCACTTCGGCCTGGACAGATTCCCAAGTCTGACGCTTCGAGCGCGCAGCGGCGACGCTCGGCGGGCGATCGGGCGTTGTGCGGCTAGTTGAGCCGGTCGCGGTAGTGTAATCTGCGTCGTGCAGTCGGACTGCGCTGGCCGGTCGAGAGCCGTCGTTGCGCGTAGGTTGAGTTTTGCGGCCGTGGGTCGGCGCCGCACCGAGCGGCAGTATCGGGCGCACATCACTTGGGGGTAGTCATGAAGAAAGTCGAAGCGATCATCAAGCCATTCAAGCTCGATGAAGTCCGCGAAGCCCTGTCCGAAATAGGCGTCAGCGGCTTGACCGTTACCGAGGTCAAGGGGTTTGGACGGCAGAAGGGCCATACCGAGCTCTATCGTGGCGCCGAATACGTTGTCGATTTCTTGCCGAAGATCAAGATCGAAGCTGTCGTCGGCAGCGCAATGGTGGAACGCGCGGTCGAGGCGATCGTCAAGGCCGCGCGCACCGGCAAGATTGGTGACGGCAAGATTTTTGTGACCAGTGTGGAGCAGGTTTTCCGGATACGCACCGGCGAATCTGGCGAGGAGGCGGTGTAGGCGGCTGGATGCCTTGGTGGCGATAAATACACGGAGACAGACGACATGGCGATGCTAAAGGACTTCAGAGATTTCGCGGTCAAGGGTAACGTCGTCGATCTTGCGGTGGCGGTCATCATTGGCGGGGCGTTCGGCAAGATCGTCGATTCGCTGGTCAAGGATCTGGTCATGCCCGTTATCGGACGGGTGACCGGCGGTCTGGATTTCTCCAACCACTTCATGATGCTCGGACCGGCACCTGCTGGATACACCGGTCCGATGACCTACGAAGCATTGACCAAAGCCGGCGTACCCTTGCTGGCATATGGCAACTTCATCACTATCGTCATCAATTTCCTGATTCTTGCGTTCGTGATCTTCTGGATGGTCAGGCAGATCATGCGGGCAAAGCATCGATTGGACGCGGCGCCGCCAGCACCGCCGCCGCCTGCCGAAGAAGTGCTCTTACTGCGCGAAATTCGCGACTCGTTGAAAAAATAGCGCGCGGGCCATCGGGCTCCGGCGCATCTTGGGAGGAGGTTGTATGAGTTCAGGGCAGGATAGAAAGGATTCGGCAAATGCCGCGACGACTCGATCATCGAGCGGCGGCCCCGGCAGGAACTCGACTGTCCGTTGGGTGATGCGCCCGATTGCGATTTTCGCCTGTGCCTTCGCGGCGCTGTTCGCGGCGTCCCCTTTACGCCGACATCACGGTCGGCGTTACCCTTTCGGCGACCGGAGCGGCAGCGTCGCTGGGTATTCCCGAAAAGAACACGATCGACATGCTCGGCTCGCCGACGATCGCCGGTCAAAAAATAAATTTCATCGTCCTTGACGATAAATCCGATACGACCGAGGCGGTCAAGAATACTCGCAAGCTGATTTCGGAAGACAAGGTGGACGTTGTTGTCGGCTCGACGATAACGCCGAATTCGCTGGCGATGCGCGACGTCGTGACCGAGGCCGAAGTTCCGATGATTTCGATGGCTGCCTCGGCGCTGATCATCAACCCGGCGGATCCGCGCACCAGGTGGGTGTTCAAGACACCGCAGAACGATTCGTTGATGGCCGACGCCATCGCCGTGAACATGCGCGCCGGAGGCGTGCGCACGATGGCTTACATCGGCTTTGCCGATGCGTACGGCGACAGCTGGCTGGCGGAGATGAAGCGTTCGACCCAGACCGCTGGCATCAACATCGTCGCTGAGGAGAAATACAACCGCAACGACCCGAGCGTAACGGGTCAGATACTGAAAATCCTGTCGACCAATCCCGACGCGGTATTGATCGGAGCATCGGGTACGCCTGCGGCAACGCCGCACAAGGAATTGATTGCGCGCGGCTACAAGGGGCGGATCTATCAGACGCACGGCGTGGCCAATGCGGATTTTCTGCGCGTCGTCGGCGCCGATGGCAATGGTGCGATGCTGCCGGCAGGGCCGTTGCTCGTCTATGAGCAGCTGCCGGATACGAATGCGGTCAAGAAATCCGCCGGCGAATACGTGAAGATGTACGAAGGCAAATATGGGGCAGGCAGCCGCACGACGTTCGGCGGCCACGCGTGGGATGCGTACGCGCTGCTGCAAAGCGCAATACCCGAGGCGCTGAAGAAGGCTCAACCTGGAACGAAGGCGTTCCGACTCGCTCTGCGGGACGCGATTGAGAACGGCAAAGAGGTCTCGGCCAGCAATGGTGTTTTCGTCATTACTGCGGGCGATCACAACGGCATGGACAATCGGGCACGTGTAATGGTCAAGATAGATAATGGCAAGTGGGTGCTCGTCCGATGAGCGATTTCTGACAAGAGCCGGCTGCGCCGAATGGGCAGCCGGCTTTTTGTTGTCTGGCCGAATCGACACAAGTCGTCTTCCCGATGAATTTCACGATCGCCACGTTGCTCGCGCAGGACGGCATCACCAACGGAGCGATATACGCGCTGCTTGCGTTGTCGTTCGTCCTGATCTTCGCCGTGACGCGTATCATCTTCGTGCCGGCAGGCGAGTTCGTTTCTTATGGGACCCTGACGCTGGCGGCGCTGCAGACAGGAAAGCAGCCGGGGACCGTGCTGCTGCTGGTCGGCCTCGCGGCATTCGCAGTGGCGATGGAAGCCTACCGCGCCCTACGTAAGGGATCCTGGCAGGGACTTGGGTGCGGCGCCTTGGCCTGTACGGCGGCGCGCCTCTGGTGATTGCTGGCGTGGTGCACGTGCTGGCGCCGCTATCGCTCGCGCTACCGATCCAGATACTGTTGACGATGGCACTCGTCACCGCGCTCGGACCGCTGCTGTATCGGGTTGTTTATGAGCCGCTGGTATCGGCTTCGATACTCGTCTTGTTGATCGTTTCGGTCGCCGTGCACCTGGCGATGCTTGGATTTGGACTTTGGTTCTTCGGCGCCGAAGGTTCGCGCACGCCGGCGTTTACCAGTGCGTCCTTCCGGATCGGCGATGTGAACATCAGCGGACAGAGTCTGCTGGTCGTGTTGTTCTCGCTGCTGGTCATCGGCGCGCTGTACCTCTTCTTCGAGCACACGCTATACGGCAAGGCCTTGCGCGCGACCGCCCTTAATCGTGTCGGCGCAAGGCTGGTGGGAATCAGTCCAACGCTTGCCGGCGGCCTGACGTTCACGCTGGCGGCTGCGCTCTGCGCATTCTCCGGGGTCCTCATCGGACCGATCACGACCGTCTATTACGACTCGGGTTTCCTGGTGAGCCTCAAGGGTTTTGTCGGTGCCATCGTCGGCGGCATGGCGAGCTACCCGCTCGCCGCAGCGGGTGCATTGCTGGTCGGTTTGCTCGAATCCTTCTCCTCTTTCTGGGCGAGCGCATTCAAGGAAGTCATCGTCTTCACTCTGATCATTCCGGTGCTGCTGTGGCGCTCGCTTCGAACGCATCATCACGAAGAAGAAGAGGAATAGGGAATGAAGTTCTGGCGTGGCGCGGCCAACGGCGGCGGTCCGCTCATGGACACGTCGTGTGGCTATGAACAAGCTTGACCCCGGCACCACGCGGATAGTGTTGTTGGTCGCTTTCTGCGGCGCGCTGCTGGTCGTACCGTTGCTCGCGCCGCCGTTCTGGGTGACATTGCTCAACTACATCGGCCTCTACAGCATTGCCGCTCTGGGGTTGGTACTGCTGACGGGAGTTGCCGGCCAGACCTCATTCGGCCAGGCGGCGTTTGTCGGCCTCGGCGCTTACACGACGGCGTATCTTTCGGTGAACTATCCGGGGATATCGCCGTGGTTCAATGCCGCGATCGGCCTTGCGCTGACCGGCGCCGTTGCGCTCGCTCTGGGTTTTATCACCTTGCGCATGCGTGGGCACTACCTGCCGCTGGCCACGATCGCCTGGGGCATCAGCCTTTATTACCTGTTCGGCAACCTGGAATTCCTCGGCGGTCATACGGGGATGAGCGGCATCCCGGCACTCTCGCTGTTCGGGCTGGAATTGCGCAGTGAACGGCACTTCTACTACCTGGTGTGGGTCATCGCGCTGGCCTGCTTGTGGGCGACCGACAATTTGCTTGACTCGCGCCCGGGCCGCGCCATACGCGCACTGAAAACCGGCCTGCCGATGGCAGAAGCGTTCGGCGTCGATGCCGCGCAGATGAAAACCATCGTATTCGTCTATGCGGCGCTGCTCGGATGTCTCTCCGGCTGGTTGTACGCACATCTGCAGCGCTTCGTGAATCCGACACCGTTCGGGATCAACCAGGGAATCGAATATCTGTTCATGGCCGTCATCGGTGGCGCGGGCAGCGTCTGGGGCGCGGTCCTTGGGGCCACGCTGATCACCTTGCTCAAACAGCTGCTGCAGAGCTGGCTCCCGCATCTGCTCGGGCGTGAAGGCAATTTTGAAGTCGTCGTGTTCGGCATCCTGATGATCGTCCTGTTGCAACGCACGCGTGACGGAGTCTGGCCGTGGCTCGCCCGGCTCCTTCCCCAGCGACAGGAGCGCAAGGTGCGAAACGCGGAGGTTCTCGCGCCGCGACGACGCACCGCGCACACCGGCTCCTTGCTGGTCGTCGATCGCGCGCGCAAGGAATTCGGCGGCCTTGTTGCGGTCAATGACCTTTCGTTCGAGCTACGGCGCGGCGAGATTCTCGGGTTGATCGGCCCCAATGGCGCGGGCAAAAGTACGATGTTCAATCTGATCAGCGGGGCGCTGCCGCTGTCGCGAGGCGCGATCAGCTTCGATGGGCAATCGCTGGTGGGACGTCAGCCGTATCAGATCGCCCGCCTCGGTATCGGCCGCACGTTCCAGCACGTGAAACTGATTTCCGGGATGTCGGTGCTGGACAATGTTGCAATCGGCGCATATCTGCGAGGTCGCGCAGGAATCGCCAGCGCGGCGCTGCGCCTCGATCGCAGCGAAGAAGCGCGGACACGCGCCGAAGCGATCGCGCAAATCGAACGGGTCGGCCTGCAGGACTCGACGCATGACGCAGCGGGATCGTTGCCGCTCGGCCGCCAGCGCATCGTCGAGATTGCGCGAGCGCTCGCTGCTGATCCGTCGCTGCTGCTGCTCGACGAACCGGCGGCAGGGTTGCGACTGCTCGAAAAGCAGCAGCTCGCGTCGCTGCTGCGCGCGCTTCGAGCCACCGGGATGACCATATTGCTGGTCGAGCACGACATGGATTTTGTGATGGGCCTCACCGACCGGCTAGTGGTGATGGAATTCGGACAGAAGCTGGCCGAAGGCTTGCCGGCCGAAATTCAGAGAAACCCCGCCGTACTCGAAGCTTACCTGGGCGCCGTATGAGGCATCGCCCGCTTGCGGCAAGTTCGCTCAACGACTTGTCGGTCGACTGCTCATGACGGCCATACTCGAGGTCCGCGACCTCTGCGTCGCCTACGGCAAGGTCGAAGCGGTGCACGGCGTTTCGTTGAAGGTGAACGAAGGCAGTATCGTCACCGTGATCGGCCCCAACGGCGCAGGCAAAACCACGCTGTTGGCTGCCATCATGGGATTGTTGCCTTCGCGCGGTGAAATTATCTACGCAGGCGGCCGCGCGACCGGCGACGCGGTCGAACGCCGCGTCGCGAAAGGGATGTGCCTCGTACCGGAACGGCGCGAACTGTTTGCAGCCATGACCGTGGCCGACAATCTCGAACTCGGCGCATTTCAACGCTACCGCGCTCGCGAAAGCGCAAAGACCATCGCCAGCGCAAAAGAGGAAATCTATCAGCGCTTTCCACGACTGGCCGATCGTCGCAACCAATTTGCCGGAACATTGTCGGGAGGCGAACGGCAAATGCTGGCGCTGGGCCGCGCGCTAATGGCACGGCCGAGACTACTGATGCTTGATGAGCCCAGCCTTGGCCTCGCGCCACTTATCATCAAGGAGACCTTTGCGCATCATCAGCGCACTCAAGGCCACCGGCGTGGCGATTCTGCTGGTCGAACAGAACGCCCGGGCCGCGCTGCAGGTTGCGGACTATGGATTCGTTCTGGAAGTGGGAGCGGTAGCAGTCGAAGGGCCGAGCGAACAACTCGTGCACGACGCCCGCGTGGCGGCAACTTATCTCGGGCAGGCGGTCGCGGCGCAGCCGCCGACGGAACCGGGATAGCCGGCGCCGGTCCTAGTTTCGACCGACGCTATCGACGAGCCGCGGCTATGCCGCTTGTAGCCTGAGCGGGCGGCCCGACAATAGGAGTAAGCTTGCGCGTTTCGCGCTCAAAATCCACGAGGCATTGTGACCAATCTCGCTATTCCCCCCGTCAAGCCGGCGTTGCTGGAGCAAGCCAGTGCACTATTGCTGGCACCCGCAGCACTGGAATTTCGCCAGCTATCCGATGTGCTGGCCGGCATTCATGTGCACCACATCGATCACGCCGACTTGTACTTTCAATATTCACGCGTCGAAAGCTGGAGTCTCGAGGAAGGCATCGTCAAATCAGGCTCGTTCTCGATCGATCGCGGCGTCGGCGTACGAGCGATCTCCGGAGAAAAAACGGCGTTTGCTTATTCCGACGACATCAGCCTCGACGCGCTGACTCAAGCGGCCAGCGCAACGAGAGCAATCGGCAGGCAAGGCCAATCGTCGGTCGCCGCACTGGAGAAGATCGGGTCGGCGAGGGCGTTGTATGCGCCGAGCGACCCGGTGATTGCGCTGGCCGACGCGGAGAAGGTCCAGCTGCTCGAGCGCCTCGAGCGCATGGCTCGGGCACTCGACCGTCGCGTCACTCAAGTCATGGCGTCACTGGCCGGAGAATATGAAGCGATCCTGGTCGCGCGCAGCGACGGCTTGATCGCAGCGGACGTGAGGCCGCTGGTGCGTCTGTCGCTCAACGTCATCGTCGAAGAGAATGGTCGCCGCGAACAAGGTATGGGCGGCGGCGGCGGACGGGTCGACTATCGCTATTTCACCGATGCCATGCTGCAGGACTACGCCAAGCAGGCGGTCAATCAGGCGTTGCTCAACCTGGGTGCGCGCGAGGCGCCTGCTGGGTCGATGACGGTCGTGCTTGGCCATGGATGGCCGGGGATTCTGCTTCACGAAGCGATCGGCCACGGGCTGGAAGGGGACTTCAATCGCAAGGGAACGTCGGCGTTCTCCGGTCGCGTCGGACAGCGCGTTGCGGCGAGCGGCGTGACCGTCATCGACGACGGCACGATTGCCAACCGCCGCGGCTCGCTGAACATCGACGATGAAGGCAATCCCACTCAGCGCACGGTACTGATCGAAGACGGCATTCTGCAGGGTTACATGCAGGACACGTTGAATGCGCGCTTGATGGGCGTTGCACCGACGGGCAACGGGCGGCGCGAATCGTTCGCCCACATCCCGATGCCGCGCATGACCAACACCATCATGCTCAACGGTGACAAGGACCCGGCGGAGATCATCGCGTCGGTCAAGGATGGCCTGTACGCGATCAACTTCGGTGGCGGTCAGGTGGACATCACCAATGGCAAGTTTGTGTTCTCGGCTGCCGAGGCGTGGAAGATCGAAAACGGCAAACTCGTCTACCCCGTCAAGGGCGCTACCTTGATCGGCAATGGACCGGACGCGTTGACGCGGGTATCGATGATCGGCAACGACCTGGCGCTCGACTCGGGTGTCGGCACCTGCGGCAAGGATGGGCAGAGCGTTCCGGTAGGCGTGGGCCAACCAACGCTACGTATCGATGGCTTGACGGTGGGTGGCACGGCCTGACGGATTGCCGCGGTGTGGTGGCGTGGCGTTGCAGTCCGCGCTAGTGCAATGGACCGATCGGCGGCGCTGCCGCGACTACCGGCGCGGGCGACGCGTGGTGAACGACCATGCGCCAGCCCGACGGCGTGCGCAGAAAAACGTTGGTCACGATCGCCGCGCCTCGCGGCTTGGGATCGCTGCCGATGGTCACGTGTTCGATGGCGCTCTGCATTGCCAGCCCCACGGTGTCGACTACCGAAATCTCGTCGAGCTGAAACGACAGCTTGGTCTCTCCGGCGAACAGTTGCTCCCAGCCCGATCGCACCGCTTCGTAACCCACCAGTCGCGGGCCTCCCGGATGCACGCACACGATCTCTTCGTCTTCGGCCCACGCGGCCATCATCGCATCGATATCCTTGGCTTCGAACGCGTGATAGAACGCCGCTGCAGCGTCCTGCGGTGAAGTAAAGATCGTCGGTGTGCGCGCTTTGGCCATTCTGGGTTTGCTGTGGTTACGCGCTTCATTGCGCCTCAGCGCGCCTCATTTGCCTATCGGGCGCGGCGGGAAGCTGTCGTGCCGAGGTGTCCGATCGATGGCAACCTGACGCAATGGCATCATTGTGGGGCGCGCGCCAAATCATACACAAGATTCGGCGACAATTCGCGCATGCACTTGAAGTGCCCCAGCGGGCATTCGCGCTGAAAGCACGGGCTGCAAACGATATCGATCTTGGCAACGTGCGCGAGCGTCGACAGCGGAGGCGTGAAATCGGGACTGGACGATCCGAACAAGGCGACCAGTGGCCGCCCAACTGCGGCCGCGGCGTGCATCAACCCGGAGTCATTGGAGACCACTACGCTCGCCATGGCCAGCAGGTCGATCGCCGTTCCCAGGTCGGTCCGCCCGCAGGCATTGCGAACTTCCGGGAGCGCGGCTGCAATAGGGTCGGCTGACGCTCGATCGTTCTGCGAACCGATCAGCCACACGGTATAGCCGGAGTCGAGAAAGCGCTGGGCGAGGGTTACGAAGTGTTCGGTCGGCCAACGCTTGGCCGGACCGTATTCGGCTCCGGGGCAGAGGATGGCGACGGGGCGATGCGTGGCGAGGCTTAAGTTGCGCATGGCCTCTGCGGCATTGGCGGCGTCGGGAACAAGTACCGGCGCGTTCGCCGCGGGCGGCAATTCGCGTGGTCCCGCGGCGAGCGCCACAAAACGCTCGACCAGGCGCGGCAGCGCATTGCGGTTCAGACGTCGGGCGTCGGTCAGCAGAATGCCGCGACCCTCTGCGCGGTAGCCGATACGGCGCGGAATGCGCGCCAGCCAGGGGATCAACGCCGACTTGAACGAATTGGGCAGGATCAGCGCGCGAGTGTAGTCGTAGCCGCGCAAGGTCTGGGCGACTTGCCGTCGCTTATTCCATCCGAGTTCGCCATGTCCGACTGGATTGTCGATCACGTTGCGCACGCCACGCATGCGCCGGTAGACAGGCGCACACCACGGCGGTGCCAGCACATCGACGATCGGTTCTTCGAGCGGCTGGCGCAGCACCGCGACGAGCGATTCGGAGATGACGGCATCTCCAACCCAGGACGGCGCCACAATCAGGATGCGCTCGGCCATTATCTGACTACCGTTGGTGGCGCGTGTCGGAGGGGCGACCCTCCGCGCTGGCGATTAAGATCAGTGGCCGCCGCGCGGCGGCGCGCCTTTGAACTGATAGCGCGTGCCGCAATACGGGCACATCGCCTCACCGCTTGCCGTAAGGTCGAGAAAGACTCGCGGATGACTCGACCATAGCGGCATCGCCGGGTTCGGGCAATAGAGCGGCAAGTCGCTCGCGCTGACCTCGACGCTTGCCTGCGCTTTATCCGAAGTAGCGGTCATCGGACAAGCTCAGACCGGCGTGAGCCAGGATTTGTATTTGGCCGCCTTGCCGTGCACCGCATCGAAAAACATGCCCTGCAATTTCTTGGTGATCGGACCGCAGTGGCCGCTGCCTATAGTGCGATTGTCGAGTTCGCGTATGGGCGTGACCTCGGCGGCAGTCCCGGTGAAGAACGCTTCGTCGGCGATGTAGATGTCGTCGCGCGTCAGTCTTCGCGCCTCGACTTCGACACCGATATCGCGCGCCATCGTTATGACGGAATCGCGAGTAATGCCAACCAGTGCCGAGGTCAGTTCGGGCTCGTATAGCTTCCCATTCTTGACGATGAAAATATTCTCGCCCGAGCCTTCGGCCACGAACCCGTCAACGTCCAGCAACAACGCCTCGTCGTAGCCGTCCATCGTCGCCTCCTGGTTGGCCAGGATCGAATTGGCGTAGGTGCCGGCAAACTTGGCGCGAGCCATCGTGACGTTGATGTGATGTCGAGCGAACGACGAGGTCTTCACGCGAATGCCTTTGTCGAGCGCGTCCGGCCCCAGGTAGGCGCCCCACGGCCACGCCGCGATCGCCACGTGGACCTTGGCTCCCTTGGGCGACACCCCCATCTTTTCCGCGCCATAGAAGGCGATCGGCCGCAGATAGCAGGAGTCGAGCTTGTTGGCGCGAACGACTTCGCGTTGCGCGGCCATCAGTTCTTCCTTGCTGTACGGGATGTGCATCAGGTAGATGCGCGCCGAGTTGAAAAGGCGATCGGTATGCTCGGCGAGCCGAAAAATCGCCGGTCCATCGACAGTCTTGTAGGCGCGTACACCTTCGAAAACGGACAGCCCGTAGTGAAGCGAATGCGTGAGCACGTGGGTCGTGGCCTCGCGCCACGGCACCAATTTCCCGTCGAACCAGATAAACCCGTCGCGGTCAGCCATTGACATCACGGAACCTCAAACGCTGCAAAAGAACACATTTTAACCGATTTGCCGCGGCAGCCGGCTTTGCCTTGTCGCGAATTGTGTTTCGTTTGTTTCGAGTTCGGGCCACCGGTCTTTCCGCTGATGGATGCTTTCAGGCTTCTGCCTCGACGAGGCGCGAAATGCGGACGGGGTCATGTGTTCCAGCTCGCACCGAACACATGTTTCCACAAGCCGTCGACCGCAGCGCGCTGCTCCGCATGCGGGCCCTGCTCGACGCGCGCTTCGGCCGCGCCCTGTAGTCGGATCTGATGTTGCAAGCGCCGGTACTCGCGATAGGCATCAGCCGCCGATGCCGCGCTTGCTGCCGGAAGCAAGCCCATTTCCGAGGCCATCGCCAACAACGCGATGTTGCCGGCGTTCGCCGTCAATTGCGGGCGTGCGTGGCTGTGCGCGAGCACCAGATACTGGACGATGAATTCGACATCGACCATTCCACCGGGGTCGTGCTTGAGATCGAAATCGCCACTGCGATTCGGATGTTCGGCGTGCATTCTCCTGCGCATGTTGACGATGTCTTCAGCGAGCCGGACCGGATCGCGCTTCGTCGTTAGAATTTCGTCGCGAACGACATCGAATGCCGCGCCAATCGAGGTGTCGCCGGCGACGAAACGCGCGCGGGTCAGCGCCTGATGCTCCCACGTCCATGCGTTTTGTTGCTGATAGTTGCGAAACGTGGCGACGCTCGCCACCGGCAAGCCGCTGTCGCCATCGGGCCGCAAACGCAAGTCTGTATCGTAGAGGCGACCCGCGGCGGTGACGCTGGTGAGCCACGTCGTCAGCCGATGTGCGAGGCGGGCGTATACCTGCGGCGCCTTGTCGTCCGGATCGTCGTAAAGAAATACGAGATCGAGATCGGACGCGTAGCCGAGTTCTTTGCCGCCCAGCTTGCCGTAGCCAATGATCGCGAACCTGGGTGGCGCCGCAGCGGCGCCTGACAACTGATTCCAGCAATACTTCAGCGCTGCCGCGAGAACGATGTCGGCGAGCATCGATAAGTGATCGGCCAGGCGTTCGGTCGTCAGCTGGCCGGTCAGGTCCTGCGCCAGCAGGCGGAAGACCTGCGCGTGCTGAAAATTGCGGAGCGCATCCATCTGGCGTTCGGTATCGCCTAAGGTAGCTGCCAGATCGCGATCGAGTTCATCGCGCCAGTCCGACCAATCGGGCTCCGCCAGCAGGACGCGACTGTCGAGCAATTCGTCGAGCAGAATCGGATGACGAGTGAGGTAGCCCGCGGCCCAGGCGCTGGCGGCCATCAGTTGCGACAATCGCGGCAACACCGGCGGGTGTTCGACCAGCAGCGCCAAGTAAACGCTGCGCCCGCTTATCGCGTCCAGCAGCGCCAGCAGGCGATCAAGCACCGCTTGCGGCGTCGCCGTCGCTGCGGCGGCGCGCAGCAACTGCGGCACCAGGACGTCGAAGCGCTCGCGCGATGCGACCGGGAGTTGCAGGTAGCGCGGGCTGCGACGCAAGCGCGTCAGTTCGGTGATGGTCGCTTGCGGATCCGCATAGCCGGCGGCGCGCAACTCGGCCAGCTGTGCCTCGTCGGTGGCCGGCGCGATCCAGATTGCCGCCAGCGCGTCTCGTTCGCCGGCCGCCTCTCCGAACATGGCAGCGAAATGGCGATCGACAATGGTCCGCTGGCGCTCCAACGCCAGCTCAAATGCGGCGATGTCAGAACCGGTCGTCGCCCGTGCGATCGCCGCGCGTTCGTCGAGCTCCGCGGGAACCGTATGAGTCTGGGCGTCGTCGCGATATTGCAGCCGATGTTCGAGCGTGCGCAGAAATTCATAGGCATCGCGAAGTTCATCGGCGGCGCCTGCAGGCAGGAACGCACGATCACGCATTCCCGCCAAAGCCGGCAAGGTACCGCGTACGCGAAGGGAGGGGTCGCGTCCACCGCGCACCAATTGCAGCGCCTGAACGATGAACTCGATTTCACGAATGCCGCCCGGCCCCAGCTTGATGTTCGACGCGTAGTCCTTGCGTCTGCCCTGCTCGCGAATCTGGCGGTGAACATCGCGCAAGCCGGCGTAGGCGTCGTAGTCGAGGTATTTGCGGAAGACGAATGGCGTGACAAGTGCCGCCAGCTCGCCATCGCGATCACCGCCGAGCGGACGCGCCTTGAGCCACGCGTAGCGTTCCCACGTTCGTCCCTGCGCAACCAGATACTGCTCGAGCGCCGCGAACGAAGAAGTTAAGGGGCCTGCGTCGCCGTAGGGACGCAGGCGCATGTCGATGCGAAACACATAGCCTTCTTCGGTGACGTTGGCGAGGGCGCCGACCACGCGGCGGCCGAGGCGGTCGAAGAAGTCCTGGTTTGCTAATGTCTTGGCGCCGTCGGTGGCACCATCTTCGGGGTAGAGGAAGACCAGATCCAGGTCCGACGACGCGTTGAGTTCGCCGCCGCCCAGTTTGCCCATCGCGACGACGCTCAACGCTTGTCGCCGGCCACTGACTTCGCCAATGGGTTCGCCGTGCTCCGCGACCAAGCTGCGGTGGTGCGATGTCACTGCGGCGTCGATCGCCGTTTCGGCCAGTCGGCCCATGGTCCCGCAGACCTCGGCGAGGTCAGCACGGCCGGTCAAGTCGCGCAGCAGCACGGTCAGGAATACACGCTTCCGAAGGCGTCGCAACCCCCTCGCCAGCGTTCCGCGGGCGCCCCTTGCGCGACACCATCGAGCGGGGAGCCGTTCCAGTTGAAGGGCTGGTCAAAGTCGCCAACCACCTCCTCGAACAGCGTCGGATCGGCGTCGCGCAACCTGGATGCATAGCGGCTGAACTCAATCGCCTGCGCGAGGTCCATCGGTAGATTCACTGCGACGAGCGTCCCGGTTTCGTGTTGAAATCGTCCTTGAATCGTCTATTATGCCTTTCGTGCGCGCACCCTCCAGCTTATCTGCCGCGCCTCACTCCCGCTTTCGAACGAGCTTGCGTATTGCTTTCGACGCTCTGCTCGTCGCCTCCGTGGCGTTCGGCCTGTTGCTGCTTCTTGTCCGATTCGTGGTTCTGCCTCGTGTCGATGACAATCGCGCGCGCATCGAACAGATGCTCAGCCGGCAGATCGGCCATCGCGTGGAACTGGGCCCGCTGACGACGGGATGGAACGGCTGGAATCCTCGCCTCGACGTGCGGGACTTGCGCATCATGGATGGCGACAGGGCCAGCGTCGTAATCCCTGAAACGCACCTCACCGTATCGTGGACCTCGCTGCTCTTTCTGGATCTTCGTCTGAAGGAGCTGTCGCTGTTCCATCCCCATCTGACGATCGCCCGCGACGAGCACGGCATGCTCCACTTGGCCGGGATGATGATCGACCCGGCACAAGATGCGGGCAACGGACGTGTCATCGAGTGGGTGCTGCGCCAGCCGCGCGTCAGCATTCGCGACGGCCAGATCAGCTGGCGCGACGAGTTGCGCCAGGCGCCCGAGATCACTCTTGACCACGTCGACCTTCGCGCCGAGAACCGTTTCGGCCGCTATCGATTCGGCCTGACCGCGGTGCCGCCCGCCGACTTTGCGGCACCGCTGGATGTCCGAGCTGATCTCACTGTGGCGTCCTCCGAAACATGGCGCACGCCCTCGGGCCGGATCTACGTGCGCGTTGCCTATGCCGACATGGCGGCGCTGCACCAATGGCTTCCCGCGAACATGCCGATTGCCGATGGAAAAGGCGCAGTCCGGGTGTGGCTTGGCCTTGAGCGCGGCGAGCTGCGAGAAATGGTTGGCGACGTGGTCCTCGCTGATGTGCGCGCGCAACTCGCCGACGACCTGCCGCCGCTCGCCTTGGCGCGTCTGGAGGGTCGAATGGGGTTCAGCGACGACGGCCGACAGCGTGAAGTAACTGGCCAACATGTCGAACTGCTCGGTGCGCCGGACGTTCACCTTGGCCCCAGCGATTTCAAGTTGAGCATGCGCTACGGCGCCAGCGGCTCGACCGGCGGCAGTATGGACATCAGCAACTCGAGTTGATGCCACTTAGGCAGATCGCGTCCTCGCTGCCTCTGCCGCAGGTCTGGCGCGAGCATGCGTCGAAGTGGGCGCCGCACGGCCGCATCGATGACATGGTTTCGCAGTGGAGTGGCGACCTATCCGCACCACAGACCTACACCTTCTCAGGGCGCCTGACCGACGTGGGTATCGCCGCGCACGAGAGTATCCCCGCGATTAGCGGTGTGTCGGGTGAGTTCGCCGGGACGCAACGCGACGGTAGCCTGAAACTCGCAAGTCGCGATTTGATCATCCAATTCTCGCAGGGCACGCGGGGCACGGCGGCCGTGACGAGTGCGCAGCAGTCGTTTGCGTTCGACAACGCCCGAGGCGAAATCCGCTGGCGCAAGGAAGGCGACGGGATGACGCTGGCCGCCGATCGCGTTGCCCTCGACAACAGTGATCTTGCGGTCGTCGTCAGCGGTGAATACACGACCGGGACGACGGCTTCCGCGACGGCCAAGATCGACGCGCAGCTGAGCCGAGCCGACCTCCATCAGATGTATCGCTATATTCCGGGGCCGGCGGAGTGGGGCGTCCGCGACTGGCTGCGCAAGAGCCTGGTGGCTGGCACTGTCAGCGACGGCCGACTGAAGCTTTCCGGAGCGCTCGCCGATTTTCCATTCGCCGACCCGAAGAAAGGTCAGTTCCAGGCTTCGTTCAAGGCCCATGCGGCCACGCTGGACTACGCGGCGGGCTGGCCGCCGGTCAATAGCATCGAAGGAGAATTTCGCATCGACGGGCCGCGTATCGCCATCGAGACGCGGAGTGGCCGGATCTTCGATGCTGCCGTCGAACGACTCAAAGTCGATATCGGCGACGTTAGGGTGCAGAACCCGGTGGTGCGCCTCGACGGTCAGGCAGCAGGCGCGACCAACGAATTTCTCCGGTTCGTCGCCGAGAGCCCCGTCGACGGTTGGCTCGACCACGTGCTGCGCGGCGCCGTGGCTAAGGGTGATGGTCGACTGCTGTTGAAACTGGAAATGCCGATCGGACAGCACGAAGGCGACCAGATCAACGGTGAATTTGCTTTCAACGGCGACTACCTGAATCTCGCGGGGGATGTCCCCGACCTCGATAAGTTGAACGGCAAGATAATCTTTACCAAGAAGGAAATCAGCAGCACCGGTCTCGTTGCGGAAATTTTTGGCGGCCCCGCGCAACTGGCGATCAAGAGCGTCGACGGTCGCGTCAACGTAAATGGCAAAGGTGATGCCAACCTTGCTTTGCTTCGTGCCGCCTACCCGAAGCAACCACTCGCCACGAGACTAACAGGGACGACCGACTGGCGCTTCGACATGAAGCTGCAGCCGGAAGCGGCAGCGTGGGTTCTCGATTCCACCCTCAAGGGCGCGATCGTCGATTTGCCCGTGCCCGCTGCCAAGACTGCGAGCAGCAGCGTAGCGCTGCACGTTGAGCGCCGGCCGATCGATGCGAACAATGATTCGCTGACGATCAGCTATGGCACCGTCGGCAGGCTCAGCTTGCAACGACGCCTTACCGCCGATGGTCCTGTTCCTGAGCGCGGATTGCTCGCTCTCGGGAAAGCGACGGGCGACGCCGACCGGCGCGGTATGTGGGTGCGCGGCGACATTGACACGCTCGATCTCGACGCGTGGCTCGCGCTGAAAGCCAAGGCGGAGGAGAACTCCGGGCCGATGGATATGCCGCTGTCCGGATTCGACCTCAACGCTGGGACGCTCGGCATTTTCGGCCGCCAGCTCCACGAATTGCGAATGGGCGGCAGTCGGACGGGAGGGGACTGGCAGGTCGATTTGCGCGGCCGCGAACTTGCCGGCAGCGCGCATTGGCAAGGGCCAGCATCGGGAAGGCCCAACGGTCGAATCGTCGCGCAGCTGCAGCGGCTGACGCTCCCAACGGCGACAGCGAATCCACTTCCGGCGCCTGCCGCGACGACAGCGGCGTTGACAGCGGACAACTCCTGGCCGGCTATCGACGTTGTTGCTGACACCTTCCTGCGCAAGAATCGCGATCTCGGCAAGCTCGAGCTCGTGGCGCTGCCGCGCGGGATGGACTGGCGCATCGAAACTCTCAAGCTGACTAATGCCGACGGCAAGTTAAGCGCCAACGGCTGGTGGCGGGGAGGAGGCCGCTCTCAGCAGACGACGCTCGAAACCGAACTCGATGTCAGCGACGCGGGCAAGTTTCTGGCGCGCTTCGAGATGCCCGACCAGATACGCGGCGCAGCGACCAAAATCAAAGGCCAGATGTCGTGGGCTGGGGGTCCGCAGGACTTCGACTATCCGACGCTAACCGGCCAGTTCCGGATCGAAACCGGTTCAGGACAATTTACCAAACTCGATCCCGGCCTTGGCAAGCTGCTGGGGGTGCTTTCGCTGCAGTCGTTGAAACGCCGGCTGACTTTCGACTTCCAGGATCTGTTCGGTGAAGGTTTCGCATTCGATGACATCAGCGGCGATGTGCGTGTTCAGGATGGCGTAATGAAAAGCGACGACTTGAAAATCGTGGGTCCTTCGGCGCGAGTTGGCATCAGCGGCGAAGCCGATATCGCGCGTGAGACGCAGCAGTTGCGCGTTCGCGTGCAGCCTACGCTGTCCGGAAGCGTCTCGGTCGGCGCCGCAGCCTTGTTGCTGGCCAACCCACTCGTTGGCGCGGCCGTTGCGGCGGGATCCCTGCTTGCGCAAACCATCATGCAAGACCCGATCGAAAAAATATTCGCGTACGAGTACGCAGTGACTGGAAGCTGGGCCGATCCGATTGTCGCGCGCGACGGGAAGACCTCTGCTGCGCCCCCCGCGGCGGCGTCGACGGCTCCGCTGATCGCACCGCCGACGGTGTCGCCCACTGCGCCAGCATCAGCACCAGCGCCGCCGACCGCTGCCGCCAAGGCGCCGGTGGAGACGGTACCGCGGTGAGCGCGGCGCGTTTTCGCGTCGCTGCCGTACAAACGGTATCTGGCGGCGATGTGGCTGCGAATCTGGCGGCGGTCGAACCATGGATTGCGGAGGCCGCGACGCAGGGCGCGCAACTCATCCTGCTGCCCGAATACTTCGGAATTTTCGGCGCGCGCGCAACAGACAAAGTGCTGGCTCGTGAATTCGACGGTAAAGGTCCTCAGCAGGATTTTCTGGCGCGCGTCGCGCGCGAACGAAAGCTGTGGATCGTCGGCGGTACGGTTCCGATCGCCACCGCCGACCCTGCGCGGGTACGCAGCGCCGCGTTGGTATTCGATCCGGAAGGCCATCGCATCGCGCGCTACGACAAGATGCATCTGTTCACATTCAGCCAGGGCAGCGAGCGCTACGATGAAGCGGTGACCATCGAACCCGGCACGACGCCGGAGAGTTTCGAGACACCCATCGGTCGCGTCGGCTTGTCCGTGTGCTACGACCTTCGATTTCCGGAGCTTTATCGAGCGTACGGCGATGTGGCGTTGCTCGTCGTGCCGTCGGCGTTTACTGCGCTGACCGGTGCGGCACATTGGCACCTGCTGCTAAAAGCGCGAGCAGTCGAAAACCAGTGCTATGTGCTCGCCGCTGCGCAAGGCGGCACTCACGCCAATGGACGAAAAACATATGGCCACAGCGTGCTGATCGACCCGTGGGGCGACGTCGTCGCCGAACTGGCGACGGGACCCGGAGTCATCGTCGGTGACATTGATCCCGATCGAATCGCACAAGTGCGTCGCGATCTGCCCGCGCTGGTGCACCGACGCATCAGATGAACCGCGGGAACCGACGCGGCTAGCCGGACTTCAACAAGACCAGCACCGCGCCGCTGCCTCCGCCGTGCAGCGGCGCCTCGCAATAGGCCAGCACGTCGTCCCACACGCTGAGCCAGCGTCGCACCTTGCCCTTGAGCACCGGCTCGCGCCTGGGCGACGACAAGCCCTTGCCGTGGATGACGCGAACGCAGCGCCAGCCGTGCGAGCGCGCTTCAAACAGAAAATCAGCGAGCGCGTCATGCGCCTGCTCGGTCGTATGATGATGAAGGTCGAGTTCGCCCTGGACGACCCATTGGCCGCGCCGGAGCTTGCTCAATACATCTGTTCCGACGCCGGCGCGGACGAAAGTCTGTCCGGCCTCGAGTTCCTGGCCGATATCCCAGGACGCGGGCGACGGCTCGCTGCCATATTTGCTGAGTTCAAGGGCCGCGGCTTCGTCGGCGATCCGCTGCAGCGGACGGGGCGCGGGCCTTTCACGGGCAAGCGTGGCGCGGTTACCCGGCGCAAGCGGGGTCACATCGACGAACGCGTCTTTGATGTCGATGTCGCGTTCGTGTTTCGCGCGGGGCGCGAGTGCTGGGGAGGGCGTGGTTTGCCCTCTCGATGACGCTCTTGCAGGTTTCGGTCGCACCGGCGCGGGGTTGGGACCCTTAGCCTCGGTCTGGCGCGCGGAGAACAGATTCTTGAGGTCGGACAGCTTGGCCATGCAGCGCTCCGCCGCGTACGTTGACTCGCTTATTCGGCGGCGGAGGCGAGTGAGCCAACTGAGCCAGCTGAGGCGGTTGAGGTGGCCGCGACGGCCGCGGTCACCGCTGTCCCTGGAACGGCAGGAAGCGCGAGTTCGAGATAAGCCTCGGCATCGAGAGCGGCCATGCAGCCCGTCCCAGCGCTGGTTACGGCCTGACGATAGACATGATCCGCCACATCTCCGGCGGCGAATACGCCGGGAACGCTGGTGGCGGTGGCATCGCCTTCGCTGCCGCCGCGAACCTTGATGTAGCCGTCCTTCATGTCGAGCTGGCCTGCGAAGAGCTGCGTATTGGGCGTGTGCCCGATGGCGACGAACACGCCATGCACGGCGAGATCGGTGGACACACCAGTGCGCACGTGCTTGATGCGCACAGCTGTCACCCCGGTCTTATCGCCCAGAATTTCTTCGAGTGTGTGGTCCCAAACGACGCGCACGTTGCCACCGTTCCTGGTCTTGGACATCAGCTTGTCGACGAGGATGGCCTCCGCGCGGAACTTGTCGCGCCGATGGATCACGGTGACCGTTTTGGCGATGTTCGACAAATACAGCGCTTCTTCGACGGCGGTGTTGCCCCCGCCAATGACCACGACATCGTGCGCCTTGTAGAAGAAGCCGTCGCAGGTAGCGCAAGCGGATACGCCCTTGCCCATGAACAGTTTTTCAGAGGGCAAGCCAAGATAACGCGCTGACGCGCCGGTGGCGATGATCAGTGCGTCGCAGGTGTATTCGTCCGAGTCTCCGAGCAAGCGTATTGGCCGCTCGTCGAGCTTGGCGGTGTGGACGTGATCGAAGATGATTTCGGTTTCGAAGCGTTCAGCGTGTTGCTGAAATCGCGCCATCAAGTCAGGGCCCTGAACACCCATCGCGTCGGCTGGCCAATTGTCGACATCGGTTGTCGTCATCAGCTGGCCGCCTTGGGCCAAGCCGGTCATCACCGCGGGTTTCAGGTTCGCACGCGCAGCGTATACTGCCGCGGTGAATCCGGCGGGGCCGGAACCGAGAATCAGAAGCCGATGGTGTTTGGTCGACATGGTGGGCTCGTGTCGTCGTAGGTGCGGACGTCGTGTCGTGTGTTGCCGGCTGGTTGCAATACGCCGTCCGATTCTAACCGATGTGGGGATGGCGCCCGCCAAGACCAAGCGCGCTACCCATTCCGCATCCGGCCGTGTATAATGTGTTGCGTTAGCTACGTCTCACAATATAATGATTTTTCAGAAGAAAAAGACCAGGCAGCAACGCGCTGCCGCGCCGGAACAGCCACGGCTGTCGCCGCGCCTTTCGGCGCTGGTGAACGAGTCCTGGTGGCTGTTGGTCGTCGCCGCACTGGCGTACCTTGCATTGGCGCTTGCAACGTATCAGAAGACAGATCCCGGCTGGTCTTTTTCGGGAACCGGAGAAGCCATTCGCAATCGCGGCGGCGCTTTCGGGGCTTGGGTTGCCGATCTGATGCTTTACCTGTTCGGTCTGTCGGCGTGGTGGTGGGTTGTCGCGGGCATCGTACTGGTCGTGACCGGCTACCGTCATCTCACGCGCAAGATCGATGACGACGATCGCCATCATCCATGGCTGGGGATCCCTGGATTCGCGCTGGTATTGTTGTCGAGCGCAGCGATCGAAGCGTCGCGACTCTATCGTTTGCCTGCGACGCTGCCGAACGGACCCGGCGGCGCGCTTGGCGACGCGCTGGGTAGTGCGTTTTCGAGTGCACTCGGCTTCAATGGCGGAACGCTTCTTCTGATCGCAGGTTTTGCCATCGGCTGGTCGCTTTTCACCGGCATGTCGTGGCTGCGACTGATGGAGCGCGTCGGCGCCGGACTCGAATCGTTCATGGCGTCATTCCGCAAGCGACGCGACGAACGCCGCGATCGGGAAATCGGCGCCGTGGCGACCGAAGCGCGTGAGCAATTCGTCGAAGCGGCCCGAGAAACCAACGATGAGCGCGAACCGGTCATCGTCGTACCGCCGATTTACGAAGTGCCGAAGTCGGAGCGAGTCGTCAAGGAAAAGCAGAAACCGCTTTTTCACGACATGCCCGATTCGCCGTTGCCGCCGCTTGCCTTGCTCGAAGATGCGCCGGCATCGCAGGAGCAGCTCAGTGCCGACACCCTTGAATTCACGTCTCGGCTGATCGAGCGCAAGCTCGCCGATTTTGGTGTTTCGGTAAAAGTGCTCGCGGCGTATCCGGGCCCGGTCATCACGCGCTTCGAAATCGAGCCTGCCATCGGCGTCAAAGGTGCGCAGATCGTCAACCTGATGAAGGACCTTGCGCGGGCGCTGTCGGTCGTCAGCATTCGCGTGGTGGAAACCATCCCGGGCAAGTCATGCATGGGCCTCGAGCTGCCGAATCCCAAACGGCAGATCGTGCGCCTGGTGGAACTGCTGTCTTCGACGACTTACAACGATACGGCGAGCCCGTTGGCGCTGGCGCTGGGCAAGGATATTGCCGGCAAGGCAGTCATCGTTGATCTGGGTCGCATGCCGCATCTGCTGGTCGCGGGAACGACGGGCTCCGGCAAGTCGGTTGCCGTCAACGCGATGATTCTGTCGCTGCTCTACAAAGCCGAGCCTCGCCAGGTGCGCCTGATCCTGATCGACCCCAAGATGCTCGAACTTTCGGTGTACGAAGGCATCCCGCATCTTCTGGCGCCGGTCGTCACCGACATGAAGCTCGCCGCCAATGCGCTCAACTGGTGTGTGGGTGAAATGGAGCGGCGCTACCGCTTGATGTCGACGTTGGGCGTGCGCAACTTGTCGGGATACAACGCGCGCGTGGCCGAGGCGAAGAAGGCCGGCAAACCGCTCGGCAATCCATTCACGCTTACGCCCGAAGCGCCCGAGCCGATCGAAGATATGCCGCTGATCGTGGTCGTGATCGATGAACTCGCCGACCTGATGATGGTGACCGGCAAGAAGATCGAGGAATTGATTGCGCGTATCGCGCAGAAGGCGCGCGCTGCGGGCATTCACTTGATCCTGGCGACGCAACGACCCTCGGTCGATGTAATCACTGGCCTGATCAAGGCAAATATTCCGTCGCGCATCGCGTTTCAGGTGGCGAGCAAGGTGGATTCGCGGACGATTCTGGACCAGATGGGCGCCGAGGCGTTGCTAGGGCAAGGTGACATGCTGTACCTGCCGCCGGGGACCGGCCACCCGCAGCGAGTACACGGCGCGTTCGTTTCGGACGCCGAAGTGCATCGCGTCGTCGAGCATCTGAAGGCGCAAGGTGGCCCGCAGTATCTCGATGGCATCCTCGATAGCGGCGTCGGCGCTAACGGTGGCGACGATGGTGTCAGCGTCGATGCCGGCGATGCCGAGGCTGATCCGATGTACGACCAGGCCGTTGCCGTTGTGCTGAAAACCCGGCGGCCATCGATTTCGCTGGTGCAGCGTCATCTGCGTATCGGGTACAACCGCGCGGCGCGCTTGATCGAGCAGATGGAACGGGCCGGGCTCGTTTCGGCGATGCAGACCAACGGCAATCGCGAGGTGCTGGTGCCAGCGGGAAAGGGCGAAGTCGCGTGAGCGCTGCGACGCTGCTAGGGACGGCATCAAGTCGGGCTTTTCGCTCGACGGGAATCGCAGCATGCATCGCAAGCCTTGTATTTCTTGCCGGTCAGGCCGACGCCGGCGCCGCCGGCATCGAACAGCTCAGGGCGTTTCTTGGCGGCGCCAAGAACGGCCAAACCACATTCCGCCAAGTGGTCCTGAGCAAATCGGGACGCGCGCCGAAGGAGTCGTCCGGCACGTTCGCCTTTGCACGGCCGGGCAAGTTCCGGTGGTCCTATGACAAACCCCATCCCCAGGTGATCGTCGGCGACGGCGAAAAGCTCTGGATCTACGATCCGGATCTCAATCAGGTCATCGTGAAGAAGCTGGACGGCGCGTTGGGCTCGACGCCAGCCGCATTGCTCGCAGGCGACGACGAGCTCGAAAACAACTTTACGATTGATCAACGGCGGTTCCAGCGACGGAATCGACTACGTCGATGCGAAACCTAAAGCAGCCGAAAGCGGCTTCGACAGCGTCCGGATCGGCCTGAAAAACAACCAGCCACGGTCGATGGAATTGCACGACACCTTCGGCCAGGTGACGCAATTGACGTTCGCCGGATTCGAACGCGGCACGTCGAACGATCCGGCTTCGTTCCGGTTCGTTCCGCCGCAAGGCGCCGATGTCGTCGGCGAATGACCTTTTCCCGGTCGCCAATCCTGCGGCGCCGCTGGCCGAAAGGCTGCGACCGAAGACCGTAGCCGAGGTTATCGGGCAACGGCACCTGCTGGGCCCGGGCAAGCCGCTCGCGGTCGCGTTTGCATCGGGCAAGCCGCACTCGATGATCCTCTGGGGGCCACCCGGCGTCGGCAAGACGACGCTGGCCAGACTGATGGCGAACGCCTTCAACGCCGAGTTCATCGCCTTGTCGGCGGTGTTGTCCGGAGTCAAGGACATTCGCGACGCAATCGCGCAGGCGGAGGCAACGCTCGCCCAGTCCGGACGGCAGACGATATTGTTTGTCGACGAGGTGCATCGGTTCAACAAGGCACAGCAGGATGCGTTCCTGCCGTTTGTCGAGAATGGTCTGGTCACATTCATCGGCGCCACGACCGAGAATCCGTCGTTCGAGGTCATCGGCGCGCTGCTGTCGCGTGCGACGGTCTACGTGCTGGAGACGCTTAGAGCCGAAGACTTAGCCGTGCTGCTCGACCGCGCCGTCCGCATCGCGATGCCTGAGCTTGCACTCGAAGCGAACGCTGCCGAAGCGCTGATTGCATTCGCCGACGGCGATGGGCGTCGACTGGTCAATCTGGTCGAGCAACTGACTTTAGCCGCAGGCGTCGCCAAGCGCTGCATCTGTCGATCTGGCGTTTGTCGAGACGGCGATCAGCCGCAGCCTTCGCCGCTTCGACAAGGGGGGCGATGCCTTCTACGACCAGATATCCGCCTTGCACAAGGCAGTGCGGGGCACCGATCCCGATGCGGCGCTTTACTGGTTCTGCCGAATGCTCGATGGCGGTGCCGATCCCTTGTACGTTGGCCGCCGCATGATTCGCATGGCGAGCGAGGATATCGGTCTTGCCGATCCTCGCGCGCTGCAGATGACGCTCGACGCCGTGGAGGCTTATGAGCGGCTGGGCACCCCGGAGGGCGAATTGGCGCTCGCGGAAGCAGTTCTCTATCTCGCGTGCGCGCCGAAAAGCAATGCGGCCTACGTGGCGTATAACGCCGCGCGTGCGTTCATCAAGGATGACGGCTCGCGTCCGGTGCCTATGCACCTGCGCAACGCGCCGACGCGGTTGATGAAAGGGCTCGGCTACGGCAAGGATTATCGTTACGCGCACGATGAAGACGACGCCTATGCGGCGGGCGAGAATTATCTGCCGCAAGGCATGGCTGCGCCGAATTGGTATAGGCCGACCGATCGCGGCCTCGAGGCGCGAATAGCCGATAAACTGCGCTGAGCTACGACGACGCGATCGCCCGACGGTTGCACGGCGATAAGCGATTCAGGGCCGGCCGCGCCCGTTGAATGGACGCGCTGATAAAATCTCGCCATGATCGATATACAACTATTGCGCAACGACTGGACGGCGTCGCCGCACGGCTTGCCCGCGTGGCTTCATGCTCGATACGGCGGCTTTCGTGCTGCTCGAGGCCGAGCGCAAGCCGATCCAGACACGGACCCAGGAATTGCAGGCGAAGCGCAACGCGCTATCGAAAGAGATCGGCGCGGTAAAGGGCAAGGGCGAAGATGCGAGTGCGCTCATGCAACAGGTCGGAGGGCTGGGCGAAGAGTTGGGACGACTCGAACGCCAGCTCGAAGCCTTGCAGACGCGACAACGTGACTGGCTGTTGACGATGCCGAACATCGCGCACGCGGGCGTGCCGGTGGGACGCTCTGAGGCTGACAACGTCGAAGTGCGTCGCTGGGGCACGCCGAAGAACTTCGACTTTCGCGGCGCAAGCGATCACGTCGATATCGGCGCGGCAGTCGCCGGCGTCGAGTTTGAGATTTCCGCCAAGATCTCGGGCGCGCGGTTCTAACGTTGACGGTGGCCGGTTGCCCGCCTGCATCGCGCACTGGCGCAGTTGATGCTGGACATGCACACGCGCGAGCACGGCTACACCGAATACTACGTGCCTTACATCGTCAACGCGGAGACGCTGACGGGAACCAGCCAACTGCCCAAGTTCGAAGACGATATGTTCTGGGTGACCAAGGGCGGCGCGCCGGACGACGAGCGCATGTATCTGATTCCGACCGCCGAGGTCCCGTTGACCAATTTCGTGCGTGATCGAAATCGTTGCCGGCGCGACCAAGTTGCCGCTCAGACTGACCGCGCATACGCCGAGCTTTCGTTCCGAGGCGGGGAGCTATGGCAAGGACACGCGCGGCATGATTCGCGTGCATCAGTTCGACAAGGTAGAGATGGTGCAGATCGTGCATCCGGACAAATCGTACGACGCGCTGGAGGAAATGACGGGCCACGCCGAAGACATCCTGCAAGCGCTCGAGCTGCCGTATCGCGTGATGCGCTATGCACTGGCGACATGGGTTTCGCGGCGGCGAAAACCTACGATCTCGAAGTGTGGCTGCCGGGCCAGGACAAATATCGCGAGATTTCGTCGTGCTCCAATTGCGAAGCGTTTCAGGCGCGGCGCATGCAGGCGCGATTCCGCAACGCGCAGGGCAAGCCTGAGCTCTGCACACGCTGAACGGGTCGGGCCTGGCGGTGGGCCGCACGCTGGTCGCGGTCCTGGAGAACTATCAGCGCGCGCGACGGCGGCATCGATATTCCCACAGCGCTGCGCCATACATGGGTGGGCTCACGCGCAATCGCGTCCCGGTGCGCTGACGACGGCTCGGCGGGCTGCAGTTCGACGCTAGCGATCCCAGCGCGGGCTCGGCGGTTGCTCCGGACTGCATGACGCTAACGCGTCGGACTGCGACTTGAGCGGGTTGTTGCGCGAGCAGAATATCGTAATACGCACGCACGCGATCGACGAAGGCCACCGGCATGCCGCCGCGCGCATAGCCATACTTCGCCGTCTTCGTGATACTCGGGTAGCGCGAGCAGCGGCAGGGTCTTCTTCATCGCGTTCCACGAGTCCGGATTGAGCTTCTGCTTCTGCGCGAGGATGCGCGCATCTTCGAGATGGGCGACGCCGATGTTGTAGGCGGCGAGCGCTATCCACGTCCGATCAGGTTCGGCGATCCGCTGCGGCAGCTTGTCCTTGAGCTCGCGCAAGTAGCGCGCTGCGGCCACGGTACTTGGCCTGCGGATCGAGGCGATCGACGACGCCCAGCTTGCGCGCCGTGTCTTCGGTAAGTTGCATCAGTCCGCGGACCCCGGTCTCGCTCGTCGCGGACGCGTCCCATTGCGATTCCTGGTAGGCGATTGCGGCGAGCAGGCGCCAGTCGATGCCGCGTGGTCCTGCACGCTTGAAACATGGCGCGATAATGCGGCAGCAGCGATCTTGATGCGTTCCTGAAAAACGCCGGCATCGATGCGCGGCACGGTTGCGAGTGCAGAAGTAACGATCGATCAGACGCTGCCAGCGTGCCGTCGCGCTTCGCTTGGCAAAAAATGCGTCGACATCGTCGCGCAGTGTCCGCTTGCGTCGGCAGGAAATGCCCAGACCAGTTCGCGTTTGCCGGCCGCGGCAAATGCCGTGTCGAATCCCAGATAGACATTGCGCGAAGCGTCGGCTTCGTTGGACGCGACGACGGCGTAGCCGAGTGTTCCGTCGGACACTTGGCTGATCAAGCGCATCGGTTGATGGCGCTTCGCGAATTGCCAAGCGATTTCGGGATGCGCGGCGCGAAGTGCGGCGATTGCGATCGCAGGCGTGACGCCGTCCGGCACACGCCGACGCGTTCGCCTCGAGATCGTTCCAGATCCGGGCTTGAACTCGTCGCTGTTGTAAATAACGACGGGCTCGACGCGTAGTAAGCCGACCGAATAGAGCAGCGGCGCGTCGGCCGGCTGATCGGTACGCGGCGTGCGGGGTCGATACGACGCCACCGGCGCCGATACGCACGCCGTTGCCTCGACGTCGCGCAGGACGCGCTCCGGATTGTCAGGCGCAGCGACGACTTCAATTTCAATTTTTCAATCTTGGCGAAAGCCTGCAGCAGATCGTAGTCAATACCCGCGGCTCGATCGTCGGTTCCGCGTGAACCACGTCGCAGGTCCGGGCCGCAGCGCACAACCAGTTCGTCCTCCGCAGGAGGTGGCGGACTGCGGCGATCGTCCACACGCCGCGAGCACCACCGCGAGGATGACGCAAATCGCAGATGCAGCTGCGTCGCAGGCTTCGTTCGGACAAGGCGCTCCCATATAGGTTACGCACGACGCGGATATCCAGACCTTTCCCGCGGCGCAATTATAGCTGCGGCACGCCATCGGGGCACGTCCGATGGCGTTCTTCGCGATACGGTGCCTCGCGGCGCACTGTAAGCCGTCGTTCGCGGGCCCGCGCCAGAGGGGCGTCGAGAGCCGCAGTTGCTCCTCGACGGCGCTTCGCCGATAATGATGGACCTCGCATGACAAACAAACGCGCGCGAGGCAACGATCAACGGCGGGCCGCCCCGCATTGCACGATGGTGAACCTGGTCAGGTCCGGAAGGAAGCAGCCATAGCTATTCTCTGCAAGTGCCGGGGGAACGGCTCGCCACCCTCTCTTTCGAGCCGGTTCCGCTTCATGCCGTCTCGCCCGCTCGCCGCAGATGTTGTGTACATTGCGGGTACACGTCGCGCGGCGTCGTTCGAGCGCCTTGCCCGAAATCGAACGCGACGCGAAATAGGCCGTGCCGCGCTTCACTACTGACCGAAAGACCCGATGAGTTACCAGGTACTCGCCCGCAAATGGCGACCGAAACGCTTCGGCGATCTGGTCGGACAGGAGCATGTCGTCCGCGCGCTGACCAATGCGCTCGAGCGCGGTCGTCTGCATCACGCCTATCTGCTGACGGGAACGCGCGGCGTCGGCAAGACCACGATCGCGCGGCATGCTCGCGAAAAGTCTCAACTGCGTCACCGGCGTCACGGCGAATCCGTGCGGCGTGTGTCCCGCATGCGTCGACATCGACGCCGGCCGCTTCGTCGATCTGCTCGAACTGGATGCCGCGTCGAACACCGGCATCGACAACATGCGCGAGATTTTGGACAACGCGCGGTACGCGCCGACGGTGGGCCGCTACAAGGTCTACCTGATCGACGAAGTGCACATGCTGTCGAAGGCGGCCTTCAACTCGATGCTGAAGACACTGGAGGAGCCGCCGGAGCACGTCAAGTTTGTTCTGGCGACGACGGATCCGCAGAAGATTCCGGTGACCGTTCTGTCGCGTTGTTTGCAGTTCAACTTGAAGTCCCTGCCGCTGCCGCAGATCGCCACCCGTCTCGGCGGAGATTCTCGGTGGCCGAGGCGATTCCCTACGACGACGCGGCATTGGGCTTGGTAGCGCGCGGCGCCCGCGGATCGATGCGCGATGCGCTGTCGGTACTGGATCAGGCAATTGCATTCGGCGCCGGCGAGGTCCGCGAGCAGGGCGTGCGCACGATGCTCGGTGCGGTTGATGCCGAGTACACCTACCGCGTCGCCGATGCTCTTCTTGCCAACGACGGTCGCGCGTTGCTGGCCGAGGTGCAGGCACTGACCGAGCGAAGTCTGTCGATGCCTTCTGCGCTCGACGAACTCGCGGCTTTGTTTCATCGCATCGCCGTTGTGCAGGCGGTGCCGGCGATGGCGATGGGTGACGGTGACTTCGACGAAACGCGCGTCAGAGACTATGCGACGCGATTCGATCAGGAAACCGTCCAGCTCGCATATCAGATCTGCGTGCAAGGTCGTGCCGATCTCGCCCTTGCTCCCGACGAACAAACCGGGTTTTCGATGACCTTGCTGCGACTGCTCGCGTTCGAGCCGCTGATTGCGAAGGCGAAAATCGTGGCGAAAGTCGTGGCGAGGGCCGCGGCGAGGGTCGCGGGGACGGCGGCCGCGCCGATCGGAAGCCGGAACGGCGAATCGGCACGCAACCGCAGATTGCCGCTGTCTCTCCGATAAAAAATGGCGCCGTGGAAGGACCAGTCATCGCGGCGGCCGCCCCGCCGTCGTCCCCTTTGCCCCAAGCGACGCCGACAGCGGCGTCAGCGGCGGCCGCCAATTCGCAGGAGACGGCCCCGTTTCCAGCAGTGTCCGATTGGCCTGCCTTCGTCGCGAACATGCGACTTTCCGGCATCGCGCTGCAACTTGCGGCGCAGACGGAGCTCAAATCGATCGATAGCAACGAATTCACGCTAGCCGTTCCGGACGCGTCGAAACATCTGACCGACAAGAGCTATGCCGACAAGCTCAAAGCCGCGCTGGACGAGACCTTCGGTCGGCGTGTCCGCTTGCGCTTCGAAGCCGGAGGCGATCCGGCGTCGCACGCTCGCGGGACAGGAACAGCGTGAACGCGCCGGAGCGAAAAGCAAGACCGAAGCGGCGTTTCGCGACGACCCGTTCGTGCAGGATGTGCTGTCGCGTTTCGACGGCAAGATCAAACCCGATTCAATCAAACCGGTTTCATCGCGTTAGGAATTACCCATGATGAAAAATCAGTTGGCCGGCCTGATGAAACAGGCGCAGGCAATGCAGGACAACATGAAAAAGGCGCAGGAGGCGATCGCCGCCGCCGAAGTCGAGGGACAGGCTGGCGCGGGCCTGGTCAAGGTGCTGATGACAGGACGCCACGACGTCAAGCGTGTCACCATCGATCCGACCTTGCTGTCCGAAGACAAAGATATGCTCGAAGATCTGGTCGCTGCCGCGATGAACGACGCGGTGCGCAAAGTGGAGGCCCTTTCGCAGGAAAAGATGGCGGGCATGAGTGCCGGCTTAGGGCTGCCTCCTGGTTTTAAACTCCCGTTCTGACCAGACCGGTTCGATTTACGTCGCGCTCGACCCTCACGTTGGATCCCTTAAGCAGTCTCGATGAACTGACGCAGGCGCTGCGCTGTTTGCCCGGAGTCGGACCGAAGGCCGCGCAGCGAATGGCGTTGCACCTGCTGCAGCACGATCGCGACGGCGCACAGCGACTCGGCAAGGCATTGGCGATAGCGGTGCAGGATATTCGACACTGCGATCGCTGCAATACCTTTACCGAGGACTCGGTATGTACGCTATGTCGTTCGTCGCGTCGCGACGCGACCCTGCTATGCGTCGTCGAAACGCCTGCTGATCTGTTGATGATCGAACATACGCAGGCATACGCCGGCTTGTATTTCGTACTGATGGGACGACTGTCGCCGCTCGATGGCATCGGTCCGAAGGAAATTCGCCTCGATCGGCTGCTGAAACGCGCAACCGACGGCGCGGTGCAGGAGGTCGTGCTCGCGACAAATTTCACCAACGAAGGCGAGGCGACCGCGCACTATATTGGCGAACTGCTGGCTTCGCGCGGGCTCAAGGTGTCACGCGCTTGCGCGCGGTGTTCCGGTCGGCGGCGAACTCGAGTTCGTCGACAGCGGCACGCTGGCGCAGGCGCTACGCGAACGGCGGTCACTGGCGCCGTAGCCGTCCCTCGCTCACGCTCCCTTCGAATACGAGTAACGATCATGATGTCTTTGAGCAATTTTGAGACTCCCTGGAGCACGAGAAGCCCCGCGCCGATCGGCATGGTCAGTTTGACGGGCCAATACTGGATGCCCCACTCAGTGAACGAAGTTTCGCCGACGGAGACGGCGTCCATCGCAAACCTCGCCGAGGTCCAGAACAGAGTGATGGCAAAGATGAAGAAGAAGACCGAAGTGATGATGTCGGCGATCGCCTTGCCGCGAGTCGAGAACTTGGTATAGATCACATCGACGCGCACATGCTGGTCGTCGCGATAGGCGTACGCCCCGGAAAGTATGTATTGCATGCCGAACATCAGGAACATGCTCTCGTGTACCCAGTTGGTGGGGGAATTGAACACGAACCGGGCAATGACCTCGTAGTAGTAGGCGAAGACGGCGATGATCGCCCACCACGCGACGTATTGCCCGACGCGCACGTTGACCCACTCGATCGCGTCGGTGACGCGACTATGCAGGCCGAGCGTCGGATCCTCGCCGACGCTGGCCTCCTGCACCACCGGCATATCGGCGACTGAGGGGACCTGCGCGTCAGGATTGGCGAGTTCAAACGCACTGCGCCGCCGCACCAGACCGGGCAGCAACACGCCGTCAACCAGCAGCATCAGTGCGAGGACGATCGCCCCGTATCGGGCGTACGCCTTCCATTGATCGCGAATCCCCTTTGCGGCCTGGTACTCGGGCTCGAGCTTGCGCACGAGGGCTTGTGCTTGTTCGTAAGCGCGATCGCCCTCAGCGGACGCATCGTCCCCTTTGGGACGAGCAAGGGTAGCCTGCAATTGCGCCTGCTCCAGCGCCGCGAACGTGCGCGACTCATTGTCGCGAACGTCGCGGATCTGGACGTTGCAGTAGATGATCGCGAGAAAAACCGGGATAAAAACGACGCCCCAGGCGTTTCTGAGGTAGAACCGGTGGATGCCCAGAAATCCCGAGAGCAGCCAAAACAGATAGGCGACGAAAAGCGAAGGTGCGGTCGTGGTCGCGCGTCCGCGTTCCCGGATCAAGAAATAGGCGGCAATGAGCGGGAAAAGCAGAAGGCACATCCAATACAGCCAGTGCGGCATCACAAAAGTTAGGCTTGGCATGGATACCGACGCGAATGGAAGAATTGTCGATAAGACGAAGGCGCCCTGTGGGCGCCTTCGCGAAGGTCAGTAACGTCTTGCAGCAATGTGAACGCAACTCACGTCAAGCGTTGACCGTCAGTCCTTTGTACATGTCAGGCGTCACATAGCCGACCGTGGGAGACTCCATCACCTCGAGCTGCGCCTTGAAGATACGCGCCGCGTCCGGGTCTTTGTTCGCCCACTTGAACCAGATCGGGACGGCAAGCCGCTGGAACTTGGGCAGGTCTTCAGCCGGCATCCGGATAATCTGGGTTCCCGATTTTTCGAACTTGCCCCACGCTTCCATGTCCGCCTTTTGGATGGCCGCATGGTGGATATTGGAATAGACCTGGATCTCATCGTCAACCCACAACTTCGTCTTGGCCGACAGCTTGTTCCAGACGTCCATGCGCACGACAAAATCCATCAGGTCGACGGGTTGATAGATCGACTCCAATCCTGGAGGCCCGGTCCAGATGTACTTGCTGACTTGCTGGAATCCAAGATCCCAGTTGACGGCAGGGCCGGTGTAGTCGGCTGCGTCGATCGTTCCCTTTTCCAGTGCCGAGAATACTTCGCCGCCCCGGAAGCAGGGTCGTTTTGGCCCCAGCGGCCGCGAAACCTTCGGCGATCATGCCGCCCGGAACACGCAGGCTGAAGATCCTTGAAGTCCTCGATCGTCCGGATCGGCTTCTTCGAGTGGATGATGTTCGGGCCGTGATGGATGCGATTGACGTAATACAGGCCTTGTTTGGCGAACAAGTCGCGCGCCATTTGCAGCCCGCCCTTGCTGTAGAAGAATATGTCCCACTCGTGCGGATAGCGCAGCCCCATCAGGTACGACGAAAGAAACGCCGTCGACGGAAGCTTGCCCGCCCAATATAGAGTGAACGAATTCATCGCTTCGAGTACGCCGTTCTTGACTCCGTCGAGCAACTCGAAATCACCGACCACTTCCTTCGCGGCGAATGGCTTGAACTCGAGTTCGCCTCCCGTCTTCTCCTTGATCCCGGCACACCAGGTCTTGAATGTTTGCAGTCCGACGCCAGCGGGCCACGAAGTCTGAATCTTCCAGACGGTCGTCTCGGCCGCAGCGGCATTGCGGATGAAAGGCGCGGAGATCAGCGCGGCCGTACCGGCGGCTCCGGCGACTTTGAGCGCCCGTCGCCGAGACGGTTGCTCAGGCTGCGTGTTGGTTTCGCTGTCGTTGCGATCAGTCATTCGTTACTCCTCCAAACAAGTTTGACGGCCGGGCGGCCGGGCACGATCTATGTCAGTGTCGGGCGTAATCTTGCGCCTCAATTCCTTGGAATAGCAAGTCGAATCAAACTGTATGCGCGCCGCAGTCCCGCGGAGGCCATTTGCCGACGCCCGGGCGCGGGAGTACTCTGGGTTCCACGGGGCGACATGGGTCCACGAAGGTTGGTCCCAGCGTCCGCCGAGCGAGGGGGTCTCATGCTCGTAAGCGAAATTCTGCGTATCAAGGGCGGTACCTTGTTCACGACGTCGCCCGAAGGGACGGTGCTCGAAGCCGTCCATGTGATGGCCGAACACGACGTCGGATCGCTCGTGGTCATGGATCGCGGGCGGATGGTGGGCTTGCTGACCTTTGCCGAGGTTCTGCAGGCGTTGTCCCAACGGCAGGGCGACCTCGGTGATCTCAAGGTCGGCGCACTCCAGGCAACGCATCCGCTCACCGCCGGTGTCGACCTCGACGTGATGGAACTACGCCGGATCATGCTCGAACGGCATGCGCGGTACGTTCCTGTCTTCGACGGGTCGATGCTCCTCGGTGTCGTCTCGTTTCACGACGTGGCCAAGGCGGTTTACGAGGAGCAGAGCTTCGAAAATCGAATGCTCAAGGACTACATCGAGCGCTAGCCTCGGCTGCGCCGGATCGGCGCCGGAGACGCTTTAGGCCTGAAGCAGGAACAGTGCAGGGCGTTTGTCGTAAGCGCTGAAATCAGTACCGCGCCATCGATCGATCGGCCGCGACACGATGCTTTCGCTGGGCAAGGTGAGGTCGACCGCGACGCATAGCTGCGTTGACGGCTGCAACGTCGTCACCAACGCGCTGAGCATCGCGGTGTTGCGATAGGGCGTTTCGATGAAGAGTTGCGTGCACGCCCGCGATCGAGATTCGCCCTCCAGGCGCCTCAGCGCTGCCGCGCGCTCCTCAGACGGCACCGGCAAATAGCCATTGAAGGCGAACTGTTGGCCGCTCATGCCCGACGCCATCAGCGCAAGCAGGACCGCGGAGGGGCCGACCAGCGGGATGATCCGTATCCCTGCGCGATGCGCCGCGGCGACCAGCGTTGCGCCCGGGTCGGCGACTCCCGGACACCCTGCGTCCGACACCATGCCAAGATCGTCACCTTTGAATATGGGCGCCAGCAAGTTCTCGACTTCTTCGACCGACATCGTGGTTTTCAATTCGGCCCAACCAATCTCCCGCAGCGGCCGTTCCGGCCCAAGCGCCTTGATGAACGCTCGCGCCGCTTTGGGTGTCTCGACGACAAAATGTGTGAGGCGACGGGCAATCGCAATCGTCTGCTCGGGCAGCACCGACGTCGGTGGCACCACTCCGAGGAGGTTCGGAATCAGATAGAGCGAACCCAGGGGCCGCTCCACTCGCGTGTCGGGCGGGTGACCGGTCGTGTTCACAGCGGCGTCAGTCCTTCCGCGATCAGCATGTCGGTGAGGCGGATCAACGGCAGGCCGATCAACGCGGTTGGATCATCGCTATGAACGCGTGAGAAAAGCGCGATACCCAGAGTCTCGATCCGGACCGAACCCGCGACATCGTACGGTTGCTCGCGGTCGAGATATTCCTGCAGCGTCGCAACGTCGAATTGACGAAACGTACTCGCGACATCAACCAGCGCGAGCTGGCACCGGCCGGTGCGAGCATTAAGCAAGGCCAGCGCAGTGTGGAAAACAATCGTGCGACCTTGCATTGCCTTCAGCTGTTCGAGCGCATCGGCGGGATTCCGCGGCTTCCCGATGGCGTGGCCTTCAAAATCGGCAACCTGGTCGGAGCCTATAATCAGCGCCGTGGGATGCGCGCCGACCGCAGCGCGCGCCTTCGCTTCGGCCAGACGAACGGCCGTGTCCGCGGGGAATTCGCCCGGTAACGCGGACTCATCGAGTCGAGGCGCAAACGTCGTGAATGGCCGTCCGAGTCTGGCCAACAGGGCGGCCCTGTAGGTCGAGGTCGACGCCAGCACGAGAGGCTGATCATGCGGCGAAGTCTTTGTTTTCACTGTTTTCTTTGACATCGAACCCCGAAGTCGCTATTATGCAATGTTTGTTCGGACGGCGGCGAACGGCACAAAAGGACGAGGCGAAATGGCGAGGGCCACTCCGGCGCGCTTTGATGCGTTTGAGCTCAGCGCCAACCGAGCCGTTGTCGAGGGCAAAGTCGACGTTCGTACGTTGCCGCGGATAGTCGAGCGGTTGGCGGACGAATCGGTCGACGACAGCGAAGCGGGCGAGGTCGCATGGCGGATTAGCGGGGGTGCGGACGATCTGGGTCGGCCTGCCCTGAGCCTGCAGCTTCTCGGATCTGTTCCGCTGGTCTGCCAGCGTTGTCTGAAGGCGTTTGCGAGCCCCGTTTCGCAACGAACCGATCTGCTGCTGGCGCACAATGAACGCGAATTGGCGCAACTCGATACTGACGACGCCGAAGTCGTGCTAGCCGATGAGTTGCTCGATGCGCGCACGCTGGTCGAGGATGAATTATTGCTGTCGCTGCCTTTTGTGCCGCGACATGCCGACGGCAGGTGTGACGCCGGGGCAGAAGAGGCGGCAACGAAACAAAGGGCCGGCACGGGAACGGAAGATCGGCCGCCTTCGCCGTTTTTGAAACTGGCGGAGCTGAAGCAAACCAAGCGGGCGCCGAAGTCGACACGAAAGTGAGCACGAAAATGAGTCGCTCGGCTGCAACGTCAGGATTGGGCCCGAATTGTCGCAATTTATGGATTTACTGAGGAGTAAGCAATAATGGCTGTTCAGCAAAACAAGAAGTCACCTTCGAAGCGCGGCATGCACCGCGCGCACAGTTTTCTGGCCTCTCCGCCGCTGGCGGTGGAACCGGTAAGCGGTGAAGTGCACTTGCGCCATCATGTCAGCCCCAGCGGATATTACCGGGGCAAGAAGATCGTCAAGACCAAAGCCGACGAATAAAGCGGTAACGCGGTCTTCTGCGCAGTCAAGATGCACGGACACGCAACTCGCGATGACGGCGAGGCGTGCGCGGTGGCGCATGCGGACACCGTCTTGATCCGCGTCGTGTCGTTTCTCGCGGCGACAGCATCGTGACGGTAACGGTTGCCGTCGATGCAATGGGCGGCGACCATGGGCCTTCGGTAACGGCCCTTGCGTCCCTGCAGTTCCTCGAGGAAACGCCGGAGCGCGAAGATCATCCTGGTCGGTCGCGAGGACGATATTCGCAAAGTGCTTGCCGGCCGGCATTCGTCAGCGAGCGATCGCATCAGCGTGCGAGCGACGAGCGAAGTCGTCGAAATGCACGAGCCGCCGGCCGACGCTCTGCGACGCAAAAAGGATTCGTCGATGCGAGTCGCCATCAATCTGGTCAAGGATGGCTCCGCCCAGGCATGCGTTTCTGCTGGCAATACAGGCGCGCTGATGGCGATTTCCCGCTTTGTGCTGAAGACGCTTCCCGGCATCGATCGGCCGGCGATCGCGTCGCAATTGCCGACTCGCACCGGCGTGACGACTGCGCTCGACCTGGGCGCGAACGTCAATTGCACGCCCGAGCAACTGGTTCAGTTCGCTGTCATGGGAAGCGCATTGGTCTCGGCGGTCAACGGCATCGACCGGCCCAGCATTGGATTGCTCAACATCGGTGAAGAAGACATCAAGGGCAACGATGTCGTCAAGCAGACCGCGGAGTTGCTGAAGTCGTCGGGACTCAATTTCTACGGCAACGTCGAAGGCAATGACATCTACAAAGGGACGACCGATGTCATCGTGTGCGACGGTTTCGTCGGCAATGTCGCGCTGAAGACCTCCGAAGGGCTGGCTCTGATGCTGAGTGACTTCCTGCGCGAGGAATTCACCCGTAACCCACTGCGGAAAGCCTTGGCGCTGTTCGCGCTGCCGGTGCTGAAGGCGTTCAAGCGACGGGTCGACCCGAGGCGCTATAACGGCGCAACACTGGTCGGACTCAAAGGCGTGGTGATCAAGAGTCACGGCTCCGCCGACGTGCTGGCCTTCGTCCACGCGTTGAAGTGGGCGTATGCGGAGGCCGCGCACGGCGTGCTCGATCGAATCGCCGCGCGAATGGCGGCGATGCCGATGCCAGTCCGCGCGACTGCGACGGCGACGGCGGATTCCGGCGGTGGCGATGCATAGTCGAATCGCCGGGACCGGTTCGTACCTTCCGTCCACCGTTCTGACCAACGCGGAGCTCGCGCGTCGCATCGACACCGACGACGAGTGGGTGCGCGCGCGCACCGGCATCCGTGAGCGACGTATCGCGGCGGACGGCCAGCAGACGAGCGATCTGGCGCTGGAAGCATCGAAACAAGCACTGGCAGCGGCGGGAATGGCGCCCGCCGATATCGACCTCATCATTGTCGCGACGACAACGCCGGACATCGTGTTTCCGTCAACCGCGTGCATTCTGCAGGACAAGCTCGGCGTCAATGGTGGGCCGGCTTTCGACGTTCAAGCCGTCTGCAGCGGGTTTGTCTATGCGCTCAGTGTCGCCGACCGCATGGTTGCGGCGGGCGCGGCGAGGAATGCGCTGGTCGTCGGCGCCGAAGTCTACTCGCGAATTCTCGACTGGAACGATCGCGGGACTTGCGTCCTGTTCGGAGACGGCGCCGGCGCCGTTGTTCTGGTTCCGTCACAATCGCCAGGGCATCATGGCTTCGCATTTGCACGCCGATGGCCGTTATCGCAATATTCTGGCGGTACCTGGAGGCGTTGCGCATGGTGCCGTCAGCGGGAGGCCTTTTCTGACGATGGACGGACAGGCCGTGTACAAATTTGCGGTCAAGGTGCTGGCCGAAGTTGCGCACGAAGCGCTCGCGTCGACAGGGCTCGCCGCAGACGCACTCGATTGGGTGATTCCGCACCAGGCTAACATCCGCATCATGGAAGCGACCATGAAAAAACTCGGCCTTCCACTTGAGCGCATGGTCACGACCGTGGACCGGCACGCCAACACATCGGCGGCCTCGATTCCTCTTGCGCTCGACGTCGCCGTGCGCGACGGACGCGTCCGCCCCGGTCAGCATGTCATGCTGCTCGGAGTCGGCGGAGGATTTACCTGGGGCTCGGTACTGTTGAAATGGAATTGAGCGAACGATGAAACTCGCCATGGTGTTTCCCGGACAGGGGTCGCAATCGGTCGGCATGATGGCGGCCTACCCGGCGCACGCGGTCGTGCAGCAAACGTTCGTCGAAGCGAGCGCGATCCTCGGACAGGACCTGTGGGCCTTGGTCACCGAAGGGCCCACCGACGATCTCAATCGCACGACCAACACGCAGCCCGTCATGCTGACGGCGGACATTGCCGTCTTCCGCGCATGGCGCGAGGCGGGTGGTCCGATGCCCGCAGTCGTCGCGGGACATAGTCTGGGCGAGTATGCGGCCCTGGTTGCCGCGGAGGCGCTGAGTTTCGCCAGCGCTTTACCTCTGGTTCGTTTTCGAGCCGAGGCGATGCAAAGCGCGGTGCCCGCGGGCGTCGGAGCGATGGCGGCAGTGATGGGGATCGATGACGCGGGAATCGCGGCAGCTTGTGCCGAGGCGGCGCAAGGGCAGGTGGTCGAACCCGTCAACTTCAATGCGCCCGGACAGATCGTCATCGCCGGGAATCGCGAGGCGGTCGAACGAGCCATCGCCGCGGCCAAGGCAAGGGGAGCAAAACGCGGTGTGCTGCTTCCCGTCAGCGCCCCATTTCACAGTTCGCTACTGCGGCCCGCCGCTGAGCAATTGGCCAAGTATTTATCCACAGTGCCGTTGCGCGCGCCGTCGATTCCCGTTGTCCACAACGTAGACGTGCGCGTGGCGGATACGCCGGATGCGATTCGCACCTCACTTGCCAGGCAGGCGGCAAGTCCCGTGCGATGGGCCGAGACCATCGAGTCGTTCGTGGCGATGGGCGTTACCCATGTCGTCGAGTGCGGGCCCGGTTCGGTATTGGCCGGGCTCAACAAGCGCATCAATGGCGACCTGCCGGTGTATGCGACCAATAGCGATGAAGCGCTCGCCGCGGCGGTAGCCGCGGTCGAGACACCTTAGGAATGGCGATGCTCGATGGTCGAGTGGCATTGGTAACTGGCGCCAGTCGCGGCATAGGAAAAGCGATCGCCCATCGGCTGGCCGCTTCCGGCGCGCTGGTGGTCGGCACTGCGACGACCGACGAAGGCGCGGCTGGGATTACTGCCTATCTGAAAGAAGCAGGCAACAAAGGCAACGGGATCACGCTCAACGTCACGAATGCTGACGCGATCGATGCTGCGATTGGAGATATCCAACGAGATTTTGGCGACGTCGCCATTCTGGTCAACAACGCGGGCATCACGCGTGACAATTTGCTCTTGCGGATGAAGGACGACGAGTGGGACGCGATCCTTGACACCGATTTGAAGTCGGTTTATCGCCTGTCCAAAGCGGTGCTCCGCGGCATGATGAAGGCGCGTCATGGCCGCATTATCAGCATCGGGTCGGTGGTCGGGTCGAGCGGCAATGCCGGGCAGACCAACTATGCCGCCGCGAAGGCCGCCCTGATTGGATTCACCAAATCGCTCGCTCAGGAGATCGGCAGCCGCGGCATCACGGTCAATTGCGTTGCGCCAGGGTTTATCGATACCGACATGACGCATGCGCTCGCCGCGGAACAGCGCGACAAACTGGTCGGACGCATTCCTCTTGGCCGGCTGGGCACGCCCGATGACATTGCGCATGCGGTTGTCTTTCTCGCCTCGAACGAGGCCGGATACATCAGCGGGGCGACCCTGCATGTAAACGGCGGTATGTACATGAGCTAGCAGTCTTTTGGTTGGGCAATTCGGTCCGATCTGGTAAAATCAGCAAGTTTTGAACGTTCAGATCCCGTTGGGGGAGGAGAGGCATGGAAAACGTAGAGCAACGAGTCAAGAAGATCGTCGCCGAGCAACTCGGTGTCAATGAGGCGGAGATCAAGACCGAATCATCGTTCGTCGATGATCTCGGTGCCGACTCGCTGGATACGGTCGAGCTGGTGATGGCTCTCGAAGAGGAATTTGAAACGGAAATTCCGGATGAAGACGCCGAAAAGATCACGACCGTGCAACAGGCGATCGACTATGTCGGCGCGCACCTGAAAAAATAGCGATGTGCAGCGCCGGGTGGGGCCGTTTTCTAAGCGGCTCGACGCCCGGCGGGTCGCCGCGGTTCCGCGCAGTTTCGCGCAGTTACGTTTCACCGCCTCGCGGGACCCCACCCAGCAATCGTCCAGTCTAGGTTCCCACCCCTAACTATGTCCAAGCGTCGCGTTGTCATCACCGGCATGGGTATCGTGTCGCCGGTCGGCGTTGGAATGGCGTCGTCGTGGGCGAACATCCTTGCTTGCCGTTCGGGAATCGCCAGGATTACCCGCTTCGACGCCAGCACATTTCCATCGCGCATCGCCGGTGAAGTCAAGGATTTCGACGTCAGCAAGTACCTGTCGGGCAAGGAAGCGCGTCGTTACGACACCTTCGTGCATTACGGACAGGTTGCGACGATGGAAGCAGTGACGGACGCGGGACTCGACGGCTACACAGGCGATCTAGAACGCGTGGGTGTGTGTATCGGGTCGGGTATCGGCGGCCTGCCGATGATCGAGGACACGCACGGCGCGTATCAGCAAGGCGGTGTGCGCAAGATCTCGCCGTTCTTCGTGCCCGGCTCGATCATCAACATGATCGCGGGCCTGGTTTCGATTCATTACGGGTATAAAGGTCCGAATCTGGCAACGGTGAGCGCGTGCTCGACCGCCAACCACAGTCTCGGCGAAGCTGCGCGCCTCATTGAGTATGGCGATGCGGACATCATGGTCGCGGGCGGCGCCGAATCGACTGTCAGTCCGCTCGGCGTCGGCGGATTCTGCGCAGCGCGAGCGCTATCTCACCGCAACGACGATCCGGCGACAGCAAGTCGCCCATGGGACGCCGATCGCGACGGTTTTGTGCTGGGCGAGGGCGCAGGGGTGCTGGTGCTCGAGGAACTCGAGCACGCGAAGGCGCGTGGAGCGCGCATCTATTGCGAGCTGGCGGGCTATGGCATGTCGGCCGACGCGCACCACATCACCGCGCCGCCCGAGGATGGAAACGGCGCCGTGCGCAGCATGGTCAACGCGCTCAAGAACAGCGGATTGAACACGACTGATATCGATTACATCAACGCTCACGGTACATCGACGCAACTTGGCGACCTCGCAGAGTGCACCGCGGTCAAACGCTGTTTCGGTGATCACGCGTCCAAGCTTGCGGTCTCGTCGACCAAGTCGATGACAGGACATTTGCTCGGTGCTGCCGGCGGAATCGAAGCCGTGTTCACCGTGCTGGCGATGCGCGACAGCGTTGCGCCGCCGACCGCGAACCTGTTCAACCGCGATCCGCGCTGCGACCTCGATTTCGTGCCTAACGAAGCGCGTCCGATGAAGATCCGCGCCGCGCTGTCGAATTCGTTCGGTTTCGGCGGCACCAACGCGACGCTTGCGTTTCGTCAGCTGTGATCATGTCTCGCGCAACGCGCACCGTGCGTTCGCGCGCCTTGAACTCCCAGGTAGCTCGATAGATGGCCCTGATCGTCCAAAAATACGGCGGCACATCGGTCGGCAACACCGAGCGCATCAAGAATGTCGCCCGGAGAATTGCGCGCTTTCATCGTGAAGGGCACCAGCTTGTCGTCGTTCCGTCAGCGATGAGCGGCGAAACGAATCGACTGCTCGGACTGGCAAAAGAACTCGCGCCGCAACCGGATCCCCGAGAACTCGACGTCGTTGCATCGACCGGTGAGCAGGTGACGATCGGCCTGCTCGCGATTGCGCTGCAGGAGTTGGGGCTCAAAGCAAGAAGTTACACCGGCAGCCAGGTCCAGGTACTGACCGACAGCGCATTCACGAAGGCGCGCATTCTCAAGATCGATGAAGAGCGGATACGCCGCGACCTTGCGCAGGGGACGATCGTCATCGTCGCCGGGTTCCAGGGTGTCGATGCAGACGGCAATATCACCACGCTCGGTCGCGGCGGCTCGGACACGTCCGGTGTCGCGCTTGCCGCCGCGCTTGCCGCCGACGAATGCCAGATCTACACCGACGTCGACGGGGTGTACACGACGGATCCGCGAATCGTTCCGGAGGCGCGTCGTCTCGATCGCGTCACGTTCGAAGAAATGCTCGAAATGGCAAGCCTGGGATCGAAAGTGCTGCAGCTTCGCTCGGTCGAGTTCGCCGGTAAGTACAAGGTCAAGTTGCGCGTGCTCTCGTCGTTCGAAGATCCCGAGAGCTCGTCCAGCGGCACACTGATTACGTTCGAGGAAGACGAAACCATGGAACAGGCGATCATCTCCGGTATCGCGTTCAATCGCGACGAAGCAAAGATCTCATTGATGGGCGTCGAAGATCGCCCCGGTATTGCCTATGCCATCCTGGGGCCGGTTGCGGCAGCCAACGTCGACGTCGACATGATCGTGCAGAATATCGGCGCTTCCGGACATACCGATTTTTCGTTCACCGTCAATCGTGGCGAATACCAGAAGGCACTCGACGTGCTGATGCAGGAGAAGAACCGTGGGTTTGCGGCGCGTGAGATCATCGGCGACAACAAGATCTGCAAGGTCTCGCTCGTTGGCATCGGCATGCGCTCGCACGTCGGCATCGCCGCCAAGATGTTCAAGACGCTTGCCGACGAGCAGATCAATATCCAGATGATCTCCACATCCGAGATCAAGACCTCGGTGGTCATCGACGAGAAATATCTCGAGCTGGCGGTGCGCGTGCTGCATCGCGCGTTCGAACTTGATCAGGCCCCCGCAGCCGGCGGCGTAGTTGGTGATGTGTTCGTGGCGCTCGTCGCTTTGACCGGGCGTGGCGCGGAAAGGTAAAATGTCGAGGCTTGTCCGGAGAGATGGCCGAGAGGTCGAAGGCACTCCCCTGCTAAGGGAGCATACGGGCCAAAACCTGTATCGAGGGTTCGAATCCCTCTCTCTCCGCCAGTAAGTCCCTTACCGCTGCCCGCCCTAGCCGTCGCGCTGGACTCAATATGTGCGATTAGTTCAGCTTGCGATCAAGTGCAAAGCTCTCGAGCTCCCAGACTTCTTTGTTCAGCGTGTAGAGATTCCATGTCGCAAACCACGCTTCCTTCACTTTGGATTTCGTGGCCGGCGCAAACCAGATCGTGCGATGCTGAGCATAGGAGTCGCCTCCACGCGCTTGCCCGTCGATCTTGATGACGATCGCCCTGAAGGTTCCCGCGGGGACCGTCACGTCTTCCCAGCCCTCCACGCGGGCCTGCCAATCAAAGAGGCGACCGTCGGCCATTGGATGTACAAACGACCAACTCTTGGCGCCAACCAGCGGCCACTGCAGAAAGCTGAGTTCGGAGTAAGGTAGCTTCGCGGAAGCGCGGTAGTAGCCGTTAAGGTCCCGGCTTATGTTCGCGAGGACCGTGGACGCGCTTTCCCCCGTCGTCTGTTCCATTGGCGTGGTAGCCCATGCGCCTCGGTAGGAGGTCGGTCGCAGCTCGATGACGGTGTATGTTTTCTTGTAGTGCCACGTAGCTGGTTCAAAGGTTGCCGGCCCAACCGTTTGCAGGTACGTCCACGTGTCGCCGATCGACCAAGTCGGACGCTCAACTCCATCCTCGGCGCGAGCGCCGATGGCGGTCCCGAGCAAGAACGTCGCCACAAGAAAGCGCGCAATCATTGCGAAGGAACGACACTCGTCCGGGCGGCCTGCACGCGCGTTCACGCCTGCCTTATAGCTGGTTGAGAAGGGGAGACAAATCCTACAAGACTGAAAGTCCGGATACAACTGCCCAATGGCCAGACGCTTAGTACTCCCCTCAACTTCGCGTAATCAGTGTTCGGCAGCGTACAGACGGGGCATCGGCCCACATATAGCCTCATGATAGACCGCCGGCTTGGGCCCGAAAGAGATGGACTAGCGACGAATATTGATGCGCCGACTGCCGATCCGACCTCGCCTGAAGGACGTCTATATGCGCTGCTCGACACCTTGGCCGCGATTCGCATCGACTTCGGACACGAGGCCGAGGGAAAAGCCGCAGCGCGTTCGCTTGGCCCAGAAAAGATTGATGGAATACGGAAATTGCTCGATCAGGCGATTGCGTCGACCAAGGACATGATAGGCGAGATGCACAGGACGCCGCCCAAGGGATAGCCGCGCCAGGTTTGCCCCCATGCCTTTTCGTCCTACGCGGAATTCAGCGTCAAACCGATAGCGATGCCGCCGTTGCTGCGGCATCTTTGTGTCACGTTGCTGCGTGACTCTTTGGGTCGCGTGGGATGTAGGCCAATCAGCGATGAGTGGCCTGAGGGCGGCCCGTATACTTCCCTACGCTGGCCGCCTTCGCTTTTTTGCTTGTGGTCACGCGATACGGCGGACACAATCTATCGTACTGGCGCCCGACTTCATCACACCCGACAATCGGGGCGTGCACAACGACCACAACCAGCCTACTGGACGCATCCCTGGCGATCCAGCATTGCGCGAGCGGCCGTTCTCGGAACGATTCCCTGCAGGCGGCGATAGCGCACCGCCAATCGAGCAACAGCGGATCTGGCTCGCGGAGATCTACGCGAGCGCACGTCCGCGGACGGGCTGCTACGTCTGCCGCTGGCACGGCGAGCTGCTGTTCAATGGCCACGTCCGTTGCGCGGCGCCGGACGGGCGCACAATGGGCATTCCCGAGAACGGCTGCGCGTTCTGGCAGCGTGAGCCGGGCGCGGATGACGAATAAGAGCCAGTACCGATGCAGATCGGTTAAGCGACATACAGGGAGAAATTGTGAAAAGGCACTATGCGAAATATGTACTTGCAATGGTCGCCGTCTTAGCTAGCGTGACGGCAACTGCAGAGGACATGTTGCCAAAGGAACTGAAGGGAACGTTGAGTCGGATGCCGCGTTACAACGTTACATGGTCGATCGTGGTCGAGTCACAAGAATCTGATGGAACCGTCAAGGGTAAATTTAATTTTGAAGGACGGTCCTGCCGTCTCGCAGATCTCCCATTTGCCGGCACCTACCGCGACGGAGTTCTCCAATTGAAGGTGCCGTTTACAAATTCAGACTGCGGTCCGTGGGATATCAATCTCAAGCGGAACGGTTCAGCGGGATACGAGTTCGAGGGGATGTCCACCGAAGGAACAGGTACTCCAGCGAATGCGTATCTGAAACCAAAATGACATGACCGAACGCGCTCAGGGGGAGATGATGAACCTAAATTGGCATCGGGCTTTCTGGGCAGCAGGCGCCGCGATGTTGTGCTCGATCAATGCTAGCGCTGTAGATCGCGCGATATATAACGAAGGCGATACATGGACCTACCGGACCAGCGATGGCCCGACTTCATTCATGGGCAGCCAGTTCATAGCCACCGAAAATAAGACGATCACCAGGGTAGGCGTAGACGAATTCGAACTGTCCGTCGTCACGATCCCAGATCGTGGCGAAAAGAAGACGAGTACTGAATTGAGTTCACTCAATTTCAACGGATTTATCCGGCCGAGCCCCGATGCTCCACGACAGGAGATTAATACTTGGATCTGGCCAGTAGACGAAGGCAAATCGTGGACCTACGAGGTGCCCGTCGCCGCCGGAAAGCAGGTTTGGGAGGTCCTGGTCAAAGGCTGGGAGGAAATTCAGGTTCCGGCCGGTACTTTCAAGGCGCTGAAGGTCCAACGCGAGATGATCTCCGCTCCCGACGCGCGAACGAAAAGGACTACCATTGTATGGTATTCGCCCGCTGCTAAAGTGAACGTGAGAGTTGAAATCTATGCGTCGAGCGGTAACACTGTAATCAGCAATTTCACGCGCGAGTTGGTGAGCTACCGCGTGCAGTAGGAGTTCTCAAGTCGCGCCTCCACGTCGCCTCTTGACGCAGACAATCGTTAACGGCTCAGATAGCGGACTTTTCCAAGCGGACGAAATACCGAGCGAAGCCCCAAGCCAAGGAGGCCCAGGCAGAGCAATGACAGCGTCCCGGGCTCCGGCACCTGCAATGTGATCGGCGTCATGGCGCCGTTGAAGGGGCCACTGCCAAGAACGTTAGCCCGGAGACGAAGGCCAGCGGATCCTTCGGATCGACTGCGGCGCTCGGCTCGATACCACGGATCTGGAATTCCGTCAGGCCGCTGCTGAACCCGTGACTGAGGAAATCGAATGTCACGCCACCGCATCCACTTCCGCTTCACTACCATTCCCTCACCATAGTCCGTTCCGGCTCTGGAATACAGGGCGTCCGCTCGTTGCTGCAGTCGGTGGGCAGGGGCGAGGCGAGGGCCTGGGAAGCGTAGCGCAGCCGCAGGCGCTTCCTACAGGCCCACCGACGGCCGCCCCAACTTGCCAGCAGTACTTCGCCGTGGGGAAAAAACTCATTCTCGCGCAAACCGTCAGCGGTGATCGGCACGTCACCAGGCGCAATCGGCACTGCGGTAGCACAGCAGCAGCTCCGCAGTGTGCTCAGCTTCTGCAATTCGCCACAGATGAACTCACCCGAGCGGTACATTCAGTTCAAGCCCGGACTCATCACCGAGGACGGTGAGGTCACCAACGAGGGGACCGCCGAGTTCCAGCGCAAGTACATGACGGGGCTTCGCGCGTTCATCTTGCGGGTGCTCACGGTTCATCCGCGAAACTCGTAGCAAGTGGCGATGGGGGACACCTCCCAATCCCCGCTTCCATCGGGCACCGCCGCGACGATAAGGCTCGTACGAGTGCCGAGGCATGACACGAAGTCGTCCTGTCAACCGAATGGCGCCATTGCGACGGCGTTTCGTCAGCGCTACGTCAGCGCATGGTCAGCGTCCTGACAGATGCCGAAACGCGAAATTGATTGATTGATTGATCTGGATCAGTCCCGACACTTTTCGTCGGCACACACTTTTCTCGACGAACGTGGAATGTCGCAGCGAACGCACTCTAGGAGCATGACGATGTTCAGGCGAGAGGCAACGAAGGTCATCGGTGGGATTGTGCTGGCATTGTTGATCCTCGCATTCGCGCGGGGCGCAAACGCCGTGCCGTCGTTTGCCCGTCAGACCGGTCAGGAATGCCCGGCCTGTCACGTGAGCTGGCCGGAACTCACGCCCTATGGCCGGTATTTCAAGCTGACGGGCTACACGATCGGCAAGACGGCCATCACGTCGGAAGGCGTCCAGTATTCGCCGCTCGCCGTCATGGTGCAGGCGTCGATCACCAACACCAAGAACAACACCACGACCGATCCCAACACCGGGGAAACGGCCGCCGTAACCCAGCGGAACAACAGCGGCGTCTTTTGCTGTGCAAGCTTTTTCCTCGCGGGCAGGGCGAACGACTACCTGGGCGGCTTCGTGCAATGGACGTACGACAATCTTGCGACGGTGACCGATGGAACCTTAGGCGGGCACAGCAGCGTCGACAACATCGACTTGCGGGGCGCCTACAAGTATTCGCCGGCCGGGGCGGGCGAGCCGGAGTGGGTCTTCGGCATGACTCTCAATAACAACCCGACGGTGCAGGACCCGTGGAACAGCACGCCGGCGTGGGGCTATCCGTATACCGCTGCGCCCCTCGCGAATACACCGGCCGCAGCGACGATCATCGACGGCGGGCTGGCACAGCAGGTGCCGGGCTCGGCGCCTATGCATGGTGGCAGAAGACGATTTACGCGGAGTTCTCTGCCTACCGCACCGCAGACGTCGCTGGGCAACTTGTTCCGGCTCGGACTGCCGATCGATTCGCCCGGAGGCGTCTTCCGCGTCAACAACTTCAATCCCTATTGGCGGTTGGCCTACACGCACGATTGGGGCGCCAACTCGATTATGGTCGGAACCTACGGCATGGTCGCCAACGTGTTTCCCGACAACCTCGACACGTCCACGCCGACGGAAAATATCAGGACGTCGCGCTGGACGCGCAGTACCAATACATCTCGGACGAACACACGTTCACGGCGCAGACGACCTACATCTGGGAAAAGCAGAAATACAACGCGAGCTATCGCGGCGGTCCAGGCAACCGGCGCGGGGTATGGTGCGGGACCGACGCCGGACAATCCGACCGACACGCTGCACACATTCAAGCTCAAGGGCTCGTATTACTACCAGCGCAAGTATGGCGGCACGGTGGCGTTGTTCCAGACCACGGGAAGTGCAGATGGCGGACTCTATGGCACCAATGCCGACGGAAACGCGCTCACACCAAACAGCAGCGGTTATATCCTCGAGCTGGACTATCTGCCCATACAGAACGTGCGGCTGTTGCTGCAATACACAGGCTATACGAAATTCAACGGCGGCCGCTCGAACTATGACGGCACCGGTCGCAATGCCTGCGACAACAACACGCTCTTCGCCGATGTCTGGGTGGCATTTTGAGCCGCCGGGCGCGGGGCGCTTCCGCGAGCGCGGGCGATCGGTTTGACGATAGCGGAGATCGAACATGAACTGGCAACGTGATTTGGTGCGTGGGGCTGCGTGCTGGCCGTCTGCGCCGGCGCCGCAGTTCGCGCAGGCAACACCGGCGGACATCAAGGCAGCGGCTGCGACCAAGGCGGTGGAGCTGTGTTCCACCTGTCACGGGCCCTACGGGATCAGCACGTCGCCCGATTTTCCGATCCTGGCGGCGCAGCGCGAAGCCTATCTGGAAGCCCAGATTGATGCGTTCCGTGCACATACTCGCGCCGAGAAGGATGCGCACGACATCATGTGGGGCATCGCCGGCAATCTCGATCCGGCAATCATTAAGGGTATCGCGCAGTACTACGCGGCGCAGCCGCCGGCACCGGGTCGCGCGGTCGATCCCGCGGCGATAGCAGGAGGCAAGGAAGTGTTCGACAAGGGCGTTCCCGCCCGCGGCATTCCGGCCTGCGCCTCGTGCCACGGGGCGCAGGCCCAGGGCCAATCGATATTCCCGCGGCTTGCGGGCCAGCACGCCGCGTACGTCGTCAAACAGCTCAACTACATCCAGTCGCTGGTCCGCGCGGCGCCGGTAATGCACGGCATCGTCAAGGACCTGACGCCCGCAGAAATCCAGGCGGTCGCGTTCTACGTGCAGTCGAAATAGCCAGCGGCCGGCAGAGGTCTCGATCCAATAGGTTGCCAGGTTATTGGTCTCGACCGTCGCGCATCGCTGGTCAAGGAGTGCAGCCGTTGTTCAATCTGCCCTGGCTAGTAGCCGTTTCAACGTCACGGTATCGAGCAGCTTTACCGACCTTCCAATTACCTGAATGATTCCGTCCGCCTGCAGCCGAGTCAAAAGGCGGCTTACTGTTTCTAACTTGAGACCGAGATAGCTGCCGATTTCCGCCCGTGTCATGCGCAGGTTGAATTCGGTGGCGGAAAACCCACGGCGACGATAGCGGTCAGCAAGGTCTAAAAGGAACGCGGCAATGCGTTCGGTTGCATTCATGCTGCCAAGCATTAGCATCACGTTTTGGTCGCGGCCCATTTCCGAAGACATGAAATGGTGAAGATTGTGTTGCAGCGCGGGCATCACTTGCGCGAGCTTTTCGATTTTGCTGAATGGCAACGCGCAGACCTCGGTATCTTCAAGACCAATTGCAGTGGCAGCATGCGCATCGGTCGCAATCCCGTCGAAACCGACGATCTCGCCCGACATGTGGAAGCCCGTCACCTGTTCGTGACCGCTCTCGGTCGATACTACGGTTTTTAGCGAACCCGAGCGAATCGCGTACAGCCAATGGAAGGCAGCCCCTGAGCGATACAGCCGGCCGTTTTTTCTAACCACCGCTCGGTGCACGACCAACGCGTCAAACTGGTCCATCTGTTCGATGGTGAATGCGACCGGCAAACATAGTTGGCTCAGGCTACAAGCCTGACAGTGGGTCTTCAGCGCTCGAATCGAAATGACGGGTGCAACGGAAGCGGACTCGGGGACGTGGCATACCGAAGGCTTGGAGTGCATCGCCATTTGCCAACGTCTTTTGTCCGAAAGATCGATGAAGTCAACCCGCCAGTCGACAAAGGCTACGCTAGCACACGGTCGAGGGCAACCGTGGCGCAGGACGGCCAAGACGCTCGTTCGGATTCCAACCGCGTCCGCCTCGTCCCGCGCCGGCTCAATCGGCCGTTTTATCTGGTCACTTGACGACCTAGATCAATGCCTATCTTGAATTCCGGCGCAGAGTCCGAAGATCGGAGACAGCGACAGCCGAATACATGTGCTGGTATTGAGAGCAATCAACGTGAACGACCCATTGGAAATCGTGTTTGGGCTGATCGCGAATACCCAAGGCGCTTTGGCGTTGATACAGGCAAATGAAAAAATCGATCCGGACAGTTCAGGAAACCTTGGTGCTGCCGAGCGACTGATGTATTCGGTCTTGCGCGATGCCCATCGGCTGCGTGACACATTGGACAGTGTGCAACCAGCAGCGCCAATTGGCGACCCGTCCCAGCTTAAGTCGATTACTTAACAGACAGGCCACTTAGGGGCGACTCTGGCACGAGCGGGACGTGCTGCGCCATGTAATCTCTAGTGTGCAATCGACGTTGGAAAACGGTTGCTTTTGGCCGAAGGCGGCAGTTCAAGCGACTCGACCGAGCGCCCGCACCAGTCATCGAGGCGTGAACAGCCAGAGCAGACCGTCGGCCAGCCGTCCAGCGCCAGGGAGCAACGGGATCACAATGGGCGTTCCCGAGAAATGGGTGTGCGTTCTGGCAACGCAAACCATGGTCAGATGATGAATAAAGGGAAGTTAATGGTGTGTCACTATCATCAAGGTATATACGGCCGCCAACGCCCGCACAATCACTGTTAGGCGCTCTTCCGACGGAATCCCATCCAATGTCCAATCTGTTACTAGGAATTTTTGCCGGTCTCGTCTTCGGTGCCGCCTCGGTTGCGATGATGTTGCCGATGTCGTTTCCAGACAAACCGACCGCGCTCCTGGCTGCCTTCGTCGACCGCCTCGCAATCGGAGTTGTCATCGGCTGCGTGCAACTCGCGTGGCCGGGCTGGGCCACAGGTCTCGCATTTGGCCTACTACTCAGTCTTCCCAGTGCCATCATTACCAAAGCGTATGTGCCCATTCTGGTCGTCGGTGCCATCGGCGGTCTTATCATTGGCGGGGTGATCCATGGCTGGCTGCCGCGAGCCTAACCTCTCGTTCGACACGGACGCCCCTCGGCGGCGCGCTTCGGCGCCGTCCTTCGTCAAGCCGAGCCGACGTGACGAGCACAGGGGAGAACCGATTTCTGTTCAACTTCGGACTCCTCCGTTATATAGGGGCACGATGCTTTGCAATTGGCATCCTAGGTTGCTGCCTAACGGCTGCGCGGTCCACGCAGGAAGGAAGACTCATGAACGCAAATTGGTATCCAGCAGTCTGGGCGGCAGGGATCGCAGTTTTGTGCTGCGCGCTCAATGCCGATGCTGTCGACCGCGCGGTTTACCACGAAGGCGATACATGGACCTACCGCGTGATCGAAGGCCCGACTACATGGGAGGCGGCCCGTTCACAAGCACGGTGACTAAGACAATCACCAGGGTAGGGGCAGACGAATTCGAAATGTCCGTCGTCGCGATACCGGATCGGGGCGAAAAGAAGACGAGCACTGAATTGCTTTCACTTGATCTCGACGATTTTATCCAGTTGAGCCCCGACGCGCCGCGACAGGAGAGCAAGACTTGGATATGGCCGGTGGACGAAAGCCAATCGTGGACCTACGAGGTGCCCGTCCCAGGTGGAAAGCAAGTTTGGCAGGCCCGGGTTAAAAGCTGGGAGGAAATCCAGGTTGCGGCCGGTACGTTCAAGGCCCTGAAGGTCGAGCGCGAGTTGATCTCCGCTCCCGGTATTCAAACCATTATGAAGGCCGTCTCGTGGTATTCGCCTGCTGCCAAAATGTCTGTAAGGTGGGAAACGCGTGGATCGAGCGGTATGGTCATAATTCGCAACGTTAGCCGCGAACTGCTGAGCTACCGCGTGCAGTAAGGTTCCCGCTTCACGCTTCGACCGCGCGCCTCCGTTGAGTGCCGAGTGAAACATGTGCTGCCAGACTGCCGAAGAGAAAAAAGCTAAAGACAAATGGGAACTCAAAGAATGCGGACGATGAATAGAGGCGATTGGTCTACGCCCGTGTTTCGATCGACGCGGAGCGCGACTCGGCACTTGGGACGCAATTGCGCTGCGTCGCCGCTCATACTTGGTTGCATGGCCTTCACGGAAACGCCGTTGCCGATTCACTACCCGCGAAGATAAGCGGCCACTATTCGCCCATTTTCCCGGGGGGATCGAGAGCGCTCGGCTCAACGTACATCTACGTCGAATTCTCCAAGATCAAACTTGACGGCGAGAATCTATGGGAGCTTCGTTCTCCTAGACAGCAGCCCTTCCGGGAGCTGTATTTCGGACAACACGATCTTGGTCGGTACGTACAAGGATGGCCAACTCGATCTTTGGTCAAACCCATTGAAGAGCCAATACGAGGGACGCCGTTGCGGGGCGATCGAAGTACATGTCAAGGTGAACGGCGGATACGCCAGCGGGACCCTTAAAGAAGGGAGAGGAGATCCTGTCCCCATTGAGTTGGAACTCAATGCCCGCTGACGTTCAACGGGCATTTGCGCGCGGCCTTTCCGATCGCGCACAAATGCGAGACCTGGAATGTGCCCTGCCGTGGCGCCGAAAGATCACAGTCAAGGAGAACGATGATGAAACAGGGGCTTTGGATTGGTGTCGGCGTCGGAATTGGCACGGCGATCGGCGTCGCGATGAATCAGACCGCTGATCGGTGTGGCCGTCGGGGCCGCCGTTGGAATTGCGATCGGAGCGTTCGTCAGCCACAAGCGGGGCTATAGTCGGCAGCAGGCGGCAAGCTCGCGGTCGGTGGCAGCGCTATTGGGCCGACAGCCCGAACACCGGGCCGCATGGCTGGGGCATGCGGGCCGTCGTCACGTTCCTGTTTCCCGAATGAAAGATTGGCGGTTTGTCTGACAAGCGGCGCGCTGATTGCCGCTTCCGCGCTTCGGCCGAATTCCTTGCAAGTAGGTTTTGGTCGACCTGCAAAATGGGCCGCCTTCTGATTCTCGACTATCCGCTCGCAGCTTAGCCTCCGCTTACGCTGCTTGGCGTGTCGAAGACAACTTGATCAGGAGGCCACCATGAAGGGATCGCGCGGTAGCTCTGGCAACATTGTTCGGATCGATGGGCGCGTCCGCGACCTTGCCGCATCTGTCACGCACAAATAACCGACGAAGACAACGGCTCGTCGACACATGCTCACGGGCAAGTCCCCGTCAACGTTACGGGCCGTCAATATCCCCGCCGGAACTTCCTATCAGTATTATGTGTACGGAATGAGCGATCCGTCGAACGACCCGCCGGACCTTTCGAAGGGCCCTTATGCGCCGGTGGGATCTGGAACGTTGACGGTACTTTACAAATCTCCCTGTCCTTACAGGGTCCGGTGACGCTGGAGGAGGTCAGCTTAGTCTTTGGGAACGCCCGCGGATTGGTATGGTTCGGCGACTTCCTAACTATACTGCGGTGGGGCACAATCCAAATACGAATCCTGGCCTATCCGACGGCAAAACGGCACGGGGCCCCGGCGTCCAATTCGAGTATTTCATTTGGCTGCATGCACTGGCACCGTCATCGTTTGTCAGGCAATGGCGGTAACGCCCTGGGTTTGGCGGCGCCGGCACTAGCAGCGCGGTCGAGTTCTTCAATAGCGCCTCCCACCTGTACTTCATCAGCACCAACCCGCAGAAATAGCGGCGCTGGACTCAGGAGCCATCGGCGGTTGGAGTCGGACCGGTCAATCGTTTGCAGTGTTCACCAGTGCGATGGTGGGTAGCTCTCCCGTCTGCAGATACTATTTCCCGTCGACCGGAGCTCACTTCTTCTCGGCGTCCGCCAGCCGAATGCGCTGCAGTCAATGTGCCGGGGGCGATCCTTGAGACCGCGAGCGCATTTTATGTCGACCTCCCGGATGCGTCCGGGCGTGTCCGGTCAACACAAGGCCCGTTTATCGCCTCTTTGACGGCAAAGCCGACCTTGGCCATCGCTATACAAATAGCGCTAGGATCAGGGATCAGATGATTGCGCAAGGCTACATCCTGGAAGGCAGCGGGGCGAGCGGCGCCAATATGTGCGTGCCGAATTGAGAGCCTAGCGTTCAGCGTCGCAAGAGCACCTATGGAAGCGGTCGATGTTTTGAACATCGACCGCTTTTTTCGCCTTCGCCCACGAAGGTGTCACCAAGCGCTCGTATCCATGGTTCATTTACGCGGTTCACGGAGCAGCGCGCCGCTCGTCCAGTTGAACCGCAAGTCAATGCACGCACGACGAAGAACAGCGTAATCGTGACGAACGCGGCCTGCGTTGCGCTCAGGCCCGGTCCAGACCAGAGCCCCAAGAATGTCACGCCCGGTCCAAACCGGAGTCCTAAAAATGTCATACATGCGATCAAAAGGACCAACGATGAATACTGGCCCGGCAGCAGAAGGCGCAGGTTCGCGTTCCAGCACGTCACGCAATAGTCCGCCCCCGACCCCGTTGATCACTCCGACGAGGATGACACCGGGAATCGAGATTTCCTGCTCGAGAGCCTTCTGCATGCCGACGATCGCGAACGCGGGCATGCCGATGGCGTCGATCAACTCGATGAACTTGTCGAGCCAGCCCTGCTCGAGGACTGATACGAGCCACTTCGAAACGAGGCCGACGAGTACGGTTGCGACGGCGATCAGTACCAGGTAGACGCTGTTGGTCAGGAGCGCCGGGGTCTTTTGCAGCATAAAACCGTCCCGAATCAGTCCACCGCCCGTCGACGATACCAGTGCGACGAGGAAGACGCCGACGATGTCGTAACCGCGACGAACGCCCACGACCGCGCCGGAAAATGCCCAGGCGAACGTGGCGAAATAGTCGAAGTACACTGGAACGAAAAATTCGCCTTGCATGGGTCACACTCCTGAAGGCATCGGAACCCTCTCGCCGCAACGAGCTGGCCCATACTCCGCGGGCGCAGCTGTACGAAACGGCAATTGTAGCTGAGCGACTGCGTTCAGCTATTTGGTGCAGGACCGCCGTCACGGTCCTCGCTTAGAGCCAAGGCCCGAGCGAGTGGCCCACCGTGAGGCCCAGAACCAGAATGAAAAGACAACGACAGAATAAGTGAGCATGAGCACCAGATTGCGGTGGGCCGGCAGGCAGCGACAGCGCAAGCGCGACCGAAATCCCGCCGCGAATACCGCTCCAGACCAACAGCCAGCTGGAGTGTGGAGGCAGCCCAAACCAGCGTCGCCCCAGCGTGGTCGGCACGCCCACGACTAGATATCGCACGACCAGACAAAGGGCCAACACGGGCAATGCGGTGACGAATGATCCGGGCGGAAAGACGATAAAGGTGAACTCAAGGCCGATCATCACGAAGAGCACGCCATTGAGAATCTCGTCGAGCAGTTGCCAGAACATGTCGAGGCGGTGGCGGGTTTGCTCCGACATCGCGAATCCGTCCCGCGCTGCCGATGACAAGGCCGATCGCCACCATCGCCAGTGGCCCTGAGACGTGAATTGCGCGCGCGAGCGCGTAGCCACCGACAACCGTCGCGATGGTGATCAGGACTTCTATCTGCGGGGCGTCGATCGTGCGTAAGACGCGGTAGACGAGGTATCCGAGCGCGAGGCCGAAGATTGCGCCGCCCAGCGCCTCGCGAGCAAAGAGCGCGAGACCTTCGCCCATCGTGGGCACGGTGCCTGTCTGGAGCATCGCGAGCATGAGCGTGAACAGGACGACGCCGACGCCATCGTTGACCAGCGATTCCCCCGCAATCGTCGCCTCGACGCGCTTCGGTACTTTGGCGGACTTGAGCACACTGAGCACTGCAATCGGATCGGTCGGCGAGATAAGCGCCCCGAATAAAAGACAGTAGGGCAGGGGCATCGGGAACCCGAGCCATAAAAGGAGCTGCCAGCTGCCGAAGCCGATCAGCAGCGTCGAAAGCGCAGTGCCGACCAAAGCGAACGCACCGACCTGCCAGGCTACCTTCCGCAGCTGATTGAAGTCGACGTGAAGCGCGCCCGCGAAGAGCAGGAACGACAGCATGCCTTGCATCAGAACTTCCGAGAAGTCGAACGATGCCAGCAAGGAGTCTGCCTGGCCGCGCGCGGTCTTGAAGCCAAGCTGGTCGAGGCCGATGACCAGTAGTGACACTGCCAATGCGATCGCCATGACGCCGATCGTCATCGGCCACTTCAGATACCGATGATTGACATACGAAAACGCAGCCGTCAGCGTGAGCAGAACAGCGACGATATTGAGCATGGATAAGCTTTCGCTTTCGTTCGCGTGGTGCAGTCCTGGCTAGCTCAATATGCTAGCGCCCTGGTTGTTCGCGTCCCGCGCCCGTGCTACGGACGCCCCAGGTAAAGGTACGCGCTTTTGTTTCCGTCCGCGGCCCAACCAAAACCAAGATACACCGGGCCTATCGGCGTATCCGCTCCGAGAAAGAGCGCCGACGATTTGAGCAGTTCGGTGGAGTTGGTCGGCACCAGCGGCTGCCTCATGCGGCCGAGTTCCGCCGACACGCCGCCGTAGAGCCCCTGCAGCAGCGTTTGATTGAGGATTCGATACGTGTAGACCAGTCGACCGAACGTCAGCTGCTGCCCGTACAAGGCACCCGTAGCGTAGCCCGACTGCTGTAAGAATCCACCCCACTGGAATTGATCGTAGGCGGGCAGCTCGCTGCTGCCCAGCCGCCCGCCCGCCTTAAGCGCAAACTGAAGAGTGTGCGGTCCCAATCGATTGCGCAGTGACGAAATCGGCGTCCCATCGGGTGTAGTCGAGTGTTGCGCCCAGCGCGCCGCGTGAGGCGTAGATGTTGGTGCTGACGGCGAAACCTGCGCGCGGAAAGTTGGCGCTGTCGAGTTGATCGAGGACCACCCGAGCGGTTACGGCCCCTCTGTTCATGCCCGGCTGGTTCGGGCTGCGAGCTCAGGCGGTCCGGTGTCAAGGTTGGCATGGACGCGACCAGCAGACAGGCCCAGGCGCGCCTCGCCATACTTGGTAAATTCGCCGCCGACGTCGACGGCGACGTCGGCCGTACGCAGGTTGAACCGCGCAACGCGCTGGTCACCGGAAAACAGGTCTGCCGTGCGTCGCTCCACTTGCACATGCGGCGCCACAAAAAACCGCTGGTTTACGTCAAGTGGCTGATAGAACTCGGTCGCCAACAGACTGGTTCGCCCCATCTGCCCGTCGACTCTCAGTTCGCCGTCCAGGCTGTTGACCCATGTCCGCCGATAGCTTGCCGCCAGATTGAAGAAATTATCGCCTTGCAGATCGGAGCCGAGCCCCAAGCCGAAGCGCAGATAGTTCGGTCCCCAGGTTTTTTCCACAGCTTGCAAGTCGAGCACGCGTTTGCCGCCTTCTTCGAGAATGCGGTAACCGATATGTTCGAAATCACCGCTGCCAAACGCGCGACGGATATCAGTGTCGAGCACCTTCTGGTCGATCGGCTGGTCGGGCTTGGTCTCCATTCGCGCGAGTTCGACCGCCGGGTTGACGTGTGCCATCGGTTGGAAGCGGATGATGTCGATCGGGCGCGTGTCGGGCGCTACCGCCAACTGCTGGCGCTGGCGCAAGGCGGCGTATTCCGCGGGCGGCAGGGCGAGCGAGCGCAGACGATCGGTCTTGCTTCGTGCCGCGGCTTCTCCTATGGGCACCGTCTTCGGCAATTCGTCGAAATTTGCGGCCGAAAAATCTCCCAGCGCAGGTTCGATCAGGATGTCGGCGGGCCGCAGCAGCGCCAGAGACGCCTGCACGTTCTGCTCGGTCAGTATGTTGATCATCTGCCCGGTAACGCCCACGATGGAACCGAGTTCTTCGGGCTTGAGCAGCGGTGTGCCCAGGTTGACCGCAATGATGACGTCTGCCCCCATCGCTCGCGCCGCATCAACGGGGAGATTATCGGTCAGCCCGCCGTCGACCAGGATTTTGTCATCCATCTGCGCGGGGAGGATCGCGCCGGGTATCGACATGCTTGCGCGCATCACGCTGGCAAGCTCGCCTTCACGAAAGATGACGGCCTTGCCGGTCACCAAGTTGGTCGCAACTGCGCGGTACTGAATCGGCAGTTGATCGAAATTGCGAAAACCTTCGACGCGCGCAAGGCTGCGCAGCACCGTCTCGAGCTGGATACCTGACACAACCGACTTGGGAAAAAGAAGTTCTCCGTTGCGCAGGCCGAACTCGAGGCCGAACAAAACGGAGCGGTCGTCGAGCTTGCGGCGTATGGCCTGGTCCTGTCGTGGTGGCTGCTCTCTGATCAGTAGGTCGGTCGAGATACCGGCCAACATCTTTTCCATTTCAGCCACCGTCATGCCGGAGGCGTAGGCGCCGCCGACAATCGAGCCCATGCTGGTTGCCGCGATGCAATCGACTGGCACGTGCAGTTCTTCCAGCACCTTGAGAACGCCTACGTGTGCGGCACCCCGAGCGCCGCCGCCGGAAAGGACCACACACACCTTGGGCCGCCGCGACGGCTCGGTGTTCGTCTGCGCCGCTGCTTGCATCGATAGCAACAGACCGAGCGAAAGCAGCAGCAAGCAGAGCGGCGGACGGATGGAATTCGGCGACATGATGGCGCTGCCTTGTAAGTAGGTCGATCCAACAATACCACTGGCGCCAACCGTCAACGCGTTTTCACCGGCGCCGTCGTTTCCATGTTGGTGCAACGCTTGACGATGCGCATGCGATCGCCAGCGCAGCCTCGTGCTCGCACTCGCTCGAGATCCAAAGAGCACGACAGCGAACGGGCGCCAGACAAAATACCGCTAGCGCATGTTGCCGGTATGTCCTAGCGAGTATCGTCCCGGCTGCGGCCACACGGTGAGGCCATGAGGCTCCATGCCGACACGGATCGTCGTCACATCACCGGTCGTCGTGTCGATTGCGTAAACGACATCATCGTAGCGACCGGAAAGCCACAAGCGCTTGCCGTCGGCGCTGACATTGCCCATGTCGGGGCTGCCACCGTTGGGAATGGGCCAGGTCTTGTCGACTTTTCTGGTCGCGAAATCGACGACCGAAACGCTGCCTTTGCCGTGGGGCGGTCCGTGGATCAAGTTCGTTCCGCGATTGGAGACGTACAGCTTGGTGCCGTCGCGGCTGGGATACAGGCCGTGCGTGCCGATCCCCGTGGCGATGAAGTCGATCTGCTTGAAGGTCTCGCCGTCGATCACAAACACGCCGTCGGCTTCCATATCGGCGACGTAGAAGAGCTTGCCATCCGGCGAAATTCGAATGTCCTGCGGCATGCTCTTGGCCGTCGTGCAGTAGTCGGCGTCGGCAGTACTACGTCCACGCGAAGCGGTCTTCGGCGGCAGCGGCTTGGCGAGCTTGAGATAGCCGAGTACTTTGCGCCCGACCATGTCGATCTTGACCAGGCTTCCCTGGAACTCGCAAGTGAAAATGGCAAAACGTCCGTCGATTGAAAAGTCCGCGTGGTTGATGCCGCCGCATTGCGGTGTACTTATCGACTGCTGCATCGCCATCGTGTGGGCATCGCGGAAGTCCAGGCGCCTGCGTGCCTCGGCCACGACGATCGCCGATACACCGTCGGGCGAAAAATACATGTTGTAAGGGTCGTCGACGACGATCGGCTTGCCGGCGCGGCCGGTGTCGGGGTCGATCGGCGTCAAGCTGCCGTCGGTGCGCCCTTCAGCGTTGTTGGCGACCCACAGTGTCTTCAAGTCCCACGACGGCACCACATGCTGCGGATTGATACCGACCTTGAAACGATCGACGACTTTCATCGTGGCCGGATCGATCACATACACGTCGTTGGAGCGAACGTTGGGAACGTAGACGCGCGCCAGCGCAGTGGATGCTGTCGTCGCCATTTTTCCGGCGACGGCTTCGCTGTAGAGATTTTTCGCGTCGGGCACCGCAGGCATCCCGGCAACGGTCGACACCGGAGCGGCCGGGACACCACCGGCTACTGGAGTGGTGGAAGGAACATCACCCGTGGCGCGCCATGACGCGGCGCCGATTGCAACGAGCGTTGCCGCGGCGACGAAACTCCGAAGTTTTGTTTTGCGACTCATGTTTGCTGGGTTAAATAACGACCGAACTGTTGATGCGTGTATGCGCGGGCCTCTATTGTGCCTGATGCCGCGCAATCGCTTCCTTGATCGCAGCGACCGATTGACTGACGATCAGGTCGACGCCGATTTTGCCCAGCGCGGCAGCAGCGCGACGCGGATCGCCGTAGACGCCAAGGTCGGCTTTGGGCGTCATGTCGCGCAGGTCGTCAGAGCGTACCTGTCGAGGATCGAGTGCCAACATCAGGGAAGTGTCAGCAAGTCCTGCATGGGTGCCGATTTCCTCGGCGCTGAAACCTTTTTCCCTCAGCGCCTGCGGGTACGCCACTTCCGCGGCACGGTAGTACTCGGAGATGGCATGTACGCGCGCCGGCGTGCGCTTCCACTCGGCATTGAGCCGTGCCGCAACCGCGTTCTCGAGTTTTTGATAGCCGCCGTGATCGCCGATCAGGACGATGTCGATAAATCCAGCGCGCATGAGGCTTTTCGCGGCGGACTCCAGCGTTTTTTCGAAGACGGCATCTGGAATGGTGATGGTTCCGGGAAATTTCATATGCTCGGTCGGAGGATCGATCGCGCCTTCCGGAACGTAGGCAATGACTGGAGCGACAAGGGTGTTGCCGAGCGCGTGTGCAATCTTCTCGGCAAGAAGCTTGACTCGCACGTTGTGTTTGCCAAGTGCCATCAGCGGGCCACTCTGTTCGGTGCCTCCGATTGGCACGATAACGGTGGTTGCCCCGGCTTTGATCTGCGACTGCAGTTCGGTCCAGGTCTGGTCTTCGAGCCAAACACTGATCACCGCGTGCGCCGGCGCTGCCAGCAGCGGTCCGAAGGCCAGAAGCGCCGCGACAAAGGCCCGAGACGTGGCTCGTTGTAGGGCAACCGGGAAAAGATCGGGCGCGAAAAACATCGAGCATCTTAGGCGATGGACGCTGCGGCAGCCAAGTCCCGAAGCGAGCGACCGCAGGGCGACGCCCTTAAATACGCGCAAGCGCTGGAGCCCCCAAGGGACGGTCTGTTATAATTTTGCCTTGATGCGCCCGTAGCTCAGTTGGATTAGAGTACCTGGCTACGAACCAGGGGGTCGTGGGTTCGAATCCTGCCGGGCGCGCCAATAAATCAAGGGGTTGCAGAGATGCAACCCCTTTTGTTTTTACTGGCTGAAATAGCTCCTATGCGCGCACGACTATTGCGTCGGGCGTGTCGACGAGGTAATGCATCCCGCCGCCGCCCATCGTGGCGCAGCTGCAGACAGAACCTGCGATGCATGCCAAGAACAATCTCGTCACCCATTTGGCGATCGGCATACCTGACCTCCTTGCAATCGGCAAACAGCAGTCGACGGGTAAACAGGATCGCGGCCTCCGCCATTCCGCACTCGGTCGCTAAGGTGCAACGCGCCAGCTCGAATCGAGTTTAAGCGACTCGGGAACTTAGCAAGCTCGCGCTCGAAACAAGGCGAACTGCGATTGGTCCGTCGCGGCCGCGAATGACCAATTCGCGCGCCTCAAACATGTCTCTGGAAATCCGGCCCGCGACGCAGACTTCTTCCGAAATGAGCACTTCGCACCCGAGATCTTTGGTCATGTCCTGCAGTCGCGCCGCGACATTGACGGCATCGCCCAGTGCCGTGAAGACGACGCGCTCCCGATAGCCTATGTCGCCGAGGATGACCCTGCCGCCATTCACGCCGATGCCGAAGCGAATTGGCTCGAGAAGGTCGTCGGCGAGATCGCGATTCAATTGCTCTACGTTAGCAGCGATCTTTCCAATTGCGTCGATGGCTTGAGCGCATGCGACCGCCGGAGACTTTGCGATGCCGAATAACGCGAGGACGCCATCCCCCACGTACTGATTCGGCTGCCCGCCGGCGCTCTCGATTGCGCTCGACACCGCGGCAAGGAAGCGGTTGATAATGAACATCGTATCGAAGGGCAGCCGCTTCTCGGCGAGTCTCGTGGATCGGCGCATGTCGATGAACATGCTGACGACGTAGTGCTCTTCGCCAAATCGGATGCCGGCCGATCGCCGCGCGAACGCGGCATTCACCTGTGGCGGAAAGACCAGGAAGAAGGCGATGTCCTCCTCCGGGCGCAACTGGCAGGCGAGACGGACGGCCGGATCGACGCCGGCACCGACGCGGTTGAGCACGAACGCTTCCCGCCGCGAAGGCTTGGGCAACGCTGCAAGATCGCCAATGACTCGGATTCTGCAGGTGGAGCACCGAGCCTTTCCACCGCAGACACTTGCATGCGGGATGTTGTTGCGCAGACTAGCCTCAAGGACACTCAGTCCGCGCGGAACGCGCACCTTCACGCCATTCGGATAGGACAGACTGATGAGTCCGCCGCGTCGTTCCCGCAGTACGCGTGCGCCTCGGGCCGCGAGGATCAAACCCAACACAGTCGCGTAAACGATGGGGAACCAGAAGATGATCTGGTCGAGTAGAGCGCGTTGCGGCGGCGACGCAAAGTGCGACGGCGCGAGATTGGCCGCCCGCCACGCCGGCTGCTGGCTCAACTGGATAACTTCGCGCGCGCCCTCGATGAGGCCGAGCATGCGCAAGTGTCGGGATCAGCACCGCCGCCGCCAGCAAGTAAGGGGCGGCTCGCGAGAAAAAGCGCTTCAGCCGCAGCCAGTAATAGAGTCCAATGCAGCCATGCACCCAAGCGACGGTCAGCAGTGCGAATTGAACCCACTCCAGATACGGGCGATTGACCCAGTAGGCGTAAAGCGCCTGCGCGTAGTAGAGGTCGCGTCCGAACAGAGGTTGTTGCAGGCGAACGCCCACCCAGTGCGTGACAAGCAGGAAGGGAATTGACAACCCAAGGAGGAGTTGGGTTATCTCGGGCATCTTGTACCGGAACTGTCGACGCTCATACAACGCCCACAGTCCGAGCGACCAATGAGTAATCGCCGCGGTATAGAACACGGCCGCCACGATGGGGTTGCGCCAGAACGCCATGTGGTAGTCGAGACCAGCTACCATCGCGGCATAGGAAATATTGCCGAGGGCGTGATTGGTGAAATGTGACAGCAGATAGGAAAAGAGGACCAGGCCACAAGTGACGCGGACCTGCCGGATGCCGATTCCTCGGATCGGCACGGCGTTCGCAAGACCTCTGGTTTTACTCATCATTCACATTTTGGCGCCGCTGGATGCGCGCATGGTATTGGCTGCTCTCTCAGCTTACGACCGTCTGCGACGGGTACAACGTCGTTACCACCTGCACATGCAAGTTGGCCCAGGCGGTTACACTGCAAGCGTGTGTGGCAGATTCTTTGCTAACCTTCGTTCAAGAGCAAGTGATATGCGTACGTTCCACCTTTTCCGCATCGCTCTGCTGCTTCTGATGGCCGGCTGCACGCCAGTGACGCCCCCGGCGCCTGTCGCGTCACCGCAAGCAAAGGCCGACGCACAGGTTGGCACGGCTGCTGCCGAAGCACAGCGTGCGCCTGCGCCGACGGGTGCAACGCAAGCTGAGTCCTCATCGCGTCAGGCCGCTCCGCCTACGGCCGCCCAGGGCACAGCCCCGGCGGTAACCTCGAGTGCTGCTAAAACGGTTGAGCCGGGCACAAAGGGGGTCGCGAAGGCGCCTCCGCCTCCGGTCCAAGTTCCAAAAAAGGAGAGCAGCACATCGGAAGTCGCGAAGCAAAAAGAGCCAACGCTCGACCTCGCATCGCTCGAGCAGCGCCTAAAGGATACCAAGGCCATTGGCGTGCTCACCAAGATCAGTCTCAAGAATCAGGTCGATGACCTGCTTAGCCAGTTCCGAGACTTTTACGCGGGCAAACTCAAGACCACCCTGGCCGAACTCCGAAAACCGTATGACCTGCTGGTTCTGAAGGTGCTGTCGCTTCTGCAGGACAGCGATGCCACCTTGGCTGCGGCAATAGTGGCGTCGCGTGAAGCCATCTGGGCCATTCTTTCGGATCCGGCAAAGTTCGCACGAATTTAAACGTGCGCAGGAGACAAGATGAAAGAACTAGCAACGATGATCGCGATATCTGCTTTGACCGTGATGTGTATTGCAGCACCCGCGTTCGCGGCCGACGACGTGTCGGTAAAAAAGGATTTGTTCACCGTAATTACGTTGCAAGGATTGCCGTGCGGGGAAGTAGTCGAACGTCACAACAAAGGGTGATAACGATCACATCGCGTCCTGCAAAGACGGGAATCGCTACCACGTATTTCTCAACGCGCAGGGGCGCGTGGTTGTCGAGAAACAATAAGTTCGTTGCTACGTTCGGCGCCGCGGACGGCGACGTTGTCCAGCACTGAGACGGTGTCAGCTTCGGGACGGGTTGCAGCGGGCGCTTGACCAAGCTGGTGCCACGCGACTGTACGCGGCGGTCGTGGCCGTACTGAATGCGCGGACCTCAAGCAGCAATACACCGAGCCGGTTTGAAATTGTTACCAACACGCCGGCTCAGTTTGCTCCTTGATTGCTGGCCTCAGGCTTCCGCAGGTTGTCACGCTAACGTTTCAGAAGTGGAGCAAAATTGCGTGGGTAGTCATTCTCTATCACCGGTTCTTCCCAGGAGATCAACGTGACTAGAAAACCACTGGCGATTGGCCTACTTGCGATGTTAGTTGCGGTGCCACTGGTGCATGCACAGACCGCGCCGGCCGGAACGTCCCCGCCGACGGCGAACCCCGTCGATCCCGGCGCGATTCAAGCCTTGAAAGACATGGGCGCGCATTTGCAGACGCTCAAGCGATTTCGGGTGTCCACCGAACTGACTGGCGAGCGCGTTCTGGCCGACGGCCAGAAACTGCAGCACACGGCGACGGCAGATTTGGATGTGGAGCGGCCGAACCGGGTGGCTGTTCATATGGCCAGCGCGCGCTCCCAACGGCAACTGTATTACAACGGCAAGGACGTCACGCTGTACACGCCGGTGCAGAAGTACTACTCGACGGTCCCGTTTACCGGCACGCTCGGCGAGTTGTCGCAAAAATGAAGGAGAAGTACGACGTCGAGGTTCCGCTGTCCGACGTTTTCTCTGGGGCACGCCGGCTGCGCCGCTGGACAAGATCGATTCGGCGATGAATGCCGGCCAGGATTTCATCGGCGACGATTTGTGTGACCACTACGCCTTTCGCCAGGGGCAGATCGATTGGCAGATCTGGATCACGGCCGGAAGCAAGCCGTTGCCGCGCAAGATCGTGATCACCAATCGGTCGGACGAAGCGCGTCCGCAATCGGTAAGCCTCATGGATTGGACCCTGAAGCCGACCTTCAAAGACACGGTATTCACGTTCAAGCCGCCCAAGGGCGCTCGCGCCATAGAACTCGTTGCACGCCCGACCAAGTAAAGGACCCCAGACATGAAGAATCTTTCCGGAAAGTGGTTCCTGACTCCCTTGATAGCAGTCACGTTGGCATGCTTCGCGCTGGCGCCGGTACGCTGAGGCGGCCCGCGGCGGTGGCGGCGGTGGTGGTGGTGGTGGCGGTGCGCGCGCGGGCGGAGGAGGTGGCGGCGGCGGTAGCGGCGGCGCGCGTGCTGGCGGAGGGGCCAGCGCCGGCGCGCAAAATGTGCAGGCCAACAACAGCCGCGCCGACTCGCGCACCAACAACGTTCGAAGCACCAGCGTCAACAATGTGAACGTCAACAAGAACGTCAACGTGAACGTCGAGAACAATGGCGGTTGTTGCAACGGCGGCTGGGACAATGACTATCACCCGGTTGCCACTGCGGCCGCAGTTACGGCCACTGTCGCGATGACGTCCGCGGTCATCGGCTCGATGGTTCGTACGGTGCCGGCAAACTGTGTTCCCGTGAACTACGGTGGCATGGTCTACCAGCAGTGCGGCAGCGCCTGGTATCAGCCGCAGGGCTCGCAATACGTGGTGGTCAATGCGCCGTATTGAAGGACGGATCAAAGGGCTGCAGGGATGCAGCCCTTTAGTTTGCTCTCAGCGGGACTGAGGCACGCCACATCGCTGAACATCTCGAAAAATACCGTCCGCGAATCTATTGAAAGCGGTCTGAAGGTCTTCTCGTCCTACGGTAGATTCAGCGAACCGCCTATCGTGATCAATACCAAACGCGATTAGTGTTGGTGCACCGTAATGAACGGTGCACAGGAGTTACATATGGACGACACTACATTGAACCAACCGACGGCGAACCGCGATCCCATCACAGGCGCACCTGGCGCGCATCCGGTCGGCGTAGGGATCGGCGCCGCAATAGGCGGAGTCGCCGCAGGTGCAGCAGCGGGGACGCTTGCCGCAGGTCCCGTTGGAACCGTTGTCGGCGCGGCAGTTGGCGCAGTGGTCGGCGGCCTCGGTGGCAAGGCGGTCGCGGAGCACATTGATCCGACTGTAGAGGAGCAGTATTGGCGCGGCGCGTATACCGCGGAGCCGTACTACAACAAGGAATTCGTATTCGACGACTACGCCCCCGCCTATCGCCTTGGCGGAGAAGCGTACGCGCGATATGGCGATACGCCCTTCGAAGAGTTCGAGAGCGATCTCGCCAATGACTACCAGCGCGCTCGCGGTGCGTCCCGGCTTGAATGGAATGAAGCAAAAGATGCCACCAAGGCTGCTTGGAGTAGAGTGAGAGGCGACTAGCTACCGCTAGTCACCGGAGCGCGGTTGTGGAGGGTTTATCGGCCCTCCACAGTGGCGCGATGGGTCACTGCCTATCGCTAACACACTGGGGGAGGCACCATGGGAATAATCTGGACGATACTGATTGGATTTGTTGTGGGTTTGCTGGCAAAAATGTTGACGCCGGGGCGTGATCCGACCGGGTTCTTTATCACTGCGGCTATCGGGATCGCAGGTTCGCTTTTTGCAACGTATGGCGGCCAGGCAATGGGGTTGTACAACGCAGGCGAAGGGGCGGGATTTGTCGGGTCGCTTATTGGAGCGATCATCCTCCTCGTGATCTATCACCTCGTACGACGTAGCCCGTCCCCGTAACGCCAGGCCTGTAACGAGGCACTGCGGACGCGCTTCGCAATCTACAAGGACCGAAAATGGGACTGATGGACATACTCAAGCAATACGGCGACAGCGCGCCCAACTCTGCTTCCGACGAAATCCACCAGCACTTCGACAACGTGGTACAGGCCGCGCCACCGGCAGTTGTGGGTCAAGGCGTGGCGGACGCTTTTCGGTCGGACGCCACGCCGGAATTCGGGCAAATGGTCGGTCAAATGTTCGGCCGTTCGAATCCGCAGCAACAAGCAGGGGTCCTCAATCAATTGCTGCAGTCTCTCGGTCCTGGACTCTTATCAACATTGGCGGGTGGCGTTCTAGGACGGCTCACTGCACCTTCAGCTGATGGGGCAGGGACGGCACAAGTAACGCCACAACAGGCCTCTCAACTAACGCCGGAACAGGTGCAAGAGATTGCAGCGCAGGCCGAGAAGCATGATCCGACGGTGTTGGACAAAGTGGGCGGCTTCTATGCTGAACATCCGCAGCTTGTCAAAACACTGGGAAGCGCGGCGCTGGCGATTGCACTCGCCAGTATGTCCAATCGAATGCGCAGGTCATAGCAACGCACACCGGAGACGGACACATGAACCGAATAATATATATCGTGGGCTTGGTGGTGGTTGTGATTGCCGTGCTGTCATTTTTTGGATTGCGATAAGGGTTTACGGCGGGGTATTACGACTGGCGCGTCGCGCCGGAGGCTTTCTGAAGGCGCGCCGTGCGCTCGTCCCACGGCGCGTCGGGCGCTAACATCGCTCGACGCGCTCGCTCGGCCCATTCGAGTGCAGGAGCGAGTTCGCCCATCTGCTCGTGGCACAACGATGCAATGCGTCCCGGTTGGTCGTCGTACTTGTCGAGCTCCCTCCATAACATCGTCGGCGGCACCGGGAGCGCAGCGGCCTGCAGCGCATAGCCGAGCGATTGCGTCCAGCGCCGCTGGTCGTACGCGATGTAGGCGAGCTCCATCCAGTACTCGGCCCAGCTTCGCTCGCGCGACGCAGCTTCGAGCAGCGTGCTTTCTGCGGCGGCGACGTCACCGGCCATGCGTTCGCAACGCCCTTTGTAGAGATACGCGAACAGCCACTCGTCGCGGTACGCCTCGCCCATCGCGATGCGAGTAGCGTACGCAGCGACGGCTTCTCGCCAACGCCCCGCGTCCTTGTGCGTGCTGCCGAGGTAGAACGCGGTGCGCGGCGACGGATTCTCGGCGAACTCCTCGGTGAGGATGCGCAGGTTGCGCGCGTTGGCGCCTTCGCCGATTCCCGGCGTCGCGTCGTGCCGGATCACGCTGTCGACCAGCGCGAGCGTGGGGTGGCCCCCGATCGTCGGGTATTCGTGGCAGCGGCCTTCGAAGCGGATGCCGCGGTTCGCGCGCCATAGCCGATGATGCAGCCAACGTTGCCCGGCGCTCTCGATTTGCACGCCATAGACCTCGTATTGGTCCCACCAGAATGCGCGGCGCAGATTGACCGGCGTCAGAAGCTCATCGTCCGCATCCATCCATAGCGCCCAGTCGGCGCCGCGCCGGTCGATCTCGTCGACGAACACATTGCGCGCCTTGCCGAAGTCCCACAGCTTCCAATCGCCGTGCTCGTCCTGGCGCGACGCGCCGGTGTAGGTCTGCACATGAACAGGCTTGTCGATGGTCGTCGTGGCAACCTCGAGCGTCCGATCGATCGAGCCGGTGTCAACGACGACAACGCCGTCGACGATATCCTCGATCGAGCGCAGACAGCGTGGCAGGTCGCGCTCTTCGTTCTTGACGATCATGCCGGCCAGCACGAACGGCTTGCGCGTGAGCGGGCGCAGCACGATGTCACGCTGTCCGGCACCGTCGAGCGTGTAGGTGCTCTCGATAGAAAACTGGTCCGCGGTCTGCACGCATAGCTCCAGCAGGCCGGAGAACGTATGCATCAATGGCGCGACCGCGATGTGCGCCGGTTGCATGTAGCGATCGCTTCCGGCGACCGCGTGGTCGGGCAAACGCAGGAACACGCGACCGTCGTCGGCAACGAGCTCGCGCAGTCTGCGCAACGCGGCCACCGGATCGGCGAAGCGGTCGAAGACGTGCACCAGCGTGACGAGCTGGAAGCGCCCGCCGACGCCGATGCCCAGCATCTGCCAGCGCTCGAGCGCGAGCACGTCGCCGACGATGATCGGGATGCCGAGCGCGCTCTCGTGTCCCGCGACGCGCGGATCGACGTCGAGGCCGATCGCTTCGCAGCCAAGCTCGGCCAGCGACTGCGCCAGCACTGGTTCGCCGCAACCCACATCGAGCACGCGGCCAGGTTTGCCGCCCATCGCGTTCGCGACCAACCATTGCGCGAGCTGCCGATTGACTTCGCGGTCGTGCGGCGACATCGGGGTCTTTGGAAAGTCGCGGTCGCGCGCGTGCGGCGAGCGCGGGGCGGGAGACTGGAACGCGGTGCCGCACGTCGGGCACGCGCGATACGGCGTCGCGCGCAGCATCGCGTTAGTGTCGGTGTGGCAAATCGGGCAGTCGGGCATCGCGCGCGCTAGATCCGCGGGACGCCGCGAGGGCGCCGCTTTGCGCAAAGCAAGCTTCATGGAGCCCGGAAGTATATCGGACGCGTTCATCGGCCTACTCGGACCCGCGACCCGATCATCACGCAGAACCCGCTGCCGGCTCGACGCACGCGTCGCGCTCGACGCGAGCTAACGTAACGCTCGCGCAGTCCGCCAGTTAACGCGCCTCGCGGTGGTGACGGCTAGTTCGGGATCACGGTGATTTGTCTCGCATTGAACGTCGCGTTGCCGCTACCGGACAACTTGTAGTTGGCGGCGAAGTTGACGGTGAGGCCAGGGGTCAGCCCGGTAATCAGCACCGTCACACTCGCCCGAACTGGATTCGGGCCGGTCACTCGAAGTGAATTCGTATCCAAAGCAACGCTACCGTCCAGGCTAACTGACATGAAAGCAGTGCTGTTGGTAAAAATGGTTCCGGCACTTAACTCGCCCGTCAGAGTCACGAGCACGCTGCCCGAGGCCGGGATGACCGCGTTGACCGATGGCCCTCCGTTCTCCGTGTGGTAGACCGCGATAGCTCGTCGAAACACTCCCGGTGGCAACGCCCTCGACAGCGGTTGGCGGGATCGTGCCCGTAATAGTTCCGACGATCCACCACTGTGTGCCATCCGACTGGATGGTCACGCCCGACAGGTTTGTGGTCAGCAAGCCAGGGGTCGGCCCTTGGAGTACCACGTTCCCCCCGATTCCATCGACGTTCGCCACCTCGCAATCGTTGATAGTTGCGCCGATGTTCTGATTGACGCGCTTGATGATGTAGACGCGTCCCTTGTTCGATGCCGCCGCGGCCGGCGGCGTGATGGTGACCGACGGCCCACCGGGGGTGTTGTTGCACAGCACCGTGTAGTCGTCGTTGGCGAGCGTGTAGTTGCCTGTGACGACGCGGATCGGAGAAGAGACCGATCCGCCGAACTGCGCGTTCGCCGTCTGCGTAGCGCTGATGCCCGCGGTGTTGCCCAGTTTCAGGTTCGCCTGCGGTCCCGGCCCGATGTTGTTGCCGAACGCCAGCGAGAAGTTGTTGACAGGTCCGCCGAACAGGATGTTGGTGTCCTGGTTCAACACACCGCCGAGCTGAACCGTCGGTCCCGGGGCCAGCGTCAAACCATTGTTGGCTGCTGAAGGGCCTGTGGCACCGGTTGGCACCCGTAGCACCCGTCGCGCCAGTGGCGCCCGCCGTGCCAGCACCGGTAGCGCCGGTGGCACCGGTCGCACCTGTGCCACCGGTGGCGCCGGTCGCACCCTTCGCACCCGCCGTACCTGCGGTCCCGGTCGCCCCGGTTGGACCGTGTCGGCGCCTGCCGTACCTGCCGTCCCGGTCGGACCCGTTGCGCCAGTGCGCGCCTACTGCCAGTAGCACCCGTCGGGCCAGTGGCACCTGCCGTACCTGCGGTTCCGGTCGGACCCGTTGCGCCAGTGGCACCTACGCCAGTAGCACCCGTCGGGCCAGTGGCGCCTGCCGTACCCGCAGTTCCGGTCGGACCTGTCGCGCCAGTGGCGCCTACGCCGGTCGGACCCGTTGGCCAGTGCTCCGGTCGCGCCGGTCGGACCCGTTGCGCCAGTGGCACCTACGCCAGTAGCACCAGTCGGGCCAGTGGCACCTGCCGTACCTGCCGTTCCGGTCGGACCCGTTGCGCCAGTGGCACCTGCCGTACCTGCGGTTCCGGTTGGACCTGTTGCGCCAGTGTGCGCCTACGCCGGTCGCACCTGTCGGGCCAGTGGCACCTGCCGTACCTGCAGTCCCGGTCGGACCCGTCGCGCCAGTGGCACCCGCCGTACCTGCGGTTCCGGTCGCACCCGTTGCGCCAGTGGCGCCCGCCGTCGCACCCGCGCGCCGGTTGCGACCGGTCGGCACCGGTTCACACCTTGGATACCCGTGGCTCCAGTTGGGCCAATCACACCTTGCGTACCGGTCGCGCCGGTCGGACCGGTCACACCTTGAATGCCGGTTGCACCCGTCCCGCCAGTGGCGCCCGCCGTACCCGTTGCACCGGTTGCCCCGGTCACGCCTTGGATACCCGTGGCTCCAGTTGGGCCAATCACACCTTGCGTACCGGTTGCGCCGGTCGGACCGGTCACACCTTGAATGCCGGTTGCACCCGTCCCGCCAGTGGCGCCCGCCGTACCCGTTGCACCGGTTGCCGTCCTTGGATTCCCGTGGCTCCAGTTGGGCCAATCACACCTTGCGTACCGGTTGCGCCGGTCGGACCGGTCACACCTTGAATGCCGGTCGCGCCGGTGGCTCCAGTGCCTCCCGTCGGGCCCGTAATGCCTTGGACCCCGGTCGCTCCGGTCCCACCCGTGGGACCCGTCACACCTTGTATTCCAGTCGCTCCAGTTCCACCTGTTGCACCGGTCGGACCGACCAGCGCAACGCCGGTACTCGGCCACGCGCCGCCGGCCTTAGGCCCATAGAGGGTGTTAGTCGTGGTGTCGATGTAGAAGTCGCCATTGCGCCGATCCCGCGGTCGGCGCTCCAGCACCCGACAGCACCGTCGCACCCGCTGTGCCTGTTGCACCCGTCGATCCCGTCGCGCCGGTGGAACCAGTAACGCCCTGTATCCCGGTCGCTCCCGTTGGGCCGATCGCACCTGGCGTTCCCGTCGTACCGGTTGCACCCGTGGTCCGACGCTCCTGTTCCCCGGTTGCACCGGTGGCGCCGACCGCTCCCGTCGATCCTGTGGCACCCGTCACGCCTTGTATTCCGGTCGCACCCGTTCCGCCCGTCGAGCCCGTGCACCTGTTCCACCGGTTAGCCTGTTACGCCCGTCGAGCCCGTGACGCCCGTGGAGCCGGTCGCGCCAGTGGGGCCGGTGAGGCCTTGCACGCCGGTCGAACCCGTTACACCTGTTGCACCGGTCGGACCGACCAGCGCGACACCGGTACTCGGCCACGCGCCACCGGCCTTCGGGCCGTAGAGAGTGTTGGTCGTGGTGTCGATGTAGAAGTCGCCATTTGCGCCGACTCCCGCGGTCGGCGCTCCAGCACCCGACAGCACCGTTGCACCCGCTATGCCTGTTGCACCCGTCGGTCCCGTCGCGCCGGTGGAACCAGTAACGCCTTGTATCCCGGTCGCTCCCGTTGGGCCGATCGCACCTGGCGTTCCGGTCGTACCGGTTGCGCCCGTAGGTCCGATCGCTCCTGTTCCACCAGTTGCACCGGTGGCGCCAATCGCTCCCGTCGACCCTGTGGCACCCGTCGCGCCTTGTATTCCGGTCGCGCCCGTTCCGCCCGTCGAGCCCGTTGCACCTGTTCCCCCAGTCGCACCTGTTCCACCGGTTACGCCCGTCGAGCCCGTGACGCCCGCAGAGCCGGTCGCGCCAGTGGGGCCAGTGAGGCCTTGCACGCCGGTCGCACCCGTTACACCTGTCGCACCTGTTGCGCCAGTCGGACCGACCAAGCGCGACACCGGTACTCGGCCACGCGCCGCCGGCCTTCGGCCCAAAGAGAGTGTTAGTCGTGGTGTCGATGTAGAAGTCGCCGTTCGCGCCGATCCCGCGGTCGGCGCTCCAGCACCCGACAGCACCGTCGCACCCGCCGTGCCGGTTGCACCCGTCGGTCCCGTCGCGCCGGTGGGACCAGTAACGCCTTGCACCCCGGTTGCTCCCGTCGGGCCGATCGCACCTGGCGTTCCCGTCGTACCGGTTGCGCCCGTAGGTCCGATCGCTCCTGTTCCCCCGGTTGCACCGGTGGCGCCAACAGCGCCCGTCGACCCTGTGGGGCCTGTCACGCCTTGTATTCCAGTCGCTCCCGTTCCACCCGTCGAGCCGTGTCGATCCCGTTGCACCTGTTCCACCGGTTGCGCCTGTTACGCCCGTCGAGCCCGTAACGCCCGTTGACCCGGTCGCGCCAGTGGGGCCGGTGAGGCCTTGCGCGCCGGTCCCACCCGTTACGCCTGTGCACCTGTTGCGCCAGTCGGACCGACCAAGGCAACACCGGTACTCGGCCACGCGCCACCAGCCTTCGGGCCATAGAGAGTGTTGGTCGTGGTGTCGATGTAGAAGTCGCCGTTCGCGCCGATGCCGGCGGTCGGCGCGCCAGCACCCGACAGCACCGTCGCACCCGCCGTCCCGGTCGCTCCCGTTGCGCCGGTGGGACCGGTAACTCCTTGCACTCCCGTCGCTCCCGTCGGGCCAATCGCACCTGGCGTTCCCGTCGTACCGGTTGCACCCGTCGGTCCGATCGCTCCTGTTCCCCCGGTTGCGCCAGTGGCGCCAACGGCTCCCGTCGATCCGTGGGACCCGTCACGCCTTGTATTCCGGTCGCTCCAGTTCCGCCGGTTGCACCGGTGGCTCCGATGGCACCCGTCGATCCCGTTGCGCCAGTCACTCCCGTCGCACCGGTTCCGCCTGTCCCGCCAGTTACGCCCGTCGAGCCCGTGACGCCCGTTGAGCCGGTCGCGCCAGTGGGACCGGTGAGGCCTTGCGCGCCTGTCCCACCCGTTGCACCTGTTGCACCGGTCGGACCGACCAACGCCACGCCAGTGCTGGGCCACGCTCCACCGGCCTTCGGGCCGTAGAGAATGTTAGTCGTGGTGTCGATGTAGAAGTCGCCGTTGGCGCCGACGCCAGCGGTCGGCGCTCCAGCACCCGACAGCACCGTCGCACCGGCCGTGCCGGTTACACCCGTCGGTCCTGTCGCGCCAGTGGGACCGGTCAACCCTGTACTCCGGTTGCCCCAGTCGGTCCGATCGCACCTGGCGTTCCCGTCGTACCGGTTGCACCCGTGGGTCCGATCGCTCCTGTTCCACCCGTTGCACCGGTGGCGCCAACAGCGCCCGTCGACCCTGTGGCACCCGTCACGCCTTGTATTCCGGTCGCTCCCGTTCCACCCGTCGAGCCTGTCGATCCCGTTGCACCTGTTCCACCGGTTACGCCTGTTACGCCCGTCGAGCCCGTGACGCCCGTTGAGCCGGTCGCGCCAGTGGGACCGGTGAGGCCTTGCACGCCGGTCGCACCCGTTACGCCTGTTGCACCGGTCGGACCGACTAGCGCGACACCAGTGCTTGGCCACGTCCCACCGGCCTTCGGGCCGTAGAGGATGTTGGTCGTGGTGTCGATGTAGAAGTCGCCATTCACGCCCGTGCCGGCGCTCGGCGCTCCAGCACCCGACAGCACCGTCGCACCCGCTGTGCCGGTTGCACCCGTCGGTCCCGTCGCGCCGGTGGAACCAGTAACGCCTTGTACCCCGGTTGCCCCAGTCGGTCCGATCGCACCTGGGGTTCCCGTCGTACCGGTCGCGCCCGTAGCGCCGACGGCCCCCGTCGATCCCGTCGCGCCGGTGGGGCCGATCAGGCCTTGCGTTCCGGTGGCACCAGTCGCGCAGTGGCTCCAGTGGCTCCTGTAGAACCCGCTCCCCCGGTACCGCCTGTTGCGCCCGTAGAACCTGCGGTACCCGTGGCGCCCGTCGATCCAGTCGCGCCTGTTGAGCCAGCCGGACCGACCAACGCAACGCCAGTGCTAGGCCACGTGCCACCGGCCTTCGGCCCGTAGAGGGTGTTGGTGGTGGTGTCGATGTAGAAGTCGCCATTTGCGCCGACTCCCGCAGTCGGCGCTCCAGCGCCCGACAGCACCGTTGCGCCCGCCGTGCCCGTTGCTCCTGTAGGTCCGGTCGTGCCTGTGGGGCCGATCAGTCCTTGCGCCCCGGTGGCGCCTGGCGCGCCGATCGCACCGGGCGTTCCGGTTGCACCAACCGACCCGGTGGCGCCTGTTGGACCAACGAGGCCCTGCGGCCCAGTAGCTCCGGTCGCGCCGGTGGCCCCAAGGGCACCTGTTGATCCGGCGATGCCAGTGGGACCGGTCGGCCCGGTGGTCCCCGTGGGACCGGTCAACCCAGTGGCGCCGGTCGGACCGGTGGCGCCAGTGGTGCCTGTGCCGCCGCTCCCGGTTACGCCAGTAGCGCCGGTGGCACCCGTTGGTCCGGTCGGACCCGTCGCGCCAGTCGGCCCGGCGAAAGCGCCGGTAATACATTGCCCAAGTAGTCCGGTCCCGACTTGAAAGCACATCGGCTGCGCCTGCTGCGGCGCGGCGATGAGGAATGGAATCGTGACCTCACCCGTGCTCCCATTGATGAGCAACCGCACTAACGCGCCGGTCGAGTCGCGCACCGAAAAGTTTCCGCCTGATGGCGTACGCACCTCGACATCGGCAGCAAGTACAGCGGGGCTGGTCAGAGCAAGCGCACTGGCGAGCGCAAGCGCAATTGGTCGCCGCGGGAAGCGTGAGGGGTTCATGAAAAATCTGTGGGGGCTGATCGAGACAAACGCTTGCGCCGTACGCGGCCGGACTCGCGACGACGCAAATCGAAGATCGCAAAGCCCGCGAGCAGGGCAGCGAGCGCCGCCAGCGCGCCGTCACCGAGCGTCGGTATGGCGACGTTGGCGCCGTGGAGCGGCGGAGGCGGGCCGCCGAACCAATTCAACGCATTGCCGCCGCCACCTTCGTTGGTCTGATGCGGCGCGAGATGCTGGCCGGTTGCATGGACGTCAGTGACGCCGACATGCAGGATCGATTGGGTGCCTGCAGGGAGCAGGTTGATGTTCGCTACCTGGCCCGGCGCGCTGCTGCGGAACTGTATCGGATTAGCAGTCGTACCTTGGATTTCGAGCACTCCCGCTATTGTTTGAGTCGTGCCGACCTGGAACACATAGTTCTTTCCGATCGACGACACGAAGCGTGCATTGAAGAACGCCGTGCTGCCGCCGATGGTGCTGCTCGTGGAGCCACACGAGTCGACGAAGCGGACCGTCGATGTCCCTGCGGTAAACGTGCCGCTATTGTTCCAGTTGCCCCCGACCTGAATCAGGCCGGAATCTCCGCTGATCGTGCCTCCCGGCTGAATCGTCAGATTGCGCACGTTCACCAGGCTGCCGCTCGAAACGAACAACGTGCCCGCGACGACGACGTCGGTGCAAGCGAGGTCCGTCTGGCCGCCACCGGTAGTGTACTGGCCCCCGGATGCGACGAGCAGATCCGCGCGCGCGACGGATACAAGGCCGAGGACGAGCACGGCCAGCGCGCATGCCTGAAACGAACGCAGCGGCCGATCGTACCCTGCCTCGCTACGCGGTGCGGCGACGGCGCGCAATGCCATTCCTCCCAGTCCTCCCTCATCTTGTCGGTCTCCCGACCGCACGTGGCTCGCCTCCCGGGCGAGCGACGGTACCCGTTGTAGCGGCTAGGAACAGCGCGGACAGCGTGATGGAAGCATAGATGGAACGATTGATCAACCGCGCGCTGCCAATCGGCGCTCCGTTTTGTGTCAGCGGCGCTCGAAATTCATACGACTCCATCCTGGATCGAGAGCGTGTCGGTGCAGTAGAGACGCGAGCCTGCCGCTGATGATGGTGCAGGGCGCGCCTTCGTCCGCCGTTACATACTCCGGGGTTAGAATCCGGCACGGCATGCATCAACGGAACATAAGGGAGAATAAATTGAAAAGACTGATCGTCGGCTTCGTCATCGCCTTCGCGACGATGGCAGGCGCGTCCGCCCAGACTTGGCCTTCAAAATCGGTGACGCTGGTTGTTCCTTTCCCTCCCGGTGGTTCCAGCGACCAGGTTGCACGCGCTATCGGCCAAAAACTAAGCGAAAAGCTCGGCCAGACTTTTATCGTCGAGAACAAAGCGGGAGCGACCGGAACCATCGGCGCAGCCCAAGTCAAGCGCGCATCCGCCGACGGCTACACCTTCCTCGTTACTTCGCTCGGTCCCCTCGTGATTGCGCCTCATCTCATCAAGGACCTGCAATACGATCCCCTCAAGGACTTCGACACGATCACGATCGCGGTGCAAGCGCCCAATGTCCTTGTGGTGCCGGCCGCATCCCGCCACAAGACTCTATCCGACATCGTCGCTTATCAGAAAGCCAATCCTGGCGGCCTGACTTTCGCTTCATCAGGCACCGGTTCGAGCGACCACCTCAGCGCCGAGTTGTTCTGGCAACAGACAGGCACTCGCGGCCTGCACGTTCCTTACAAAGGCGGCGCACCGGCGATCGCGGATTTGCTGGGCGCGCAGGTCGACGCCTCCTTTCAGAACATCAACGCGGTCATCCAACACATCAAAGCGGGCAAGTTGAAGGCAATCGCAATTACCAGCGACGCGCGGTCACCCCTATTGCCCGACGTGCCCACGATGCGCGAAGCGGGGGTCGAGAACGTGCAGGTCTATTCCTGGCAGGCTGTGGTCGCGCCGAAGGGTTTGCCTGCCGACGTACGCGCCGCGATGTACTCCGCCGTCGTGGGGGCGCTGAACGCGCCGGACCTGAAGCAGCAATTCACCGCGCTCGGCTTCGAAATTGTTGCCAATACGCCCGCTCAGTTCGCGTCCTACGAAGGCGCAAGAGTTCGATCGCTGGAAAAAAGTGATCGAGACCGGGAAGATAACTGCGGACTAAGGCTCGGTGTAGGACCGTTTCGGCGAACGCGCGGACGCGCGCGCGTGGCGGCGCGTATCGAGCTCGACCACGGCGCCGCCAACTGACACCGGGAAGCAGCAGACTCTCAGCGCCTGCGCCGACGACGATGCGCGGCGGCCACGCCAGCGCCACAAACGGACGCAATCAGCAGCAGTAACGCCCATTGGGACAGGGTCGGGACGTTGGCGGGTGTGGTTGCGCCAAACCCAACAACTCCACCGCCGCTACCGCCCGCAATCGCCCAAACGCCGGCAGTGCCGTTTGACGCACTGCTGGTGCTATTGTCGGAACCGGACCCGGAAGTGCATGTGTCCGCCGTGCCGCCGGTCGTGCCGACGCCTGTGCAGGGCAAGTTATTGACCACGTCCACGGAACTATCGATGTCGAATTCGGAATACCGATCGGTGCCCGAGTGCGGGGTGCTCCCGGTGATCCATTTTTCAATGTCGAGAAACATGGAGGAGCTCGGAACGCCTGAGCTATCGGTTGCTGCGTGGAAAGAGAGAATCCGCGTATTGGGATCGGCGCTGGAATAGGTGTTGATCCCGTCGTTGAAGCTGAACGAGGTCACCAGCGCTGCAATATCGACATTGGCGAGATTGGCTCCGAGCGGCGCCGCAGTGGTGAACGAGCCTGTCAGACTCATCGCCGTCGTGTAGTTCGTGCAGGTTCCGGCGCCGCATGGACCCGGGAAGGGAACCGTGCTCGCGTAGACCGCTCCGGTATAGGTGTAAGTCGTGGCAAGCGCAGGCGACGCAAGAGCGCCGAAGAGCAGGCCCAGGATGATTGCGCCCCGGGTTGGAGCTGCGCGCGCCAGCCAACGCGCCGCGCGAGCGCACACAGAATCAGTTCGGGTGGCAGCAGCCATGCCGATCCTCCTTTCTACGCTACTCGAACTCGATTCAGCGATGCGTGCTGATCCGTGCGTCCCACTTTTCCTGCACGGATGATTTGGGCGATAAGTTACTCTTGAAGGAAGACCGTCGCCAGCCGTCAGCGGCAAGAAAAGAGTAACAGTCTGTTTCTCGAATCGAAGTCGGTGCGTCCGCGCTTCGGCGGGGGTAAAGTGCGTCGACGCCGCGAGATCGACATGCTGATTTCATCGAAGAACTCGCGGAGCACTCATCGATAGCCTGGCAGCGTTCGCGACATCGAAAGTAGACCTTCCTTCAACTTTATCTGGCTTCATATGAATGACCAAAACTTTGTCCGGGGCTTATTCCTCATCGCGATCTCCTTGGCCTTCGGCCTGGGGGCGCTGCGTTATCCGATAGGCCATTTCAGTCGTGCGGGGCCCGGTCTGTTTCCCCTGCTGGTGAGTGGTCTCCTGTTCTTGATTGGCCTGTTCACCGTGGTGCGTTCGCGCTTTGTCGAGCGCGTGCCTCTTGACTTCAAAATGAAGAACATCGCAATCATCCTGGCGAGCCTGTGCGGATTCGCGCTGATCTCCGAGCATCTGAACATGATCGCGGGCATCGTGTTCATGGTGTTCTGCGCCTCATTTGCCGGCACCGCGTCGTATTCTGTGGTGCGCAACTCTCAAGATCTCGGCCGGCCTGATTGCCGTCGCCCTGGCGTTTCAAAAACTGCTTGGCTTTAACCTACCGCTCTACTGATGGACGTCCTCCACAACCTCGCGTTGGGTTTTGAAGTCGCACTGACCTGGCAGAACCTGCATGTTCTGCGCCATCGGCTGCACGGTGGGCACGCTCGTGGGCCTGCTGCCCGGACTTGGCCCTCTGGCGACCATCAGCATCTTGCTGCCCTTGACCTATTCCATCCCCACAGGTGGCGCGCTGATCATGCTGGCGGGCATCTACTACGGCGCTCAATACGGCGACAGCGTGAGCGCCATCACGATGAAGATCCCGCACGCCAGCAGCATCGTGGCCTGCATCGACGGCTACCAGATGACGCTCAAGGGCAAGACCGGCCTGGCCTTGTTCACCGCGGGCGTTTCCAGCTTCATCGGCGGCACGGTGGCCATCGTGGTGCTCTCGTTGCTGGCGCCGATGCTGGGTGAGGTGGCATTGCTGTTCGGGCCCGCGGACTACTGCGCGCTGATGCTGGTGGGCTTCGTGTGCGTGAGCTTTGTCACCACCGGCAGCCTGCTCAACGGCATGGCCATGTGCCTGATCGGCGTGCTGCTTGGGCAGATCGGCACCGATGTCAACAGCGGCATCGCAGCGCTTCACGATGAATTTGCCCTTCCTGGCTGACGGCGTTGGCCTGGTGAGCATCGCCCTGGGATGCTTCGGCATCGCCGAGATCACGAAGAATCTGGACAACCGCGACGAGCGCACGCCCTTCAACGGCAAGATCAAGCTCATCCCGACCTGGCCCGAGTTCAAGCGCATCATTCCCAGCGCACTGCGCGGCAGCGTGATCGGCTCGTTCCTGGGCATCCTGCCCGGCGGCGGTCCGGTGATCGCCCAGTTCGCCGCCTACGCCGTCGACAAGAAGGTCAGCAAGTACAAGCACGAGATCGGCTCGGGCGCGATCGAGGGCGTGGCCGGGCAGGCCGCCGCCGACGAAGCGGCCGCGCGCACCAGTTTCATTCCGCTGATGAGCATCGGCATTCCCGAGAACGCCGTCATGGCGCTGATGATGGCCGCCTTCATCATCAAGGGCATCCAACCCGGACCCAACATGATCGCCGGTCACCCGGATTTGTTCTGGGGCCTGGTCGCCAGCATGTGGGTGGGCAACTGCTTCCTGCTGATTCTCAACGTGCCGTTGGTGCGCTACTGGCTGTCGGTGTTCAAGATCCCCTACAGCGTGCTGTTTCCGTCGATTCTTTTCTTCTGCTGCATCGGCACCTACAGCGTCAACAACAACCTCGATGACATTTTCATCACCGCCACCTTTGGCTTCATCGGCTACATGTTCATGCGCCTGGGATTGGATGCAGCTCCGCTGATGCTGGGCTTCATCCTGGGCCCGATGCTGGAAGAAAACTTCCGCCGCGCACTGCTCCTGAGTCGGGGAGACTTCGCCACATTCGTCACCCGGCCCATCAGCGGCACGATGCTCGGGCTTATCGCCATCTTCATCGTGTGGCAAGTTGGTAGCGTTCTTCCTGCAGGCCCGGAAAGCGGCCGCCAGCAATCTGCAACGCGCATAGCGATTGTCGTCTTGCGTTGGCATCGTCTGCCAACGGCGTCAGATAAGCGGGTTCGTCGCAATCGCGAAACGCTGCGGCCACGTGCTGGGCACGCGCGCACCGATTGTCGACGTTGTCGGCCCTTTGGAGTTAAGGCGCGAAGCCAAAGAGCCTGCGTGGTGTCTCCCACATCACCTTGCGACGATCACCAACGGCGGGAAACAATTCACCCGCAACCTGCAGCAGCACGCCGTAGTCGCTGCGGCCCTGCGATCGAAGATGAGGCCAGTCTGACGCCCACACACAACGGTCCAACGAAAATGTGTCGACCAGTGCTTCTACGTACGGCCATGTATCGCGGTACGGCGCGGGCTTGTTGGAAAACTTGCTGAACCCGGAAAGTTTGATGAACACGCCTTCCGTTTTGCCGAGTTCCAGCAGCGCTCGAAAACCCTTCTGTGCGAGCCCGGCCTCCACGGTCGGGCGTCCGCAATGATCGACCAGGATGCGAATGCCGGAATCGCAAAGCATCGGCATCATCGTTACGAGTTGGTCGTGCTCGACCTGGATATCGACGAACATGTCGAGTTCGACCAGTTTTTGCAGCAACGAGCTTGCGTCGCGGTAGTAGTCGACACCGTAGTGCGTGACGTTCCATGCCACGCCGACGACGTCCGCGTGCTTGAGTGCACGCAGTTCGTCCAGCGTCGCGTCGTTGGCGACTACCGCGATGCCTTTATACCGTCCGCCGCCATGCGCAATGGTGTCCAACATGCATGCGTTGTCCAGACCATAGCCTGAGTTGGGACCGACCAACAACGCATGTCGGGTTCCGTACGCGTTCATCATCTGTGCGAGTTGCGTGGGGGTGCCGATTTCCTGGCCGGTCGGCGCGTAGTGAGTGTCCGCGCGATAGGGAAAGCGAACCGGATCGAGTACATGCACGTGGCAGTCGATCTTTGGTTCGTCGAAGATGCTCGCCGGCGCGTCTTCGCGCACCGAGCCGTCCTTCGTGCTGACGTCCACGTGGCCGTGCAACGGTTAGAACGTCGCGGCGATGGCTGCGCGCAGGGCGGGCGTGATCTCGGGCATGACGCCGAACCATGCGTTAAACGCTGGCCGCGCCTGGTTAAGCAGCAAGCCGAGCCCGTTCACCGTTACGTTTCCGCGCATGCGCGCAGCGGCAAGGAGCGATGTCTCCGGCGGGATGTAAATGAGGTCGCCGACGAGCGCGCGTTTTGGCAGTCGATCCAGCGCAATCTCAAGGTTCGGCTTGCCGGTCATGCCCAGACTCGTCGCGTTGGCAAGGAGGGCGACTCCATCGAGTGCGTCGGCGCGTTGGTCCCACGGCAGCACTTTCACCGTCGGGCCGACGGCATCGGCGATCGCTTGGGCTTTTTCAAGGGTCCGATTGGTGATGCGAATCTCTTTTGCACCTTGCGCCGCAAGGCTTGCGACTACCGCGCGCGCCGCGCCGCCAGCGCCCAATACGACGATCGGCCCACTGTCAGGGCGCCAATGCGGATCGACGTCGCGCAGGCTTTGAATGAAGCCGTTGCCATCGTTGTTGAATCCGCTGAGTGTTCCGTCTTTTTCAACAACGACAGTGTTGACCGCGCCTATCTTGCGCGCAAGATCGTCGACGCGATCGAGCAGCGGAAAAATCGCTTGCTTGTGCGGTGTCGTAACGTTGCAGCCGCGCAAACCTAGGGCAGCAATGCCGCGTACCGCTTGTTCGAGTTTCTCCGGCGGCACAGCAAAGAGCACGTAGCGTCCGGGAATGCCGTGTTCGGCAAGCCAATGATTGTGAATGACAGGCGAGCGCGAATGCGCGACTGGCCAGCCCAGAAGCCCTGCGATACCAAAGGTGTTTTGATCTGCCATCGCCGATCTTTACTTACCGACGGAAAGCGGGGGCAAGGTCACGACGACTTCCTGCTTGCCGTTGACTACTTTGGTCATGAAACTTTCGCGATCAAGATCGCCGTTCTGATCAAAGCTCACATCCATCAGAACACCCGGATAGTCCTTCGCAGATAGCTTGACTCCGTGCATCGCCTGAGCGAACGCTTTCGGATCGAATTTGCCGATCTTCTCAGTGACCGCCTTGACCACGTACATCCCCGTGTAGCCCTTCAGTCCGTTGTGGTCGGATTTGTAGTTGTATTCCTTTTGGAACCTCGCCGCGAATGCGCGAATGCCGGGATCGGGTGCATCCGCGGTGAGGCCGACGTGCGCCACCGCGCCGTTGGCGGCATCGCCGGCGAGCTCGATCACCTTCTGGCTGGTGAGTACGGTTTCGCCGACGATTGGCTTGTCGTAGCCCTGCTTGCGAAGCTCACGCAGTGCCCGCGCGGCTTCCTCCTCGTTGGTATAGACGAACAGCGCGTCTACATTGGCCTGCTTGGCCTTGAGCACGGCACCGGAGAAGTCGAGTTGGCCTGGATCAGTCGAAATGTCGGTGACGACCTTGATGCCTTCGGGCTCAAGCGCCTTCATGAACACGTCGCGGCCGCCTTTACCGAAATCGTTGTTGGTGTAGATGATCGCAACCGTTTTAGCGTTCAGACCATCCTTGAGATAGCGCGCAACCTTGGGCATCGCCGTGGACTGCGTGAACGACGTGCGAAAGATGTACGGATTGCCTTGTTGGGTGATCGCCGCGGCCTCGCCGCCGGTGAAATTGGGGATCTCCGCGCGCCGAGTCTCCGGCATGCTGACCATGATCGAGCCCGAAAACACCGGTCCCATCACAATGTACGCGCCGTCGTCGATCGCTTTGACCGCAAGGGCCTTGGCGACCTGGGGTTGCGACTGGGTGTCGCTCGCGCTGTACTCGATCTTTCGGCCCAGGATGCCGCCAGCGGCATTGATCTCTTTGACTGCGAGTTTCACGCCGTCGTTAAAGTTGGTGCCGGATGTCGTCCCCGTTCCCGATAGCTCGACGAGTCCGAAGATCTTGACCGGTTGAGTTTGGGCGAACAAGGGTTGCGCGAACGCAATGCAGATCAGCAGCGCAGCTAGACGTGTTAGGGACGGCATGGACAGACCTCCTGGATTGCGATGAATCGTGGTGACGCGCGCAACGCGGCAATTGTCTCGCCGTTGGGGGTCGGGCAGTACGAATATTCGAGAGAGCCGTTATCGAAAATGCTTATCGCCGGTGCAAGCTCGCTTTGAATGCGCATAAAGCGCCCAAGTGTATCTCCGGGCGTGGCTGCGGCCTTTGCTAAGAGGCGTCGGAGCGAGCGGCGTCGGATAGGCAAGCCAATTGATAGATCCCTGACGCCGTGCCGGGCGATGCCCCGTGCGTTTCGAAAGACCCGGGCGAAAGGTGGCTGGCCGCCAAGTCTTTCATCAGGTCCGGCGAATAGCCGGTCGCCAGCAATACCCGATCGACGCTCGCATCGCGACCGCGTATGCGCTGCTCTGCAGTCATCTCTGGCGCGCGATCGGATCGAAGCAAATAGGCGCTCGCAAACCCCTGTCGGCCGGCGATGCCTGGAATCAGATCGCCCTCCAACCAACTTCCCAACTGACGGTCCATGCCAGGCGCAGCCGTGTACCGCACTGCGACACCGGTCGTGCCAAGGACAGTCCCGTGACCCCCTTCCAGTCGACAAAACCCTCGGGTCATGCCCCTGAAATGCGGCATCATCCGGCGCGTCCAGGGCGTTGGATTGTTGAGCCGTTCCGAATACGCGGCCGAGGTAAGGACGTCAATGTCACTGACCTCGTAAACGACGAAATATCGTGCGCCGGCAGAGAGCGACACCCATCGCTGCGCGCGGATGAATCCAGGAATGGCGACACGTTCAGGGAAATGCTCGCGCGTATGCCATTCGTCGTGCTCGGCAATCTGCTCGGGCACGATGTCGTACCAGAGCAGCATGGCCGCGCTACCGAGCAGGCCCACGCAAGTTACCGTCGGTGGCTACCGTCACTTCGGCGAATCGCGTTTGATCATTTCGATGATTGCGCGAACGGCCACAGCGTATCCATCGGGCCCCAACCCGGCGATTACCGCGGTAGCAATCTTGGACACGTAGGAGTGGTGGTAATGCTCTTCGCGCCGATGGATGTTCGAAATGTGCAGTTCAATGATCGGTCCGGCGAACATCTTCAGCGCATCGAGAATGGCGATCGACGTGAAAGAGTAGGCGGCGGGATTGATGATGATGCCGCTGCCAACGTCCGTAGCCTCGTGAATCCAGTCGATAAGCTGTGATTCACTGTTGGTCTGCCTGAATTCGACAGCGTGTCCCTCCGCGGCGTGCCTGCACTGGACTTCGATCTCGGCCAGCGTCGCTTTGCCATAGATATGCGGCTCGCGGCGGCCCAGACGATTTAGGTTGGGGCCATTCAGCACATAGATTGGTTTGCTGAGGTGTCGCCATTGGGTGGGTCCGATCGACGGGGGGGCGCTATCCCTTGTACCCCATGACTCTAGGCAGCCAGAGCACTGTCTGCGGGACGACGGTAATGATCAAGAGCACAACGATCGCCACGAAAATGAATGGCGCCGCTTCGCGGACAATGGACATCAGCGGTTTCTTGGTCATGTTCGCCACGACAAAAAGCAGCAAGCCGAATGGCGGAGTGAGAAGCCCAATCATGATATTGACGACAACGACAACGCCAAAATGGACCATGTCGATTCCCAGCGACTTGGCGGTCGGAATCATGATCGGAACGATGACCAGCAGAATCGTCGTTCCCTCGAGCAGACAACCCAGCACCAGCAGTATCGCGTTGACGAGGAAGAAATATCCGAGCTGCGCTCAGCTGGAATCCGGCAGATGAAGTGCTGTACGGAAAGCGGAACGTTTTCAATCGTAACGACGTAATTGAAGACCAAAGCGCCGGCGATCAACATCCCCACCGAAGTCGTCGACTTCGCGCTGGAGAGAAGGACCGTATACAACTGCTTTAGCGGCATCGAGCGATATATCAGAGCCGACGCCAGCAGCGCATATGCCGCAGCGGCGGCAGCGCCCTCGGTCGGCGTCATCACGCCGCCATAAATGCCGAACAGCAGCACGACCGGCAAGCATCAGCGCAGGAAACGCTTCCAGCGTGATCTTGGGAATCTCGCGCATCGGAACGGGTGGCTCGACCGGGTAGTTTCTGCGGCGGGAGATGACCGTATTCATGACCATGAACGCCAGTCCGAGCAGCAAGCCCGGCATGACTCCGCCCAGGAACAGGTATCCAATGGAAGTATCGGAAACGAGTGCGTACACGACCATCGGAATCGATGGCGGGATAATGGGGCCGATAATTGCCGCGGACGCCGTTATCGCGGCAGCATATTCCACCGGATACTTTCCATTTTCGTCATCATCCCGATGATGATGCGGCCGATGCCGACCGCGTCCGCGATGGCGGAGCCCGACATGCCGGCAAAGATAATATTGGCGACGACATTGACGTGGCCAAGGCCGCCGCGAAAACGACCGACCAGCACCAGACAGAATTTCAGCAGGCGGTCAGTGAGGCTGCCGCTGTTCATCAAATCCGCGGCCAGGATGAACAACGGCACCGCCAGCAGCACGTAGCTATTGAACAATCCGTTCAGAATTTGCTCGCCTGCTGTTCCGAGATCGAGGCCCGCGACGAGCAGATAGAAAATCGATGCGCAAATCATCGACAGGCCGATCGGCAAGCCCGAACAAGGCAAGGACGACCAGGACAACGATGCACATCGTGAAATGACTGGGCATCAGAGTCTCTCCGCATCCTCGAGTACATCAGGCTCGGGCGTAGTCCGGCCGCGAAATGCATTCCAGGCGATCAGCGCGTGCTTGACGATAGTGGCGACTGCGAAGATCAGATAGATGGAATACAGGTAATCAAAGCGCATGCCCAAATAGGCGGACTTCTCGCGCTTCATGAACGCGACGTAATTCCATGAAGCGGGCAGCGAGACGAGGAACAGGACCACCAGCGCCAGGCTCGAAATCACCGTAAAGGCGCGCTGGGTTCGCGGCGAGACGAGCCCGTAAATGATGTCGAAGCGGATCTCGTCCTTGTCCGACAAGATGAACGCTGCTCCCCACAGTACCAGCCATACCCAGCACAGGACCGTCACTTCATCGGTCCATCCGAGCGGATGGTTCAACAGGTAGCGGAACCAATTTGCAGCAGGAACGAGACGAACATGATCGCAATCAGCAAGACGATCACGTCCTGGGCGCGCCTTCTCAACCAGCCATTCGCGTCAGCGAATTGCTCGACATCATCGGATCCTCAACGGCGATCGACAGCGAACTGAGGGGCGGGCATCAGCGGCGGCCCGTCGATCCGCCAGCCATTGCGCGCAATGGCTGGCATCACTCTTCGATATGCGGGGCTTACGCGATTGCGTTGATCCGTTCCAACGCGCCCTTCGGCCAGTCCTGGCCGTACTTGTCGAGGTATTTTTTCTGCGCAAATGTCCGGAACGCGTTGCACGTCTGGCGTGTAGACCTTCTTGCCTTCTGCCTTGAAGAAGTCGAGGACTTCTTTTTCCTTCGCGCTGAATTTGACAACGTAGTCGTCGATCGCCTTGTCCGCGGCTGCCTGGAACGCCGTCTGTTGCGCGGGAGTCATCGCATCCCAAATCTTGGTGCTGATCGTCATCACATCGTACCCAATGACGTGGCCCGTAAGGACGAACTGGGTCGTAACCTCGTAGAACTTCATCAGCTTGCTCGCGACCAGCGGATTGTCCTGGCCGTCGATCGCACCGGTTTGCAGCGCCGTATATACCTCGGCATACGCAACGGGAACGGGATTGGCGCCGATGGACTCGCCGAGGAACTGCCAGAACTCTCCGGGCGGCATCCGCAGCTTTATTCCTGCCATATCGGCCGGCGTCCTGATCTGACGATCGGGCTTGAGATTAACGTTGCGCGAGCCGAAGTAGACGGGCGTGATGACCTGGACGCCTAGTTGGTCACGCGCCATTTTGATGAATTCGCGTCCGACATCGCTCTTGAAAATCTTCTTCAAGTGGGCTGCATCGCGGAACAAGATAGGCTGACGTCATCAGCGACCACGCCGGGATTTGCTTGGAGATGTCCGCGGGCGCAAGGTTGACCATTTCGAGATTGCCGCGCTGCATGGCAATAAGTTCGGTGCCCTGTTTGAAGAGAGTGTTTCCCCAATACGGTTCGAAGTCGAAGCTATCCTTGATCCCGGCCGCGAATGACTTGTACGCATCGGCGCGCAGGTCCTGTTCGGTGAATGCCGAACTGAAGCGCAACTTGGTCTTTGCCTGCGCCTGGGCGTGCGGCAGGGCGCCAAGAGCGAGCATCGAGGCACCGGCCGCTAGCAGCGAGCGACGCGTAAGCTTGGTAGTCATGACTCCTCCATTTTTTTGGGCCGGATTTGGGCCAATACGGGCAAACGGGCGCCGCGTGTTTTTTCAAACTTTTAGGTTCGGCGCATTACGGCGCGATATTATGTGGTTCGTCATAGAATATCAACAATATCCTGTTTTAGGAGAAATGCCCGATGGAAAATCGAGCGACGCAGCCAGCCAATTCGCCTGCCAAACGCCTGGACAAGCGTGCGTCGACCGCGAGAGCCAAAACCGCGGCGCGCGTCGCCGCTGAACAGCCGACCGCAGGGGAAGCGACTTATCGCCGCGTTCGCGCCGACATCGTCTATGGGAGGCTTGCGCCGGGCCAGAAATTGACCCTGGAACGGATGCGGGGCACCTACGGCTCGGCGGTAAGCACCTTGCGCGAGATTTTCAACGGGCTGGCTTCGGAAGGACTGATCAAAGCTGAAGGAGCACGAGGCTTCGAAGTCGCATCGATTTCTCCCGACAATCTGCGAGAGGTCGCCGCCATGCGGCAACTGCTGGAATGCGAAGCTCTGCGTACTTCATTCGAAGCAGGGGATGTCGAGTGGGAAGGACGCGTCGTTGCGGCACACCACAAGCTTGCGACTCTGGAAAAACGCATATCTGCTGGCGACCGATCGGAGGAGGAAACCCTGCGGCGCTACGATTGGGAGTTTCACAACGCGCTCATCTCGGCTTGCGGTTCTCGAGTTCTGCTCGAAATGCACGCCGGTATTTACGAGAAGTACCTGCGTTACCTCATGCTTGCGTCCGTATTTCGGGGCGAGCCGGTAGTCGAAGAACACCGCAAACTGCTGGACTTTGCGTTGCAGCGTGATTGGCGCTCCGCCCAGGCGACAACAGTCACGCATATCCAGGATTGCGTGGCGCAGATGGTTTCTGGAGACTGGTGGTAAGGCTTAATCAGTTTCTCCGTTGACGGTACGCAAGACCAGCGATCAGACGTGTCGCGTTCCGGCTTCCATGCGTCCGCAAATCACGTATATTCAATACTAATATTCGCACATAAGCCGTTCATTGGATTCGGGGGATCGCCATGGGTATTTCCTGGTCGGGCGTCGTCGTGCGTATCGTCCTCGCTCTCGTGCTCGTGCTGATCACGTTCAATCCCAGCGGTTGGTCCTTTTATCATTGGATCACCGCTCCGCCGGCGGGTATCACCGCCGTCAAGGCGTTCGCGGGCGTGCTGCTGCTGATCGGTTGGCTTGTCTGCCTTCGTACCGCGTACGTCGCGATCGGCCTCGTCGGGGCCGTTCTTCTCGCTATTCTGCTTGCGACCGTCGTGTGGATGCTGATCGATTACCACATTATCGATGTGGCAGGGCGTGCCGCGATGGTATGGATCGGCTTGGTGATCGCGGGCGTTGTGCTCGGCATAGGCTTGTCCTGGTCTCTCATCCGAACGCGCGCGACCGGTCAAATCGAGGTCGACTAGTCAGTTGGAGTTTGTAACAACACCCTTCAGAGTTCTCGGCTGCACCTGACTAAGCTCCGCATAGTCGGGTCGAGGGGCATGGTTCTCGAATCCGCACTTTAGGGCATAATCAACCCGTCACCGCTCCGAGCAAACCGCATGCCTATCCCATTCGTTTCGCGTCGTCGCCTGGCGTTGCTCTACCTGACGCTCGCCGCTATGGTTCCGTGTTCCGCGCACGCCTCATTTCTTTCCGGTGACGCGCTCGATACGATGGCTGACTGGCTGGCGATTGTCGTGATCGTCATCGTGCCGATCCTGGTGATCGTCTTATTCTGGCTCGTACACATCCTGCCGGAAAAAATAGCCGAGAAGCGCCATCATCCGCAGCTCGATGCGATTACCACGCTGTGCCTGCTGTCGCTGGTATTCGGTGGCTTGCTTTGGCCAATCGCATGGCTGTGGGCGTATACGAAGCCGGTGGGGTACCGGATGGCGTATGGCACCGAAAAGAACGAAAGCTACTTTACCGAGATGGGACGTCGCGCGCAGGCGGGTGAACTGGTCGATCGCGACATAGCTCACCTGCGTGATGAGCTTGATGCGATGGCGACGAAAGGGACGCTGTCCCCGCAGTTGCGGCAGCTGCGCGTGGACCTCGACGCGTTGCCGCCATCGGCGGCGAACACTGTGCCCGTGGCGAAGGGATAGCACCAAGTGGAAGCAATCATCCTCGGCATTTACGGGTTCTTCGTCTGGCTGATCTTTATCAAGTTCAAGTGGCTGCCGTGGAATATCACTACGCAAGTCATCGTCGCGGTCATTCCGATTGTTGGCATGACGATTCTGATTCTTACATTGAATGTCGTCGCCCCGTCATCGGCCCAGCTTCGCGTGTACAGATACACGGTGCCGATCGTGTCGCAGGTAAGAGGCCGCGTGCTGGAAGTCCCGATCGAAGAAGGCAATCGCCCCGTGCATAAAGGCGACGTGTTGTTCCGCATCGACCCATTACCGTACCAGCTCGAAGTCAACAATCTGCAGGCGCAACTCGCGACCGCCCAGGCGGGTCAGCGCGAGCTGGTTGAATCGCAGAAGGGCGCCAACGCCAAGACGACGGAGACGCAGGCAGCCATTCTGCAGGCACAATCAAGGATTGCAGAAGTTACAGCCCGGCTGGAACTGGCCCGCAGGCGTGTTGCGCAGAACCGCGAGCTGGTCGCGTCCGGCGCAGGCAATCGCTTCGACCTCGAACAGGCGCAAGCGACCCTAGCCGAAACTGAGAGTCAGCTGGCTGCGGCCCAAAGCCAGATGGCCCAGGCGCGTGCAGGTGAACTGCAGGCGGTGGCGTCGGCGCAGCAGGTCGGCCAGAAGTTGGGGGCGCAGGTCGACGGGCAGTTTGCGCAAGTGGCGCAGATTCGCGCGCAGCTGGAGAACGCAAAGTGGAATCTTGATCAGACCACGACGCGCTCGCCGTGCGACTGCTACGTTATCAACCTGCAACTCCGGCCGGGGGGCTTCGTGGCCGGGTTGCCGCTCAACCCGGTCATGTCGCTGGTCGAAGTCGATGGCCCGGTCGTGGCGTTCTACGACCAGAACGAATTGACGCAAGTGCAGGCGGGCGATGAAGCCGAGATTGCGCTCGACACTTATCCTGGCCGTGTCATCAAGGCCAAGGTTGATTCCGTCATCTGGGCCATGGGCCAGGGCCAGGTGACGCCAAGCGGAACGATCCCCTTGTCGACGCTCTCCAATCAGCCGCCTGGGCGCTTCGCCGTAAAGTTCGACATTGAGCCGCGCGACCGCGACCTGTTTCTTGCAGCGGGTGCGGTCGGTCACGTCGCGATCTACACGCAACATGGGGAGATGATTCACATCATCCGCAAAGTCATCTTGCGCGTCGGCTCGTATACGAACTACCTGGTTCTCAAGCTGCATTGATGCTCTTTCATGTTCAGGCAACCGCGCTGTTGGCGGCGCGAAACGGGCGCGGCGATTTCATGCGGGCGCGAGCGTGGCGTGGCGTAGCGGTGCGCTCGCAACTTGGTCGGACGTTCCTGAGACGGTCTTGCGTTGTCTGCTGCGTGCTTGCGCTTTCCGCTTGCGTGCTGCCCAATCCACCGGCGCGCGAAGATCTGGCGAAAGAAGCTGCTCCAAACCTGATTCCACCCGCGCAGTGGGTTGCGCCCGGCGGCGTCGGAGGGACGGTGCCTGACAACTGGCTCGCGTCGTGGAATGACCCGGCGCTCAATGCGTTGGTGGCAGAAGCGTTAGCCTACAACACGGATCTGCGCACAGCGGCGGCACGTGTTGACCTGGCCGCAGCGTACCTGCGCGCCGCCGCATCCCCGCTTTACCCGCAAGTCAATCTGATGGCGCGCGGAGGCGGACAGATGGGCGGTGACACATCGGGGCTGCAAGGCGTCGGGCTGTTCGCTACCTGGGAGCTCGACCTCTGGGGCCGCGTGCGCGCCGAGAAGACTGCGTCGGAAGTACAGTACGAGTCGGCGCAGCTTGATGCCGCGTACGCGCGCCAATCGATCGCTGCTTTGGTCGCCAAAGCCTGGGTACTGGCTATCGAGGCGCGGCTCGCCAAAGCTCAGGCCGAGGAAATGCAGAAATCCAGTGAGCAGCTCGCTTCGCTTTCTGGCGATCGCTTGCGCGTGGGATCTGGCGACGAATACGAAGTGGCGGTTGCGCAGGCCAACGTCGAATTGTCCCGCGACACCGTTCGCCGTCTCGCACTTGCTTACGATGACGCTCTGCGCGCGCTGGAGGCGCTCGTCGGCCGCTATCCCGCGGCGAACGTGATGGTGGCGGCGACGTTGCCTCGCTGGCCAGGCGAGGTTCCCGTCGGGCTCTGCCCTCCGAACTTCTCGAACGACGCCCGGACCTGGTTGCGGCAGAGCGTCGCGTTGCAGCAGCCTTCTACCGCACGCGAAGAGGCCAAGGCTGCGCGTCTCCCGCGCATCTCGCTGGTTGCCAACTTCACCAGCCTCTCCTCCGAAATGTTCGTGCTGAAGAGTCGCGACAACCCGATATTCAGCGCCGGCGCCGATCTGATGCAACCAATTTTTCTCGGTGGCTACCTGCAATCACAGGTTGATGCCCGTACGGCTGAGCAGAAGGCAGCGATCGCCGACTACGGAAAAGTCATGTCCCGGGTGTTCGGCGAAGTGGAAGGGGCGCTATCGACAGGCTTTGCCGCGGGTGAACGGGAGCAGATTCTTGCACGCTTGGTGCGGCAGTACACGCGCGCACTCGAGCTTGCAAATGTGCGTTTTCGCGTCGGCTCCGGTGATCTGCTCTCCGTGCAGCAGCAGCAGCTAACACTCTATTCGGCGCAGGTCTCGCTGCTGCAGGTGCAATCAGACCGCCTCGTCCAGCGCGTCAACCTGCACCTCGCGCTGGGCGGCAGCTTTGACGGTGCGCCCGCGGTACCAACCCAGACCAGCGAAGCCTCACAAGCCCAACAGTAACCCGAGAAGGGATAACGCGCCGAGTTAGGGCGCGTTATCCGCGTGCCTACCTGAGCTTGAGCACCACCTCTCCCGACACAGGATCGGTAACGCCCAGGCCGTGGCCCAAGTCCTCCAACTCGGCGCGAACCGCGTCGAGCAGGTGAATCATTTCCGGCCGCGCCGCCACCAGACTGGCGTAGGAATCCCACTCGCCGACCAGGCAGTAAGCGCGCTCGCCTGTTTTGATCAGAGAGCCGTGCAGGAACCCTTTGAAAGCAGGATTGTTACGGCGGTGGGCATCGAGGAAAGCTTCTTCGCGACCGGGCTTGACCCGGAAGCGCACTACGTTGAATGCGGTCATGGCATCTCCTTCGTCGTTGGCGACGCTCGTCCGCTCCGCTTAAGTCGGCGGCTACCGCCTGCATCTTACGGCGCACTATCGCATTCGGGGCGATCTGCGCCAACGCCCGCTCAATCTTTGCGAGGAGCGCGGCTGAATTGGTTATTGGCCTCGACCAGCACCCTCAGCATCCGGCTGAATTCGAGCCGCTCTGCCACGGATAAGGGTGCCAGCAAACGTCGTTGTACGTCCTGCACGGCCGGACACATGCGGCGGACAAGCGATTCACCCTTGCGGGTGAGGATCAACTGCCGCACGCGTCGATCCCGAGCGCCCGTGGTGCGTCGCAACAGTTCCCGCTGCTGGAGTCGATCGACCACACCGCCAATCGTTGCCGCGTCGAAACCGATGGCCGCGGCCAGCGTGCGCTGGTCGAGTCCCGGCCGCTCCGAAATTGTGATCAGCGCGGCGAATTGCACGGGCGTGATATCGAATCTCCGGTTCTCTTGCAGGAAAATGCCGACCGCGATTTGTTGCAAGCGGCGAATCTCAGTGGCCAGGCTGCTCGGCGAGAAACGAATCGGCGCGGACAACGCGGGTGAGGTCGGGTATTTGTCGTTTACCAGTCATGAGAGAGCCGTCGAACCGAGCGCATCAGACGGCGCCTGCGTCCGAATTGGCGCTTGCACCGCTACTGATGGCTATCTATCATAAGTATACTTATCAAAAGTGCACGGGGATATCGGGCAGTGGACGCAAGGTTTGGGAGGACGCGGCGGAGTCGGGTGCTGGTAGCCGGCGGCGGCATCGGCGGCCTTGCCGTTGCGCTGGCATTGGCGCAACGCGGGATCGATGTCCACTTGTTCGAGCAGGCCTCGGAACTGGGCGAGATCGGCGCCGGCGTTCAACTCGGTCCCAATGCGTTCGCTGCCTTCGATTCGCTCGGCGTCGGCGATAGCGCTCGGTCGCGCGCGGTCTACACCGATCGATTGTTGCTGAAAGACGCGATCGACGGATCCACGGCGGCCGAACTGCCGCTTGACGGGGCGTTTCGGGAACGCTTCGGCAATCCGTACGCGGTCATACACCGAGCGGACGTATATCTTTCCTTGCTCGAGGGAGTTCGTGCGCAGGAAGGCGTAACGCTCGAGAATTCGACCCGAATCGAACGCATTGCGGTGGACGACGGCAAGGCTGTCATATTCGATCAGCACGGCAGAACGTTCGAAGGCGATGCCCTGATCGGCTGCGACGGTGTCAAGTCTGTCGTGCGCCAGCACTTCGTCGGCGACGCAGTGCGCGTATCAGGTCACGTCGTCTACCGTGCGGTGGTCGATGCGGCAAAGTTTCCCGACGATCTCAAGTTCAATGCTCCGGTGGTGTGGGCAGGCCCCGACTGTCATCTGGTCCACTATCCGCTGCGCGGCGGCGAGCAATACAATGTGGTCGTCACCTTCCACAGCCGCCACACCGAAACCTGGGGCGTCACCGAAGGTACGCCGGAAGAAGTACAGTCATATTTTCAGGGCGTCCTGCCGCGCGCAAGACAACTACTGACATTGCCCAAGAGCTGGAAGCGCTGGGCGACGGCCGACCGCGATCCCATTGACCGCTGGAGCTTCGGACGTGCAACCTTGCTTGGTGATGCAGCGCATCCGATGCTGCAGTATCTGGCGCAGGGCGCATGCATGGCGCTGGAAGATGCGGTGACCCTTGGCAAGGCGGTGGAAGCCACGAGTGGCGATCTTGTCGATGCATTCAAGATTTATGAGGACGCTCGTATCACACGCACGGCGCGGGTGGTATTGATGGCGCGGGAAATGGGGCGCATCTACCACGCCAAGGGAGTCGAGCGGCTTGTGCGCAATCAATTGTGGAGGGACCGCTCGCCACAGCGTCACTTCGATGCAGTTGAATGGCTGTACGGATGGAATCCGACGCAATGCCTGATGCAAAGCAGGCAACGTCGTCGTAAAAGGAGTTCCCTTGATGGACAACGTCGTAAGCACCAACGCCAGCCCTGCGCAACGCGACGATTACTACGCGCGTATCGCGCCGAGTCATCTGGCACCCCTCTGGATGCGCTTGAAATCGCTAGTGCCCGCCGTTCCGGCACCTGAAGCCGTTGCATATCGCTGGGGATACGAAGAAACGCGCCCCTACCTGATGGAAGCGGCGTCGCTGATTACGGCCGAGGAGGCCGAGCGGCGCGTATTGATTCTCGAGAATCCGGGATTGAGTGGCAGTTCGCGCGTTGCCGGGCCGCTGTTCGCAGGACTTCAGCTGATCATGCCCGGTGAGGTTGCGCCCTCGCATCGCCACACTCAGTCGGCGCTGCGCTTTGTACTCGAAGGGCAGGGCGCCTACACCGCGGTCGATGGCGAGCCGACAGTAATGTCGCCCGGCGATTTTGTCATCACGCCAGCGTGGACTTGGCATCACCACGGCAACGACTCCAAAGGTCCGATGGTGTGGCTCGACGGCCTCGACATTCCGTTGGTCGCCCACTTCGGCGCGACCTTCCGCGAAAATCATTCCGAAGCGACAGTAGCGGCACCTCGGCCGGCCGGGGATTCGCTCGCCCGCTACGGGATGGGGTTGCTTCCCGTCGACTACCAATCGACATCGCAGAACTCGCCTATCTTCAACTACCCGTACGCGCGCACGCGCGAAGCGCTGCACACGCTGGCGAAGGGAGGGGAGGCCGATCCGCATCAAGGGCATCTGATGCGTTACATCAATCCCGTGTCGGGTTCATGGGCGATGCCGACGCTGGCGGCGATGATTCGCTTCCTTCCGCAGCGATTCACGGGACGCGCGTATCGCGCGACCGAGAACGCAGTATTCGTCGGCGTTGAAGGACGAGCGTCGCTGACGATCGCCGGCCGCGTATTCGATCTGAAACCGCGCGACGTGGTCGTCGTTCCTGGCTGGGTGTCCTACTCGCTCGCGGCGAATGAGGACGCAGTTGTCTTCACATTCTCCGACCGCGTAGCACAAGAGAAACTCGGGCTCTTCAGGGAAGCGCGCGCCTGAACATAGGCGCCGGCTAGGGCCGAGACGCAGTTTCACCTTACCGAATCTTCATTAGACGGAAAACCATGACCGCTATTTCACCCATGAGCAGCGTTGATCCGAGTCTGCTCGAGGATTTGGTCGACGCCAACCGCATTCTCTTCAACGAACGCGTTGTCGACGCCTTTGGCCACGTAAGTGCCCGTCACGACAAACGTCCCGATCGCTTCTTGTTGGCGCGCAATATGGCGCCAGCCCTGGTGCGGCAAAACGATCTCATCGAGTTCGACCTCGATGGCGTTGCACAGAATGGAGATACTCGCTCCGTCTACCTCGAGCGTTTTATCCATGGGGAGATCTACCGCGCGCGGCCCGACGTGATGGCGGTCGTCCACAGTCACTCCCCTGCCGTCATCCCTTTCGGGATCGTCAAAGGCGCCACGATGCGCCCTGTTAGCCATATGTGCGGATTCCTGGGTCGAGGGCCCGGCGTTTTTGAAATTCGTGAGACGGCAGGCGACGCCAGCGATCTCCTGATTCGCAGCAACGAACTTGGCGCCGCGCTGGCACGCACGCTGGGCGGCGACAATGCGGTGCTGATGCGCGGCCACGGCTCGACAGTGGTCGCACCAACATTGAAGCTGGTCGTGTATCGCGCAATTTATGCAGAAGTCAACGCGCGGCTCCTGACCAGCGCGCTGCAGCTTGGCGAAGTCGAGTACCTCACCGTGGGCGAGGCCGAGAGCACGATGCGAACTGAAGGCCAGGTCGAACGACCCTGGCAATTGTGGAAGGGCGCCGCGCGAGCCGCCCTGGGTGTTTCCTAGTGGCGCCTACCCTCGAAAAGGCGTAACTCGAGACGGAACTACAGATCCGGGCGTTGACCGGGTGGCGCGTAGTTTGCCGGGATGTCGCCGGTCAGGGACTCGAGAAACGCCACGATCGACGCGACCGTCGCATCATCGAGTGTTTTTCCGAGCTGCACGGTACCCATGACGCGGACCGCGCGCGCCCCTTCCAATCGCACTCGGACATTCTACGATGCGCTGACTTATGCGAGTGCATCTCGAGCATCTGTTCGCGACGCGCGAGACAACGCTCTTTAGCCTACGGCCTTCAGGCTCGGGGAGGGCTGCGACATCTTCTTGTGCGCCTGATCGGTGAACGCCTGCTGAATCAATTCAATTGCGCGCGCCGCCAGTGGAGAAATATAGGCGTCCGGGCGCATCAGGATTCCGTTCTTTGGATGCAACTCGAGCTCCGGAATGCGTATGGTCGTCAAGCGCGATGCCCAAGCTTCAAGCAGGGTTTCGTCGACAGCAGCCAGCGTAAACAAATCGGTCGCCGCAACGGCTTCTAGGATCGCTTCCCAAGAGTTGCTTTCGATGGCGTGCAATCGTCCCCCAAGCCCGAATTTCGCGAGAACATCCTCTGCGGCCACGCTACGAAAAGGAGCCAGATCGTGAATCGTCGGTTGCGCGATCCTGGTCAACGGATGGTCGGCGCGCACGACGACGGCCATGTCGGTCGGAAGGAGTTCCTGGAAGTTAAGGCCGGGTGGAGGTGTCAGCATGCCGCACACTGCGAAGTCGAGACTGCCTGTTTCAACGAGGCCAACGAGTTCAGCGTTGAATCCCGCGTGAAATTGAATCTGCGCCGTCGGACGCTCGGCGACAAATCGTGGAAAAAGCGATCGACTCACCAACCGCGCCAGGATGTGCCCGGCACCGATGCGAACCTTGCCGACTTTTCCTGCAACGTGTTGCGTTACCTCGAGCTCCGCATCGTTCAACGCAACGCGTGCGCGTTCAACCCGAGCTCTGAGGGCCGCGCCGATGGGTGTCAATTCGACTCCGCGCGGCGCGCGCGTGAACAACTGGGCGCCGAGGCGTGCTTCCAGCCGTTGAACGCTACGGGTGAGCGCCGGTTGGCTCATTTCCAGTGCTTCCGCGGCGCGAGCAAGATTCCGTGCGGCGCATACGGCGAGAAAATAATCAACTTCCCGATCAAGAAGAGACATGCGTGCCGTTTATCGTTAGTTTCATTTCATTTATTGAAACATATCGCACCGCTGGTGGCAATCTGAGCGTAGTCATTGAATCGTCAGATTGCTCGGGTGCAAATTATGCAAATGTTTCCGGCGCGAACATGGACGTGCATCTTTGCAGGAAGGCATCTATGTCGGGATGCGCACAATGCAAGCTGGCCCACTTTGGCGGCGTCATGCGACGCTCCGCGCGAACTTGATTCGAATAAAAAGGAGGTCGGATCCACGACACGACGCGTGATGGTGCGTATTCGGCGATAATGGCCGTTCCAATCGGCGCACGCGGCCGATGCCCGGCCGTGAAGGGTAGTGCCGTATCCATATGTCGACGGAATTGCCCGGCTGTTAATATTGTTCCTTGTTCCGCGAGATTTTCTAACAGAGGGAGATTCAATGAAGCGCCTGAAATGGTCGACCTTGTTGCTATGTGCAGCCACTGTCCCACTGTCGGGCGAGCTGCTCGCGCAGACCTCGTCGCCGTATGGTCCCCCGCCCACATGGGCTTACCGCGCGGCCCTCTATGTTTGGTTACCTGACGTAAGCGGTACGACCCGGATTCCGACGGGTCCCGGTGGAGGCCCGAACGTCGATCTCGATCTCGGGGATGAGTTTGGCAAACTCAAATCCGCCTTCATGGGTAACTTCGAGGCGTCGAACGGCCGCTGGGGCTGGTTCACTGATTACGTCTACGCGAACATTGGCAGCACCGTTTCCAACACCCGCAATTTCTCGGTCGGAAACATCGGCATCCCGGCATCGACGACGGCAAACGTCAGCCTGAGCGTCAAGGGCTCGGCCTGGACACTGGCCGGCACTTACCGCCTGATTAATGCGTCGGCAGGAGTCATGGATTTTCTCGTCGGCACACGGTATCTCGGTATCAAGGAGCCCTATTCGTTCGAGCTGAACGGCGATCTGGGCGGTCTGCCGCCAACGACGCGCCAACTATCCGGCGAACCCAAAACCAACATATGGGACGGGATTGTCGGCGTCAAAGGCAACTTCAATTTCGGCTCCGGCAACGCCTGGACGATTCCCTACTATCTCGATGCGGGAGCCGGCCAGTCACAGCACACGTTCCAGGCCGTCATCGGCCTGGGCTATAAGTTCTCGGCGATCGATGTGACCGCAAGTTATCGCTATCTCGACTACAAATTGAAGTCTGGCAGCGTGATCGACTCGCTGACATTGGCAGGGCCGATGATTGGTGTCGGTTTCCGCTGGTGGTAGCGGTCAAGCGGGCGGCTGGAGCGAGTTAGTCGCAGTCCGGCTGTGCACACAATAGAAAAAGGGCCTCGCCAATGGCGAGGCCTTTTAATTTATTGCGACGCTGCGCGACGAGTATCGTGCGGCGCGTTGACCGCTAGCGGAACAGGACGGCCGCGCTCTTCAGCGTGATATACACCCCCCACGCCAGAGGGATGCCCACGGCCAGCCACGCGAGCCACGCGGTGACCGGCGAAGTCGGTCTCGCGCTCGCAGCGGAGAGGCCGCCCACCGCATTGCGTGTCGCCGCCTCGTGTGCGCGTTTGCGCTCCGCCTCGAGCTCTGCGTCGGTCATATGATGCTTCGGGTCGACCGGGCGGACTAGCAGATTGCAAATGAAGCCCACGCGAGCAGCGCGCACAGGACGTACATCGTGATGTCATAGACCGCTGCGCGCGCCACGCCGTGATTAAGCTGGTACTCACGAATATAGTTGACGATCACCGGGCCGAAGATGCCTGCCGCCGACCAGGCCGTCAGCAGGCGTCCGTGAATGGCGCCGACCATCTGCGTGCCGAACATGTCCGCAAGGTAGGCGGGGACCGTGGCAAAGCCGCCGCCGTACATCGATAGGATGATGCAGAAGGCGCCGACGAATAGTGCGATGTGACCGGCGTGACCGGACCATGGCGCCGATGCGTACATCGCGATGCCGAGGATGAAGAAAGTCGCGTAAGTCGCCTTGCGGCCAATGAAGTCCGAGAACGATGCCCAGACGAAGCGGCCACCGATGTTGAACAGGCTGATCAATCCGGTGAATCCCGCGGCGATCGCGGCGATCGAGGCCTTTTGCTCCAGGCTCAAATCGTTGAACTTGAGATCGAGCCCGATCAGCTGCCCGGCGAAGACTTCCTGTAGCATCGGTGAGGCCATGCCGATCACGCCGATGCCCGCGGTGACGTTCAGGCACAGCACCCACCAGATCAGCCAGAACTGCGGCGTCTTCGGCGCTTCGCTGACGCTGACGTTCTTGGTCGTGATCATCGTCTTGGCCGTGGCCTCGCGCGGCGTCCAGCCGGCCGGCTTCCAACCCGCAGGAGGCAAGCGGTAACCGAAGGCGCCTCCTAACATGAAGACGAAATAGATCGCTGCCATCGTCAACAGGGTTTCCCAGACGCCGACACTGGTCGCGGTGGCGTAATTCTTCATCAGCAGGTTCGCGAGCGGCGCTCCGATCATCGCGCCGCCGCCAAATCCCATGATCGCCATGCCGGTCGCCATGCCGCGACGGTCCGGGAACCATTTGATCAGCGTCGACACCGGCGAGATGTAGCCGAGGCCCAATCCGATGCCGCCGATCACGCCTGCGCCCAGCCACATCAGCCAGAGCTGATGCATATAAACGCCGATGGCGGAGATAACGAGGCCGCCGCACCAGCACAGCGCGGCGACGAACGCGGCCTTGCGCGGGCCTTCACGCTCGAGCCAGCCGCCCCAGATCGCCGCGGCGCCGCCGAGAAAAACGAAGAACAATGTGTACATCCACCCGAGCGAACTGACCTTCCAATCACAAGTCGTCGTGAAGAGTTCCTGCAACAACGTGGTATCGGCGGGACAAGCGACCGACTTGCTGACGCCGATGGCGCGCGACAGCGGCAACCAGAACACGCTGAAGCCATACGCCATACCGATGCATAGGTGAATGGCCAGAGCCGCGGGCGGCACCAACCATCGATTGAAGCCGGCGCCGGCAACGGTACGCTCCTTGGCCAGGATGCCGCCGCCGGCGGAATGCATGCCGTCGATTCCTTGTGGTACAGATGCCATTTTGTTTCCTCCTAGGGTGTCGTGCGGTCACGCGCTCGGTTTTCTTGTGTCGCGCTTCGGGCAAACAGCACAGACCCCGATGCGTTGGCGACGCGCCGCCGACAGCATATGACGGTCGATCCAACGGATCAATACTATTCGGACTTGAACGACCAATCTCTTTCCGCGTGTTTGGCCGAACCCATCGCGGCCGTTACATTTGGAGCGCATTAATAGTTACAAGCACGACTATTCCACGCCGTCGAAAAAAAATCGGACGATGCGGCACTGCAACATACCGAAACCGACGGTCGGCATCGAGCGCGAACGTTAGTCTCGAGCTAGCGGTCGGAAGAGCGGTGCCGTGACGGTCCTGCGATCCTTGCCGAAGTCAACAATCGCTGTCGAATGGGCTCCGTCAAGTGCGCGTAATCCGTCAAGTTGGCGTCGCGAGAAGCTTGGCGGATTGGAGTAGTATTTGCGAGCGAGTCAGGAAGGGTTTTCGAAACGCAAGGTGTTCTCGGCGTTTCATCAACCAAACAACAATCGCTGGCACCCAAGCGTCGAGGAGGAGTACCGATGATCCCACGCGAGTTCGAATATCACGCGCCAAAATCGGTGCCCGACGCGATTGGGCTGCTGCAACAATTCGGCGATGACGCCAAACTGCTTGCCGGCGGACACAGTTTGCTGCCGATGATGAAACTGCGTTTCGCGCAGCCGGGCCATCTGATCGATCTGGGCAAGATCACCGAGCTAAAAGGCATACGTGAGGATGCGGGGACACTGGTCATCGGCGCGATGACGACCGAGAACGAAATCGTCTGGTCGACCTTACTGCAGACGAAGTGTCCGTTGCTGGTCGAAGGCGCACGCCAGATATCCGATCCGCAAGTGCGCTACAAAGGAACCATCGGCGGTGACATCGCGCATGGCGATCCTGGCAACGATCACCCGGCGCTGATGCTGGCGTTGGCAGCGTCGTTTGTGTTGCGCGGTTCGGCAGGGACGCGCACGGTCCCGGCCGACGGTTTTTTCGTCGGCACCTACGAGACGTTGATGAAGCCCGACGAAATCCTGACTGAGATTCGTATTCCCGTTCCTGCATCAGGATCGGGATACAGCTATTCGAAGCTCAAACGCAAGACCGGCGACTTTGCCGCCGCCGCCACCGCGGTACTTTTGCGGATGCAGGCCGGCATCGTCGAGGACGTTCGTATCGCGTTGACCAATGTAGGACCGACGCCGTTGAGGGCGAGCAACGCCGAAGCTTCGTTGCGCGGAAAGAAACCTGATGAGGCGGCGATCGTCGAAGCCGCGCGGCTTGCAATGAGTGTTTGCAATCCGGTACGCGATCAACGCGGCGACGAAGAGTACAAGACAGCGATGGCTGGCGAGATGACCGTGCGTGCACTGACCGCGGCGCGCCAGCGCGCAAAGCAATAATCGAAGCCAGCGGAGCGAACAATGGCGAAAAAACAGGCGGTGAGCTTCAAACTGAACGGCAAGGAAGTTGACGTCGTTGTTGAGCCGCGCGAGTTGCTGATCCACACGCTGCGCGAGAAACTGCAACATACGGGACCACACATCGGTTGCGAAACGAGCCACTGCGGCGCATGCACGGTCGACCTTAATGGCATGTCGGTCAAGTCGTGCACGGTGCTCACGGTGCAATGCGAAGGCGCCGACCTGCTGACCATTGAAGGCTTCGCACAGGCAGGCGAGTTGCATGCGCTGCAGGAAGCCTTCCACCTCGACCACGCTCTGCAATGCGGCTTCTGCACGCCGGGCATGATTACGCGCGCCTATCGGCTACTGAAGGAAAATCCCAAGCCGACCGAGGACGAGATCCGCTATTGGATGGCGGGTAACCTGTGCCGGTGCACGGGCTATCAGAACATCGTAAAGGCCGTCCAGTCGGCAGCGAAGAAACTATCGGAAAAGGCTGCCGCTTAGGAACGGATACGCACGCCAATACGCACGCCAATGCGCACGCCAATACGCACGCCAATAAGCCACGGCAACAAGCTGCGCCTCCCGACGACAGCGATGTAACGAGATTACCGGAGTCCGATCATGCCAGACGACAAGTTTCAGCGCGAACAGAAACTCGAAGGAATGGGCGCATCCAGAACGCGCAAGGAAGACGCGCGCTTCATCCGCGGTCAAGGCAGCTACGTGGACGACATCAAGCTCCCGGGAATGCTGTTCGGCGCGATCGTGCGCAGCCCCTATGCGCACGCCCGAATCAAGGGTATCGACAAGAGTGCCGCGCTCAAAGTGCCCGGAGTCGTCGCCGTCCTCACGGCCGACGACCTGAAGCCCGTCAATCTGCATTGGATGCCGACGCTCGGGGGCGACGTGCAGGCCGTGCTCGCGGACAAGAAGGTCTGCTTCCAATATCAGGAAGTCGCGTTCGTGCTCGCCAATGACCGCTATTCGGCGGCTGACGGCGCTGACGCGGTCGTCGTGGACTATGAAGAACTGCCGGCGATCGTCGATCCAAAAAAATCGATGGACAATGACGCGCCTATCATTCGCGAGGATATCGCCGACAAGGACAACGTCGGTCACGGCCCACGCACCCATCCGAACCATATTTTTACCTGGGATGCCGGCGACAAAGAGGGGACCGACGCGGTATTCGCGAACGCCGCTGTCACCGTGCGAGAGGAAATACTCAACCCGCGCGTCCATCCGTGTCCGTTCGAAACCTGCGGCTGCGTCGCGTCCTTCGACAAGGTCCGCGGACAACTCACCGTCTACATCACCTCGCAGGCGCCGCATTTGGTGCGCACCGTTTTGGCGATGTTGTCGGGCATTCCCGAGAGCAAGATCCGCGTCGTCGGCGGCGACATCGGCGGCGGTTTCGGCAACAAAGTCCCTGTCTATCCTGGCTACGTCGCCGCAATCGTCGCCTCTATCGTCACGGGTGTGCCAGTCAAATGGATCGAATCGCGCATCGATAATATTTCGACGACTGGATTTGCGCGTGACTATCACGGCATCGGCGAGCTCGCGGCCGACAAGGATGGTCGCATCAAAGGCCTGCGCTTCACAGCGCTCGCCGACCACGGCGCGTTCAATTCGCATGTATCCGCCACCAAACTGCCGGCGGGGCTGTTCAGCATCTGCACAGGTTCATACGACATTCCGAAAGCGTACTGTCGTGTCGATGCGGTCTACACCAACAAGGCGCCCGGTGGCGTCGCCTACCGCTGCTCGCTACGCGTCACCGAGGCGGTCTACCTGATCGAGCGCATGATCGACATCCTCGCGCAGAAGCTCAACATCGACAAAGCCGAGATTCGCCGCCGCAATTTCGTCAAGGCCGAACAATTTCCGTACAACACGTCACTGGGGTGGACCCTCGACAGCGGCGACTATCACACCGCACTTGCCAAAGTACTGAAGGCAGTCGACTACGACGGCTTGCGGCGTGAACAGGCAGACAAGCGCGCCAAAGGCGAACTAATGGGTATCGGCATTTCCACCTTCACCGAAATCGTCGGAGCCGGGCCGACCAAAGTCTGCGACATTCTGGGCATCGGCCTCTTTGACAGTTGCGATATCCGCGTCAACCCTACCGGGAGTGCGATTGCGCGACTCGGGACAATGAGCCAGGGCAGGGGCACGCGACGACTTATGCGCAGATCATCGCGACCGAGCTGGGCCTGCCTTCGGAGGAGATTCAGATCGAGGAGGGCGATACCGACAAGGCGCCCTACGGGGCGGGTACCTGGGGCTCGCGTTCGACCCCTGTGGCCGGGGCGGCGGCTGCGCGCGCAGCACGCAAGATCAAGGACAAGGCGAGGAAGATTGCCGCGCATTTGCTCGAAGTCGGCGAGGCGGATCTCGAGTGGGATGTGGATCGCTTTCAAGTCAAAGGCAATCCGGCCGAAGTCAAGACGATGAAAGAGATCGCGATGGCCGCGCACACCAGCAATCTCCCTGACGGCATGGAAAAAGGACTGGACGCGACCGAGTACTACGATCCGCCAAACATGACTTTTCCGTTCGGCGCATACGTATGCGTTGTCGACGTCGACAAGTTCACCGGGGAAACCAAGGTGCGGCGCTTCTACGCGCTCGACGACTGCGGCACGCGCATCAACCCGATGATCATCGAGGGCCAGATACACGGCGGCCTCACCGAGGCGTTCGCCGTGGCGATGGGACAGCAGGTGCCATTCGACGAAAGCGGTAACCATCTCGGCAACAGTCTGATGGACTATTTCCTTCCGACTGCGGTCGAAACACCGAAGTGGGAGACCGACTTCACCGTGACGCCGTCGCCGCATCATCCGATCGGAGCGAAAGGCGTGGCTGAGTCCCCGCACGTGGGCGGCATCCCTTGCTTCACCAATGCGGTCGTCGACGCATTCGCGCACCTGGGCGTGACCCACATGGACATGCCACACACATCGTTCCGGGTCTGGCAGCAATGCAACGCACTAGGGATCAACAAGCGATGACGAAGCGTGGGCGCAGTAACGTAAAAACTCGCTGAGAATCGACAGGACGTCGGCGCATGAAAGTTGATATCGAGCGCACTTTCCCGATGCCCGCGGCGCCCGAAGCAACCTGGGCCATGTTGCAGGACATCGAAGCTGTGGCGTCCTGCATGCCTGGTGCGAAGATCACCGAGCGAATCGATGCCGAACACTACAAGGGCACCGTCGCGATGAAGGTTGGCCCGGCGTCCCTTACGTTCCGAGGTGAGATCGAGGTCAAGGAGAACGACGCGGCGACGCGGACGCTGAGACTGATTGCCAAGGGCACCGATACGTCCGGCACTTCTGCCGCGTCGCTGGATTTGACAGCGCGTGTCGAAGCTGGCGAGGACGGCGCAAGCGCTCTGGTGGGAAAAAGTCAGGCATCGGTGAGCGGCAAGGCCGCGACTTTCGGCGGTCGTATGATGGATGCGATCGCCGACCAGATATTGAGGCAGTTCGCGGCCAACTTCGCCGCACGGCTCACGGCGATTGCACCTGAGGCAGCCGCACGCTCGCCAACGGCCTCTGCGTCGACACCGGGAGCTGCAACTGCGACAGCGAGCGACGCATCCGTCGCGCCCCGGGCAGCCATGCGCGGCGCGTCGGGCGCCGCCACGAAGGAGCTGGATGGATTGGCGCTCCTTTGGGCCGTGGTGAAGGACTGGTTCAGCGGCGTTTTCTCCAAAGGCAGGAGCTAACGGCGGTGCAACGCATGACCGAGGTCGCCGATTTGCAGAAGCGCCTGACCGATGCGGGATACGTGGCTGAACGCAGCTTCGCCGCCGCGCTGTTGCTGATGACAGAGCTGCGCAGGCCGCTGTTGATTGAAGGTGACGCCGGTGTCGGCAAGACCGAAGCATCCAAGGCGCTAGCCACGATTTGCAACACGCGGCTCATCCGCCTGCAGTGTTACGAAGGGCTTGATGCGCACGCGGCGATGTATGAATGGAACTACCAGCGGCAATTACTCGCCATCAAGCTGCTCGAGCAGGATGATCGAAGCATTGGCGCCAAGGAACAGGACATCTTCTCCGAGCGATATCTGCTCAAACGGCCGCTGCTGGAAGCCATCAGCTGCGCCGAACCGCCGGTCCTTCTGATCGACGAGATCGACCGCGCCGACGAAGCGTTCGAGGCCTTCCTGTTGGAGCTTCTCTCCGACTACCAGATGTCGATTCCCGAGCTCGGTACCGTACGAGCAACGACGATACCGATGGTGGTTGTTACGTCCAACGGCACACGCGAGTTGTCGGATGCTTTGCGTCGCAGGTGTCTGTACCAGTACCTCGACTATCCGTCGTTCGACAAGGAACTGGCGATCGTCGAAATCAAGGCGCCGGAGGCAGCAGGCGAACTCGCGCGCCAGGTTGTGCAGTTCGTGCAGAGCGTACGCAGGATGGACTTGCAGAAGAAACCGGGGATCGCCGAAACGCTGGACTGGACCGCGGCGCTGCTTCGCATGGGCGTTGCGACCATTGGCGAAGATGGCGCCGAGCGGCTGCTCGAAACACTGACGGCGCTGATCAAGACACGCAGCGATCGCACGGCCTTCACTCGAGAAGTCGTCGCGCGGATGGCAGCCGCATGCTGATCGCCTCAACCGCCCCTGCCGCGCTCGACCTTGGACTGATCTTGCGTTCGCGCCTGACCGGCTTCAGTGGATTTCTTCGCGCCAATGGCTTCGGCGTTGGCGGCGACGATGCTGCCGCCGTGCTCATGACTGCTGCTCGGGTCGGCGTTCTTGATCCGGAGGTGCTTCGTTGGAGCCTGAAGGCGATGCTATGCGGACGCACGAGCGAATGGCGCCGCTTCGATTCCTTGTTCGATGCTTACTTCCTGGCTCCGAACAAACGCTTGTTCACCGACGGCGCCGTCGAAAAGGCAAAGACCTCCGGCACCGGCGAGGACGCTGCCGAGGACAACGAGGCCAGCCCCGGTGTTACGCGACTGGCGGCGCGTTACGCCGCCAGCCGCGAGAGAACGCTGGCTACGACGGATTTCCGCGATCTCGCGCGCGCCGACCAGATCCGCGACATCGAATCCCTGATGCGCGGCTTCGCGCGTCGCATCAAACATCTGAGGTTGCGTCGAGAAGCCCGCAGCGCGCGTGGGCGACGGCTTGATCTGCCTGGAACGATACGTCGCAGCGTCGAGCGCGGAGGGACGCCGCTATCGCTGGCGTGGAAGGATCGTCGCCGCGTCAGACCGCGAATCGTTCTATTGCTGGACGTCAGCCGCTCGATGAGCTTGTACAGTTTTTTCTACTTGCGCGTTGCGCGCGCGCTCGCGGCGGAACTCAACGACGTCCACAGCTACATTTTCCATACGCATATCACCGAAGTGGATGAGGCATTGCGCGACGCGGATCCATGGCGCGCGCAGGAAAAGCTCCATTTACTGGCTGCAGGCTGGGGCGGCGGAACGCGCATCGGCGAATGCCTGCGCGACTTCAACCGCGTCCACGCACCTCGCCGCGTTCATTCGCGTACGGGAATCGTCATCGTCAGCGACGGTTACGATACCGGCGAGCCCCAGGTGCTGTCCACGGCGCTTGCCGACCTCCGACGTCGGGCACGCCGCATGGTATGGATCAACCCCTTGGCGAGCCGGCCAGGGTGGTCACCCGACAGCCGCGGTATGCAGGCAGCGCTTCCACATCTCGACTTGCTCGCACCGGGCGCCGATCTGGCAACACTCGCTCGTGTCCTGACCGATGTGGTCGCCGTGCTCCGATAGCGCGAGCGCACACGGCGACCTGCACGCATGACTGCGCACGAATTACTGCAACTGGCTCAGGCCCTGAACGAACGCGGCGAGCCGTATGCGATGGTCACTGTCGTTCGCGTTGCCGCGCCGACGTCGGCCTACGTCGGTGCCCAAGCGATTGTTCGCAGCGATGGGACGCTGACGGGGTGGATCGGCGGTGGGTGTGCCAAAGACGTCGTTGTCGAGGCAGCGAAGGCGGCGATCGCCAATGGGGAACCGAAGCTCCTGCATATCAGCAACGACGAAGAGGCCGCGGAGCCGGGCGTGGAGCAGCATCCTATGGCGTGTGCAAGCAACGGCACGATCGAACTCTTCATCCAGCCGTACAGCACGCGCATCGCGCTCTGCATTATCGGCGACACTCCCGCGGCCGACGATGCGCGCTTCTTTGCTCAGCGCCTGGGCATTCGCCTGGTCGACATGCCCGAAGATGCGCCGGTAGTCTTGATCGCGACTCAGGGTAATGGCGACGCTGACGCGCTTCAGCGCGCGCTTGCAAGTTCGGCCACCCACGTCCTGATGATTGCCAGCGCGCGCAAGGCCGACAAACTGCGCGAGTTGATGCGCTCGCGAGGCTTCGACCAGGCCGCACTGGCGAAAATGCAGGCGCCTGCCGGGCCGGACGCCGGGGCGAGGACCCCGGCTGAAATTGCCTTGGTTGCGATGACCGGCGTGCTTGCGCTGTTGCGCGGCCGCGATCGACCGCCGACGGTCGAGCATGCGGATACCCACGCGATGGGCACGCCGCCGGCGCCGGGGAGTATCGTCGGCGCCGAACGATCCGGCACATTCATCAACCCGGTCTGCGGTGTCGCGGTTTCGACGAGCACGCCGAAGCATGTCGAAACGTTTGAAGGCGAGCCCTATTATTTCTGCTGCGACGGCTGCTGGAAAACCTTCACTGCGAACCCCGGAAAGTATGCGGCGATTCGCCGCGCCTCCCTGGCAAAGGTGTCGACATGAAATGGTCCGCTGTCGTGCTGGCTGCAGGCACATCATCGCGAATGCAAGGCCAGCACAAGCTGCTGTTGCCGCTCGTCGCCAACGGCGAGCCCGGCGAGGTGCCAGCGATCCGTCACACGGTGCTCCGCCTGCTCGAGGCGTCGCCGCAGGAAATCGTCGTCGTCACGGGTTACCGCGGCCGCGACGTCATGGCTGCGCTGTCGGATTTGCCGGTCAGCTTGCAGCCAAATCCGCGCTACGAGGAAGGCCAGATGACTTCGTCAGCGATCGGCGTCGGTGCGCTCAGCAAAGCCACCGACGCGGTAATGATGTGCCTTGGCGACATGGTGCTGCTGGAAGCGCGCGACTACGCTGAATTGGTAACAACCTATTGCGAAAAAACCGACCGGTCGATCGTCATTCCATATTTCAACGGACAGCGCGGAAATCCCATCCTGTTCGCGTCGAGTTATGTACACGAGGTTGCCGTCGGCGAACGACATATCGGCTGCAAGAAGCTCGCCAACGAGTATCCGGATGATGTGTTCCGTTACGAGGCTGCCCACGACCGCTTCACCGCGGATATGGACACTCCGGAGGATTACGCGAGGCTGCGAGCGCGACTCGGCGCACTCGAGTCGGTCTAGTCGACTTTGATTCCTGCAGCCTTGACCACGGGCGCCCAGCGCGCCATCGACGCCTTGATTTCTACCGCAAACTCTGCGGGTGTATTGCCGACCGGCTCCGCGCTTTGCGCAAGGAATGCGGCGCGGACGTCGGGCATTGCGAGAATCGTCACGATTTCCCGGTGCAGGCGGGAGATTATTTCCGTAGGGGTTCCCGCGGGGGCCAGCACGCCCGCCCATGATTGAATGTCGAAGCCGGGAAATCCAGATTCGGCGACCGTCGGTACGTCGGGCCACATCAGCGCACGGTGCGCACTGGTCACCGCCAGTGCCCTGAGTCGGCCGGCCTTGATATGCGGGTCTACGGTCCCCGGAAAGGACATCGCAATCGGTACTTCTCCCGACAGAACGTCGCCAATCAACTGACCGCTGTTGGCATACGGGACGTGGAAGAATTCAACGCCCGCACGCTGTGACAACATCGTCATCGCCACATGCTGCGCTGTCCCAACGCCTGTGGTCGCGTAAGCCAGCTTGCCGGGTTCACTCCGCGCACGGGCGATCAATTCGGTAAGCGTGTTGATCTTGTTCGATGCGTTGATTGCGATCACGATCGGTTGCTGTGCCAATCGAGAAATGGGCGCAAACGCCGCCACCGGGTCGACCGCCTGCCTACCGTAGGTCAGAGGCAGCAAAGTGATCAGCACACCCGACACCAGCAACGTGTACCCATCGGGGGCAGCCCTGGCGACGACTTCGCTTGCGACGTTACCTGCAGCGCCTGCGTGGTTCTCGACGATCACCGGCTGATTCAGCGCAATCGCGAGGCGGTCGCCGACGAGTCGCGCGAAGACGTCGAGCTGGTTGCCGGGCCCGAACGGAACGACGATGCGGATTGGGCGACTCGGATATGCGTCCGGGGTCACGCTGCCAGTCCTCGTAGGTAAACAAGCGAGCAGGATCGCCACGCCGACCGCCACCAAGCGCTGCGCGTGCATCATCTTTTCGGCCTCGTCGCGATCATCGCCGCCAACAAATGCGGGTCATCCCAAGGTGCATCGACGGGGTATTTGCGCAAGTAAGGGCTCGCAGGGTCGCGCAGCCATTCATGCGGGAAGCTCACATAGATATGCTCTTCGCCAGGATCGAGGCGAACGCGCCCGCTCGGGGGCACGTTGCCCAAAGCCGCCATGAGCGCCTTAGCACTGCTCATATTGAAGATCGCCCCACGATGCGTACCCGGCGTCATGCGGCGGTTGATCTCGATCAGATAGAGCCTGCCCGAACGCTCGTCGATGATGTATTCCGGAGCGATAATGCCAGTCACGCCAAAACCCGCCGCAAGCTTGGTCGCCGACTGTTCCATCTCCGGAGAATGATAGTACCGGACGACGCTCGCCGGCCCGTATCGATCTCCATCGAGCTTTTCGACCGCGTAGCCGCATAGCAACGAACCCCTCCACGTGGTGCCCGCGTAATACTGCGTGCGACCCGGGATGTATTCCTGCACAAGCAGCTGGCGGCCGGTCGCATCGCTGAACGTGACGCTCTTGTCGTCCAGCAGGCGGACAAACTCCAGCGCCAACGACCGCTTATCTTCGCAAACCGCGACGCCTTCGCCGGCCGCAGAGTGCTCGCGTTTGAGCACCACGGGCCACGTGTGACTCGCCGCGAAAGCCGATCGCGCCGGCCATATCGGACACCACCTCGTAGCGAGGAACGAGCACGCCAAGCTTTTCTGCGGCTCGACAGAGCAGCGTCTTGTCAATGCTTGCGCGATAATACGTCGGATCGCCGATCGATTCGACAATCAGACTGGCGAGCTGCAAGATGTAGCGAAGGCTGCAAATTGTCAGGCGGCGCGAGGACGAGCTGGCTCATGAGACGAAACGCGGTGTCATCGCATGGAAGCAACAGGCGGGGCTCGATCGCCTTGACCATCGCTGCCAGCGCATGCACCCACTGCAGCGGCGTCGCATTCTCCGGCAGGTGGCCGATTTTCTGCACATAACGGCTATGTTCGGCCAACGTACCCCTTGGCGCCAACAGCGCCACCGTCCAACCCGCCTGCGCGAGGTCGCGTGGCATGCGTGCAGTGCCGAACCACTGGGTAGCGGTGGCAACGAGCAATATCGTTGTGTCCATTCAGTACGATGCGTATCGTGGCGTCGAAGACCCGATTATTTCACGAGGCGATCGCCGTGACTCCGCCTGAAACATTGGATACAGCTGAATCGGCGTCGGGCGCGAGGCAATTGCTGACTATGATCAACGCGAGCTGGATGGCGCAAGCCATCCGCGTGGCGGCGTATCTCCGAATTGCCGACCTCATTGCCTCTGGAGAATGCACCGACGAGAGACTGTCGCTGCTCACGGGAGCGCACCAGCCATCGCTGCGTAGACTGATGCGCGCCCTTACTACGCTGGATATTTGCGTCGAACACGACCATGGCACCTATGAGTTGACGCAAATGGGCTCGCTGCTCCGTGCCGACGTTCCAAACTCATTGCGCTCGTGGGCCCTGTATTGGGGCGGTTCGGCATGGCCGGTGTGGGGGCAGCTGCTCGATAGCGTCATGTCGGGTGAAAGTGCGAGACTGCGCGTAACGGGCAGCGAAGGCTTTGATGCATTCGAAACAGATCCTGACGCCGCAGCGATATTCAATCGGGCGATGGTCGAGCTGACCAGACTGGATTCAGCGAACATACTGGGAGCATACGACTTTTCCGACGTGCGGCAACTCGTCGACGTCGGTGGCGGCTACGGGGAACTTCTGGCAGCGGTGCTTCGCGCCAATCCGCGGACGCTTGGTGTGCTGTTCGATCGCTCCCATGCCGTTGAATCCGCCCGTGCGCAAATGCTGACGGTGGGCGTCGAAGCCCGCTGCAGTTACATTGTCGGCGACTTTTTCCTGTCCGTCCCCAGCGGCGCCGATGCGTACCTTCTCAAGAGCATCATTCATGACTGGGACGACGAGCGCAGCCTGCTTATCTTGCGCAACTGCCGCGCCGCCATGGACGCCCACGCAAAACTCTTACTGGTCGAGCGCATCATGCCCATCCGCCTCGAGGCTTCGCCCGGACATCAATCGGTTGCGCGCAGCGACCTCAACATGCTGGTTGGACTGAACGGAAAGGAACGAACGGAGGACGAATATCGGGGGCTTTTGGCTGCCGCTGGGCTCAAAGTCGAGAGGGTGCTTCCTGCCGGACCGGTATTTGGCATAGTCGAAGCGACTCGCGTCGCGTGAACCTTCTGCACGACCGGGTGTTGCATCGCCGTAAGAATTCTTGCCGTTAACCGACTACCAAACGTCGTTTCAATCGCGTCGCGAATCGTCCCCTGGAATAGAATGGCGTTTCCCCATCATCCTCGAACATGCAATGGAGCCCTCGATGTCTACCATTGATGCCGGGACCCACGTTCCGTCGTCGTCCTACCTGTACTACCGGCATCGACTGCCCGTGCGCGTCATGCACTGGATCAATGTCATCGCCTTGACAGTGCTATTGATGAGCGGACTGAACATATTCAGCGCCCATCCGGCCCTGTACTGGGGAAAATCCTCCTACACCGGGCGTCCCGCGATATTCGAGATCGGGGCAACCGAAGACGCCGATAACATCACCGGTGTCACGCGAATCTTCAATCATCAGTTCGAGACGACAGGTTTGCTCGGAGCGTCGCGAGGGCCCGATGGAGAGGTCGGCGCACGCACGTTTCCCTCGTGGCTGACGATTCCCGACGGCCGCTGGCTGTCGCTGGCACGCCAGTGGCACTTCCTGTTCGCATGGATCTTCGTCGTCAACGGCTTGTGCTACATCGCTTACGCGGCCTTCAGCCGCCATCTTGCGCGGGACTTGGTGCCTACGCGTGGCGACTGGCGTTCGATCGGCAGATCGATACTCGAGCATATCCGCTTCCACCACACGACGGGCGAAGCGGCAAAACGCTACAACGTGCTGCAGAAGCTCGCCTATCTCACCGTGATTTTCATTCTTCTGCCGCTGGTCATCCTGATGGGCTTCGCAATGTCGCCGGGCCTGGATTCGTTGGTACCCGGGTGGATCGATTTGTTTGGAGGGCGGCAGTCGGCCCGAACGATCCACTTCATTGTTGCGTGGCTGCTTGTCGGATTCGTGTTGATTCATGTCTTCGAGGTCATCATCACCGGTCTCTGGAACAATCTCCGCTCGATGATTACTGGCCGTTACCGCGTGGACCCGGAGGTACCGCATGAGACGCGCTGACAACGATAGCCGCAGGCGGTGGATTCTGCGCACGCTCGCCGGGACCGGTGCACTGGTACTGGGCGGCTGCGAAAAGCTGGCGGGAACGGCGTGGTTCCAGAAAACCATGGATGCGGGAGAAACACTCACACGCCGGGCGCAACGCCTCGTCATACCGCGAAAAGCTCTGGCGCAGGAATTCACCCTTGCGGATCTGTCGCCAGAGTTTCGCAGCAATGGGACGTCGGAGCCTGATAATCCCCGGTACGTCGCGATGGCGTCGAGCGGGTTCAGCGACTATCGCCTGCAGGTCGATGGGCTGGTGGAACAGCCTGCGAGCTATTCACTGGCGGAATTACGCGCTCTGCCGAGCCGTACGCAAATCACGCGACACGACTGCGTCGAAGGGTGGAGTGCCATCGCCCAATGGAAGGGCGCGAAGCTTTCGTCAGTGCTTGAGGCTGCACGACCGAAGGCAAGCGCGCGCTACGTCGTTTTTCATTGCGCCGACCCGATGGAGTCCGGGGGACGCAGTCTTTACTATGAAAGCATCGATCTTGACGATGCCTACCATGTGCAGACTATCCTCGCCTACGAACTGAACAATAAAGCACTGCCTGTGGCCAATGGCGCACCGATACGGTTGCGGGTCGAGCGCCAGCTTGGCTACAAGCACGCGAAATACGTGATGCGAATCGAACTCGTCGAAAGCTTCGACAAGATTGCGGGCGGGAAAGGCGGGTACTGGGAGGACCAAGGCTACCAGTGGTACGCCGGGATATAGCGGCACGCTATCAACCCTGTACCGCGCGCTGCGCCGCACGCGGTGCTCCCCGCTATGAAGCAATACGACTAACGGTCCTGCAGTCCATCGCTTTCTCAGTTGACGCATCCGGGCAATGACGGCGACACTGCCGCTTTCGCCCGGAACCGCCATTTCATGCCGACCGTCAGCTTCGATCGCTTCTATCGTTACGCCGAACTCACCGACATCCTCAAGGCCTACGCGGCCGAGTATCCGCGCCTTGTCGCCCTCGAATCCATTGGCAAGAGTCATGAAGGCCGGGATATCTGGGTTGTCACGGTAACCAATCTTGCGACCGGCCCCTCGACCGAAAAGCCCGCCTTCTGGGTCGAGGGCAACGTGCATGCGACCGAGATTGCAGCATCGGTCGCCAGCGTTTATTTCCTCGACCACCTGGTGAAGCATTACGGCACGGATGCCGACGTTACGCGCGCCCTCGACACTCGAGCGTTCTATATCTGTCCGCGTGTAAATCCGGATGGCCCCGAATGGGCGATGGCCGACAAGCCGAGATTCATACGTTCAAGCACGCGCGTGTATCCGAACACTGAGGAGGAAATCGAAGGACTCACCGTGGAAGACGTCGACGGCGACGGTCGCATCCTGCAGATGCGCATTCCGGACAGCAACGGTCTGTGGAAATCGCACCCTCAGGAGCCGCGGCTGATGGTGCGGCGCGACCCAACGGAAGTCGGGCGGACGGTACTATCGGATCCTCCCCGAAGGCACGCTGGAGGCTTACGACGGATTCATGTTAAACATCAAAAAACCACGGCAAGGGCTGGATTTAAATAGAAATTATCCAGCTCACTGGCGGCAGGAATACGAACAGCTGGGCGCCGGACCGTTTCCGACCTCCGAGCCTGAAGTGCGCGCTCAAGTGCAGTTCCTGACCTCGCATTCCAACATCAGCGGCGGCGTCAGTTTCCACACCTGGAGCGGGGTCCTGCTGCGCCCCTTCGATCATTCTGCCGACGACGAAATGATCCCCGAGGATCTCTGGGCGTACAAAAAAATAGGCACGCAAGGGACGGAATTAACTGGCTATCCAGCGATCTCGGTTTACCACGAATTTCGCTACTATCCCAAGCAGGTGATAGGGGGACCTCCGATTGGTTGTTCGACCATTTGGGCGCGTTTGCCTGGGTTGTCGAGATCTGGTGCCCGATGCGGGAAGCCGGCATCGAAAACTATCAGTACATCGACTGGTTCCGTGACCATCCGAGCGACGATGACCTCAAACTATTTCGCTGGAGCGAACAAAAACTGGGCGGGGCGGGGCACGTCGATTGGAAGCCGTACAACCATCCCCAGTTGGGGCCGATTGAAATCGGCGGCTGGAATCGGCTGCACACGTTCAGCAATCCGCCGCCGGCTTTCCTGGAAAAAGAGGTGGCTCGTTTTCCGAAGTGGCTGCTGTGGCAAAGCCTGCTTTCGCCGAAGCTGGAGCTGGTAAAGGCGGAGACCGAGGCGCTCGGAGACAACACCTGGCGCGTGCGCCTGGTTGTGCAAAATACCGGTTGGCTGCCGAGCTATGTGAGCAAGCGGGCGCTCGAGCGTAAAACGGTCCGCGGCCTGTTGGCCGAAATCGCATTGCCCCCGGGCGCCGAGTTGATCGGCGGCAAGCGGCGAGAAGACCTCGGTCAACTCGAAGGCAAGGCCTACAAGCACACCGGCGTGTCGTTCTGGCCCGACTACCGGGTAACCGACGACCGTGCGAAGATGGAATGGTTGGTCAAGGGAAAGGCGGGCGACTCGATTGCGTTGACCGCCAGACACGAACGCGCGGGCACGGTGCGTGCTACGGTCAATCTCAGCTGATTCAACCTCAACGCGACGGCCGATCACAGGGGCAAACAATGGCGAAGGTGCTTGGCTTGGGAGGGCTCTTCTTCAAGTCGCCGGATCCGCAGCGGCTGCTCGCCTGGTATGCGCAGTGGTTGGGAGTAGGGGACGGCGTAGCGTCGATCGAATTTCAGGCGCAAACCATGCCGGCGAGCGGCTTCACCGTGTGGAGTCCTTTCCCGGCTAACACCGACTATTTCGCTCCATCGGACGCATCAATTCATGTTCAACCTCGTTGTCGATGATCTCGATGGCGCGCTCGGGCAGGTACATACCGGAGGCGCGCGCGTCGTCGGCGAGATCGAAGAACACGAGTACGGACGTTTTGGCTGGTTCATCGACCCCGACGGGAACAAGGTAGAGCTATGGGAACCTTCCGCTGCGGGCCCCGACCGCTGAACCACATGGGATGTGCCCCGCGCCTATGGGTCATCGCCGCTACGACGGCTGCGATCCTCGTCGGTTGTACGGCGACACCGGTTCCAGCGCAGCTCAAGACAGGCCTCGACAAGATCGACCATATCGTCGTCATCTACGCCGAGAACCGCAGCTTCGATAACCTCTACGGCCTGTTCCCGGGCGCCAATGGCATCGCCAACGCCACGGCGGCGCATCACGCAGGTCGACAACGACGGTAAGCCTCTTCCGGGCCTGCCGCCGGTGTGGAAGGGCGCGATGCCGACCCCGGTTACCCGATGGGAATGTCGAATCGACCGTTCCGCATCGACGCGCCGCCGATCAACCAATCGCTCTCGGTGGCGACGCGTGACCTCGTTCACCGGTTCTACCAGAATCAGGAGCAGATCGATGGCGGCAAGCTCGACCGCTACGTCGCAGCCTCGGACGCCGGCGGCCTGGTCATGGGCTACTACGATGGCTCGCAGCTGCCGCTGTGGAAATGGGCGCAGGAATACACGCTGGCCGACAACTTTTTCATGGGGGCCTTCGGCGGCTCGTACCTCAATCATTTCTGGCTGATCTGCGCGTGCACACCGGAGGATCCCGATGGCCCCGCCAACCTGCGCGCGCAGCTCGACGACCGCGGGTGGCTGAAACGCAAGCCGATTCGCCGGCATCGGCGCTCAACGGTCCGCCGAAATTCGTGCTCGACGGCGACATTACGCCCGACGGCTGGTCGGTGAACACAACCCAGCCGAGATATCAGCCATCGCGCGTCTACCCGGCAAAGGAGGGGACCCTCGCTTCGCAAACCCCGCGCAGCACACGCTGCCGCCGCAAACGGCCACAACTATTGGTGACACGCTGTCGGCGAAGGGCGTTCGTGGGCTGGTACGCGGGTGCGTGGGACGCGGCGGTAAAAGACGGCATGCAAGCAGCGGAGGTCAAGCGGCGCATCATCGCAACCAGCGCCGACGGGGCGCCATATTTCGTCACCCACCACCAGCCGTTCAACTATTTCGCGCGCTTTGCCCCCGGCACCGCCGGATCGCGCCGAGCACCTGAAGGACTATGCGGACCTCGTCGGCAGGCATCGACGCGGGCGAGCTGCCGCAGGTCGTCTTCTACAAACCGCAGGGAGTGCTCAACGAACATCCCGGTTACGCGGACGTTCAGTCAGGTGATTTGCACATCGCCGAGCTGATCGAAAAAATCAAGGCGAGCCCGCTCTGGGCCTCGACCGCGATCATCGTGACATACGACGAGAACGGCGGCTTCTGGGATCACGTCCCGCCGCCCGCTGGTGATCGCTGGGGACCGGGTACCCGCATTCCGACATTGATCATTTCGCCGTACGCGAGGCACGGATTTGTCGATCACACCCAATACGACACGACGTCCATTCTCAAGCTCATCACCCGACGATTTGGACTGGCGCCGTTGCCCGGTGTCCGAGCCTCGATGGGAGACATGACTGCAGCGTTCGATTTCGGCAACTGACCGGGGTTCGCTCCGGCGCGGAGGGACCTGTCCGCCGAGAGACCCCCGACGCCGCCCGTCTCTTAACTGCGTATAATGTATATTATGTTAAGTTAATGATATGGGCGTCGCGCCGCAATTCCGAGGTCCTCGATCAGCCACTCCCCTCATCAATTTTTTCCCCTCACCAGCAAAAGACCACCGGCCATTGCTCTCACTCATTCAATCGAATAGCGGTCTGACTTCATTCGTTGGAGTTAAAGTAGTTTAGAGGTGTTCGCCGCGCACACAGTACGCAGCGATCGCGTCCAGCACGTCATCGTCGTCACCGACGGCGCGCGCCTGGCTCAAAATGACTGTCGGATACTGCTTCTGGAGACCGCGCAGCAGGACCGGCAGATCCTCCCGGACGTGGCCACCTTGGCCCAGAAATACCGGCACCACGCGAATCTCACCGCAGCCGTGCGACACCAGTTCCGAGATCACGCTCGCCAAATCCGGCGCCATCAGTTCCAGGTATGCAAGCCGCACGTCGACCTTCGGCTGCAGGCCCTCGACTTTGGCGACAAGCCTCTCGAATGGCTCACGCCACCGGGGGTCGCGTGACCCGTGTGCGAACAGGATGAGGCCTGACCTCACGGGCTCGGCCAATGGCGGCTGTCCGGCACGCCGCCCGCATGCCGAGTCAATGTGCGCGTGGGCTCGCGGTGCCGGCGTTGCGACTGATCAGGTCTTATAGCCATGGGATATCACTTAATCGCCAGCAACGGCTTCCTCTTACATGTTGGGCTGATTACTCTTCGGTTTATCCCATCAAGTGCTGCCCTATGTATCGCTACGACCAGCACGACCAAGCCTTCGTCGACGAACGCGTCGCGCAGTTTCGCGACCAGACGCGACGCTTCCTCGCCGGCGAGCTGACCGAAGACGAGTTCCGGCCGCTGCGGCTGCAGAACGGCCTGTACATCCAGCAGTACGCGCCGATGCTGCGCGTGGCCGTGCCCTACGGCCTGCTGTCGTCGACGCAGCTGCGCAAGTTGGCGCACATCGGCCGCAAGTATGACAGAGGCTACGGCCACTTCACGACGCGCCAGAACATCCAGTACAACTGGCCGCGGCTCGAAGAGGTGCCCGACATCCTGGCCGAGCTGGCCACCGTCGACATGCACGCCATCCAGACCAGCGGCAACTGCGTCCGCAACATCACCAGCGATCATTTCGCCGGCGTCGCCGCGCGACGAGATCGTCGATCCCGCGCCCGTATGCCGAACTGATCCGCCAGTGGTAGCACGTTCCATCCCGAATTCGCCTTCCTGCCGCGCAAGTTCAAGATCGCGGTGACCGGCGCGAGCGACGACCGCGCCGCAACGCTGGTGCACGACATCGGCCTGCACGCGGTGCACGACGACGCCGGCGAAGTCGGCTTCCGGGTGCTGGTCGGCGGCGGCATGGGCCGCACGCCGATCATCGGCCACGTGATCCGCGAGTTCCTGCCGCGCGCCGAGATCCTGAACTACCTCGAAGCGATCCTGCGCGTCTACAACCGCTACGGCCGGCGCGACAACATGTACAAGGCGCGCATCAAGATCCTGGTGAAGGAAATGACGCTCGAAGTCTTCACCCGCCACGTCGAGGCCGAATGGCGTCGCATCCAGGGCGGCCCCGCGCACGGTTACCTGACGAAGAGATCGAGCGCGTCGCCGCGCATTTCGCGCCGCCGCCCTACGAAGCGTTGCCTGACGACGACGCGGCTTATCGCGCCGCGCTCGCCGACAATCGCGGCTTCGCCAACTGGGCTCAAGCGCAACGTGCTCCCCGCACAAGGTGCCGGGCTATGCGGCGGTGACGCTGTCGCTCAAGAAAACCGGCGTGCCGCCGGGCGACGCCACGTCCGACCAGATGGACGCCGTCGCCGACCTCGCCGACGCCTACAGCTTCGGCGAGCTGCGCGTCTCGCACGAGCAGAACCTGATTTTCGCCGACGTGCAGAACGATCTGCGTTGCTGCCGCTGTGGGGCGAGCTGCAAGGCGCTGGGCTTCGCCACGCCGAACATCGGCCTGCTGACCGACATCATCTGCTGCCCCGGCGGCGATTTCTGCTCGCTGGCCAACGCCAAGTCGATCCCGATCGCCGAAGCGATCCAGCGACGCTTCGACGACCTCGACTATCTGCACGACATCGGCGAGATCGACCTGAACATCTCCGGCTGCATGAACGCCTGCGGCCACCATCACGTCGGCAACATCGGCATCCTCGGCGTCGACAAGGACGGCGCAGGAGTGGTACCAGGTCTCGATCGGCGGCGACGCAAGGCGCGATCAGCGCGGCGCTGCGGCAAGGTGATCGGCCCGTCGTTCGCCGCCGACGAAGTGCCCGACGTGATCGAGCGTCTGATCGACACCTACATCGCAGCGACGCGCACGACGACGAGCGCTTCATCGACACCGTGCGCCGCCTCGGCATCGAGCCGTTCAAGGAGCGCGTCGTATGCCGCAGCTCATTAAGGACCGCGCGCCGTCGTCGAAGATCGCGTGGACGTTGCTGCGCCGATGGCGCGCCACGCTCGATCGTCGATCGCCGGCCGAAGCCGGCGATCGTGCCGCTGGCTGCTGTGGCAGCCGAGCGCGACGCGCTCTCGCAGCGCGCCGGACGTCGGCGTGTGGCTGAAGCCGCGCCGACGATCCGGATGCGCTGGCCAGCGACATTGCGAGCGCTGCCGCTGATCGCGGTCGACTTCCCGAAATTCACCGACGGCCGCGGCTATTCGACCGCGCGCCTGCTGCGCGAGACGCTACGGCTTCAAGGGCGAGTTGCGCGCGATCGGCGACGTGCTGCGCGACCAGCTCTACTACGCTCGCGCAGTGCGGCTTCGATGCCTTCGCCGCTGCGCGCCGACCGCGATCTGATCGACGCGCTGCAAGGCTTTGACGACTTCAGCGACACCTACCAGGCGACGGTCGACCAGCCGCTGCCGCTGTTTCGCCGACGTCGGTCGCAGTTCCGACGAGGCGCGACCCGGCGCAATGAGCGCACGACCTAGCCTCGCACGTCGATGCTCCGCGCTAGCGCCGTACGGCTGCCGCGCTCGACGCTGCCTCCGCGCGCAGTCGCTGCAAGTCATGCGCCGGCAGTGCTCGCCAGCAGCCTCGGCGCCGAGGACATGGTGCTGCACCGACCTGATCGCGCGCCACGCGCTGCCGATCGCGATCTTCACGCTCGATACCGGCCGCCTGCCAGAGCGAGACCTACGCGCTGATCGACCGCGTGCGCGAACACTACGGCCTCGCCGGTCGAGGTCCACTATCCCGATGCGCGGCGCGCTCGAGCGCTTCGTGCGCGAGAACGGCGTCAACGCGTTCTACCACAGCGTCGAGCTGCGCAAGCGCTGCTGCGCGATCCGCAAGGTCGAGCCGCTCGCGCGCGCGCTGGCCGGCAAGCGCGCCTGGATCACCGGCCTGCGCCGCGAGCAGTCGGCGACGCGCGGCGCTCGCGGTCGAAGAGTTCGACGCCGACGCACGGCATGCCGAAGTTCAATCCGCTCGCCGACTGGACCTAGGCCGACGTCTGGGACTACATCCGCGCCCACGACGTGCCCTACAACCCGCTGCACGACCGCGGCTATCCGCAGCATCGGCTGCGCGCCCTGCACGCGCGCGGTCGACGCCGGCGAGGACATCCGCGCCGGCCGCTGGTGGTGGGAGCAGCCATGAGCACAAGGAATGCGGCCTGCACGTCGGCCGCTGGACGTCTCGATCCGCGTCGTGGCGCCACGGAGTAGCGTCATGAACGACAGCCGCTTGCTCGAGCCCGTCGGCGCGTCCAGCAGGCACCGCGCGACACGCCGCGCGATGCACAACCATCTCGACTGGCTCGAAGCCGAGGCGATCCACATCCTGCGCGAAGTCGCCGGCCAGTGCCGCAGCCCGCGCTGCTGTTCTCCGGCGGCAAGGATTCGCTGGTCCTGCTGCGCCTGGCCGAGAAGGCGTTCCGGCCCGGGCGCATTTCCGTTCCCGCTGCTGCACATCGACACCGGCCACAATTTCCCGAAGTGATCGACTTCCGCGACACGCGCGCCGCGGAACTGGGCGAGCGGCTGATCGTGCGCTCGGTCGAGGATTCGATCGCCGCGGCCGCGTCGTGCTGCGCGATCGCCGACGAGAGCCGCAACGGCACCAGTCGGTGACGCTGCTCGACGCGATCGCCGAATTCGGCTTCGACGCCTGCATCGGCGGCGCCCGCCGCGACGAGGAAAAGGCGCGCGCCAAGGAGCGCATCTTCTCGTTCCGCGACGCGTTCGGCCAATGGGACCCGCAAGAACCAGCGCCCGGAACTGTGGAACCTGTACAACGCCCGCGTCGCGCCCGGCGAGCACATGCGCGTGTTCCCGATCAGCAACTGGACCGAGCTCGACGTCTGGCAGTACATCGCGCGCGAGAAGCTCGCACGTGCCGTCGATCTACTTCGCGCATCAGCGGCCGGTCGTGCGCCGCAGCGGCTCGCTGGTGCCGGTGACGGCGCTCACGCCGCCGCGCGACGGCGAGACGGTCGAGGACGCTCGCGGTGCGCTTTCGCACCGTCGGCGACATCACCTGCACCGCCCGGTGGCATCGACGCCGCGACGGTCGACGCGATCATCGCCGAGACCGCCGCGACGCACGATCACCGAGCGCGGCGCCACGCGCATGGACGACCAGACCTCCGACGCGTCGATGGAACTGCGCAAGAAGGAAGGATACTTCTGATGTCCGCAATCGAACACACGAACGTGCTCGACCACGGCGTGCTGCGCTTCATCACCGCGGGCAGCGTCGACGACGGCAAGAGCACGCTGATCGGCCGCCTGCTCTACGACACCAAGGCCATCCTTGCCGATCAGCTGGCGCGCGATCGCGCGCACGTCGCAAGCGGCGCGGCCAGACGCTCGACCTGTCGCTGCTGACCGACGGCCTCGTCGCCGAGCGCGAGCAGGGCATCACCATCGACGTCGCGTACCGCTATTTCGCGACCGCAAGCGCAAGTTCATCATCGCCGACACGCCCGGCCACGAGCAGTACACGCGCAACATGGTGACCGGCGCGAGCACGGCGAACTCGCCGTCATGCTGGTCGACGCGCGCAACGGCATGCTCACGCAGACGCGGCGCCACGCGACGCTCGCGCACCTGCTCGGCATCCCGCATCTCGTCGTCGCGGTCAACAAGATGGATCTGGTCGGCTACAGCGAAGACGTCTATGCGCCGCGATCGTCGCCGACTTCCTGGACTTTGCGCGACGCTCGGCATCGCCGACGTCCGCTTCGTCCCGATGTCCGCCGCTCGAAGGCGACATGGTGGTCGACCGCGGCGAGCGGCTCGGTTGGTATCGACGGTCCGACGCTGCTGCAGATCCTCGAAACCGCCGAGGTCGACCGCAGTGCGCCAGCTCGCGGCAGTTGCGTTTCCCGGTGCAATACGTCGCGCGGCCGACGCCGGACAGGCCGCGGGCTACATGGGGCGCGATCGAATCGGGGTCGGTCGCCGTCGGCGACAGAGTAACGATATTGCCGTCCGGCCTGCTCGACCCGGTGCGCGAGATCCGCACGTTCGCTGGCGCGCAGGCGACAGCCGGCCTGCACGCCGCCGTGACCTTGGCTGCTCGCGGACGCGATCGACATTTCGCGCGGCGACATGATCGTGCCCGAGCGATGCGCCGCATCGCTGCGCGCCAGCTCGAGCCACCGTCTGCTGGCTGGGCGACGCGCCGCTCGATCCACGGCGCAAATACGTGCTGCGCCACACGACCCGCGAAGTGCGCGCGCGAGTTGCAACAGCATCGATTATCTCTGGAACGTGGCGACGCAGGAGCGAGAGCCCGCGCCCGGCGACGCTGCGCGATGAACGATATCGGGCGCGTGGCGTCTCACGCTCGCGCAACCCGGTGTTTGCGCGACCGCTACGCGGACAACCGCGCGACCGGCAGCTTCATCCTGATCGACGAAGCCACCAACAGCACGGTTGCAGCCGGCATGGTTGAAGCGTCAAGATGACCGGCACCGTCTACCTGGTCGGCGCCGGCCCGGGTGCGCCCGACTGCTGACCTTGCGTGCGGCGAAGCTGCTCGCCGGGCGGACATCGTGTTTCATGACGCGCTCGTGCATCCGGACACCCTTGCACTGGCCGCGCGCGCCGAGAAAATTGCCGTGGGCAAACGCTGCGGCAAGCACTCGACGGTGCAGAAATTCATCAACAAGCGGCTCGTCGACGCCGCAACGACGCACGCCGTCGTAGTCCGCCTCAAAGGCGGAGACCCCATGCTCTTCGGCCGTGCGCAGGAAGAAATCGCAGCGCTCGAGGCGGCCGGCATCGCCTATGAGGTGGTGCCTGGGGTGACCGCCGCGCTCGCCGCGAGCGCTGAACTGGGCACTTCGTTGACACAGCGCGGAACGGTCGAACCGTGACTCTAGTAACACCGAGAGTCGGGGAAGACGAGGCCCCGAACGACTGGGCGCGCAGCCTTGTTGCCGCTGATGCGGGCGCGATCTACATGGGAGCAGGACAGGCCGCAGAAATCAGCGCCACCCTGCTAGCCGCCGGCAAACCGGCTTCCACTCCGGTCGTCGTGGTGGAGAACGCGTCGCTGCCTCATTCGCGGATCATGTACACGACGCTGGGTGCGCTTCCTGGGTTAGCGGACAAGTCGTTGGACGGACCCGCGATAATTTTGCTCGGGCCGCAATATCGTCCGCGCGTAACCGTCGCTGCGCTCGACGACGAGAAGATTGAAGGTCGCAGAGGGCTGAATCGGCGCGCCAAAGCGTAAAGGGATTCGTCAACGGGAGACGGCCGCGGATCGCGGCTTTTTTCTCGGCTACTATATATCTATATGTTATCAACGATACTAATTTAAATATCTATTGGAGCTATGTAAATGCGTTTGGCTGCTTTTGGAACGGTTCTGCTCTTCGTGCTCTTCGCACAAGTCCCCGCCGCGTGGGGCGACGCGATACTGCTGAACGTCTCTTACGACCCTACCCGCGAGTTCTACCAAGATTACAACGCCGCGTTCGCCAAGTACTGGCTCGCCAAGACGGGTGAGAAAGTCACGGTCAGGCAATCGCACGGCGGCTCGGGCAAACAGGGACGCGCCGTGATCGATGGTCTCGATGCCGATGTCGTTACCCTGGCGCTGGCGTCCGATATCAATGCGATCGCTGCGAAGGCTCAGCTGATTCCGGAGAACTGGCAGCGGCGCCTCCCCTTCAACAGCACGCCGTACACGTCGACGATTGTGTTCCTGGTTCGCAAGGGCAATCCCAAGGGGCTCAAGGATTGGGATGACCTTGTGAAGCCAGGAGTTGCCGTGATCACACCCAATCCCAAAACCTCCGGTGGCGCACAGTGGACTTACCTGGCGGCATGGGCTTACGCGCGACAGAAGCTGGGCGACGACACCAAAGCCCAAGGCTTCGTCGCCAGTCTTTATCGGAACGTGCCGGTGCTCGATTCGGGCGCGCGGGGCTCCACCGATACGTTTGCCGAGCGTGGCGTAGGTGACGTCCTGTTGTCGTGGGAAAACGAGGCCGAGCTGGTCCGCCAGGAATTCGGGGCCGACAAGTTTGAAGTCATCGATCCTCCATGGAGCATTCTGGCCGAGCCGCCGGTCGCCATCGTCGACAAAAACGTCGACAAGAAAGGGACGCGCGCCGTTGCCGAGGCGTACCTGCAGTATCTCTACTCACAGGAGGGGCAGGAAATTGCTGCCAGGCATCACTACCGTCCGCGCGATCCCGCGGTAGCCGCGAAATACGCCGCAAGCTTTCCGAAGCTGAATTTCTTCACAATCGATCAGACGTTTGGTGGATGGGCTCAAGCCACTCGAACGCACTTTGTCGATGGCGGCACTTTCGATCGCATTTATCAGCCGGGCGGCAAGTGATAACAGCGATCGACTAGAAAGGGCGCGATGAACACGGCAACCGGCCCCTCGATGCGCGATGCGTTAGTTGAAGCCCGCGAACTCGACGAGAACGCACGGCATCTGTTGATGGCCCGCGCTTTCGACGGCAAAGGATCTGACGCCAATCCGATGGCCCTCACACCGCAGCGGAGTAAGAGTCGGCGCGTCCTTCCTGGTTTTGGCATGTCGATTGGTTTCACCCTCTTCTATCTTTCGCTGATAGTCCTGATCCCGTTGTCGGCTGCGTTTTTTCGGACCGCTCAGATGGGTTGGCCGGCGTTCGCCGATGCGGTCACTGCGCCTCGAGTGCTTGCGTCATATCGCCTGACCTTCGGCGCTGCGTTGGCGGCGGCCACGGTCAATACTTGCTTCGGGTTCCTGGTGGCATGGGTGCTGGTGCGCTACCGGTTCCCGGGCAGGAGACTGGTCGATGCCCTGGTCGATCTTCCTTTCTCACTGCCCACCGCCGTGGCAGGCATCGCGCTGGCCGGCCTGTTCGCAAACACCGGATGGATCGGCAGCTTGCTTGTGCCGCTCGGTATCAAGGTGGCCTACACGCCACTCGGCGTGTTTGTGGCGCTGACGTTCATCGGTCTCCCTTTTGTCGTGAGGACGGTGCAGCCGGTGCTTGAGGAATTGCCGCGGGAACTCGAGGAGGCGGCGGCAACCTTGGGGGCATCGCCCTGGCAGACCTTTTTGCGCGTCCTCTTTCCGATTGTCACCCCGCCCTTGCTTGCCGGTTTTGCGCTGGCCTTCGCACGCGCCGTTGGCGAATATGGCTCGGTAATTTTCATCGCGGGCAACATGCCGATGGTGTCCGAGATCACGCCGCTGCTGATTATCGCGAAACTCGAACAATACGACTACGCGGGAGCGACTGCGCTCGCGGTAGTCATGCTCGCCATCTCGTTCGTCCTCTTGTTGATCGTCAATCTCCTGCAGGCATGGACCCGGCGCCGACAAGGAGCGCTGACATGAATCTTTACCGACGACCGGCCCCGGACGCGCCCAGGCACGACGCGATCGGCATTCCTTCGCATCGACGCACGCTCGCCGACTTGCCTATCGTGCGTTGGGTGCTCATCGCGCTCGCTCTGTGTTTCCTGACCGTATTCCTTTTCGTCCCTCTCGCATTCGTTTTCTACGAAGGCCTGAAGAAAGGCCTCGATGTCTACCTCGCGGCGATTAGCGAGCCGGACGCGGTTGCCGCAATCCAATTGACGTCGGCGACGGCGGCGATCGCCGTGCCTTGCAATTTGATCTTCGGCGTCTGCGCTGCGTGGGCGATCGCCAAATTCGATTTTCGCGGCAAGAGCCTGTTGATCACGCTAATCGATCTTCCTTTTTCGGTATCGCCGGTGATTTCAGGCCTGATTTACGTTCTGATTTTCGGCTCGCAGGGTTGGTACGGCGGTTGGCTGCGGGAGCATGACTTCAGGGTGATATTTGCTTTGCCCGGCATCGTGCTCGCCACCATTTCGTGACCTTCCCGTTTGTCGCGCGCGAATTGATACCGTTGATGCAAACCCAGGGAAGGGAGCAGGAGGAAGCGGCGCTGTGCTGGGCGCAGGTGGCTGGCAGACGTTCTGGCGCGTCACGCTACCCAATATCAAATGGGGCCTTCTGTACGGCGTGATTATCTGCAATGCGCGCGCGATGGGTGAATTCGGCGCAGTCTCCGTGGTGTCCGGCCACATCCGCGGCCAGACGAACACGATGCCGCTGCACATCGAAATTCTATACAACGAATACCAGTTTTCTGCCGCCTTCGCGGTGGCATCACTGTTGGCACTTCTTGCATTGGCAACGCTCGCCCTGAAGTATCTGGTCGAGCGTCGTTACCTCTTTCAATCTGTGGCGGGTTCGCGATGAGCATCCAGCTTAACCATATCAACAAGCGTTTTGGGACTTTCGCCGCTCTGGATGATGTGAGCCTGAAAATCGAAACGGGCGAATTGCTGGCCTTGCTGGGGCCGTCCGGATCGGGCAAGACCTCCCTGTTGCGAATCATCGCCGGACTCGAGCAGCCCGATTCGGGAACGGTGGCTTTCCACGGCGCAGATGCAACGGCGCGGCACGCCAGGGATCGTCAGGTCGGCTTCGTTTTTCAGCATTACGCCTTGTTTGGGCACATGACGATTTTCGAGAATGTCGCCTTTGGCTTGCGCGTCCGCCCGCGGCATCAACGTCGATCCGAATCCGCGATCCGAGAAAAAGTGCGTTCACTGCTGGATCTCGTCCAGCTCGACTGGCTGGCTGACCGCTTTCCGCACCAACTGTCCGGTGGCCAGCGACAGCGAATCGCGCTTGCCCGAGCGCTCGCCGTCGAACCGCGCGTACTGCTGCTCGACGAGCCCTTTGGTGCGCTCGATGCCCGCGTGCGCCAAGAGCTTCGGCGCTGGTTGCGCCGCTTGCACGACGAGGTCCATGTAACGAGCGTATTCGTTACTCACGATCAGGAGGAGGCGTTAGAGGTATCTGATCGCGTCGTGGTGATGAATCACGGCAGGCTCGAGCAGGTAGGTACACCGGACGAGGTCTACGACCGTCCGGCAACATCGTTCGTCTACGAATTCCTGGGTCACGTCAATCGCGTCCCGTCGATCGACGGCGCTGAAAGTGGTTTTGCCCGTTCGCACGAGATTGCAGTCTCGATCGCCCCGACTGATGTGGCGCTGCCGGCGCGGCTCATCCATAGCGCAACGGTCGGACCGGTGTCGCGCCTGGAATTTGCATTGGCCGCTGACGGACGAACGATCAACGTGGAGCTGCCACGCGAAACCTTCCGCGCGCTCGGACTGTCTACCGGCAGTGTTGCCTACCTGCGTCCGACGCACTTGCGCCAATTCGTGCCGGCGCAATAGCGCCAGGCTCCCGAGAGCGACGCCGTCTGGCCCCCCACCACCGGCAGAGCCCCGTATCCTGCGATGGCAGCTATCATGGCGGGGTTTCGCGCCTCAACCTGGACTTCACTTCCACCGCGCATCAATGTCGTTAGCATTTTCGGGCTGTCTCCACAGGCACAACAAGCATGGCTGCGCGACCGCTTCGAGCGCGCGCCACCCAGCTCCGCGACCAATCTTTCCGACGGGTTTCGGCTGCCGGGTCGCGAAGGCGAACCCACGCCAGCCGCGGTATTGGTGCCGGTGATCCACCGGGCTGAAGGCCTCACCGTGCTCTTCACGCAGCGCAGCGCGGACCTCCCCGATCACCCCGGCCAAATCAGTTTTCCCGGCGGCCGCGTCGAGCCCGCAGATATAGACCTCGAAGCGACCGCTTTGCGCGAGACCGAAGAAGAGATAGGACTTGCCCGTCAACGCGTGCAGATACTCGGACGTCTCGCTGACTATCAAACGGTCACTGGCTACAAGGTGACTCCTGTCGTCGGATGGGTCGAGCCCCCATTCTCCCTAGCGCCCGATCCGGTCGAGGTTGCGGATATTTTTGAGGTTCCGCTCGACTTCCTGCTCGAACCCGCCAACCAGAAGCGGCATTTCCGTATGATCGGAGACCATCGTCGTGACTACTTCGCGATTCCCCATGCGGGCCGCTACATCTGGGGAGCGACTGCAGCGATGCTGATGATCCTGGATCGCACGTTGCGCGTCGACTGACAAGCCGAGCTGGACTGACGTTCCCCTTCCGTCCCCACACGCTCAATTGGCCGCTTCTGCTCCACTGCGTTCCGATACCGCCGTTGTGCTTTCGGGTGGTGGCGCACGCGCCGCCTACCAGGTGGGGGTCCTGGGCGCCGTTGCGCGCATTATCGACCCTACGACTCTGCCGTTCGGCATCATCTGTGGGACGTCGGCGGGAGCGATCAATGCCGCCGCGCTCGCCACACGCGCTGATGATTTCCGCGGTGGCGTTGCCGGCCTGCTCAGGCTGTGGCGAAACATCAGCGTCGATCAGGTTTACCGCGCGGATTTCGCCACGGTGTCGACCCATGGCGTCCGCTGGCTTGCCGCCGCCTTGACTGGCGCGCGCGGCCCCGCCGACGCCGCGAGCATGTTCGACAATCGGCCGCTACGAACGTTGCTACAGCGGGAGATCGACACGGCCAGGATCGAAACGCAGCTCGGGGATGGCCACCTTCGCGCGCTCGCAATCAACGCGACAAGTTACTCGACCGGACACGCGGTGACTTTCTATCAAGGGGTGGCATCGATAAAGCCGTGGGCGCGTACGCGTCGACACGGCGAGCCATCCGCGATCACGATCGAGCATTTGCTTGCATCGACCGCCATCCCTTTCATTTTCCCGGCCGTGCGAGTGGGAGATGACTTCTACGCCGACGGTTCTGTTCGACAGATCGCCCCGCTATCGCCTGCCTTGCATCTGGGTGCCCGTCGCATGCTCGTGATCGCCGTCGGCCAATTTTTCGGGCAAAGTTCGACGCGCGCTCGTCAGGATGCTCCCGAGTATCCTTCCTTCGCCCAAGTCGCGGGCCATGCACTATCGAGCGTATTCCTCGACAATCTCAGTGCTGACCTGGAGCGCATGTGGCAAACGAACCAGCTGAGTCGCATGATACCGGCGACACAACTGGCCGATCACGGTCTGCAGATCTCGGAGGTCGACGCGCTCGTCATCGGCCCAACTCGCGATCTGGGCGAACTCGCGTTGCGACACAGTCAACAGCTTCCCGCCGGAGCGCGCTATTTGCTGCACAGTCTCGGCGGCACCGAAAGCAACGGCGGCAACCTGCTTTCGTATCTTTTGTTCGATCGTCACTATTGCCGCGAATTGATCACGCTCGGCTTCAAGGACGCGATGAGTCGACGCGACGAGATCGAGGCGTTCATCGCCGGAGATAAGGCAACTTTTCTGCCGGTCTTTCCGCCCGAGTTCCTGCGCTAGAGCCCGCTCGCAACGCATTAGCGCCCACCTCGCGAGCGCCTTACCGCGTGCGGTGGCGCGATTGGTTTGATACAGTCGGGAACGACATTCGGCGCGGACGATGAAAAAGTACGCGAGAATACGGACCTGCCTTCTGAATACTTCTTGAATAGCCAGCTCTAGAAACATGATTGAACCGGACGTCCTGTACTTTAAAAGTCTGAGCCCGCACGGCTTTCACCGTGTCGTCTATCGGCAGTGGGGTAATCCCCAGAATTCGCGGGTCGTTGTGTGCGTCCACGGTCTCACGCGCAACGGGCGCGACTTTGACGAGTTAGCCACGACCCTCGCCGACCGGTTTCGCGTGCTGTGCCCGGACATGCCGGGACGCGGTGACAGCGAGTGGCTGCCCGATGCGCGCGACTACACCTTCCCTACCTATCTAACGACGTTGACCGCTTTGCTAGCGCACGCCGACGTGAATCGCTGCGCCTGGGTCGGCACGTCGATGGGTGGCCTGCTGGGATGATCCTCGCTGCGCAACGCTCGACGCCGATCGCACGCCTGGTGCTCAATGACGTAGGGCCCGTGATCGAGGCGGCTGCCCTCGCGCGCATTGGCACCTATGTCGGCATGGATCCGCGCTTCTCATCGTTCTCCGCCCTCGCTGCCCACGTTCGCGCGGTGTCCGCGCCGTTCGGTCCGCTGAACGACGCGCAATGGGAGAAACTCGCCCGCACCAGCGCAAGAGAGGTTGGCGATGGCGACTGGCGGCTCAGTTACGATCCTGGCATCGCGGTCCCGTTTCGTGTCGAATCCAAAGAGGCTACGAACCTGTGGCCACTATGGGACATGATCACTTGTCCCACGTTACTGTTGCGCGGCGCCGATTCCGATTTGTTGTCAAGGGCAACTGCCGACGCGATGCATGCCCGCGGCCCGCGGCCGGAGGTCATCGAATTCACCGGAACCGGCCACGCGCCTGCGCTAGTAAGCGACGAGCAGATCGCCCCGGTGGCGGCTTTCGTCGAACCACTGTAAAGCGACGCGTCGATGATTCAAAAACGACCGCAATCGTCTACAATCGGGCGGCACGTCGAATAGCCCGCCATCAGATCAGACTCCGTGCCGATTGCGCTAAGCCTCCCTCCCCTTGACGATCGGCCCGCAAATCCGCCCGAGACGCGGGCGGCCCGCGTACAGCAATGGCTGGACGATGCTCTCAAGCACGATTCGATAGAGGCTGCCCGACTGATCGGCGACGCACTCGCGGCAATCAACCGCGTCGCACTTTCCGACGCGCGCCGACTCGAGTTGAACGAGAAGTACTATGCCGCAGCCGTCGCGCTTTGGCCGGCCTTGGAACGCCATTTCGGGCGCGCGCAGCAACCGCTCCTGGCCGATGGACTCGAGGCCGCCAAAGCGGCCTTGACACTATCGGCGGAACTGGCAACCGCCTACAAACACCTCCTCGCGCGCGAAGCGGACAAGCGTAGCCTGCTGGGTTGGAATCGTTTGCCGCTGGCGTTGATCCATCGCTGCATGCAGTGCTCAGCGCGCATTCTCACCAATAGTTACTTTCGTATGCGCCCGTGCCCGCGCACACCTGGCACGATGCCCACGCCATCTACATGTTCGCGCGTGCACGCAACCTGCACCAGTCACCGGGGTCGCGAGCGACGCCCCGATATAACGCCCGAACGGATGTACACACAGCTGCTGCTGCTCGCACTCGCCAACCCCTACGGATTCCTTCCCCGCGCAACTGGGGCACGTGATGCGCTATCTCGCCAGCAACATTCGCATTGGGCCAAAATCACCGATGTTGCCCCGGTGCATCGCATGGCGAAAGCCGTCGCGATCGTGCCTGTCGGACATGATTTCCCGCCGTTTTCGTCCAACAAGGGAGGCAATATCGAAGGGAGCAAGCTATTTCTGCTGACCTTCGACCTCGCCTTCCACCTGCAGGAGCAGCTGCGCGCACTCGATGCCGGCGCTGGACCTCCTCCGGGCTTTGCCGCCGATCCAGCGTCCGTCGCCAACGCCACTAGCGCTGTTGCGGCGGCTGTTGCGGCAATGGGCGATGCCGCCGGCGCGGCAATTCAACCGCTTGCCGTCGCGCGCGCGCGTGGTCATGTGCTCGGGCCTCAGTGCCGTATGGCAATACAGCCCCGGCGCTCATGCCGACGTCGCCAATGCCCCGAGGGGGCTGCCCCCCATGAACGCGTGCCACGTCATCAATCACACTCCCGCCGGCTATGCGTTGCGTCAGATCGACGCGACGCACGCGCCGTTGCGCGTCGGTGATGTGATTGCGCTACGCGTCGAGGGACGGTCGACGCTGCAGGTTGCGCTCGTGCGCTGGTTCCGCAACACCATGCGCGGCGCCGCGCTGGAGTTCGGCTGCGAGCTGCTTACCGACCATCCGGAGGCAGCATCTGCCAAGGCCGAGGGTGTCGACGGCGCGCCCGATGTGCCGATCGTCCTGATCCCCGACGCCAGCCGCGATGTCTCACCGCCGATGGCGCTGGTCCCCACGGCAATCTTTCAGCTAGAGCAGGCGATATCGCTGCGCCGCAACGGCACAACGGGAACCGTCGTCCTGACCAAGCTGGTTGAACAGGGTCCCGGCTTCGAATTGTTCGAGTACATCGCGGTTTCCTAGTGGGCTCGCGTGTCGAAGGGTGGCGCCGAGCCACGCTCGCGATGCTGCTGGTCCTTTGCTTGTTGGAAATATTGTGGGAGATCTGGCTGGCGCCCGTGCGGCCCGGCGGTTCGTGGCTGGCGTTAAAAGCGCTGCCGCTCATTTGCCTCGTACCGGGCGTGGCTAAAGGCAGCTTGCGAGCTCGGCAGTGGGCGCTGATCTTGTTGCCCTGGTATGTCGCCGAAGGCGTGGTTCGCGCGCTGAGCGAGACCGGACGTCAGTCTCTATGTGCCGCAATGGCGGCGACGCTTGCGCTGGCGGCTGTCGCTGCCGGACTCGCCTGGTTCCGCGCCCAGCGAACGCACCAGGGGCCGTGAGGGATTGAGCCCGCTACCTTGCGGCATTGAGGCCATTGAGGGCACTGAGTGCAGTGAGCGGCGCTCAGCGATGCTCGGTCAGTTTCAAGCCCTTGGGAAGCGGAAACACGACCGTTTCCATCGTCCCGTCGAGCTCACGCACCGCAAACGCGCCCAACTCGCGCAGGCGCTCGATGACCTGCCGCACCAGCAATTCGGGCGCCGATGCTCCCGCGGTAACGCCAACGCGCCGCTTGCCCTCGAGCCATTCGGTCTGCACTTCGCTCGCGTCGTCGACCATGTAGGCGGGGATGCCCCGATTGGCGGCAACTTCGCGCAAGCGATTTGAATTGGAACTGTTTGGACTGCCCACGACGATGACGATATCGCACAACGGTGCCATGAACTTTACGGCGTCCTGGCGATTTTGCGTCGCATAGCAGATATCGTCTTTGCGAGGACCGACGATCGCCGGAAAGCGCGATTTCAACGCGTCGACAACCATTGCCGCATCGTCCACCGACAAAGTCGTTTGGGTCACGTAGGCCAGCCGGGTTCCGTCCCTGACTTGCAGCCGTTGCACGTCGCCGACGGACTCCACGAGATAGATACCGTCGGGCAACTGGCCCATGGTTCCTTCGACCTCGGGATGACCCGCATGCCCGATCATGACGATCTCTCGACCCTGGTCGCGCATTTTGGTGACTTCGACGTGAACCTTGGTCACCAGCGGACATGTCGCATCGAAAACGGTGAGCCCCCGCGCGGTCGCTTCCTTGCGTACCGCCGACGAGACGCCGTGCGCACTGAATACGACGGTGCTACCGGGCGGCACATCGGCGAGTTCATCGACGAACACGGCCCCCTTGGTTCGCAGATCGTCGACGACGTAGCGATTGTGCACGACCTCGTGCCGCACGTAGATGGGCGCTCCGAATTGCGCCAGTGCCTTTTCCACAATCGCAATCGCGCGATCGACACCAGCGCAGAAGCCGCGAGGATTGGCGAGAACGACGTCAATCATTGCTGGATCCCTGAACGGCAAGACGGTCGACGCGACGCTGGCGGAAGCTATCAAGGATCAGCAAGACGACGCCGACCGTCAATGCGCTGTCTGCGATGTTGAACGCCGGAAATGGATCTAGAGGCGGCAGCGGCCCGCGTGTGAATGGCAGGTAGTTGTGGAATAGCAGGAAGTCTACGACTTTGCCCATCGTTGCACGGTCCCAGAGATTGCCCAGTGCTCCACCGAGAATGAGAGCGAGGCCTGCGCAATAGATGCGGCTTCCTCCCCGGCTCAGCAGCCAGACAAGCGCGCCCGCAGCTCCCACTGCGATTGCGCTGAAAAGGTAGCGCTGCCACCCCCCGGCATCGGCGAGAAAGCTGAACGCAGCGCCAGAATTGAAAGCGAGAACGATGCTGAAGAAGCCCGTAAGCACACGCTCCTCTCCCACTCGCAATGACGACAATACCGCAGCCTTGGACAGCTGATCCACAATGATAACCGCGAGACTCAGCACCAGCCAGCGTAGCCAAAGGCGACGCATCGGAGGAGTCGGCGTCGCCGCTTCACTCACGCGAGGGGTTCCTTCGGTCAATGCGGCAGGATTTCACGCAAACCTATACCAGCTCATGCGAACTCTCGCAGCTCACCTGCGCCGTACAGATTGGCGACGCAGCGCCCACAAAGTGTGGGATGTTTCGCATCGTCGCCGACGTCCGCGCGGTAGTGCCAGCAGCGCTCGCACTTTGGATGCTTGCTCGGCGCGACATCGACCGCAAGCGCGTCACCCCGTTGTAGAGATACAGCCGATGTGATGAGCGCAAAGCGCAAGTCATTGCCCAATGAGGCCAGCGCCTCATACGCCGGCGACGGCGCCGTGATCGAAACTTCGGCCTGCAGCGATGACCCGATCTCGCCCTTGCTGCGGGATGCCTCGAGCTGCTTGAGTACGACGTCGCGGACGTTCATGACTTCACGCCATCGACCCGTCAAGTCTGCGGCATTGGCGTCGTCGGCAAGGTCGTCACTCCATACTTCGGCAAAAATCGTCGCCCGTTCAGGATGAAGTATGCGCCACGCCTCCTCGGCGGTGAATGACAGGATTGGAGCCGCCATCTTCAGCAGTTCATCGCGGATGATGGCCAACGCCGTCTGGGCCGAACGGCGCGGCAATGACTTTGCCGCCGTCGTGTAGAGGCGATCCTTCAGGATGTCGAGGTAGCGGCCGCCCAACTCTTCCGAACAATAGAGCTGCAGCGATTGCACGACCGAGTGGAATTCGTACTTTGCATAGTTCGCGCGCATTTCGGAAAAGTACGTGTTGGCCACCCCAAGCGCATATCGATCAAGCTCGATGAGTTCGGCGACCGGGACCGCGTCGTTCGCCGCGTCGAAATCCGCCGTATTCGCCAGCAGGAAGCGAAGCGTGTTGCGGATGCGCCGGTAGCCTTCGACGACGCGCTTGAGGATTTCATCGGAGATTGAAAGTTCTCCCGAATAGTCGGTTGCGCCCACCCACAAGCGAAGGATTTCGGCACCGAGCGTGTCGGATACTTTTTGCGGCGCCACGACGTTACCTTTGGACTTCGACATCTTCTTGCCTTCGCCGTCCACCGCAAAACCATGCGTCAGCAGAGCCTTGTAGGGCGGCACACCATTCAACATGCAGGAGGACAAAAGCGACGAATGAAACCATCCGCGGTGCTGATCGGAACCTTCGAGGTAAAGGTCGGCCGGAAAATTAGTTTCGTCAGGATGCGACCCAAGATGCCTCGCCCTCCCCTCAGGCCCGCCCATTACCGTCTGATGAGTCGCGCCCGAATCGAACCAGACGTCGAGCGTGTCGGAGAGCTTGCGATACTTGACAGGGTCGACGCCGAAATCCTCGTAGCTCGCACGTTGCCAGGCTTCGATACCGCCGCGCTCGACCTTGGCCGCGGCGAGTTCGAGCAACGCCATCGTGTCCGGATGAAGCTGATCGGTTTCGCGGTCGACAAAGAACGGCAGCGGCGTTCCCCACTGGCGTTGCCGCGATAGCGTCCAATCGGGACGGTTCGCGATCATGCCGTAAAGCCGTGCCTTCCCCCACGCCGGATAGAACTGCGTCGCTTCGATGCCAGCCAGCGCCGTCTTGCGCAGCGATTCCGTCGGCTTTACGCCGTGCCAGCCGGGAACGTCGTCCATACCGGCAAACCATTGCGTGGTCGCGCGATAGATGATTGGCGTCTTGTGCCGCCAGCAATGCATGTAGCTGTGCGTAATCTTTTCAGCGTGCAACAAGGCGCCGGCCTCGCGTAGCTTCTCGACAATCAGCGGGTTGGCTTTCCAGATATTGAGTCCGCCAAAATACGGAAGACTGTCCGCGTAGCGGCCATCGCCCAGTACGGGGTTAAGGATTTGGTCGTCGCGCATACCGTAACGCCGGCACGACAGGAAATCGTCTATCCCATAGGCAGGCGAGCTGTGCACGATACCCGTCCCCTGATCGAGGGTGACAAACTCTCCCAGATGGACGGGCGATTCGCGGTCGTATAAGGGATGCCGGAAACGAATCCCTTCCAGCGCCCTGCCCTTGCTGCGCGGATCCGCGGCCGGACCAGTGCCCGTGCGATAAGCGCCGAACCGCTTCAGACATGCGTCTACCAGGTCGGTGGCCAGCAACAGCGTGCCTTGATCGGTCTGAACCAGCGAATACTCGAAATCCGGATGTACGCTGAGCGCCTGGTTGGCCGGGATCGTCCACGGTGTCGTCGTCCAGATCACAACGCGGACCAGTCCTGCGGGCAGATGATACAAACCGAACGCTTGCGCCAGCTTCTCGCGGTCACGCTCATCCACGGCGAATGCGACGTCGATGGCGGGATCCTGCCGGTCCTCGTACTCGACTTCAGCTTCGGCAAGCGCCGATTGACAGTCGAAGCACCAGTTCACGGGTTTCAATCCGCGATAGATGAATCCCTTGCCTAACAACTTGCCCAGCATGCGCATTTCGTCGGCTTCGTTGCGGAATGCCATCGTGGTGTAGGGGTTTTCCCAATCGCCGAGCACGCCGAGACGCTTGAATTGCGCTTTCTGCCGCGCGATCTGCTCGGTGGCGAATGCGCGCGCGAGCTTTTGCGTTTCTTCCACTGGAATATTCTTGCCGTAGGTCTTTTCGATCTGCACCTCGATGGGCATGCCATGGCAATCCCAGCCCGGCACGTACGGTGCGTCAAAACCCGCAAGCTGCTTGCTCTTGACGACAATATCCTTGAGGATTTTGTTTACCGCGTGCCCGATGTGAATGTCGCCATTGGCGTAGGGCGGCCCATCGTGCAGCACGAAACGCGGGCGGCCACGGCTGGCATCCCGAATCGCCTGGTAAACCTGACGCTCCTGCCAATCAGCGACCCACCCTGCCTCGCGGCGCGCGAGATCCCCGCGCATCGGAAACGGCGTGTCGGGCAGGTTCAGCGTGCCTTTGTAGTCGGTCTTGTTGTTTTCTGACATCGTAGCTTTCGTGGGTCTGATTTTTCTTAGGTCATTCGTGCGCAGAGAAATAGTCGCGTGCCTGCGCAACATCGATGCGGATCTGCTGAGTCAACGCATCGAGGTCGGGGTATCGTTCTTCGTCGCGGAGCTTGTGCAAAAATTCGACCGTCACCCGCCGTCCGTAAATAGCCTGGTCGAAATCGAACACAAAAACCTCCAGTAAAGGCCGCGCATCCGCTTTCACCGTGGGGCGCACCCCCAGGCTCGCCACCCCGTTGCGTGCGGACGCGCCCAAGCCAAGAATACGGACCGCGAAAATTCCTGTCAGCGGAACGCGATGTCTCAAGATGATGTTCGCCGTCGGGAATCCCAAGCCTCGCCCAAGCTTGTCGCCATGCGCAACGCGACCTGCGATCGCGTACGGCCGCCCCAGCAGTGCGGCTGCGCGCTCAAGCTGACCCGCGGCGAGTGCCTCGCGTACCGCGGTGCTCGATACGCGCCGGCCGTCGGCCTGCACTGCGGGCATCGCTTCAACGCTGAAGGTCGTTGCCTCTCGTCGCAACAACGCGAGATCGCCGAGACGGTTCCGGCCAAAACGGAAGTCATCTCCTACCAGTACCCAGCGCACGCCGATGCGCCGCACCAGCACGTCCTCGATAAACGCTTGTGGCGAAAGGGCGGCGAGCGCCGCGTTAAAAGGTAGAACATGCACCTGTGCGATACCCCGGGCGGCGAATTGCTCCAGTTTGTCTCGTAGGGTCGACAAGCGCCCTGGGGCGGAACCACGCGCGAAAAACTCGCGCGGGTGCGGATCAAACGTCAACACGGCCGCCGGTAGGGTCAAGTCCTCGGCGGCCTCGGTAAGCCGGTCGAGCATCGCCTGATGGCCACGATGAACGCCGTCGAAGTTGCCGATCGTCAGTGCCAGCGGTCGGACCTGCTGCGGGTCGTCGCCGGCAATGTCCGGGAATCCACGAAATACCTGCACCGGCATTCCCGTCGAGGTCGGAAGACCTTGAAAAACCTCGATTTTAGCCTGTCAACGACACTGCGGTCCAGCGCAGGCGCGGGCAATCGCAAGCTGTCTCCTCAAGCCTCGCTCTCCCATTCGCGCCAGCCGGCCAGCAATGGAAAGTAGATTCCCAGCCGGACGGGCCGACGCACAGCGCCTGCGTCTGCGGCTGCTGACGAGCTTTCCTCAACCGCGCGAATCGCTTGGGCGTAGGTTTCGAGCTGCGGCCGATAGCGTTCCCGCTCGTTGTCGAGAAATGTCTCGAGATCCGCGCCTTCGTGTCGGGACAGCTTGAAATCGACGACCCAGCGCGTGCCATCGCCGTCTACGAACGTTCGGTCCAGCACGACGTGTACAGGCGTTGAATCCTGCACTACCGTAATCGCATACTCACTCCGCGGTTGCTGATGTCTGTGATCAAACAGCCAGCGCCCCCGAGCGTCCTCGAGCAAGCGACGCAACGCGGCCTGGACCAACGACGTGGCTGCGGGCAGTTCCCCGGCTGCGACGCCCTCGAGCGCGAGCTGCGCGCCGATCGAGGCTTGCAATGCCCCGATGCGCTCGACAGGCCAACGAGCAAGGCCTTCTTCAGCCAATTGGGCGAACATCTGATGAGCGACGGTGCCGACATGTTTGGCCGTTTCACGCGCCCAGTCAAAGACGGGCGTGTCGTCCTGCCTCGAGTTCAAATGCATTGGCGACGGCAGGATCAGCGCCGGAATCTCGGGGCGCCACGACGCTGGAACGCGGCGCAAATGCGCTGGCTGCCGCTCGGTCGCGGGCAGGGCCGTCGGCCGCGCCGTTGCACGTGGAAATGCGTCGGGAGGCTCAACCTGCACCGCCATCGTCAGCAGACCCCATAACGAGCCGGTCGGCGGCGTTCGCCATGCGCGAACACCGTTCTTGTCGTGGACGCCTGGCGCGGCGATCAAATGTAGCCGCTCTCTGGCGCGAGTGCAGCCGACATAGAGCAAGCGTGCGAGCTCAGCACCGTCCTCGCTGCGAGCCAGATACGCCAAGTAATTGGCGATTGAATCATTCTCGCCACCGGTAGGCGGCGTGGGCCCCAGCATGATGCCTTCAGGCCGGCGCCGCCATCGCAACAACTCGGCGTCGTGCGCAGCCGCCTTGCGAGCGAGACCGGGAATGACGACCGTATCGAACTCGAGTCCTTTGGCTCGGTGCAGCGTCATCACGCTGACGCGTGGCGCCACGACGTCGCCGGCGGGTCCGTCGGTTTCAGACGTGAGCGCCAGGTTCGATGCCCACGTCGAATCCAGATCGACCGATGACCGCTCGAGTGCATCGACCAGCGCCGCCCAATCCGGGAGGTCCCCAGCGTGCTGGTGCTCGTCCAGCAGGCTGAAAAACCGCTCCGCCGCCATCAGGTCTATCGCTTCCTCTGCGCATGCGGGACCGCCTAGCGCCAGCCAGACGCCGCGCACGCGAGCAGATGCATTGACGCGCGCGCGATTGGCGAACGCCGCTGTGAACACGGTTGCCACAACCGCGAGTCGCCGTCGCCCATCGACCGACAGTTCGACCATCGCATCGGGATCGACGATGACCGCAGCAATCGACCCTTCCTCGTGTGCGTCGGCCGCGGCGCAGACGGCGAATAGATCCTCGAGCACAAGGCCGCACCACGGAGCACGCAATACCGACAGCCACGCTAGGCGATCGGTCGGTTGCAGAAGCGCGTGCGTCAGCGACGTGAGGTCAATGATTATCTGGCGCTCGGCAAGCGAATCGAGGTCGACCGCGGTAAACGGAATCGCTGCCGCGCGCAAAGCCGGAAGGATCTGGTTCAGATGCGTGCGCGCGCGGACCAGAACGGCAATCTCCCCCGCGCCCGCCTCGAGCGCGGATCGTATTCGCTCGACAACTTGCACGGCCTCGTCGTCGAGGCTTTCCACCGTATCGACGGTCGCCGCCGCATCTGCGCCGGTCGACGGTCGCGCAGCAATCGCCGATGAAAACGCGACCAGTCCGCGCCAGGGATCGTCCTGTGCGCCGAGCAAAATTCCGAACACGTCATTCGCCCAGTCGACGAGCGCGGGGCGCGAACGGAAATTCCGACGCAGCACCAGTGACTCTATCGGCACATCGCCAACGGTGAGATTCTGTTGCGCCTCGACGAATAGCCGCACCTCGGCTTGGCGAAACTTGTAAATCGACTGCATCGGATCGCCGACACAGAACAATGTCCGCCCATCGCCTGTCTGCCAGCCGGCCGTCAGGCGCTGCAACAGATCCTGCTGGACGTACGAAGTGTCCTGGAACTCGTCGATCAGCAAATGGGAGATGCGCAGATCGAGCTTCAGCAACAGGTCACTCGGCGCGTCTGCATCGCCCAGCGCGTCGATGGCCGCCCGTGTCGCCTGGGCGTAGTCGATCGTCGAACGTGCGCGAAAAGTCAGCGCAAGTTGGGCGGCGACGCGCGGCAGCAGCGTGAACAGTGCGGTGATGAATGCCCAGCTATCGTCCCCGTAGTCGGGCTGCGGTAAATGCCGAGCCGCATCCAAGGCTTTGCCGAGTCCGTCGAGTTCGGCAAGCTCGCGCCAGCAACTCTTCCATTTCCAGCTTGCGCGCCGCGCGCTCGTGACTGCCCTCGCCCCGCCCTTTCGGCGGAAAGCCTCGCCCTGCGGTGACGCTCACCGCAAAACGCGGATCCTTGCCGACCAGCAGCCATCGCGCCAGGGCGCGCCAGTCATCGAGCGCGTGTGGCGCGGCCGGCGGGACGCCCCCGTTAGCCGCACAGGCACGCAAAGACGCCGCCACATCCGGCGCACGCTCACCGAGGTTATCCGCTGCATACCCCTCAAGTGCCCTCAGCCGCGACATCACGCTCGCCGGAAATGCATCCAGTAAAGTCGAAAGCTCTCCAATAATTTCCTCTGCGAGGACGTCTTTCAATCTGCCGCGCAACGTTGCCATGTCGGACGTCACGACCTCGCCGAGCCACAGATCGCGTTTTCCAAGCATGTCGGCGAGAAGGTCCGCGGTGCGATTGGCGTCGTTATCGAAGTATTGCAGCACTCGTTGCCACGCTTCATCGTCCGGGGCCGCCGCGGCGATGGCGTCGCGTGCGGCTTGCGCATACATCGTCTGTGGCTGCTCGTCGAATCGCGGCGCTCCGCCGAAACCCGTCGTCAGCGGCGCCTGGCGCGCGATGGCCGCGCACAGCGCATCGAAGGTTTGTACCTGCAGGCGTGCTGGATGCGCGACCAGGTGCCAGGCGTGACGACGATCCTGCTCAAGGGCGGCGGAAGCCAGTTGTCGCGTGATTCGCGCATGCGCAGAATCGACCGCCGTGTTCGCTTCAGCATCCCGCAGCGCACCCACAATCCGTTCCCGCATTTCAGCGGCAGCCTTGCGAGTGAATGTCAACGCGACAATTCCCTCGGGCCGCTCGACGCGTGCAAGCAAGGCCAGGAACCGTTGGACCAGCAGTTCGGTCTTCCCCGAACCCGCCGGCGCTTGCACGAGGAAGGAGCGCGTTACATCCAGCGCATCAGCGCGCGCAGCACTATCTTCGACGGCGAGTGCATCGGCTGACGGACGTCCGAACAGATGGGCGGTCATGGTGTCAGCATTCCGCGCCGTCATCGACTTCATTCGTCATCGTCGTCATATTCGCCCGACGCGCTTACCGCCGCGATGTCGCTGTCCTGCTCCGCGATCCGGCAGAAGGCGTAGAGACGGCAACGCGGGCACGTGGTTTTGCGGTTTCGCGGATCGACGGCTGCATGCCCTCGCGCTATTTCCTCAGCCAGCGACACTGAGCGAAATCTGCCACTGACTTTTCGCGACTGCCCAGTCGTCCAGGCCGAGCCTGAGGGCTGACGGTTGTGGCAACGCCGGCCAGGCGGTTGCGTCGGCGGCCAGTCCAATGGGCTTGAATTTCCCCGGCTTCATTTGCACGTACGCCATTGCGCGAATCGAATCGGAATCATCACGACCTTCGATTGCCATTGCATAGAGCGCGAGCTGAGGTGCCTGCGGCCGGGTATCGAACCAGTGGGCCGCCGTCGGGACGACGCCGCTCTTGTAATCGATGACCGCCAATCCGCCGCCCTCGAGTGAATCGACGCGGTCGGCGCGTAAGCTGAACCTCATCTGCGCGAGTTCAACTTCCATGGCGACCTCGACGTCGCGCACCTCAAATGGGGGACGATTGCGTTCGATTTCGTCGATCTCATGGCGCAAGAGTGTGACGAGGCGTCGCGCTTCACGAGCCGTGACCAATGGCGGTAGCGTGCGCCACCGTGCTGGGGATATCGCGTTGCTGGACATTGCGGCCGCCGCCGCAGCGTCGATCCGCACCGCGAGCGCTTCCGGCGGCAATGCGATCAACGATTCACGGCTGCGCGTTTCATTCCAGAACGCACTTAACGTCCGATGCGCGAGATTTCCGCGTTCGATCGGCGTAAGGCCGGCGAGAGGTTCGGGCCAGCGCTCGGCGCGCAGCCGGTGGATCGCTAGCGCGCGAAACGGACAATCGCTCTGCTTTTCGATCGCAGAAGCGCCCCCCGACAAGCGTGTTCCGGGAGGCACCGGCGGTGCAGAATCGTCAACCAGCGATTCGCGTTCTGGCCGAGTCGCAAATATCGCCTGTGCCACCGAGCCAGGTGCCTCCCCGGTGTCGACCAGTTCCAATCCGGCAATGAGGGCCGAGGGCGAGCGCCGATGATCGTCTACCCAAGCCGCGTGACTGAAAACGACGTCGGGCGCTGCGCGCATGAACTGGTCCGTCAAGCTCCCAGCGAAAGCGAGCTCCCCTGCTGCCGTCGCACGCGGCGCATTGCGTTCTCGCTGCCACGCCAAAGGCAATAGCGGATTCGGTTGCGGCGCACGCGGCCAGACGTCGGCGCGCAAGCCCGCGACCCAGAGCGCGTCGAACGGCAGCCCGGCAGCCTCGAGCAAGCCCAGAATTTGAATGCGCGCGGTTGACGCTTCTGCTTGAAAAATCGTGTCGGCTGCCATTGCTCGCAACGCGCTCAGCGCCGCTCCACGCGAGAAGCGGGACTCGATGGCGCCCAGCGATGCAAACTCCACCAGTAACTTGTCCCACGCGCCACGCGCCTGGTATTCGGCGCTCGACAGCGCACGATCGCCCGGCCAGCCGAACGCCGCGAGCTGACTACGCCAGCGTTCCACCCACTCGCGCGGCGAGGCAGCGGTCGCCACTGGCAGCGCATCGCGAGCGCTCCGCCATCGATCGGCCAACGTCTTGTCGCACGCGCTCAGCGCATGGACGACGTCACTCAGACCGATCTCGCGCCGGCCTTCCTCAAGCCATCGCTTTTCTACCGATGCGCGCAAAGTCCACGCTGCGGTTGCGCCGTCAATGAAGGCCGATCGCACCAGCGTCGCTACGGCTGTAACGGGCAGCGTTCCGTGTATCAGGCTCAGCAGGCCAAGCGCGACATCGACCAGCGGCACCTCCGCCAACGGTTCGCCAAGCGAAATGTTGTAAGGCCGCGGCGTATCCTCTTCTCCCGGCCACTGAAGCGGTGGACACAGAATTTCTTCGGCAATCGCGCGCACCTCGTTGCGGCGCGTAGCCAGGTCCTCAATCACGATTCCGATCGAAGCGATCGGGTCAGCGCGCGCCTTTGCGCAAGCCCACGCGAACGCCCTGGTCAGTTCATCGCGTTTAGACGAGCCGTAGGTACGTTTGACAGCGCCGGTGGTCGTGGCGAGCGCGTCATGGGCACTGACCCTTGCGCCGACATTCACCAACCCCTGAAGCAGCCGCTGCTGCTGCGGTGAAAGGTCGCCGAACCCGATCAAAACGATGTGCAGCGAGTGCCATGCCGGCATGTGAGGCAGATAGTTCACCAGCGCGTCAACGAGTTGGGCCCCATCGATCGCGTTACCCCGCCCGAGCGCAGTCGCATACGCGTCCGCCCATCGCACAAACGCGGCCGGATCGTCTCCCAGGTCGAGTTCATTCCAGCCGCGCCAGCTCGCGCCGCCCGCGCCCCAGCCGTGCATCAAGGTCCACGCATTGTCGGCCAGCATCGAAGCAGCGCGGCTGTCGACCAGCAACTGATGGTGACCGCTATCTTCGCCAACAATACGACGCCAGAGGTGCGCGGTTTGGGAAGCCGTGATCAAGTGCGCAGGAGCGGGCCCGACGCCGGCAGCGATCACTTCTCGCCAAAGGCTCTCGGTCCATGCAGCGAAGGGCAATATCGTTGGCGTGGCCCAGGCCGACCGCCCCGCCGCTCGCTGGTCAGTATCAAATGCGCTGCGGAGAAATCGTGACAGACGCCGATTGGGCGTCACCACTACGGCGCCGCCTGCCAGCAAGGTCGCAAGCTTGATGTTCACGGCCATCATGGTAGCCGACGAACGCGTTCCACCGAGGCGCGACGCGTGGCCGGAACGCGGCACACACTGCGGAATCGAACTAAGCGAGACGGACGGGAGGTAAGCGGAATCCGGCGCGCCGACGCGCCGGAGAAGAACTGCGGTCTACTACCAACGAATCAGTCGTCGCCCACTGCAACGACCTGCGCTTCCTGAACGACTGCGGACGGCGGGGGCGAAGCGCTTGGCGTTTCTCCGGCTATGGCAACCACGGTGGCTGTGTCGCCGCGGCCGGCAAAACGTGGACGAGCCATCACGGCACGTGTCGGGGATCGCCACTCGCCACACCAGTCGTCATCACGCACCAGGGGCCACACGCCTTCGACCATGTATTGTTTGGCGTTGATCGGATTGAGCAGCGGCGAATGTTTGCGACATTGTCCCCACATCGTCGCCCGCCCGTCCGTGGGCCGAGCATTGCGGCGATCATAGAACTGACAGTTGACACACTTTTCCACGTTCGTCACCCTCACTCTGACGCGCCGATCTGGCGCCAACTCGATAATCGTTCAGGCTACGCCGGCAACGGCCGGATCCGCGAGCTCAATTCCTATGCCTGGTATCCTGCTGCGTTCGAAGAGGCACGCGCTCGGACCGACGGCCGAGCCATTCGGTCGATGCAGCCGCCAAGCTTGCGAAGATTGTTCGGCTGGGAGTTAAGCGGCCCAGGCGCTCATCACAGCGCGCAGCGGCGCCGGAACGTCCTGTACCCAACGCTGTGGGCGTGAGACCTCCTGATCCAGGATCGCCTTCAGTTCGGCATCTGCCGCCGCGGCGTCGCGTTCAAGAGATTCGTCGTAAGCCTGCCTCTGGTCTGGATTTGACAACAGAGCGTGTGCCTCGTGAATCAGGCGCACGAGTGTTTCGTCGGCGTGCGATTCCAGGCGCTGCTTGATCGTCTGATAGGCCGCCTCGATGCGTGCGGTCGAAGCGCCCGGCGGCAAATCCAGATAATCGTAATAGGTGTAGTGCACTGAAAACTCCTTCGTTTTATTCTCGATAGTGGGTTGGATCTTTCGTGCAAAGAGCAACGCAACATCCATGCCACGCATCGCCGCACGGGCGTCACCGAAGTAGATCTGGAGCCTGGATCGCATGGCCAGACTAGCCGCCGCGCTAAGGGCGTGCGAGTGAGCCATGCAGCGGAGGGATGCGTCGGTAGGCCTTCGGGCGGCTCGGGATGCACGCGCGATCCGAGTGCCGTGGCGCGGCAACTCCAAGTCAATTGCTAAAGCATCGCGAGGGGCTCGGCGCCAGGTCGGCGCAGGAAACGCCCGCTCGAGTTCTGCGCGTACTGCGGGGGGAATCACCCAATTCGCAGCCAACAAGTTGTCGCGTACATGGTCTTGATTGACGGCTTTGGGGATGACCGAGACGTTGGGTTGCGCCAATAACCACGCTATCGCCAGCGTAGCCGGAGTGACCCCGCAGCGCTTGGCAATCGCCTGCAATCTGCGATCGCGGAGCAGCCGTCCCTGATCGACCGGCGAGTACGCCATCAACGCAATGCCACGCTGACGGCAAAACGGCGCCAAGTTCCATTCGACGCCGCGCCTGCCGAGGTGATAGAGCACTTGATTGGCCGCGCACTGAGCGCCGCCCGGGACCGCCAGCAGTTCCTCCATGTCCGCGCGATCGAAGTTGGATACGCCCCACGCGCGAATTCTGCCATCAGCCCGAAGTGCCTCGAGCGCCGCCACCGTCTCGCGCAGCGGCACGTCTCCCCGCCAATGCAGCAGATAAAGATCGAGGTACGCAGTCGCCAGGCGCTTGAGGCTGCGCTCGCACGCAGCGATGGTCCCGCGCCGGCTGGCGTTCTGCGGAAGCACCTTGCTGACGAGATACACACGTTCGCGCCGTCCAGCGATCGCTTCACCGACGATTTCTTCGGCTGCGCCACTGCCATACATTTCCGCGGTGTCGATTAGTGTCAGGCCAAGATCCAATCCGAAGCGCAACGCTTGGACCTCGCTGGAACGTAGCGACGCGCGTTCGCCCATTCTCCACGTTCCAAGACCGAGCACCGGCATCGGGGAGCCGGAGCGCATTGCGATGGAGGGAATCAAGGCAGTGGACGGAGTAGTCATTTTGCGGTCAGGACAGAGTTCACCGGATAACGACAACTAAACCATAGCGCAAACCATAGCCCAAGCGACAGCGCAAACGATAGCGCAAACGCCTCGGGAGCGCGCCTCGGCCTCGCAGCGCGACCAAGGCTTCGACCGCGGCGTGGGGCTACAATAGCGACTGCAAAGGAACAGGCCCATGCCACTCGACCGCGAGCAACCCGTTGCCATTCATCGAACCGTTGTGCGCGGCGCCTGTCCGCACGACTGCCCCGATACCTGCGCCCTGAACACTACGGTCGAGAACGGGCGCGCGATCAAGGTCGAAGGCGATCCCGACCATCCGACGACGCGTGGCACCTTGTGTACCAAGGTGGCGCGCTATCTCGACCGTACCTACTCCGACCAGCGCGTATTGCATCCGCTGCGCAGGGTTGGCCGCAAAGGCGAAGGCAAGTTTGAACGCATAAGCTGGGACGAGGCGCTCGATACCATCGCGGATCGTTTCAAACGTATTGCCGCTTCGGACGACGGCCCGCAAGCGATTCTCCCCTACAGTTATGCAGGCACGATGGGGCTGCTGCAATACGGCTCGATGGACCGACGCTTCTTTCACAAGCTCGGCGCGTCGTTACTCGACCGCACTATCTGTTCGGCGGCGGGCAAGGCCGGGTACGCAGCGACGATCGGGGCTTCGATCGGAACCGATCTCGAACAATTCGAGAACGCCAAGCTGATCCTGATCTGGGGCTCGAACCCGATCGTTTCCAATCTGCACCTTTGGAGTCGCGTCCAGGAGGCCAAGCGACGCGGCGCCAAGCTGGTTGCCATCGATCCATACCGCAGCCAGACGGCCGAGAAGTGTCACGAGCATCTTGCGCCGCTGCCGGGTACCGACGCCGCACTCGCGCTCGGCATGATGCATGTCCTCATCGACGAAGACATGCTTGATCACGATTACATCGCACGCTACACGCTGGGGTTCGACGCGTTGCGTGAGCGTGTCGCCGAGTATCCGCCAGCACGCGTTGCTGCCATCACGGGTCTAGCCGAGGAGCGCATCGTCGCGCTGGCGCGCGACTACGGCACGATCAAACCTGCCGTCATTCGCCTCAACTACGGCATGCAGCGGCACGCGGGTGGCGGCATGGCGATCCGCACCGCAGCTTGCCTGCCCGCGCTGGTGGGCGCGTGGCGAGACGCCGCGGGTGGCGCATTGCTGTCGTCGAGCGGTAGCTATCCCGTCAACAGCAACGCGCTTGAGCGGCCGGATCTCATCTGGAACAACCCACGCACGATCAACATGTCGGCGATCGGCGATGCGCTGCTGCAGGTGAAGGATCCGCCGATCCGGGCCTTGTTCGTCTACAACTCGAACCCCGTTGCCGTCGCACCGGACTCGACCAAGGTCACTGCGGGATTTTCCCGCGACGATCTGTTCTGCGTCGTCCACGATGTGTTCCAGACGGACACTGCCGATTACGCTGACATCGTCTTGCCCGCAACGACGCAACTCGAGCACGTCGACGTGCATTCGTCCTATGGCCACATGTACGTGCTGGCGAACAATCGAGCGATCGAGCCGCTGGGCGAAGCAAAGCCCAATACCGAAGTATTTCGGCTCCTCGCCCGGCGTATGGGCTACACCGAGGCGTGCTTCGCCGAATCGGACGACGACATCGCGCGCAACGCGTTCGTTGCCGTCCGATCCCCGCATGACGGGCATCAACTGGGACACGCTGCAGGAAAAAGGTTGGCAGCGGCTGAACGTCCCCTCGCCTTTCGCGCCGTTTGCTCAGGGCAATTTCCGAACGGCTTCAGGCAAATGCGAGTTCTATTCGGAATCGTTGCGGCAACAGGGGATCGATCCGTTGCCGACCTACACACCTCCGCGCGAGTCGGCGTTGAGCAATCCGACCCTGGCGCGCAGGTATCCGCTCGCCATGTTGTCGCCGCCCGCGCGCAACGCGCTGAACTCGACTTTTGCCAATCTTCCGGTCTTTCTGGAGTTGGAAAAAACACCGTGGCTGGACATGCACAGCGACGACGCGTTGCCACGTGGAATCGTCAGCGGCGACAAAGTACGCGTATTCAACGATCGCGGTTCGTTCGTGCTGACCGCGCGCGTCGGCGATTCGGCGAGGCCGGGTGTTGTCGTTGCGCTCTCGATATGGTGGCGCAAGCTCTCGCCGGACGGCGCCAATGCGAACGCGGTCACCGGCCAGGCACTGACCGACATGGGACGCGCTGCTACGTTCTACGATGCGCTGGTCGAGGTCGAGAAGATCCGGCGTGAGCGAGAAGCCCGCGGCTCGCCCAAGAACCAGATCAGCGAGACGCCGGCTCGCCCCGATTGAGCCGACTCAACACTTGCGTACGAGGCCGACCATCACTCCGAATATCTCGAGCGTGCCTTCCGGGCGGATGACCGGGTAGGCCTTGTTCTCGGGGCGCAGTATGAAACGCCCGCCCTCCAGGTCGAGCCGCTTCAGCGTGAACTGGTTGTCGACGATGGCAATGACGATCTCGCCACGCTTCGCTGCATTCCGCTTTTCAACAACGACCAGATCACCTTCGAAAATCCCCGCGTCGATCATCGAGTCGCCCTTGACGCGCACAAGGACGGTCTGCGAAGGGTTGTCGATCAGGTAGTCATCGATAGTCAGCGCGTCGCCTGGCGCGTCGTCGATCGGGTTGGGCAGTCCTGCCTGGACCGGCGCTTCAGCAAGCGGCCGTTCGAAAAAGCGTCGCGTCGGCGCGATCCGGCGATCGGGCGTCGATTCGATGTAGCCGCCTAGCTTGAGCCGCGCCACCAGCGCGGCGACCGAAGATTTCGACCGCAGTCCGAGCAGCCCCCCGATCGACGAATAGGACGGAAACGCCCGGTGGCGGGCGTAATAGTCCTG
>CAVVOR010000007.1:0-505730 GCA_963749795.1 uncultured beta proteobacterium
TTGCGGCCCAGGCTCAACAATTGCTTCAACCGCGAAGCGACTGGTGTCGCCGAAGATCACAGTGGGGCCTAAACGGAATGAAGTTAACCGGCGCGACGAAGGACGGCGGCGAAGCGCGCCGCCGAGGAGCGTCCGCGTTGAACGAGAGGTTAGGCAACCTAGTCGTGACCACCGTGACCACCATCGCCGACGTCGAGCGGAGCACTTCCTGCGCCAGGGTCCTGTTCCATCAACTGCGGAGACGCTGATAGCGTCGAGACACGACGCAACGAAAAATACAGCCAAATCGGAATTGCGACGCAGCCTGAGCGAAACGACGACACCCATGGTCTGTGGGAACGCGGCCCCGGTGAAAAGCAGGATAACCAGCGTAGCTATGAATAGGGCGTGGTGCATTCTTCTACCTTGGCTCGCGGTTGCCTAACTCAAAGTCGACGACCTAATCGACGCCTTGTAATCCGTCGCGACGGAAAACAAAGCGTCAGTCGGCCGAAAGTCTTATTTCCCACGATCAAGAATTCCGCAAAATCAACGATAGTGATTCCAATAGTGGGGCCTAACTGAAAGTCGCGCAAACCGAAACGCAGGCCGAATAAGGCGTCATTCGTCATCCGCCGGGTTGTTGCAGCGGTCTCGGCTCGGACCCGATCTTGCTAGTGGCGTAAAATACCGCACCGGGGAGGGATATTTTTCAGAGGGGTAATGCTCTTGAAAATCACCGCCAGTCGCGTCGCTGCGGGCCTGCGTCTCGCGACCGCCAGCATCTTCGGCGCGCAAAGCCGAGTTCCGAATCATTCGAACCTCTCGTCCCCGAACTTTGGTGCGTCGATCAGGCCACCGTTGCAAACGGAAGACTGAGCGTCTGCGGGTGGTCCCTGCCGAAAGCTAGCGGCGACGCACCACTACCGTCATTCACTTTCAACGGATTGCCGTTCGAGGAGACTCAAGCCGGTCTCGAGAGACGATACGTGGGCGAAGCATTTCCCCTTCGCGAGAACGCGTCCCAGTCCGGCTTCGATTGTTGGGCCGATACCGCGTCTACCGTCTTCCCAAACGGAGTGCTCGAGATTGAAGCGCCGAAGGCCGGATGCGACCCCGTTCGATCGAGGGCGCGATTGCTGGTTTGTCCCAGATCCGGCAAGGCACACGAACTTTACCGGATGCGGACAGGCGTTTTCGCGTCATCGGGAATCGAGACCCGCAAGGATTTCCTCAATACCGGCGCCACTGACTTCTACCGGCTCGATCGAGCGGCGATTGCGTTCGATGGCCGCTCCTTGGGTGACCACAGCCGCGTATTGGATTGGGGCTGCGGCTGCGGCCGCGTCGCGCGCTTTTTCCCGGCCGACCGCGCAGCCTCGTTCACGGGATGTGACATCGACCACGACAACGTCGCCTGGTGCCGCGCCAACCTTCCTGGCACGTTTGTACCGTCAACTCTCAGACCGCCTTTGCCTTTTTCATCACAGTTCGACTTTGATCTACGGCATTTCCGTCTTCACCCACTTGCGCGAGGCGCTTCAGTTGCACTGGCTAAACAGAGCTTTCGCGAATGGCCGCTCGACGGAGCGCTTCCCTCATGACAACCATGGCACGACCGCCCTCGAGTTCGGGGCTGGCCCCCCCCACCGAGTTTTATCGCGTTAGTGCCCGAGATTGACGCGCCGGCATCTTGGTGACAGGCCAGAATTCGCAGATCGACGGCCACGCCGACCACGAAGACGAGTACGTCAACGTCTACCATAGCCACGCCTACATTCGCGAGGTTTGGAGTCGTCACTTTGACGTGATCGCAATACTTCCAGCGTACATCTTCACCCACGATCTGGTGGTATTGCGGAAGCGTACGAGCAGTCGGCGTCCGAGATTTGGGAAAAAATGCGCCCAACTAGTGGGCGCTGTTGCTCAAGGACTGTTGGCCAGTCAGGCATTAGGGGTCATGAGCAAGCGATAGAAGTGCGGCGATCGCCGGCACCGAGACTGTTCCAACGATCGAGCAGCTGCAGGCCTTCGCGGGTCAGGGCCACCCCCTTATATTGCGGGGCGATGTTGATGCGCGGCGCGGCGGGCGCGCGCGTCAAGTCCAGGCCCGTTGCTTTGGTGAAAGTCTCCCAAGTGGATAGACGATTGCCGTCGTACTCGCGTCTTGCCATTTTCGATTTCCTTTCATTTGCGAATCGGAGTTCGCTTCCGTTATGCTGCGCCGAACGCCCGAGCCGATGATTTGGGGTACTGATGGGGGTATTTTCGAGCGATCGCGGCGTCTTGCCGGGCGTCTGTTTCTCCGACCCCCGCCTCCAGTGCCTCGCGCGATCGGCGAAGCGCGATCGTCAGCAGAACGTGCGTCGACGCGATGCCGCCAAACCGACCAGGCCGAGGCCAAGTAGCCCAACTGTGCCCGGCTACCGGCACCGAGGTTACGGCTCTTTCCACGACACTCCCGGCAACGAAATTACGCTGCTTGCCAGTGCAGGAACCGTCGACCTGTTGATAGTTGTCGCATTCGTAAGAGGCCCCGCCGAGTACCAGCAGGTCTTGCCCCGGCACGGACAGCGGACCCGTTAATGGTTCCGCGAATGTAAGCTGCAAGTAACCAAGGTAGTCTGGATTGTCGCGATTGAATATTGTGATGGTATCGAGCGGATTGTTGATCGACGGATTGAGCGGCGGCAAGTAGTGGAAGCCGGTGAAAGCGATCCCATCCGACGTCACGATATCCCAATCCGACAAATAGCCGTATACGTTGAGCGTAAACGTCCCGGTCGCCGTCTGGCCATCGTCGAAGGATTCGCTGCCGAGCGTGAAAGTCACGTCCGCTTTTGCTGCGGCGCTGCAAACGAGAGCGAAAGCTGCGACGGCTAGGTAACCAATGACCGCGGCGCGCTTCGCAGATACAGAACAAATCATCTTTGATTCTCCTGTGGGCACCGGACGCGATGCCCACGCAGCGGACACATCACGGCAGAAATAGCCAAACGCCCGGCGGGGAGTCTCCAAAAGCAATCGGCATGCCGGCGCCCCAGTATGCAATAATTACAAACAGTTAACTGGCATCCGAATGCGCACGATCAGGCGGACTGTAATGCGCCCCGACACCGTGTACGCCGGCACCGCTGCCGGCCGACGGGGAGGTCTATGGCGAAGGCAAATCTGTCGCCTCCAGCGGCCATGGCGCCTCGATCAGAAAAAGCTTGCCATGCAGCGGGCTGCAAAGCCGTCTACGCCAGTTCGATTCCGACCTTCGCCTTCGGTGCCTCCGCTGAAAACCTCGGTTGCACCACGGCGAATGGTCCTTGGTGGAAGGAGCAAATGACAGTCGATCAAATTCGTTCGCTATATCTCGACTTGATGCGCAAATGTCTCACGGGGCTCGTTTACGACGACCCCGCGATGGCGGTGGAGTATTCGCGAACAGGGGACACTCGTCCTTTCGACCGTGACACGCGGGAGCGAGGCCTCGATTGGCCAGCGAACGCGCAATCGATGATCGGGCACAAGCGCATGCTCCAGCTGCAACGGGCGGCTGAATTCGTGATCGAGCGCGGCATACCCGGCGATTTCATCGAGACTGGCGTCTGGCGTGGGGGCTCGTGCATTTTAATGAGAGCGGTACTCAAGGCATACGGTGTCAACAACCGCAAGGTTTGGGTTGCGGACTCCTTCGCGGGTCTGCCACCGCCCGACCCTACGCGTTATCCGGCCGATGTGGACTCCACTTTCCACAAGTTCGAGGCGCTGGCGGTGCCCCTTGCGACCGTCCAGGAGAATTTTCGGCGCTACGATCTGCTCGACGACCAAGTCCGGTTTCTTGTCGGCTGGTTCAAAGACACACTCCCGCAAGCGCCGATCGAAAAGCTCGCTATCCTTCGGCTCGATGGGGACATGTATCAATCGACCATGGATGCACTAATGGCGCTGTACGGAAAGGTTTCCAGTGGAGGTTTCATCATCGTCGATGATTACGGCGTGGTCGAAAGCTGCCGCATTGCCATATCGGATTTCCGTAAGATGGAGAAAATCACCGAGACGATCTACGACATCGATGGCACAGGAGTATTTTGGCAGAAGCTTCGCCAGTAGAGCGCGACGATCGCTAGGGTGGCAGCCTGTGCATCTCGCCAATCATTCCGTTGGTCGATGCGATCGCGCGATCGAGCATTTTCCGTATTCCGTCAATCTTTTCGGGGCCAAGCGAAATCGCTGCGGCTTTTCCCTCGGCGTTGTGTCCGAAGCCGGTGCGAATCGCGGCCAAGTATGGCCGCTCTTGGCGGGGAGCGCAGTTCTGCTGGCAGCGCTTACTGAATCGCCCGCTAAGTCAGATATCAAGCAGGTCCTGGCGCTCCCGGCTTGCCGGCATCTATACCCGAGTGCGAACGCTTGTCCTCGATGGGCGTCGAAAACCGCGACGTCGCGATCTGCACAACCAGGGCGGCCAGCGTTAGCACCAGGATCGATCCGGTCACCACGAGCACGCTCTCGATCGAGAGGGTCTTGGCGTCGACGGCAAGGAAACGCGTCAGCGCGGTAATGGCTACGTACAGCAGGAACAACACCGGCAGGCGATCGGTCTTGAAGTAGATACCGACGATCGTTCCCAGCTCGAGATAGATGAAAAGAAGCAGGATGTCGTCGAGTCCTGCGCGTCCGGCGACAATCATTTTCAGGTAATCCGACGCGGCGGACCAGACAATCGTCGCTCCGATGATGAACAGTGCGGCTACCTGAAAGCCGCTCACCAGCGTATCTCCCAGCCGGTCGAGCGTGCCTTTCACTCCCTTTTCCATCAGCGACTCGCTCCTCGACGTTGACGTACCTTGAAAAGAGGAACCTAAACGACGGGAATCAGAGCGTCAACCACCCGGGCTCCGTGCGTGCGTCGCGCTGCCAGTAAGCGCAGCCATTCTGGCCAGCGCATTCGATTCGGGTAACGGTGATGACAAGGACGCCCTGCCAATCCGACGAGGGTTTCGTCTATATTTGAGCCTTGATGGACAGGACTGGAGGAGTGCATGACCGCACAACGTGGCAGTCGATGCCCAAGTACACCAAGCACGGCGCACCGAGGCTCCCGATGATCATGCTCAGCGCCGCGGATCGCCGGCAACTGGATGAACTCGGTTACCTCGTGCTTCCGGACTTCGCGCCCGCGACGATGCTCGAAGAGATGCGCGAGCGCGTCGAAGCGCTCTGGGCGGAGGAAGGAGACAATGCCGGCGGCGAGTTCCTTCTGGAACCGGGCACGCGGCGGCTGGCCAATCTTGTGGACAAAGGGGACGTTTTCGCGCAGATGATCGCGATACCCGGGATCCTCGAGTGCATCGAGGCGGTTATCGGTCCCGACTACAAACTCTCCAGCCTGAATGCTCGCTCGACCAATCCGCACAACGCGGAGGCGCAGCCTTGGCATGTCGATGCTGGCGCAATCGCCGACGAGCGTGGCTACTGGGTGTGTAACACGATCTGGATGCTGGACGACTTTACGCGCGACAACGGCGCGACTCGGATGATTCCGCGTTCCCACACTTGGGGACGGGCACCCGCGCCCGGGAACCGAGACACGCGGCCGGACGAGCAACTCGTCACCGGGCGCGCCGGCACCGTCGTCGTGATGAACACGCACATGTGGCACGCCGGCACCGGCAACAACACCGACCGGTGCCGCCGCGCACTGCACGGCTTCTACACGCGCGGCGACAAGTCGCAGCAGCAATACCAGAAGGCGCTTCTGCGGGAGCGGACCGTCGCGACGCTGTCGCCGGTGCAGCGCAAGGTCCTCGCCCTCGACGATCCCGAGAACGATCGCCTCAGTTCGGAAACGAACCGGATGAGTGGATTCCTGAAGAACTAGGCGCGGCGCGTTGGTTAAGAACCGATTCCGCGCTGCCCCCAGAGCTTCCGAGCGGTCGGCGCCGCCGCGTTCTGACGCTCCAAATTGCGAGCGCGCCGACTAGCATAGAAAGTCCGATCAAAGCCCACTGGAGTTCGAATGCGACCCGTGTCCGGTCAGCGGCGGCGCTTTATGGGGCACATGCCGCCCCATTCGACAGGCGGCACGGGGCGAAACTGAATGGCCTTTGTTCCGACGTCCCCAGGATAGCGCCTGAATTGTCGACCGCGGTCACCTGCCAGAACCAATTGCCGAGGTCGCTATCGGGAACGACGCGGTTGCATGCCACGAACCAGAATTGCCTTCTGCTGAGGTTTCTGTCCAGCGCCGCGGTGGGCGCGCCGACACGCTGAACGTGCAAGTGAAAATGGTTGAAGCTTGGGGGCTTGGTGTAGGCCCACCTAAAGTTGGCTCGGTAGCCGGCGCCTCGAGTTGGATCGCTGGGGCAGAACGGCAGGTTATGGTTCTGCGCGATCACCGCGCCTGTTTGAGGGGTGATCAGCGTCACCGTCGATGGGGCGGCGCCGCAAGCGCTCGGCGCACTCGTCAGAAACGGCGCGAAAGTAATGTTGGCGCTGACTGCGTCGCCCGTGCCGGGGCCGACTCCGGAGGGACCGCTTGCCGCGCCCCACCAGTTGTTAATCGCATTCAGCACCGCTGAACTGCTGAAGATGCCGCTCCCGCTTGCTGCCGTATTCCCGACGAAACAGTTGTCGCTCACTGGCCCGGTGCTGGCTGCAGTTTCGTCGTAGATGGCGCCGCCGTCGCCGCGCCCGCGGCGGTGTTGCCGCTGAAAGCGGAGCCCGTGATCTGCGCGTGGAAAAAGTTGAGGATCGCGCCGCCGTTAGCGCCGCTCACGGCGGTGTTGCCGTTGAAGGTGCTGTTGGTGACAGTCATGTCGCCGTCGTTGTAGATGGCGCCGCCACCGACGAACTGGGCGCTGTTGCCGCTGAAGGTGCTGCCCGTGACAGTCAAGTTGTTACCGCTGTAGATTGCGCCGCCGTCCTCACCGGTGTTGCCGCTGAAGGTGCTGTTCGTCACCATCGTGGTCCCGTTGTTCGTGATGCCGCCGGCGTAGCCGACAGCTTTGCCGTTCGCGATGGTCAGGTTCTGAACGGTGAACGTGGCGACGGAGTTCACTGATGAACACCTGCACGCTGTTGCCGCCGCTGATCGTGATCACGCCGCCGCCATCAATCGTGGTGTTGGCGCTAATGGTCTTGGTGCTGGTGACGGTAATCGTTGCCGGGCCGCCGCAATTGAATGTCACCGTCCCGCCGCCGGAGAGCGCGGTGTTGAGATGCGTTTCGTCGCAGGTACCGACGACGCCGCCGGCCGACACGGATGTGGACGCAGTCAGCGCAGCCAATGCCACCGCCGTAAGGATTGCTATGAGAGATGTACGTTCCCTGCTGTTGCGTCCATCGCCTCGCTCCCCTGTTTGACCCGGGCCGCCGGTAAACACGCCAACGGCGACGATACTCGGCCAAGCTGACAAAAAGCTGACTGGCATCGGGGGAACTGCTAATCACTGGCGCGTGACGGCCCTTGCCGCGGCGGGCTGACTCCAGCGGTGAGCGCGGGTTTACGGGCCGCCAAAGGGGCGCGTGCGCCAGGATCGCTCGCCGCGCCTCCAGCACGCCCGGCCGGCGTCGTCGTCCAGAAAAACAGTCCTGTAGCCGCGTCTCGAGCCGCGAAGCAAGGCGCATGCCGGGCCCGGATCGACGCAAATCGGGACAATTTTTATCCCCGGACGCGACGGATTCAACAGGATCGCGTATGTTCACGATTCGCGGTTATCCCAAGGTGACGCCATATTCGGCGGCGGCGTTATCGCGAACTTGTGCATCCACGGAAGCGACTCCTGACACAGGAGCGCGCTGTCCAAATCAGAGGAGAAGAACGATGCGAACAAAAGCCTGGCTGTCCGGAATATTTGTGGCATTAGCGTTGGGGCTTGCCCCGATGAGTGCCGCGCTGGCGCAAACGACTGCAAGTAAAAATGTGCTGAACTTCGAAGTGATCTCGATCGACGGCAACAAAGTCGTCGTCCGCGATCAGAACGGCGCGCGTGAGATCACGGTACCGCCGGATTTCAAGTTCACGGTCGACGGCAAAAAGCTGTCGGCGTCTGAGCTCAAGCCTGGCATGAAAGGCACTGCGACGGTCACGACGACGACCACGATGACGCCGGTGACGGTTACCGAGATGCGCGACGCGGATGTGGTGCGCGCTTCGGACGTATCGGTGACGATCAAGCAAACCAACGGCGAATACCGCAAGTTTGGCCAAGGGGAACTGGACAAGCGAGGCATCCAAATCGTCAAGGATGGCCAGGTAGTCCGCACAGGCGATCTGAAGCGCGGCGACAAGCTGACGGCCACGATCGTCACCACTGGCCCGCCGGTCGCCCTAACATCGAAGGAAGTCGAAGCGACGACGGTCGCCGATGCCACGCCGGCCCCCGCAATGGCGCCTGCAGCGCCTGCCACAGCTCCGGCAATGGCGCCTGCGCGCCTGCCGCAGCTCCGGCGCCCGCCGCCGCACCCGCGATGGCACCCGCCGCTACTCCTCCCGCCGCCCCCGCTCCGGCGCCCGCCGCAGCTGCACCAGCCCCGGCGGCCGATACAGGCATGAGCCTGACGTGGTGGGTGATCATTGCGATCGTTATCGCATTGCTGGTGTTCTTTTTCAGGCGGAAGAAGACGGCGCCCTAAGCCTGGAGGACGAGCGGCGGGTGAGAAGCGCGCCTGACGCCGCGCCGACCGGAGTGCGCCGGCCTTCGCCGGCTCACCTCGTCCGCTCGCAGCAGAGTGGTTGCACAATGGTTAGGCCGGGCGCCTTTGCCGAGGGCAAAGGCGCTTTGCTTACGAATCGCCTGGCCGACGGCGCGAACTTCGGCCCCGATCGGGTTCTCCTAGCGCGTAGCGCCTAGGGTCGGACACAGAGTTTGGCGACTGCTGCGAGCGTCGCTCGCAGGTGAGTGAGAGATCCATCGCTATCTGCGACGACAGTCGACTCACGCGCTGCGCAAGTCACTGATACGTGCGAGCCGAGAAGAAGACGCGATTGGCCGTGTAGTAAATCCAGGTGGCCACTTTGTGCGAAAAGGCCAGCTGGGAAAACCACGCATCGAGTTGTTTACGCGTCAGGCGGGCCTCGGTAACGATCGCGTACTGGTCGCCGATGACGTACCAGAGGACGGCGGCCAATGAGAGCACCGCGAACAACAAAAAAATGATTCCTGCAAGCATGGCACGAGTTCCTTTTTCGACATTGTCAGATCGTTCACTACAATTCCATGGTGCGCTTTTGGCACTCGCCAGGCGCGTGCGGATCCAACAAGCTGAATGCGGAATATTCACAAAAGACGTTTGCGGATCTGGGAGCGCGAATCCCACTCGCGCATCACGCGCTCGGAGGCGCAGGCCAGCAGGCTGCGCGCACGCCCGTCGGCCAAGGTGCGCGGGCGTCCCGCGAGCATTCGCGCATGAACGTGCGCAATCTAAAGGCATTTTGTCTCCGGTTCCCTGGGACGGCCGAGACGCTGTACGGAGCGCCGTACAACTTCCTCGTCTACACCGTTGGCGGCAAGAAATTCGCCTACTTCAAAACCAGCCAACCAGAACGCTGGCGTTTCAGCGTACGGGTGTCGCCTGAGCGTTTTGTCGAGCTAACCGATGTCCCTGGGGTGAAGCCCGCCAGATATCGGGGACGCTACCACTGGGTCACGATCGTCAACGTATCCACCTTCCCTCCTAACTATCTCGCGGAGCTGGTCGACTGTTCCTATCAAAGAGCGTTCTGCTCGCTAAGCAAACCTACGCAAGCGTCGATTCTCCGCGCGGTGGAGGAGCGAGGTGGCGCCGGCTAGTGTGCCGCCGCCACACGCTTCACATCGCTCGACGTCCTCCGAGCGGGTGTAGAATGAAGCACGATGCTTGCTTGGAGAGACGAGCAATCATGAAGCCACGCCCTGCCCTGGACGACAGTTCGAAAATCAGCACGCCCTGCGCCGTTGTGAGAGCCGTGTGCACTATCGGTGGTGGGGCTCGCGCTGATTTCTCCTGCCGCCAGCCTCGGCGCTGCCGCAGCGATTTATCGGTGCCTCGACAAGAAGCAAGCCGTCCTCTACACCGACGAGCCGTGCAAGGATGGACAGGTGATCGACGTTCGCGCGGGCGAAGCCGACCCCGCAGCGCTGGCGCGCCTTGACCGCGAGCGGGACGCGCTGAGTCAAAGCGCGACTCAGCGCATCGCCGACGAGAGGCGCAACGCAGCGCAGCGCGATTTGGCAGCGACCTATGCGCGCCCCGCCGAAAACAACATCGACAATTATCGCCGACCGACGTGTCATATAGCGACGGCGTGGGCTACTGGTATCCGCCTTTCGTGCCAGACCGTCCTCGGCCACGGCCGCCGAGACCGGTCGTGCCTCCACGTTTCGGCCCACAACCACAGCCCATCGTTTTTCCGCGCTAGCTATAAACACGCCGCTCCGCGATGAACCAGCGCTCGCGTAATCTTCGTTCCCGCGGCTCGGCCTGTGCGCTCCCGCTGCCTTCCCTGCTTGAGTTACAACGGTAAGATTGCCGCGGCGCCGCTGGTGCTGCGCTCCGCAACGCGTTTCCCACAACAAGCGCAGTACCCAAGGGGGTTCCATCGATCACCGCAGGCTTCGGGAAGTTGCGCATTTTTGGTGCACTTCGATCGGTGAGGCGCCCGCTTCTCCCGGATACTCGGGCTGCAGCATTTCGGCAGACGATGTGAGGCGGCCCGATCGATGACTCGCTATGTGGGATCGAGGCTGGCGCTTGCAGTCATCATGGCGTTGCTCGCTACGCTGGTCATCTTCCTCATTGCGAATACGGTCCCCGGCGATCCCGTCCTCGCCATGCTTGGCGACGTCGCCGCGTCCAACAAGGAATTCCTCGCTGAGTATCGCGCGAAATGGGGCCTGGATCTCCCGCTCTGGGAGCGCTATTTCATTTTTCTCAAAGGACTGCTGCATGGCGACCTCGGCATCTCGATCGCCACGCAGCGCCCCGTCCTCGACGATATCGCCGCCTACGCACCGGCGACGATAGAACTCGCGACCGCGGGTTTCATTCTCTCCGTCGTCGTAGGCATTCCCCTGGGCGTCCTGGCCGCGGTCAGGCGCGATAGCTGGATCGATCACTCTGCGCGCTTCATTTCGCTGATCGGCGTCTCGTCGCCGACCTTCTGGTTGGCCTTCATCATGCTGGCGGTGTTTTACGGCGGATTGCAGATCGCGCCGGGTCCTGGACGTCTGGACTCGATCGCGTTGCCGCCGCCCGCGGTCACCCGGTTTTTCTTGATCGACACGGTGCTTGCGGGCGACTGGGATGCATTCCGCGACGCGCTCGCCCATCTGGTTCTTCCGTCGATCGTCCTCGCGGCGACCATCCTCGGCCTGATCACTCGGACCACGCGCGCCAGCATGCTTGAAAGCATGCAACAGGACTATGTGCGCATGGCTCGCGCGAAGGGACTGAAGGAACGCAGCATCGTGATCTTCCACGTCCTGCCGAATGCGCTGATCCCCGTCGTGACGCTAGGCGGACTCGCCTACGCCAGCCTGCTGACCGGTGCAGTCATGACCGAGACCGTGTTCTCGTGGCCCGGCTTGGGCCTCTACACGTTCCGCAGCGCCGCTGCGCTCGACTTCCCTGCGATCATGGGCATCACCATCGTCGTCGCAGTGACCTACTTGCTGATCAATCTCTTGATCGATATCAGCTACGCATTGCTCGATCCGCGGGTGCTGCGATGATCGCGGCCGATACTGCGCTTTCGGCAGCAACACGGCCACCACCTTCCAAGATGCGGCGGTGGATCCGTCGCTACGGGCTTCCTGCGCTCGGCGCCGGCATCGTCATCGTTTGGCTGTTGATCGCGCTGACTGCGCCTTTGATTTCGCCTTATCTGCCGGACACGGTCGATGTCGTCAATCGCCTGCAACCGCCGTCGCTCGCGCACTGGCTGGGGACCGATGCTCTGGGACGCGACGTGTTGACGCGTCTGCTCTATGGCTCGCGTATCTCGCTGATGACAGGTTTCATCGTGGTGCTGGTCAGCGCGGTGTTCGGTACGCTGATCGGCGGGATCGCCGCCTTCGCCCGAGGCAAGGTCGAAGAATTGATCATGCGTACCACCGACCTCGTGCTGTGCTTTCCGCCGATCATCCTGGCGCTCGCCATCGCCGCTGCGCTCGGCATTGGCACAACGAATACGATCATTGCGATGGTGATCGTGTGGTGGCCCAAGTTCTCTCGTCTCGCGCGTGGCCTCGTCATCGTCCAGCGCTCGCAGGAATACGTCGAAGCGGCGATGGTCGTGGGTTTGAATCCGTCGCGCATTCTGCTCAGACACATCATGCCCAACGCCGTCGGTCCGCTGATCGTTCTGGTGACTCTCGACATTGGCAACGCCATCATCACCTTCGCCGGACTTTCCTTCCTGGGACTCGGCGTCGTGCCCCCGACACCGGAATGGGGATCGATGGTTGCCGAGGGCCGCGAACTCGTCGAGCAATGGTGGGTCGCTTCGTTTCCTGGTCTCGCCATCCTGACCATCGTGCTTGGTTTCAATTTCCTCGGCGACGGCATCCGTGATTGGCTCGATCCCAAATCGAGGCGCCGCTGAACTTGACCGACATCGCACCCAGATCCGAAAAGGCCGCCGACGAAGGCGAGCCTGTGCTGCAGGTACGTGACCTGAAGGCGCAGTTCTTCACAGACGAAGGCATCGTTCGCGCCGTCGATGGCGTCAGTTTTTCAGTCGCCGGCGGCGAGACGCTCGGCATCGTTGGCGAATCCGGCTCGGGCAAGACGGTCGCTGCACTATCGCTGATGCGGCTGGTCGAGGAGCCGTGTCGCATAGTCGGCGGAGAGATCCGGTTCAACGGCCGCGACGTGCTCGCCATGAATCCCGACGAACTGCGTGCCTATCGCGGTGGCGGCGTCGCCATGGTGTTCCAGAACCCGATGACCTCGCTCAACCCTGTTTTGCGCATCGCGCGGCAGTTGGTCGAGACCATGGTGATTCATGGACGCTACGATCTCGACGAAGCGACGACGCGCTCGGTCAGGCTGCTGGGTCGCATGGGAATCACGGCGCCGGAGCGCGCGATCCGCAGCTATCCGCACCAATTTTCAGGAGGCATGCGGCAGCGTGTCGTGCTGGCGATGGGCATGAGCAACGAACCCGCGCTGCTCATCGCCGACGAGCCGACAACAGCTCTCGACGTCACCATCCAGGCGCAGATACTCGAGTTGCTGCGTGAACTCAACCAGGACTTTCGTACACGCCGATCATCCTGATCAGCCACGATCTGGGCGTCATTGCTCGCGTGTGCTCGCGTGTTCTGGTGATGTATGCGGGCGAGGTGGTGGAGGAAGGGCCGACCGAGGAACTCCTCGCCAATCCGAAGCATCCCTATACGTGGGCGCTGATCAATGCCGTGCCGCGACTCGACCGCGACCCATCGGGCAACAACAAGCGCCTGACCACGATTGAAGGCGCGCCTCCGGACCCGCTGAACCACCCGCAAGGCTGCCGCTTCGCGGAGCGATGCCCGTTCAGAATCGAAAAGTGCGCGACGCACCCGGAGCTGGAAACGATCGCGCCCGGACGCAAGTCTCGCTGTTGGGTCACCCAAAGCGGAGGCCTTGTTGACGCCGGTCGGACAAGCCCGCCGCGACGACACGGGTGAGTACCCGCCGCTTCGAACAGGAGCATGCCGCAGTGTTGGCGCGCGGCGAACGTCTGCTCGAAGTTCGCGACCTTACCAAACACTTCGCTGTTCCGCGCGAAGGCTTGTTCGGTGTGCATCGGGTGGTCCATGCGGTGGACGGCGTAGACCTCGATGTCGCGCAGGGCGAAACCGTCGGTCTGGTTGGCGAGTCGGGATGCGGGAAATCGACGCTCGCACGCGTGCTCGTGCGCATCTACGAGCCCACATCAGGCTCGATCGTCTTCGCGGGCCAGGACATCGGCAACGCATCGCCGGCAGCAATCCGGCCGCTGAGACGCCGGATGCAGATGGTATTCCAGGACCCGTATTCGTCGCTCAATCCGCGGATGACGGTTGGTGAGATCCTGGGCGAACCGATGCGTTTCCACGGCATCGCCGCCGGACCGGCAGACACGGCCGCGCGCATCGCGGAACTGCTCGACGTGGTGGGACTGAGCGCGAAAGCTGCGGCGCGCTACCCGCACGAATTTTCCGGCGGCCAGCGCCAGCGCATTTCCATCGCGCGGGCACTCGCGGTGCGGCCGGACTTCATCATCGCTGACGAGCCGATCTCGGCGCTCGACGTCAACATTCAGGCGCAGATCATCAATTTGTTGGCCGACCTGCAGGAGCGATTCGGGCTCACTTATCTGTTTATCGCGCACGATCTCGCGGTCGTCAGGCACATTTCGAATCGCATCGTCGTGTTGTATCTGGGCAAGGTGATGGAAGTTGCGCCAGCGGAAGAACTATTCCTGGCACCTCTCCACCCGTACACGCGTCACCTCATTTCCGCGGTTCCGATTCCCGATGCGGCAGTCGAACGGCGACGGCAACATCTGCGATCTGATCGGCGAACCGCCAAGTGCAATCGATCCGCCGTCCGGTTGCCGGTTCCGCACTCGATGCCCTATCGCCCAACCGATCTGCGCCGAGCAGACACCACCGCTGACGGAGCAGCACGAAGGACACAAGGTTGCCTGCCACTTTCCAGGAAAGTTCTAGGTCTCGCTTTAAGCAGCCGCATTATCATCAAGTCGTTTACAACGTCGCTATTGGCGCCTAGAATCGCGCCGAACCATTAGGACCGTCGTCAACGACGGCCGACGCAGCAAACTCAGGAGGAGCACACATGTCATCGCAAAACTGGACCCGGCTGAGCCGGCGGGATGCACTTAAGCTGATGGGCGTCGGCGGCGCAGTAGTCGCAGCCGGATTGCCGAGCCCAGGTGTGGGCGCAGGCCCGCAAGGACACGCTGGTCATCGCCATCGACATCAGCGACACGATCACTCTCGATCCTGCGCGCCTTGCGCAATACACCTCGCCGATGTCGGTCGAAGCCGCGTACGACACGCTGGTGACGATGACCCCGGGTGACTACGTCAATCTGAAGCCGTCGCTGGCGACCAAATGGGCGCGCACTGCCGACGGCAACGGCTGGCGGTTCACGCTGCGTAACGGCGTCAAGTTCGCCAGCGGCACACCAATGACGGTCGAAGACGTGAAATGGTCGTTCGATCGTGTGATAAACCTGAAAGACCAGCCGTCGCAGTACGTCGCCCACGTCGATCGCGTCGAGATCGTCGACCCGCAGACGATCGATATCATCCTGAAGAGCCCGGCGCAGCCTTTGCTCTCGATCATCGCCGCTCCGGAATTCGTGGTCATGGACCGCAAGCTGGTCGAGGAACACGGCGGCACTGCGGGCGCCAACGCCAAGGAAGAAGACAAGGCGACGACCTGGCTCAATGGCAATTCGGCCGGCACCGGTGCATACGTCATCACGCAATGGGAACGCAATGCGCAGATTCAGTTCGTGCGCAACAAGTATTCCTGGCGCGGCACCACGCCATTCGAGCGCGTCGTCGTTCGTCACATGAGCGACAGCGCGGCGCAACTGCTGGCAGTGCGCCGTGGCGACGCCGATATCGCCTTCAATCTGATTCCCGAGCAGATCGCGACCCTCAAAGGCGACAAGGACGTTCGCGTCGATTCGCTGACCAGCCTCGACTTCGTCTACATGGCGTTGACGCAGGAGCCCGAATTCAACAAGGCTCTTGCGGTCAAGGAAGCGCGACAAGCGATCGGTTACGCGATCGACTACGACGGCATCATCAAATCACTGCTCGGCGGCGCCGCGGTTCGCCCCGCGCATTTCCTGCCGATCGGCGTCAGCGGGTCAACCGAAGCCGTTGCGCGGCAGATAGGTTTTCATCAGGACCTGAAGCGCGCGAAGGAGCTGTTGGCCAAGGCGGGATATCCTGACGGTTTCGAGTTCGAAATCGCCTATGGCAACGCAGCTGTCGCTGGCGTCACCTACCAGCTGCTCGCCCAGAAGATTCAATCCGATCTCGCCCGTGTCGGCATCAAGGCGACGCTAGCTCCGAAAGATCAGGTCAATCTGCGCACGACGTACACCACGGGGAAGGCGCCGGGCGGCGTCCTTACTTTCTGGAATCCGCCCGCGGTGGACAACGGGCTGTGGGCCTCGGCAATCGTGAATCGCGTTGCCAAGCGCGTGCATTGGACGCCGACGCCACGAGATGATGAAACTCACCACCGACGCGACCGAAGCGGCCGATCAGCAAGAAGCAGGCCGATCTGTGGATCGAGTGGCAAAAGCGCGCCGTCGATCAGGCCAACCATTTCATCCTGTTCCAGCCGGTCTACCAGATCGCCGTGCGCAAGACGATCGCCAAGCTGCCGCTCACGGCGGCGGGTTGGCAGCTCGACATGTACGGGGTCAAGCGGACCTAAGACGCCGACAGCATTCGCTGGGGTCCTAGCGGCCCCAGCGAATCGCGATCGGGTCGAGCTCAGCGGCGAGTTCGAGCAGGCCTGCTCGAGTCGCGGGATGCAGCGGCTCCAGCGGGTGGCGCACGGCGTCGGATCGAATCACGCCGCCGGCCGCCATCACCGTTTTCGCCGCGCGCAGACCGCACTGGCGATTCTCATAGTTGATCAATGGCAGGATCCGCGCGTAAGCCGCAGCGGCTTCCGCGCGCCTCCCGGCGCGATAATGCACGACGACCGGCTTGATCAGATCGGGCAGCAGTGCGCTCGACATCGTACCCGTCGCGCCCGCATCGAGATCGGCCATCAGCGTAATCGATTCCTCGCCGTCGAACGGTCCTTCGATCGCTTCGCCTCCCGCGGCGATCAAACTTCTCAGCTTGGCCGCGGTACCCGGCACTTCGAGCTTGAAGTAGCGCACGGCCGGCACTTCGCGACCGAGACGGACGAGGAACGGGACGCTGAGCTGCACGCCGGACAGTGGCGCATCCTGCACCATGATCGGCAGCTGGGCCGCTTCTGCGATCTGGCTGAAATGCGCCAGCATCGAGCCTTCGTCAGCGCGAAGGCTGGCTCCGTGGTAAGGCGGCATCAGCATTATCATCGCGGCCCCCGAGGCTTTCGCTTTTCGTGCCCGCAGAGCGGCGATACGCGTGCTGAAATGACTGCAGGTGACGATGACAGGCACGCGCCCGGCGACGTGAGACAGGCAAAGGTCGATGAGAGTGTCACGCTCGGTATCCGACAACAGGAACTGCTCGGAATAATTGGCCAGGATGCAAATGCCATCGACGCCCTGGTCAATCATGCAGTCGAGAATGCGTCGCTGGCCTTCGAGGTCGAGGTCGCCGTTTTCGGAAAAAGGCGTTGGCGCGACGGGCCACACGCCTGCATGACGCACAGGATTCGCGTTGGTTGTCATTGTTGTCCTCCAGTGCGGCGTTGGGTCAGGTTTGAACCAAGCTTCGAGGTCACATTGTCGAGCGGTCCGACTGCGCTCGAATATCGCATCAGCGACCTCCGCGGCGACCAAGGATACCACTGCAGATGATGCTCGTCGGACGGGGGCAGGCGCGATGTCGCGCTGCCCACGCCGTACAATGCCAACCCAATGGCCAACGTAACAACTCGGTCGGCGTCCTCGCTGCCGCGCGCATGATGCAGCGCACGTCTGCGCCGTTCGGCCCACACACGGCGGGCACCCGTCACTTCGGGACCGGCGTTCTTTTTGGCGTCCTTGTTGCTTTCCTTGTCGTTTGCTACGTGGCGCCATTTCTGCTCGCGCCGATTGAAGTTGATTTTGGCCGCGACCTCAATTTCGGCTATCGAATCGCAAGCGGAGAGGAATGGGTTGCCATCGGCCCGCGCATCGGCACTGGCTGGCACGTCGGCCCGGCTTGGTATTACGTGCTCGCGCTACCAATGCTGCTGTTCAAATCGTTGACAGCCACAGTGATATTCGTCGCGGCCGTGGCCGCGCTGCAGTTTCTTCTGGCGTTCCAGATCGGACGTCGAATGCTCGGAATGCGATTCGGCGTTGCGTGGGCCGCGTTGCTGACGTTGCCCGGGATCTCAACGCTGCAGTCGATATGGGTCGCGCATCCCAGTCTTGTCGGCGTCACCTCGCTGGCGACCGCGTCGGCTTTGTGGAACGCCTATCAGCGACGCTCGTTGCCGTGGTTGTACACCGCATGCGTCGCATTCGGCCTCGCACTGCACGCACATCCGACGACATTACCGCTCGCCGTGTTCTTCCCCTTCGTTTTCTTCGGCTTGATCTCTGAGGCAAAGGTGGAAAACGACCGACCGTCGCCCCTCTGGCGGGCAACCCTTTGCGTGCTCCTGGTGCTGCTTCCGTTCGCGCCGCTGCTGGTCGACGCGCAGGCGCAGGCCCGAAGCCTTTTTGTTTTCTCGCACGACGTCGTAAACGCGTCGGCGGGATGGCGCGATCGCTCGGTATCCGCCGTCGCCGCCAATCTGTTCTGGCACATCCCGAATCTGGTCGTGGCCACGTTTCTTGGCGAGAACAGCGCGGCGCTAAGGATGTGGAAAGTATTCCTGACGGTCCTTCACTTCGTCGCCGATTCTCGGCATCGGATTGGCGTTGCTGCGCCCTGCCTTGGGTTTGCGTCGCCACGCGACTTGGGCAATCGTTTATTTTCTGTTCAGCGCGTTGGTCATTCTCGCGGTCCGCAGCGAAACCCGCTTTTATATGACTTACGCTCTGCTGCCTGTCGTAGCGTTCCTGCAGGCAATCGCTCTGACCGCGTGGGTGAGACAGGGCGGAAACGTGATGCGCCGCCGTTGCCGATGTGTTGCTGGCCGCTACGCTCACCGCTTTCAGCCTCGTGGCGATTGCGCGCCTTGATGAAGCTCGGGCCGGTTATGTGAGGCTGCCCGATCTCTTCGGCCCGAACATGGATATCGGCGTCGAGCACGATCGAAAGTTCGTCCGGCTCGACAGCCTGCCCATGTGGAACCTCGATGCCATCGGCAAGATCCTGTGCGATGCCGGAAGCGTTCATGCCTTTGGCGATCTGGCGATCGTCGTCGACAGCCAATATAACGTCCCTGCCAGGCTGCGCTGCGGCGAGCGATCGCAAGATCACGCTAGGCGGGCAGCCAACCGCTGACGAAACGGCGCTCTATCTGCTGCCTGCCGCCGACGCGGGCCTGGATGCGGGGATGCAACGATTCGGCAGCTTAGCCCTTGGGCGCGTCGCATCCACGCCCTATCCGGGACGAGGCATAGCATTGATCGACGGCGGCGACTACGCCACCCGACCCGGATGCGCATCGGTACGCACGCACAGCGTGGATTTCGTCACTGCGCCCCAGAGCACGGTCGTAATTGCGCCGTCGCTGCCGGCGCACTGCCCTATCCGCGTCGTTCGAGTCTCCGTAGGCGGAGTTGACTTAACGCTCGCCAGTACCGCTGCGCTGGCGACCGTTCTTACGCCGACGTCTTCTGCCAGCGAATGGCATCTTGAAGTGGAAACCGGCGATGTCGGTGCGTTGCAGGTATTTACGATCGAGCGACAGTGCGCCGTCACCCGAGCGAGCACGCGCGCTCTAGTATTTGATCGTAGCGACTTCGCGCAGAACATCCGGCGTCGTCGTGCCAAAACCGAAAAATTCCAGGTACGCTGGAATCTGTTCGAAGAGCATGTCGGTGCCTACCTGCACCTGACATCCTTTCTGTTTCGCGGCGAGCAGAAACGGCGTGTACTCCTGTTTCATGACCACTTCGCCCACGAACGTTCCAGCCGACAAGCGTGACACGTCGATCGGCATCGGATCGCCGGGGTTCATTCCCAGCGGCGTTGCGTTCACCACGACATCGTATCCGCCTGGATCCTTGGAGCCGATCACGACCGCAAGGTCACGATAGTGCTTCTTGAGTCGCTCGCCCAATGCGTCCGCCGACGCGGGGTGCGCATCGAACAGTCCGATTTTCGCCACCCCCGACGACGCGAGCGATGCCGCGATCGCCGATCCTACGCCTCCCGCCCCGACGACCAGCGCCGTGGCTCCGCGCAGCGGCCGCCCCTTGCGCTCGACACCACGGACAAATCCGGTGCCGTCGAACATGTCGCCAAGCAACGAACCGTCGGAACGCTTCAGGATTGCGTTGCATGATCCCGCAATCTGCACGGTCGGAGTGACTTCATCCAGCAAACCGACCGTTGTGACTTTATGCGGCATCGTCACCAGCGCGCCGCGGATATTGGTCAGTTGGAACAACGGCCGCAGGAATGCGGCGTAGTTCTCGGACTTGACTCCCATCGGCATCACCACGGCATCGATGCCCATGCGCTCGAAGTATGGGTTGTAGATCATCGGCGCCTTGAACACCTCGGTGGGATAGCCAAGGTGCGCAATCAGAGTCGTCCTTCCACTGATCATCTCGTCATCCCAAGCTTACCGGTTGCCCGCTGCGCGCGCTTTCGGCGAGCGCTTCGAGTGTGCGCGCGATGTCGATCGATTCCTGTGGCGTTGCCCCATGCCACGCGCCCCAGCCCTTGCGGACGAGTGCCGCGAAGTCCTCGGCTTCAGCCAGAAATCCATGCGTCGCTTCTGTTTCGATCGTTTCCTGCGGGGCATCCCAGCCGGTTCCGCGCGTTACGTGGATGAGCGGTGCCATCGCAGCAGACGTATCGTTGAAGTAGCTGGTGCTGATCGTACCGCTATCGCCGACGATGACCGCCCGACGATGCCGCGCCGTCGAGAAGCTGCACGATATCTGCGCCAGCAAGCCGCCACGATGCTCAAGGGAACCAATCAACGAGCGATCCACTCCCGTTTCACTCCATTGCGCAAACGCGTGTACGCGCGTTGCCAGTTCGCCGGCAATCAAGCGCACCAGACTGACGGGATAGCTGCCGGCATCCATCAGTGCCCCGCCGCCCAAGTCGGGGTTGAATCGGATGTTCTTGGTGTCCGAGAGCGAGAAGCCAAAGCTCGCATGCACCGTTTGCAGCTTGCCGATGGCGTGGTCCTTGAGCAGCGCCGCCAGCTTGATCGTCTGCGGCTGCGCACGATAAGGATAGCCTTCGACCAGATAGACGCCATTCGCTCTAGCGGCCTCCATCATCGCCACGGCGTCTTCGGCGGACAGGCACAGCGGTTTTTCGCAAAGCACATGTTTGTGCGCACGTACCGCTCGAATCGACCATTCCGCGTGCAGATTGTTCGGCAGTGGATTGTAGACGGCATCTATCGTCGGATCGGCCAGCAGCTCGTCGTAGGTCGCATGGACCGTCGGCACGCCCAATGTCGCGGCAAAAGCCTTCGCTTTTTCAGGATCGCGGCTCGCCACAGCACTGATGCGCACGTTGGGCGATGGCCGGACGGCGTCGATAAAGAGTTTGGCGATGTTTGCCGCGCCCAGGACGCCGATGCTGACAGGCTTCTGTGAGGTCATTGAAAAATCGTCCTATGTCGTTGGGCAACAGATGCGTCTAGGTGCCCGCGTTCACTGTGCAGCCTCGTTCGATGCCGAGACAACCGCGCGCAACCCGAGCAGATAACTATCGACGCCAAAACCTGAGATCTGCCCTTTGACGATCTCGACGAACACCGATCGATGCCGAAACTCCTCACGCGCATGGATGTTCGACATATGAACTTCGGCGATAGGGACGGTAACGATGGCAAGCGCGTCGCGAATGCCGTAGCTGTAATGCGTCCACGCGCCGGCATTGATGATGATGCCAGCGACCTTGTCGAAGAACGCTTTGTGGATACGCTCAGCCATCTCCGCCTCGCTGTTGGTCTGGAATGTCTCGATCCGAACGCCAAGCTCGGAAGCGAGCTCTTTCAACTTGGCGTCGATTTCGTCCAGCGTGATCGTCCCGTACTGCTTCGGGTCGCGCTTCCCGAACATGTTGTGGTTGATCCCGTGCAGCATCAAAAATGTCTTCATCGCTTGTCCTATGGTTCCTTCAACCTGGAAGCCGGGGCATGCGCCCGTATGGTCTTGTCGATAAAACCGGAGGCGATGCCCTCCGTGACAAAAGCCTGCATGTATGCCGCGCCTGCGGTCTTTTCTTTCGGCACCGCAATCGCCTGGTCGACCGTCATGAACCGATCTCCCAGTACGCGCACATCGGTACGTCCACCGACGTAGCTTGCCAGCGCGGGTCGTATGCCTGCCAATACCGTCGCTTGCCCCGACTCGAACAAGGCAATTGCGCCGTCCTCTGTCGGCGCCCGAAGGACCTGGGCCGCGCGCAAGTTGCGCGAAAGGAACAAGTCGTACGCGGCGCCGGTGATGACTGCCACCTTGACACCGGCGGAATCCAGCTCGGCACTCGTCTTGTAGCGCGCGTCCGCGTGAACGACGTACGTGCCTTCGATCTGTATATATGGCTTTGAAAACGCGATGGTCTCGCCGCGCTGCGGATCGACGGCCAGGAATGCTACGTCCCATTCGTGGCGAACAACCGCGTCCACCACTTTTCCGGCAGACGTGTACGCGACGAGGGTCACGGGTAATTGCAACCGGCGTCCGATTTCCTGGGCGATATCGACCGTAATCCCGGTCGGCGCGTGCCCCGGCAGTGCAGCGCGCGCAAGCACCGGGTTCCCCGTGTTGATTGCAGCGCGAAGGCTGCCGGACGCGGCGAGCTCTCGCGCTACGTCACTCAGGTCGTTCTTGGATGGCATTCGAGTCTCGCAAGCAAAGAGAAGCGTTATTCCATCGTCGGCATCTGGAAATCGGCACCGGCGCGAATGCCGGTCGGCCATCGGGTCGTGATCGTCTTCAGCTTGGTGTAGAAACGCACACCTTCCATGCCGTGCATATGATGGTCGCCGAACAGCGAAGACTTCCAGCCCCCGAACGAATGAAATGCCATCGGCACCGGAATTGGCACGTTGATGCCGACCATGCCGATCTGGATCTGGTTCGCGAATTCGCGCGCAGCATCGCCGTCACGCGTAAATACGGCCGTGCCGTTGCCGTATTCGTGTTCGTTGATCATCTTCGCGGCAGCCTTGTAGTCTGGCGCACGCACAACACCCAGCACGGGACCGAAAATCTCTTCCTTGTAGATCCGCATGTTCGTCGTCACGCGGTCAAACAAGGTACCTCCAAGAAAATAACCGTCTTTGCTTCCCGCGGTGGCAGTCTCACGTCCATCGACAAGCAAATCCGCACCCTCGAGCACGCCAATGTCGATGTAACTGCGCACCTTGTCCAGGTGCTGGCGAGTGACCAGAGGCCCCATTTCGGAAGTTGGATCGGTCCCCGGTCCGACCCGCAAGGCACGGATTCGCGGAACCAGACGCTCGACCAGCGCATCGGCGGTCTTTTCGCCCACTGGAACGGCGAGCGAAATCGCCATGCAGCGTTCGCCTGCAGAGCCATAGGCGGCCCCCATCAGTGCGTCGACCGCCTGCTCCAGGTCCGCATCCGGCATGATCACCATGTGATTCTTGGCACCGCCCAGCGCCTGCGCACGCTTGCCGTTCAGAGCGCAGGTTTCATAGATATAACGCGCAATCGGCGTGGACCCGACAAAACTGACGGCGACGACATCGCGATGGTGCAGCAGAGCGTCCACCGCTTCCTTGTCCCCGTGCACAACGTTGAAGACGCCGTCCGGCAAGCCGGCTTCCGCAAGCCATTCGGCAAGCAACATCGCGGCAGAGGGATCGCGTTCAGAAGGCTTCAGGATGAAGCAGTTGCCGCACGCCAGAGCGACCGGAAACATCCACATCGGGACCATCGCAGGAAAGTTGAACGGCGTGATGCCGGCGACGACCCCCAGCGGTTGCCGCAGCGAGTGACTGTCAACACCCGTGCCGACGTTCTCCGATATCTCGCCCTTCAGCAACTGCGGCGCGCCGACAGCGAACTCAACGACTTCGAGTCCGCGCTGGATTTCGCCTTTGGCGTCGGACAAGACCTTGCCGTGTTCGGTGGTGATGGTCTTGGCGAGCACATCGATATTGCTTTCGACAATGCGGAGAAAACGGTTGAGGATTCGCGCCCGCCGCAGCGGAGGCGTGGCTGCCCAGTCCGGAAACGCCTCGCGCGCGGCTGCAACAGCGTGATTGACCTCCTCGGTCGAGGCTAGGCTGACCGACGCGATCTCTTTGCCCAAGGCGGGATTGAAGACAGGAGCCGTGCGGCCGCCGTGGCCACTATGGCCGCCGACTCGTTTGCCATTGATGTAGTGCGGAATGACGATGGACATGATGATTCCGATGAGGAGCAGCGCTTACGGCGCGGCTTGAAACTGTTTGCAGAGTGCTTCGGCGTTGCGCGCTAGGATGCCGACGTCAACACCGACCGCGGTGAAAGTCGTTCCCAATGCAATGCACTGCTTGGCGTAGGCAACGTCTGCGGTCAATATTCCGGCTGGCTTGCCAGAGGCGCGTATGCGCCGAATCGCATCTTCGACCGCTGCCTTGACGGTCATATGTCCCAACTCGCCGACGAGACCAAAGCTTGCTGCAAGGTCTCCCGGTCCGACAAAAATCCCGTCGACGCCTTCAACTGCGGCGATCTCCTCGATATGTTCCAGCGCAGTCTGGGTCTCGACCTGTACCAGCAGACACAATTCTTCGTGTGCGCGCTTACCGTAGCCGGGCACGCGGCCAAAGCGCGTGGCGCGCGTCAGCGCAGATACGCCACGTATGCCCTGCGGCGGATAACGCATTGCCGCAACTGCCTGCCTCGCCTCGTTCGCATTCTGGACGTACGGAATCAGCAAAGTCTGCGCACCCAGATCGAGAAAACGCTTGATGAGCACCGCGTCATTGGAGGCGGGTCTCACGACGGGAGAAACGTTGTACGGCGCCACGGCCTGCAACTGCTCGAGCACGGTGAGAGGATCGCCGGGCGAGTGCTCGGTATCCAGTAACAGCCAATCGAATCCTGCGCCAGCAAGGGCTTCAGAGACAAATCCGCCCGGCAGCGTGCACCAGAGGCCCAGTTGCTGGCGGCCTTCGGCAATAGCGCGCTTGAACGAGTTGCGTGGAAAATCCATGGATCACCTGTTGGGGCACGGCGCGCCCCTGAGCGTGCAAGGGGCCAATCGACTATTATTCTGACTTAATCTAACCCAAAACACGTCAGAAGACCCGCGGGTCTTCCATAATTTCGCGCTCACCCTGCCGACCGCCCATCGCTTTCCGGTCGTGCATCCGCAAAGTCACGAATGAACAAAGTCCGCATTGCGGTCGCAGGCGCCGGCGTCATCGGCCGCCGCCACATTGAAGAGCTTGTCCAATCCGCGTCTGCCGTGTTGGCGTCCATCGTCGATCCGTCACCAGCGGCCGATGCGCTTGCAAAGCAGTACGGTGTCGCACGTTACGAATCTCTCGATGTCATGCTGGAGAGGGACCGTCCCGACGGCATTGTCCTGGCGACACCCAATGCCATGCATGTCGATCAGGGCCTGACCTGCATTGCCGCGGGATTGCCCGTCCTGATCGAAAAGCCAGTCGCCCACACGCTTGCCGAAGGCAAGCGCCTTCTGGATGCAACTCAATCCGCCAAGGCTAAGGTACTCGTCGGACATCACCGCCGGCACAGTCCGATACTGCACAAGGCCGTAGAGATCGTCGCTTCGGGCGCCCTGGGAGCGATAGTCGGAGTAATGGGCAGCGCACTATTCTACAAGCCGAAAGAGTATTTCGACGATGTGTATGCGTGGAGACGGCAGCCCGGCGGCGGCCCGATCCTGCTCAACATGATTCACGAGATCGGCAACCTGCGCGCTATGGTCGGTGAGATCGCTGCGGTGCAGGCATTCGCGTCGAACGCCACTCGACAATTTCCGGTAGAAGACACGGTCGCCGTCAACTTGCGCTTTGCCAACGGCGCGCTGGGAGCGTTTCTGCTGTCCGACACCGCGGCGTCGCCGAAGAGTTGGGAGCAGACTTCGCAGGAAAACAAGGCGTACGCCAGCTATCCTGACGAGGACGCCTATGTGATTGTGGGCACCAACGGCTCGCTCGCGGTTCCCACGATGCGTCTCAAGTTCTTTGACAACGCGAACGAACGCTCCTGGTTCAAGCCATTTCAGGCTCGGACCTACGACCTTGTTCGCGCCGATCCGCTGGCGCTGCAGATCGAGCATTTCGCAGCGGTGATTCGCGGCGCCGCGGCGCCACTGGTAACCGTCGCGGACGGTCTGCAGAATCTGCTGGTTACCGAAGCGATTGTCGAAGCCGCGAAAACGGGCAAGGTAATCGCGATCGATCCGGTGTAACACCCGTGCAGTACCCGATACGACGTCCGCACCTAAAGACCCGCCATCGCAACGCAGGAAGGGCTGCTGTTTGACCTCGCAATCGATCGCCGAACCAAAGGCCACGTTCTCCCGTCGCATTCCATTGATCGTCGCCGCAGCGTTCTTCATGGAGACGCTGGACAGCACGATCGTGACCACGTCGCTGCCTGCCATCGCAGGAAGCTTCGGCGAATCGGCATTGTCATTGACCTCCATCGTCACCGCCTACATGGTGGCGATGGCGGCATTCGTCCCCACAGCCGCATGGGCCAGTGCGCGTTTCGGCGCGCGCAATCTCTTCGCCGCGGCCATCGGCGTCTTCACGATCGCCTCATTGATATGCGGCGCGAGCCCGTCCTATCCGGTGCTGCTCGGGGCTCGGCTGCTGCAAGGTACGGCCGCTGCGTTCATGTCGCCTGTGGGCCGACTCGTGGTTCTGCGCGAAACGCCCAAGGCGCAGATCATCAACGCCATAGGACTTATTGTTTGGCCTGGCCTGATCGCGCCCGTCATCGGGCCGCCGCTGGGCGGGCTCATCACGACATACGCGTCGTGGCGCTGGATTTTCCTCCTCAATATTCCCGCGGGAATCATTGGCGTTTGGCTGGTGCTCAGAGTACGTCCCGAAAGAATCACCGGAAGCGCCAGTAGCGCTCGATAAATGGGGATTTGCGCTCACCGCTGTTGCGCTGGCCGCGCTGATTCACGGGCTCGCGCTGGCGGGCCAGACGGGCAGTCGCGCGAAGCACCGTGACCAGCTACATTCTGCTTGGACTGGTCGTCGGCATTCTTGCCGTTCGGCATGCGCTCAGGCATCCGACGCCTATGCTCGATCTGCGGGCGATCCGCGTCCGTACCTTTGCCATGTGCACGGTAACGGCAGGCTTTATCGCGCGTACGTCGATCAGCATGACGCCATTCGTGCTGCCCTTGATGTTTCAGATCGCGTTCGGCGAAAACGCGCTGCAGGCCGGGGTCATGCTGCTCATCTACATGGCAGGCAACCTGGCAATGAAAAGCGTTACGACGCCGATTCTCCGGCGCTTCGGCTTTCGCGACGTGTTGCGTCTCAATGGCGCACTGTGCGTCGCTTCACTGATCGCATGCGCTTTTCTCCGGCCCGCTACTGCCGCTCCCGTCGTCTATTTCGTCTTGTTTGTCGCAGGCATGACGCGGTCCATGCATTTCACGTCGACCAGCACGCTCGCGTTCGCCGATATTTCAGACGCCGACCGGCCAGGTGCTTCGACGCTGGCGGCGATGACGCAGCAGTTCGCGTCCGTATTCGGCGTGGCGGTCGCGGCATTTACGCTTGGCATGTCGCAGACACTGAGCGGGAGCGGCGCGCTCGCGCTGGGCGACTTTCAACTCGCATTGTTTGTCGCCGCCGGGCTGATGGCAGTCGCGACGATATGGATGACGCGGCTTCCGCCCGACGCCGGCATCGAACTGTCGCGTCGGTAGCGCGACCTGGGCATGCGCGTCGGGCGCCCGTTCATGCTTCCGCCGGCCGCGCGGCGGAAGCACGGCGGAGGATCAAGTCTCGGTCCGGCCCTGGTCTGCCGGACGCGGATATTACTTAGGCGCGCACATCGCCACTTTGTCTGGCCCGTAGCCCTGGGCAACGTAGCCCCTCTCGATCATCGCCGCCTTGATGCCCGCGTCCGTCGTGTAGCGACTATTCGAGTCAGCCCGATTGTTTGACAACTGATACACGGGCACGGTCCCAGCAGGACAGGCGCCGCTATTGACGTCAGGCAAATCGATGTAGAAGGCGTTCGCCGACTCGAGCATCGCTAAAGGTTGCATTGCCTGTTCCGCCGCGCAGGCGGCAGTCGAGGCCGAAAAGAAATGCGAATTGCCGTAGACCGGCGGCAGGTAGTAACGACACACCGGGCTTGCGCCGCCCGCTGCGCTGCTGAACGAATTGAAATTGTTTCCTGTGCGCGACCAGCCCGCGACCTGCGCGGCATCGAGGGCGGCCGCCTCTGCGCTCGAGGCAGTCACAAAGTAGTGATCTTGCGTCGCGTCGTAATACTCAATGACCGGAGTCAAGCCAACTTGCGCTGCAAACTCAGCGGGAGCGCCGCACCCGCCGCGTTGCCGAGGTTCGACGTCGCCAGGATCTCGCCGGTCGTGCAGTCCCAGCTGACAGTCGCTGTCGAGGCCATTGAGCCGCCGCCGTTAGGAGCCGGTGAACGTCGTGACTTGCGCCATGATCGTGGTGTGATCAGCTATGGAGGACATCATCGTGTACCACTGTCCGGGCGGCGCGAGAGCAATGCTGTCGCCGGCAACCGTCGCAGGGCCGTTCACCATCGCCGACTGGTACAACATCCCGTAGTAAGGGTCGCTCGAGCCCATCCCCATGTCCATCATCATCATCATCATGTACATGTCGTCCATGTACATGCTCGACGGTACGATTAGGAAAACAGCTGATACTGCGCCGACGTATTCGCCGCCAAGTCCACGTTGGCGACGAGCGCTGGTCCGGCATTGCCGGGCGAACAGGTATTGGCGAGGCCGCTCCCTGTGCCGGTAAATTGGACGAACGGAGCGGTCGCTGCGAACGATGTGCTTCCGACAGCACATGCGATCGCGACAGCCAAGAAACGGAGGATATTCTTCATCGCTATCTCCAATGGCCGACTTCGGCCGACAACCGCTGCAGTGGACGCTTCACGCCGCCGTCCGACCTACGAACCCTGAGGCGAGCGTTTGCATGCAGATTCTCTTGCGAAAACCCGGGCCTGTCTAGGGGTATTTGCCTGGACGGGCGCCCCGGCGCCGTTCCCAGGAGCCGTGAAGCGCCCCGGACCGCCACCCGCCCTCCCGGCCCGACGCTCATAGCGCTCGAACGTGACCGCAGACCAAGTCACCCACACTGGCCCTCGCGGCGACTAGCTGATCGGGCTCAATAAGGAGCCAGAAGCGCTTCGACCGGCCAACGATATAGGTTTTGAATTCCGGGCCACCGATCGATGCCAGCACCTTATGTCCGCGGCGCCGCGGAAATACAGCGACCGCAGCCGTCCCCCATTTCCTCAGGGGATTGAAATGCATTTCGACTGCGGCGCCTTTATGTCCATGCACGATGAGGCCGGTGAAGTACTGGGCCTCCGTCATCGGAAGAATGGGTACCGCGCTCTGTTGCCGGAATGGAAGGGTGTCGGCATGACTTCGTACCATGGTCGAGTTGATCGCCGCGCAGCATCGAAGCTCGCTGCACGCTCGGCAAACGGGAGCCCTTCCACACCCCACTTGCCTTACCCTGCTGCGCTGTCGAGCGCATCAAGGCTGTCACTATCATACCTAAGCCGCGAATATTCGTGGTGAACTCGATGCGCTTTACATCGCGTTCGCAATTTTCACGATCGCTCGCTCATCACACTTTGACTCATCTGCCGCGGCAGCTATCGCGCGATAACACATTCTGGTGCGCCTTCATTCCCGCTGCCGCTCCGAAAATTGTAGATTGCACAAATAGGCATCAGGCGGAGTCCGCGATAGCGGAAGCGTCGAGGTCGTGTCGCACGAGCGCGATTTGCGGCCAGGCGAATGTGACCATCATTCCGGTCCCACGACCGTCGAGTCCTTCCGTCAGTTGCAAGCTTCCCCCGAAGGCTTCGGCACGTTCTCGAATACCGATAAGACCGTAGCTTCCTTTCTTCGATGTCGAGTCGTCGTTCATTCCGATGCCGTCGTCCTGAATCTTGAGGTAGAGAAACTCGTGTTCGAGTTCCAATGCGAGACGTACACGCGTAGCCTTCGCGTACTTGACGATGTTGGAAAGCGACTCCTGCACGATACGGAATATCGCAATGCCGGCTTCTTCCACGATTGGCGGCAGATCATCGGGCAGCAAGCGTTCGCATTGAATACCGGTCGTCTCCTCGAATTGGACGCAATACCCGTCGAGTGAACCGGCAAGGCCAAGATCATTCAGCATTGCCGGACGCAGGTCGGAAACGATGCGCCGGCCGATCTGTGTCGTCGCCTTGAGGGTCTCGGTTAGACGCGCAGCGAGGGTGGCAAGCTCTGCGGCATCGGATCGATCACTTGCCGAGAGCCGTCGCGACACCATCGTCAGATCCATCATTGCGACCGACAGGTGCGCTCCGAGTTCGTCGTGCAGTTCACGCGCCAGTCGCGCCCGTTCTTTTTCGGTCACGTTCACCAGATGCCGATTCAACGCCTTGAGTTGCGTCGAGCGCTCCTCGATCGTTGCCGTGCGCTCCGCCACCTGTTCGGCGAGGCTGGCATTGAATTGATCCAGCGCAAGCTCGACGGCCTTTCGATCATCGATATCGATGGCGGCGCCAAACCACGCCAGAGGCTTGCCCGAAGGTTCCTGCAGCGGCTGCGCGCGCGCGAGGTGCCAGCGGTATGCGCCGTCGCTAGCTTGCCGCAGGCGCACTTCCGCCTCAAAAGGCCGGTTGGCCGCGATCGCCCGCTTCCATTGATCGATGGCATCCTTCCGATCATCGTGATGCACGACCGACAAAGCTCCTGCTTTCATCGTTTGCTGCAATGTGAGTCCCGTGTATTCGATCCATTTCTTGTTGCAGAATGTCATCTGCCCTCGGGCGTCTGCCATCCAGCTTATCTGCGGTGCCACCTCAGTCAGAATGCGATAGCGCTCCTCGCTGGCGCGTATCTTGGCATCGGCACGGGCTCGAAGGATCATGTACCTGCGCATGGCCCACCAGAGTGCCACCAATGCCAGCAGCGCCAGCAAGCTCGCCGCCAAGACAATGAAGCGCGTATAGAAAATGCCGCGCTGATATTCAGACGAGAGGCGCGCAGCAACCTGGGTCTGCTGCTGGATCATGTCAGCCACCTGGTTGCGGATGGCATCCATGACAATCTTCCCCGGCGCATCGACCGTGCTTTCGGTCGGAGTCGGGCTCGCATTCGGAGTGGTACTTGGAGTCGGATTCGCACTCGCGATGGGAGTCGCACTCCGCGTCGGGGTCGGAGTCGACGAATCAGCCGTCTTGCTGAATGCGTCGATGGTCGCGGCCAGAATGGCCCACTTGTCGTCGACCAGACCGCGCAGGGCATCCAGGTTTTTCTGCTGCGCGGAGTCGTCGCCGACAAGCGCACACCACCGCCGCAAGCTCCTCTCGATAGCCGGCCTTGGCGTGGTAGTAGGGCTGGAAGCATCTCGGCGCGTCCCACCAGCGCGTACCCGCGCGTCGCCGTCTCTGCATCGACCATCAAAGCCTGCAGTCGACTCAGTGCCTGGATCAGGCTGGACGCGCTTTCCAGGCGATCACGCGCTTCCGCCTGAGTGCGCGACATCGACAGATAGCCCAGGTCGAGCACAGCGATAAATACGACGCAGAGGACGACGGCGGCGATCGCCAGCCACGGCAGTTTCATCGGCGAAGGACTCAAGGATCGTAACTCCAGTCCATCGCTCGATGGCTCTTCCATTGTCTGGCCTATAGCGTTGTGCCCGTCGTCGTCGACGCGAGCGAGCGTGCTGTTGGTCACGCCCTGGCTAACCCAGCGTCGCGCGGATATCGTCGCGAGGCGAAACCAAGTGTAACGGGTTTGCTGCTGCGTTTGCGCCAGTCCTGTCACTGCCGCGCGGCCGTCTGCGATGTCACGCGCCAGACAACATTGCCAACGTCATCGGCAACGAGGATCGCACCGCTGCGATCGATCGCAATCCCAACCGGCCGGCCGAAAGCCTGGCCTTCAGGTCCCACAAAACCAGTGAGGACGTCATCCGGCAATCCCGAGGGCTTGCCCGCCGAGAACGGCACGTGGACCACTTTGTAACCGCTCAACGGGCGGCGATTCCAAGAGCCGTGTTCGCCGATGATCGCACCATTCCCAAATCGCTGGGCGAGCGGACCGTCGCCGTAGAACGCCAGACCCAACGGGGCAACGTGCGAGCTGAGCGCGTAGTCGGGAGCAACGGCGGCAGCGACCAGGTCAGGCCGCGGCGGTTGTACTCTGCTATCGACGTGACTTCCATAGTAGCTGTACGGCCAGCCGTAGAAGCGGCCGTCCGAGAGCGACGTCAGATAGTCGGGGACCAGGTCGCTGCCGAGTTCGTCGCGTTCGTTAACGACAGTCCACAACGTTTGAGTCTGCGGTTGCCACGCCAAGCCATTGGGGTTGCGCAGTCCTGAGGCGAACACACGCGACCGGCGCGCCACGGGATCCACCTCGAGAACGAGCGCCCGACCGGCTTCGTTCTCGATACCATTCTCCGCCGCATTGCTGTTGGAGCCGACGGTGACGTACAGGCGCGAACCGTCCTGATTCGCGATCACGTTCTTGGTCCAGTGGTGATTGATCGTGCCGGCAGGGAGATCGATGATCTTTTCGCCTGCACCGGCGATCTTCGTTGCCCCTTCCACATAGTTGAAACGCATCAGCGCATCGGTGCATGCCACGTAGAGATCATGTCCCACAAGCACCATCCGAACGGAGAATTCAAGCCTTCCAGAAATGGTGTCCGCAGATCTGCCGTCCCGTTTCCGGTCCGGTCGCGCAGTAGCGTAATGCGATTTGCGCTCGGCGCACCCGCACCTGCGCTGTTCATCAACCATTTCATCGCCATTGCGCGGATGCCTTTGCCGTCATCCGGCTTGGCGGGACTGTTCGTTTCTGCAACCAATACATCGCCGTTGGGGAGCACATACAGCCATCGCGGATGGTCGAGCCCGCTCGCGTAGGCGGCAACGCTCAGCCCTGCGGCGGCTTGCGGCGTCGCCCCGGCAGACCAACCCTTCGCCGGCGCAATATTGACCGTCGGCACTAACGTTCGGGTCGGCTGGACGAGCGTCGGAGTCGGCCCCATGACTGCCTCAGGTTGCACCGTCGCCGTTTCGCCGCATACCAGCGACCAAGACCGCTATGAGGGCATAAGCACAGGCGCCAAGATGCGCGAGACCTACACTCTTCCTACTCGCCGGTTCATGACGGGTCGCTGCATTCACCGTGTTCATTTCCTTGCCCAGTCTTGTATTCGATCCGGCTGCCCTGCCCGCCTGCCTTGACGCCAGCAACGATCATCATCGGCCTCCGCACAGACCTTCCTCAACGAACGTAGCGCGGCGCGGCCGCGCTTGCCATCGGCGCGCCTCCCAATGTCCTGTAGGACAAACAGCCGTAAGCGCTCCCATGGGACAATGCGGTGCCACGCCGATCGGCCGCGCGACGAAACCGTGAAACGACCCATCCTCGGTTGAAGTATGCGGATCTGGCCCCGACTTTCTTTGATTGGCCTCGATGCCCAATTAATATCCGCTTAGTGTCCAATCAGTGCCCAATGAATGCCCACTCGATGACTACCGCTGCATTTCATCCTGCCGTCCAGCAATGGTTTGCCGAGCACTTCCCGCAGGCGACTGAGCCGCAGGCGCGCGCTTGGCCGCTGATCCTCGCCGGCGAAAACGTCCTGATCGCCGCGCCCACGGGTTCGGAAAAACACTCGCGGCTTTTCTCGCCGCAATCGACGCACTGGTGCGCGAAGGTCTCTCCGCTGCCCTGCCGGACGAAACCATGGTCGTCTACGTCTCGCCTTTGAAAGCGTTATCCAACGACATTCACCGCAATCTCGCGCTGCCTTTGCAGGGGATACGCGCCAAGCTCGAATCGCTGGGTCTAGCCGACGTCGATATACGCACCCTCGTACGTACCGGAGACACGCCGGACCGCGAGCGCGTGCTGATGCGGCGGCGGCCGCCTCATATTCTGGTCACGACGCCCGAATCGCTCTATGTGTTGCTCGGTTCGGATTCCGGCCGCGCCATGCTGAGCACGACGCGCACTGTCATCGTCGACGAAATTCATGCTGTGGCCGGCAACAAGCGCGGCAGTCACCTCGCATTGTCGCTGGAGCGCCTGCAGGCGCTTGCCCTGCGCCCGTTAGTTCGGATCGGCTTGTCAGCAACGCAAAAACCCATCGACGAGATCGCACGTTTCCTGACCGGCGTGGCGCCAGGAGGCTGTGCCGCGTCCGTGCGCAATCGTCGACACCGGTCACACGCGCCGGCGCGATCTGGCGCTTGAAATTCCGTCGTCGCCGCTACAGGCAGTGATGTCGAACGAGATCTGGGAAGAAGTCTATGCGCGTCTGGCGCAGCTCGCGTCCGAGCATCGTACGACGCTGGTCTTCGTCAACACGCGGCGAATGGCCGAGCGCGCCGCACGCCATCTGTCGGAACGGATCGGCCCGTCGCTCGTGATGTCACACCACGGCAGCATGGCCAAGGAACGCAGGCTTGATGCCGAACAGCGACTCAAGCGAGGCGAACTCAAGGTACTCGTTGCAACGGCGTCACTCGAACTCGGCATCGATATCGGGGACGTCGACCTGGTCTGCCAGATTGGATCGCCGAAGTCGATCGCGACCTTCCTTCAGCGCGCCGGCCGGGCGAGTCACCAGGTCGGTGGGACGCCGAAGGCGCGGCTGTTTCCGCTGTCGCGCGACGAATTGGTCGAATGCACTGCCGTGCTCGACGCCGTCAGGCGCGGCGAACTCGATCGGCTGACCGTCCCTGAGGCACCGCTGGACGTGCTGGCTCAGCAAATCATTGCCGAGGTTGCAGGCGCCGAACGCGGCGAGAACGCGCTCTTCGATCTCGTGCGCGGCGCTTATCCGTATCGCGATCTGAACCGGCCGACGTTCCTTTCCATCGTCCACGTCGCGTCCGACGGATTCACCACGCGCCACGGTCATCGCGGCGCGTATCTCCACCGCGACGCGGTCAATGGTGTACTGCGTGGCCGCCGCGGCGCGTCGCTGACGGCACTGACCTCCGGCGGCGCCATTCCCGACAACGCCGACTACGATGTCGTCCTCGAACCTTCGGGACAACTGGTCGGCACGGTTAACGAGGATTTCGCCGTCGAGAGCCTGTCGGGCGATGTGTTTCAGCTCGGAAATACTTCTTATCGCATTCAGCGCATCGAAGCGGGACGGGTTCGCGTCGAGGACGCTCAAGGGCAGGCGCCGACGATTCCGTTCTGGCTGGGTGAAGCGCCAGGACGAAGCGACGAGCTGTCGCACGCGGTGTCGCGTCTGCGCAGTGATGTGACAGCCGCAGCCGGATCTGGCGCCAGCGCCAGCGTCGGCGTCCAAGCGGCGACTGAATATCTGGCGGCCTCCGTGGGCATCGGCCACGGTCCCGCCGTGCAGTTGGCCGAATATCTGGGCAGCGCGCAAACGGTACTCGGCACGATGCCCACGCAGACGACGATCGTGCTCGAACGTTTCTTCGACGAGTCCGGCGGGATGCAGCTCGTCATTCACTCGCCTTACGGCAGCCGCATCAACCGCGCCTGGGGTCTCGCGCTGCGCAAGCGCTTTTGCGTCAAATTCAATTTCGAGTTGCAGGCGGCGGCAACCGAGGACGCGATCGTGCTTTCGCTGTCGACGAGCCACAGTTTCGAATTGATCTCCGTTGCGCGCTATCTGCATTCGGCGACGGTGCGCAAGGTGCTGATCCAGGCGATGCTCGATGCGCCGATGTTTGCTGCGCGTTGGCGCTGGGTCGCCGGCATCTCGCTGGCGTTGCCGCGATTTCGCGGCGGCAAGAAGGTTCCCGCCCCGCTCCAGCGCATGCGCGCGGACGATCTCATCGCTTCGGTCTTTCCCGACCAGATTGCCTGCGCCGAAAACGTCGTCGGCGAGCGCACCGTTCCCGACCACCCGTTGGTGAATCAGACGGTGCACGATTGCCTCTACGAAGCGATGGACATCGAAGGACTCGAAGCGCTATTGCGGCGCATAGAGTCCGGTGCGATCCAGGTCATCGCCCGCGATTTGCCAATGCCTTCGCCGCTCGCTCTCGAGATTCTCACTGCGCGCCCTTACGCCTATCTCGACGACGCGCCTCTCGAGGAAAGACGCACCCAGGCCGTCATGGCGCGCCGCTGGCTCGACGACGCATCGGCGCAACGCTTGGCGAGCCTCGATCCGGTGGCGATTGAACGCGTCCGCGCCGAAGCCTGGCCCGAGGCGAAAACTGCCGACGAACTCCACGATGCCTTGCTCGAACTTGGATTCATCGCTTCGCACGAAGTCGAATCGCGCGAGGGCTGGGCGGGACTGATCGAGCAGCTGCGGGCACAACGCCGTGTTACGACCCTCTGGATTGCGGAAAGCGCGAGCAAGCCGCGCGCGCGATCGAATCAGCGCCATCCGCGGACGATGCTGCTCGGCGCTCGCGCATCTGGGTCGCCGCGGAGCGGCTGCCCCTGGTTCGGACCGTGTATCCGCAGGCGACGGTCGACCCGGCCATCGCTGTCCCCGAAGAATTCTCGCTGCGTCCGTGGACGCGCGACGCGGCACTGGTGGAAATGGCGAGATCGCGTCTCGGTGCGATCGGCCCGATCGCCCTCGACGATTTCGTTCGGTCGCTCGGTATCCCCGCGGGCGAAGTCGAAGCGGCGTTGGCCTCGCTCGCCGCCGAAGGCGTCGCCATCAGCGGACGATTTACGCCCGATGTGACGCAGCCGGAATGGTGCGATCGTGCGTTGCTCGCGCGCATCCACCGCTACACAGTAAGCCAGTTGCGGCAGGAAATAGAACCCACATCGGGTGAAGCTTTCATGCGCTTCCTCCTTCGCTGGCAGCACGTCACGCCGGACGAGGTGCGACAGGGGCCGGATGCCCTCGAAGCGGCGATCACGCAGTTGCAAGGCTTCGAAGCCGCAGCAGCGGCATGGGAATCGGAAATATTGCCGGCGCGCATCGCGGAGTACGATTTCTGCTGGCTCGATGATCTTTGCTTGGCCGGCCGCGTCGTCTGGGGGAGGCTCACCTTTCCGGCGACGGCGCCAGGCAAGGTGCAAGGCGGTCCGTTGCGGACGACGCCGTTGTCGCTTTTCCCGCGCAGGTCCGCATCGCATTGGAAAAGCGCCGCGGCGTCCATACCTCGCGGCGAACCAGGCTTGAGTTCACGCGCACAGATCGTCGCGAACTACCTGCGCACCGAGGGGGCGGCTTTCTATGACGAGATCGTGTCCGGCACCGGCTTGCTACGAACGCAAGTCGAGGAGGCGCTGGCGGAGTTGGTGGCAGCTGGCGCGGTCACCAGCGACAGCTTCTCCGGTCTGCGAGCACTGCTCACCCCTTCCGACAAACGCAAGGCCATCGACGGGAAGCGACGTGGCAGGCGTTCCATTTTCGACATTGCCGATTCTGGACGATGGGCGTTGCAAAAGCGCCCGCCCGCGACCGTCAGCACCGCAGCGTCCATGGAATCGCTCCAGCAGGATGTCGAACACATTGTCCATTCTCTGCTTCGGCGATACGGCGTCATCTTCTGGCGCATGCTGCAGCGCGAGGCCGACGTGCTTCCGCCGTGGCGAGACTTACTGCGCGTCCTGCGCCGCCTTGAGGCGCGCGGAGAAGTTCGCGGAGGGCGTTTCGTCGCTGGCGTCTCGGGCGAACAGTTCGCGCTGCCGGAGGCAGTCGAGTTGCTGCGCAAGATCCGCCGCGAGCCCGCCGTCGGCACGCTGGTGTCGGTCAGCGGCGCCGATCCCTTGAACCTGATCGGTATCGTTCTGCCCGGTGCCAAAGTGCCCGCGCTCGCCGGCAACCGCATTCTCTATCGCGACGGAATCGCATTGGCGACGCTAGTATCCGGAACGATCACATGGCTGCAGCCGCTACCGGCGGAACAGATGCGCGCTGTCGAGACCATGCTGATCCAACGCCGCAGCGGCGCGCCGCTGCTCGCATACCTGCGCTAAGCGCGGTTCGCTACGCTTGATGCGGCCGCCACCGGCGCGCTTCTCGCGCGCCGGTGGCCTCAAGCCAAAATCAGCCCTGTCTTTCCCAGTGGCCGCGGTTCAACACCCACTTACCGTCGTGGTTGGTCCATTCGCTGTGGGAATAGTGCTCACCGTGCCGTTCTTTTTCCCAGTGGCCCTTTTTCCATACGTGTTTGCTGTGATCGTAGTCCCAGTAGCCCGGCGCCCACAGATAACCTGCGCGCGGCGCAGGAACCACTTCATAGCGCGGTGCTGGGGGTGCGACATCGACGTGCACTGAAAAATCCGCTGCCGGCACCGCCGCGCTCGCGAAGACAAATGCAGCCGCCAAGGCGGTGAACAGGGGTGTTTTGACGTTCTTCATCGTTGAGTCCCTCGTATAGATGTGTAGAGCGATCGCGTGATTGCTCACGTGAACTCACTATGCATTTGCGAGGAATTACGAGCTATCGGCCGACGTCTGATTCGACTGTAGGAACCGCTGAAGCTCGGATTTGGATCTGTTACCTACAGGGCAATCCCATGCCCCGAGGCCCGCGATCGCTATCGCCAGGCATTGCCCACCTGGATATAGAACGCGTTATCGTAATTGCTCTTGGCGATGTCGAGTCCAACATACAGGCCCAACCGACGCGCCATCAGGTAACGGAATCCTGCGCCGACGCTTGCGGCCTTTGTACCGTCGGCGAAACCGGTGTTGGTTCCCCATGCGCGGCCAGCACCCGCAAAGCCGATCAACGCCCAGCGCGGCGTCACGTTCCAGCGCAGCTCCAGTTCCGCCACAGCGGTATTTTCATCCTGCAAACGCGCTGCGGGCACGCCTCGGAGATCGACGTAAGGCAGCATGTAGAAAGGCACGTCACCGCGCGCCGACCGCACATCCAATCGGCTGCCGAGCACGAAATCCTTCGCGAAAGGCGAGTACGCAAACACGTGGGCGCGATACGACTCGAAGCGGTTGTCGCTACCGAAGGCACGATCGTAGAAAGTCAGATCGAGGCTTCCCTGCCAGCCTCGCGATGGCGTAAATATACTGTCGCGCGAATCGTATTCCAGTGTCGGGCCGATGCCCGAGGAACGCTTGGCAAAAGAAAAGCCCGGCAGCAGCGTGTCGTCCGCGTTGTTGTCGGTCTTGAAACTGCTCGCGGTGTCCAGGTACACCCAGCGGCCGCTGATCCACGCATTGCTGCTGCCGAGGCGGTACAGCAACTGATTTGACGCGCCCCAGCCATCCAGGTTGTAGCCGATCTTGGTCTGGTTGCCGCCGAGGTTGCCGCCGATCCCATAAAAATCCAGGTTCATCGATATCTTGGCGCCACCCCCGCGATAGCGCCAATGGTCTCCGTCAAAACTGGCGATGCCGCCGAGACCCGCGCCCTTGGTGCCGTTTTCCGTCGCGACTCCCGCCACGGCGAAGATATCCGGCGGAACCGCCTCGCCCGACGGTCCTTTGTTCTCGGCGCTCTCGCGAAATGAATTACGAAAGAAGACGGCAGCCAAGCCGCCACCGTTCCCGACTGCAGGTTCGGTAATGAAGATTGGAACCGGAAGGAAACCCTTCCGATCAAGCAACCACTCGGACGCATCGAATTGACCGTCCGAGGGATCGACAAATGCATCGAATGGTCCCGCCAGCGCGACGCCGCCGGAAAGCGCGAAAATCGCTGTTGCCGCCCAGCCGGCGGCGACGACGATGGCGCCTCGCGACACCCCGAAGCAGATACCGAAAAGAGGCGAGGCGCGTTGCGCGTTCAGGACCGCGGCCCCGTGCCGGTAATCATAGCGATCATCGCCAGCTCATCATCAGGAACACGATCGTCGCCACAGTGTCAGCAATGGAAACGCGCTTTCAGCGTGGATGAATCCTTGTAGCATGGTCTCGCGCTCGGCTCTCAATGCAACCATGTACGGATATGGTAACCGATTCCAATAGCGAGCACGTGACGCCAACAAATACGAGCGCGTTGCCGAAATGGTGCGCCGACGTGCTCGTCTTCAGGACGTTGGCTTCGTGCATTTTCTCGGATGCAAAAGATGGAAACTTTACAATCGCCATCGCAGCGACAAGCAGGATGAAGGATTGAACTCGGTGCATGGGCTGGTAAAGCCCGCACTACGCCACCAACAAGCCATGCAATGCGAACTGCAAAAGATGGCTTGCGACTCTTTCCCCGGCACGCGCGCGTTCCTGCGCTGGTAGAAGCGGAATCATCGACGCGATCAGTTGAGCGCGAGTACGCGTCCCGTCGAGCAAAGGCAACAACGCAAGCGCCGACGGATCGTCGATGCGCAAGGTCTCGTGGCGCAGATTGGTGACGCTGACCTTTCGGTGCACTTGCCAGCGAACGACCGGGCTCGCGATCGGGCGCCCGCCCGCGACGGACGCCAGCGGTGGCGGATCGGTGTAGAGCTCGACCTGTCCTGCGTGCCAAGCATTCACAAGAAGGCCTGACAGTTGACCTTGATCGTCTTTCGGCCTGCGTGCATGCTCCCTCGCCGCGAGTTCCTTAACAGGGACCACACGAGGAGCTTCCTTCGTCAGCCAAGCCAGCATCTCGCCGACAACAATGTCGTTCGCATTGGTCCCAACAGCCAGAGGTTTGCCTTCGCTCGCGGCCCGAAGCGACGCCATCGATGCGGCCACGTGCATTCGCGATACATCGACCGCGTGCTTGCCTGCCGAGACTGGAATCGCGTCGCGACGACAGACGATCGACTGGCGGAAACGACGCATCCTGGCGAAGTCGAGATATTGCTCGCGCATCAGCCGATCCATGCCTGCGACGTACTGGTGCATGTGCGGGCTCAGGCCTTCCGCAGTGATCATCGACACTTGCGCCTCTGCCAGGAAACCTAAATTGTGCCGCGCGAGGTGCGCTGCGAATTCATGGAAATAGACCGGGTCGTTTGGCGCGCCCAGATCGTCGTGATACAGCGCGCTGTCGCTGCGCGCGGCCACTGCGGCGAATTCCTGTCGCAGCAACGCATCGGTTTCGGTTTGCGTCGCGCCCGGTTCCGACAGCAACCGCGCGAGCGCACGAGTGGCATCGAGCTGCTGTCGCTGGTCGGCGATGGTTTCAACATGATGACGGAGTACGCGCCACGTCGCCTCGCGTACATGGCAGCCGGGGTAAACGTTGTAGCTGACGAAGAGCGCGCCGTTGGGCGCAAGGCGATGCGCTGCCAATTCCAGCAGCGATTCGCGGACCGCGAGCGGTACCCAGGAATACACGCCGTGCGCAATGATGTAGTCGAATGTTTCGTCAGCGTCGACCAGCGTCGCCAGATCCTGCTGCAGGAAGCTGACATTGGACAGAGCCAGGGCCTCGGCTCCGGCGCGCGCCGCGGCGATGGCGCGACCCGAAACGTCACAGCCGACGAATTGCGCGCGTGGCAGACTTGCCGCCATCGGCAGGATGTTGGCGCCGTCGCTGCAGCCGACTTCGAGTACGCGAGCCGTTTTGATGTCGGGCGGAGCCAATCCTGACAAGAGCGCAACCGTTGCCAGATGTCGCGGATGGGAGAGCGCGTTCGACTGCGCCGCATAGGCAACGGTATCGTACTTTTGCGCAAGGTCGTTGGTTTCGGTGCTCAAGTCAGGCTCGATTTAGACGAGGTGTGTAAGAATCGGCAAGAATCGGGGCGGCTAGGCTTACGCGAGATCGATGCGCGACCGGCGTGCCCATTAGTTGGATTTATCCAAAATGCCCGCAAATAGCAAGCCTGCAACGGTCGAACCCATGGACAAACGCCACGAACCGAATGTTGTACGACGCTCGCAGCCTGAACCGAATCGCGAAAGGCCGGCATGAAATCGATGGGTAGCAGGGCCAGCGGATTGCGACTCGAGCGCATGCGGGCGTCGCCGCTCTGGACCGGCGACACGTTTGCCAACATCTACCCGATCGCTCCCGGCCTACGAGATGTTTCCGTGCCGGGACCCACGTTGACCGACTTCCTGTGCGGCGGGACTCGCCGCACGCCGCTCGGCCCGCTGCCTTCGGTCGATCCAAGCTCGAACTGGACGAAGGCGTCGCGTACGGGTCTTCGCGCGACTTGGCTGGGGCACTCGACAGTCCTTATTGAGATCGATGGTCTGCGCGTACTGACTGACCCGGTCTGGGGACCTCGCGCGTCGCCATCGCGCCTGGTCGGTCCGAAACGGTTCCAGCCGGTGCCTGTCGCGATCCGCAAGTTGCCTCCGATCGATCTGGTCGTCATTTCACACGATCACTACGATCATCTCGACTACCCAACAATTCTTGAACTGGCGAAGCTCGATGTGCCGTTCGTCACCTCGCTCGGCGTTGGCGCTCACCTGGAAGCGTGGGGAGTCCCATCGACAAGAATCACCGAGCTCGACTGGTGGGAGTCTTACACACTGCCCAACGCAGACCTCACCGTGACTGCCGCACCTTCGCAGCACTTTTCCGGGCGCGGCTTAAAGGATCGCAACGCCACGCTTTGGTCATCGCTGGTCATTCGTTCGAGCAAACATGCCGTGTTCTTCAGCGGCGACACCGGGTTAACGACGCAGTACGCGGAAATCCGCGAGCGTCTCGGTCCTTTCGATCTGGTCATGTTGGAAGTCGGCGCATTCCATCCCTCGTGGGGGCACATCCACCTGGGGCCGGCGCATGCGCTCGACGCGCTCGAACTGCTCGGCGGCGGAGCTTTCCTTCCGGTGCACTGGGGAACGTTCAGCCTGGCGATGCATGCATGGGACGATCCCGCCGAGACGCTGCTGGCGCTTGCGCCCGCGCGTGGGACGCGCCTGTTGATGCCTCGTCTGGGCGAACCCATCGAACCCGCTGACGCGCCCATCGCCACTGCGGCCACCGCATGGTGGCGCAGCGTTGACGCTTCGCATTTGCAGGAAGAGATTTCCGAACCGGTCCCGGCCACGCTGCCGAAGTCCATGCCCTGGCCGATCGACTGAGCCGCTCTGCCGTCGGACGCGCTCAACGCTCAGGCCGAATCAGTTGCAGCCGCGTACTCGAGCGCGGTATTGTCTGGCCCCTGTGACGAAACGCGCGAGCGACGACACCTGCCAGCGTCCAAGCTGGCGTCGGCTTCAACTGGAGGAGTGAAATGAAGACTTTATGTGCCCTGGCAGTAACGGTGTTACTTGCGGCGATTGCGACAAGCGTCCGCGCAGAAGAAATCGTCGTTTCAAACTACGCGACCTCGGCTAACGGCATGCCGTTCGGCGTCGCGTTGGCCAAGGGTTACTTCAAGGATGAGGGACTCAACATCACAGGACTCATTTCATCGGCAGGCGGCGGCACGACGCTGCGCAACATGTTGGCCGGCGGGGGGGTGCCTTATGGCGAAGTGAATCCGGGTGTCGTCGTTTCCGCGATCATCGCCGGCGCCGATCTGAAGATCGTCAGCGACAACGTGCTTACTGTGGCGGAGTTTGTATGGGCGGTGAAACCCAATTCCCCCATCAAGACGCTCAAGGACATCAAGGGCAAGAAGATCGGCTATACCAATCCGCGGTCGACGAGCCAGGCGCTCGACAACATGCTGGTGCAGGCCGCCGGCTACAAGCTGGAAGACGTGGAACTGGTCAAGACCGGCGGTTTTGGCGAGGGCGTTGCTGCGCTCGAGTCGGACCAGGTGGACATGGTGCCGATCACGGAACCCCTCTGGTCGAAGTACAAGAGCAAATACCGCGCGGTCGTCGCCGCCAGCGATGCGTTGCCACCACTCGACAACGTCGTCGGAGTTACGACGGTGGAAATGGCCGAGAAACGGGGCGATTTCATTCGCGCTGTCATCCGGGCGCGGCGCAAGGCGGTCATTTTCATGCGCGAGCATCCGGACGAAGCCGCCGAAATCGTGGCCAAGCAGTACAACATCGAGCTCGAAGTCGCGCGCAGTGCCATACACAACCTCACTACAAGCAAGACGCAGGGCGTGCCGTATTGGGGCGAAGGTGATATTCACCTGGACGCGTTGAAGCGAATGATCGAGGCGCAGCGGTCGGTCGGCGCCATCACTGGTGAGGTCGACTACAGCAAGATCATCGACACGCGCTTTCTACCCGACGACCTCAAAGCGATCAAGTAGCGCAGCGAGACGCCGCCGTGACGGCCCATGTCGCCCTGCGCAACGTTGGAAAAACGTTTCCGGGAGCAAAGGGCACAGCCCCGTTGCACGCGCTCGGGCCGATCGATATCGAGCTTCGCCGTGGCGAATTTTTCGCAGTGGTCGGACCCTCAGGCTGCGGCAAGTCGACGTTGCTGGAGATCATCGCCGGCCTGACGCCAGCAACCGACGGAGTCGTCGAATTCGAAGGCGTCGCGCTCACCACTGAAGCGCCGGCAGGCATCGGCGTTGTATTCCAGGAGGATGCGTCGCTGCCGTGGCTCAGCGTCGCCGAGAACGTCGCTTTCGGTCTGCGTCGCTCCAAGCTTGCGCCCGATGAGCGCGCCGCCCGCGTACGCGACGTGCTGCGACTGGTCGGGCTTGCCGATTTTGCCGGCGCCTATCCCGCCCAGTTGTCGGGCGGCATGCGGCAGCGAGTCTGCATCGCGCGGACCCTGGTCATGCAGCCGCGATTGATATTACTGGACGAGCCTTTCGGCGCGCTCGACCAGCAGACGCGCCTGCTGATGGGCGACGAGCTCCTGCTGATGTGGCGCGAGACGGGAGCGACAGTATTCCTCATCACTCATGCACTCGATGAAGCGACGATGCTGGCCGACCGCATCGGCGTGATGTCGGCGCGTCCAGGGCGTTTGATCGACGTCGTCGAAACCCATTGGCCGCGCGAGCGCGACAGCCGTATCGTCGAGCGCAGTGAGTTCGGCGCGATCACGGCCCGATTGTGGAAGACGCTGCGCGAAGAATCGCTCAAGACCAGCGGTCGACTGCCGCCTCCCGCCCGCCCATGACGCGCGTCGCCTTGTACCGCTTCGCAGTCATCGTCGGCGCCATCGCCCTGCTCGAGATCCTTTGCGTGCGCGGAGTCATCGACAAGATAACGATGCAGCCGCCGCACCAGATCGCCATCGACTTGGTGCGCCTGCTCGCTTCAGGAAGGATGAACTCCGCGATCGTCAAGACTTTATCCAACATGCTGATCGCGTTGCTGCTCGCCCTCGGCGTCGGCGTATTCGTGGGCGCCCTGCTTCATCGCTTTCGCGCGCTGAGACAAACGCTGGATCCGCTTTTCGCCACCTACTATGCGATACCGGTGTTTGCGTTCTATCCGTTCCTGATCGTCGTCTTCGGGCTGGGCAACCTTCCGCAAATCCTGATCGCGTTCATGCTCGGTGTCGTAGCGATGATCGTGAACACCCTCAACGGCCTGGACCGCGTTCCTCGCGTACTGACCAAAACGGCCAGGGTGATGCGGTTGAGCGCATGGGACAGCGCATTGCGCCTCACGCTTCCTTCGGCGGGGCCTTACCTGATCACCGGTGCCAAGCTGGCGGTCGCGTATGCATTTATCGGCATCATCGGTTCCGAATTCATACTCTCGCGCGGCGGGATCGGTTACGAAATAAACTTCGCGTACAACAATTTCGACAACGCGACGATGTATCCATTGATAGTCCTCATCATCATGGCGTCCGTCGCGATCAATGCACTGCTGACGCGTTGGGAGACCTCGTTGCTGGCGCGGCTGGGCGTGCGATGAACGCCGACTATCTTCGCGGCGGACGCAATGCGCTGTGGCTGATCGCAGCGCTGATCGCGATCTGGCAATGCCTGTACTGGTCCGTCGGCGACATTGCGCTGGCGTCCCCGGCGGCTACCGCCCGCTACGCTGCGCGCCTGGTTGCGTCCGACGATTTTCGTGTCCATCTCTGGGAGACCATGCGCGCGTTCGTGATTGCATTCGCGCTGTCGGTTGCGATCGGACTCGGAATTGGCTTCTGGCTCGGGTTCGATCGATTGTCCGGCGAGATCCTCGAGCCAATGATCGTCAACGTCTACGCGATCCCGAAGTTGACGCTCTATCCGATCCTGTTGCTCGCGTTCGGACTGGGCCTTTCGGCGAAAGTAGCGTTTGGCGTTCTGCATGGCGCCATTCCGATTATCCTGTTCACCCAGGGCGCAGTGCGCAAGACGCGGCCCATCCTGCTCAAGACCGGACAGGTACTGAAGCTTTCCCGTTGGCAGATGGTTCGCTGGATTCTGTTTCCGTCAGCGATCCCTGAAATTTTCACCGGACTCCGCGTCGGATTTTCGCTCACGCTGATCGGCTGCCTGCTCGCTGAAATGTTCGCCTCGCAGCGCGGACTGGGATATCTGTTGATGAACGGCATCGGGCTGCACAACGTCGAGCTCGTCACCGCCGTCACGCTGATGATCATCGTTTTCGCTGCGGTCGTCAGCACGCTGCTGCTGCAAATAGACGCCAGGTTGCACGCACAGCGGTAACAGGGATAAGCCGGAAATAAAACGGGTCGCTCGGTAAACCGAAGCGACCCGAAAGCTACAGAGGGATTCCGTTTATATCGTAGCCCACGTTCGCCGCAGTTTCAAGCGATCAGCGGAAGATCTTTTTCGCGCGGACATTTTGTAGCCTAGAAAGATGCCGCGCAGCGTACGCGATGTTGCGACACCGTATGCGCAGTATGCAATCCCTCGCAATGGAGTTCTTTTCAGCGGGACTTTGCGCCCCCGCTTAGGCCTCGCTCAGCTGCCGCGCGCTTCGCGGATCGGACGAGCGCGGTCGCCTCAGTCGCCAGTGAGTCACCGCTATCGCGCGCGTGTTCGCCGCTTGCCTGCCGACGAAATTGCGAGGGCGTCATCTCGTACTGCGCATGAAACGCGCGACTGAAATGCGCCGAGCTGCTGAAGCCCCAGCGGTAAGCGATGCCGCTGATCGTATGGTTCCGAAACTCGCCGGAGCCGAGGTCGTGATGGACGCCGCGCAGCCGCTCTGTCCAGACCCATTTCATCAACGGGACGGGTTCGTCGGCGAACAGTTCGTGGACGTAACGTGGCGACAAACCCACCGCGTGAGCGACGGCCGTAATATCGAGGCCAGGGTCGCGCAAATGTTCGCGTACAAAACTGCGAATTCGCGACTTGTTCGCTTCCTTCAGAGGCGCTGGCAACATTTGATGTTTCGGGACCTGGCCGGCGAGCACCGCAGCGAAGATCCGCAGCGTCGAATCCTCGATGCGCGCTCCCGTCGCGCTGTCAAGCGCCTCGCAGTTGCGCACCAGCGACTGAAGCAGGTCAGCGAAGATGATGCCAGGTCCGTAGTCAGGGCGGACGCTGATCACTCCCGTGGGTGCTTCGCCCGGAAAGATTTCCCTGAAGCGCTCTGCCGGCACATGCAAGCTCACGTGGCGGTAGGGCGTCGCCCACGCCAGCGTTCGGTTGCGCGCACGATAGACGCAGATTGAGCCAGGCCCGCAGAAGTGACTCACTCCATCCTGAACGATGTAACCACTACCGTAGATCTGGCAAAGGATGATTACCCGGTCGACGCCTTCGCGACCTTGTACGGACGAACGTATCGGCTGGGCGCCTTCCAGTTCCACCAGTCGCGAGCTACCAAGCTTGCGCACGGTCAGATGCATGCCCAAAGGCGAAGCCAGCGGGCCTTCGATGCTGGCGTCCACATCGAGCAACTTGTGCAAGCCTTCCCGCCAGAAACGCAAGCGTTCCTGAGGGGCAACCGACGATGTGTCCAGTTCTATGGCCATAGCGTCAGCATTATGTCAGGAGTGCGCTGAATTGGGTTACCGCGCGCGCGACTGGCAAGGCGTATGATGATGGCCGCGACCGCGACACCTGTTGATCCCCTGCCGCTCGCTTCCTGTGGAGGACGGGCAATATGCTGGGCGGGAACGCGGTCGAGTGTCAAAACGGCCGCAATCGGCCGATTTTGATCGACTTTCGCCCACCCAAACGCTTCAAACCGGGCAGGAATCGGTACGGAATCGTCCTTTTGCGGCGCTGCGCGATGGATTTTCCGAAGAATTGTCGGCCCCTACGTTGTGCAGTTTTGGTCAATACTAGGCGCAGTTATGGGCAAATCTCGAATTTGCCCATTCGGGCGGCCAAACAGCTATCAAAAAGGTCCCGTATAGAGCATTTTGCCGCGATGCAACATGAACGGATTGTTGTTTTTTTTCCACGATTTTCCTATGGAGCTTTGCATGCAGGTTGACATAAGGAAATGCGCTGAAGTACTTTATAAAAAGAGGCAGAAAAAAGCCAAGTTTTACCAATTGCCGGTTCAAGGTCCCCCGCCTCAAGGGTCCACCGGCACGAGTTTCGTTTTTCGGGGTAATAGGTTGATTTTTCGAGATGTAAGGTCGATTGGACTCGCAACGATGGTGGCTCTCCTCTCTGCATGCACCACCAGTACGCAGTACAAGGCGGGAGATCGACCGTTTGTGTATCCGCAGGGCCCTGGCGATCCGCCCTCCGTGATCCACAACGACGCCGGCGTCATCAGCAGACGGGATACCCCCGTGTCCGAGCCGGTGATCCCCAGCGCCCCCGGAGCACAGGCGAACGCGAATAGCGGCGTGATGACTGCCGTGCAGCGCCCATCGTGGGCGCCCGCGCAGACTCCAGCGCCGCAGACTCCCGCGCCGCAGGTTGCGCAAGCAGGCGCACCGGCAGCCGCAGCGCCGATGACCGCTCACTCCACCGACACGCCGCCGGTTCCGACCGGCTATACCCAAGCTACGCGCTACGGCGACATGCTTTTTCTGTCGGGTCAGATTCCTCTCGATCCGCGTACCGGCGCCATGACCGCCGACGCTACGATTGAAGGACAGACGCGGCAGGTTATGGACAACATTCGCGCGGTTATCGAGAGCAATCGTTTGACGATGGCAAACGTGCTTTCCGTGACCGTGTTCGTGACGAACGTCAATACGTTGCCGCAGGTCGACCGGATCTATCAGTCCTACTTCAAGACGACCGTGCCCGCGCGCAGCGTTGTCCAAGTCGCGGGACTTCCGCGCGGCGCCTTGATCGAAATTTCGGCGGTTGCCGGACGATGATTGCGATGATCACGAACAATGAAATACCGGCAGACGTAAATGTCGCACGGCGCATGACGCCGGTCGACCGCATGGCTGCCGCTCGCTGTACGAGGCGAGCTCGGAGGGTTTGATTGGTAGTTAGTAACTGTGTGGCGCAGTGTCTTGCGCCTTGTTGGTAAAAAGAGACTTGGTATTTCAACAAAGGAGGACGACCCAGTGAGAGCGAAATTTGCGCTAGCCACGTTACCTCTGCTCGTGGGCTTGTGTTTCGTGAGCGTGCCTGCAGCTGCCCAAAGCACGTTGTCTATCAATGCACCTGAACCTACAGGCAGCCCGGCCCGTAACTTGTTCCGCCTGCGCTGTGCGACCTGTCACGGACCGAGTGGAGAAGGCACCAAGCATGACTGGCCGCAGACCGGGCCCGCGCTGAAAGGCAATCCGTTCGTCATCAACGCCCCGGACGCCGCGATCGTCGCGGTAATACGCAAGGGTCGGTCAGGCAGACAGCGTCTGTATCACGATACCTATCCGAACATGCCCTCGTTCGGCGAGGAAGTCGTTCCAAGCGCGCAAGAGTTGGTCACCTATCTCAAAGGCGACCTCCAGCGGTAACCGGCTGGACTCCGATATTTTGATATCTGACACTGGAGGGGAAACATGAGGTCGCTTCTTAACAACGTGCTCAAAATCGCGGCAACGGCGCTGGTGGCCAGCTTGCCGTTCCTGGCGACGGAGACGCAGGCAATGCCGAGCTTTGCGCGACAAACCGGCATGGTCTGTAACTCCTGTCACATCGGCACCGACAACGTGCCGAACTTCACGCGGACGGGACGCATCTTCGCGATGCGCGGCTATACCCGCCCGATCATGCGGGAAAAACTGCGCACCGACGGCCAGGCTGTCGATGGCGAGTTGCAGTACGGCGGTGACTACCTGGCCTTGAACTGGATGGACTTCTTTGCAGCGCGCTTGGTGTCCGAAGTCGTTCAGGGCGGCAAGAGCAACGCAGGGGTCAAGAACGATGTTACATCCAAGCCGCTGGCGCGGATGGCCTTGTTCTACACGGGTCCGATTACCGACTGGCTGGGTTTGTGGACGGAAATTGCCTACCTCGGCAATAACGACCTCGACTCAGTGTCGACGGCGACGAGTTGCGGCGGCAATACCTGCGCTGGTCCGACAGGTCTGAATCTGTTTGCCTACGACGAGTACCGGTTGTCGACCTCGCGCACTGTCGGCGAGAACAGCTTCATCGGCATGTCCCTTGGTAATGAGCCAGGCGATGTGGTGACCCAGTTCGTGTTCCCGGGCGCCACGGGTTCGTACCAGTACTTCTCGACCGGCCAAGGTGGCACGGGTCAGTCGATGGACATGGCGACGCTGAGCTTGCACGCGTTGTGGGATGACAGGTGGTGGACGCAGGTCGCGTTCACGTCTGGTCAGAACAACCTGAGCTGGTCGAACGGCTGGGATCAGTACTATGCTCTCGCCTACGACTTCTTCAGGCAGACCGACAACGATCTGTGGCTGAGCGTCGAAGTCATGCGCGGCAACGATACGAGTTCGATCCTGACCTCGCAGAAGTACAGCTATCTCTGCCCGACGACTTGTCCGGCAGGCGTAACCGATTCTCAACTGTCGATAACGACCACGCTGGGCGGTACCCCGGTCGTCAACGCGCCAGTCGAGTCGGTCAAGAAGTACAACACGTATCGCCTGAAGGCTGAGCACGTCGTTGCCGACCGTGGTTCGCATTCATGGGTCGCGGCACTGCAATTCGCCGGCATCAAGCAGGACTTCGTCAGCGGCGGAAGTGCCAAGCACGATTCGGGCAGCCTGTATCTTCGTTACTTCTACAACCGTACCTATGGCTTCGAAGCGAACTATCGCCACAACTTCGACTACTGGTACAAGACGCCAGGTGGCACGCAACGCGACGTGAAGATGACCAATCTGTTCCAAATGGTCTTGCTGTGGAACCCGGCGATGAACTTCAGCACGCACTTGACGTACAACCCGAAGACGTTCAACTGGGTGTTCAAGGACACGGACTCAGCCCTCTATGCAGACAAGGGCAATTCGTGGGGCCTGGGCTTCGAGTACAGCTTCTAAGGATTGGACGCAAGAGCTCCAACGTAGGATCTCTCCTTCCCCTCGAAATCGGGTCGTCTCTTGAAGGCGGCTCGGATTCGAGGGGCTTTACCGGGGAGAATCTGGAAAAGTACTGGGATTAGGTGGTGAACTACCCGCCGTAGCCTGCGGGTTTTTTTTTGGATCGTCGGAGAGCAGCCATCCATCGTCGTTGCGGAGCATGTGGTTCCAATGCCCGCCCCGCGTAACAGCGGCAGACAGCCAAGTCCGACGGCAATTGCGTTTCGTGCAGGTTTTCTGATCGAACAGTCCGCCGAAGCGCAGCAACACGAAGTATCTCTCTCGGAGCCCGAAACAAGGGATCGCGGGGACTCTTTTTGCCTGGTCGACGTGGAAGCGAGCGAAGTGACGGCCTTGACTCAGCCCGAAGCACCTCTGGTTGCCCTCACCCGCACGCGCGTCTGGGACCTGCCGACGCGCGTGTTCCACTGGTCGCTCGCGATCGCGTTTGCCATCGAGTGGATCACGCAGGACGACGCACGTTATCTCGATTATCACGTTTTCTGCGGATACCTTATTGGCGCCCTCGTTGTCTTTCGGTTGATATGGGGCGTGTTCGGCTCGCAGTGGGCGCGCTTCCGCAGTTTTACCTATCGACCGCTACCGGCGGTTGGCTATCTGCGCGATATGCTGCGCCGACGTCACGCGCACTACACGGGCCACAATCCCGCCGGGAGCTGGGCCATCTATGCATTGCTGACGCTCGCCGCCGGCGCAGTGATCAGCGGCATCGCAGCGCTCGGCGGAGGCAAGCAGCACGGGCCATTACGCAGCGTACTGAGCTTTGCGCAAGGCGATACTGCGCGTGCGATTCATGAAGTCCTCGCGTGGGCGATGCTTGCCGTGGTCGTCGCGCATCTGCTGGGCGTGGTCGCGAGCAGCGTCGCCGACCGCCAGAACCTTGCTCTGTCGATGCTTTCCGGCCACAAGCACGCCCCCGAGGGGTTGGACTCGGTTCCGCGCCACGCTGGCGTAGCCGCGGCGATGCTGATCGCGCTCGCTGCTTCCGCCTTCTTCTATTTCCGAGGCTACCTGCAGGCGACAGTGGAACGCCCCTACTTGCCGTTCAGCCGCGCAGCTGATGCCCCGGCCCTGGCCAGCGACCCCGCGTGGGAGCGGGAGTGCGGAAGTTGTCACCTTGCTTACAGTCCCTCGCTGCTGCCAGCACGCTCATGGACCGCGATGTTTGCCGCGCAGCACGAGCATTTCGGGGAAGATCTCGCGCTGGATGATGAGGTCGTCGCGACGCTCTCGAAATTTGCGACCCGGAATTCGGCGGAACAGCACCTGACTGCAGTCGCCTGGCAAATCGACTCCAGGACACCCGCAGCGACAGCGCCGTTGCGTATTACCGAGACCCCTTACTGGAAACATCGTCACGAAGATCTAAGCCAGGTCGATTGGCAGAAAACCAAGAAAATCGACTGTGGCGGCTGCCATCTCGACGCAGCCGCAGGAACGTTCGAACCCGGCGCGATCCGCGTGGGTATGGCGTCGGGCAAGTCAGCGGAGGTCAAGCACTGATGAAACGAGCGAGCAAGCTGTGGGCGCCATTGCTGCTGATCGCACTGATGCCGATCGCAACGTCTGCTCGCGCCGACGTGGTGGACGATCTTTTGAAGCAGTACACCGCCTTGGGCGCCGGCAATTTTTCGGCCGCCGCCGGCGAGCAATTCTGGGATCGGCCGGTTACCGACGAGAAGACCGGCGAGATCCGCCGTTGCAGCCTTTGTCACACGACTGATCTGCGTCGTACGGGGAAGCACGCAACGACCGGCAAGGCCATTGAACCCATGGCGCCGTCAGCCAACCCCAAGCGTCTAACCGACGCCAAGGATATTGAGAAGTGGTTAACACGCAACTGCAAATGGACGCTCGGACGCGAATGTACGCCGCAGGAAAAAGGCAACGTCCTGGTCATGATCAAAGGCCGTTAGGCCAGCCTATGGAAGGGAAACGCATGAAACGCAATATCAGGCACCAGATGACGGCTGCGGCAATCATCACCGTTGTTGGCTTTGCGGGGTGGTCGTCAGATTCAAGCGCAACGGCGAAGAATTTTCCGCCGATCTCCAATTCGCAGTACACCAAGGAGTGCGGCACCTGCCACATGGCGTTCCCGCCGCAGCTGTTGCCGGCGCGTTCCTGGCGACAGATCATGGGGGGCCTGAACAATCACTTCGGCGATTCGGCGCAATTGGACGATGCAACGCGACAGAAACTGACTGAGTACCTCGCGTCGAACTCCGCCGACGGCGCGGACAATATGCAGTCGATGTCGGTCATGAAATCGATCGGCCCGAACGAAACGCCGTCGCGCATCACCAAGGTTCCGTATATCGCGGGCCTGCACGCCGCAGTGCTGGATCCGGTATGGGGTGGCTACCCGCATCCGAAGACGCTTTCGGAATGTTCGGTCTGCCACACCAAGGCAGAGGCAGGCAACTACACGGAGCGAGGCTTCACCGTGACCGACGAGGCATTCCGTGGAGACACGTTTAACGCGAGGCGCTGAACGCTCGAATACGCGGAATGGCCGCGAATCCGGCCCGAAAATCGGACTGGTCGCAATAGCGCGGACGCGGTGTCACTGACAGCCGCCGCATTCCGTAGCACGATTGGTAGCACCTGCTGATAGCCAGCGAGGCGCGCGCGTTGCGCGCCGGGCGCGCGAGCCGTGCACGATGACGTGCACTCAGCAACCGGAAAACGAGGAGTAGCTATGATCACAAGAAAGTCGGCAGTCATCGCCACGATGGCAATCGCCGTGGTCTGGGCAGGCTCGGCGGTAGCGCACGACCGATACGATCCAGCGAAGTATCCAAAGGGCGGCTTCGCGCCGGTCACCAATGCGACGTATGCAAAGGAGTGCGGGGCGTGTCACTTTGCATACCTCCCCGGGTTGCTGCCTGCGCGTTCGTGGCACGCTTTGCTCGAGAAACCCAATGATCACTTCGGCGAATCGCTGAGTCTTTCGGACGCCACTGTGCGCGAACTGGAAGCCTACCTGGTGGCCAACGCTGGCGATAAGTCGGATTATGATGGCCCGACGCAATTTTTCCGCTACCTCAAGGATGATGTGACTCCGCTGCGAATCACCAACCTGCCGATGATGTATCGGAACCACGAGGTCATACGCAGCGTAACGGCCAGCAACGCGCTGCTGAAGGTGCGTAGGCTGACGAATTGCCAGGACTGCCACACCACGGTGGCGACCGGTTCGTTTGCGCACAACGACCTGGTCGTTCCCGGCGTCACCAAGCTGATTGGTAAGAACGGCGGCGTGTTCTAGAGTCCTTTCTCACAGACAAGTAGCGGCGGACACCGGCGCCTTCCTGAACTGCGGAGTCGGTGCGGCCGCGAGCTTCACGGTCGCGCGCGCCGCACTTTTTGGGGGCGTGGTGTGTTCTTGAGATTCCGCGCAGAGTCGGCGCGCGCGGCGTGCAGCGGCATACGACGTCCAACTACGCTTCTCGCCTCTGGCCAGCGTCTTCGGCGCTTGCGCATCGCTGCCACAGGCACTGCGGTCATATCGAATAGAATGGCGCCTGAGGCCCGGGTGGTGAAACTGGTAGACACAGCGGACTTAAAATCCGCCGATGCCGAAATGCGTCGTGCCGGTTCGACTCCGGCCCTGGGCACCAAATGTCCAATCAGCGGGACGCTTCGGCGCCTCGTCAATCCGGTCCGTGGTGCCGCGTAGGAAAAATCGAACGCACTCTACAGTGCGGGTCCCGTTTACGGCTTGGCTCGTAGCGACAAATTATTTTCAGGCATTGATTAGCTTACAATTGGCATCAGAGTTTTCCGACTAGCCGCCCGGCTTCTCACTCGGCGGCGCGAAGACTGCAGGAACAGCGGATTGCCAGCGGCCACATGCCGCAAGCCCCGGCCCCCAAGCCTCCTCCGCTGTAGCACCGGGGCACCCAAAAAAAATTTGGCTCTTAAAGCATGCCGTTGTCTAGGAGGGTCGCAATGAAAGAAAGAATGAGATCGATTCTATTTCGAGTCGGAACAGCGGTTGCCTTCGCGGGATGTAGCTTGGCGGCGGCCGCCTCAGGCCCGTATATAGAAATCGTCCCAGGGGTGTCGGCTCAAGCGAACTCATGCGGGGCGAGCACGACGCCGGCAAGCGTACAGGCCGACATCAGTATTCCTGCGGGAGCATCGTATCGGTACCAGGTCTTCGCTAAACTACCGGCCATCCCGGCGTCGTCGCCGTACGTCACTGGCTCGCCCGAGCCTTACTTTCAATTGCTTTACGCGTCCCCCGTTGTCAATGGGCCCGCGTCGGGGAGCAACGCGCCACTCAGTCTCGATAGCCCCGCAACGTGGTACTCCGGCACCTTTGCTGCGGTGCCCAATCACTCGCAAATGAAGCTGCAAGTCATCGCCTATTCCGGTCCCAATGGCGAAGGCGCTGCCGCTTCGGTCGCAACGCTCGCTTGGGATTGCACGACCGGCCAGGTCCTGTCGCTCAACAATGTCGGCGGCCCCAGCGAAACGCCGTACGTGCAGGCACCCGGCGTGGCCGCGTCCGCCGCGGGCCCGTATATCGAAATTATCCCGTCGGTGTTGGCTCAGGCAAACTCGTGCGGGGCGAGCACGACGCCGGCGAGCGTGTCGGCCGACATCAGTATTCCTGCGGGAGCATCGTATGGTTACCAGGTCTTCGCTAAACTACCGGCCATCCCGGCGTCGTCGCCGTATGTGACTGGCTCGCCCGAGCCTTACTTTCAATTGCTCTATGCATCACCGGTCGTCAACGGGCCTGTGTCGGGGAGCAACACGTCGCTCAGTCTCGATAGCCCCGCAACGTGGTACTCCGGCCCCTACGCCGCGGTGCCCAACAACTCGCAGATGAAGCTGCTAGTCACCGCTTATTCCGGTGCCAATGGCCAAGGCACCGCCGCCTCGGTCGCAACGCTCGCTTGGGATTGCACGACCGGCCAAGTCCTGTCGCTCAACAATGTCGGCGGCCCCAACGAGACCGCGGCGATACCCCCGTACGTACAGATTGTTGCTGCCGGTTCGGGCGAGACCAACACGTGCGCAGCCAGCGCCACGCAGGCATCGCTAATCGCCAATATCGACATCCCGGCCGGAACGTCTTATCAGTATTCGTTGATTAACCATGTGAACCCTGAACAGCCATTCAGCTACGGTGCCACCGATGGCATTGGCGGACAATACGAACCCTACGACAATTTGTTTTATCTCTCTCCCGTATTCGTCGGCCCGCAGAAGGCTGCCAATGCAACGGTGAACCTTGGCACGCCAATGGACTGGTTCGGGGTCGCCCTGACGCTCAAGCCCGGCACGCAGCTAATAGCACAGATCAATAGCTATCTGACGCCGTACGGTGACGGGCCCGTTGCCGCTACTGCGACGCTGACCTGGAACTGCACGACGGGCAATGTGGTTTCGATAGCGAACCTCGGCAACGCCAGCGGGCCGGTCGCGCCAGTCGGCACCGCCACCATAACGCAGGCGATCGAGTACTACAAGCAGGGCGCCGATCGCTATTTCCTGACGACGCTCGCGCCCGAAATTGCCGCCCTCGACGGGCCACAGTCCGGCTGGACGCGGACGGGTGCGCATATCAACGTGTTCAACACCGCGGTTGCGGGGGCGGCCCCCGTTTGTCGTTACTACCTGCCGCCGATATACGGCGACTCGCATTTCTATTCGAGCTTGCCTGCCGAATGCTCCGCGCTTCAAAGCGTCCTTCCGCTTGCCATCCTGGAGTCGGCGAACGCCTTCTATGTCGATCAACCCGACACGACGACCGGTGCGTGCCCAGTGGGGACCGTGCCGATCTATCGCCTGTGGGATGGCCGGCCCGATGTCGATCACCGTTACACCACAGACGCTACTGTTGCCGCGCAGATGGTAGCGCGCGGCTACATCGCAGAAGGTTACGGGCCGAACGCTGTCTCGATGTGCTCGCCGCAATAGCGACGACGAACGTTTATATGCCGCGGCGACGGCGCCGCCCGCAGGTGGGTGGCGCTGTCGCCATTGCGGGCCTCTCCGTGAGCGCTCGCGAGGACCGACGCCTTCGCGCCCAGAAGGAAAAACGCGCATCGAATTGAGGATAGGCTGTTCCGGGATTTAACACACGGATCTTCAGCCGACACCTCAATCTACCGGGACTGCCTCGGCATTGCCCCGTGGCCTGCACCTCGAGCATCGGCCACTTCTTGCGCGTCGCAGCCTACGGCGGCGGTGCCCCTGGCCAGCCGGCGCAAGGTCTGCCCAACCGCAGGGAATATGTCTTAGAATTCGCAAAGCCGAACACGAACGTATCGGACGCGCGTGTACGGCAGCAACCGAAGAGAGACTATGGCGAGGCTCTCACCAACCACCGCAATCGTTTCCGTCGACTGGCGGCGGATCTCGTGCTGTTTGCCTGACGCTACTTCGCGCGGCCCATGACACCGTCGATTCGACTGGTCCAACCGGTTGATCTGGTCGCGATCGCGATGGAAGATCTGCGCCTCGTCTGTATCCACGAGTACGCGCACGCGATGGTCGCGCGGCACTTCGACGGGCGTGGAATCGTCGGCATCACGAAATCTCCGCGCGCGAGTCTTGCGACCAAATTCTATACGGGTCATTTCGATTTGCTTGCCGCGCTGTCGCCACGAAAAAAGCGCCTGGTCTGGCTTGCCGGCAGCATTGCAGAAGTCGTGTACTCCGATGCGAGCATCACGCCCGCCAGCGTCCTGAAAGCATTCGAGGCAGGTGACGTCGTACTGTCGCGAGCCGACGCGATCGGTGCCCAGGGATTCAACCGCCAAAACATTACCGAATGCAGTTATCTCGTCGGCACGCTCTGGAGCAAGATTACCGCGATGACTGAGACGCGAACCGTGATCGAGCAAGGCGGCGCTGCGACCGAAGCGGAGATCATTGCGAGCTGCCTGACATAGTCGGCACGCGCCAGGCGCCCCCGCGCCCGCCCCGTCACCCAAGCTGCAGTTCGGCCACCAGCGGGAGATGATCGGACGCCACGCTCGCCAATGCGCTGCGGTGCGCAATGAGGCGCGACAAGGTTCCGTGTGGCTGCGTCCAGATTCGGTCCAACGCAAATATTGGATATCCGGCGGGAAAGGTGGCGGGCGTCTTTTGTCGTCGGAACGCGCGGTGCAGCCAACGAAGCGGCCGCCCCCATAAGAGCCATTCGTTCACGTCTCCCATCAGGACGACCGAGTCGGCCCGTTCTTCCTGCATGAACGCGAGAATCCGCTGCACCTGTTGTCGTCGCTCATAAGGCCGCAGGCCCAGATGAGTGCATATCACGCGGACGCGATTGTCGTTGATGCGAATTGCTGCATCGATGGCGCCGCGTTGTTCGTGCGGCGGGACCGTCAGGTCGATCAAGGTCCAAGACTCGAGAGGAAAGCGCGACAGCAGCGCGTTGCCGTAGGCTGCGCCGTGCCGGCGGTCGGTCCGGCCGGCAACCACTGTGTACCCGAGTAACGATGTCATGCCTTTCAAGCACCCATCGTCGGAATCCATAAAGGAAACTTCCTGCAGGGCGACAACATCGGCCTGCAACTCCTGCACGACTGCGACGATGCGCGCGACATCGTATTTGCCGTCGCGGCCGACTCCGCCGTGGATGTTCCAGGTCGCCACGCGAACGCTGCCTGCTACCGTCAAGGAAGGAGGTCTAGGGCTCTCCATGACCAGATCCGGCGATCGCGGCGCCGCCTTTGCCGCTCGAGCGACTTAGGTGACTTAGGCGCCGGTGTATCCCCCACCCGGTCGCGAGAACGAGCGCCGCGACAACCGCGAGTACGCTAAAACTGAGCGCGCTCGGATGGCGGATGGCTTCGACAGCGCGATTCACGAACAGCATCGTCATTACGATGCCCGGCATGATGCCGATCAACGTGCCCAACAGAAAATCCCGCCAGCCGATCTGAGTCGAACCGGCAACGACATTGATGACCGAGAACGGCGCGATCGGCAGCAGGCGTACGATTACCATCGCTATCAGACCCCTGCGGCCGAGCCTCGTCGACAATTCGTTGAGGTGGCGGCCCGCCAGCCGGCGTACCGTGTCGCGACCCAGCCGACGACCGATCGAATAGGTTACCGCGCCACTCAGCAGCGCACCGAACACTGCGTAAATACCTCCCATGACCGGGCCGAAGCCGACGGCAGTCATTGCGATCAGCAAAATCAGCGGAATCGCCAGCAAGCCTGCTGCCACGTAGGCGACGGCGACCGCAATTGGCGCCAACGGCGAGTGGCTGATCGTTTGCGCACGAGCCGCGACGCTGTCGAAGTCGATCCACTGTCCAAGCGGCGTATATCGCCACGCCAACGAAAGGACTACCAGAAAGATGAAAAAGCCCAGCACCGCGAAAAGGCGCTTGCGCAGGCCGTCCCGTCGTTCAACCTTCGGAAGCAAGTCGGCCACGAGAAGGTCCGGATCGAGGGGCTTCTCCGGGTCGAGGATGCCATGATCCGGCGTCACCGCGTCAACGGCCGGATCGAGCAACGGCTCGGTGGCCTCCAGCGTCCTTCCCGGCTCGCCAGACAGCCGCTCGATCGCCAGGTGCAGGCTTTTCTCGTGCGCGACCGCAGCGGCAACGTCAGCCGCATCGACGCCCAGATGTTCAGCCATCAGCCGGTTGCGAAGCGTAGCGATCGCCGCGCCGACATCGTCGTCTTCCCCTGCCTCGATGGCGATATTGCATTCCGTGTCCAGATGCATGGATCGATCGGAGAGGTTGGCGGAGCCGAGGGTGAGCAGCGCGTCGTCGACGATCATCAGCTTGCTATGAACGTTGAGACAGCCGGCATCCATTCCCAGCCAGTGCAACCTGGGACAGTACAGGCGATATCGCTTGTTGCGGTCGCTGAGGCGCAACGAGCGATGAAGTCGCGCGCGCAAAACGCCCATCGTAGAAGATTCGAGCCACCCGCTTTGGCCGAGAGGCATCACGATGGCAATCTCGGGAGCGTCGTCCTCGACCAGGCGCTTGGTAAACGCCTCCCCGATCGCGATCGACGTGAAATACTGATTCTCCGCGAATATCCAGCGGCGAGCGCTTGCGATCGCGTCGATGTGAAGTTGTCGAACCTCCGTGGTCTCGGCGCGCTGTCCGAAAGACGGCTCCGTGCGCGAAATTGCCACATCGACATTGCATAAATCGGGTTCAACTCGCGCGGGCCACGGCGTGGTCGTGGAAGTCCCTGCTGCGATCTTCGCGTTACGACCAGTCGCGCGCAGCCAGCGCTCTTTCGCAATCTCGCCCAACGCACGCGCGCAATCGCCTTCGACGACGGCGCCCACGTCGTGATGTGGCCCGTAGGGACTTCCACCGAGATCCATGCGACCGGGATCATCCTGCGCATGGTGCGAGCGGTCCCAGCGACGCTGGGTCAGGTCGAAGCCACCGATGAATGCGACCGAGTCATCAATAATGATCAGTTTTTGGTGATGGCAAGCTGCAACCGGATGCTGGTCGTCGAGATGAAAAGACAGTCGCCGATGTGTGCGCGGGCCAGCCTGGTAGACGGGATGCCATTCGCGCTCGAAGGCGTAGAGCATCGCGTAGTCCCAGCCGAGTACGTAGGCCCGCAAGGAGGAGCGCTCGGCCACGATGGCATTCAGGAATTCGCCTAGCGGTTCCGGGTACCCGTCCCCCGCTCCCGACGGCACCAGATGCATGCGGCTGTCGACATCCCAGCCGACGATGATTATCGACCGCTGGGCGCGGGTGATTGCCGAACGCACGGCGGAAAAATAAGCTTCACCGTCGATCAGAAATGCGAGACGGCTTGCTCGCTCAACGCGCCAGCAATTGTGCCCCGCGCGGAGTAGGGGGCGCTCGCCATTGGCGCGACTTTCCAAAGTCCTCCTCGATGTTGTCGAGCGCAACGATGCCAAGCCCATTGGCGCCTACGACGGGCTGCCGCAATCGCGGGCAAAGAACACTTTATACTGGCGTTTGACGTCGGCGGCGAGCCCCGCCGCCTTCGCCTTTGCTCAAGGCAGGCACGCGCGGACTCGCCTTCCCATGGCGGCGCCGCTCCGCTATGGCTGCCCCTTAGGGACCGACGCGGCACGGTTGATCCTCAGCAGCTCCGCATTCAGGAACTCCGCGCTCGTCGTTTGTCTGCCATCCGGATAGAGGACATAGTAGGTGCTGCCACTGGCCGTTGCGCTCGCGACATGCTCGATGAATTCGTTCGCTGTCTTGATGCGCGATCCAGCGACCCCCAGCTTGACACGAAGCATGTGCGCCGCCTCGGTCGAGGAATGCACACTTCCCAGCCTGATGAATTTGAGGTCAGTGCGCGTTTCGACCACATGGATCAACGCTTCGATCTTGGCCTTTTCAGCGTTTTCCGCAGCGACTGCCGCTTGCGCTGTGGCTGCGGCTGTCGCGGCAGACGAACAGACAAGGAAGAAAAGCGAAACCGCGACAGCGAAAAACGAGAACATCCGACGCACCGTCGCCACAACATGTTTGACGCACGTCGGCGGGAGCAGATGAAATTCGTAACTATTCTCTGAAGGCCACATCTCTGAAGGCCACATGGCGCCCGATCGATGATAAGAAATTGTAAGCGGCAAATAAGTACGGCAATCGCCGATGGCGGCGGCGCTGCCTTTCCTGCCCGACAATAATTGCCTGACCGCTCCCCGCTCGATATCGGGCGATTGCTGATTCACTTGTAGGTGCGCCTTACCGGCACGAGCCGTTGCGCCAGACTCGGCAAGGACCAAGTCGCCCCAGCGCTGGTCACCTTGGATGCTAACGTGGCGGTTGTCCTACAACCGATTCAGAGCCATGCTGATTTGAGAGGGGAGTTCGCAAGGTACATTGAAGGGTGCTGCGTACATGTCACGAGGCATATATCATCACGCATTCAAGTCGCGGAGCGCGTTCGTTCAACCGGGCAACTTATAGCGAAGGCGACGGGCATGCGCACAGTGTGCGTGAGCTGCTCATCGCCCCGTCGTCCCGCGAGCATACGGTCTTGGCCAATCAGCAGGTTTCAATCAATCGACGATTTCTGTCGCCTATGAGGTCTCAATGAAGACGAAAAAATCCACCAAGAAGTCCGCCAAAAAGTTGGCCAAGAAGGTGACCAATATGCAGGAACTGAAGGCTCGGCGAAACGCGCCTCTGAATACCCCCACCGATCTGAAGAGCGCCGCAACGAAGGACATCACCGGGGCAATGAACGCCATCCTTGCCGACGTATTCGCGATCTATCTCAAGACCAAGAATTTCCACTGGCACATGAGCGGTCCGCATTTTCGAGACTATCATCTGCTGCTGGACGAACAGGCCGATCAGCTCTATGCGATGACCGATCCGATTGCGGAGCGAATCCGCAAACTCGGCGGATCCACGTTGCGTTCGATCGGACACATCTCGCGTACCCAGCGGGTGCTGGATAACGACGCCGAATACGTCGAGCCGCTGGACATGCTGGCGGAGTTGCGCGAGGACAACAAGACCTTGGTGGCGAGTCTGCGTACTGCGCATGACGTATGTGAGGAACATCGCGATATTGCGACCACTAGCCTGATCGAAGTCTGGATCGACGAATCGGAACGACGCACCTGGTTCCTTTTCGAAGCAAGCCGGCGCGGCGACGGGACTGGTCACTAGACTGATCGCAATTCCTGTCCGTTGTAGTATGTTGTCACTCAGGCGGCCGCAATCGCGGTCGCCTGAATTGCTCTTACATGACCGCCCGATGGCTTCCCCATCCGCGTTCCAGCATCGGGCACTCCTCGCATTCCATCGATCGTATGTCGCAAAATGGAATGTCGCACTTCACGTCGCGGCCCTGCAGGATCATCCTGACGCGATCCAGCTTTTGCGCGCGCCGGGCCTTCAACAACAGGACATCGTTCGGTCCCAACATGCCACGAAGGACCGCCGCGGCCTCGCTGACGGTCTTGCCCCCATCGACGATGGCCGTCGATGGCATTCCTGTATCGATAGCGCCAGACGCGTAATGAGGCAGCCCCTTGCCGATCACGACAAGGTCCGTGGCGGCGCGTGAGGCGGCTGTACCGAGAGCGTAGAAAATCGGCACTTCAGCCCCCTGCGGCTCGGACAAATCGCCGAATAGCACGATCCGTCTCCCGGGAATCTCTGCGAGGACGTCGAGCGCCGCATAGATGGTTTCGCTGGTCGACTTGTAGTCGTCACGCAATACAATGGCGCCGCTTGGCAGGACAACGGGCTCAAGGCGGCCCGGCGTCGGCGCAAGATCCGCCAGGCACGCAAGGGCATCATCGAGCGACAATCCTTCCACGTGAGCGACGGCGATGGCCGCGAGCGCGGCATAGACCATGTGCCTTCCGATCAATCGAATCGTCGTGTCGCGATCTTCGCCAAACGCGCTAACCCGAAAACGCATTCCCCGGGGCCAGTCCAGATAGACGTCGCGGGCGCGCACAGCGCAGTCGTCGCCGAAGCCAACGGTGATTACCCTCGCCTTTGTCTGCCCTCTCATCCAGACAACGTTGGGATCGTCGCCGTTGAGCACGGCCACCCCAGAACTGGGGAGAGCGACGACCATGTGCGCTTTTTCGGAACGGGTCACCTGAAGCGACCCAAGCTTGGTGTGATGCTCGCTTCCGACCGAGGTCACCACGGTGATATCCGGTCTCACCATCGCGGCGTAGAGCGCCATTTGCCCGGGCCCCGCGATGCCAACCTCGATCGGAGCATAGCGTTGCGAAGGCTTGATCCTCAGAATCGCCAGCGCGATCGAAGTCCAGGCATTGGCGACCGGCAAATTTTGCGGTGAGGTTGAAAGAACCGCCGCCACCGCGCGCGTCGTCGTCGATTTGCCGAACGAGCCGACAATCGCGATGACGCGAGTGCGGCGTGCGAAAGTGCGGCGATATAGCTTGGCGATGCGCGAGACCAGCGGCCAGGAACGATAGGACAGACCATCTGCCACCTGCCGTCTGCCGGCCGGCGTCCGCAGCATCGTTGGTACATCGATCAGCCGATAGCGCACGGAAAGTCTGTTCGCTTCATCGGTAGCAGAATGGCGAACGCAGCGCGCGCTCAATCGGCGCCAGGGTCCATCTGCTCATGGTAGTCATCATCGATGTTGATGTTCCAGATATTCTGCTTATCGGTCCGGCCCGCCACGATGTTATCGACAGCGGCCTTCGCGGTCAGCATCGAGTGGTCCTGATTGTTGTACCGATGCATGCCGTTGCGTCCGACGAGAAAGAGGTTCTCGACGGTGTCGACGTAGCGCCTGATCGTATCGAACTCGCGGTACGAGCCGAAGTAAGCCGGGTAGGCCTTGGGTACGCGGACCACGGTGGCACGGATCACATCCTTTGCGTCGATCAAATCGATCTGCTCGAGCTCGCGAATCGCCAAGGCCTGCATTGCCTCATCGGACAGCGACCAGAGGTCGTCGTCGTGATTGCAAAAGTATTCGACGCCGAGCGAAATCACATCGGGATCGGCGACCAATGCTGGGCTCCAGTTGTTGAAAATCTGCAGGCGCCCTGCCCGGACGTCGGGTTCCTGGATGTAGATCCAGTTGTCCGGCGGGTACGCCGATTCGCTGCCATCGATTGCCCACGAACGGGTTTTCATGCGCGTGACTAACAGCCCGACGATGATGAAATCCCGGTAAGGCAGGGTGCGTGCGATCCGGAGAACGTCCGGCGGCGCGACGGGGTCGAAGGCTGCAACCAGATCCCGCACAGCCATGCTCGAAATGACATAGTCCGGTGTCGAGTCGATCGATACGCCGGTCGCGCGATCGCGGATACTGACGCCGGCAACACGGCCACCCGAGAGCGTGATGCGATCGACCTGATGCGATAGCAGCACCTTGCCTCCACCTTCGCGCACCCGGCGCGCAACTTCGTCCCACAACTGCCCGGGGCCCAGCTTCGGATAGAGGAAATGCTCGACCAGGCTTGTCTGCGCCGCTACCGACCCGCGCGCAGAGGGCGTCAGCCTGCGGCCCAGCGCGTGGCGCGCGGCACTGATCAAAGATAGCCCCTTGATACGCTGGGCGCCCCACTCAGCGCTGATCTGGGCGCATGGGACGCCCCAAACCTTCTCCGTGTACGCCTGGAAAAATGTTCGGTAAAGCTCGACACCGAAGCGATTGATCAGAAAGTCCTCGAGACTTCGTTCGGGGCGACGAGGCAGCAGCGTCGCTATACCGTAGCTTGCAGCAGCCTTTGCGAAGCGCAGCACCCCGAGGTTGGTAATCGTCTTGAAGCTCATTCTGATCGGGTAGTCGAAGAACTTGCGACGAAAATAGATGCGGGACAAGCGGTCGCGCACCAGCATCGCGAGATCACCTTGTGTCTGGTCTGCGCCGACATCCGCAGACGCCGGAACGGTCCTCCGCCTGTTCCGATAGGCGACGCTGATCGCCTCGCCCGAGCCTCGTGCGCCGCGATCCAGTGGCATTATTTCCTGCCACCAATTCATCACCCAGTCCGATTTGGAAAAGAACCGGTGACCGCCGAGATCGATCCTGTAGCCGTCCCAGTTTATGGTGCGAGAAATGCCGCCCACGCTGTCCGACGCTTCGACCACGATCGGGTGAACGTCGGTTTGCCGCATCAATTGGAGGGCGGCCGTCAGGCCCGCGGGCCCGCCCCCGATGATGAGCGCGGTCCGTGCCGTGGCCGGCCGCGTTGCATGTACCGTCTTGGTCATCGCTGCGCATTGTAGCGAAGCACCCGCATCCCGGCGGGGAAAGGCGGCTCGGGCCTCGCCGGTCCCGAGACCAGCTGGCTGGCGCCTGCTACTCAGTCAGCGCGATCCGCTTTGCCTTGGCTCGAGCGCCCAGGTTCGGCGTCAGCCATGGCAGTCCTCGGCGACGAATGCTAGTGTTTCGTCCTGGCCACTCCAGCGTGCTTGTCGTTCGTGCGTCGTTTCCCGCCGTCCAACCGCTTCTAGAATACGAGGTGCTGCAGTTGCAAGTGGTTCCGGCGGCAACCCCGTCAACTCCCGACCGCGCCTGGGCATTGGGCGCCGCGCTGCTACTCGCGGGCATCGCTCTCGTCGTAGCGTGGACGGCAGCCAGCCACTCCGAAGGCAACATTTTCACGACAGCTCCGGCGATCGAACTGCCGGGCAACGCGTTTGCCCCCGTTCGCGGTGCGGGACACAAGTCGGGACCTGCGTTCGTGCTCGAGTCCCTCGACGCAAGTCACCTTGCGGTGCTCTCCTCTCGCGTCGAACCGTTTCACGCCGACGACTATCATCGCATCACGATCAAGTTGCATTCCGCCAATATCGATTCTCCAGCGCCACCGGTGGCCGATATCATGCTTGTGTGGCGCACCGCCGAACGCCCCGGCCGCAATTTTTCCAAGCCCTTGAGCTGGAGTGGCGCGCAGCCGACACCGATCGAGATGCGGTCCGCAGACGGTTGGGTCGGTTCGATCACCGGGATTGCGTTGGCCGTCCGCGGCGAGCTGCCGCATCCCCTGGTGCTCGAGGCCTTGTCCATTCAGGACATGTCGGCAACGACCGCAACCACTGACATCGTCACTCAGTGGGCCGCGTTCATGCCTTTTGTCGCAACGTCGATAACAGCGCCCTTTGACCAGGAACGGATGCATCTGCTGCCGCTGTTGCCGGCGGTAGCGTTCGCAATAGCCTTCGCGTGCCTGGTTTATCGGGCGGCGCGCCGCGGCAAGCCGCTGGATAGTCGCGTTCTTTGGGCGATATGCATCGGCGGATGGCTGATCCTCGACGCGCGCTGGCAAGTCAATCTGTGGCGGCAATTGGCGCAAACGGCCACGCAATATGCGGGAAAAACCGACGAGCAGAAGCATCTCGCAGCGTCCGACTTCGAAGTCTATGCGCTGATGCGACAAGTCAATGCCGCACTTCCGGCGCCGCCGGTGCGCATTCACCTTCTCGCCGACAGTCTGGCGCTTCGGACGCGAGCCGCGTTCTTCCTGTATCCGCACAATGTCTATCACGATCTTGCCGAGAAGGTGCGCGTGGCGCCCGTCCCCGAAAACCTGCGCAGCGGCGACTATGTCGTGTCGCTGCTCTATGGCGGATTGGTCTATGACCATGCGCAGCAAGCGTTGGTCTGGCCCGACGGTCAACGCCGGGCCGTCGACGAAATTCTGTTCAAGCCCGGAGGTCCGCTTGTTGTCCGCATCAAATAATTCGCGACAGCCTTTGATAGGCGAGCGCCAGCGCCGCCGAGATGCCGCCTTTCCAACATGCGTGACGCCATAGCGATCGCCTTTAGCATCGGTTTGCCGTGGATCGCAGGCGCGCTCTGCGCCTTCGCCCTGCAGCGGCGATCGACTCGGCCCTCGACAATGCTCAGCATTGGTTACGGCTATCTCGTCGGCGTGCTGGCAACGACCGGACTGATGCGCGCGCTCGATGCTCTCGGTGTGCATTGGACCCTCACGCTGACTGCCGCGTTACTTCTCGTACTCGCGGCAATCGGATTCCTTGTTGGCCGCAGGGCGCCGCTAAATTCCTTACATGCGTGGCGAGAGTATTGGCGCGAACGCCGCAGCGACTTCGTCGCGCTGCCGACGTTGCAACGCGCAATGTTCTGGATATTCCTCGCGCTCATCGCCGTCCGCCTCTGCGGGCTCGGTCTGGAATTGCTGTGGCGGCCGCTACTGCCGTGGGACGCCTGGGCGCATTGGGCCACCAAGGCGCGCGTCTGGTACGAGTACGGCCATCTCAGCGCTTTCGTGAGCCCGGACCAATGGCTCAAAGGCGGCGATGTCTCGCAATTTGTCGACGCGCATTCCGACTACCCCGCAACCGTTCCCCTGCTCCAGGTCTGGACGGCACTCGTTCTGGGACACTGGGACGAATCATTGATCAACGCCCCGTGGCTGGCGCTGATTGTCTCGCTGGGCTTGGCCTTCTACGCGCAGCTCCGGCGAATCGGCACCGGCGCGGGAGCGGCGATGCTTCTCACCTATCTCTTGCTGTCGCTACCGATCGTCGACGTCCACGTGGCGCTCGCAGGGTACGCGGACGTGTTCGTCGCGACCGCCTATGGCCTCGCCACGATCTCGACGTGGCAGTGGGTGCGCACGCGCGATCGCTCCGATGCGATGCTCGCTGCCCTGATGGCGCTGGCGTGCATCGCGTGCAAGAAAGAAGGAATGCTCTGGGTGCTGACACTCATCCTGCCCGTGGTTATGGCTTTTCATCGACGGCTGGGGCTCGCCATGCTTGCACTCGCCGCTGTTGCGATAGTTGCATACCTCGTGTTCGGACCGACCGAGGTTCGCGTGCTTGGTTATTTGCTACGTACCCAGTTCCGCAATGTTTGGGGACCGCTGCTCACGCATTTTTACGTGCAGGACAACTGGCATCTGCTTTGGTACGCAGCCCTCGTTGTGGTCGTACTCAACTATCGCACGCTCCTTGGCAACGCCAACGCGCCGATGACGGCGACGATGCTCGTTGCCTCCGCGTTCGTGTTCATCGTGTTTTTCTACAGCAGCGCTGCGCGGGGCGTCGAGGATGCCACACTGGTCAATCGCTTGCCCTTGCACATGGTCCCGGCGCTGGCGTTCTATCTGATATCCGTGTGGCAGGCGCGCAGAACTGCCAGCCCCGCGATCGCTGCGCAGCCTCCGCCGCTGCCTGAGGTGCCTGTGGGGACCTGAAGGCACCTTCGCAACCGGCGGCCAATCGTCTCTCGGCGGCGGCGCTGGCCCGTCAGCTGACACCGCTCCTTCCCGCAAAGCGGGCCCTTGCCATCTGCCAACGACGATCGATCCAACACCAGGCGAATGTGAGCGAGCTGTAGATGTAGTAGATCTGGTGATACAGGATCGCGCGCACTGCGAAGAGGAATCCGCGCCGGCGTTGAAAAAAGCGGAACAATTTCGCATTGGCCACAGCGATGACCACGGCAACCGCCATCAATATAGCGACTTGGGATCGATGCCAAACGGGGTGGATCACGCTCAGGACAATCGCCGCCAAGCCAAGCAAGGCAAGCGATGCGCGCATGCGCTCGCCGGCGCGCATGTTGATCGTATTCGACCACCAGCCGCGCGCCAGGATCAGGCGGGCCCACGGCACCGCGCGCCGGAAAATCTCGGTATGAAGAAGATTGCCGATACGCCAGACCTTGAGGTGCGTTGCCAGCAGTTCGGGCACCACGCAGATGCGCAGACCACGCTGACGCATCCGCCACCCGAGTTCGATATCCTCGATCGACGAGTGCGGATAGCGCAGCGCATCGAAGCCGCCGATGTCGATGAAAACCTGTTTTCGAATTGCGCCGCAACCGGCCCAGAAAGTGTCCGCATCGCCGGCAGCCCGCACATGTTGATAGCGGTGAACGAGATTCTTGTACTGCGAAAAAAAATTGGCGGCAGGCGGATAGTCATCGTACGTACCAAACACCGCCGCCGCTTCCGTGCGCCGAAACGCGTCGACTAGTACTCGCGCGCTGTCCGGATGAACGACCACATCCGCGTCCACGAACCAGAGGACATCGCCGCACGCCGTGGGCGCCGCGACATTGCGGGCGCCGCCGGGCCCGAGGCGTCCGCCCGAGGACAGAATACGAGCATTGAGTTCGCGCGCGACCGCCACGGTGTCGTCGGTCGAGCCATCGTCGACAACAATGATTTCTTCTATTTCACCGGCTTCGCGCATCGCTGACAATGGCGCCAGACTGAGGCGCAGCGTAGCGCCGCCGTTGTAGACCGGCATGACGACGGATATGCGCAGGTCGCCGGTCATCGGAGTGCGGACCACGCTGCTTCACTGAAAGCCAGGAGCCGCGCTTGTCTTCGACCGCGATCAATAACGGGGTATGCCACGATCTGGTTCGTTTTGATCATCCAGCGTGGGCCGCGAGTCGCAGGGTGTCGCCCATGTCCCGTCTCGCGCAGATATAATCGATGGCTGAGGCTACGGCGCATAGCGCTTTGGCACTACCGCAGCCGGCCAGTCGAATGCGTGCGCGAACGAACGCGATCAAGACAACTGAGCTGAGGCAACTGAGGCAACGCGTGAAAGGCGATATGGCCCCATGCAGTCTACTGACTACAGTCCGCGTCCGCAATCGCGCGACCACGCGTCTTACGCGCCACGGTAGTCCTGCGCGGCGCCGGGCCCAAAGCTTTGACAGCGCAATGAAAGACGGCGTCAGGAAGCGCGTTCTGGTGACCGGCGGCGCGGGCTTCCTGGGCTCGCATCTGTGCGAGCGCCTGCTTGGCGACGGTCACGACGTCATTTGCGTCGATAATTTTTTCACCGGCACAAAAGAGAACATCGTCGAGCTGCAGGACAACCCGTTCTTCGAACTCGTGCGGCATGACATCACTCTGCCGCTCCATGTCGAAGTGGACGAAATCTACAATCTTGCCTGCCCGGCCTCGCCGGTACACTACCAATCCGATCCGGTGCAGACGACCAAGACCTGCGTGCACGGCTCGATCAACATGCTTGGTCTCGCGCGCCGCCTCCGCGCCAGGATTCTTCAAGCGTCAACCAGCGAAGTGTATGGCGATCCCGAGGTGCATCCGCAAGCCGAAACCTACGTCGGCCGTGTCAACCCGATCGGCATTCGCGCCTGCTACGACGAGGGCAAGCGTTGCGCCGAGACACTATTCTTCGACTATTGGCGTCAACATGCGCTGCACATCAAGGTCGCGAGGATATTCAACACCTACGGTCCGCGGATGCACCCGCACGACGGCCGGGTGGTCTCGACCTTCATCATTGGTGCGCTGCGTGGGGAGCCGATCACGATATTCGGAAGCGGCAAGCAGACCCGATCGTTCTGCTATGTCGACGACATGATCGAGGCGCTTGTCAGGACGATGGCGACTCGCGACGATTTCGTCGGACCGATCAACCTCGGCAGCCGCGAGGAAATCTCCATGCTTCAGCTTGCCGAGAAAATAAAGCAACTGACCGGATCGCGTTCAGTGATTGAATTTGGCCCGCTTCCTGAAGACGATCCTCGACAGCGGCAACCGGACATTCGGCTGGCCAACGACGTACTCGATTGGCGGCCGACGGTGAGCCTCGAAGAGGGATTGCGGCGCACAATCGCCTACTTCGACCATTTGCTCGGCAGCGCGAGCGAGGCGACGGTCGAGTCACCCTGAGCCATCGATGGCGCAGGATCGTACTGTCGACGGACACGTCGAGGATACCCCGGCGCCCACGGGGGACCGACAACTGTGGGAAAGCTCGCTGCAAGCCCTGCTGGCGTCGCGCACCGAAGTGCTGTGGCGGCAACACAGCGACGCGGTCAATCTCGCGGTACTCGAACGATGGCTTCCGGAACGGCCTTGTGCCGACCTGCTCAAGACCGACCTCTATGACGAGGCGATGGGCGAAGGCCTTTACCCATTGCTTGCACACCGCGCAACGCGCGTTGCGGCACTGGACATCGCGCCCTCGGTCCTTGCCGCAGCGACGCTGCGATATCCCGATCTACACGCAGTCGCAGCCGACGTGCGCATGCTGCCCTTTGCCAACGAAGCCTTCGACATCGTCGTCTCTAACTCGACGCTCGATCACTTCCAAGACCAATCCGACATACTCGTGGCGCTTCGAGGATTGCATCGGGTCCTTCGCCAAGGCGGGAGCCTGCTGCTGACGCTGGACAATCTCGCCAACCCTGCCGTTGCTCTGCGCAACGCCTTGCCTGCGGCTCTGCTGCGCCGTCTCGGGCTCACGCCCTATCCGGTGGGTGCGACACTTGGGCCTTGGCGGCTGAGGCGATTGCTTGGGCACGCGGGATTCAACGTCCTCGACGTCGCTGCATTGCTGCATTGTCCGCGTGCACTGACGGTCGCATCTGCGCGCAGGCTGGACCGCCACGGTACGCCCGAGTCGCGGGGCAGGTTTCTGCGCGGCGCGCTCCGCTGGGAGTCGCTGGCACGATGGCCGACTCGTTTCCATACCGCGTACTTCATCGGGATCAAAGCACAGAAACGATGAACGCTCGGCGCCTTCTCCTCGCATCGCCGATCGCATTTGCGCGCGCCGTCATGTCCGCAGTCATGACCGCGCCGCGAGACTCGGCATGATGCGTTTCCGCCTGCGCGATGTCCCCGAGATGCTGCAGACCTTTGCAGGACGCATGCACGTGCGCCAAGGTATCGCCTATCGGTGCTGGCCGTTGCTTTCGCCGATGGCAGCCTTATATCGACGCACACTCGTGCGCCGCACCAGGGTCGTCGCGGTCGTCGGCTCGTATGGCAAGTCGACAACGACCAGGGCAGTCACGGCCGCGCTTGGCGCGCCGACCCACGCTCACATGCTGTACAACTCGTGGACGTGGATTGCCCTCTCGCTCTTTCGAATCCGGCCGGGACAACGACACGCGGTGATCGAGGTCGGCATTGCCGGTACCGGCGATATGCAGGCCTATGCGTGGACAGTTCATCCCGATATCGCGGTAGTCACTTCGGTGGGCACCGAACACCACCGCAGCCTCGGCACCCTCGACGTGACGCGCGCCGAGAAGTCGCAGATGGTTCGCGCGCTGGCGCCTTCGGGTGTGGCGGTGTTGAATGCAGACGATCCCAACGTCGCGTGGATGAGGACCGTAACGGCGGCGAGGATCGTTACTTTCGGGTTCGGGAAAACGTGCGACGTGCGTGCGGACGAGTTTCGTCTGGACTGGCCGAACGGTTCGCGCTTCCACTTGAGCGCATTCGGCGAACAACGGGACGTGAGTGTTTCCCTTTTCGGCCGGACCATGATCTATCCGATTCTGGCGGCCATTGCAGTGGCGCATGTCGAGGGGCTCGATCTCGATCAGACCTTGGCCCGCCTCCGCGCCTTGCGACCCACGCCCGGCAGAATGGACCCGCGGCCCTTGCCCAACGGCGTCACGGTGCTGCGCGACGACTTCAAGTCATCGGTGGAAACAATTCACAGTGCGCTCGATGTGATGGCCGACATCCCCGATGTGAGACGCATTGTCCTGCTTGGGAGCATTTCAGAGCCCCCTGGGACTCAGCGAACGGTTTACAAGGCGATCGGCGAACGCGTCGCTCATATCGCCTCGCATATGGTCGTCGTTGGCCATGGATGGGAGCCCTACTGGTCAGGAGCGCGGCAAGGCGGAATGGCCAGAAGCGCGGCGGTCGATTCCGGGCGCACCGTGCAGGAAGCGGCGGCGGCGCTGCGAGCCGTCCTTCAACCGGGCGATGTTCTGCTGATCAAAGGGCGGAGCCCAGAAAAACTCGATCGCGTCCGGCTAATTCTGGAAGGGCGCCGCGTCGGTTGTAGTATCCGTTATTGCAGCCTGCGTACGCTCGAGTGCGAGGCATGCGGGATGCTAGAACGCGGCTGGGAAGGTCATCGCGTGATCATGTGATCAGGGCGAATGCTGATTCAACGTCGCAGTACAGCGTGGCGGAATCGGCGAAGCTCCCAGCGCAACCACTCAATGCGTCGCGCATGCTTGAGCTTGTCGTGGGCAACCACAGCGGCAGCGCTGAGATCGTTGTCGATCGGCGCGCTGGCGACCGTTGATGCGCCATGGTGCTTGTCGATATAGCCGCCGAGCTCCGGCCCGGATTCCCAGGACGTGTTCAAACAATACCGAGGCTTCGGGCCCACGTGCCACACGGCATGCCATAAACGCTGCGTATCGATGATCATCTGCGTCCCGGCCGGCAAGGGCACACGCGTCTCGGTGGAAGGGTCGGTGGGATTCTCACGCAGCACCATCACGGAGCCCGGGTCGTCGCTCAGATTGCAGAAGCCGCGAACGGTCCAGCCGGTGCCGACCGGATTCAGATAGTTGTTGTCGTCGAGATGCAAATTGCGAACGGCGTCGACGTAGCTGTTCGGTTGTAGTTCGATCACGTGACAGCGGCCGATGTTCGCGCCCGGCTCTTTGGCCCGCGCGGCCAGGCGCGGCGCCTTCGCCGCGTTGCCCTGCACCCATACGCCGTCCTTGTCGGCTCTTGGCGGCTTGTGCTTGGAAAACGCCTCACATTCCATATCGCCATGCGCGCTGGTCAGAGGAGCAATGCGTGTCGTTCCCGACGATGCCCGTCGAGGTAATCGAGTTCAAGCCACTCGGGGGAATCGCTCGACTGGTCGTAAGGATCGAGGACGACGTAGCCAGTCTGCGCGAGCGCGGCCACTGTCAGGTGGTGTTTGGATCGAGAATCTTTCAACGGGCCGTTCCTGGGTTGAATAAGCGCAATCCTATCCCCTGTCGCGGTCGGCCGCCACGCTGAGCAATGTGGTCGCCCAAGCGGCAAAAGGCCAACGCTGCCGGCCATTGGTCCGCTTATCCGTGTTGCGCCGTTTTTCGTGAGCGTGTTTGAGGATTATTCACGCGGAGCACCGCTTGAACAGCCAGTCAAAGGGCGTACGATCTGATCGACCCTCCGCCACGTGCCAGCACCGCCCACCTACGACGTCTGCACGCTAACTGCGGTTTGTCTGTTTACCGGGCATTACATCAGGGGAAGAAAATGAACATACGTCGAATGACACGCTTGGCGCTGCTCGCGATCGTCGGTGCGCGTTTCGTTTTCACTATTCGCAAATGTCACGAGCGCACAGGGCGTCGCCGGCGACCCGGTGGCCGGCAAGACGAAATGGACGGATTTCTGCGCCCCTTGTCACGGGTCGGTTCCGTCCACAACGTCGGCTCCCGTGCTGGGGGCGTCGTACTCGCCCGCGGGTATCGTCGACGCCATCAGCAACGTCCCACAGATGGCGCAAGCCGGGGGCCTCAAGGTTCTGACTGCGACGGACATGGCTAACATCGGCGCCTATCTCGGCGGTGTTCTGAACACGGCGACCCCGAACATGACTGGCCTGTGGTGGAACGCACCGGGTGGATCGGAAGCCGGGTGGGGCATCAATATCGCCCACCAGTACAACCTGATCTTCATGAGCTGGTTCACCTACGATGCCAGCGGCAAGGCTTGGTGGATGGTGATGACGGCTGCGAGAACTGGCGTCAACGCTTACGGAGGTACGCTGTATTCCGGGCACGGACCCGCGTTCAACAGCGTTCCCTTTCCGCCGCTGGGGGTCGCCGGCGGAGCGGTCGCCCAAGTTGTCGGCACCGGCACCATCACCTTTACCGACCGCAGCAATGCGACATTCACATACACAGTCAATGGCATTACGCAAACCAAGTCGATCACGCGCGAACTGATCGGGGTACAGCCTTCTTGCCTCTTCGTCAGCGTTCCGGACTACAGCACTGTGACCAATTATCAGGACATCTGGTGGGCATACCCAGCCGGCGCGGAAGCGGGGTGGGGAATCAACCTGACGCAGTCAGGGGACGAGATTTACGCCACCTGGTATACGTTCGGCGCAGATGGCGCCCCCTTGTGGTTGGTCGCTACGGTTGATAATACTGCCGGCAAGACGTACTCGGGACCGCTTTACCAAACATCCGGCCCCGCCTTTAACGCAGTGCCGTTTCCGCCTCTCGGTTCAGCGGGCGGCCCGACGGGGGCGGTGGTCGGGTCGATGACACTCACCTTTACCGATGGCAATCACGCAACGTTCGCGTATACGGCGAATGGAATTTCGCAAACCAAGGCGATCACTCGGCAAATTTTTTCTTCGCCGCCATCGGTCTGTCAGTAGCGACCCGACGCAAGCCTTGCGACTGTGCTCCGTGATAGCGTGCAGTCACAATGGCTGGCGCGATGCGGAGAATGAACATTGAGCCCCCACCATCTCGCGTAAAATGACGTCGACTATCCCAGCGCGCGATCCAATCGCCTGGTAACCGGTCAAGACGGCGTTAATCTGGGGAGCGGTATGAAGCTCGCGAAGCTCGCAGTCGTGCTCGTATTCTCCGTCCAACTGTGCGGATGCATACCCATAGGCATACAGGGGAAAACCGGCGCCCAACTGGTGTCGGCGCCGACCTCGGCACCCTAAGGCCTGCCTAAGGCTTATTGCCCCCAGGAAGCGATCGTTGCGCCATTCGCGCAAAGTCGCCCATGACTTTTTGCATAGAAGCCATGGTCGTTCCTCCCGACGACATCACCCCCTGCATCGCCGCGATCAGGTTCTGCGCCGGTTTCATGTCCGGCATCATGGCCATTAGCGCCTTGGCCTCCTTAGCTCCGGGGACGTTAGTCGTCTGTGCCTCGATCAGCGTAAACAGTCGCTTTTGCATCTCGACGATCATCTCGAACATCTGGCTCCAGTAGTGCATCGCCTTTTCCACGGCTTCCTGCGTCATGTGCTGTCCCGCGGCGACCAAGGACTGCGGATCACCGGCTTCTGCGGCGCTACGGACTGCCTTCCTCTGCATTGACCGCGCTTCCTCCTCCCCTTCAAATTGCAGCTTGCGCAGTTTCGCTGTGTTTTCGATCGCGGCATTGATCACATCCAGCGCCATCCGTGCGTTCGCGCGATAGAGCTCGAATGCCTGTTCCGGCGTCATCATCTTGGTCATCTTGGACAGGTCGTGCATCGTGGGTCGGTTCGGCGCTTCGAACAGCGACTTCGCCCTGGACGGCGCCTTGGCGCGCGGCTTTGCGCTGGATTTCACAGTCTTGCGCGGGGATTTCGTCGACGGTTTGATAGCCATGCTCAGCGCTCCTGTCTCAAATGAACAACGCCCGAAAAGCGGATCGCGGCTGCGAATCGCTTTCTGCTCGAATCGGTGCGCGCGAGACACATTCTTCGGCGCCGCACCTTGACCGTCTATTCAACGCCCTCGCCACGACAACGTCAACCTGTGGCCAACAAGACGCCTAACCGAGCGCGGACGTCCGGCCTTTACGTCCCGTCCGGTGAGTCCGAGGTCGATGTTTGAGTTCGCGGTTTGAGCGTTAGAATCGGCCCTCGCATGGACACGATTCCTTCACTCGTATCCGAGCCGGTCGCGGTCCCTGCCTCGAACGACACGGTCGCGACGCCTGCGTGGGACGCTTTGGTCGACCCGGACGTCCGTGCCCTGGCCGCGCTCGTGGCCTCGCCGCTGCTTGTTGCCGCCGATGCGGCGGCCATCCCCACGCTGGACGATGACTGGCGAATGGCGTCGCTGACAGCGCGTCACGACTGGTTGCGCAAGCTCGACGCGGCGCCGCAGGCCTTGCGTAATCATCTGGCCGGATCGAACGCGCGCCAGCTCGGTCGCTATGCCGAGGCGCTATGGCAATTCTGGTTTGCCAACCTGCCGGGGGCTCACCTGTATGCGGCCGGACTCATGGTGAAGGAAGGGTCTGCCGTTCGCGGCGAATTCGATTTCATCGTGGGCCTGCCGGGCTTGCCCGGCGTGCAGCATCTCGAAATGGGGTACAAGTTCTATCTTCATTGTCCACCGGGCGATGGCTTCTCGAGGCTATTCGGTCCCAATCCGATCGATCGTCTGGACCGCAAATGGCAGCACATGCTTGCCTCGCAACTTCCCTTGTCGCAGACACCCTTGGGTCGATCGGCACTGCCCGCGGGTGCAGACCAAGTCGTTCCGCGGGCTTGTTTGCAGGGTTGGATTTTCTATCCGCTGGAAGGGAAATCCGCCGCTGCGATTCCGGGCCTCTCCCCGACGCACTGGCGGGGTTGGTGGTGCCATCAGAACGACCGGCGCGCGACTTGGTCATCACTCGCGCAGGCTTGGTGCATCTTGCCGCGACTCCATTGGATTGCGTCGGCGGCGCTGCGCGACGGTGCGGACGCTTCGTCAAGCGCGGAATGCGCAGGACAATTGCGTGCGCACTTCAGTCGATCATCCCAGCCACAACTGATCGCGGGCCTCGCGCCGGGCCGCGACCGCGTCTGGCGCGAATCCGTCCGTATCTTTGTCGTTCCGCCTTCGTGGCCGCAAACGGCTGCCGGACCGGTGCACTCTGCAACCAGCAACTAGGAGAAAGACATCCATGCAGCGTTTCGCATTGTGGGTCGAATTCGAGATCAGCCCCGGACAACTAGGCGCGTTTTTGCGCGAAGCCCAAAAGGACGCGTCGGGCTCGGTGAACAACGAACCCGGGTGCCGACGCTTCGACGTCTTGCAGGATCCCGCGTTGCCCGATCGGGTATGCTTTTACGAAGTCTATGACGACGAAGCGGCTTTTCTCGCGCATCGCGAAATGCCGCACTTCAAAGCCTACCTCGCCGCGACGGAATCGATGATCGCAAGCAAACGAGCGACTCGGTTTCTGGTGGAGCAGCGCGGAAAGCCCTGATCGCGAAACGCCTTGGTTGCGCGTTCCGCCATCGAGCGCTTAGCATGCTGCCCCTCGCCCTGAAGTCCGGCGAAATTCAGAGTCCGCCTGACAGCGTTCGAACTTGAGCAGAAAGTGGTGCCACATGGTTAAACCGGGACGCAATCGCGCAATTTTGGCGCGGCTGGGCGTGACGCTCGCGCTTTTCTTCCTCTTCGATGCCGGCGTACGCGCCGAACCGATCGCGATCGAAAAACTGTTCGCCAAATACCCCTATCGCGAGGCCACGCTATCGCCCAATGGCCAATTCCTGGCCGTGGCGCTGGAGCGCAACGGCCGCTATAACGCCGGCGTTATCGACCTCGCCACGCAAAAGGTTACCCATCTCACGAATTTCGACAAGAGCGACGTCATCGAGATCACGTGGCAAAACGACACCCGGCTGATCATTCGCATCGGCGATCTTCGTAACGGCCTGGGCGAGGCCGACACGCAATACGGGCTGGCAGCGATCAGTCGCGACGCGTCAGATGTCAGGCAAATCCAGCGAAGTTTCGGACCGTCTCACGGCGCCCAGTTCGGCGGAGGCATCGTGCGCAACGCCCGGGTCGAGCTTCTTCAGATCATCCCCAACACGAACGAGGTGTTGCTGGTTGCGCAGGAGCGGACGATCAACAGCACGGACGTTTACCGGTTCGATACCTTGACGGGGAAGAAGACGCTGTTGACCTATGACTCGCCCGGCGACGTATGGGAGTGGGTTGCGGACTATGACGGCGTGCCGCGCGCAGCACTGACCGGCGATCTGGACCATGACAAGTCGGCCTTGTACGTCCGCAACAGCGCCACCGATCCATGGCGCAAAATCGAAGAGGCAGGGCTCGGGCGCCTGACAACGGACCCGTCGGCTTCAGTCCCGACGGCAAAACGCTCTACCTCGAAGCCCGGGGCGGTAGCGATTTGGCTGGACTCTACGAATACGACATCGCGTCCGACAAGCGGACGGGCCCCATCGTTCGGCTTCCGGATCGCGACATCGACGCGACGTTGGTGAGCAGCCTGCGGGACCGCAAGCTCTATGGCTTGCGTTACGTTGACGACACGCCTTCGGCGATCTGGTTCGATGCCGAATGGGCGAAGATGCAAAAGAGTGTCGATGCCGCCCTGCCCGGTACTGTCAACCGCCTGCAAAAATCCGATGACCGATGGCTGGTCATCGCCAGTTCGGATCGCAATCCGGGCGAGGTCTACCTGCTCGACGCCAAGTCGATGAAGATGGAAAAGGTATTTTCGTACGCTCCCACTATCGATCCGTCGCGGATGTCGCCGATGAAATGGGTGCGTTACAAGGCGCGTGACGGAATGACGATCCCCGCCTTGTTGACGGTGCCCAAAGGGGCCGAAGGCAAGGCAGTGCCGTTGATCGTCGACATCCACGGCGGACCCAACGTGCCGGCAGAAGTGTGGCGGTTCGAGCGCGAAGTTCAGTTTCTGGCCTCGCGCGGCTACGCGGTGCTGCAGCCGCAGTTTCGCGGCACCGGAGGCTTCGGATGGAAATTTGAGTCCGCCGGCTTTCGCAAATGGGGCGATGAAATGCAGGATGATCTCGAGGACGGCGCTCTCTGGGCGGTCGCCCAGGGCATCGCCGATCCCGACAAAATCTGCTTCTACGGCGCGAGCTATGGCGGATATGCGGCGATGTGGGGCGCGATCAAGAATGCCAAGGTGATCAAATGCGCGGTGGCCTACGCCGGCGTATCGTCGATCGACTACATGTTCGACAACGCCCAGACCGACATGTCGCAGCTCGCAGAGAAATCAACGTTGATGATGGAACGTATCGGTGACCCCAAAGCCGAACGCGATCGCTTCAAGCGAGTGAACCCGCTCGACAATGCCGACCGCGTTGGGGTGCCGATATTTCTCGCTTACGGAGCTTTGGACGTCCGCGTGCCGATCGTCCACGGCACCGCGTTCAAGGCGGCGCTGGACAAATACAACAAGCCGTACGAGTGGGTCGTGTACAGCGATGAAGCGCACGGCTTCCAGCGTGACGATCACCTGTTCGACTTCTATCACCGCATTGAGAAGTTCCTGGCCAAATACCTGGGTAGCCCTTCGGCGGTCGCCAATCTCAACTAAGCGGGCCGGCGTTTTCGCGTTCGCCCGCGTGCGCCGACTACGGTTGCCGCTTTGTTTCAGAGCCTCGACTAATCGCGAAGCTCGCCAAGCGCCTCGCCAATCCGATCGACAGCGACGACTTCGATGCCCTCGATGGCGTGCTTGGGACGATTGCCGCTCGGGATAATCGCGCGCGTGAAGCCCAGCTTCGCCGCTTCGCGCAATCTCTCCTGGCCGCGCTGTACGGGCCGGATTTCCCCGGCCAAGCCAACCTCACCAAATACAAGAGATTTCGACCCTATAGGTATGTTTTTAAACGATGAATAGACGGCCATCGACACCGCCAAATCGGCTGCCGGCTCGCCAATACGAACCCCACCTACCGCATTGACGAACACGTCGAAGCCCACCGGTTTCGACACCGCCGTGACGGTGCAGCACGGCGAGCAGTAGCGCCAGCCGCTGGGGATCGAGCCCTACTGCCAGTCGTTTGGCGATGCCACCCTGCAAAGGATCGACCAGGGCTTGCACCTCCACCAGCAAGGGGCGCGACCCTTCCAGCGTCGCCAGCACGCAACTCCCCGCCACGGCTTCGGCGTGCTGGGCGAGGAACAATGCCGAAGGATTCGCCACGCCTTTGAGGCCGCGTTCGGTCATCGCGAAAACCCCCAGTTCGTTGGCTGCACCAAAGCGATTCTTGATTGCGCGGACCAGGCGGAAACTGGAGTGGGTATCGCCTTCGAAGTAGAGAACGGTGTCGACGATGTGTTCGAGTACGCGCGGTCCGGCGATTGCGCCTTCCTTGGTAACGTGCCCTACCAGGATGATGGCGATCGCGTTCTGCTTGGCGAGCCGGGTCAACTGCGCCGCGCACTCGCGCACCTGCGCCACGCTGCCCGGCGCCGATTCGAGCGATTCGGTATAGACGGTCTGGATCGAGTCGATCACGACGACGGCTGGGCGCTGGGTCCGAATTGCGCCGACGATCGCCTGCAGTTGCACTTCCGCCAGCAGGTCGACCGAAGCGTTGATCAGGCCGAGGCGTTGCGCTCGCAACGCCACCTGCTCGATCGATTCCTCGCCCGTGACATAGAGAACCCGGCCGACCTTGCCTGACGCTCCCATCGCCGCCATCGCCTGCAGCAACAGCGTCGATTTGCCAATTCCCGGGTCGCCTCCGAGCAACACCACCCCGCCCGAGACCAGCCCTCCTCCGAGCACGCGATCAAACTCGTCGATCCCCGTAGGGCTGCGCGCATTTTCGTCCGCTTCCACCGTCGCCAGCGAACGAACGATGCTCGGCGTCCCGGCGAGTGCCTGAAAGCGAGACGCGGGCGTCGCGGCGATCGATTCGACCAGCGTGTTCCAGAGACCGCAATGGGGACATTGCCCCTGCCATTTACTGCTCTGTCCGCCACATTCGGTACAGGCGTATGCGGTTTTGGTTTTTGCCATGGAAGTCGAATTCGTCGGTAGCGATCGCCGCATGCGCGCGCTCATTCGCGCGTCGGCGGGCTAGCTAAAGTTCTTCCGGATGCACGACCGCGGTGCCGAGCTTGCCGACAACGATTCCCGCGGCGAGATTGGCGATGCGCACCGCGCTGCCGACATCCGCATGAGCGCCGAGCAGTGTACCCAGTACCGCGATGACGGTGTCCCCGGCGCCCGATACGTCGTAGACTTCGCGCGCCTGCGCAGGAATATGCTGCGCGCCGGCATCCGTATACAGTGACATACCTTCTTCGGAGCGCGTGATCAGCAGCGCCTCCAGTCCGAGCTGGCCGCGCAGCGTCTGCGCTTTGGTTGCCAGTTCCGCCTCGTTGCGCCAGGAGCCGACGACCTGCCGGAACTCCGCGCGATTGGGCGTCAGCATCGTCGCACCGCGGTAGCGCAAATAATCTTCGCCCTTGGGATCGACCAGCACCGGCGTGCCACGGACTCGCGCCAGCTCGATCATGCGTTCGATGTGCGCGAGGCCGCCTTTGCCGTAGTCGGACAATACGACGACGTCGCTATCGACCAGGCTTCGTTCATAGTCGGCCGAGCGCCTGCGAGTACCTCGTGCGACGGCGCAACTTCGAAATCGATGCGCAGCAATTGCTGTTGGCGACCGATGACACGAAGCTTGACCGTCGTCGCCAACGAGGAGTCACGATGCAATGACGTCCGCACGCCTTCGGCAGCGAGCAACTGCTCCAGCACGCGTCCGGGCTCGTCTTCGCCGATGGCGCTGATCAAGGTCACTTGCGCTCCGAGCGCCGCTGCGTTGCGCGCGACATTGGCCGCACCTCCCGGCCGTTCCTCGCTGCGGGCGATCTTGACCACCGGCACCGGCGCTTCGGGAGAGATCCGCTCAACATCGCCGAACCAATAGCGATCGAGCATCACATCGCCGATAACCAACGCTCGCGTACGCGTAACGGCTTCACGAAAGTCGGCAAACCGCTTCAGGGTGCCAGTCATGGTCTGCCGATCCCGAAATATTCAATGCCAGCAGCGCGCACCAGCGAAGGTTCGAACAGATTGCGGCCGTCGAAAAGCAGGGGTTGTCGCAGGCGGCCCTTGATAGCGCCGAAATCGGGACTGCGGAATTCCTTCCACTCGGTGATCACAAGCAGGGCGTCGGCTCCATTCACCGCGTCCATCGGTGACGTGGCATAGCTCAATCGCTCAGTACTTCCGAATACCCGTCGCGCTTCGTCCATCGCGACCGGATCATAGGCGACGACAGCCGCGCCGCGGTCCAGAAGACCCCGAATGATCGTGCGCGACGGCGCTTCGCGCATGTCGTCGGTGTTGGGTTTGAACGCGAGCCCCCACACTGCAAACACGAGACCGGTGAGGTCGCGTCCGATCCGCGCGTCGATTTTTTCGAGCATCCGCAGCTTTTGCGCCTCGTTGACATCCTCGACCGCCGCGAGAATGCGCAGCGGTCGGCCCTGTCTTTCCGCCGTCGCCTGCAGCGCTTTGACGTCCTTGGGAAAACACGAACCGCCGTAACCCGATCCGGGATAGAGAAAGTGGTAACCGATCCGCGGATCGGAGCCGATGCCATGCCGCACGTGCTCTATGTCGGCGCCGAGCGCATCAGCGAGGTTGGCAATTTCGTTCATGAAAGAGATGCGCGTGGCCAGCATCGCATTGGCCGCGTACTTGGTCAATTCGGCCGAGCGGACGTCCATCACCAGCAGGCGTTCGCGGTTACGCTGAAACGGCGCGTAGACGGCGCGCAGCAGCGCGATCGCACGCTCGTCGTCGGCACCGATGACGATGCGATCGGGTCGCATGAAGTCCTCGACGGCGGCGCCTTCCTTCAGGAATTCCGGATTGGAGACGACCGCAAACGGAATCGTCTTTTCCGCGCGCCGCCAGTTCCGCGGCGATCGTCTCGCGCACGCGATCCGCCGTGCCAACCGGAACCGTCGATTTGTCGACGATCACCTTGTAGTCGTTCATGCGCTGGCCGATATTGCGCGCGGCCGCCGTCACATATTGCATGTCGGCCGAGCCGTCTTCATCGGGAGGCGTGCCGACGGCGATGAATTGCAGCGTGCCGTGGGTGACGCGCAGCATCGATGTCGGTCGTGAACTTCAGACGGCCGGCTGCGACATTGCGCCGACCATGTCGGCGAGACCGGGTTCGTGGATCGGCACGCCGCCTTGTTCGAGGATCTCGATCTTGCGCCGGTCGACGTCGAGGCAAAGCACGTCGTTGCCGACTTCCGCCAGGCACGCGCCGGAAACCAGACCGACATAACCGGTCCCGATCATCGTGATCTTCACGCGGCGGCCCCCAGGAGTCATTTACTGTCCGCAGCGCTTGCAACGGGTCGGCGGCCGCGGTGATCGCACGACCTATCACCAGATAGTCCGCGCCGGCGTCGATTGCACCTTGCGGTGTCATCACTCGTGCCTGATCGTGGTCGTCCGTGCCCGCAGGCCGAATGCCGGGTGTGACTAACTTGAAGCCCGGTCCGCACGCCGCACGCAACGCGGGCGCCTCCTGCGCCGAGCAGACAACTCCGTCGAGGCCGTTCGCCTGGGCCATTCGCGCGAGGTGAAGCGCCTGTGTCGCCGGCGCAGCATCGATGCCAATGGCCGCGAGGTCGGCGGCATCCATGCTCGTAAGAACCGTAACAGCGATCAGCAAGGGTCTGGCGCGGCTCTCATTCGCTGCCGTCGTCGCCACCGCATCGCGCGCCGCAGCGAGCATGGCCGGGCCGCCCGATGCGTGCACGTTCATCATCCACACGCCGAGACGTGTCGCCGCAGCGCAGGCCTGGCCGACGGTGTTCGGAATGTCGTGATATTTCAGGTCGAGGAATACACGGAAATGGCGTCGCACGAGTTCGCGTACGAGGTCCGGTCCGGCCGCCGTGAATAGCTCCTTCCCGACCTTGAGCGCGCACAGCGCGGGATCGAGGCGGTTCACCAGACCCAACGCGCGCTCCGAATCAGGAAAATCAAGCGCGACGATCACGCGCGGATTGCTGGTTGCAGAAGTGGATGCCATTACACGAAACCGTCAGGCGTTTCCGTTCGCCGTGGCGAATACGTTTCCCATTTATTGCAGCCCGGACAACGCCAGTAGTATTGCTTGGCGCGGAATCCGCACTGCTCGCAACGGTACATCCCGAGTCTCTTGATGTGCTGGCTGACGAGCGTTTTCACCAGCTCCAGATCGTGGCGTCGATCCGCTGGCGCCGCCATCAGCTGCGCCTCGAGCAGTTTATCGAGGCCAAGCAGCGTCGGGTTGCGCACGAGCTCATCCTTGATCAGTTGCGTCGCCGCTTCTGCGCCGTCGTGCGCCAATATCTGATTGAACAGCGCGGTCAACAGGTCCAATGAGGGATACTGATCCTCGTAGCTTCGCAGCACGCGGATGCCCTGGGCGATATCGCCCGTCCTCTTGTACGCGTCGGCGAGCCGGTCGGCCGCCAATCCCAGGAACGCGGGATTCTGCGATTCGATGCGGCGCCACGCGGCGATCGCCGCCTCGTAGTTTCCCTGCTGCGCTTCAAGATCACCGAGGAGCATCGTTGCCCGCGTGCACAATTTGTATTCGGCCAGTGCTTCGTCGATGTGCCGGCGGACGTCATCGACGTGCGACCGCAACAACGCGTCCTGCGCGAGTTCGCAGTGATAGTGGGCGATCTCCTTGAAGTACGGACGCTTGGCCAGTGTTTCCATTCGCCTGGTCGCGGCAATCGCCTTCGGCCAGTCTTTTTCCTGTTCGTAGATCTGCAGCAAAAAACCTAGCGATTGATGCTCGAAAGGACTGCCGTCGAGCTTGGTGAAAAGGTCCTCCGCGCGGTCGAGCAGGCCCGCGCGATGGAAATCCTGCGCCAGTTCGAACACCGCGGTCTGGCGTTTGTCGGCGGGAAGGTCGGGACGGTCGAGCAGGTTCTGATGCATGCGGATCGCACGATCAATCTCCCCTTGCCGGCGGAACAGATTGCCCAGCGCGAAATGCAGATCGATGGTCTGCGGGTCGACCTTGACGACTTCGATGAAGGATTCGATCGCCTTGTCCGGCTGCTCATTCAGCAGGAAGTTGAGCCCGCGAAAATACGACAGCGGCAGCGCGCGCGACTCGCGCAGAAGGTGCTTGATATCGATACGCGCGGCGATCCAACCCATCGCGAAGAACACCGCCGGAATCGGCAGCAGCCACCAGAGGTCGAAGTCCAATGATTGAGGCAACTTTGCTTTCCGATTACGCGACGTCACCGTGCCGCGGATTCACGTCGGCACCGCGCCTGCCGTGTTCGCGCCGCAAGCGCGCTATTTGCCGTTTGAGCCGCGTTGAGCGGAGAAGCCCCGCGAGCAGCCCGGCAACGACACCAGCGACAAAAATGACCAACAACAAGAATATCAGAGGCGTCTGCCACGCCAGATCACGGTAGATGCGTATCGTGACCGGTTCCGAGTTTTCGAGCGACAGCACGAGCAACGCGAGGAACACGACTATGCCCGCGATCCAGCGAAATAGGCTCATGCGGCGTCAGTCCAATAAAAAAGGCGGCATTATCGCCACGGATAATGCCGCCCGATGCGGGTCATTATCAACCCTTCTTCATTTCCTTGAAATCGACTCGCTCGCGCAATTCCTTGCCGGCCTTGAAATGCGGGACGTGCTTCTCCGGCACCTGCACCCGCTCGCCCGACTTGGGATTTCTCCCCGTCCTGGGCGGCCGATAGTTGAGCCCGAAGCTGCCGAACCCGCGAATTTCGATCCTTTCGCCTTTGGCAAGACTTTCTGCCATGGCATCGAGGATCATCTTCACCGCGAGTTCAGCATCCTTGGCTACCAATTGCGGGAACTGTACCGCCAAGCGGTCGATCAGTTCCGATTTGGTCATCACGGGTTTGTCTACCCTTGGTTCTTGTTATCCAGCTTGGCCTTGAGTAGCGCCCCCAGGTTGGTCGTGCCGGCCGTCGCGCCCGAGTTTTCGGCGGTGATCCGCTGCATGGCCTCGGTTTCGTCGGCGTTGTCCTTCGCCTTGATCGACAAATTAATCGAACGATTCTTCCGGTCGACATTGATGATCATGGCGTTGACGCTATCGCCTTCCTTCAGGTGCGAACGGATGTCTTCAACCCGATCGCGCGCAACTTCCGACGCACGCAAATAGCCTTCGACGTCACCGTCGAGAACCACGACCGCACCCTTGCCGTCCAGCGACTTCACGGTACCGGTGACCAGGCTGCCCTTGTCATGGACCGCAACGTAGTTGGAGAACGGGTCGCCGTCGAGTTGCTTGATGCCCAGCGAAATGCGTTCGCGCTCGACATCGATCGCCAGCACGACGGCTTCGACTTCCTGGCCCTTGCGGTAATCGCGGACGGCGGCCTCGCCGGTCAGCGACCACGACAGGTCGGAGAGGTGCACCAGCCCATCGATGCCGCCGGGCAGGCCGATGAACACGCCGAAGTCGGTAATCGACTTGATGAGTCCTTTGACCTTGTCGCCCTTCTTGTGGTTGATCGAAAACTCTTCCCACGGGTTCGGCATGCACTGCTTCATGCCGAGCGAAATGCGACGGCGTTCTTCGTCGATCTCCAGAATCATCACTTCGACTTCATCGCCCAGCTGCACGACCTTGGTCGGATGGATGTTCTTGTTGGTCCAGTCCATTTCGGAGACGTGTACGAGTCCCTCGATGCCCTGCTCGATTTCGACAAACGCGCCGTAGTCCGTGAGGTTCGTTACCTTGCCGAACAAACGCGTGCCGGTCGGGTAACGGCGCGAGAGGCCCACCCACGGATCTTCGCCGAGCTGCTTCATCCCCAGCGAAACACGGTTCTTTTCCTGGTCGAACTTGAGCACCTTGGCCGTGACTTCGTCGCCAACCGCCAGAACTTCCGACGGATGCTTGACGCGACGCCAGGCCAGATCGGTGATGTGCAGCAGGCCGTCGATGCCACCGAGGTCGACGAACGCGCCGTAGTCGGTGATGTTCTTGACGATGCCCTTGACGATCGCGCCTTCCTGCAACGTCTTCAGCAGTTCTTCACGTTCGGCTCCGAGGCTGGCCTCGAGTACCGCACGACGCGATACGACGACATTGTTGCGCTTGCGGTCGAGCTTGATGACCTTGAATTCGAGCGACTTGAATTCGTACGGAGTTGTGTCCTTGATCGGACGGATGTCGACGAGCGAACCGGGCAGGAACGCACGGATCCCGTTCACCATGACCGTCAGGCCGCCCTTGACCTTGCCCGAGACCATGCCCGAGACAATGGTGCCTTGCTCCATCGCGGCCTCGAGATCGTGCCACGCTTTCAGGCGCTTGGCCTTGTCGCGCGACAGGCGCGTTTCGCCGTAGCCGTCTTCGAGGCTTTCAATCGCTACGGTGACGAAGTCACCTGCCTTTACTTCGACTTCGCCCTTGTCATTCTTGAATTCTTCGATCGGGATGAAGCTTTCGGACTTGAGGCCCGCGTTGACGACGACGATGTTGTAATCGACGCGCGTGACCTCGGCCGTGATCAGTTCGCCCTGCCGCATTTCCTGCCGTGCGAGGGACTCCTCGAACAAGGCAGCGAAGTTTTCCTGGGCGGGAGGGTTGGTTGTTGAAGTTGCCATGCTGGTTGCCATGTGTAATCGTTTCCTGTCAGTTCATCCGCCGCCACGGGCGTGGCGCCGGGTCTGTTGGTCGTCCCGTCAGCGCAGGCAGCCCACTGTTTACGCCTGCGCGACGGACCTCACTACTTGCTGCTGTTGCGTTTGCTATGCGCTTACCGTGCGTTTAGCAGGCACGCTACCGCTCCACCATCAACCGCGTGCGCTAAGCGCCTGATACTGCTGCAATACGAATGAAACCGTTGCGTCGATCGTCATTGCGCTGGTATCAACGACGATTGCGTCGGCGGCAGTGCGTAGCGGCGCTGCCGCCCTGCCGCTGTCGCGCGCGTCACGTTCACGAATATCGCGCAAAAGACTGTCGATTGTAACCGAGTTTCCTTTGTCGATCAACTGCTTATGCCGACGCTCGGCCCGCGCCTCGGCGCTCGCGGTCAGGTAGATCTTCAGGCGGGCATCCGGGAATACGACGGTACCCATGTCACGGCCTTCGGCGACCAGCCCGGGCTCGCCGCGAAAAGCCCGTTGCCTGGCTAACAGCGCCGCGCGCACCCTTGGAAGCACGGCCAAGCGTGATGCGGCTGCGCTGACCGCCTCCTGCCGGATGGCTTCGGTCACGTCTAGCCCGTCCAGGGCGACGGTCGACCCGTCGAAACGGGGCTCGAGTCCCTCGGCGACCCCCGTCAAGCTCGGCTCATCGTCGACCGCAATCCCAGCCCCTAGCGCCTTGAGCGCCACCAACCGGTACAGGCCCCCGCTGTCGAGGTAGCGGAAGCCCAAGGCACGCGCGACCGCTTGGGCGACTGTGCCCTTGCCGGACGCGGCAGGACCGTCTATCGCAATGACCGGCGCCCCCAACGACGACGCCGAAAGCGGGCGGTGGCCGCCAGGCGCGTCGCTCAACTCGCCTCCACCAAGCGTCCGAATACCTCGAAGTAGTCGGGAAAGGTCTTGCGCACGCATTGGGGATCGTTGATGCGTATCGGTACCCCACCCAGGCTAGCCAACGAAAAACACATCGCCATGCGGTGGTCGTCGTACGTATCGATCGTGGCAGGCCGAAGCGCTGAAGGCGGAGATACACGCAACCAGTCCTCGCCTTCGTCCACAGCAGCGCCCAGTTTGGAGAGTTCAGTCGCCATGGCTGCGATCCGGTCGGTTTCCTTCACGCGCCAGCTGCCGATGTTGCGCAATGTCGTCGGCCCATCGGCGAACAAAGCGACAATCGCTGCCGTCATCGCCGCGTCCGGGATCATGTTGCAGTCGGCATCGACACCGCGCAGGCGCGCGCCGCCGCGCACTTCGATCCAGTCATCGCCTGACGTGATCGCTGCCCCCATGTCCGCGAGCAGATCGGCGAAACGCACGTCGCCCTGGATGCTGTTGCGGCCAGCGCCGACGACGCGCACCGTGCCTCCCGCAATCGCGCCAGCCGCCAGAAAATAAGAGGCCGATGAAGCGTCGCCTTCGACCGCTAGCGTGCCCGGGCTCATGTAGTGGGCGCCGGCCGGTACCTCGATCTGCTCCCAGCCATCGCGCGCGACGCCGACGCCGAAGCGGCGCATCAAGTTGAGGGTCATCTCGACATAAGGCTTGGAAATGAGTTCGCCGACGACGTCGACCGCGGTGCCGCCGCCGGCAATAGGCAAGGCCATCAGCAGCGCGCTGAGGAACTGGCTGGAGACATCGCCGCGCATCGCGACGCGCCCGCCAGCACGGATGTGGCCTGAGCCGATGATCAGCGGCGGGAATCCTTCATTGCCGTCATAGCGTATGTCGGCGCCCAACGCGCGCAGCGCGTCCACCAGGTCGCCAATCGGCCGCTCGTTCATGCGCGCCACGCCGGTCAACTCGTAGGCGCCGCCGGCGATGGCCAGCGCCGCAGTCAGCGGCCGGAATGCAGTCCCCGCATTGCCGAGGAAAAGCTTCGCGCGCTTGGTCGGAAAAATGTCACCGCCGCCTATGCCATGCACGCGGAAATCGCCGGGGCGCTCCTGGCTTTGCACATCGACGCCGAGAGCCTTCAGTGCTTCGCGCATGCGATCGATGTCGTCGGCATCCAGAAGGCCGGTGATATTGGTGTCGCCGCGGGCGAGCGCGGCCAGCAACAATGTCCGGTTGGATATGCTCTTCGAGCCTGGCAAACGTACCGTTCCGCTCACGCGGCGGGCCGGCGCGAGATCAAGATGGTCCATTGCCGCCGGGTCCCCCGCTACTTGCCGCTATCGACGACGCTCACGCTGGCGATCCACGCGATCCGGGCGTCGTGAGCAGCAGTGAACAGCGACGTGAGGCCCGTAGCGTCTCCTGACGCAAGCAGCGCATCGATGCGATCGAGCTTCTGCCGATAAGCGGCGAGATCCCGCCGCAAAGCGACCGCATTGGCGAGACAAATGTCGCGCCACATCTCCGGATGGCTTCCCGCAAGCCTGCTGAAGTCGCGAAGACCCGCTCCCGCGAAATCGAACAACTCACGCGCATCTTGCCGCTCCGCCAGCTCGGCGATCAGTGCAAACGCCAGCGTATGCGGCAGATGGCTGACCGCGGAGAAGATTTCGTCGTGCCGCTTCGCATCAAGCACGCGGATGATGGCGCCGCACTGCTGCCAGCAAGCGCGAACACTACTGAGGGCTTCGGCATCGGTTTCCGCCAGAGGCGTCAACACAACAACCTTGTCGTGAAACAGACTTGCCGACGCCGCATCGGCGCCGGAACGCTCGCTACCCGCGATCGGGTGTCCCGGAACAAAACGGGCAATGGCAGAACCCAGATGTGCGCGCGCAGCGGCAATCACGTCCTGCTTCGTACTGCCAGCGTCGGTGATGATCGTCGTTCGTCCGAGATGAGGCGACATGGTCGAGAATAAATGCGCCATCTGCCCCACGGGCGTCGCCAGCAGGACCAGATCCGCGTCAGCGAGTTCATCGGTCCAGTTGCCGTCGAGTGTTACGGTCCGGTCGGCGATGCCCAATCGTTGCGCGGTGTCCAGATTCTGCTGGCTGCGACCGATGCCGACCACGGTTTGGACGACGCCCGCTCTCTTCAGCGCCAGCGCCAGCGAACCACCGATAAGCCCGGTGCCGATGACGGCGAGTTTGCTGATCATGCGCGTACTACGGCATCAACCGGCAAGCGCCGTTTTCAGCGCCGCCAGTAAACGCGTGTTCTCATGTGGCAGTCCGACGGTAATGCGCAAATAGTCGGGCAGCCCATAGTTGCCGACAGGGCGCACTATCACACCTTGACGCAGCAGGCGCTCGTAGATTGCCATCGCGTTGCCCTTGCGGCCGGTGCCCGATGAATCGACGACGCGCGCCAACACGAAGTTACCGTGCGACGGCACATAGGCGACCCCCAGCTCATCGAACCCTTTAGCCAACTGGGCGAGACCGGCACGATTCAGGCGCGCACTCTCGGTGACGTAGTCCTTGTCATCGAGCGCCGCGGTTGCTGCAGCCAGCGCCAGCGCGTTCACGTTGAACGGCTGGCGGACGCGGTTGAGCATGTCGACCAGGAAACGATCGCCGATACCGAAGCCAACGCGTAAGCCCGCGAGGCCATAAGCCTTCGAAAAGGTGCGCGATACCAGCAGATTCCGATGCTCGCCGATCCACGCTGCGCTGTTCGCCTGTTGCGCCGGCTCGAGGTATTCATCGTAAGCTTCGTCCAGGATCACCAGCACATCGGCCGGCACTGAAGCAATGAACGCCTTGAGCGCTGCAGGCGGGATCCACGTCCCCGTAGGGTTGTTCGGATTCGCAATGAAAACGATGCGCGTCGTTGGGTTGGCCGCAATCGCAGACGCGCATCGCCGGCAGATCATGGCCCAGATCGTGCGCAGGAACTTCGATCCCGGTGGCGCCGCGCGCTTGCGTCGCCAATGGATAAACGGCGAACGCATGCTGGGAGTAGACGGCGTGATCGTCAGGACGCAGGAACGCTTGCGTTGCCAGTTCCAGGATGTCGTTGAACCGTTGCCCAGGACGATTTCCTCGAGCGCCACGCCGAAGCGCCGAGCCAAAGCCTGCTTGAGCACGAAACCATTCCCGTCAGGGTAGCGCGTCACTCCTGCGGCGGCATCAGCGATCGCCTGACGTGCTTTCGGGCTCGGCCCACGCGGATTTTCGTTCGATGCAAGTTTGACGATGTCGCTCTCGACCAAGCCGTATTCGCGCGCGAGTTCGTCGATCGGTTTTCCCGGCACGTAGGGAGTCATTCGGCGGATGTATTCCGGCGACTGCGCCGCAATATCCGTCGTGCGCGCGGTCAAAAGCGTCTTCGATTCGGAAGCCGTTTTCGTGGACGCGACGCCGGCCGCGGCGACGCCTGTTGAGCTCGAAGTCATTGCAGCACTTTCATCAAAAGCCGGTCAGTAGTCCGCGGCGGGATAGGAACCCAGCAGTTTCAGGAACGGCGCGCGGGCACGCAGTTCAGTCAATGCGAGAGCAAGGTCCGCATCGTCGCGATGGCCTTCGAGGTCGACGAAGAACAAGTATTCCCACAGTCCCGTGCGTGCGGGACGCGATTCCAGTCGACTCATGCTGACGCCATGCTTGGCCAGCGGTTCGAGCAGAGCATAGACGGCGCCGGGCGTGTTTTGTGCCGCCATCACCAGCGAGGTCTCGTCATCGCCGGAGCGTCCGACTGCGTGCTTGCCCAGGACCCAGAAGCGCGTCGTGTTATTCGGGTCGTCCTCCACATGCATCGCCAGCACGCCGAGTCCGTAAATGGCCGCTGCGCCTTCGCCGGCGATCGCGGCAGCACCCGGCTCGCCTGCAGCCATGCGGGCAGCCTCGGCATTGCTGGCGACCGGGATGCGCGGCACGGCCGGCATGTGTCTCGCAAGCCACTGCACGCATTGCGCAAACGACTGGGCATGTGAGTAGATCTTCGTGACTGCTGCGGGACTGGCAGCGTTCGACAGGAGGTTCTGCTGAATCCGCAGACGAATTTCGCCCACGATCGTCAAGTCGGTTTGGCACATGAGGTCGAGCGTCCGCGGAACCGCCCCCTCAGTCGAATTTTCGACCGGCACGACGGCATAGTCGGCCTGGCCCGACTCCGCTGCTCGAAAAACCTCGTCGATCGATGCGCAGGGTTCGGTCTCGACGAAATCGCCGAAATGCTTGGCGACTGCCACATGGCTGAAAGTCCCTGCCGGGCCGAGATAGGCGATGCGCAGCTGCCGCTCCAGCGCGAGGCACGCCGACATCACTTGTCGGAATACGCCGGCAACCGCCGCGCCTGATAACGGCCCGCGGTTTTCCTTCTGGATGCCGCGCAATACCTGGGCTTCGCGCTCCGGGCGATATGCCGCCGTAGTTCCCTTGAGCTTGCCGATCGCCTGCGCGTGTTCGGCGCGCGCGTTGAGCGCACGCAGCAACTCGCGATCGAGGGCGTCGATCGCGTCCCGATGATGCTTGAGTTGCCCGTCGTTGTTATGTTCGCTCATTGGGCGGGTGTCATCGTCTTGTCGTCGCATCTGCGGTCATCAGCCGGGGCCGGCCGCGAACGCCTTCATATACGAGACCAGCGCCTGCACGCCTTCAATCGGCATCGCATTGTAGATCGATGCGCGCATGCCACCGACCAGGCGATGTCCCTTGAGCTGCATCAGCCCGCTTTCCTTGGCGCCCTGCAGGAAACGCTCGTTCAGACGATCGTCAGGCAGAAAAAACGGCACGTTCATGCGCGAACGATCCTCGCGGCGTACGTCGTTCCGATAGAACCCGGAAGAATCGATGCAATCGTACAGCAGCTCGGCTTTTTTGACGTTGCGTTGTTCGATCGCGCGAACGCCGCCCTGTTCCAGCAACCATTCGAACACCAGGCCCGCGATGTACACCGCGTAGGTAGGCAGGGTGTTGTACATCGAACCTGCCTCCGCCTGCACGCTGTAGTTGAATACCGACGGCGTATCGGCGATGCGCGCGCCCGAGCAGATCTTCACGCACGATGACCAGGGTCACGCCCGCTGACCCTGCGTTCTTCTGCGCTCCGGCGTAGATCAGGCCGAAACGCGACACGTCCATCGGCCGCGACAGGATGTGCGACGAGGCGTCGGCGACGAGCGGCACATCCGCGCCGATCATCGACGACATCAGGGGTCCATTGGTACTCGACACCGCCTATGGTCTCGTTGGTACAGATATGCACGATAGGCAGCGTCGGGACGAGTCGCCAATCGGCCTGCTTGGGCACATACGTGAAACGGCGATCTTCTGCGCTGGCGGCGATGTGAACGCGGCAGTAACGCGCTGCCTCATCGATCGATTTCTGCGACCAGGCCCCAGTGTGCACGTAATCCGCCACCTGGCGATTGCCAAGCAGATTCATCGGCACCAGCGCGTTTTGCGCCAGTGCGCCACCCTGCAGAAAAAGTACGCGGTAGTGGTCGGGAATCGACAAAAGGCGACGCAGGTCGCTCTCGGCCTTCGCGGCGATGCCGATGAACTCGGCGCCGCGATGGCTCATTTCCATTACCGACATGCCGCTGCCGTGCCAGTCGGTCATCTCGGCAGCCGCGCGTTCGAGCACCGGCAAGGGCAATGCCGCCGGACCCGCGCTGAAGTTGAAGACGCGTCCAGCCATTTTCAGACGGAGCGGGAGCGTTTTGGAATGCGCCGGCGCAGCGAGGAAGGGCGCTCGCGGGCTGCGCTATTCTTCCTCACCGTTCACATCCTCGGTTTCGACGACGCGCTCAAGACCGGCAAGCTTTTCTCCCTCGCCCAAGTTGATCAAGGTCACTCCCTGGGTCGAGCGACCCATTTCGCGGATCGACGAGACCTTGGTGCGAATCAACACGCCCCCGGTAGAAATCAGCATGACCTCGTCGTCAGGCAGCACCAGCGCCGCCGCAACGACCTGGCCGTTACGGCCGCTCTGCTGGATCGCGATCATCCCCTTCGTGCCGCGACCGTGCCGCGTGTACTCAACGATCGGGGTGCGCTTGCCATACCCGTTCTCGGTCGCAGTCAGTACGGATTGCTTCTCGTCCTCCGCCACCAGCATCGATATCACGCGTTGGCCGCGGTCCAGCATCATCCCCCGCACGCCGTGTGCGTTGCGCCCCATGGACCTCACATCGGTTTCCTCGAAGCGCACGGCCTTGCCGCCCGAACTGAACAACATCACATCGTGTTTGCCGTCGGTAAGCGCGGCGCCGACGAGGAAATCGCCATCGTCCAGATCGACGGCGATGATGCCCGAAGGACGCGGCCTGGAAAAATCGGACAGCGGCGTCTTCTTGACCGTCCCCTTGGCCGTCGCCATGAATACGTAACGGTCTTCGACGAATTCCTTGACCGGCAGAATCGCCGTGATTTTTTCGTGCTCGAGCAGAGGCACGAGGTTGACGATAGGTTTGCCGCGCGCAGTGCGCCCGCCTTGCGGCACGTTGTATACCTTGAGCCAGTAGACTCTGCCGCGGTTGGAGAAACAGAGTATGAAGTCGTGGGTGTTCGCGCTGAACAGATGGTCGATGAAATCGTCTTCCTTGGTCCCCGTCGCCTGCTTGCCCCGACCGCCGCGGCGCTGCGCGCGATAATCCTCGACCGGCTGCGCTTTCATGTAGCCGCCGTGCGACAGTGTCACGACCATGTCTTGCGGAGCGATCAGGTCCTCGAGCGAGAGATCGGCGCTCTGGGCGACGATTTCGGAACGGCGCTTGTCGCCAAACTGATCGCGAATCGACTTGAGTTCGTCGCCGACAATGGTCGTTACTCGCGCCGGTTTCGCCAGGATGTCGAGCAAATCGACGATCTGCGCCATCACATCGCGATATTCGGTGGTGATCTTTTCCTGCTCGAGGCCAGTCAGCCGCTGCAGCCGCAATTCCAGTATCGCCTGCGCCTGCGCGTCGGACAGTTTGTAGCCCCTCACCGCCGGGTCTGCCTGCCAGCCGAAACTCGCGGCGAGACCGTCGGGCCGGGCAACGTCCGCAGCGGCGCGGGTCAGCATCTCTTCGACGACAGCGGAACGCCAGATCTTGCTCATCAAACCGGCTTTGGCTTCGGCCGGCGTGGCCGCCGCCTTGATCAGCGCGATGATTTCGTCGACGTTGGATAGCGCGACCGCAAGGCCCTCGAGGATATGGCCGCGTTCGCGCGCCTTCTTGAGTTCGAAGCGCGTGCGACGCACGACGACTTCGCGGCGATGCTGCAAAAAGAACTCGAGAAACTGCTTGATGTTCAGCAGGCGCGGCTGGCCGTCGACCAGCGCGACCATGTTCATGCCGAAGCTGTCCTGCAGCTGGGTCAGCTTGTACAGGTTGTTAAGGATGATGTCGGTAATCTCGCCACGCTTCAGCTCGATCACCACGCGCATCCCCGACTTGTCCGACTCGTCTCGCAAGTCGGAGATGCCGTCGAGCTTCTTCTCGCGAACGAGTTCGCCGATGCGGATCAACAATGTCGCCTTGTTGACCTGGTAGGGCAGCTCGTCGATGACGATCGCCTGACGGCCGCCTTTGTCGAGATCTTCGATGTGGGTGCGAGCGCGGATGACCACGCGGCCGCGGCCGGTGCGGTATCCCTCGCGCACGCCTTCCGTGCCGTAGATGATTGCCGCCGTCGGGAAGTCCGGCGCGGGAACGTATTCGATCAGCTCGTCGACCGTCAACTCGGGGTTGTCCAGCAACGCCAGGCACGCGGTAACGATCTCGGTCAGATTGTGCGGCGGGATGTTGGTCGCCATGCCGACGGCAATGCCCGACGAGCCATTGATCAGCAGGTTGGGGATCCGCGCCGGCAATACCGCCGGTTCCAGTTCTTTGCCGTCGTAATTCGGCACGAAATCGACGGTTTCCTTGTCGATATCGGCCAGCATCTCGGCGCTGATCCTCTGCAGCCGGCACTCCGTGTAGCGATAGGCCGCTGGCGCATCGCCGTCGACCGAGCCGAAGTTGCCTTGTCCGTCGATCAACGGATAGCGCAGCGAAAACTCCTGCACCATGCGGACCAGTGCCTCGTAAGTCGCGCTGTCGCCATGGGGGTGGTATTTGCCGAGCACGTCGCCCACGACCCGGGCGCACTTGACGTAAGCGCGGTTCCAGACGGTGTTGGATTCGTGCATCGCAAACAACACGCGGCGATGGACGGGCTTGAGGCCGTCACGGACATCGGGAAGGGCGCGTCCTACGATTACGCTCATGGCGTAATCCAGATAGGAATGCCGCATTTCTGCTTCCAGGCTTACCGGAAGGGTTTCTTTGGCGAACTGCTCCATCGTTTGGCGGACTCTATATCGGTAAAATAGTCAAAATTGACGCGTTGGCCCTCATATTGCCGTGCCCGCATAGAATCACAGAGGGACAGGCTGAGGTCGCGCTAGGGAAAAGCGGTGCGTAAAAGAGTGAATTTTATCATGAGCGTTGTATCGCCGCGACACCTTCCAACTTCCGGTTGCGCGAAGCGGCTTTCAGCTTGGCAGCCCAAAAATCCCTATGCTATAGTCGGGTGGAGTCCGCGCTTTCATTTTGCGTAGGCGACCACGAAAAAAAGTTACCGATACGCTTCGAAATGAACGAGTAACACTTAACAACTCAAGCCAGAGGGGTAGAAGAGATGAAAAATCATCTGATAACAGCCATCGTGACGGGCGCCACCGCCGCCGTTTTGGCGTCAGCGGCGTTTGGTCAGGCCAACCCGACAAGCACCGGGTACTGGCTTGAGCAATACGGAACCCCGGACAACAATATTTGGCGCAGCGGCAGCTTTGGGGGTATCAAGGGCATAAACGACACCCTCTGCTGGCGCGCCAGCTACTGGACGCCAGCCATGGCGATCGTCGAGTGCGACCCCGATCTGGTGCCGAAACCCGTCGTGGCACAGGTCACGCCGCCGCCGCGCCGTCGTGCCGCCTCCTCCTGCCCCGGCTCCGCCGCCCCCGGCGCCCGCGCCGCAAGTGCAGAAGATCACGCTGGCGAGCAAGGCGCTGTTTGATTTCGATAAGTCGGTACTCAAGCCCGAAGGCCAGGCTGCGATCGATTCTGAAGTCATCGAGAAGCTCAAGAACGTCAGCAAGCTGGAACTCGTGCTGGTAACTGGACACACCGATCGCATCGGTTCCCAGGAGTACAACCAGAAGCTGTCCGAGCGCCGCGCTGATACGGTCCGCGACTACCTGGTTAGCAGGGGCGTGCCGCGTGACAAGATAGAAACCCTGGGCATGGGCAAGACGCAGCCTGTTCCGGGTGTGGTCTGCAATCAGACGGCACAGAAGGCGCTTATCGAGTGCCTGGCGCCGAATCGCCGTGTCGAAGTCGAGGTCAAGGGCGAGATCGTCAAGAAATAGGCCGCGTCTGATCGAAAAAAAAGCCCCGCTTCATGCGGGGCTTTTTTTGTCTCTGTTTTTGTTCCGTGCGCCTTCCGGCGCAAGGCCTTAACCTATCTCAGCGTAAAATTCTTTCACCACGCATCGGAGTGCGTTGAACCGCCCGCCCATTTGCGGCGATGTCGATGATGACGGGCAAATCGCCGCTGACGAGCAAAGCTGACCATGCCTCAATATGTAGATCTTCGCATCGACGCTCGGTGGGTTGTTCCGATCATCCCCGCCGGCGCACTGGCAAGTCACTCAGTGCTGATCGACGGCGGCTCGATCGTCGCGGTTCTGCCGAGCGATGAGGTCGCGGGCGCCTACATAGCCAGGGAGACCCTGTCGCTGCCTGATCATGCCCTGCTACCCGGGCTCGTCAATGCCCATACGCACGCCGCGATGACTCTGTTTCGCGGAATCGCCGATGACCTCCCTCTGAAGGCGTGGCTCGAAGACCAAATCTGGCCACGCGAGATGCGTCACCTGTCGGAGGAATTTGTCCACGATGGAACGCTACTGGCCACCGCTGAGATGCTCAAAGGCGGCGTGACCTGCTGCAACGATCAATATTTTTTCGCCGACGCCGCTGCCCGCGCGTATCAGGCGAGCGGCATGCGCGCGATGATCGGTCTCGCGGTCGTCGACTTCCCTACCGACTATGCCGCCGACGCGGCCGACTACCTGCGAGTGGGGCTGCTGGCTCGCGATACGTGGCGGCACGAACCCCTGCTCAGTTTCTCGCTGGCGCCGCACGCGCCATATACCGTCGCCGACGCAAGTTGGGAGCAGATTGTCGTTTATGCCCGCCAGCTCGATTTGCCGATCCAGACGCACTTGCTGGAAACGCGTGACGAACGAGGGCAAAGCGTTGCCCAACACGGGATTGGCCCGCTGCAGCGGCTACACCGGCTCGGTGTCACCGGTCCCGGGTTCATCGCCGTGCACGGCGTCTTCCTCGACGCCAAGCGATATCGAATTGATGGCGGCGCAGGCGTGCCACGTCGTGCACTGCCCGACGTCAAATCTGCACTCGCGAGCGGTATCGCGCCGATTGCCGAGCTGCGCAGGCACGGCATCAACGTAGCGCTGGGCACCGACGGCGCCGCAAGCAACAATCGTCTGGACGTGTTTGGCGAAGCGCGCCTGGCGGCACTGATAAGCAAAGGGGCGACCGGTGATGCGGCCTCACTTCCGGCGGCGGACGTACTACGCATGGCCACACTCGGTGGTGCGCAGGCCCTGGGTCTGGACGGCGCGATAGGCTCCCTCGAGCGCGGCAAACAAGCCGACATTATCGCGGTCGACATGGGGGGTATCGACCACCAGCCGTGCTACGAACCCATTTCGCACCTGATTCACGTGACCGGCCGCAGCGAGGTAAGCGACGCATGGGTCGCCGGCAAACGCGTACTCGCGAGCGGACAATTGACGCGGCTGGATACGCAGGCACTCGCCGCGCGGGCGCGTTTCTGGCACGATCGCCTGCAATGAACTCGAACGCCAACACCGGCGCCAATGCCGATCCGGCCGAATTGGCCAAGTTCAGCGCGCTCGCACATCGCTGGTGGGATCCGACGAGCGATTTCAAACCGCTGCACGACATCAATCCGTTGCGTCTCGACTACATCGCCGAGCGTTGCGGCGGCTTGGCCGGAAAGACGAGTGCTCGACGTAGGCTGCGGAGGCGGGATCCTCGCCGAGGCAATGGCGACTGCTGGGGCAACGGTGACGGGAATCGACTTGTCGGAGAAGGCGCTCGCCGTGGCCCGGCTGCACCAGCTCGAATCGAGATCGACCGTCGACTACGTTTTCGTCGCAGCTGAAGCGCTCGCTGAGCGTAGCCCGTCCGCATTCGATGTCGTGACTTGCATGGAATTGCTCGAGCACGTGCCCGACCCCGCTGCGATGGTGGGCGCGTGCGCCCGCCTGGTGCGTCCGGGAGGGGTCGTCGTCTGTTCGACGATCAACCGCAATCCCAAGTCATACCTGTTTGCTGTTATCGGAGCAGAGTATGTGCTCAAACTCCTTCCCCGCGGCACGCACGACTACGCACGCTTTGTGCAACCTGCTGAGCTGGCGGGCTTCGGCCGCAAGGCGGGACTCGAACTGACCGACCTGATAGGGATGACGTACAACCCAATCAGCAGAATATACCGCCTCGAAGCCGATACCGACGTCAACTATATCGCGACGTTCCGCCGCGATGGCTGAGCGCAGACCCACACCACTCCGGGTACGCGCGGTACTGTTCGACCTCGACGGCACGCTGGCAGACACGGCGGCCGACCTCGGCGACGCATTGAATCGCGTTCGCGCCGACCTCGGCCTGGCACCGCTGCCATTGGCTCTGTTGCGTCCTCACGCTTCGCACGGCGCGCGGGGAATGCTGGACGCGGGCTTGGGTATCGGCAAGGAAAATGCGGACTACATGCCCTTGCGCGATGCATTCCTTGATTACTACGCGCAAAACTCTTGCGACCAAACGCGCTTGTTCGACGATGCCGACCGAGTGCTGAATGAAATCGAGCGCCGTGGTCTGCGCTGGGGGATCGTCACCAACAAGATTTCGCGCTTTACGGGTCCGGTTGTCGAATTCCTTCGCCTTGCTTCCCGAACAAGCGCGATCATTTCGCGGCGACAGTACGCCACAAACAAAACCACACCCTGCCCCGTTGCTTGCAGCCGCATCACTGCTGGCGGCCGCGCCTGAGGACTGCGTCTACGTCGGAGACGCCGAGCGCGACATCATGGCGGGCCGCGCTGCCGGAATGAAAACCCTGATCGCACGCTACGGCTACATCCGCGATGACGAGACTCCCGCGCGTTGGCAAGCAGACGGGGAAATCGATTCGCTGGCGGAACTGCTGGACTGGCTCCCGGGCTCGGTCAGCTTAGCGCCCGAGATCTAGCTCGGCGCGCGCGACCGTTGTCGTACGGCGCCTAAGCGGCGCAGGCGCCGGTGTTGACGTACAGCCATTGCTGCGGTTTGCCATCGCGTACACCTGCGAGCCAGACCTGCTGACTGCGAATCAACGGCTGCAATATTGTCGGGCCGATGTCGTCCGGAATGGCCAGCGCGATGCCATTGGCCTTTTCAATCCGGTCCCCATTCTTCAGCCCCAGCATGCCGGCGAATCCGCTTTGGTCGCGCACGACGAGCGCTCCGGACGCTGGGGCGACGAGCGCCTTCCACGCGTCGGGCGTCGCGATCATTCCGCTTAGCAATTCCGCGTTGAGGCGGATCACGACGCCACGAAATCCCGCAGGCGCGTTGCAGGCCGCCGATTTTCCCGCCGTCGCTACCACAGTCGGTTTAGGCTTCTCGGCCCCGGCAATTGGCCTCAACGTAAGATCTCGGCTACCGCTCTCGCCCACCACGGTCACGCCGTCAGGACGCACTTCGGTCAGTCGCAAACCTTGGGATACGTCCTGGCCCGACTGAATCAGGATCGCGCCGCGCGATGCAGAACGAAACAAGGCATAGCCGTTACCGCCCGTCTGCGCGAAAACACCCAGCAGACGCAAGTCGCCCAGATCCGTGGCGCCAGCAACGGGCTGGCTGGCTGGGGCAGCGGTGCCGAAGAGTTTGGCGTCAGCGACCTTGCGCGGCAAATCGCCATCGGGAAGGGGAGCCGGGAACGCCACGGGCGCCGGCCCGAACCAGTGCCATCCCCAATGCGCGAGTGTCCACACCAACGCGCCCAGCGCGAGCATCACCGCTGCGACCGACGCGGCGCGCCAGCGCAGCGGGAGCGTCGCTTGCTGCGTAAGCTCGGTCACCTCAGCCACGTATTCTCAGTCACGTATAATTTACCCGGTAGGCCAAACGTCCCCATGGTTGTTCCGATCGCTTGCAGCGGGCCGACGGTTTGGTTTGTCTAGCCGCTCGCATCGCCGCCTCCGCTGACCATGCGTGTGGCAGAAGCTGCAGTTTTGTCGTCGGCTCCCCGTCGAAGGAACACCGCACTTGAATCCGAAACTGGGCTTGCTGCAGCCCTATCCATTCGAACGCCTGCGTCAGCTTTTCGCTGGCATCACGCCCGACCCGTCGAGGACTCCGATCAATCTTTCGATCGGCGAACCCAAACACACAACACCGCAATTTATCCGCGACGCGCTCGCTGATGGCACCGCCGGTCTCGCAAATTATCCCACAACCATCGGGTCGCCCGCGCTGCGCGAGGCGATTGCGCGCGTGGTTGATGCGCCGGCACCAACTGCCCGCAATTGATGCGTCGACGCAAGTACTGCCCGTGCTTGGCAGTCGAGAGGCGCTGTTCGCGTTCGCGCAAACAGTGATCGATGCGAGTCCCCAGCGCGCGGGCGCGACGGTGGTCGTTCCCAATCCGTTCTACCAGATCTACGAAGGAGCCGCTCTCCTCGCCGGAGCGACTGCGCATTACATCAACAGCGTCGCGGACAATGCCTATGCGCCGCGCTTCGACGCAGTCGACCCGGCGGTATGGGCGAAAACGCAACTCGTGTACGTGTGTTCGCCTGACAATCCAACCGGGCGCGTAATGCGGCAGGACGAATGGCGCGCGTTGTTCGAGCTGTCGGATCGCTACGGTTTTGTGATCGCTTCGGACGAATGTTATTCGGAAGTCTACTGCGACGAGACGCGGCCGCCCCTCGGCGCACTGGCAGCGGCTCGCGCTCTCGGCCGCGACGGCTTTCCGCGCCTCGTCACCTTCGGAAGCTTGTCCAAACGATCCAATGTACCGGGACTGCGCTCGGGTTACGTCGCTGGCGACGCGACGTTGATCAAGGCGTTTCTCCTGTATCGCACTTATCACGGCTCAGCGATGTCACCGGCGGTTGCAGCGGCAAGTATTGCCGCGTGGAATGACGAAGCGCATGTGCGCGCTAATCGCGCCTTGTACGCCAGGAAATACGCAGACCTGGCGCCACAGATAACTGCAGTCATGCCGGCCCAAATACCCGAAGCCGCGTTCTATCTTTGGGCCCGGGTTGGAGGCGATGATGCGGACTTCGCCCGTCGACTCTACGCGCAGGAAGCGATCAGCGTTCTGCCGGGCAGCTACCTCGGACGCGCTTCGTCGGGAGTCAATCCGGGCTCAGGCTATATCCGTATCGCGCTGGTCGCCGAATATCCGGAATGCGCCGAGGGCGTTGCGCGGCTGGTCCGGTTTGCCCAGAGGGCTGCATAGCGCCTTAGCCCGCGGCCTTCGCATTTGGCGCTTGCGCTGGGCGCTTTGTCGCGTGCGGGACCGGCTCCGTCGCGGCGCGATTCCCGCCTGACCACGCCCGGGTACAATCGCCGTCATGTCGACGACACAGCACGCCGTTGAATGCGCGCCGCAAAGCCCGGGGCTCGGCCTGCGCGGCGTCTCATGGCTGACGATTGTCCTGGTCCTGGCCATCATTTTCGGCTTCGCCGCCCTCCTCTGGGTCGACGATGAACGGCCGTTCTGGCATCCCCTGATCACCGCCTACTGCTTCGGGATAGCTATCGCCGTGGCGGTCAATGCAGCGCGCCCGTGGGAGCGACCGCACCCGGTATGGCGCCTCGCAGGCGCAGTGGGCATCGGTACGGCGATCGGCTTTGTGCTGTTGATAGTGGTCAAGATTCCAATCCTGCATGCCTACACCTGGAATGAATTGTTGGTCGAGCACAGGAGCAAATTCGCCTGGACCGCGTTCAGCGGATTCACCAATGGCATGTTCGTCAGTTTGTTCTTTCTGCTCCAGTTCCGAGAAGCGCGCGCACGCGCGCAACTCCTGAAAACCGAAGCCGACCGCAACCTCGCATCGCGCCAGGCAATCGAGGCAGAACTGAAGTTGATGCAGGCTCAGGTCGAACCGCATTTCCTGTTCAATACTCTCGCCTCGGTGCAGTTCCTCACCGAGACCGACCCGCCGAAAGCCGGCCAAATGCTCGGGCACTTGCTCGCTTATTTGCGGGCAGCATTGCCGCAGTTGCGCTCGGCCAGCACGACGCTGGGACAGGAAGCAGATCTCGCTCAGGCATACCTGTCGATCATGCAAATGCGCATGGGGTCGCGCCTCGCCTTTGCCGTCGACGTGCCCGCGGAGCTTCGAACGCAACCGGTGCCGCCGATGCTGCTGATGTCGCTGGTCGAAAATGCAGTCAAGCATGGCATCGAACCGAAAGCCGAGGGAGGCAATGTGCGCCTGCAGGCGCGCCGTGCCGGCGACCTGCTGTCGGTGGCGGTGGTCGACACCGGTAACGGCCTTGGCGACCCGGTCGGCCAGGGCGTCGGTCTGACCAACCTTCGGGAACGTCTCAAGGCTCTCTATGGCAACCTCGGGCGGTTCAGCCTCGAGGCCAACGCCGACGTCGGCACTCGAGCGATGATCGAGATTCCTTATGAGCCTGCCGTCGCACCCTAAGACAGGCGCGCGGCCAACTGCGCTAATCGCCGAGGACGAGCCCATGCTGCGCGCGCAACTGCGTGCGCGGTTGACGCAGGCGTGGCCGGAGCTGGAAGTCGTCGCCGAAGCAGAAAACGGCGTCCAGGCGTTGGCACTTGCCGCTGAACTGGAACCTTCGATCGCGTTCCTCGACATCCGCATGCCTGTCAAAGACGGGCTCGCCGTGGCCGCGGCAATCGGCGACGATTGCCACGTGGTATTCGTCACGGCCTACGACGAATACGCCGTGAATGCATTCGAGCAGGGAGCGATCGACTATGTACTCAAGCCGGTGACGGCGGAAAGGATTGCGAAAGTCGTCGAACGCCTCAAGAAACGTCTGGCGGCACCGCCCGCCGACATTTCACAGATCCTGCAGCAACTCGCCGCGCGCGACAGCACGGGACCACTGCGCTGGATCAAGGCGTCGCTCGGCGCGACCATGCGCCTGATCCCGGTCGACGAGATCTGCTATTTTCATTCCGAGGACAAGTACACGCGCGTCGTGACAGCGGATGGCGATGCGCTGATCCGCAAGACAATCAAAGAACTCTATGAGGAGCTCGATCCCCAAAGCTTCTGGCAAGTGCATCGCGGGACGATCGTCAACTTACGGGCTATCGCGCGCGTCGATCGTGATCACCGCGATCAACCGTTGATCATCCTCAAAGATCGCAAGGAGCCGCTCACGGTGAGCCGGACTTTTGCTCACTTGTTCAAGGCGATGTAGGTACTTCGCCGGGCGCGGCGCGCGTCCCGGCGACCGTTCGGCTCGCTCGCGAGGCACCGCTGCGGTAAACTTCACGCTTTGCCCGCGCGGCGCCGACAGCCGGCACGACCAGCCTTGACGACAGAAACCCTGCAACAAACGATCGATTCCGCGTGGGAGCGGCGCAGCGAACTCTCACCGTCCAGCGCTCCTGGCGCGGTGCGCGACGCCGTCGCAGCACGCTCGACCGAGCTTGATCGCGGCCATTTGCGCGTCGCCGAGAAAGTGAACGGCGAGTGGATCACGCATCAATGGTTGAAAAAAGCGGTCCTGTTGTCGTTTCGGCTGGCCGACAACGAACCGATCGGACTCGCTTCGCCCGCGGCGCCGTTCCGCTTTTATGACAAGGTGCCGACGAAATTCGCCCAATTCGACGACGCCGCATTTGCGGCGGCGGGCGTGCGCGTCGTACCCCCGGCAGTCGCTCGTCGCGGCGCCTATATCGCGCCCAACGTCGTCCTGATGCCGAGTTACGTCAACATCGGCGCCTACGTCGATAGTGGAACGATGGTCGACACCTGGGCCACCGTCGGCTCCTGTGCCCAGATCGGCAAGAACGTCCATCTTTCTGGAGGCGTTGGCATCGGAGGGGTCTTGGAACCGCTGCAATCCAACCCCACCATCATCGAAGACAATTGCTTCATCGGTGCGCGGTCAGAGGTCGTCGAGGGAGTCGTCGTCGAGGAAAATGCCGTGCTCGGCATGGGCGTTTTCATTGGACAGAGCACGAAAATCTACGATCGCGCCAGCGGCACCGTCAGTTACGGTCGTGTTCCGGCCGGCGCAGTAGTGGTCGCAGGCAGCCTGCCTTCGGGCGACGGGAGTTGCAACCTGTATTGTGCGGTAATCGTGAAACAAGTCGACGCGAAGACGCGGTCGAAAACGAGTATCAACGAATTGCTTAGGGCGTGAACGGCATTTTGCGCACGCGCAATGGCCACGCCCGCTACCGGATATGAACTAGACCATCCAATGTCAGCTTCCATCAAGACCCCCGAGGAAATCGCCGGCATGCGCGTCGCAGGGCGACTTGCATCGGAATTGCTCGATTTCCTGACACCGCACGTGAAGCCCGGTATCAAGACTGGCGAACTCGATCGCATCGCCCACGACTACCAGGTGAACGTGCAGGACGTTGTTCCGGCCACGCTCAACTATGCACCGCCTGGGCATCGTCCTTACCCGGCGTCGATCTGCACTTCGGTCAATCATGTCGTCTGCCACGGAATTCCAGGCGACAAAGTCTTGAAAGCGGGTGACATAGTCAATATCGACGTGACCGTCATCAAAAATGGCTTTCACGGCGACACGAGCCGGATGTTCTACGTCGGGACGCCGACGATACAGGCCAAGCGCCTGTGTGAGATCACTTACGACGCGATGTGGCGCGGGATCCGGGCAGTGCGAGCCGGAGCGCATCTGGGCGATATTGGCGCCACCATCCAGCGTCACGCGGAAGGCCACGGCTTTTCGGTCGTGCGTGAATTTTGCGGGCACGGTATCGGTCGCCAGTTCCATGAGGAACCCCAAGTGCTTCACTACGGGCGCGCCGGAACCGGTTTGAAGTTGCAGCCCGGCATGATCTTCACTATCGAACCGATGATCAATGCCGGTCGCGCGGCAATACGTGGTCTTGCCGACGGCTGGACCATCGTGACCGCGGATCACAGCCTGTCGGCGCAGTGGGAGCACACGGTCCTGGTCACTGAAAGCGGTTACGACGTCCTTACCGTTTCCGCAGGCGCGCCAGCGCCTCCGCAAGCCGTCCAAGCCTGACCATTCTTCGCCGTGAGCACGACGCCCGTCGTCGAACCGCGCCAGCGCACCAACGCGAGTGCCGCGCGCTGGAAGAAGGAACTCGCACAGCACGCGCGCGGCGCTGCAGGCGGCGTACGCTGAAAAGGGCGTTCCGCAGCAGTTGCTGGTCGCCGAGGCGCGGCTGGTCGATAGCGTGCTACGCGGAGTATGGGCCGAGCTGGGGCCGCCCAAGGGTTGCGCGCTGATCGCGGTCGGCGGATACGGACGTGGTGAACTCTTCCCTCACTCCGATATCGACGTCCTCATTCTCCTGCCGCGGCCGGAAAGCAGCAGCGAAGCGAGCGCCATTGAACGCTTCATCAGCGTGCTATGGGACACCGGCCTGGAAATCGCTCACTCAGTGCGGACCATCGAAGAGTGCGAGAGCGAAATGGCGAACGACGTGACGGTTCGCACTGCCTTGCTCGAGCACCGGATGCTGGCTGGATCGCGCACGCTGTATCGGCACTTTTGCAAACGCTTCGCCGCGACGCTCGATGTGCGAGCGTTTTTCGAGGCCAAGGCGCTCGAACAGCAGCAACGCCATCTGCGCTACCAGGATACAGCGTACAACCTCGAGCCCAACGTCAAGGAAAGCCCGGGCGGTCTGCGCGACTTGCAGACGGTCGTCTGGATCGCTCGCGCCGCGGGATTCGGTCGATCGTGGCGCGAGTTTGCCGCCCGAGGCCTGATGACGACGCTCGAGGCGCGTGAAGTATTGCGGCAGGAGCGGCTTATTTCAGATTTGCGCATTCGCCTGCATTTTCTCGCCCGGCGCCGGGAAGATCGCCTGGTATTCGACGTGCAGACGGCAGTGGCGCGTGAATTGGGCTTGTCCGACAAGCCTAGCCGGCGTGCGTCCGAACAATTGATGCAACGCTACTATCGCGCGGCGAAATCCATTCGGCAAATCAGCGTAATCCTGCTGCAGAACCTGCATGCGCGCCTGTTTCCGGCGCAGCAGAAGATACAGCCGATAGATGCCGAGTTCCAGGCCGTGGATGAGCTGCTCGATCTTGTCAACGAGGATCTTTTCGCACGCCGACCGGCGGCAATTTTTGAAAGCTTTCTCACGCTGCAGCAGCACCCTGAGCTGAAAGGCATGTCCGCGCGCACGCTGCGCGCCCTCTGGCGCAATCGCAATCGCATCGACGGCAAGTTCCGACGCGATCCGACCAACCGCGCGCGATTCATGGCGATATTGCGCCAGCAGCGCGGAGTGACGCACGAACTGCGGCGAATGAACCAATACGGAATCCTCGCCCGCTATCTGCCGGTGTTCGGCCGTATCGTCGGCCAGATGCAACATGACCTGTTCCATGTCTATACCGTAGACGAACACATCATGATGGTGATTCGCAACCTCAGGCGCTTCACCGAGCCGCAGCACGCGCACGAATACCCGTTGTGCTCCCGGCTGATGGCCGACTTCGAACGGCCTGAGGTGTTGTACGTTGCCGGCTTGTTCCACGACATTGCCAAGGGGCGTGGCGGCGACCATTCGAAACTGGGCAGCGCGGACGCGCGTCGATTCTGCCGGCAACATGAACTGTCGAGCGAAGATTCCGACCTCGTCGTGTGGCTCGTCGAGCAGCATCTGACGATGTCGTCGACGGCGCAGAAACAGGACATTGCCGATCCCGGCGTCATCGACGCGTTTGCAGCCAAGGTCCCCGATGAACGTCACCTTGCGGCACTATACCTGCTGACGGTTGCCGACATCCGCGGCACGAGTCCGAAAGTGTGGAACGCGTGGAAAGCGAAACTGCTCGAAGAACTTTTTCGCGCGACCAAGGCGCGGCTGGGCGGAGCTGTGGCACCGGCGATATCGACCGACAGCGTTGATGCGCGACGCAGCGAAGCAGTCAGGAAGTTGCGTCTGTATGCGGTGCCACCGGGCGCCGAGGACGCGCTCTGGCAACAGGTCGATGGCGTCTACTTCCAGCGTCACAGCGCCGATGAAATCGCCTGGCACACGAGACATCTCTATTTTCGAGTCGACGGCGCCGAGCCCGTCGTCAAGGCGCGTCTGGCGCGGGACGGCGCCGGGCTTCAGCTGATGGTTTACACGCGCGACCAGCCGGCGCTCTTCGCACGCGTTTGCGGGTTCCTGGGTCAGACACAGCTATCGATTCTCGAAGCGCGCGTCCACACGACGCGACATGGATACGCGCTCGATACTTTCATCGTGCACGATCCCGCGAACCCGAACGCGAGCTACCGCAACGTGATCGGCTATATCGAGTTCGAACTCAAGCGCGTCCTCATCGAACGGCCGCCTCTCGAACCAACAAGACCGGCAGGATCAGTCGGCACCTCAAGCATTTTCCGCTGTCGCCGGAGGTGCGCATTTTCCCGGACGACAAGGGAACGCATTTCATCCTCGAGATCGTCGCCGGGGATCGGCCTGGCCTGCTCGCGCGCATCGCCTACTCATTGGCCAACGCCAACGTCAACGTCGCCAGCGCGAAAATCAACACGCTCGGAGAGCGCGCGGAAGACGTATTCCTGCTCGAGGGTGCTCGCCTGCACGACGAAGCAGCGTTGTTGAAACTGGAGACTTCGCTTTACGAGCAATTGCGCGTGGTCTGATCGAGGCACGACCGCAGTCGGGTCGCCTCGACGTACATCCTCAGTTGCGTGCCGTCAGTTGCGTACCATCGGTCGTCCGCCCTCAGTCATCCACCAATTCAGCGTCGGGAAACAGAACGTCGCTAAAACCGAACAGCCTCATGTCGCGAATGCGCATCGGGTAGAGAATGCCGTCCAGGTGGTCGCACTCGTGTTGCACCACGCGCGCGTGAAAATCGCTTGCGACCCGACTGATCGGACGCCCCTGCGGATCAAAGCCACTGTATTGCAGGCGCACAAGCCGTGACACGCGCCCACGCATCCCCGGTACCGACAAGCAGCCCTCCCAGCCCTCTTCGACCTCCTGATCGAGCTGCGTCAACACCGGATTGACCAGTTCGGTGTAGGGAACGGGCTCGGCATCGGGGTAGCGATCGTTGTGCTCGAAACCGAAAATAACGACACGCAGGCCGACGCCGATCTGCGGTGCGGCCAAGCCCGCGCCGTGCGCGGCAATCATGGTTTCGCGCATGTCGGCTACAAGTTGGGCGAGTTCGGGCGTGTTGAAACGTTCGACCGGTTGCGAGCGCTCGAGCAGTCGCGGATCGCCCATCCGCAGGATCTCGCGAATCACGACGGCCTCACGACGTGATCGATCAGGGCCCTCACCTTTTCCATGGCTGATTCAAGCACTTCCGCAATCCTTTCCATCGAGATCATTTGCGCACTTTCGCCGCGCCCTGCGGCGTGATTCACCACGACGGCGATGGTGGCATAGGCGAGTCCGAGTTCGCGCGCCAGTGCCGCCTCGGGCATTCCGGTCATGCCAACCATGGTCGCGCCGTCACGATCCAGTCGATCGATCTCCGCGGCCGTCTCGAGGCGCGGGCCCGACACCGCCGCGTAGATTCCGCCATCGCGTACGCTGACGCCGGCAGCGCTTGCGGCAGCGAGGCAGCGCGCACGCAAAGCCGGAGTGTAGGGATGGGTGAAGTCCACGTGCACCACGTTGCGATCGCCGCCATCGAAATAGGTGCTCTCCCGGCCCGTCGTGTAGTCGATCAACTGATGCGGCAACACAAGCTGCCCCGGCTGGTGCCCTCCACTGATGGCACCTACCGAGGCCACTGCCAAGATGGCGTCGACGCCGCGCTGTTTCAACGCCCAGAGGTTGGCGCGATAGTTGACGCGTTGGGGCGGGATCGTATGGCCGTGCCCGTGGCGCGCAAGAAAAGCGACTTCGCAGCCCGCCACCCGCCCGAACATCAGCGCAGACGAAGGTTCTCCGTACGGGGTGCGGACGACCTCCCGGTGGGAAATGGCCAGCGTGGACAGGCGGGTAAGCCCGCTGCCACCGATGATGGCGAGCATGGAGTTGTGAGAGACCTTGTGTGGCTTTTGACGGCGCGACACGGGAAGACCACCGAGGCCAAATGCCACGCCTGAGGGTCTGCCAGTTGTTACTTTGCTCGACCTTGGTTATTCTTGTCAATTCATGACATTGTCAAGCTCACTTAAGAAGCGGACGCGGACGAAAGAGCGTCCGCCGCGACCCACAAGGTGCCTCCATGTACCTAGATCGTCTATTCAAGCTGATGGCCGAAAAGCAGGCCTCGGACCTGTTCATTTCCTGCGGGGCGCCGATCAATATCAAGATCAACGGCGTTGTCGCGCCGATCTCGACCCAGCCGATGGACGTGGAGACCGTCCGCCGCATCGCCTACGAACTGATGACCAAGGAGCAGGCGCGGGAGTTCGAGAACGAGATGGAGATGAATCTGTCCCATCTGGACCGTGCCGTTGGCAATTTCCGGGTCAATATCTTTCGCCAGCGCGGCACGATTTCGCTAGTCATTCGCTACGTGCGCAGCCGGGTCCCGCCTTACGATCAGCTGAAGCTGCCTTCGGTGCTCCTCAACCTGATGATGGAAAAGCGCGGTCTCGTTCTGGTGGCGGGAGCGACCGGCTCAGGCAAATCGACGACGCTGGCGGCGATGCTCGACTATCGCAACTCCAATCGGTCGGGGCATATCCTGACGCTGGAAGATCCGATTGAATATCTGTTCGAACACAAACAGAGCATCGTCAATCAGCGCGAAATCGGCGTTGATACCCAGGGCTACCACAAGGCGTTGCCCAACGCGCTGCGCGAAGCGCCCGATCTGATCATGATCGGTGAAATTCGCGACCGCGAGACCATGCAGCACGCGCTGTTGCACACGCTCACCGGCCACCTGTGCCTGTCGACCCTGCACGCGAACAACAGCTATCACGCGCTGTCGCGGATCATCAACATGTTCCCGTACGACGCCCGATCGGGGCTGCTGTCCGACTTGTCGATCGGGCTGCGCGCGATTATTTCGCAGCGGCTCGTCCGCAACAAGGAAGGCGAACAGCAGCCCGCGGTAGAGATACTCCTGAATACGTCGCTGATCGCCGAATTGATCAAGAACGGCGAGATCACTCAGATCAAGGAAGCGATGGAACAGAGTCTTTATCCCGGCTCGCAGACGTTCGAGCAGGCATTGTGCCGCCTGTATCTGGACGGCGCGGTTTCCTACGACGAAGCATTGGCCGCTGCCGATTCGCCGACCAACCTGGCGTGGCTGGTCAATCAGAGTTCGGCGGCAAGCACGAGGCACGAGACCGATGGAGACGAGGAATCCAGCGAACGCCGGCTGTCAGGGGACTTCGTCAAGCTGGAAATCGATCCTGAATTCCTGAACCGGCCGTAGCGCGGCGATGAGTTCACCGCCCGGCCCCACCGACGCGCCGACGCTTGCGCTCGTGCGCGAGTTGATCGCGCGAAAATCCGACACGCCGAACGACGCAGGTTGTCAGGAGATCCTCGCGCGACGGCTCACGCAACTCGGTTTCCGCTGTGAAACGATCGCATCCAACGGCGTGACCAACCTCTGGGCGCGGCGCGGCGATGCGCGTCCCATCGTGTGTTTCGCGGGGCACACCGATGTCGTGCCCACAGGACCGCTGGAGCAATGGCGCTCCGACCCATTCGAACCCACCCTGCGCGACGGTTTTCTGTACGGCCGCGGTGCTGCCGACATGAAAACATCGCTCGCGGCGTTTGTCGTGGCAATCGAGCAGTTCATCGGACATCACCCGCAACATCAAGGGTCGATTGCCCTCTTGATCACCTCCGATGAGGAAGGACCCGCCACTGACGGTACGGTCCGTGTCGTGGATCGGCTGCGCGCCTCGGGGGAAACACTGGACTATTGCATCGTCGGCGAGCCATCTTCGGTCGATCGCCTCGGCGACATGATCAAGAACGGTCGCCGGGGTACCTTGTCCGGGACCCTCATTGTCCGTGGCGTGCAAGGACACATCGCCTACCCGCATCTGGCCAAGAACCCGATTCATCTGGCGGCACCGGTCATCGCCGAGCTGGCGTCGATCCGATGGGACGAAGGTAACGATTATTTTCCACCGACGACATGGCAGGTCTCGAATATCAAGTCGGGTACGGGGGCAACCAACGTAATACCCGGCACGCTTGAGTTCCAGTTCAACTTTCGCTACGCCTCGGTCAGCAGCCGCGACCTGCTGCAGCAACATTTCGAAGCGGTGCTGCGCAAGCACAGGCTCGACTACGAAATCCAGTGGACCGGATGGGGCAAGCCTTACCTGACGCCACGCGGCCATCTGGTCGACGTGGTCAGCGACGTGATCCATGACGTCTGCGGAATCCGGCCCGAGCTTTCCTGTACAGGGGGAACGTCGGATGGACGCTTCATCGCGGACATCTGCCCGCGAGGTGGTTGAATTGGGTCCCGTCAACGCGACAATCCATAAACTCAACGAGCGCGTCGCTGTCGCCGATATCGAGCCGCTTACCGCGCTCTATCGTGGCATACTGGAACGGTTGCTGGGCTAGCGCTGCGCAATCGGTATCGGTTGTCGGCGCGCTTGAGCTCCCGTCGGAAGAGACCAGATGAGCGCCGTCCTGCAGGACCTTACGACACTCCGCGACTGGGTACGCTACGCAGTGTCGCGCTTCAATGCCGGTGGGTTGTTCTTCGGCCACGGCTTGAGCGGCGCTTACGACGAAGCGGCTTATCTGATTCTGCATACGCTGCACCTACCCGTCGACCGCCTCGAACTGTTTGTCGACGCGCGCCTGACACAGGCCGAGCGCGCACAGGTGCTGCAGGTGATCGAGCGACGCGTCAATGATCGGGTACCTGCGGCTTACCTGACACGCGAGGCGTGGCTGGGCGAATTCCGGTTCTATGTCGACGAACGCGTGATCATTCCGCGGTCTTTCATCGCCGAGTTGCTGCCTGACGGGCTTGCGCCGTGGATTCCGGATATCGGCACCGTGGGCAGCGCGCTCGACCTGTGCACCGGTTCGGGTTGTCTCGCGATATTGCTCGCGCACCATTTCCCCAACGCCGATATCGACGCGGCCGACATTTCCTCCGATGCCCTCGCGGTCGCGCAACGCAACGTCGCCGAGCACGGCATGCAGGATCGCATCAATCTGGTTCGGTCAGATCTGCTTTCGAACCTGACCGAAAAGACCTACGACCTGATCATCAGCAATCCTCCCTACGTCACGACGATGGCGATGGAGGAGTTGCCGGCCGAATACCGGCACGAACCCGAGATCGCCCTCGCCGGTGGCGACGATGGGCTCGACGCAGTTCGCACGATCATCCGCAAAGCTCCGCAATTCATGGCGCCGGGTGCATTGCTCGTTGTGGAAGTCGGGCACAACCGGATGGCGACCGAAACGACATTTCCGCGCCTGCCGTTCACCTGGCTGGCGACGGAAGGCAGCGACGACAGCGTATTCATCCTGACGCGCGAAGACCTTGTGGTTGCCTGAAGGCAGCCTAACGGCTGTTCTCGCGGGGACGCGTCGCGCGGCGCCAACGCCAGCGGCATTCACCGCCGGTACCAACCGCCGTATTAACCGTTAAAGACCGAAGAATTTCTTGATCGAGCGCACAAGGTCGCCCGCGCGCGTCCCGGTCGCCCGCGCCCGCGCCTCAGCCGACAACGAAGCGAGCGTGGCATCGTTGGCGGCTTGTCTCGAGGCCAAGGTCATCGATAACGCTTCGGTCAGCTCGGGCCGAGCCCTGAGGATAGCCTCGAAACCCGGTTTGTCGAGCTTGTAGCAGACCGATTCCGCTTCGGCGACAACGGTGGCCATGCGCGCCTGTCCAGTGAGCAATCCCATTTCGCCGAAATAGGACGGCCCGCCGAGTGTTGCGAGACGCTGCCTGCCTTTGCTCGGATGCTCCTCCTCCTCGCGGAATATCCCGACCTTGCCATCAGCAAGAATATAGAGCGAGTCGGCGTGTTCGCCGACGCGGGTGATGATATCGCCGGCGACGAACGGAGCAGGCTTCAACTCCGCGGCCAGTGCGAGGCGCTCTTCGTCGGTGAGCGGCGCGAACAACTCGAGCGATGCGAGCAGCGCGACGCGCGAATCGCGCTCGCGCTGTTCTGCCTTGGCGCGGACGTCGCGCGCGGGGTGGATGAAAACATCGTTGCGCGGAATCGGTATTTCGATGCCTTCACGCTGCAAGGCGGCGAAGATGTGCACACGAATTTCCGAATCGGTCGGAAGGTCACGCGACAGATCGGTCAGCCAGTAGTACAAGGTGTAGTTGATGACGCTGCCACCAAACGACGTGCACATGCAGCGCACCGGTGGCACTGCGGAAATATTGTGGATCTCCGCGCGTTTGAGTCCTTGCTCGACCGCCGCAATTACGCGACTCGGCGCCCACTCGTAACCGACCCCGAATTCGATCGGCCGACGCCAGGTGATACGCTCTTCCCCGCGGCGCGCCAATATGGTCACGCGATTTCTGACAAGGCCGGCGTTGGGCAGAATGATCGTCTCGCCAGCGTTGGTGGCCAGCGACGTGTAGCGCCAGCGAATCCCCACCACTTGCGCAGAAACTCCTTCCACCAGCAGCCAGTCGCCGATGCGGTAGGTGTTGTCGAGTTGCAGCGCCAGACCCGCGCCCAGATTGGCCAGCGGTTCGCGTAACGAGAATACAAAAGCGCCGGATGCGAGCGCCGACGTTGCGGCGAGGCCAAAAGGATTCACGCCGATCGCGTTCATGCGATAGATCGCATAACCGATCATGATCAAGATGAATGTTACGTCGCTCAGGACGCGCGGAATCGACATCCGCGCCAGCACGCCCTGCAGCACGAAGACCAGCAAGATACGAATGAATCCGATCGCGGCGACCGCCAGCGTAGCTTCGCGCAGCACATCGCCTGGCGTCGTTCCGCTCAGGCGCGAGCCATAGCGATCGAGCGCCCATAATCCGGCAACGCCGGCAAGCTGCAGCGAAAGCATTACCAGGACGCCGATGCGATACGCGGGTTTCCAGCGCGCTCAGCAGCAGCGCGAGCAGGCAGCCCATTGCGCCGAACAGCAATGCATCGTGAAACAGCGCGGGCAGATCGATCAGGGTGGGCGTCATGACCATGGGTGGCAGCGAGGTGGCGTGATTATAAAGCGGTCCGGCGGCGCGCGCCGAGGCCGCTGGCCCGCGGACAGCCTCCTCGCGCCTCAGGATCGGCCCCGAAGATGGTCGTCGCAATAGGCAGGCCCTCATCGTCTCCCTGCTAAAATGTGGCAACGATGAGCGAACCGCGCACTGGCGGCCAGATACTGGTCGCCAATCTTCTCGAGCAGGGTGTCGATCTGGCATTTTGCGTGCCCGGCGAGAGTTACCTGCCGGTGCTCGACGCGCTGTACGACGTGCGCGACAAGCTGCGATTGATCGTATGCCGGCAGGAAGGGGGCGCTGCCTATATGGCCGAGGCCTACGGCAAGCTCACGGGACGACCAGGTGTCGCATTTGTCACGCGCGGACCCGGGGCATCCAACGCTGCCATCGGCATCCACACCGCACAGCAGGATTCAACGCCGATGATCGTGTTCGTCGGCCAGGTCGGCGGTGATTTCGTGGATCGCGAAGCATTCCAGGAAATCGACTATCGGCGCATGTTCGGCGTCAGCGCAAAATGGGTCGCCCAGATCGATCGTGTCGATCGCGTGCCCGAGTACGTGGCGCACGCCTTTCGCGTTGCGCTCTCTGGCCGTCCCGGACCGGTCGTTCTAGCCCTTCCCGAGGACGTGCTATCGGCCAAGGCGATCGTCGCCGATGTTGGCGCCGTCTCACCAACGGTGGCTTATCCGGGCGTTTCGCAAATGAATGAACTGCGGGCGATGCTCGCGTCAGCGCAAAGCCCGTTGATCATCGCAGGAGGAAGTGGCTGGACTCCCGCGGCATGCGCCGATCTGCGTCGTTTCGCCGAAGGGAATGCCCTGCCGGTAGCGTGTGCGTTCCGCAATCAAGATGTGTTCGACAATGGCCACCCCAACTACGCTGGCGACGTCGGCATCGGCCTCAATCCAAAACTCGCCGCGCGCGTGCGCAATGCGGATGTGTTGCTGGTCATCGGTGAGCGACTCGGAGAAATGGTGACGTCGGGTTATTCGCTGCTCGATGTGCCACAGCCCAAGCAACGATTGATACACGTTCTTCCCGGTGGAGATGAATTGGGCAAGGTGTATCAACCCGCGATGGCAATAGCCTCCGCCATTGGCCCTTTCTGCGCAGCGCTCGCGGCGCTTCCCGCCATCGCCAATGCGGCGTGGAAAGCGAGTGTCGATTCCGTGCATGCCGAATACCTCGCGTGGCAAAAGCCGCGTCCCGTGCCCGGCTCACTCGATCTCTGGCAGATTGTCGACTACCTGCGCGATCGACTGCCTGCGGATGCGATACTCACCAACGGCGCGGGCAACTACGCCACGTGGATTCATCGCCTCTATCGTTATCGACCGTACCGTACGCAACTCGCTCCTTACAACGGTTCGATGGGCTACGGCGTGCCGGCAGCGATCGCCGCCAAAGCCGTTTATCCGGATCGCGTCGTCGTTTCGTGGAATGGTGATGGCTGCTTCCTGATGAACGGCCAGGAACTGGCCACGGCGGTCCAATACGATTTGCGGGTGATCTTCGTCGTAATCGACAATCGAATGTATGGGACGATAAGGATGCACCAGGAACGGCAGTATCCCGCTCGCGTGTACGGCACCGACTTGGTCAATCCCGATTTTGCCGCGCTCGCGCGTGCTTACGGCGCGTCCGGTGAGACGGTCAATCGTACCGACGAGTTCGCTCCCGCGTTCGAGCGCGCGCTGGCTCATAGCGGGCCTGCCCTGCTGCATTTGCTGCTCGACCCCGAAGCGATCACGATGAACGCGACGATCGACGACTTGCGCGAACAGGCAGAGGGCGCCATGCGCCAGACTCAGTCGCGATGACGCCCGCGAACCGATCCCGCACCTTGACCGTGACCGACCTCTCGGTCGAATTTCGGACGCCCGAGCGACTGGTGCGCGCTGCACGCGGTGTCTCTTTCCACGTCGATGCCGGCGAGACGGTCGCTATCGTTGGCGAATCGGGGTCCGGCAAGTCAGTCACCGCGCTGTCGCTGATGCGCCTGGTCGAATACGGTGGCGGCCGCATCACCGGCGGCATGATCGAATTCGCGCGAACCAACGGCAGCGTCGTCGATCTCGCGCGGACGGAAGGCGCGACCATGCGCTCGATCCGCGGCGCTGAGATCGCGATGATCTTCCAGGAGCCGATGACTTCGCTCAACCCGGTATTCACCGTGGGCGAGCAGATCGCCGAATCGATCCGCCTGCACCAGCGGCATGGATCGCGGCGGCGCGCGCGGACGACGCTGCGCATGCTCGAGCCCGTGCGCATTCCCGAGGCCGCGCAGCGCTCGACCGCTATCCGCACCAGCTGTCGGGCGGCATGCGCCAGCGCGTGATGATCGCCATGGCGCTGTCCTGCAGGCCCGCGCTGCTGATCGCCGACGAGCCGACCACCGCGCTCGACGTGACGATCCAGGCGCAGATCCTCGAGCTGATCGCCAGCTGCAGCGGGAGATGCACATGGCGGTGCATTTTCATCACCCACGATATGGGCGTGGTCGCCGAAATCGCCGACCGCGTCGTCGTTATGTACGGGGCGAAAAGGTCGAAGACGGCCAGGTCGGACAGATCTTTCACGCGCCGCCAGCACCCTTACACGCGCGCGCTGCTCGCCGCCGTGCCGCAGCTCGGCGCGATGCGCGGAACCGACGCGCCGCGCAAGTTTCCCGCTGTCCGCGAGCCGGCGCACGGTGCGCCGCCAGCGACGCCGCGACCGTGATGCGCCGGTCGCAAGAGAGCGCAACCCCCCGCTGCTCAAGGTGCGCGACCTGAAAACGCAATTTCGACGTGCGCGCGGGCATCTTCGGCCGCGTGCGCGGCGGGTCCACGCGGTGGAGCAAGTCAGTTTCGATATTCGTCGCGGCGAGACCCTGGCCTGGTCGGCGAATCCGGCTGCGGCAAGTCGACTACCGGCCGCTCGCTGCTGCGTCTGGTCGACGTCGAGCGGCGGCAGCATCGAGTTCGACGGGCGCGATATCGCCGCGATGACTTCCGAGCGATGCGGCCGCTGAGGCGCGACATCCAGATGGTGTTCCAGGATCCGTTCGCATCGCTCGATCCGCGCCTGACGGTCGGCTTCTCGATCGCCGAGCCACTGTTACGTTCACGGCGTCGGCGCGGGCGAGGACGCCGAGACAGCGCGTCGCGTGGCTGCTGCGAGCACGTCGGCCTGTCTCCGGATCATGCGCAACGCTATCCGCACGAATTCTCCGGCGGCCAGCGCCAGCGGATCGCGATCGCGCGCGCGCTCGCGCTGCAACCGAAGATCATCGTCGCCGACGAGGCCGTGTCGGCACTCGACGTGTCCATCCGCGCGCAGATCGTCAATCTGATGCTCGACCTGCAGGCCGAATTCGGCGCTCGCGTACCTCTTCATTTCGCACGACATGGCGGTGGTCGAGCGCGTCAGCCATCGCGTCGCGGTGATGTACCTCGGCCAGATCGTCGAGATCGGTCCGCGGCGCGCGATATTCGAGAATCCGCAGCACGCCTACACGCGAAAGCTGATGGCGGCGGTGCCGGTCGCCGATCCTTCGCGACGCCGCCGCGAAACGAGCTATCATCCGAAGAAATTCCGAGCCCGGTCCGCGCTGTCGGCGATGAACCCGTCGTCGCGCCGCTCGTTGAAGTCGGGCCGGGACACTATGTTGCGAGCATCGCATTGCCGCGTACTGACCTCGGCGATGTCGCTGCAAGCGGCTGCGGCCGCTGGCCTTGTCGTGCACTTTCCCTGGAGAAACCGCATGAAAATCATTCTCACCGTTCGCTGTTCTTCGTCGGCCTTCTCGGTGTGGCCGCGAGTCACGCCGCGCTGGCATCCAAGGACGTCGTATTCGCGGTGGCGTCAACTTTCACCACAACCGACCCTTACGACGCCAACGACACATTGTCGCAGGCGATGGCCAAGTCGTTCTACGAAGGGCTGTTCGGCTTCGACAAGGACATGAAAATGATCCCGGTGCTCGCCGAGAGCTACACGGTGAGCGCCGACGGCCTTGCCTACACGATCAAGCTCAGGAAAGGCGTCAAGTTCCATGACGGCAGCGATTTCAAGGCCGAGCGCGGTCAAGGCGAATTTCGATCGCGTGACCAATCCGGACAACAAGCTCAAGCGCTACAGCCTCTACAACAATATCGACAAGACCGAAGTCGTTGACGACTACACGGCACGCATCACGTTGAAGACGCCGTTCTCCGCGTTCATCAATCAACTCGCGCATCCGTCGGGCGTCATGATCAGTCCTGCCGCCTTGGCCAAGTACGGCAAGGACATCGCGTCCCATCCCGTCGGCACCGGCCCGTTCAAGTTCGTCGAATGGAATCGCACCGACTTTCTGAAGGTCGCCAAGTTCGATGGCTACTGGCGAAAAGGCTACCCGAAGGTCGACACAATCACTTGGAAGCCGGTCGTCGACAGCAATACGCGCGCCGCGGTGATGCAGACGGGCGAGGCGTCCTTCACATTCCCGGTTCCCTACGAGCTCGACGCGCTTGCGGGCAAAGCCCGAACTCGAAGTCGTCGCCGCGCCTTCGATCGTGATCCGCTATCTGTCGATGAACACGCTGCAGAAGCCGTTCGACAATCCCAAAGTGCGGCAGGCGATCGCCTACGCGATCAACAAGCAGGCGCTCGCCAAGGTCGCATTCAATGGTTACGCCACCGCGGCCGAAGGCGTGGTCCCTGCGGGAGTCGAATACAGCGTCAAACTCGGCGCCTTGGCCGTATGACGTGGCGAAGGCGAAGAAGCTGATGGCCGAGGCCGGATATCCCGACGGCTTCGAAACCGAACTCTGGTCCGCATACAACCACAGCACCGCACAAAAAGTGTCGCAGTTCCTCCAGCAACAACTCGCAGCAGATCGGCATCAAGACCAAGATCACGCTGCTGGAAGCCGGCCAGCGAGTCGAGAAAGTCGAGAGCTGGCCCGATCCTGCGACCGCGCCGGTGCGGCTGTACTACGTCGGATGGTCTTCGTCGACCGGCGAAGCCGACTGGGCGACTCGTCCGCTGCTCGCGTCGGACTCGTACCCGCCGCGCCTGTTCAACACGGCCTATTACAAGAGTGACCGGGTCGACGGCGATATCAAGGGCGCATTGGCGACCACCGACAAAGTAAAGAAGGCGAACCTCTACAAGGACGCGCAGGAAACGATATGGGCCGACGCTCCGTGGGCGCCGTTGGTCGTCGAAAAGCTTTTGTATGCACACAATCGAAAACTGTCGGGCGTATACGTAATGCCCGACGCGTCATTCAATTTCACCGAAGTCGACCTGAAACCTTGAGATTCCTCGCGAAGGCAGCGCCCGCGCGTTGCCTTCGCGATTGGCCATCCTGCGGCGCGTCCCGGCAACGGATGCCCGCGCGTTTGTCGATGTAGTCGTCCATGCCTGCTTATATCGTCAAGCGACTGCTCGGGTTGGCGCCGACGCTATTGCTGGTCGGCGCCCTGGTGTTCCTGTTCGTGCATCTTTTGCCGGGCGACCCCGCTCGCCTCGCTGCGGGACAAGACGCCACGCCGGAGACCGTGGAGCTGGTGCGGCAGGACCTGGGCCTCGATAAACCGCTTCCGACGCAATTTATTCGATTCGTCACCGGCGTCGCACGCGGCGACTTCGGCCGATCGCTGCGGACAAAACGTCCGGTGAGCACGGAAATCGCAGAACGCTTCATGCCGACGTTCTGGCTGACGGTAGCCGCGATGTCGTGGTCGGTCCTGTTCGGCATGGCCGTCGGCGTCGCTTCCGCTGTGTGGCGCAATCGATGGCCCGACCGATTGGGCATGACGCTGGCGATATCGGGCATCTCGTTTCCCGCATTCGCGCTTGGCATGGTGTTGATGCAGGTATTCGCGGTCCAGCTGCACTGGCTACCGACCGTCGGCGCGACAAGCTGGCGGCACTATATCCTTCCGTCACTGACCCTCGGTGCGGCGGTTGCCGCGATCATGGCGCGCTTTACGCGCTCGTCGTTCGTCGACATCCTGCAGGAGGACTACGTGCGCACCGCGCGCGCCAAGGGCCTCAGCGAGAGCCTCGTCGTCATCAAGCACGGCCTGCGCAACGCGCTGATTCCTGTCGTGACGATGATGGGATTGCAATTCGGATTCCTGCTCGGCGGCTCGATCGTCGTCGAAGTCGTTTTCAACTGGCCCGGGCTTGGTCGCTTGCTCGTCGACGCAGTCGACATGCGCGACTACCCGGTGATCCAGGCGCTGGTGCTGCTGTTCTCGCTGGAATTCATCTTGATCAACCTGATCGTCGATGTGCTCTACGCGGTCATCAACCCAACGATCCGCTACCGATGAACGCCGTGAACGCCGCACCGGCCGAACGCATCGAAGTACGCACACCATGGAGTGAGTTCTGGCGCAAGTTCAGAAAACAGCGTGTCGCTGTGATCGCGGGCATATTCGTGCTGCTGCTCGTCGTGACCGCCATCGTCGCGCCGTTGGTGGTGCCTTACGATGCCGAGACCTTTTTCGACTACGACAGTCTCAATGCGCTGCCTTCGCTCAAGCACTGGTTCGGCGTCGATTCGCTCGGACGCGATATCTTCAGCCGCATTCTGATGGGGTCGCGCATCTCATTGACGGCAGGATTCGTTTCCGTCGCGATCGGCGCACTGATTGGAACGGCGCTTGGCCTCGTTGCCGGCTACTATGAAGGATGGTGGGACCGCGTGATCATGCGCGTTTGTGACGTTCTGTTTGCCTTTCCCGGCATCCTGCTGGCGATCGGTATCGTCGCCATTCTCGGCGGCGGCATGTTCAACGTGGTCATCGCGGTCTCGATCTTCAGCATTCCGACGTTCGCGCGGCTGGTGCGTGGCAACACGCTTTCGCTCAAGCACCTCACGTTCATCGAATCCGCGCGGAGCATCGGGGCGACCGACTGGACGATCGTCGTTCGCCATATCTTTCCAGGCACGATCGCCGCGGTGGTCGTCTATTTTTCGCTTCGAATCGGGACTTCGATCATCACCGCTGCCAGTCTTTCGTTTATCGGCATGGGTGCCCAGCCTCCGACACCGGAGTGGGGCGCGATGCTGAACGAAGCGCGCGCCGACATGATCACATCGCCGCACGTCGCGTTGTTTCCAAGCGCGGCCATTTTTCTGACGGTACTCGCGTTCAACCTGCTGGGCGATGGCTTGCGTGACGCGCTCGATCCAAAGGTCGATCAGCGCTGAGGTCGTCGCGGCGCTGGCGCAACCTCGCACGAAGGTCAGGGAATAGTAACGCCGATATTGAGCATCATCCCGGCCGTACCGAAGATCACGATTTCCGGACATACGCGCCCAAAGCAGTAACCCATCGAGGGTATAACCGCCGGCGCAATCCCGGAATGATTGAACGGGATCTTGTCGCGATACTCATCTTTGTAGCCGTGGACCAGGCCGGCGGACACCTTGAAATACAACGGATGCCACGGGCCTTCGTCGATAGGTCTGACGCGCCATCCGCCGTAGATGTACTCGGATGGCTGCCCGAACGAATTCAGAAAATACGACGCACCGACTAGCCATTGCTCCGTGATATTCCATTCGCCGAGGATCAACTTGGAATTGCTGACGTGGGCCGGATCGTAGTGGAAGTGCCAGGTGTAGATGCTCGTCTCGAGGAAAAACCGGTCGGTGCGCCAGGGATCGGGCTTGGACGCGTCCTGCACGCTGGCGCTAGCGGGTGTTTGATCGCCGCCGGCTGCCGTAGCGGTAGTCTGCGCATGGACCGCCGAAGGCAGCAGAACGATCGGAATCGACAAAGCTGTGATGGCAGCCCCGCACGCAAAGCGGACGAGACGAGATCGGAATAACTCCATCGTTGGCTTTTCCCCCTGGGCTGGGCCGGCCTGCCGCGGTCCGTCCGCGCCATGGCACAAAAAAACGCGGTCTATTGCCGCGATGACAACATCCATTGTGGCATCAAACCTCTGTCAGCGAAATGTGCCTCGACTTGACCACCCCGCCTTACGGCGACGTTTCGCACGCGACCGAGGGAGCGAGTCGTTCCTTGGCCACCGCAATGCTCGCAACATCCTGCAAAGCCACGCCGTTCTTGGTTGCGGTGATTTCGGCGAGGATGGAAATGGCGATTTCCGGTGGCGTTCGACTGCCGATATATAGACCGATTGGGCCATGCAGACGAGCGATCTGCTCCGGCGTGAGATCGAATTCCTCGAGCCGCGCGCGGCGCTTGCGATTGTTGGAGCGTGACCCCAAGGCGCCGACGTAGAAGGCATTGGATTTGAGCGCCTCCATCAGCGCCAAGTCGTCGAGCTTGGGATCGTGCGTCAACGCGACCACGGCGCAGCGCTCGTCGAGCTTCATGTCCAGGACGGTGTCGTCGGGCATTGTTCGCACCAGCGTCACGCCGGGGACGTCCCAGGTGCTGGTGTATTCCTCCCGCGGATCACAGATCGTCACCTGGTAATCGAGTCCGATGGCGATTTGCGCCAGGTACTTGGAGAGCTGCCCTGCTCCGATCACCAGCAGTCGATAACGAGGTCCGTGTACGGTCTTGAGCACGCTACCGTCGAAGGTCAGTCCGTCCGACGCACGCGCCGGCTGCATTTCGACATGGGCAGTGTCGAGGTCGAGGCGCCTCGAGACGAGCTTGCCCTGTTCGACCATGTCCAGCAATTCGCCGATTCGGCTTTGCGCGCTCAACGGTTCCTGCACAAGCTGTATCGTGCCACCGCAAGGCAGGCCGAACTTGCGCGCATCCTCGGCGCTGACGCCGTAGGTCACGGCCTGCGGCCGCGTCACATACGCGCCTTCACGGCGCGAACGTTCGACAATATCGTCTTCGATACAGCCGCCCGACACCGAGCCCACGACCTGGCCATCTTCGCGCACCGCCAGCAACGCGCCGGGGGGGCGCGGCGACGATCCCCATGTTCGGACCACCGTCACCAGCAGCACGCGCTTGCCGGCGGCGAGCCATTCGACGCTCTTTCTTAGAACTTCGAGATCGACACTATCCATAACGCACTTTCGACGTCAGTCACTGCGATATTCTACGCCATCGCAATAGCCGGCCAATCATCGCCCACAGCGCGTGAGCATGTGCGGCAATCGTCACGTCACGATGCGGCTTTTTCGCGGACCCAGTGCGTCTCAATTTACGCCACTTGCGCAGCACCTGCGCCCCGCCTGCGTGGCCCGCCGCGTCGGACGAAGACGGCCGCCAGTTGCTTCAAGGTTTCCAGATTGTGCACCGGCAGGAATTCGTCCACAAACGGCAGCATCGCCCGGATTCCGGCGGGTCGCGCTTCAAACCCATCGTAACGCAACAGCGGATTCAGCCAGATCAGTCGACGACAGGATTTCGAGAGGCGTTCCATTTCACCGGCGAGCCCGTCTCCGACATCGCTATCGAGCCCGTCGCTGATCAACAGCACAATCGCGCCCTGCCCGAGCAAGCGCCTCGACCAGCGGCGATTGAATTCAGCCAGACACGCGCCGATTCTCGTTCCGCCCGCCCAATCGGAAACCGACGTCCTGATACGCTCGATGGCCACGTCGACGTCTCGCTGCTTCAGGTGGCGCGTAATATTGGTCAATCGCGTGCCGAACAGCAAAGTGTGCACGCGATCCTGATCGTTGGTGATCGCGTGCAGAAAGAACAACAACATGCGCGAATAGCGATCCATCGAACCCGAGATGTCGCACAGCACGACCAGCGGCGGGTGGCGTCTGCGCCGGCGCCGCCAAGCCAGCGGCAGCATGCTCGCACGCGCCGACGTCATGGCGCGAAGCGTTGCGCGAAGGTCCACACGGCTGCCATGAGACGCTGCGACGGTCCGGCGGACCGGGTACTCGGGTAAGGGCAGGCGCAGCCTCGCGATCATTGCCTTGACCTGCGCCAGTTCATCGCCAGTCATCGACTCGAAGTCACGAGTCTGCAGAACCTCGCGTGGCGAAAAACTGAAGCGGGCATCGAGATCGATCTCCTGGTCCGGACTCTCGATTTCCTTACGCGACGGCGACGTCATCGCTTCGGCGAGGCGAGCGGGCGCCGGTGGTTCGTCGTCGCGCGGCACGCGGCCGTAGACCTTCGGCAGCAGCAACTGCATCATCCGCTCGAGCAGCCGCGGGTTTCGCCAGAAGAGTTCGAATGCCTGTCCGAACAGCGCCTGCTGCTCGTGCCGCTCGACCAGCACCGATTCCAGCGCCGCGCGGAAGTCTTCGCGATTCTCGATTCCGACGACTTCGACCGCGTCGAGCGCCGCGACGACCTTCGCTGGCCCGATCGGCAATCCCGCGGCGCGCAGCACCCGGGCGAAATGCATGATATTTTCCGCGAGGCGTTCGCGCCCCAGAATGCGCAGGTCGGTCATCGCGATCAGTCGCTCAAACGGTTCGCTATCGTCTCGTCAGACGACCAGTACGGCGGCCTCTCTCTGGGCTTCCGCAACCAACTTGGCCGCAAGCTCGGGCGTGATGGCGCCAATGTCATCCTGGTATTTGAGCAATGCACCGAGCGTGTTGGCTACGGTTTCCGGATCGAGCGCGATCCGGTCGAGCGCGACCAGCGCTTCGGCCCAATCGAGCGTCTCGGCGATGCCAGGCGCCTTGAACAAGTCCATAGCGCGCAGGCGCTGGGTGAAGGAAACCACTTCGCGTGACAAGCGTGCATCCGCGCCCGGCACTTTGCGCTTGACGATCGCCAATTCGCGTTGCGCATCCGGATAGTCGACCCAGTGATAGAGGCATCGACGCTTGATCGCATCGTGAATTTCACGGGTGCGGTTCGATGTGATGACGACAATCGGCGGTTGTGCTGCTTTCACCACCCCGAGCTCCGGTATGGTGACCTGATATTCAGCGAGCACCTCCAACAGGTAGGCTTCGAAAGGCTCGTCGGTGCGGTCGAGTTCATCGATCAACAGCACCGGCGAACCTTCGGCGTGCGGCTCGAGAGCCTGCAGAATCGGCCGCCGAATCAGAAACGATTCGGCAAAGATATTGGTGGCCAGCGCCTGACGATCGACCTTGCCTTGCGCCTCGGCCAGACGGATCTCGATCATCTGCCGCGGATAGTTCCACTCGTATACCGCCGACGCGGTATCGAGACCCTCATAACATTGGAGCCGGACCAGCGAACGACCGAGCGCTTTTGCAAGAACTTTGGCGATTTCCGTCTTGCCAACGCCTGCCTCGCCTTCGAGAAACAGCGGGCGGTGCATTTTCAGCGCAAGGAAGACGCTGGTCGCGAGGCGACGATCGGCAAAATAGTCGTTGTGTTCGAGCAACGCGGCGACGGCATCGACATTGACGGGCAGAGTGGACATCGGGAGGGCGGCGGTAGGATGAACCGCGATTATAGCGTCCCTGTGGCTGCGGCCCAGAGCATGGTCGCGCCGGAAATCAACATCAGCGCATCCATCAGGAAGCGAAATCGGTTGGCGTCAAGTTTGAGCACGAAGCGCTTGGCGATAAAGGATCCTGCCATCAGCGATGTTCCGATCAGCAGTCCTTTGATGATGGCATCGAGCGGAAGCGCCCCGAAGCTGCGGAAAACAATGGCCTTGGTCGTGTAGACCGCGAGCGAGCCGGCGGCTTCGGTTGCGAGAAATGCTCCCTTGACCAATCCATAGGCCAGGAAAATCGGCACCGTGATGGGTCCCGTCGTGACGACGATGCCGGTAATGAACCCGACGATCGCGCCAGTCAAGGCGAGATGCCAAAGGCTCAGTTTGAAATGATGCGAGGACAGCCATCGCCTGGCCGGAATCATCAGTATGAAAAAGGCGCCCAGCGCTCCTTCGATCAGCCTCGGGGGCAGGATCAGCAGGGTCCTCGCTCCCAGCGCAGCCGACGGAACGGCGGTGACTGCGTAGGCGCCTGCCGCTCGCCAGTCGACCTCGCGCCACCAAGCGAGGATGCGCGAGAAATTCGCCATGATGGCGGCGATCGCCATGATCGGTACTGCGTGCAGCGGACCGAAGGCAATGACGAGCACCGGCATGAGCATGATCGACGAACCGAAGCCGACGATGCCACTGATGGTGCCGGCGACCAAACCCACAATCAGGACGAACAGGAATTCCACCGGAGACTACTCGAAAATTGGGAAAGTAAAACTCGCACGATCAAGCTTGGCGATTCGATGCGCCCGCCATCGTATGCGCAAGCTCCTCGCCTGTCACGCAATGCTCGTCCGCGTTGGCCAGCGGTTCGAACTGCCACGCCGCGCCGGTCACGGGCGGGCGCTGCGGCGGGCTCAATGAAAATCCCGCGACCGTGTCATCAATTGACCGAGAAGCGCCGTCTGATCGCGCAGGCGGGCCGCGATCAAATGCACGACCTCGCCTTCGCGTTCCAAAACTCCGTATACCGACATAAGATTCGAACGCAGTAGCTCTTTGCGTTGTCGTTCGGCGAGGTCGCGCCAGACAATGACATTGACCATCCCGGTTTCGTCTTCGAGTGTGACAAAGGTCACTCCACTGGCCGTACCCGGCCGCTGCCGGCCCGTGACCAGGCCTGTAACGCACGCCTGCCGCCCATGCGGCAGTGCCCGCAGTTGTTCCGCAGTCTGCATCCGTTGGCGCTGCAGGGTCTTGCGCAACATCGCCAGCGGATGCCGTCCCAATGTCAAGCCGAGGCTGGCGTAATCCGCAACGATGTCTTCACCTTCGCTCGGCATTGCCAGCATCGGTCGTGCCTCTTCGATAGATGAATTCCGCAACAGCGGCGGCATGCGCTCGATGCCGCTGACGTCCCAAAACGCATGGCGACGATGTCCGCTCAACTGCTCGAGCGCCCCACCGGCCGCGAGCACTTGCATCGCGTGACGGTTCAGATCTGCACGATTGGCCAGATCGTTCACGCTGGCAAACGGTTGCTCCGCTCGCGCAGCGACAAGCTTCCTGGCATCGGCTTCTCCAAGCCCTTTGACCAGGCAAAGACCGAGACGTAACGCAGGTTGCACAGAAGGTAGGTTCTGCGTACCCGCAACGGGAACCGGCTCTGCCGGCTGCGCCGGTTCAAGCGTGCATTCCCAGTCGCTGACACAAACGTCTACCGATCGTATCTCGACGTTATGCCGGCGCAAATCCTGCGTCAGTTGCGACGGCGAATAAAATCCCATCGGCTGGGAATTCAGCAGCGCGCAGGTAAACGCTGCCGGTTCATAGTGCTTGAGCCACGACGAGACATACACCAGCAGCGCGAAGCTCGCCGCATGTGACTCGGGAAATCCATATTCACCGAAGCCGAGTATCTGCTGGTAGATCCGCTGCGCGAATTCGTCGTCATAACCGTGGGCGCGCATGCCATCGAGCAAGCGCTTTTCGAGGTGCTCCAGTCCGCCTTTGCGCTTCCATGCAGCCATCGAGCGCCGCAACTGATCGCTCTCCCCTGGCGTGAAACCCGCGGCGACCACCGCCAGTTGCATCACCTGCTCCTGGAATATCGGTACTCCCAGCGTGCGCTTGAGCACGCTTTCCACTTCCGGCTTGGGATAATTCACCAGCGCAGGATGTTGCCTGCGCTTCAGGTACGGATGCACCATTCCGCCCTGGATTGGTCCCGGCCGCACGATCGCAACTTCGATCACCAGATCGTAGTAGTTTCTCGGCCGCAGCCGCGGCAGCATCGCCATCTGGGCGCGCGATTCGATCTGGAATACGCCGACCGTATCGGCGTGGCAAATCATGTCATAGACAGCATCGTCGCCTCCGCTCACATCGATATCGGCCATCGAGAACCGACGGCCATAGCGCACGGCAAGCGACTGCAGCGCGCGGCGAATCGCGGTCAGCATGCCGAGTGCGAGGACATCGACCTTGAGCAAGCCCAGCGCATCGAGATCATCCTTGTCCCACTCGATGACCGTCCGCTCGGCCATCGCCGCATTTTCCGTGGGCACCAGGTGAGACAGCGGTCCACCCGAAATCACAAAACCGCCCGTATGTTGTGATAAATGTCGCGGAAAACCGAGCAACTCATCCACCAGCGTCGACAATTGCCGCATTACCGGACTGGCGGCGTCGAAACCTGATTCTTTCAATCTCGCCGGCAGCGCCTGTCGCCCATCCCACCAGCCGACCGATTTGGCCAAGCGGTCGACCTGTGCCAGGTCAAGCCCGAGCGCTTTGCCCACGTCGCGCAACGCCGAGCGCGGTCGATAGCAAATCACCGTTGCCGTCAGCGCAGCCCGCTCGCGACCGTATTTTCTGTAAATGTACTGGATGACTTCTTCACGTCGCTGATGCTCGAAATCGACATCGATATCCGGCGGCTCATCGCGCTCGCGGGAGATGAATCGCTCGAACAGTACCTCCGTACACGATGGATTGACTTCGGTAATGCCCAGGCAATAGCACACGGCCGAGTTCGCAGCCGAACCGCGGCCCTGACAAAGAATATTTTCATCCCGGGCGAACTTGACGATGTCGTAGACCGTCAGGAAAAAAGCCTCGTAGCGTTTTTCCGCGATCAGAGCCAGTTCGCGTTCGATCAGCTTGCGCACCTTCTGCAGTTGTTCAGAAGAGACCTGCGTGAGCGAAAAACGCCGGATAAAACCTTCTTCGGTCAAACGTCGCAGGTAGCTCGTCGGTGTTTCGCCAAGAGGAACGATTTCCTCGGGATATTCGTAACGCAGGCAATCGAGGGAGAATTGGCAACGCGGGGCGATGGCCAATGTTTCGGCCAGCCATGCAGCGGGATAAATGCGTTGCAGTGTCGACAGCGGACGCAAATGCCGCTCGCCATTCGGATAAAGCGCATAGCCCGCTTGTGCGACCGAGGTCTTGTGCCGAATCGCCGTCAACGTGTCCTGCAGCGCCCGCCTTTCGCGGGCGTGCATGTGCACATCGCCGCAGGCCACCACGGCCAAGCCTGTTGCTTCGGCAATCCCGGCCAGACTCACACAACGGGCGGCATCGTCGGCTTCGAGCAAGCGCTCGCCGACGATCCACAGCGCGCCCGAAAATCGCGCTTTGAGCCAATCTGCTTCTTCGCGGCCCGGCGTTCGTCCGGGAAGCCAAAGCGCCAGACAGCCGCCCACACCGTCGGCAAGATCGGCTCGCGTCAAACGATAGCTTCCTTTTGCCGCGCTACGCCGGCCTCGCGTGATCAGCGCCGACAAATTACCGTAGCCTTCGCGACTCGTTGCCAGCAACAGCAAGCGCAGACCGTCATCAAGGCGGAACTCACTGCCGATGATCAGCGGCAGGCCGTTTTTTTTGGCTTCCACATGCGCGCGCACCACTCCAGCCAGCGAACATTCGTCGGTGATCGCCAGCGCCGCGTATCCCAGTGTCTTCGCCTGTGCGACCAATTCCTCCGGGTGCGATGCCCCGCGCAGAAACGTAAAATTGGAAATGCAATGCAGTTCGGCGTATGACATGGCTTGCCCCGCCATCAGGCGAACAGTCCATGTACGAACCAGTGTCCACGGCGATCGCGATAAAGCCAGCATTGGCCTCCTTGCGCATCGCGACCAACAAAATAGTCGCGGCCGATTTCATGGCCGTCCCACCAGCCGGTTTCGATGCGCTCGGGGCCGGACAGCAATTTCATCTGCGCCGATACAGGATCGGTCCCGAGCGGGCGCGGTTCTGGAAGCAACCATAACGGACGCTTCGCTCGTTGCTCCAGGGAGGTTTTTAGGGTGGTCGAGCCGACAGAGTGACTCTGCTGCCAGGCCCGTTCGGGCCGATGGTCGGGATGCTGTGCCATAACACGGACAGCGTCCTCGCCCAATCGTGCCCGCAAACGCTCGATCAGCTGCGCGCCAGCCTCGACATGTCGGTCTCCTCCGGCGAAAAGCTCGCCATCCTTGGCTGCGAGTGGCGCGATTTCTTCCGATACCAGACGAATCGCCTCCACGCGGTCGGGCAATTGTTCGCGCGCCAGCCGCTCGCGCAGCACGTTGACGATATGCTCGGTCTGCCGCGTCGCAGTCAGGCCGATCACGATCGCAGTTGGACTCTCGTCTTCGTGAATCAGATCGCAGCGCAGTCGCGTGACACCCGCTCCCCGCCCTCGCAGGAATCCGACGAGTTCGACCACAAGACGCTTGGCAGCGAACAGCAAGGCTTCGGTTTCGCTAACCGGTGCGGGCAGCTCGAGCTGACCGTGATAACGCTCCGGCGCAATGAATAAAGGACGCGGATCGGGCAACTCGCCACGCGCGCGCCGAATGGCATCGAGCAGACTTTGGCCGAAGCGGCGAGCAATGCCTTCGCTCGGCAACGCGAGCAAGTCGCCGATCGTACGAACGCCGATCGCCGCTGGAGACAGATAAGGCAGGCGGGAATCGGCAAGCTGCGTGCAGAAGAGATCCACCGGCAGGTCTGCCAATTTTTCTTCCAGCGCGGCGGCGTGTTCGATTGCAATTGCCTGACCCGTCTGCGCAAATAAGCTCGCAGCCATCGCCGTGGGCGCAGTAGCGACGACGCCCGAATATCCGATCGCCGCCAGGCCGGCATCGATGCGAAGCAGCAGTTGGTCCAGCCCTCCGAAATAGTTGAGGCAGCCCGAAATTTCCAACAGCACAGCCGCCGGCATTTCGACGCTGATCGTCGATGTCCATTGTCCTGCCCACAGAGCGATGTTCCGGAGCGCCGCGGCTTCGGCGCGTTCGTCTCTCAGGTGAATCGTCAGATCGGGATCCAGCGCCAGTGCAGAAGCGATAGAAAGCCCCGCGACTATGCCGCGTTTTCTGGCTGCGTCATTGGCGGCAATGACATCCGGACGATGCGTGGCGCTGCTGACGACGGCAGGCCGAACGCGCGCCTGGCCGCGCGCGAAAACATGCAAAGGCAACGCCGGAAAATAAAGGCAGGCCCAGAGCATGGTTCACTGCGCGGCGGTCCTGTTGCGATCCGCCCTCATTGCCGCCGCTTCGTGGCGGTCTTTGCTGACACGAGGATCCGTACCCGTTCCTCGGCGAACTTCATCGGCCCTGACCAAGGCGCGATTCCAGGTTTGTGCCGATGGCCCGCCAACCGGATAGTGCGGCTTGAAAGTCAGCACGCGGGTACTGTGCGCGCCGAGTACGCGGCAATCCTTGGGCGATGTTGCATCGTCCAAGCGTTGATCGATACTGAAACGGTCCGGCAATGGCTGGACCGATGTCATATCGAGCAGCAGGGGACGCGTCATGACGCCGCCGCGACGCTTGAACACATCGACGCGCAAACGTGCGCCTGCGATCGACAAGCGCACACGCAATGGCGACGGCGAAGCTTGCGCCGCACGGCTCGTATCCGAGAAGATAAAAGCCAGTGCCTTGCTCTCCTGCGCGGCAAGCTGAAGGCGGCGCAAATATTGGTCACCGAGCTTGCCAGGCCAAAACAGCAACGCACCGACACCTTGTGCTCGCAGTACCTGCTCTGCTGCCCACCAGCGGTTCTGGTCGGCCGCCACGTCGATGACGAGCATTCGAGTCAAAGGGACGCCGAACCCGGAGAACGCCGGTGCATAGGGGATATGCGGCGGCGCAATCAGCACGATCGATGCGCCTGAACCCGAGTGATCGATACGTCGGAGCGCAGGCATCAACAAATTCAGTTCTCCGATGCCTTCTTCGTCGTGCAACAGCTCGGTCAATGCTCCGTGGGGCCAGCCCCCGCCGGGGAGTTCCCGATCCAGTTCGGAGAACCCGCTGGCAATGCTGTCCCCGGCGCGCGCCAATTGATCGCCGCGCCATATAAGCGGGTTATGCAGCAGGGCAGCAAGGGCGGGGGTGATCGGCAAGCCGGCTTCCGGTCATGCCGACCGGTGCCCGCTTGAAGGCATAGCCCCAAGCAAGCGCCGGTCAGACAGGAAGGTTTATTCTATCGAACGATCGTTCGATAGGCAAGCGGCGGGCAATCGCCACCGGGACCCGCACTCACCCACTCCCCCTCGCCCGATCGGGCGATAGGGACAACGGGCAGGAACCTCGTTTCAGGCGATCGTTGCGACCGCCTGCGCGGCCATCACCGAGACCAGATGCGCACGGTACGCCGCCGATCCGTGCAGGTCGTTGTTCAGATGGTCGGCAGGGATCTTCACCGCTTTGGCGGCAGCCGCTGAAAAATTCTGCGTCAGCGCATTCTCGATTGCCGTCGCACGATGCACGTGTGCTCCGGCGCCGGTCACAGCGACACGCACACCATTACCCGTGACGGCCACGAACACGCCAACCAAGGCGAAACGCGATGCGGGTTGCGGGAATTTCGCATAAGCCGCTTTCTTGGGTATCGGAAAACTGACCGCCGTGATGATCTCGTCGGCAGCCAGCGCGGTTTCGTAAACACCCTTGAAAAAATCGGCGGCCGCGATCTTGCGCTTGTTTGTCATGAGCGTGGCACCTAAGCCCAATGCTGCCGCGGGATAGTCGGCCGCTGGATCGTTGTTAGCGAGCGATCCGCCTATCGTGCCGCGATTCCTGACCTGGCGATCGCCGATGCCTTCCGCCAGCGTCGCGAGCGCGGGAATCGATTGCTTGACCGTCGATGAGGACGCGACCTCGGCGTGTGTCGTCAACGCACCGATGACGATCGCGTCGCCCTCCTTCTTGATGCCTTTGAGATCGGGGATACCTGAGAGGTCAACGATCGTCCCGGGGTTGGCGAGCCGCAGCTTCATCGCTCCCACGAGGCTCTGGCCTCCGGCAAGGGCTTTGCCGCCTGTTCGGGCGAGCGCTGTTGCAGCGTCGGCAACTGATTTCGGATGCTGGTATTCAAAGGCGTACATGGGTCGTGCCTCCTTAAGTCTTTACACGCGGTGCCGGCTTAGGTCGTCGCTTCAGTGTTTGGCGGCGACGATCGCCTGCCAGACACGATTGGACGTCACGGGCATGTCGATATATTTCACGTTGACGCTCGCCAGCGCGTCGTGCACCGCGTTCATTAATGCTGCGGGTGAGGCGATCGCTCCGGCTTCGCCGCAACCTTTGGCCCCGAGCGGATTATGCGTACACGGCGTGACCTTGGTCGCGATCTTGAACGTCGGGAAATCGTCGGCGCGCGGCATCGTGTAGTCCATGTAGCTTCCGGTGAGAAGCTGACCGGTGCCTTCTTCGTAGACACAGCCCTCGAGCAGCGCCTGGCCAATGCCTTGGGCGATGCCTCCGTGCACCTGGCCTTCGACGATCATCGGATTGATGATGTTGCCAAAGTCGTCGCAGGCCGCGAAAGCGACGACCTTGACCACCCCGGTCTCCGGATCGATCTCGACTTCGCAAATGTGCGTGCCAGCGGGATAGGTGAAGTTCGTGGGATCGTAAAACGCCGTCTCGTCGAGCCCGGGCTCGAGCTTGTCCAGCGGATAGTTATGCGGCACATATGCGGTGAGCGCGATGTCACCGAATGCTTTGCTGCGATCGGTGCCAGCGACGGTGAACTTGCCGTCCTTGAATTCGATGTCGGCTTCCGCGGCTTCGAGCAAATGCGCAGCGATCTTCTTGCCCTTGGCCACGATCTTGTCCAGCGCCTTGATGATCGCCGTGCCGCCCACTGACAACGAACGCGATCCGTAGGTGCCCATGCCGAATGGAATCCTGCCGGTGTCGCCGTGCACGATTTCGACATTCTCGATGGGTATGCCCAGCCGGCTCGAGACGATTTGCGCAAACGTCGTCTCGTGTCCCTGTCCGTGACTATGGGAGCCCGTGAATACCGTGACGCCGCCAGTGGGATTCACGCGCACCTGCCCGGCTTCGAACAAGCCGGCGCGGGCACCCAGCGCCCCGGCGATATTGGACGGCGCAAGTCCGCAGGCTTCGATGTACGACGAATATCCCAGTCCGCGCAGCTTCCCGCGCTTGGCTGCCTCGGCCTTGCGCGCGGCAAAGCCGGCGACGTCGGCAAGTTTCATCGATTCATCGAGACACGCATCGTAGTCGCCGATATCGTATTGCAGCGCGACCGGCGTCTGATACGGAAACGTTCGGATGAAGTTGCGTCGACGGATTTCGTCCTGCGCAATACCCATTTCGGCAGCCGCCGTGTGCACCAGGCGTTCGACAACGTACGTCGCTTCGGGCCTGCCTGCACCGCGATAGGCGTCGACTGGCGCCGTATTGGTGAAGGCGGCCGTCACTTCGCAGTAGATCGCGGGCGTCGTGTACTGGCCGGCGAGCAACGTCGCATAGAGAATCGTCGGGATGCAGGACGCGAACGTCGAAAGATACGCGCCCATCGCCGCAACGGTGTGTACGCGCATCGCCAGAAACTTGCCGTCCTTGTCGAGCGCGAGTTCGGCGTGCGTCACATGGTCGCGGCCATGCGCGTCGGACAGAAACGACTCGCTGCGCTCGGCGGTCCACTTGATCGGGCGATTGATCTGCTTCGATGCCCAGACCATCGCCGTCTCTTCCGGATAGAGATAGATCTTGGATCCGAACCCACCGCCTACATCGGGCGCAATGACCCGCACTTTCGTCTCAGGAAGCCCGAGCACAAAAGCCGTCATCAGCAATCGCTCCACGTGGGGATTCTGGCTGGTGACGTAGAGCGTGTATCCATCGTCGGCGCGACTGTAGCTGGCGACCGCGGCACGCGGCTCGATCGCGTTGGGAATAAGGCGGTTGTTGACTAAGTCGAGTTTGGTGACATGCGCGGCCTTGGCAAATGCCGCGTCGACCGCCGCCTTGTCGCCGAGCGCCCAGGTGTAGCACTTGTTACCCGGAGCACCTTCGTGCAGGTTCGGCGCTCCGCTTTTCAACGCTTCGGCCGGATTGACGACGGCATCGAGCACGTCGTAGTCGACTTCGATCAATTCGGCCGCATCCTTCGCCTGGTCAGGCGTTTCGGCGACGATCATCGCCACGCCGTCTCCCACATAGCGGACCTTGCCTTGCGCCAGCAGCGGATGCGGTGGCTCCTTCATCGGCTGGCCGTCGGTGTCTGTTATCAGCCATCCGCAGGGCAAGCCGTTGACCCTTTCAAGTCGGCGCCGGTGAAAATGCCGAGTACCCCCGGCGCCGCCTTCGCGTTGGTGAGATCGATCTTGCGGATGTTCGCGTGCGCATGTGGCGAGCGCAGGAAGTAGGCATGCGTGTGATGTGGCGGGTTGATGTCGTCGGTGTACTGCCCCGCACCTGTCAGGAAGCGATAGTCTTCCTTGCGCCGAACCGATTGACCAATGCTGTTGAGATCGCTGGCACCCATGGTAGATGTCCCGAGTCGTTGAATCGTTGCTTAGTGTGGTTACGGTAGTTACGTTGGGTAATTCTGCAGTCGCCACTCGACGCACGCGAAAGTCTTCAGGCACTCATCGCAGTCGCGCCTTGCTTGATCGCTTTGACGACGTTTTGATAGCCGGTGCAGCGGCAAATGTTGCCTTCGAGCGCGGCGCGTATCGTGTTCTCGTCGGCATTCGGATGGCGCTTGACCAGATCAATCGCGCTCATCACCATGCCTGGCGTGCAAAAGCCACATTGCAGGCCATGACAGTCCTTGAACGCGGCCTGCATCGGATGCAACTCGCCATTCGGCGCGGCGAGTCCTTCGATGGTCATGACGGTAGAGGCATTCGCCTGGACGGCAAGGATCGTGCACGCCTTGACTGCATTGCCATCGATCAACACCGTGCACGCGCCACACTGGCCGGTGTCGCAACCGACGTGCGTGCCGGTCAAAGTCAGACGGGTGCGGATAAAATCGACCAGCAGCATGCGCGGATCGATATCTTCACTGACGGCCTTGCCGTTGACATTCATCGAAACCTGAACTGACATCGCGCGTCTCCTGGGAGGGTAAAACGGGGGCGTGCTGCGGGCGGGCTCTGGAGCCTTCACCGATAATAGCGCCACCAACGAGCCGCTGCATGCTGCGTCGCACAACCTGCCCGGCGCATACGCTATTGCAGGTTGGCGATATAGTTCGTGAGGTTGTCGATGTCCTGGTCCGACAAGTTCGCGGTTATGCTGGTCATGTTTCCCGCGTCGTTGGTCCTGCGCCGCGCGCGAAAATCCTCGAGCTGTTTTTTGATGTACTGCGCGTCCTGCCCGGCGACGCGGGGAATTTCGTTTTGGCCGACGAAGCCGCCCAGGTGACACATCGGACATAAGGCGGCGTCCGATATTTTGCGGCCTGCCTCGACCTTTGCGCCGTCAGCGTGGAAATTCGTCGGCATCGCCTTCTGTGCCGCGAAAAATTGGCCGAGTTCGATCATGTCATCGCGCGACAGGTTGGCGGCTTGCGGTGACATCTGCGGGTCGTTGCGGCGCCCTTCCTTGAAATCCTTGAGCTCGATATAGATGTAACGCCAGCCTTGCCCCGCCAGGATTGGATACAGCGGCATCTGCGAGTTGCCGTCAGGTCCGTGGCACGAGAAGCAGATCTGGGCCTTGGCGCGCGCTGCGGTCATTTGCGAGGCGTCCAGCTGCGCATATGCGGGCACGGCCAGTAATGCGCCGATCGCAATCAAGAGTTTGAGCATACGAAGGATTGTAAATGAAGCGGCCACCCGGTCTGACCCGAGTGGCCGCGTTTGGTTCGGACGAGGAACGCGCGATGCCCTGCTGCCAGGCCTCCTGGCGCCCCCTAAGACAACTAAGGCAAAGCAAACACAAAGACGCTGTTGCCGCGTTTGGCATCGATCTGATTGTTGCCGCCTGCAGCCACCGCGACATACTGCTTGCCACCGACCATGTAGGACACTGCTGGCGCATTCACACCCGCACCGCAGTTGTAGCGCCAGAGTTCTTTGCCCGTGTGCGCGTCGTAGGCCTTGAACCAGCCATTGGCTTCACCGTTGAATACGAGATTGCCCGCAGTCGCGAGCACGCCGCCTATCAGCGGTTGCGGCGTCTTGACGCCCCATGCGACCTTGCCGGTATCGAGATTGACCGCGACCAGCCTTCCCCATTGCTCTTCGCTGGGGATGGTCTTGAACGCGCCTCCGAGCCACAGCTTCCCACCCGGATAGGCAACCTCTTCCACATGGTAGGTCATCGGCTGGTGCAAATTGGCGGCATACGCCATGTGCAGGCCCGGGTTCACTGCCAAAGGCGACCACTCGACACCACCGTTGGCACCGGGAAGCATGCGTGCGCCGTCCTTGGTCGGCAACGCCCACATGTTCTCCTGCGGGATCATGGCTTCGGAAAAACGAATCAGCTTGCCGCTGTTGCGCTCGTGCACATAAATGTGCCCGGTCTTGCCGCCATGAATCACCACGTCGACCATCTTGCCTGAGCCATCCTTCGCCTGCGTGAGGATCGGCGGACTGACTGAGTCCAGATCCCAAACGTCGTGCGCGATGTACTGGTAGTGCCACTTGTATGCGCCCGTGTCGAGGTCGATGGCAACCATCGAGTCCGTGTACAGGTTGTCACCCGGACGCACGGCACCGTACAGATCAGGAGAAGGATTGCCCACCACAAAAAACACGGTCCGCGTCTTCTTGTCGATCGCAGGCGTCATCCATACGCCGCCACCGAGCTGCTGGTAGAACGAGCTGTCCTTGGCGAAAGCGGCTTTTTCTGCATCGATATCGCGATGCATGTCGCGACCCGTCGCGTCCTTCGGGTTCCAGACACCCTCATGCCCTTTTTCCGGAATCGTGTTGAAGGTCCAGAGGAGCTTGCCGTCCTTGGCATCGAACGCCTTCACAAAACCGCGAATGCCGTATTCGCCGCCATTAGTACCGATCAGCACCTTGCCATCGATTACCGCGGGCGCCATAGTTTCCGAGTAACCTTTCTCGGGATCGGCAATCTGCGTTTGCCACAGGACATTGCCGGTCTTGGCATCGAGCGCGACCAGTTTGGCGTCGATCGTTCCCATGTACAGAGTCCCGCCGGCAATCGCAACGCCGCGATTGTTGTTGCCGCAGCAGACGGTGACGATTGGTCCAAGCTTGTGCTTGTAGTGCCAGTACTCTTCACCCGTCACTGCGTCGATGGCGTAGACGTGATTGAACGAAGTCGTCAGGAACATCACGCCGTTATCGACAATCGGCGCAGTCTCCATCGATTCAAGGACGGCCGTCTGGAACACGAATGCGGGCTTGAGGTGGCCGACATTCGAGCCGTTGATCTGGTTGCCGGGGTAATACCGGGTTTGGGCGTAGCTGCCGTTCGAGTGCAGCCAATCTTTGCTGCCGCCGCCCGCGGTGTCGAGCATCGCCTGCGTAACATCGGTGGGAGCCGTTGCCATGGGCTTCGTAGTCGTCGTTGCACTGCCCGAGACTTCTTGTGCCCCGACCGAGACGACCCACCCGCACGCAAGCGCGAACGCCGACGCAAATGCGACGATCGTCCGTGAGCAGTGACCGGAATCAAATGCCATGGATAGCTCCTTCAGGATTATTGTTGCCCTGCGCGTCGCTACGCGCCATCCGGCGCAGGCCGTTTGCAGGGAGAATTAAGTTATAGTCCAAGCCTCATGAAAATGCAATCTGTTGACAACAATGTTGGGCGCTGCCCTCCGAGTTGCATCCAAGAACCCTGGCTCGCACGCGTGCCACTCGCGCTCGTTGCGGCGCTGCTATTTGCAGTTCTTGCGCTGCCGCAAGCGGTCCCGGCGCAGGATCTTTCGATCAATGCGCGCATGCTCGCGTCGGCCCGTGCCGGCGATGCCGCCGCCGTCGATCGGGCGCTCAAAGAAGGCGCGTCGCCCAATGCCCGCAACCGACTTGGCGAAACTGCGTTGGTGATCGCGCTTAAGAACGGCCAGCCGGCCTTGGCCAATCGCATGATCGACTCTGGCACCGACATCAACCAGGCGGCGGTCAATGGCGTGACACCGCTAATGGCTGCATCGCATGGAGGATTTGTCGCCATCGTCAAGACTTTGTTAGCCAAGGGTGCAGACATCAATGCGGTCGATCGCGTACAAAAGAACGCGATGACGTACGCGGCGGGCCAGGGAAACACCGAAATTGTGCAGCTATTGCTGGCCGCGGGTGTCGATCCGAACGCGGCGCATGCGCATTCGCTGACCGCGCTGATGTGGGCCGCGGGCTACGGCAAGACCGAAACCGCCCGCGCGTTGCTTGCGGCGGGTGCCAAACCGGACCTCAAGGACGATCGCAATAAGACTGCGCTCGACTTGGCTCGCGAGGGCAACTACAGCGAGACCATCAAGTTGCTCGAGTCCACGAGCACAGCTAAAGCATCCCCGGCGCGCTCTGCGCCCTAAGGCCGGCCGCTGCTAGAACGGTATTTCGCCGCCGGCCCATCCTGCGTTGGCGACGGCCACATCCGCCAGAAGAGCCCATCGCGATCGACAAGCTGGTGTTTGAACGCTGCCAGGATATGCACGGTGATCGACGCGACGCAGGATCCAGCTCGTCACGAAATGGATGCCGTAGAAAATATTTGCAACGGCATCGTTCTTGCCGGCGAGCACCGGGAGCGGATAGCCGAAATAGACGATCGGCCGGCCCGAGAACGACGAAGCCGTGAAACCTGCAATCGGCATGATAAACAAGCAAACGTACAGAAGCAGGTGGCTTAAGCGTGCTGCACGCGTCTGCCAGTTCGGCATGGGCGGCAGCGGCGGCGGCTTGTGAGTCGCACGCCAAGCCAATCGCACCAGCATCACGAGGAATATCGTGATTCCGATCGACTTGTGCAAGTTGAACGCCGCGAGGCGCGGCCCGGAGGGACTTTTGGGGATCGAGAGCATCCACCAGGCCAACGCAATCGTCCCGATGACTGCCACACTGACCAACCAGTGCAACACGATCGCCGTCGTCGTGTAGCGCCCGCCGGAATCAGCCGTGGAAATTTCAGAACTTTGCATTCACGCTAACCCCGACGAGGTAATTGCGACCCGCTGCGGGCTCGAAAAAGCGACCATTGGTGTCTCCGACGATCACACTGCCGACATAGTTCCTGTCAGTCAGGTTGTTGACGCGCGCGAACTCGCGCAACGTCCATCGGTCGACCCGCTGCTCGAACCCGGCGCGAATATTCGCCACGGCGTAGCTCGGCGCTGAATCGCTGTTAAGGTCATTGACGTAGATCTTGTCGGCATATTGCACCTCAACCGCTGCAGAGAATCCCTGCCATTCGGCGCGCGACCAGGCGAGTTCGGCGTATGCGCTCGACGCGGGAACGCCCGGGAGCTTGGCGCCTGCGCCTATCGTGACCGGGGGAGTGCCGCTCGTCGTATCGCTCGCGTAAGTTGCGACTTAGATAGGTGTACGCAGCATAGGCAACGAATCCGCCGCCAAGGTCGCCGTCCCACTGCGCTTCGATGCCGCTACGGCGAGTCTTGCTTGCATTCTTGTAGGTGGTGCGTCCGCCCGTTGCCGTGTCGATGACGATTTCGTTGGACGTCCGCGTACCGAACACCGCCAGATTGACCCGTTGCCCTGCGCCAAGCTGTGCCTTGATTCCGGCTTCGACCGATCGACTGATCGCTGGTTTCAGATCGAAGTTCAATCCGCTTCCGACATTGCGGTAGGCGAGTTCGATGAAAGTCGGCGTTTCGAACCCTTCTCCAGCATTGGCATACACATTGATTGCGTCGGTCGCATGCCATACGGCGCCAGCGACCGGACTGAGATGGGAGTAACTGACGCGTCCACTGTCGTCGGGATTGGCCGCGGTGATGTAGTGATCGTCGGACTTGAAGCGCACGTCGCTGTAGCGCAGGCCCGCGTACAACGATAGAGGCGCCACCGGCGACCATTCGCCCTGCAGATATGCGTCATTGTCGGCAACGCTGTCGTCCTCATCGCGCCGCAGGTCGCCGAGCGCGCCATTGTTGTTGACGTAGCCCTTGCGTTGCTGTTGCTGGCTGTCGTAGGTGACCCCCGCGATGACGAGTTAGCGGCGCCCCTGCCAGCGCGAAGCGCGTCGTGACGCGCGCATCAACGCCGCCATACGCACCCTGCAGGTCGGTCACGCCTCCCGACGACGTCGGCGCCACGCCCGAAAGCGCGAGATATTGCCGCACCGCGCGCTGGCCGCCATATCCGGTCACGCGCAATTGGGTGTCGTCTCCCAGGCGTTGCTCGACGGTCGCGCCGGCCTGCTGCTGGCCAACGGTCTTGCGCGTGTCGAACTGCAACGCGACCGGATCGACCTGACGCGGGTTTGCCTGCCATTGCGCCCTGGTGAGACCGAGCGGATCTTGCGCTTCAGGTTGATACAGCGAATTGCCGATCACCGTCACCTGCGTGTTGTCGCCGAGGGCGAACTTCATCTTGGCATTGAACTGGTTGCGCGAGGCCTCGCTGTGATCGCGATAACCGTCGGTTGCAAAGCGATTCGCGGCCACCACGAAATTGATCCCTTGCGCGTTCGCCACCGAACTTTGCGATCGTGTTGAAGGTGCGGTAGCTGCCGCCGACGATCTGGAACTGCGCCGCAGGCGGTTCCGGCCCATCTTCGGTGAACACCGAAATCACCCCGCCGGAAGCATTGCCATAAAGCGTGGAAAACGGTCCGCGCAATACTTCGATGCGCTTGGCCGAAACCAGGCTGAAGCTTCCCGTTTGGCCCTGCCCATCGGGCATCGTCGCCGGGATGCCATCCTGATACAGCCGAATCCCGCGCACGCCGAAATTGGCGCGCGCGCCGAAACCGCGCGACGACACCTGTAAGTCCTGCGCATAGTTCCACCGGTTCTGCACGACAAGCCCTGGAACACGGTTCAGTGACTCGGACAGGTTGATCTGCAACTGATTTTGCTGGATCTGCGTCGCGTCGACACTGTCGATGGCCACAGGCAGATCGAAAGCACGCTCATCGATCCGCGTCGCCGTCACGACAATCGCGTCCAGGCGCGAAGGCTGCGGCAGCGCTTCTTGTGCGCGCGTCGTCAGCGCGAACGACGCGGCCAGCGACGCAAGCAGCACGCTCAAGATCGAGCATTGCGGTCGCCCGCTGCACAGACTGAGGAGTGGCGCCACCGCGGCTACAATATGCGCCGAGTTGGCGGGAATAGGACGGCTAGGTGCATCAGGATGCAGCCAGAGTGGTCGGGGAGCGCGAGATGGTCTGAACGGAATCGCAAGTCCGTGGACTAACGCGAAGTCATGTAGCATAACCCAAGCTTCAGGCCGCTTCCACGTCGACCCACGGCTTCATCGAGGCGCGCCCCGTTCCAGTGTCGCGATTTGAGGAGACATCAGAAACATGTCGCCGCGCTTCCGTTCTGCATGCACGTCGTTCGCCATCGCTGTTTCATTCTGTTTCGCGATGGCCGCCTCTGCGGCTCCGTTGGCCTACGTATCCAACGAAGGCTCGGCCTCGGTTTCGGTCGTCGACACCGGGTCGAACGCGGTCGTCGCGACATTCAAGGTCGGCGGCAAGCCCCGCGGCATCGCACTCTCGCTCGACGGCAAAGCGCCTTTACCTCAGCGATCAGGCCAGCAACGCGGCTGCTGACGGTGGATACGAGCACCGGCGACGGTCGTCGCGCGAACGCCGCTTGGGGAGCTCGCCCGAAGGCGATCTATCTGTCGGCCGACGGCAAATGGCTGTCTGCCGCGGTCGAGGAAGACGATCAAGTCCTGATCGTCGACACCGCGACCGGCAAGGTCGCGCGCAAGCTCAAGATGCGCGGCAAGAATCCCGAACATGCGGTGTTCAGCCCCGACGGCAAGTGGCTGTACGTCAGCAGCGAGGAGGCTGACAGCGTCGACATCGTCGACCTTGCGCAAGGGCAGGTCGTCAAGTCAGTCAAGGTCGGCGACCGTCCGCGCGGCATCGGCTTTCTGCCCGACAGAGCCGCGCGTACGTTGCCGCAGAGAATGCCGACACCGTCAACGTGTTCGACGTCGCGAAGCAGGAAGTGATCGCGCGCATCAAGGCCGGCAGCCGCTCCAACGGCGTCACCGTCCATCCCGAATGGCAAGCGCGTCTACGTGACTTCCGGCGGCGAAGGCACGGTGCAGGTGATCGACACAGCGACCAACACCATCATCGCCCGGATTCCCGTCGGCAAGCGGCCGTGGAACATGGCGATCACTCCGGACGGTAGAAAGCTCTACGTCGCGTGCGGCCGATCGAACGCCGTGGCCGTAATCGATACCGCAATCGAACACCAAGATCGCCGACATCGCCGTCGGCGAGTTGCCATGGGGCGTAGCGATTCGATGATGCTGGCGCCGTCGATGCATCGCGAAACGCTGTTGTCTTTCCCCCTCGCCACACCGTTTCTTCTTCCGGCGCGAGCCGCGGTCTGCAGAATGACGACGCGCGTCACGCGTAGGCAGGCGCTGCGCTCACTCGGGGCGCTCGCCCTGCTCTCGGCACCAGGCCGTGCGTTATCCGATCATGCGAGTGAACCCGCCGCGCCCATCCGCGGCGATTTCTGCGGCGCGGGAACGAACGCGTCGCCGCTTTTCATCCCCGGCGAAAGCGGTCTCTACGGACGCCTCTTTCCCACCAATGGCGCGCCTCACGATGCGGGCGGACGTCACCTCGGCGGTGGGTGCGCCGATGCGCTGGGGATTCGTCGTCAACCATGCAGAGCGCAACTACATCAATCCGACGCTGGTACTTCGCCCAGGGCAAGCGCTGCAGGTAGAGCTCGAGAATTCGATCAGCGAATCGACAATCATCCATTGGCATGGGCTTGGTGTGGACACGCGTAACGATGGCGCGGGCATGCCGCTGGTACCGCCAGGTGCGCGCTACGCATACAACTTCGAAGTACGCGATCGCGCGGGACTGTATTGGTACCATCCGCATCCGCACGGACTGACGGCCGGGCAGGTCTATCGCGGAATGTTCGGACTGATCGAAGTCGAGGACGATGACGAGCGTGCGCTGCGCACCGCCTTGGGTCTCGTCCCCGGGCGCAGCGAGATCCCGCTGATACTGCAGGACCGTCGCGGTGTCGCCGACTATGCCGCGACCGCCAGCGATCGAATGCACGGCTATTTCGGCAATTCAGTCGAGATCAACGGCACGAGCGTGTCCTTATTTCGATGTGAGCACGCGCATCTATCGATTTCGCGTGCTCAACGCGTCCAACGCGCGAACCTACCGGCTGGGCCTGCGAACGGCGCTGGGTCGACCGATGCCCTTTGTGCTGATCGGCACCGATGCGGGTCTTCTGGCCAAGCCGATCCGCTGCAACGATGTTTTCATTTCACCTGCCGAACGCATCGACATTCTTGTCGATCTTAAGCGATGCCGGCGTCGGCGATACGGTCACGCTGGAGACACTCGCGTTCGATGCGATGCACATGGAAATGCCCGCGGTCGCCAGCACCGGCGAGGACCCGGCCTCCGCGTCGACGGCGATGAATCACGATCCGGCGCCGATGGCGATGCCGACGCCGCCGCCGATGGTCGATCATGCGGCGATGGGCCACGGCGGCGGTTTTGCCGAAGGCGCCGTGCAGGGGCTGCTGCAGTTGCGAGTTCGCGAGCGCATCGCCTACAACGCGAAGCTTCCGACGCGGCTGTCGATCGCTTCCTGCGATCGATACGAGTGCGGCGACAGAGCGCGTGTTGCGTCTGGGATTCGCCAAGGATCGATGGCGGATCAACGATCGCGTCTTCGCCATGGGCGAAGCGCCGATCGAAGTCGGCCGCGACACCGTCGAAACGTGGCTGATACGCAACTATTTCAAGAGCATGCCGCACGCGATGCACTTGCACGGCTTTCACTTTCAGGTGCTCGAGCGACAGACCAGTCCCGACCAGGTCGCAGCCCTCAAAGTCGATGATCGTGGCCGACTCGCCACCGACCTGGGCGAAAAGGACACGGTGCTCGTGTGGCCCGGTGAGAGTGTCAAGGTCGCGATCAACTTCGCGATGCCGTTCGCGGGCCCGCAGATCTACATGTTCCACTGTCACAATCTCGAGCACGAGGACGGCGGCATGATGCTCGGCGTTAAAGTGAACTGAGAGTGAGCTGAGAGTCAGCTGATAAGTAACGCTAAGGACCGTTCGCCGCCGCCTCGGACGATTGCATCAACCGGCGAGCGCCACCAGCTGGGCCGCGAGCGTATCGGAGATCTCGATTCCGTCTGTCGCGGCGAGCGCCGCCAACTCGCGTCGCCTCGATCCCGGCAGGCGTACGCCGCTGTCCTTTTGCATTTCGGTGATCAACGTTTCTATGCGCTCGTAGTAGGTGTCGCGTCCCGCCAGCGCATCAGGGTCGATCACCAGAAACGCGTGTCCGACGCCGGGCCGCCGACCCTCGTCGACAAGGAACGAGTCGGCCTCGAACCCAATCGCCGCCCCAGTGAGTGCACTGGACAGAAGTTCCACCATCAGCGCCAACATCGCTCCTTTGTTGCCACCCATCGCCAGCATCGTTCCCGCGAGCGCCTCGTGAGCATCCGTGGTCGGATTGCCTCGGGGATCGAGCGCCCAGCCCGGAGGAATCGCGCGACCTTCGCTGGCGGCAATCATCACCTTGCCCCGCGCAGCTTCGGAAAGGGAGAGATCAATGCTCAGCGGAGCCTGATCTTTGCGTGGAAACACGGCCGCGATGGGATTGGTACCGAAGATCGGACGCTTGCCCCCTGCAGCCGCCATCGCGGCCGGTGAGTTGCTGAACGCCAATCCAATCATGCCCGCGTCCGCGACGGATGCCAGATGATAGGCCGCAACACCGAAATGGTGGCTGCGCGTGACACCGACGAAGGCAACGCCCGACGCCCGCGCCAGGACGATTGCGCGCTCGATCGCCATCGCACAGGCAGGAAACGCCAGCCCATGGTTGGCGTCAATCAGCGCGACGGCAGCTTTTTCGCGAACGATCGTCGGCTCGGACGCGCCGTCGGCGCGTCCGTTGCGCAGGTGCGCGGCGTACCTGGGGATGCGCGAGGTGCCATGCGACGCCAGGCCTTGCGCGTCAGCATCGACCAACGCCGTCGCGGTCGTCTTTGCCATGTTTGCGCTGGCTCCCGCACGGCGCAGCGCTCGCGTCGCGAGGCCAGTCAACTGCGGCACGCTGAAACGGGCCACCTCTACTGCTTGGAGAACAACTGCTCGATATTGTTGAACGCCTTGAATTCCAGAGCGTTGCCGAAAGGGTCGAGGAAAAACATCGTTGCTTGTTCTCCGGCAAGACCTTTGAAGCGAACGTGCGGTTCAATCACAAACTTCGTACCGGCCTCTTTCAGCTTGCCTGCGAGATCGTTCCATTCGTCCATCGCCAGGATGACGCCGAAATGACGAACGGGCACTTGGTCGCCATCGACCATGCTGGTGGCGTCGCTCATCGCGCCGGCCTCGACCTTGTGCGCCACGATCTGGTGTCCATAGAAATTGAAGTCCACCCATTCGGGCGAACTCCGTCCCTCGCTGCAGCCAAGACGTTCCCCGTAGAACTGCCGCGCCTTGGCAAGGTCGGTGACCGGAAACGCCAGATGAAAGCGGGGATAACTCGCTTCGCGGGCACGTTCCTGTCGCATGAAATCAGCATTCCAGCTCACTGTTCGTTCTCCGTTCGCTGACGATGCAATCTCGTCGTCGCGAAAAAATTGTGCCCCCTTAGTGCTGCCAGGGCAAATGGTCGAGATCGACATTGCCCCCGCTCAGGATTACGCCTACGCGCAGTCCTGCTACGGGAAACCGGTGCTCGAGGAGCGCACCCAGCGGCACGGCGGACGAGGGCTCAATCACAAGCTTCAGTTTTTCCCACGTCAGCCGCATCGCGCGAACGATGGATTCTTCCGACGCCGTGGCGATATCGTCGACCGTCGTCGAGATAACGGCAAAGGTCTTGTCACCCAGTGATGAGCGGAGTCCGTCGGCAATGGTGCGAGGATTGATTTGCGGCACGACCCGCCCGGCGCGCAAGGACTGCATGGCGTCATCCGCGCCGGCAGGCTCGGCACCGTAAACCTTGATCGTGCGGGCGTGCGCGCGCACTGCAATCGCCGTTCCCGACAACAAACCTCCGCCTCCCACCGGCGCGATGACCACGTCGAGATCGGGTACCTCCGCCAGCAACTCCAGAGCAGCCGTTCCCTGCCCTGCGATGACTCGCCAGTCGTTATAGGGATGGACCAGCGTCGCGCCGGTCTCCGCCTGAACGGCCGCACACATGGCATCGCGCGCGGGAAGCGTCGCCTGGCAGAAACGGACTTCGCCGCCAAAACCCCTGACAGCATTCTGCTTGATCGACGGGGCGTTGTCGGGCATCACAATCCATGAAGGAATGCCACGTTGCGTCGCGGCCCACGCCAAGGCTGCGCCGTGATTGCCTGACGAGTGCGTGACGACGCCGCGCTTGGCTTCGCTTTCCGAAAGAGACAGCACGGCGTTACACGCACCGCGGGCCTTGAATGCCGCGACCTTTTGCAGGTTCTCGCATTTGAAAAAAAGCGAAGCACCGGTCAGCTCGTCCAGCGACCGACTGTGCAAGACGGGGGTCCGATGGATGTGAGGGGTGATCCGCGCGTGGGCTGCACGGATGGCCGCGATGTCCACTGCGATATCGAGACGATCCGCGGTGCTTGTGTCCATGATCGATTCAGCTTTCCGAAACCGTTGTACAAACCCACGTGCTTAAGCACTCTCATACAGACGCGTGAGCACGAATTCCCGATGGCCCAGGGCTTCGGCCGCCGTCAGCCTGCCGTTGGCGGTACGGAACATCATATCGAGCAACTTGTCTCCCGCCTGGTCCATGGTGATGTCGCGCTGCAGGAGTCCCGAAGTGTCAACGTCGATATGCTCGCTCATCGTGCGTACGGTGCGCGGATTGGCGCAGATCTTGATGACGGGCAGGATGGGGTTGCCGATGACGTTCCCCTGACCCGTCGGAAAGAAATGCACCGCGAAGCCCGACGCTGCACAAAGCGTGACCATTTCGGCCGCCGCCGAGGAACTGTCCATGAACCACAGGCCCCCGCCACTGGGCATTTCTGCCTTGTCGAGCACGCCGTCGACGATGCAGCGCTTGCCGATTTTCTGGATGTTGCCAAGCGCTTTCTCTTCGATCGTCGTCAGCCCGCCGGCGATATTGCCCTTGGTCGGCTGCGACTCCGAAAGGTCGGTCGTCTTGTGTCGATTGATGACTTCCTGGTAGCGGTCGAAGACACGCATGAACTCAGCACGCACCTTGATCGTCACGACACCGTGCCGCAACGATGTGTTCGCCGCCCGTTAGCTCGGTGGTTTCGCCGAAGACGAGCGTGCAGCCCGCGGCGTAGAGTTTGTCGAATGCGTCACCGACGGTCGGGTTGGCGCCGCAACCCGATGTGGTGTCGGACTCCCCGCACTTGGTCGATACCCACAGGTCCTTGAGGTCGCATTCGACGCGATGCTTTTCGCTCGCCCACTGCAGATATTCACGGGCAGCCTTTGACGCGCGCATGATCGTATCGTGATCTCCGTGCAACTCGATGCCGAAGCCGACGACGGGCTTGCCTGTCGCCGCGATGCCGTCGACGATCTTTTTGGTCCACCCTTCCTCGATCCCGACGACGACCACCGCGGCCACGTTCGGGTTGCTCCCGGTACCGATCAAGGTACGAAAATGCAGGTCCAGATCCGCGCCGAATTGCAAGCGGCCATAGGGATGCGGTATCGCCAGCGTGCCTTTGATGTTGTTGGCGACCGCTTCGACGGCCGCGTTCGATAGATCATCGACGGGCAGGATGAGTACGTGATTGCGGACACCGACGCGACCATTCTCCCGTCGATAGCCCCAGAAACTCGAATCCATGGCAGGTTCTCTATATTTTGATCAAAGCAGCGAGCTGACAAACGACCTCTGGACAAGGCTGGCAACAAGCCGCGGCCGTCCCTTGGCGCGCTACCACCGCTTGGTCTTGATGTTGTGCACGTGGGCGTGCTGCCCGGTCCTGATCGGTGCGACGACCTTGCCGATGTCGACGCCATACTTGATCACCGTCGCGCCGATGTCCATGTCACGGAGGGCGACTTTGTGCCCGAGCGGAATGTCCTGCGTACACGGCAACGTGATCGTGCGATCTTCGTCCAGGATCAAGCCGGTGAGCGTCTGTCCCGCCTTGATGCCTTCGACGACAACAACGGCGACAGAGTCCCTGGGATCGTGCAGCACGCAATGAATCATGGAAAATCTCCGAATACCAGGCGTCTATTATAGTGGAATGCCCGGCGACGATCCTGCCGCGATGTCCGGCCTTGAACTGTCTACGGCGCCTCGAGTTGACGGGCCAGATCGATAAAGTCCGTGGCGTTGATCGTCGCCGCGCGATCGACCTCGCGCCGGCCGTCAACTTGATGCCTCGCGTCGATGGCTTTGCCATGTTCGAACGGCCGGTACACAAACGCCGTCCTGAGGCCGCAGGCACGTGCCGCTGCCAGGTCGTCCTTGTGCGCTGCGACCAACATCACCTCGCGCGGCTTCAAGTCAAGCAGGCGGACTGCGCCGAGGTACACCTCCGGGTCCGGCTTGTAGTGGCCGAAGAGTTCGGCGGAAAAAACCGCATCCCATGGCAGCCCAGCGAACTTTGCGAGATCCACGAGCAACGCCACGTTGCCGTTGGACAGGCTGGCGATCGTGTGGCGACGTTTGAGCCGGGCGAGGCCGTGAACACTATCCGGCCACGGTGGCAGGCGATGCCACGCGAGATTCAAGGCAACGGCGTCGCGCTGTGACAAGTCCAGTGCGAAGCGGCCCAGCAATTTTGCCAGACTCGCCGCATGCAGCATATCCAGGGTCTGCCACGGCTCGACCTTGCGTCGAACGCGATCCATCGCCGGTCGATATTCAGCGCGCCACGCGTCAGCGAACGCTCCCGCGTCAACGCGCACGCCGCGCTTTTTCGCGGCGCGTCTGACCTCGCGCATGATGCCCGTGCGCCAATCGACGACGGTGCCGAACACATCGAAAAGGAGTCCCCGCGGCGGGTTTTTCATCGTGGGCACAGCAGATCAGAAAACGATTTCCACCTGCATGACCGGTGCAAATGTCCGCCGATGAATCGGGCAAGGGCCGTGCTCGCGCAGCGCGGCAAGGTGTTCAGGCGTGCCGTATCCCTTGTGTCGCGCGAAACCGTACAGGGGATAAGTCCGATCGAGTTCGATCAGCGTCGCGTCGCGCGCGGTCTTGGCGAGGATGGAAGCCGCCGCGATTGCGGCAATGCTGCGATCTCCCTTGACGATGGCCCGCACCGGGCACGCGAGCAGCGGACAGTGCTGGCCGTCGATCCAGACCACGTGCGGTAACGTTGCGAGCCGCTCAACCGCGCGCTTCATTGCCAGCAAAGTTGCCCGCAGAATATTGAGCGTGTCGATCTCTCCGACATCGCATTCGGCAAGCGCCCACGCCAGCGCGCGGGAACGAATTTCCAGCGCGAGTTCTTCACGTGCTTCGGCGCTCAGGAGTTTCGAATCGCGCAAGCCGCGAATCCTGTCGGAGGGATCGAGTATGACTGCGGCCGCGACAACCGGACCGGCCAGTGGTCCCCTGCCCGCTTCGTCGACTCCGGCAATCAACATGTCACACCCGCGGTTCGAAGTTCCGCGATCACGGCATCAGCAACGACATCCGGGCCGTCCGCTTTCAGCGCGGCAGCCATTGCGGCGAACAGCGTCTCGGTCCGGTGCCGCGTCAACAAGTCGTCATACAGGTTCAAGGCTGCACGCGCGAGGTTGTCGACGTTAGCTTCGTCCTGAATGAATTCCGGAACGACAAAGCGGCCCGCCAATACGTTTGGCAGACCGACGTAGGGCAACAGAAGCCGCCGCGTGACGATGTGAGCCGTCAGCGGATTGACGCGGTAGAAGATCACATGCGGACAGCGCGACATCGCGGCCTCGAGGGTCGCCGTTCCCGATGCGACGACGCCGACATCGGCTGCACGAAGCGCGTGGTCGGCGTGACCGTAGAGCAGTGTCAGCGGCAGCGACTCGAGACGCAGGCGGTATTGCACGTTCTCGAAATAGGCACGCGTCTCGCGACTGGCCAGCGGTACGACAAAGTTTGTTGCCGGTCGCGAACGGACCAGCTCGGCAGCGGTCCTTAGCAGCAGTTCGCTATGCATCTCCATTTCCGACATCCTGCTTCCCGGCAGCAGCGCGAAAACGGGTGCCAGCGGATCCAGCTTGAGCAGCTCGCGCGTTTCTCGCCGGGTGCTGGTACTCGCAGCATTGGCGGCCAACGGGTGGCCGACGAATGTCACGGGTAAATTGGCATCCCGATACAGCGCGGGCTCGAATGGAAAAAGCGCAAGAAGATGGTCCGCGGATCGGGCAATGGTCGCGATGCGCTCGCGTCGCCACGCCCAGACCGACGGACTCACATAGTGCATCGTCCGCACGCCGGCGCGCTTGAGTCGCGCTTCCAGACCGAGATTGAAATCGGGAGCGTCGATGCCGATAAACAGGGACACGCGCTGGCTGCGGAACCGCCGAAACAGATCGCGGCGGATAGCCACCAGCTCCGGCAAGTGGGTCAGCACCTCGACATAGCCACGCACGGCGAGCTTCGACATCGGATACCAAAGGTCGCAGCCCACTCCTTCCATACGCGGGCCGCCGACACCAGCGAAGCGCAGATGCGGAACGCGGGCGCGTAGAGAGCGGATGAGTTCGGCACCCAACGCATCGCCTGATGCTTCGCCCGCAACAATGCCGACCGTGATATCTGAAGCGCTATGCGTCGCCACCGGATTCCGTGCAGCGTCCAGCCGCGGCTCCAACGCTTGCGCTAGCACAGGTGACATGCCAGCCTCAACGGATGATCCCGCGCCCCGGGACCTCCAGGAACGCCACCAACGCATGCAGCGCGGGGGTGTTCAGCGCCGCGGCCGCAATTTCGGAGCGTGCCTCCTCAAGCGCGAAACCCTTACGGTAAAGCGTCCGGTAGGCACTTTTGATCGCCATGATCGCGTCGGAGCTGAAGCCACGCCGACGCAAGCCTTCGCTGTTGGTTCCGTGCGGCTTGGCTGGGTACCCCGCGACCGTCATATAGGGCGGCACGTCCTGCAGAACAATCGATCCTGCGGCGAGCATTGCATGAGCGCCGACGCGACAAAACTGGTGCACGCCGACGAAACCACCAAGCACGACATAGTCGCCGATAACGACGTGACCGGCGAGCTGCGCATTGTTTGAAAACGTCGTCCCGTTGCCGATCACGCAGTCGTGTGCGATATGAGAGTACGCGAGCAGCCAGTTGCCGTCGCCGATGGTCGTCACGCCGCGATCTTGCGCCGTACCAGCATTGATCGAGACAAATTCGCGCACCACATTGTCGTCGCCGATGACGGTGCGCGTGGGAGCGCCATCATACTTCCGGTCCTGGGCGATATCACCCACCGATGAAAACTGGAAAATCCGGTTGTTGCGACCGATCGTGGTCCGATCGCCGATGACTACATGCGCGGCGATGGTCGTTCCGCTACCGATCGATACGTCCGCGCCAATGATCGAATACGGTCCAACGACGACATCGTCTGCCAGCTGGGTGCCGCCGGCGACTATCGCCGTAGGGTGAACGGTGGGCACGGAACTCAGACGTCGCGCAGAGCGGCCAGCAATTCAGCTTCAGCGACGAGGGTGCCGTCGACGCTCGCCCGAACTGCAAACTTGCCCACTCCTCGAACCAGCCGAAGCTGGGTCGATTCGAGAACGAGTTGGTCACCAGGGATGACCTGACGTTTGAACCTTGCGTTGTCGATGCCGGCAAAAAAGATCAGTGACTTGTCGTCCGGTTTCCGTTCGAGCGTCTGGTAGACGAGGATCACCGACGCCTGCGCCAACGACTCGATGATCAGTACCCCTGGCATCACCGGATAGCCCGGAAAGTGCCCTTGGAAAAAAGGTTCGTTGACCGTAACGTTCTTGATGGCTTTGATCCGTTCACCAGGCACGCACTCGAGCACGCGGTCGACCAGCAGGAACGGCGGTCGGTGCGCAAGGTAGCGCATGACTTCGATGATATCCATACTCGACATTGCTTATCCCCCCTGCCCCGGTCCCAGGCGCTCGAGTGCTTTGACGCGATCCGCGAAAGAGCGCAGGCGTCTGATGATAGATGCCACATGTCGCCACTCGCGGTGCGGCAGCGACGGAAACGCACCCGTATAGATGCCGGGTGTCTCAATGTTATCGCACACGAATGATGCGGCGGAGATGATAGTTCCATCGGCGATATCGAGGTGGCCGGCAATCATCGCGGCTCCGCCAATCTGACAACTGCGCCCGATGTTGACACTGCCTGCGATGCCGACGCAACCGGCGATCGCGGTGTGCGTGCCAATCCGGCAGTTGTGTCCGATCTGAATCTGGTTATCGAGCTTGACGTCGTCTTCGATGACCGTGTCTTCGATTGCGCCGCGGTCAATCGTCGTGTTGGCGCCGATCTCCACGTCGGCGCCGACCAGGACGCGACCCAGTTGTGGCACCTTGATCCACCGACCGCTTTCCTCCGCCATACCGAAACCGTCGCTACCGAGCACGACTCCGGAGTGGACGAGCGTGCGCGCCCCGATCACCGTGCCGGCGTAAAGGACGACGCGCGGTCGCAGCACGGCGTCATCGGCAACGTGGCAATCGTCACCGACAACCGTTCCAGCATGCACTTGCGCGCGTTCGCCGATGTTCGTGCGCTCTCCAATGACCGCGTGCGGCCCGATCATTGCAGTGGTGGCAATCGTGGCGCTGCGCGCAACGACGGCGGTCAGATGGGTTCCTGATACGAGCGGCGGCATTGGGTTCAACAGGGTCGCTACCTTCGCGTAGGCCGCATATGGATTGCGCGTCACCAGACGGGGAAGGTTGCTCTGTGCGGCGTGCTCGGGCGAGAGGATTACAGCGCTCGCACGCGTCGTCGCCAGCTGCGCTTTGTATTTCGGGTTGGAGAGGAAGGTGATTGCGCCGACCGAGGCATGCTCGAGCGTCGCCACCCGATCGATCAAAACTTCGCCGTCGCCAATCAGCTCAGCGTCGATGAGACGTGCAATGACACGCAGGGCGGTACCGGAGAAGTCGCGAACTTGACCCATGCGCCCTTGCGCCGACGCTTGTCACGCGTCTACTTGTCGGCCAGCGCCTTGATCACGCGATCGGTGATATCGACACGGGGGCTGGCGAACACAACGGGGTCCTGAATGATGAGGTCGAACTTTTCATCCGCAGCGATCTGCTGGATCACTTTGTTCGCCCGCTCCTGTACCGCGGTCAGTTCCTCGTTTCTGCGCAGATTGAGGTCTTCTCGGTATTCCCTCTGCATGCGCTGCAGATCGCGGCTCATGTTCGCCAGATCACGTTCCTTGGCGCGACGGTCGGACTCGGGCATCGTCACTCCGTCCTTTTCCAGCTGCGCCTGCATCTCGCGCGTTTGCTTGTCGAGTTTCCCGATTGCCGCGATGCGCCCGCTGAATTCCTTCTCCAGTTTGTCAGCTGCCCGCTTGGCGGGCGCGGCGTCGCGAAAAAGTCGATCCGTGTTGACGAATCCGATCTTGTAGTCGGCGCCTTGCGCAAAACCCGGGATGGCCAATGTGCCAACCAGCAAGGCCGCGGCGCCATGAATCAAAAGTTGTTGCATGCGATGTTTCAATATTCTCTCCCGCGCGAAGCCTCCTGAGTATGTGAAAGGGTCAGCAGAAAAGCAAGCGCTCCCGCCCTGGGGCCGCCGGCGCACTGCCTTCTCTCGTCCCGCCCCGGCTTACAAGTCCTAGAATATCTGGCCGACTTGGAATTGGAAATTCTGGATCCGGTCTCCGGGTACTTTCTTCAGCGGCAGCGCGTAGCTTACCTTGAGCGGGCCGACCGGTGAATTCCATGCAATTCCGGCGCCGACTGAATAGCGGAAAGACTCAAACTGGGGCTGATTGCCCGCGTCCCTGATCTCGCCGGCATCCGCAAAGACGGAGAATCTTACCGAATTGTCGCCCGGCCTGGCCCCGGGCATGGGAAAGAACAATTCCGCATTCCCGACGATCTTCTGCCGGCCCCCAAGGGTATTGCCGTTGATGTCCTGCGGCCCCAATGACGCGGACTCGTAGCCCCGGACGGACCCCACACCGCCCGCGTAGTACGCCTTGAAGAATGGCAGCGTCTTGCCGCCCAAGCCGCCACCGTAGCCAAAATCGCCACGGAACGCCGCGACTATACTCAGGGGCAGCGGGAGAAAATACTGCGCGAGGTAGTTCAACTTGTAGTAGTACAAGTCGCCGATGGGCAACCCCGTCTCGAGAAGTATGTTTTGCAGCAAACCGCTGGAGGGGAACTGTACATTGTCGCGGGTGTCGCGACCCCAGCCCACAGTCACGATGTAGCTATCGGTGATGTTGCCGAAGTCCTTCACGAACCGTATGTATGAAGGCGGACTCGACTGAACAAGTTCGATATTCGTGTGCTCATAACGCCCCCCGAACGAGACCGAATCGGATTCGGTAACGGGAACGGAGAAAATCGCCGCGAGGCCGATGGTTTGCGATGAATATGCCGCTATAGGCAATGACGAAGGGTCGTTGCTGCGGTCGTAGGCTTCCAGCGTTCGCAGCACGCCATCTTTGGTCCAATACGGTTCGGTGAAGCTGGCGCTTATGCTTCGTCCGATACGGCTGGTGTTGATTGCAAGGACCAGCGAGTTGCCGGTACCCAAGACGTTGTTTTGTGAAATCGCGCCCGAGAGCACCAGGCCGTCGCCGCTCGAATACCCCACGCCCGCCTGCAAATTGCCCGTCGGCTTTTCAATCACCGTGACGTCGATGTCGATCTGGTCCTGGCTGCCCGCGACGGCCGGGGTATCGATGTTCACTTGTTCGAAATAGTTGAGACGCGTGATGCGGACCTTCGATCGCTCGATCCGCGTGGCGTCATACCAGGCGCCTTCAAGCTGACGCATCTCCCGCCGTATTACCTCGTCGCGCGTTTTCACGTTGCCGCTGATGTTGATCCGCCGCACATAGACGCGACGGCCGGCATCGATGAAAAAGGTGAACGCCGCAGTCCGCTTCTCACGGTCGATCTCGGGTGCCGCATTAACGCTGGCAAAGGCGTAACCGTCACTGCCGAGCCGATCGGAAATCGCCTTGGTCGACAGCGTCAACGCTTCCCGGGAATACACGTCGCCCGGCTTGACCGTGATCAAGCGTCGAAGCTCGGCTTCCGACAACAGCAGTTCGCCAGCGAGACTTACCTGGGAAATCGTGTACTTCGGACCTTCAGTGATGTTGATGGTGATGTAGATTTCTTTCTTGTCTGGCGTAATCGAGACCTGCGTCGACTCGACGGCGAACTCGAGGTAGCCGCGATTGGTGTAGTAGCTCCGCAGCGCTTCCAAGTCACCTTGCAGCTTCTGCTTGGAGTACTGATCGTTACTGCTGTACCACGTGAACCAGCCCGGCGTCGTCAGGGCCATCTGTTGGATCAGGTCCTTTTCAGGAAAGGCCTGAACGCCGACGATGTTGATGTTTGCGATCTTGGCGGCTTCGCCTTCCTCGATCGCAAACTTAATCGCGACGCGATTGCGCTCCTGCGGAGTCACGGTCGTCGTAATTTTCGCCGAATAGTCGCCGCGATTGATGTACTGGCGTTTGAACTCCTGCTCGGCGCGGTCCAAGGCGGAGCGATCGAAGATTCGCGATTCTGCGACGCCGATGTCCTTCAGCGCTTTTTTCAGCGTGTCCTTGTCGAATTCCTTGGAGCCCGTAATATCGATTTGACTGATCGTCGGGCGTTCCTGGACGGTGACAACCAGGACGCCACCTTCGGCCTCGATGCGCACGTCGCGAAAAAATCCGGTCGCATACAGGGCTTTGACGGCCGTAGAGGCCTTCTCGTTGGTGATTTGATCGCCGACCTTGATAGGAAGGTAACTGAATACGGTCCCGGCTTCAGTGCGCTGAACGCCCTCTACGCGAATGTCTTTGACGATGAAAGGATCGAACGCAAACGCCGCGTGCGCGAACAGCGCCGCGACAAATGCAGCAAGAGCCTTGAGCTTCATCCGGACCTGCGGTTGGGCCGCAAGCATGCGGCAAGAGGGGGGCTTAGAAAAGTCGCGAAAGGTCATTGAAAAGCGCCAAAGCCATCAGCATGGCCAGAACGGCCATGCCGATGCGCTGGCCGACCTCTAGAACGCGGTCGGATACCGGACCGCCCTTGATAATCTCGGCGAGATAATACATCAAGTGCCCTCCATCGAGTAAGGGAACCGGCAACAAATTGAGCACGCCGAGACTGATACTGATGAGGGCAAGATAGCCCACAAACGTGAGCAGTCCGGCCTGTGCGGACTGCCCCGCGAAGTCCGCCATGGTCAGGGGACCGCTGACATTTTTCAGCGACGCATTGCCGGTGAGAACTCGACCGAGCATCTTGACGGTGAACACCGATAATTCCCACGTCTTGCGCACGCCCTGTGTCAACGCGTCGAATACATTGTAACGAACCGTTATCGCTACTCGCGCAGCTGCGGCAGGGTCGACACCGAGACGCATTCCGGCGAGACCGATTCTGCGCCCGTTCTGTTCGGTCGCTTCGGGCGTTACGTCTGTTTGGTACTCAGCGCCCGCCCGTCGCATCGTGAACTTGAGGCGCTCGCCGGGGTGCGCGTAAGTCATTGCCGCTACGTCCGCTGGCGAACGCACTACGTGGCCGTCGATGGCGACGATCACATCGCCGGCGCGAACACCGGCGTTCGCTGCCGGTTTATCCGCGACCGTGTCGCTGACCAGCGGCGAACCCAGGTCGATCTTCAGACCCAGATCCTGCAGGAAAGTCGCTTCCCACCCTTCCTGCGTCACCACGTTCAATGCAAGCACGCGCTGGTCAGCAACGCCGTCGCGATGCACGACGCTAATGCTGGTCGCGTCTTTTCCCGAAGCCTGAAGCAGGCGCCAACGCACGTCCTGCCACGATGCGATCGATTCGCCATCGATTGCGGTGATCATGTCACCGTCCGCGAGGCCGGCCGCAGCAGCGGGCGATCCGCTCGGCGGAGGAGCAAGCAAGGCTCGCTGGCCGGGCACACCTGCAACGTAAGTGCCTGCAAAAAGGAGTATCGCGAGCAGTAGATTGGCGAGTGGGCCGGCGACGACGATCGCCATGCGCTTCCAGACACTTTGCCGGTTGAATGCGCGCGCAAGGTCCGCCTCTGCGACGACGCCTTCGCGCTCGTCGGTCATTTTGACGTAACCACCGAGAGGAATGGCCGACAACGCCCATTCCGTTTGATCAGTGCCAAAGCGGCGCGACCAGATGATGCGTCCGAAGCCAACCGAGAAACGCACGACTTTCACGCCAACCAGGCGCGCAATCAAGTAGTGGCCGAGCTCGTGAAAGACGACGAGGACGCCTAACGTGACCATGAACGCCAGTACCTTCTGCGCAAGGGCGATCATGCGGGCGTCGACTCGTGGCTGAGGTTCAGGACCTGACGCGCGACATCGCGTGCTTCGATGTCAGCCGCCAACGCGTCATCCAGCGTCGAGAGCGGACGCGTCGGCAGGCGCGACAGCGTCTCGGCACAAGCGCTGGCAATCTGCTCGAACCCTGCGCGTCCTTCGAGAAACGCCGCCACCGCGATCTCGTTGGCTGCATTCAGCGTCGCCGGCGCGCTGCCGCCTGCGCGTAACGCCGCGTAGGCCAATGCGAGGCAAGGGAAGCGTGCGTGCTCGGGCGCGGAGAAGTTGAGCGCGCCGAATGCCGTCAGATCCAGGGACGCGACTCCCGATTCGATACGCTCGGGCCAGGCGAGCGCCTGCGCAATGGGCGTTCGCATGTCGGGGTTGCCGAGTTGAGCGAGCACCGAGCCATCCACATACTCGACCATCGAATGCACGATGCTTTGATGATGAACGACGACTTCTATCGCTTCCGGCGGCGCCCCGAACAGCCAATGCGCCTCGATCACCTCGAGGCCCTTGTTCATCATCGTGGCGGAATCAACCGAAATCTTTCGTCCCATGCGCCAGTTCGGGTGCGCACAAGCCTGGTCAGGCGTCATCGCCGAGAGTTCCGCCAGAGGCGTGGTGCGAAATGGCCCCCCCGAGGCGGTCAACACGATGCGCCGGACGCCCATTGCTGCTCGCTGCTGATCGCGGCCGTCAGCACCGGCAACTCGGCAGACATTGAAAGATCGCATTGTGCTCGCTGTCGATGGGGAGCAGCGTCGCATTGTGCTCACGTACCGCGCTCATGAACAGGCCGCCAGCGAGTACCAGCGTCTCCTTGTTTGCCAGCAATATGCGCTTGCCCGCGCGCGCCGCTGCAAGCGTAGGGAGCAAACCCACAGCCCCGACGATCGCGGCTATGACCGTATCGACTTCGGGCAAACTTGCCACTTCGCGTGGACCGTCGACTCCGCTAAGGACCTGCGTATGCAAACCGGCTCCGCGCACTGCGCGCTCGAGTTCGCGTGCTGCCGTCACATCGACCAGCGCCGCGTAATCGGGGCGGAACCGACGCACCACTTCGAACAAGGGTCGCCATTGACGGTTGGCAGTGACGGCCCGTAGCGCAAAGCGATCAGGATGACGCGCGATGACGTCGAGCGCGGATTCCGCAATCGAGCCCGTCGCGCCAAGGAGAGCGATGTTTCGTTTCGAGGCAGGGATCATGGTCAGCGTATCAGATATTGCGCGATCAGAGCCGCAGGTGGCATCGCCGCCAATAGCGCGTCCACTCTGTCGAGTACGCCGCCGTGCCCAGGCAAAAGACGGCCGCTGTCTTTGACTCCACGCTGGCGCTTGAGTTGCGATTCAAACAGATCCCCGACAATCGAAATTACCGCCAGTAGCACTGCGAGAGCCACCCATATGGCCACCGCGAACGTCGTCAGCGGCCGCGTATAGCCGGCAGCGGCAGCGAATGGAAGGAGCAGCATCGCGTAGACGCCGACGGCGACCAGGGCGCCATAGACGCCCGCCCAGGTCTTGCTCGGACTGATAGCCGGCGCAAGCTTGCGCCGGCCGAAGCGCCTGCCGATGAAATATGCCGCAGTGTCGGCGATCCACACGACTGCCATCATCGCCAGCAGTAGTTTCGCCGAGCGCGCCTGCAGCGTCACTACGGCCACCCATGTCGCCAACAGCACCAAGCCACCCACCAAAACCAGACCTAGCTTCGACTCGATGCGCCAGCCAAACCTCAGCCAAAGCGGCGCCACGACGAACCAGAAAGCGGTCGCCAAGCCACACACGACGGGTACCCACTGAGCCGTTGGCCCGTCACCGATAACAGCACCCGGGTACGGCGTCAGCAGCAGACAGCAGCCGCCGGCCACGACCGCAACAGCGAACAGGGTGGTCCAAAGCCGGTTCAGCCCCGCCAGGCGCGCCCATTCATCCGCCGCAATCGCTATCACGGCCAACATCACTGCTGCCCACGCATTCGGCGGCAGTCCGAACATTGCCCACAGTGTCGCCGGGACGAGGACCAGCGCGGTTATAACGCGAGTCTTAAGCACGACAGTCCCGCGTCGACGCACTCAACCGCGGGCGGCCTGCAATTGCTCGCTAGTACGTCCGAACCTGCGCTCGCGCCGCTGATACGACGCGATAGCGACATCGAGCGCAGCGGCGTCGAAGTCCGGCCACAACAAGTCTGTGAAATGCAGCTCCGTATAGGCAAGCTGCCATAGCAGAAAATTGGAAATGCGTTGCTCGCCGCCGGTGCGGATAAAAAGATCGGGCTCCGGCGCGTACGCCATCGAAAGGTGGCGCTCGAGAGCCTCGGGAGGAAATCCATGCACGGCGCTCGGGTCTGCTGCGAGCAGCTTCTGGGCAGCCTGCGCAATATCCCAGCGTCCGCCGTAGTTGGCGGCCACGGTCAAGGTGAGCCGCGTGTTGTCCGCAGTCGGCGGATTCGCCTGCAGCAATAAGATCGCGAATCCTCGGTTCGAAACGAGATGTGTCACCGACGACCTTGAAACGAATTGCGTTGTCGTCCAGTTTGGCGACCTCCTGCTCAAGGGCGCGCATGAAGAGTTGCATCAGAATCGACACTTCGTCGACAGGGCGGCGCCAGTTCTCACTGGAGAACGCGAAAAGGGTCAGATATTCCACGCCGCGGTCGATGCACGCCCGCACCGATGCCCGTACCGCTTCGACGCCCTTGCGATGGCCTGCCACGCGCGGCAAGTGACGCTGCTTTGCCCAACGCCCATTGCCATCCATGATGATGGCGATGTGCCGCGGAACGCTTCGCGGTTCCGGCACTTCGCGTGTCGAATTCGGGAACAAGATGGCCGTCACTTCGAATCAGACCATCATCAAGTCGGCTTCTTTGGCGTGGAGCAGCTTGTCGACTTCGGCCACGTAGCGATCGGTAAGTTTTTGGATTTCGTCCTGCGCGCGACGCTCGTCATCCTCCGAAACCGACTTCGCTTTCAGCAAGTCTTTCAGATGAGTGATGGCATCGCGCCGGATGTTTCGCACGGCAACGCGTGTGTTCTCGCCTTCCTTGTGCACGACCTTGATCAACTCTTTGCGCCGCTCTTCGGTCAGCGCCGGCATCGGCACGCGGATCATGTCTCCCGAGGTCGCCGGGTTGAGACCGAGGTCGGAATCGCGAATCGCCTTTTCGACCACTTGCACCATCTTCTTTTCCCAGGGCTGGACGGCGATCGTGTGGGCATCGGCAAGCGTTACGTTCGCGACCTGATTGATCGGCATCGCGGTGCCGTAGTAATCGACCCTGATATGGTCAAGCAGCCCGGTGTGTGCCCGACCCGTTCGAACCTTGCCCAGATCGGTCTTTAACGCCTCAACCGATTTCTGCATCTTCTGTTCGGCGGTCTTCTTGACGTCAGCAATCATCGTCGCTCCTCAACTAAAGTTGCGCCCGATCGAACTCCGTTGAGCGTTCTTTCCCATGCCTTGCATCGCATGACGCGTTGTCGGCAGGGCTAGCACCAGTGCGCGACCGAACGTCAGCAATGAACCAGAGTCCCTTCGTCTTCGCCCATGACGACACGCTTCAAGGCGCCGGGCGCGAAAATGCTAAACACCTTTAGAAGCATGTTCTGGTCGCGGCAGAGTGCCAGTGCGGTCGCGTCCATCACCTTCAAATTCTTGACGATCGCCTCGTCGAACGTCAGCGTCGCGTAGCGTCTGGCCGAAGGATCTTTTTTCGGATCGGACGTGTATACCCCGTCGACCTTGGTAGCCTTGAGCACGATGTCGACGCCCATTTCTCGTCCGCGCAGCGCCGCAGCCGTATCGGTCGTGAAGAACGGATTACCCGTGCCCGCGGCGAAGATCACGACCTTGTTCTCTTCGAGATAGCGCAGCGCCTTGCCGCGTATGTAGGGTTCGGCCACCTGCTCGATCGACAGCGCGGACTGCACGCGCGAAACCAGTCCTGCGCGGCGCATCGCGTCCTGTAACGCCAGCGCATTCATCAGCGTCGCCAGCATCCCCATGTAGTCGGCTGTCGCCCGATCCATGCCCGCAGCACCCGGCGCCACACCGCGAAAGATGTTGCCGCCGCCGATCACTACCGCGACCTGGACGCCCAGTTGAACCACCTCTCCGATTTCCGCAACGATGCGGTCGATGACCTCGCGATTGATCCCGTACGGATCATCACCCATTAACGCTTCGCCGGAGAGCTTCAGCAGGATTCGCCGATACGCTGGCTCGGTCCGCGCGGCGGATACCGCTTTGGGAGAAGAAGGAACGCTGGGGACAATGCTGGGCGCTGTCATGACGGTAACGTCTCCTCCGGTCGCATTGTTGGTCACCTGTCAGAGGTGCCTTTGGGGCTGTGGACTTTAGGCCTTGGCCATCGCCGCGACCTCTGCGGCAAAGTCATCCTTTTTCTTTGCTATGCCTTCGCCAACAACATAGAGCACGAAACTGTTGATCTTTGCCTGGTGCGCCTTCGCGAGTTGCTCCACGGTTTGCTTGCCGTCGCCTTTGACGAAGGCCTGGGCCAGCAGCGTCACTTCGGCCAGAAACTTGGCGACCGAGCCTTCAACCATTTTCTCGACGATGTTCGGTGGCTTGCCCGATTCCGCAGCGCGCGCCGCCGCAATCGCGCGTTCCTTGGCCACGATGTCGGCCGACACCTGATCGCTGGACAGCGCGATCGGCTTGCTCGCCGCCACGTGCATCGCCAGATCCTTGGCCAGCGTCGCGTCGCCACCGCTGACGTCGACGATCACGCCGATGCGCACGCCGTGAATATACGTGGCGATCTTGCCCACCGCCTCGTGCCTGACGAATCGACGGATTGACAGGTTCTCGCCGATCTTTTGTACCAGCGCGACGCGGCGCTCTTCGACCGTCGAGCCACTGTCGAGCTTTGTGGTTGCCAAGGCGGCCAGATCGGCTACGCCATGCTTGGCGATTGCGTGCGCGACGTCGTGTGCAAACGCGCGGAACTCCTCATTCTTCGAAACGAAATCGGTCTCGCAATTGACCTCCACCATCGCGGCGACCTTGCCGTCGTGGGCGACGTATAGACCGATCACCCCTTCCGAGGCGACGCGATCCGCGGCCTTCGAGGCCTTAGCGCCGCTCTTGATGCGCAGCAGGTCCTCGGCCTTGGCCATGTCACCGTCGGTTTCGGTCAGCGCTTTCTTGCATTCCATCATGCCCAGCCCGGTCCGGCCGCGCAGTTCCATCACCTTGCTTGCAGTTACTTCGGCCATCTCTCATCGCTCCACATGCACATTGGACTCGACCGCGTCGACTCGATTGCGACGCGCTCACGACGCCCGGTCGGCGCCGCCGCCCATCATTCGATCACCGATTACCCGGACAGCCGCGGGTCACGCGCACCATCGAGGCTGCGCTTCAGGCCGCCAAACGGTGGCCCTGACGCCCCTTGCGCTACGCGCCGTTTAAGCGACGCTGTCCTCGCCCGAGACCTCGACAAACTCTTCGGTCTGGACAATTTCCTGAATCACCTGACTCTTACCTTCGAGGATTGCGTCAGCAACGCCGCGCGCATACAAGCGAATCGCGCGACTTGAATCGTCGTTGCCGGGGATGACGTACGCGATTCCCTCGGGCGAATGATTGGTATCGACCACGCCTACGATGGGAATCGAAAGCTTGTTCGCCTCGGTCACCGCAATCTTTTGATAGCCGACATCGATAATGAACAAGGCGTCAGGCAGCGCGTTCATTTCCTTGATGCCGCCGAGGCTGCGCACGAGCTTGTCCATCTCGCGCTGCAGAGTCAGGGCCTCGCGCTTGCTCATTTTTTCGAACGTGCCGTCCAGGCCCATCGCCTCAAGGTCCTTCAGGCGCTTGATCGAAGCCTTGACGGTCTTGAAATTGGTCAGCATGCCGCCGAGCCAGCGATGGTCGACATAGGGCATGCCCGCGCGCTGCGCTTCCTCGGCAATGATGTCGCGCGCCTGGCGCTTGGTGCCGACGAACAGGATGGTGCCGCGGTTGGTGGCCAGTTGGCGGATGTACTTCATCGCGTCCTGGTACATCGCCATCGTCTTTTCGAGATTGACGATGTGGATCTTGTTACGCTGGCCGAAAATGAAATCGGCCATCTTTGGATTCCAATACCGGGTCTGATGACCGAAATGAACCCCAGCTTCCAGCATTTGACGCATCGTTACCGACATAAACACTCCATGATCAGGGTTGAGCCTCGATCCGCTACCGGGCCCGATGCTGTGACCGGGCACCCTGAATGTGCGGATCTGCGAATTTACCGACGAATTTACCAATCAGCCCGAACCGAACGGCCATAAATGGCCGGTTCTGCCAGTTCGGGATAACGTTCGATTTTAGCATGGTTTGGTCGCTTTCTGCCAGCGGCTGACGGACTGCCGGGCACCGGCGCCCCTCCGCCTGCGGTATCCTTTCCGGATGAGCGATTGGCTGGAGTTTCTCGCCGCGCGCGGCGCTGCCTTTGACCCGTCTGACGAGTCGACCATCGAGTCGTTCGGCGCACAGGCCCAAGAACTTGCCGCTGCGCGCGACTCGGCAGTCTTGTCCTACCTTGGCGCATTGACTTTGGTCCACATTGGCGGCGCCGACGCCGAGGAGTTCCTGCAGGGTCAATTCACCAATGACGTCAGGGGCCTGGTACCCGGTTCCTTGCAACTCAGCGCCTGGTGTTCGCCGAAGGGGCGAATGCTGGCGAACTTTGTCCTGATCCGCTGGGACGAGTCCACCGACAGCCGCCGCAGCTTCTCTCTGGTGCTCCCGCGCTCAATAAGCGGAAGCCTGACCAAGCGCTTGAAAATGTTCGTGCTCCGCGCAAAAGTGACCATTACGGAAGATGGAGACGAATCCGTGATCATGGGGATCGGCGGCCCGGGCGCCGGTCGCGCGCTGCAGGACGTGCGCGGCGCGTCGCTGCCAACGTATCGCCTCAGCAGGATCGACGGCTCGGCCATCCTGCCCGTTGCGGGACCCCGATACATCATCGTGTCGCCGTTGACGCAGGCGCGCGAGTTGTGGGAGAAGCTCGAGCGCGTGGCGCGACCGGCCGGATTTCCGTCGTGGCAGTGGCTGACGATCAGAGCCGGCGTGCCGATTGTCACACCGGCGACCACCGATCAGTGGGTACCGCAGATGGCGAACCTGGACGCGCTCGGCGGCATCAACTTCCAGAAGGGGTGCTACACCGGCCAGGAGATCGTCGCTCGCACGCAGTACCTGGGACGACTCAAGGAGCGCTTATTCCTGCTGCATGCCGACGAACGGTCCGGCGCCTCCAGCCGGCGAACGTCTCTACAGTTCGATCTTCGGCGAGCAGGCCTGCGGTACGGTTGTCAGTGCCGCAGCGGCCCCGGGCGGAGGAAATGACCTCCTTGCTGTAATTCAGATCACTGCGGCGGCCTCCGGAGACCTTCACCTTGCTCGAGCGGGCGGCGGATCGACAGCGCTGACGCTGCTGGACCTGCCGTACGAGCTTCCGCCCGCAGCGGCGCCCCGAACGCGCATCGCCTAACGGATCGCCATGACAAATGCCGCCAATAGCCCGCTGGTGAACTGCTACATCTACTATCGCGTCTCGCCCGCGCACGTCGCTGCGGCGCGCAAGACCGTGGCAGCTGTGCTGGCAGCGCTGGAAGAACGTGTCGGCATTGCCGGGCGTTTGCTGCAGCAGCAGGAAGAATCGTTGCTGTGGATGGAAGTCTATGAGGGCGTTCGCGACCCTGTGCGCTTTGAGGGGATGCTCAATGACCTGCTCGACGGTCATCGCTTCGCCGGCTTTCTCGCGCCCGGCTCCGCTCGCAAAGTCGAACGCTTCGTCGCCGCTGGCTAACGATTCGATCGCCATCCGTCGTCGCGTCTGTCGTTGCCGTTTACCACCGCTCCCCGTCTTGCGAATACGCCGATATGTGCCTCGCGCTAATCGGATTGCGTAAGCACCCGCGATACCCATTGATCATCGCTGCCAACCGCGACGAATTTCACTCGCGGCCCGCGCTGGCTGCACACTGGTGGGCAAGTGGCGCGCTCGCGGGCAAGGATATGAGCGGCGGCGGAACCTGGTTCGGTGTCAGCGCCACAGGTCGTTGGGCATTGATTACCAATTTTCGTGAAGGCTCGCCACGCGATCCGAACGCGCCATCACGCGGCCATCTGGTGACCGATGCCCTGGCCGATGGCCGACGGCCACTAGTCGCCGCCGCATCGATGGCGATCAACGGCTGGCAATACCACGGTTTCAATCTGCTGATAGGTGACGTCGACGAAGCGGCGTACACGTCTAATCGCGCCAGCGGTGCGCTCGCGCTGAGCCCCGGGACGTACGGCGTGGCCAACCACCTGCTCGACACGCCGTGGCCCAAAGTCGTGCGCGGCAAGGCGAGTTTCAGCGACTGGCTGGCGCACGACGATCCTCCCCTCGACGCGGGCTTTGCGTTGCTGAACGATCGTCGTGGCAGCGACGACAATGCGCTTCCCGCGACCGGCGTTTCGCGGGAGCGCGAGCGCCTCTTATCCGCGCCGTTCGTCGTCAGTCCGGACTATGGGACCCGCTGTTCGACGTTGCTGATGATCGCGAGCGACCGCACGGCGCGCTTCGCCGAGCGACGGTTCGATGCTGCCGGGATGATCAGCGGCGAGACGCGCCACGAGTTCGAGCTAAAACGCAGCGACACGGCCGGCTTGGTCACGCCCGCCGACACCGGCTCTCCAGCGAGCCCGGTCAGCGGTAAGCGCTGAGTTCGATCGTCGCGGTACCGCTGTTGACCGTGAACGCGCAATGGCCACCGAACGGCAAAGTCAGCTTGTCGCGGCAGTGCCCGAAGGGCAATCCGGTGAAGATGGGCACGCCGAATTTTTCCCGCGCCTGTGCGAATACCGTGGCCAGGCCGTAACCGTGGTCGTTTGGTGCCGCCTCGAAGCCGCTGAAATCTCCGAAGATGACGACACGCTGACTGGCGAGAACGCCAGCCATGTGCAACTGATAGAGCATGCGCTCGATGCGGTAAGGATGTTCACCCACGTCCTCGAGAAACAGTATGCCGCCGTCGATAACGGGAAAGTGCGACGTCCCGACGAGATGGGCGATCATCGCCAGATTGCCACCCCATAGCACGCCACGGGTGGCGAAGTCCCGTGGTCCTTCGAGTTCGCACCGCACCGTGTAGGTTGCATTAGCGAGAACGCCCCAGCAGTGTTCACTGGTGAAGCGGGACGGTACCTCGGCCCCGAAATCGTAAGCAACCATCGGTCCGCTGTAGCTGACCATGCCGGCATGAGCAAACGCGGCGAGCTGAAACGCCGTGAAGTCGCTGTGCCCAAGCCAAACCTTGCCAGCTGCGGCGATAGCTTCGAAGTCGATTCGTTCGATCAGTCGCGACCAACCATACCCGCCGCGAACGGCAATCGCCACGTCCACCTCCGGGTTCGACGCCATGCGCGAAACGGCTGCGAGTCGCTCATCGTCGGGCGCAGAAAAGCGCTGCCAGCGGGACAGCGCGGTCGGGTCGACGATCACGCGGTGGCCGGCGTCCCGGAAACGCACGATCGCGCGTTCGACAGCATCCGGATTGGCCGCATACCCAGACGGCGCATAGACACCTATTCCGCGAAGGTTCAGAGCCGCATTCAACGCCACACTCAACGCCGGCTTCGACGTGCGGCAAAAAAGTTGGACAGCAACGCTCCGCACGCGTCAGATTCGATGTCACCGATCACTGTAGTGTGGTGATTCAGACGCGGCTCGGCGAAAAGATCGACGACGCCGCCGCATGCTCCCGTCTTGAAGTCGCGCGCGCCAAAAACCAGTCGGCGAATACGCGCGTGGATGATGGCGCCCGCGCACATGACACAGGGCTCGAGCGTCGCGTAGAGATCACACTCAGGCAAGCGGTAGTTGCCCAGCATCCGGGCCGCTTCCCGCAATGCGGCGATTTCGGCGTGGGCAGTCGGATCGCTGCCGGCGATGGGCGCGTTGCCGCCGCGTCCGACGATCTCGTCACCGCGCACGACAATCGCCCCGACGGGAACCTCACCGCGTGCCTCGGCTGATCGCGCGAGCTCGAGAGCAACGCCCATCCAACGAGCCAACTCCACCTGCGTCACCGCTGCAGGAGGCGACGACGCTGCGACAGGAATGCTCATCCTATGCCGCCGGCTTTCACTCGCGACCGGACGCGATGACGGCGTCCGCTTCGATTTCGACCAGCATGTCGGGGTCGATCAGGCGCTTGACTTCGACCATCGAACACGCCGGGCGAATAGCGCCGAACGCCTCGCCATGCGCGCGGCCAATCGCTTCCCATTGCGCGATGTCAGTAACGTAAATGCGCGTGCGGACGACGTCGCCAAGGCTCCCGCCCGCTTGTGAGAGCGCGCGCCGGATATTGTCGATAGCCTGACGCGCTTGCGCATAGGCGTCGCCCTTGCCGATCAACCGCCCTTCGGCATCGGTGGCTGTCGTCCCGGACACGAAAATATGGTCGCCGATCTTCACCGCGCGCGAATAGCCGACGATGGGTTCCCATGGCGTGCCTGAAGAAATATTTTCGCGGATCATCAAGCTCACTACTCCCACTCGATGGTTGCGGGTGGCTTGCCCGAAATATCATAGACAACGCGATTGATGCCACGCACTTCGTTGATGATGCGATTCGACACCACCGCCAGCAGATCGTGCGGCAGGGGGGCCCAATGCGCCGTCATGAAGTCGGTGGTTTCGACCGCGCGTAGCGCAACGACGTTTTCATAGGTCCGCCCGTCCCCCATCACGCCGACCGACTTGACCGGAAGAAAGACGGCAAAGGCCTGCGCCACGCGGTCGTACCAATCGGCCCGGCGCAACTCATCGATAAAAATCGCGTCGGCACGGCGCAGAAGATCGGCGTACTCGCGCCTGACTTCGCCGAGAATCCGCACGCCGAGGCCCGGGCCCAGGGAACGGATGGCGAAATACCATTTCGCGCGGCAAACCCAGAGCCAGTCCGAGTTCGCGGACTTCGTCCTTGAACAGTTCGCGCAGCGGCTCCAGCAGTTTCAGATGCAGCGATTCCGGCAACCCGCCAACGTTGTGATGGGACTTGATCGTATGGGCCTTGCCGCTCTTGGCACTCGCCGATTCGATCACGTCGGGATAGATCGTGCCTTGGGCGAGCCACCTGGCGTCGCTCAACTTCGCGGCTTCGGCCTGGAACACGTGCACGAACTCGCGCCCGATGATCTTGCGTTTTTGTTCGGGATCGGTGACGCCTGCGAGTTCGCGAAGAAAGGTTTCGCTCGCATCGACGCGGTCCACCTTGACGCCCAGATGCGTGGCAAAGGTGTCCATGACCTGTGCCGATTCATTCAAGCGCAGAAGGCCCGTGTCCACAAAGATGCAGGAGAGTTGATCGCCGATCGCGCGATGAATCAAAGCCGCAGCCACCGACGAGTCGACGCCGCCAGACAAGCCCAGGATGACCTGCTCATTGCCGACCTGCGATCGTATTTTGGCAATCGCCTCGTCGACGTAGCCGGGCATCGTCCAGTCGCCGACACAGCCGCATATATCACGCACAAAACGCTTGAGGATCGCTTTGCCCTGGAGCGTGTGGGTGACTTCTGGATGGAACTGGACCGCGTAGAAGCGACGCGATTCATCCATCATGCCGGCGATCGGCGTTGCATCGTTGCTCGCCATCAGCGCAAATCCAGGCGGCAAAGCCGTTACCTTGTCGCCGTGACTCATCCACACGTCGAGCAGGCCGTGACCTTCGGCGTGGTTCGGTCGCATATGCCGTCGAGCAGGCGCCCATGACCTCGCGCGCGGACCGCGGCGTAACCAAATTCGCGCGTTAAGCCGTTCTCCACGGTACCACCTAACTGGGCCGCCATCGTCTGCATACCGTAGCAGATCCCCAGGACCGGGACACCCGCTTTCCACGCCGCGTCGGGAGCGCGCGGCGTATCGCCTTCGACTACGCTGTTAGGTCCTCCCGACAGGATGATGCCCGCCGGCGCGAAACCATCGACGAACGAATCGGCGACGTCATGCGGATGAATTTCGCAATAGACGTTCAACTCGCGAACACGACGTGCGATCAACTGCGTGTACTGCGCACCGAAATCGAGAATGAGAATTTTGCGGTGCATGGTCATGCAGGTTTGGTTGCGACTCGTGGCGAAAAATGCCGTCGCGCGAGCACGAATCCTGCGCACGCAATCAGGGCGCTGACGAAAAAAGGGCGCCCCGACCCGCCAGTCGGACGGCGACAAATGGCCGACCGCCGCCAGCAATGGTGTACCGATGGCAGGTGCGACCACGAACATGATGCTGTTGATCGAATTGAGTGCGCCCATCGTTACGCCTTGCTCCTTCGGGCCGACCGCATTGGAGACCAGCGCCTGCAGCGCCGGTCCCGCCGCAAACGACAGGAAATTCGCAAAGATGACGACGTACATCAGCCACGCGTGCTCGACGAGCCCATAGAGCAGATAGGCAATTGTCGTCGAGGCCAGGCCGGCCAATGCGAGCGTGACTTCGCCAAATCGTTTCAGCAGGCGCCCCATCAGTCCGCCCTGCACGAGCGCCGCGACGAGACCGACGCAGAACAACGCAAAACCGTTCTCGCGCGCACCCCAGCCGAAGCGGAAATGAGTGAACAAGACCCAACTCGTCTGCAAGATCAGCTGCGCCAGGATCAACAAGGCGAAGACAAAAACCAAGCCTCCGACCTCTTTGTGGCGAAGAAGCTTCGTCAGCGCGGCCAGCGGGTTGGCTTTCGCAAAGGAGAACGCCGATCGACGATCTGCGGGAAGCGATTCCGGAACGACAAAATAGCCGTAGGTCGCGTTAATGAGCGACAACCCGGCGGCGACGTAGAACGGGAGGTGCAGGTCGATGCTGCCGAGCAAGCCACCCAGGACTGGACCGAAAATGAACCCGAATCCAAATGCTGCGCCAATCAAGCCGAAGCTTTTGGCGCGCGCTTCCGCCGGAGTCACATCGGAGGCATAAGCACCCGCGACCGAGAAACTTGCCCCGGCCATTCCACCGAGCACTCGCGCCGCCAGCATCAGCCACAACGATGGAGCGAGGCCGAGGAGAAGGAAATGCAGGCCCAGGCCAAGCAAGGTCCACAGCAGTATCGGTCGGCGACCGTAGCGGTCGCTCAACGCGCCAAGCAGAGGCGCGCATATGAACTGCATCACTCCGTAGGCAATGACCAGCGCGCCGTACCAGTAGGACTGCGCTTCGCGAGTGCCCGTGAATTCACCTACCAGCAACGGTATCACCGGCATCGCAATGCCGATACCAAGGACATCGATGAACACGGAAACCAGGATGAACCGCATCGCGGCCTGCCGGCGATTCTTGTTGGCCAGCGCGGGCGCGTCCTGACGCGCCGCTGGAGAGTCGTTATTCATTCGACGCGATAATTGGGGGCTTCTTTGGTGATCTGGACATCGTGCACGTGCGATTCCCGTATGCCCGCCGAAGTGATCTCGACGAATTCGGCGTGCTCGCGCAAGGCGTCGATCGTCGGGCAGCCGCAATAACCCATCGCGGCGCGAACGCCGCCCATCAATTGATGAATGACGGCCACCATCGAGCCTTTGTACGGAACGCGACCCTCGATACCTTCGGGCACCAGTTTCTCCGCAGCGCCCTCACCTTCCGCGTCCTGAAAATAGCGATCGCTCGAGCCTTGCTGCATCGCGCCGAGCGAGCCCATGCCGCGATAGCTCTTGTACGAACGCCCCTGGTAGAGCTCGATTTCGCCCGGCGATTCCTCGGTGCCTGCGAAAAGGCTGCCAAGCATGACGCACGAAGCGCCTGCCGCGATCGCCTTGGCGATATCGCCTGAATAGCGGATGCCGCCATCGGCAATCAACGGAATGCCGAGTGCCGCAATTCCTTCGAGCGAATTCATGATCGCCGAAATCTGCGGTACACCGACCCCGGCGACGATGCGCGTCGTGCAGATCGACCCTGGCCCGATGCCGATCTTCACGCAATCAGCACCTTCGTCGGCCAGCGCTTTCGCGCCCGCGGCGGTGGCGACATTGCCGCCGATCAACTGCACCTTGGGGTATTTGCGTTTGATCGCGCGGACCCGCTCGAGCACGCCCTGCGAATGCCCATGCGAGGTGTCGACGACCACCACATCGACGCCAGCGGCGACCAGAGCCTCCACGCGTTCATCGGTGTCCGCCGATGTACCGACGGCCGCGCCGACGCGAAGTTGCCCCAGCTCGTCCTTGCAGGCGTTCGGATTCTCGGTCGATTTCAGGATGTCCTTGACGGTGATCAGGCCTTTAAGCTCGAAGGCGTCGTTGACCACGAGCACGCGTTCCAGCCGGTGCTGGTGCATCAGGCCCTTGGCGTGTTCCAATTCCGTGCCTTCGGGAACCGTGACCAGGCGGTCGCCCTTGGTCATGATGTTGGCCACGGGCTGGTCCAGATTGGTCTCGAACCTCAGATCGCGGTTGGTGACGATTCCAACGATTTTCCTGCCGTCGACTACCGGCAGTCCCGAAATTCGGTGTTGACGGGTGAGAGCGAGAACTTCGCGTACGGACATCGTGGGAGGAACAGTAATCGGATCCTTGACGACTCCGCTTTCGAACCGCTTGACCTTGGCTACGTGTGCTGCCTGCGCCCGGGGAGACATGTTCTTGTGGACGATGCCCAGACCGCCCTCCTGGGCAATGGCGATGGCGAGGCCGGCCTCGGTAACCGTGTCCATCGCCGCAGACAACAGCGGAATGTTCAGGGTGATGCTTTTGGTGAGGCGGGTCTGAAGGCTGACGTCGCGGGGAACGACGCTAGAACGGGCGGGAAGCAGCAGGACGTCGTCAAAAGTGAGGGCTTTTTGAACGACACGCATATCGCGTTTTCTCCTATGCGCAAAAGCGGATTATACGCGCCTTGCCCTCCCCGGTAAACGGAAGACCGGTCCGCTGACGATCAGGCCAGTTGACGGTGGACCGCGATTGGCATTACCTTGTCATAATTTCATGCATTTTTCGGGGTTGGACGATGCTTCGACGCGTACTCGTTCTTGGCGGAAGTTTGGCGATAGTCGCCGCGTTAACGGCGATTTCCGCAGAGGCCACTCTTTACAAATGGACAGACGAAAACGGTCGTGTCGTTTATGGTGATCAGCCACCGCCGACGGCCAAACCGGAGCGGATCAACTCGACCGTCCCGCCAGCGGATCCGAGCGCCGTGCGCAACATGGCCACCAAGGACGCCGAAATAAAGAAGCGACAGCAGCAGCGCGCCGATGATGATGCCAAGGCCGAGCGAGATCAGGCGGAGGCGAAGCGAAAACTTGACCAATGCGGTCAAGCGCGCGGACGGATACAGACGCTTCGTGAAGGAAGCAACGTCTTTCGGTACAACGAGAAAGGCGAAAAGGTAATGCTGCAGCAGGCCGAGCGCGACAAGTCGATTGCCGACAACCAGAAGTTAATGCGCGATCTCGGCTGCCCCGCCTCGTAGCGATGCAGCTTCAGCCGCGCGAAGATTCTCGCGCGGCGGCGGACGACTGGTCGCGCAATGCGCGCCAGGCGCATCGGCTTAGCGCGGGGTAATACCGATCAGAATCCGCCACGCTTCGATCCGCCGGCGGGAGGTGCCTGGACAGGATCGGGGATTCGCGAGTCATCGGCCCGTTTTTCCAGATTCGACTGATTGATCTTGACGTCAGTCTTGCCCTTGAGGCTTGCGATATTGGCCGCGAACAGTTCACGCCCGATCTGATCACCGAGACGCGTGACGAACACCGACAGCTTCGCCGGGTCCGGAGGAGCGCCCGCGATCACGCGTTCGACTCTATAGATTGTGTAGCCTTGGACGCCCTCGGTGCCGACATACGCGGGGAGCTTTGACTCGTCCGCCTGAAATATGCGGGTCATCGCATCGGCCGGAAACCCCGGCATTGGCTGATTACGCGACAGCGTGATCGGCTTGCCGAAAACGAGTCCCGCGTCCTTGCCTTGCTGCAACAGCGCGAGTTTCTCCTTGCCTGCGCGCTGAGCGGCCTCCACTGCCGCGCGCCGCTCGAGTTCGCGGCGGATGTCGGCCTTCACCTGATCGAATGCACGAGGGCTCGCTGCCTTGTACTCGATCACGCGTCCGGCCATGATCGCGTTGGTGCCGACCTCGATGGCTTCCGTGTTCCGCTTTGCCTGCAGTGAGTCCGGGCTGAATACGGCCTGGACGAATTTTTCGCTGTTCTGACTCAGCGCCAGCAACTGCGGTCTTGTCAGCAAAGGGGTCTTCTGCACCTGGAGGCCGAGCGCCTTGGCCACCGGCTCCAGCGAATCGGCTTGCTCGTAGACCAGATTCTGGAACTGCTCGGCGTCTTCGACGAATTTCTTCGTGGCCTTCTGCCGTTTCAAATCCTGCTCGAGTTGCTTGCTGACTTCGTCCAGGCTTTGCGTCTTGGCCGGCTTGATGGCGCTGACCTTGATCACGTGCCAGCCGAAGTCTGTCTGCACCGGTCCAACGATGTCGCCCTGTTTTGCTCCGAACACCGCGTCTTCGAATGGCTTGACCATCGAACCGTCACGCGCGATGAAGCCAAGGTCTCCACCTTGTCCCGCGGAGCCGGGATCTTGCGAGTTCTGCCTGGCGATGTCCGCGAAACGCGCAGGGGTCTTGCGCGCTTGATCCAGCAATGCCTGGGCCTTCTGTTTCGCCGCCGCCTTCTCGTCGTCGCTCGCATCCTTCTTGACGGCGATCAATATGTGGCTTGCCTGGCGCTCCTCCGGCTTGCTGTACTGCTTGATGTTATCGTCGTACTGCTTCTTGATTTCAGCGGCGTCGACACTTATCCGCCCAAACAGGGCGTCCGGATTGAGCGCGACGTATTCGATGCTTACCTCTTCCGGAATCTGGAATATGGAAGCATTTGCGTCGTAGAACGCTTTCACGGCGGCGTCGTCGACTTTGGCGTCCTTCAGGTAGGCGTCGACCGGAATCGTCGCCAACGCCGCGTCGCGCTTTTGTTCCAGCAGAGCGAGATAACGTTCGATATTGCTCTTGGCGACGATGTTGCCCGCCAGAATCGGCTCTTCCATCGGGGCAATCGTCAGCTGCTGGCGCGCCCGCTGCTCGAATGCCTGTGGCGTGAGGTTCTGGGTCATCAGCAACGATTCGTACTTCACATGCGAGAACTTGCCGTCTTCCTGGAAATCCGGAATGTTGCCGATGAATTGAGCGAGTTGATCGTCGGAAACGCTGAATCGGTTGCGTCGCGCCTGATCGTCGATCAAGCGCTGGCCAATCAGCTGCTGCAGCACCGAGTAGCGAACATCCGGTTTGTCGAACACGGTGGGGTCATACCTCGCGCCCTGTTGCTGGCGCAGGCGCTCCCGCTGCTCGCTGAGCGTGTTCGCAAACTCTGCTTCAGTAATCCGGTCGCCTCCGACATGAGCCACTTCGGTGGCTCTGCCCGAGTCTTTGAAATAGTAGTCGATGCCGAAGAAGGCAAATGGCAAGGTGATCAGCGCCAATACCCCCTGCACGACGCGCTTACGCTTATGGACGAAATCAAACATGGTGAGGCTTCCTGTCTTCTGCCGCCGTCCGCATTCGGTCCGCGACTTACATCGCGATCTTCTGCGCGAATCATTCGCCGGCGTTCAGACGCTCGTTTTATCTCGGTCTGAGTCTAATTGTAAAAAGGGCGAACTCGCGTTCGCCCTTGTCTCATTGTTGGCGGAGTGGACGGGACTCGAACCCGCGACCCCCGGCGTGACAGGCCGGTATTCTAACCAACTGAACTACCACTCCCGGATCTGGACCACGCACAATCGTTGTTGGTGGGTGCTGAGAGGCTCGAACTCCCGACATTCGCCTTGTAAGGGCGACGCTCTACCAGCTGAGCTAAGCACCCGACTCAGCGCCCAATAAGCACCAACTAAGCACCCTTCTTAGCACCGAACCAAGGGCACCCAAGCAAGCACCGAACTTGGCTGCCCGAGCCCGAACTCAGTGAACCCTCAGTACTGAGCCCTCAGTGAGCCGCAAAGCCCGTTAGTTTACCGAATCTTTCAATGCTTTGCCAGCCCGGAATTTCGGGACGCGCGCCGCCTTGATCCGGATCGCAGCGCCCGTGCGCGGATTGCGTCCTTGTCGCGCAGTGCGCTTGCCCACATAGAACGAACCAAATCCGACCAGCGTGACGACATCGCCTTTCTTCAACGAGCTCTTGATCGAGTTCACCGTCGCGTCCAGTGCACGGCCGGCGGCCGCTTTGGAAATATCGGCATGCTTGGCGATCGCGTCGATCAATTCTGATTTGTTCACAAGTGTCCCCTCTCGATTGCTGGGTGAGGTCTCGCGCGCTGCTAATTGACTGCGTAGATGCGCCGGACCAATTGGGAGGTGAAGATGGCGGAGCAGTTACAAAGACGACAAATACTTTGTCGCCGAACCCTGTGCAGCGATGCTACTTTATAGCAATCGCGAATTCGGTGTGTCAAGCAGTTTCCCCGATTCGAAACAAAACGCCGCGGCACGTCACGTAGGACAGTACCGCGGCGAAGACTTCAGAGTCCGCGCGAACAGACCTCGGCTAGTGCTTGATCACCGCCGCAGGTTCATCGGTTTGCGCCGTCGCCGGAATTGCTGCCGGCTCGGGCAACGGTGCATCGGCGAGCGGCGTCGGCTGCCGTTCGAGCGCCTGTTCCAATACCTGTTCGATCCAACGCACCGGATGAATTTCGAGGCGGTTCTTGATCTCTTCGGGAATCTCGACCAGATCCTTGACGTTCTCTTCCGGGATCAGCACACGTCTGATTCCCCCTCGTCCGGCCGCGAGAAGTTTTTCCTTCAGCCCGCCGATCGGCAGTACTTCTCCGCGTAGCGTTATTTCGCCGGTCATCGCCACATCCGCGCGTACCGGTATATCGGTGAGTATTGAAACAATCGCGGTGGCAATCGCCGCTCCCGCCGACGGACCGTCCTTCGGGGTCGCCCCCTCGGGCAGGTGAATGTGCAGATCGGTTTTTTGATAGAAATCGGGAGCGATACCGAGCTGTTTTGAACGATGGCGCACGACCGACAGCGCTGCGGCAATCGACTCGTTCATCACGTCGCCGAGTTTCCCCGTCGTCGTCGTCTTGCCCTTGCCAGGCAACGCTACCGCTTCCACCGTCAGCAAATCGCCGCCGACTTCGGTCCATGCCAGCCCCGTTACCTGACCGACCTGGTTTTTCTTTTCCGCGATACCGTAGGTATAGCGGCGCACGCCCAGATACTTATCGAGGTTTTTGGCACTGACTTCCACCGGCCGCCGCGCCGCACGCGCCTTGCCTTCGCTCGCCTTCAGCAGCAGCGCCTTGACGACCTTGCGGCAGATCTTGGAAATATCGCGTTCCAGTGCGCGCACGCCGGCTTCGCGCGTGTAGTAACGCGTGATATCGCGCAACGCCGATTCGACGATATGCAACTCATTGTCCTTGAGCCCGTTGTTCTTCATCTGCTTGGGCACGAGGTACTGTTTGGCGATGGCGATCTTCTCGTCTTCCGTGTAGCCGGAGAGCCGGATCACTTCCATCCGGTCCAACAGCGGTGCAGGAATGTTGAGAGTGTTCGCCGTCGCGACGAACATCACGTCCGACAAATCGTATTCGACCTCGACATAGTGATCGACGAAGGTATTGTTCTGCTCGGGGTCGAGCACTTCCAGCAGGGCCGATGACGGATCGCCGCGGAAATCCATGCCCATCTTGTCGACTTCGTCGAGGAGGAAGAGCGGGTTCCTGACACCTACCTTGGTCATGTTCTGCAGGATCTTGCCAGGCATCGAACCGATGTAAGTCCGGCGGTGTCCGCGGATTTCGGCTTCGTCGCGGACGCCTCCGAGCGACATCCGCACGAATTTGCGGTTGGTCGCGCGAGCGATCGACTGGCCCAGCGAAGTCTTGCCGACGCCGGGAGCGCCAACGAGACACAAGATGGGCGCCTTCAGGCGGTCGACGCGCTGCTGCACCGCGAGGTACTCGACGATGCGCTCCTTGACCTTCTCGAGTCCATAGTGGTCGGCATCGAGCACTTTCACCGCATTGGCGAGATCTTTGTTGATCTTGCTTTTCTTCTTCCAGGGCAAGCCGACGAGCGTATCGATGTAATTACGCACCACGGTCGCTTCGGCCGACATCGGCGACATCATCTTGAGCTTTTTCAACTCGAGCATTGCCTTGGCCTCGGCTTCCTTGGACATCTTGGCCGCCTTGACCTTTTTGTCCATGTCGTCGAGCTCGGCATTCTCATCGCCTTCGCCAAGTTCCTTCTGGATGGCCTTGACCTGCTCGTTCAGGTAGTACTCGCGCTGGCTTTTCTCCATCTGGCGCTTCACGCGTCCGCGGATGCGCTTCTCGACCTGCAATATGTCGACTTCGCCTTCGAGCAAGCCGAGCAGATGCTCGAGTCGCTTGCCGACGTCCTGCATTTCCAGGATTTCCTGCTTCTGTTCGAGCTTTAGAGGCAGGTGCGCGGCGATGGCATCGGCCAGGCGACCGCCATCGTCGATCCCGGACATCGACGTCAGGATTTCCGGCGGGATTTTCTTGTTCAGCTTGACGTATTGATCGAACTGGCTGAGCAGTGCCCGGCGCATGGCTTCAATCTCGTGGGCGCCATTCTCCACGCCGGTGAGCAGGTTCGCCGACGCCGAGAGGTAGTCGCCGGCATCTTCAATACGGACGATGCGTGCGCGCTGGGTGCCTTCCACCAGCACCTTCACGGTCCCGTCGGGCAGCTTCAACATCTGTAAAACCGTTGCCACGCTGCCGATGTCGTAGAGGTCCCCCGCGACCGGGTCGTCCTTGGCAGCGGATTTCTGGGCCACCAGCAGGATGTTCTTGCCGGCCTCCATTGCCACGTCGAGCGCCTTGATCGATTTCGGGCGACCAACGAAGAGCGGGATCACCATGTGCGGGAACACCACGACATCCCGCAGCGGCAGCAGCGGGAAGGTGCTCAGTTCATTGGCGTTACCGGAAGTGTCAGTGGGCATCATGCAATCCAAAAAGGATGAAATGGGTATCACTCAGGTGGGGCCGATGGCCCCGGGGTTCAAGCGGGCGCAGGTCGGCGTCTCGGGCGACTGGCGCCCGCAGTCTTGCGCCTGGCTCAGGAGTGCGCGGCCGCAACCTTCGGCGTTTCCGCGAACATCAACAGGGGCTTGCCGTCGTTGGCGATCGTTGCCTCGTCGACAATCACACGGGACAGATTCGTCTGCGAAGGCAGGTCGTACATGACGTCGAGCAGCACTTGCTCGAGGATCGACCGGAGACCACGGGCGCCGGTCCTGCGCGCGAGGGCCCGGCTGGCGATCGCCCGCAGCGCGCTTTCGCGGACTTCGAGCTCGACGCCTTCCATGCGGAACATTTTGTGATACTGCTTGATCAGTGCGTTCTTCGGCTCGACGAGGATCTGGATCAATGCAGCATCGTCGAGTTCTTCGAGCGTTGCCACCACCGGCAGACGGCCGACGAACTCCGGAATCAGCCCGAACTTGATCAGATCCTCGGGTTCGGTCTCGCGCAGCAGGATACTGATGTCCTTACGATCGTCCGGGCTCGCCACCTCGGCGCCGAAGCCGATTCCGGTCTTGGCCGTACGCTGACGGATGATTTTTTCCAGGCCATCGAATGCCCCGCCGCAAACAAACAGGATGTTGGTCGTGTCGACCTGCACAAATTCCTGGTTCGGATGCTTGCGTCCGCCTTGCGGCGGCACCGAGGCGATCGTGCCCTCGATTAGCTTAAGTAGCGCCTGCTGGACACCTTCGCCCGAAACGTCCCGCGTAATCGACGGGTTGTCGCTCTTGCGCGAAATCTTGTCGATTTCGTCGATGTAGACAATACCGCGCTGCGCCTTGTCTATATCGTAGTCGCACTTTTGCAACAGTTTCTGAATGATGTTCTCGACGTCTTCTCCAACGTAGCCCGCTTCGGTAAGCGTGGTGGCGTCAGCGATGACAAAAGGCACGTCGAGTAATCGCGCCAGCGTCTGCGCGAGCAGGGTCTTCCCCGAGCCCGTAGGCCCGATCAGCAGAATGTTGCTCTTGGCGAGCTCGACGTCGTCTTCCTTGACGCTGGTTTCGAGTCGTTTGTAGTGGTTGTAGACTGCAACCGACAGGATTTTCTTGGCCAGATCCTGTCCGATGACGTACTGATCCAGAATTTGCCGGATCTCGTGGGGTGTCGGCAGCTTGTTCTTGTCGGTCCTCGCTGCATCGGCCGTCGCCCCCTCTTCCCGGATGATGTCATTGCAGAGCTCGATACACTCGTCGCATATGAACACCGACGGGCCGGCAATAAGCTTCCTCACCTCATGTTGGCTTTTGCCACAGAAGGAGCAATAAAGGAGCTTGTCGCCCGAGGTCTTATCCGCCATTAAGTCGTCCAATTACCCAAAAACGCCCGGCAAGGCAAAAAACCCAGCTAGACTAATATCCACCTGCAACAGCATGCGCCGCAAGGCCGTTTCGCTTAGAAACGTCCCCGCGCCTCCACACTGTACCCGGGCTAGACCCGGCTCTGCAAGACCTTGTCGATCAAGCCGTAAGTGACTGCCTCGTCAGAGGTGAGGAAATTGTCACGCTCCGTATCCCTCTCGATCTGATCGATAGGCTTGCCGGTATGGTCGGCGAGCAGGCGGTTGAGGCGCTCGCGCAGGCTCAGGATGTATTTGGCGTGGATAGCGATATCTGACGCCTGTCCCTGAAAACCGCCTAGGGGCTGATGAATCAGGACCGTTGAATTGGGCAGCGCGAAGCGTTTGCCCTTGGCGCCTGCAGCCAACAGAAATGCGCCCATGCTGGCGGCCATGCCGACGCACAGGGTCGAGACGTCGGGCTTGATGAATTGCATTGTGTCGTAAATCGCCATCCCCGCCGAAATCGAACCGCCAGGCGAGTTGATGTAGAAATTGATGTCCTTGTCCGGATTTTCCGACTCAAGGAACAACATCTGTGCAACCACCAGGTTGGCCGTTATATCGTCGACTGGACCGATAAGGAATACCACGCGCTCTTTGAGCAGCCTGGAATAGATGTCATAGGCCCGCTCGCCGCGCCCGCTCTGCTCGATCACCATCGGGATCAAACCGAGCGCCCTTGGTTCCTGCATTCTGCCTGCGTTCATTACGGTGTCCGCCTTTGTCTGGCCGATTTCGGCCGTCCGGGATAAAGCCAGTGGAGGTATCTGTGCGCCGATCGCTACACCGCTCCCGGCTCCATCAGTTCCACAAATGTGGTCGGTTGCTCTTCGATTCGCGCCCGCGCCAATACCCACTCTACAACATTGTGTTCGACCGCCTGCATTTCAAATTCGTTCAGGCGCTCGGGCTTGTCGTAGTGCCAGCGGACCACCGCTTCGGGTTGTTCATAGCTCTGCGCGGCCTCCTTGACCAACTGCAAGACCTGTTCGGGCTTCGCCTGGAGCTGATTGGCGCGCATGATCTCGTTGACAATCAGGCTGTACGCCACACGTTCTTCGGCGCGTGGACGAAACAGGTCGGCCGTCAATTGAGTGTCCTCGGGCTTGATGCCGCGACCCTGCATCTCGTTGATAGTGCGAGCGCGCAGATTCTCCGCCTCGAGTTCGATCAGCGACTTCGGCACAGCGAGATCGGAAGTCGCCTTCAACGCCTGCATAACCTGGTCCTTGACCTTGGCTTCGATCTTGCGCTTGAGTTCGAGCGTCAGATTGGCGGTGATTTCGGCGCGAAGCTCATCGATGCTGCCGCTGGCAATCCCGAACCGGCGGGCGAAATCGGCATCAACGACGGGCAGTTTCGGTTCGCTCACCGATTGCAGCGTGAGGTTGAAGTGCGCAGTTTTGCCGGCCACTTCCTTGCCGTGATAGTCGGCGGGAAACGTCAGCGAAAAATCTTTGGATTCGCCCGCCTTCATAGCTTCGAGCGCGGTCTCAAACTCCGGCAACATACGGCCCTCGCCGAGCACGATCGGAAAATCCTTCGCTTGGCCGCCAGGAAATTCGACGCCATTGATACTGCCGGTAAAGCTCACCAGCGCCCGATCGCCTGGACGCGCGCCGCCTTCGATCGTCTCGTAACGCACGCCCTGCTTGCGCAGAATCTCAATCGTCCGGTCCACGTCAGCCGGCGTCACATGGGCCGTGGGTCGTACAATCGTTATCTGCGACATTTCTCCGAGCTTTATCTCAGGATAGACCTCGAACAAAGCCGAAAACTCGAGGCGGTCGTCGGGAGAGCCTTCCTTGGCTTCAATCCGCGGATAGCCTGCCACCCGCAGATTCTGGGTCCGGATGGCGTCGTTGACGCTTTGCTGCACGGCTTCCGAAATGACGTCCGAGCGCACCTGCGGCCCATACTGCTGCGCAACCATCTTGATGGGCACTTTTCCCGGTCGGAAACCGGGAATTTTCATCGTCTTGGCCAGATGCTCAAGCCGCTTGTGCACCTCGCTATCGATCGTCTCGATCGGCACCGCGACGTTCAGCCGCCGCTCGAGTTGTCCGAGCGTTTCCAGTGTCGTTTGCATACTCGATGGTTCCTTGCTAGATTTCGATCGTGCGATGGTGCGAAAGGAGAGACTCGAACTCTCACGCCTTTCGGCTCCGGCTCCTAAGGCCGGTGCGTCTACCAATTCCGCCACTTTCGCAGCCTATTTCGCGCCGGCCATAACGGCAACCGCAGGCAACCAGGCAACAAAGCGGCAGCCAGTGGCGCGAAACGCGCAATTATAGCTGAAAAGCATGTCCGCAGCGCCGAAAAAGGCGCGTGCAACGGGCGTGGCATGGCATCCTCACCCTCGCAATCCTGATCGCTGCATTTCATGTCGTCTATCGAGCACTACGAGAATTTCCCCGTTGCTTCCTGGGTCGGACCTCCGGCCCTTCGTCCGGCGATCGCGTCGATCTATGCGTTCGCGCGTGCCGCAGATGATATTGCCGACGAAGGGACCGCGTCGTCGGCGCAACGCCTTGAACAACTCGATCAGTTTGAGCGCCAGCTCGATCGGATCGAAAAGGGCGAACATCCGACCGAAGCGCCGTTTGCCGCGCTCGCGCGGACTATTCGATTGCAGTCGCTGTCGTTGGTGCCGTTCCGCCAGCTACTATCGGCCTTTCGGCAAGACGTCCTGAAAGTTCGCTATGCGACGTTCGATGAGGTTCTCGATTACAGCGCCCGCTCGGCAAATCCCGTCGGACGCTTGCTGCTCGCGTTGTACGGTGTCGGCGACGATTCGAACCTCGCTCGATCGGACGCCATCTGCACAGGCCTTCAGATCACCAATTTTTGGCAGGACGTCGCAGTCGACTGGGCGAAGGGACGCGTGTACATCCCGGCGTCCGACCTGGCCAGCTTCGGTGTCGACGAGCGTCATCTTGCCGCCGGTCTCGCCGACGAGCGCTGGCAGAGGCTGATGGCTTTCGAAACCGCGCGAGCCCGCGTGATGCTCGAATCAGGCCGTCCGCTGGCAACGGCGCTGCCCCGACGCGCCCGCCTTGAGTTGAACATGGTGATCGCCGGCGGTTTGCGCATCCTGAGCGCCATCGATCGTGCGCGCGGTGACGTGTTCCGTCACCGGCCGCGTCTGCGCCGCCGCGATTGGCTGGCGATGCTCGCCAGCGCCTTGGTGCATTGATGATAGATCCCGACGCCTATTGCGAACAAAAAGCCGCCGAAAGCGGATCGAGCTTCTACGCGAGCTTCAGATTCCTGCCGCCTCCTCGCCGGCGCGCGATTACCGCGCTCTACGCTTTCTGCCGCGAAGCCGACGATGTCGTCGACGAAACGACGGATGCCGGCGTTGCGCGGATGAAGCTTGCGTGGTGGCGGAGCGAAATCGCGGCGGCGTTCGGTTCGGGAATCCCACAGCATCCCGTCGCACGGGCGCTCGTCCCAGTGATCGCGACCTTTGCGCTGCCGCAGTCGCATTTCCAGGAGATCATCGACGGCATGCTGATGGACCTCGATCAGAATCGCTATGAGGATTTCGCCACGCTCGAGCGCTACTGCCATCGCGTCGCGGGTGTCGTCGGACTCATGTCGGCCGAAATCTTCGGCTACGTTGGCGCGGCGACGCGAGACTACGCGCACGATCTGGGCATCGCCTTTCAACTCACCAACATCATTCGCGATGTCGGCGAGGATGCTCGCCGCGACCGTATCTACCTGCCTCAGGACGAACTCGCACGATTTGGCGTGTCGTCGTCCGACATTTTGGCGCAGCGGAGTTCTCCGGCATTCGAGCGCCTGATGAATTTTCAGGTGCAGCGCGCGCGAACGTTCTACGCCAAGGCGCTGAACGCGTTGCCCGCCGAGGACCGACGCGCGCAACGCCCTGGTTTGATCATGGCGGCGATTTACCGGCGTCTGCTCGACAAGATAGAACACGCTGGCTTCCATGTGCTCGACCAGCGCATCGCGCTGACCCCGTTGCGCAAGGCGTGGATCGCCTGGACGACGTCCTGGTCCTACTGATGCAGACGCCCGATCCCAAAGTTCGCGCAACGACCGGACGCGTCGCGGTGATCGGCGCCGGCTACGCCGGGCTCGCAGCCGCCGTTACGCTCGCTGGGGCGGGACGCAAGGTGACGGTGTTCGAATCTGCGCAGACGCTGGGCGGACGTGCGCGTCGCCTCGACGCACACGGTGTCACGGTGGATAACGGCCAGCACATCCTGCTCGGCGCCTATTCTCAGACGCTTGCACTGTTACGCAAGGTGCACGGCCCGGGCGCCGAAAGCGAGTTGCTGCAACGGCGCCGGCTGCGCTTGGAACAACGTGGACGATTCTGCCTGTCAACGCCGCCGTTGCGCGCGCCGTGGCATTTACTGGTGGGGCTGCTTACCGCGCGCGGACTCAGTTGGCGCGATCGAAGGTCAGCCCTCGATCTGATCCGGCGCATGGATCATGACAAGTTTCGCTGCTCGGCAGAACTCACCGTTGGCGAGTTGCTGGCCGGACAGTCTTCCGCGGCCATGAAACATTTGTGGGTGCCCCTTTGCATAAGCGCGCTCAACACGCGCATCAACGAAGCGTCGGCCCAGATCTTCCTGAATGTGCTCTCCACTGCGTTCGCCTCCCACGCTCGCGACTCCGACACGCTGCTGCCGCGGGTCGACCTGTCGACGCTGTTCCCGGACGCCGCCGCCGCCTACGTCAACGACCGCGGTGGCGAAATCCGCCGTGGCACGACCGTCAGCGCGCTTAGCTGCGCCGACGATGGCGTGGCGCTTGCGGTCAGCTACCAGCAGGAAATGTTCGCTTCAGTCATCGTCGCGGTCGGGCCGCACCAGCTCGAACACCTGCTGCGTGGCGCGACCGAATCCCCCACGGTTGTCGATGCGCTCGCGCAAGTCGCGTTGTTCGCTTACGAACCCATCATCACCACCTATCTCCACTACGAGCGCAATTTCGAGCTTGCGCCAGCAATGCAACAGCTCGACGGAGAACCGGGACAGTGGGTGTTCGATCACGGCCAACTTCGCGGCAAGCGCGGACTCGCGGCGGTAGTCATCAGCACCGGCATGGACGGCGGCGCCGTCGACCACAAGGCGCTCGCCGATAGCATCGACGCGCAATTGCGTCGCTTGATCCCCGCGCTACCCGCGCCTTCCTGGCTGCAGGTGATTGCCGAGCGGCGCGCAACCTATGCCTGCGTTGCCGGCCTCAGCCGACCGACACCCGGAAAGATCGGACCTAACCTCTATCTTGCCGGCGACTACACCTCTCCTGATTTACCGGCGACGCTGGAAGCGGCCACGCGAAGCGGCGTTGCAGCAGCGCGCGCGTCTGATTGCGGCGGACTAAGCCCCGTCGCACGCCCGAAGCCGCCAGAGCAGTCGCGATTGCCAACGCGCAATGGCAAACGCGCGGCCGTGTTTCAACTATATTGACGGCGGAGTCGTGGATCCTGATCCAAGTGCGCGCTGCATCAGGACGGTATCGACCCACCGATCGAATTTGCGCCCGACTGCGTTGAACTTGCCGACGCGCTCGAAGCCGACCGCCGCGTGTAAGCCGATCGATGCAGCATTGTCGGAGCCGCCTATCACCGCAAGCATCTGGCGATAGCCCAGTGGTTCGCACGCCCTGAGCAGCGTATCGAGCAGCAGCCGACCAACCCCGCGACGGGCAAAGGCTGGATTGACATAGACTGAATCTTCGAGGGTGTACCGATACGCGATGCGAGTGCGGTAGACGCTCGCGTAGGCGTAGCCGGCGATCGACTGCGGCGCGGCCGGCAACGTGGCGATCAGGTAGGGCAAACCGCGATCGACGATTTCGCGAAACCGTCGCAGCATTTCGTCGGCGCCCGGTGGTTCCACTTCGAACGAGGCCGTTCCCGTCGCGACGTGGAGGGCATAAATCGCGGTGATCGCCGGGATGTCGGCGGGCGTCGCCGGGCGAACGATGGGCGCGTCGCCGATGCCGTTCATTTCGAGCCGGGCGACCGTGCTTCCGCTTCGATTGCGCAACAGCCGCTGCTTTTCCCGATTCCAGTCGCGCTGTTTTTCCGTTTCGCGCTTGTCGTATTGCTTTTTACCTCGCGCGAGGCCGATTTCCAGCTTGATGCGGCCTTTGCTGAAATGCAGGTCGAGCGGCGTGAGCGTGTATCCTGCGCGCTCGACTTTACCCACCAGGCGGTTGATCTCGGTCCGATGCATGAGGAGCTTCCGCGTGCGGGTCGGATCCGGCTTGATATGCGTTGATGCTGTCGCCAAGGGTGTCACGTGCGCACCGAGGAGGACGATCTCGCCCTTCTTGACGACAACGTAGGCTTCCTTCAATTGAGCACGCCCTGCGCGTATCGCCTTCACTTCCCAACCCTCGAGCGCCAGCCCCGCCTCGAATTTCTCCTCGACGAAATAATCGTGATAGGCTTTTTTATTGTTGACGATGCTCATGCCAGTATCCGCTCAGTGCCGTGGCGCGCGTCGCGCGATCCAAATCGCCGGGAGCCCATTGTAACAATGCCTAGCGTGCTCAAGTCGGTACTGGTCCAGCACACGGCCGAGCAGATGTTCGACCTGGTGACACGGATCGAAAACTACCCCAACTTCCTGCCCTGGTGCGCGGGAACGAAGATCCTGGGCCGCACGGAGGACGGCGTGATGGCTCGTATCGACATCGACTACCACGGAGTGCGCGCGCATTTTACAACGGCAAACCGCAATTTTTCGCCGGACCGGATCGTGATCGAACTTCGCGACGGGCCTTTTCGCAAGCTCGATGGAACTTGGCGATTCATTCCGTTGGCTGCAGACGCATGCAAGGTCGAGTTTAATCTTCAGTATGAATTCGCAACGTCGGTGCTGGCAGCAGTGATCGGACCGGTCTTCGGTCACATCGCCAGCACGTTCATCGACGCGTTCGTCAAACGCGCCGACCAGATTCACGGCGCGGGACCCGCGACATGATCCGGGTCACGGTGGTGCGGGCGATGCCCGACGAGGCGATCGAGATCGAGGTGGAGCTTCCTTCCGGAGCGACGGTCGATGAAGCGCTCGCACAATCGGGCATTGCCGCCGACAAGTCACCCGTTGGAATATACGGGCGTCGCGTCAGCCGCCAAACCGTAGTGGCGGACGGAGACCGTATCGAAATCTACCGGCCGCTGATCGCCGATCCTAAGGATGCGCGGCGCAGCCGCGCAGCGCGACGAGAGCGGCAGGGCGAGAAGCGGTGAACTGCTTCGCGCCTATTCCTTAGCGCCGCGCCGAAGCAGTGAGGCGTCCAGTGCGTTGAATCCACCTCGGCGTGCCCACGCAAGCGCTGTCGCCCCGTTTTCGTTCCGGATATTGACGTCGGCATTGTGCGCGAGCAGAACATCAGCCACGCCGTCGTAGCCGCCACGCGCCGCCATCATCAGCGCGGTCGTGCCGTTGGACGAGACTGCATTGACGTTCGCGCCCACATCGATCAGATAGCGCGCGACATCCACCTGTCCCGTCGTGGCTGCGTAGATGAGTGGCGTCCACCCGGCAGGATTGATGTTGGCGCCGCGCTCCTTCAGCTTTTTCACAATCTTGAGGTAACCGCCGAGCGCGGCAACCATGATCGCCGTATCACCAAAGCTATTTTTCGAATCGACCTTCGCACCTGCCGCGAGCAATGCATCCAGAGTGGGCTCAAAACCCGAGCGGGCCGCGATAAGGATTGCCGGATCACCATTGGGATCGACGGTATTCGGGTCCACGCCACGGGCCAGCAAAGCCGCAACATCGTCCGAGCGATCAATGGTCACGGATCGGACGAATCTGGCGTAGAGGTCTTCCGCCCCGACGGCGTACGGTGCCGTGGCGATGGCGACCGCAACGACAAGCAAACGTGTCGCGCGCAGTGTCAGCGAAAACGAGCGCATGCTTCCGTGCCGGTCAACTGGACTCATGGTCAATCCCGAAAAGGCGGAAAAAATTGGCCGACGTCGCCGCGGCGACCGTTTCGACTGGGACGTCACGCAATCGCGCGATCTCCTCGGCCACGTAGCGTACATAAGCGGGTTGATTGAGCTTTCCGCGAAACGGGACGGGAGCAAGATAGGGTGAGTCGGTTTCAATCAACATGCGCTCAAGCGGTACACGCCGGGCAACTTCCTTGAGCTCGCGCGCATTCTTGAACGTCACAATGCCGGAAAATGAAATGTGAAAGCCAAGTTCGATCGCCGCAGCCGCCACGTCCCAGGTCTCGGTGAAACAATGCATGACGCCGCCCGCCTCGCCGGCTCGCTCCTCGCGCATGATGGCGATCGTGTCGACAGCCGCTGAACGGGTGTGAATGACCAGCGGCTTCGCACAAGCGCGCGCAGCGCGAATGTGGGTGCGGAACCGGGCGCGTTGCCACTCGAGGTCGCCGGTCAGCCGATAATAGTCGAGCCCGGTTTCTCCGATCGCGACGACCTTGGGGCGCTGAGCCAAGGCCTGCAGATCATCGACCGACGGTTCCGGTGTGTCCTCATAGTCGGGATGGACGCCAACGCTGGCGTAGATATTCGCGTGCTGTTCGGCGAGCGCCAGTACGCTCGGCAGCTCGGGTAAATTCACGCCGATGCACATCGCGTGCGAGACGTTGATTTTGCTTCATCGCTTCGAGCACCGCAGGCATTTGCCCGGCGAGTTCGGGAAAATTAATATGGCAGTGTGAGTCGACGAACACAGGAATCAGAAGTTGGTATCGAAGAGGAATCGCGGGGTCGCCAGCGGCCACAAGCAATCCGGACAGCACAGAAGCGTGGCTTCGGCCTTTCGGAGCTGAACCCTGACAGCTACATCGTGTGCGTCGGGCGGCTGGAGGCCAGCGTTTCCCCTAGCATTCTTTCGATCGTTGCGCGGGCTGCGGCACCCGTCTCATCGTTGGTGAACTGCACGCCGATACCCTGGGTGCGGTTGCCCTGGACGCCTTCAGGCGTGACCCACACTACCTTCCCCTGCACCGCGATCCGTTGCGGATCGTCCATCAGCGACAAGAGCATGAAGACTTCCTCGCCGAGCTGGTAGCCGCGATTGGTCGGAATGAAAATGCCTCCGCCTTTGAGAAACGGCATGTAAGCCGCATAGAGCGCGGCTTTTTCGCGAATGTTGAGCGAAAGCACCCCCGGGCGGCTCATCGCCGCTGCACCCGCGTTGCCGGGAACCGGTTTCACCGCCATGCGTGCTTCCTGTCGTTGGATTTCAAAACAAACATTTAACCGGGGCGCCCGCGATGCTAGCTTCGGGCGAACAAGGTCCGATATTCGATGATCAACGCCTCTATGACCAGTCGCGGTTGTAACGGATGCGCCAGCAACGCCTGCTGGCGCAGCAGCGAATGATAATAGCGGAACAGTGGCACCCGCGCCACCCGCGCCGAGAGCTGGAGCAACGCTTCACCGCGTTCGGGATGGAAGCGCGCGATGCCGCCGCTGGTCACCGACGCAAGGTCGGCAGTCCAGGTAAGTAACCAATAGAGGATTGCCGCTACTGCGGCCTTCCGCTCGTCCTTCGGAGTTGCATCGACCCGCGCCCCCACTGCGACCGCAGACAAGCGCTCCGGCCGCATTAGCTCGCCAAGCAGCAGATCGCCGTCGCGCTGCGTGTCCTCGTCGGCCAGGGTCAACGCGAACAGTGGTGCACCACCAGCCTGGGCCAGCACGCGCGTCGCGTTCATCGAAACGCGTTCAGCTAGCCATTGTGCCGCCGAGACTGCATCGGGCTCCGGCGCGGCCAGGCGCCGACAGCGGCTGACGATGGTCGCCGGAAGACGAGCCGGTTGGTGACTGACCAGCAGCATGTAAGTGTCGGCAGGCGGTTCTTCCAGCGTCTTCAGCAGCGCGTTCGCGGCAGCGACGTTCATCGCCTCCGCCGGAGCAATCAGAACGACCTTGGCTCGATGCCGATGGGTAGAAAGTTGCGTGAACGCGATGACATCGCGTATGCGTTCGACCGTGATCGCATCGGTGGCAGTGACATTGCCTTCGTCATCGACTATCACCGGCTCGACGATGCGCAGGTCGGGGTGCACGCCGCTTGCGACATAGCGACAACTCGTGCAAACCCCGCACGCGCTCCCGTCTGCCTGCGGCGCTTCACACAGCAGCGACCGCGCGAAATGCATGGCGAGCAGCCGCTTGCCCAGTCCGCGACGACCACTGATCAGCATTGCGTGCGGCCAACGGGCACGATCGGCTAAGACGCTTTGCGCGAAGGAAGCCTGCCACGGCGGCAATGGCGCCCATGATGGAGCGTCGGTAACGTCCGCAGCCTGATCCTGCGTGGTCATCGCGCGCTCGCCGACGGTCCGACGCTTCGCTGCATCCTTGGCGCAAGGACGGCGAGATATCTCCACGGCGCGTTCGGCAGAGTTGCAATCACATCGGCTCCGGGATACGGCCGACGATGGCTTCGAGTTCGGTCCGCACCTTGGCCTGCGGCTGCGTGCTGTCGATGACGCGGCAACGAAGCGGCTCCGCCGCGGCGCGCGCGAGGTAGCATGCACGCACGCGCTCGAAAAAATCGCCATGCTCGCGTTCGAACCGGTCCAACGAACGTCCGTCGCCCAGTCGTTCGCGGCTCACGGCAATGGGCACATCGAAAATAACGGTCAAGTCGGGCTGAAAGTCGCCGAGCGTCAATCGCTCGAGCTCAGCGATCCGCTCGACGGGAACGCCGTGGCCCGCGCCCTGATAGGCGTAAGTGGCGTCGGTGAAGCGATCGCAAATGACCCATGTGCCTTCGTTCAGCCGGGGCCAGATTTCCCGCTCGCAATGCTCGCGCCGCGCGGCGAACATCAGCAGCAGTTCAGTCGTGTGCTCCATTTGCTCGTGCAACAGCAACTCGCGCAATCGCTCGCCGATGGGCGTGCCACCGGGCTCCCGAGTGAGCCAGACTCTTCGCCCCGCACGCTCCAGCACGACCTTGAGCCACGGCAGGTGCGTGCTCTTACCGGCGCCGTCAATCCCTTCGACGGTGATCATTCGTCCGCGTTTGTCGTCCGGCACCGTTAAGTCTCAGAGAGGCGTCGTGATGAGACCAGCAAGGGATGGAGCAGTGAGAGCAAATGAGATCAATGAAGGAGCACGATGCGACCGCCATAGCAATATTGGAAGTCGAGGGCTCATCAGCGCGCACACGCGTCGCCGAACCCCTTGTTCCGCCAGGCTAGCGCCCGCCGCGCTGATATTTTGCCACGGCTCGATTGTGGTCGCTCAGGGTCGTTGAGAATTCGCTGGATCCGTCGCCGCGCGACACGAAGTAAAGATAGGGGACCGTCGGCGGATGCAACACCGCGTCGATCGATGCCTGGCCCGGCATCGCGATGGGCGTGGGCGGCAAGCCCGTACGGGTGTAGGTGTTGTAAGCCTGATCGTTGCTCAGATCGCGCTTGCGCAGGTTGCCGTCGAACTGGTCACCCAATCCGTAAATTACTGTCGGATCGGTTTGCAGAAACATGCCCATTTTCAAACGATTGATGAAAACCGCCGCCACCAGCGGTCGGTCCGCGGCGCGACCGGTTTCCTTCTCAACGATTGAGGCGAGTACCAGCGCTTCGTAAGGCGATTTGAGAGGCAGATCAGGCGCGCGCGCCTGCCACGCCGCGGCCAATCGCGTCTGCATCGTGCGGTAAGCTCGACCGAGGAGCGCCGCGTCGCTGCTGCCGGTAGCGAAGAAGTAGGTGTCGGGGAAGAAGAGCCCTTCGGGATCTTGTTCGCTGGCGCCTATCCGTTGCATGAGTTCGGCGACCGGCAAGTCGGCGACGCGCTTGGTCAATCCGGCATTGGCATGCACCGCCGCCAGCAAGTCGCGAAAGGTCCAGCCTTCAACCAGAGCAAACGACGTCTGGGTCACGTCACCTTGCGTCAATTTGGCCAACAGGCCAGTCAGCGTCGTGCCTTGAGGGATTTCATAGTTGCCGGCCTTGATGGTTCGATCGACACGCATCGCGCGCGCGATGCCAACGAGCGTCCAATCAGCCGGCAAGACGCCCGTTGCAGCGAGTTCGTGCGCGACTGAGCGCAAAGTCTCGCCCTGCTTCACCGTGAAGGAATACCCCGATCCGGGCAATTGCAGCGGCGCCTTGACGGCCCACCAGTAGCCTGAGCCGACCATCGCAGTCAAAAGTACGAGCAAGGCGAAAACGTAACGCATCAAGGTCCGGGCCGGAAAGCGAATGCGGGCGATTATAATGGGCTCATGTCGCCACAGCCGCTGCCGGAACCTGTCCAGGATCACACCAATCGAAAATGCGACCGCGGCTTCACGCTGGTCGAAGTCCTCGTCGTCATTGTCATTCTGGGGATTCTTGCCGCACTGGTGGTCCCGCGGGTGCTCGAACGACCCGACGACGCACGCGTGATTGCTGCCAAGAACGATGTTGGCGCGATTACGCAGGCGCTCAAACTGTATCGCCTCGACAACGGACGTTACCCGACGACCGACCAGGGGCTGGCGGCGTTGGTGGCGAAGCCTACGCAAGCGCCGGTGCCGCCCAATTGGAAGCCGAATGGTTATCTTGAGCGCCTGCCCAAGGATCCGTGGGGCAATCCTTACCAGTACATCAATCCAGGCCTGCGCGGCGAGATCGATGTATTCAGCTTCGGCGCCGACGGCCTCGCGGGCGGGACCGGATATGACGCCGATGTCGGCTCCTGGGACCTTTAGCTCGCCATTGAGACAAGGCTCCTGTGCGACCGATCCCGCAGCCGCCAGTGCCGGACGCGGTTTCACTCTTGCTGAAGTACTCGTGGTGCTCGTGGTCATCGGCCTCGCAGCGGGCTTCGCTTATGCGCGCTTCGACAGCGATCCTCGCCAGGTGCTGGAGCGAGAGGCGCGGCGTTTTGCCTCCGCCGTCGAGCACGCTGCGTTGCTGGCGCAATGGAAAAACGAGACGCTGGGACTTTCGGCAGGCGGCGAGCACGTATCAGTTCTGGCGGCGGGGCACGACTGCCGAAGGGGAGCGCTGGCTGCCGCTCGGAGACGACGAGTTGCTCCAGGCGCGCGCGCTGCCAACACCATTCGGCGTGGCCGTGCAGGAATATGCCGGCCAAGTACCGCCGCCAGATGCGATCATCCCGCTGGTCCCGAGTGGCAGGAACGAACCATATGTCATCCAGATCGTATCGCCCGAATGGCTCGAGCGCCTGAGCGTCGATCCGCTCAATCGCGTGACGCTGTCGGGCGCAATAGCGCGCTAGAGCAACGCGGTTTCACGCTGGTCGAGGTGCTCGTTGCGCTCGCCATTGTCGCCGTCGCGCTGGCAGCCGGCTTTCGCAGCGTCGCGCAAAGCGCTGACAGTGCAACCGCATTGAAGGCGCGCACCCTCGCGTTATGGGTGGCAGAGAATCGACTCGCCATCGCACAAATGACGGTGCCAAGACCCGGCACCGGCGAACGCGCCGGCGTCGAGACGCAGGCGGGCGCAACATTTTCCTGGCGCGAAAGCGTTGCGGCCACGCCAAACCCCGCGTTCCGCAAGATAGAAATCAGCGTTGCCGACGTCAGCACTCCCGATTACGTGCTGACCAGGCTTGTCGGCTATTTGGGCGAGAACGGGCCGCGATAATGCGAATGGCTGGTAACAATAGCGATGGCCGCGTCGAACGCGGTTTTACCCTGCTCGAGGTTCTTATCGCGGTCGCAATTGTCGCGGTGATCGCTGTGCTCGGTTACCGGGCGCTTGCTGCACTCTCGGACAGCGAGGAGCGCCTGTCGAGTGAAGCGACGCGCTGGCGGACGCTCGATCTTTTTTTTGCGCGACTGGAAGGCGACTTCCGTCAGGCCGTTCCACGAAGCGCGCGTTCCGGCTCGGCGCAGGAGCCTGCATGGCTCGCGTCGACCGATGCGGGAGGCAATGCGTCGGTGGCGTTTTCGCGCGCCGGCCCCGAGTTCAACCTCGAATCCAGCAGCGCGGGACAGCGCATCGCCTACCGCTTCCACGACGGCAGCGTCGAAATTCTCTATTGGAGCGGATACGACCGGCCTCGCGGCGCTGCCGCGACCACATACACGCTGCTTTCAGATGTCGCGCAATTTCGGCTGGCCTACCTGCTGCCCAACGGCGCGTGGGTCGACCATTGGCCCGCCAGCAGCGGCGCTGCAGCGGCAACGGATATGCCTCGCGGCGTGCGCGTCGATCTGACGCTTGCAGGTGGCGAAGTCATCGAGCGATGGCTCGCGCTGCGCTGATGCGTTTCCCTATGTACAACGCGGTGCGCGGCGCGGCGATCGTGATGGCGATGCTGCTTGCCGCGCTGGTCGCCACCATCGCTGCGGCGCTGCTGTGGCAACAACAGAGCTGGATAAGCGAGCATGCGCGGCGGCGTGACCAGGTCCAGGCCCAGGCGCTGGCGATGGCGGGCGTGCAGTGGGCGCGACAGATCGTCAACGAGAATGCACCCGCAGGAGGTACGGTGCATCTCGGCCAGCCCTGGGCGTTGACGCTCCCGGCCATGCCCCTGGAAAATGGATCGGTCGCCGGCGCAATCGTCGACGCGCAGAGTCGTCTAAATGTCAACGATCTTGGCCCAGGCCCCGCCGCACTCGCAGCCGTCACTGGCGCGTTGCAGCGATTGTTCACTGTCCTCGCACTGCCGCAACCTCTGCTGAGCGCAATCACCGACTGGATCGACGTTGACGATCGAATCACAACGCCCGGCGGCGCGGAGGACGCATGGTACTCGTCGCAGGCACGAGCCGGTCTCACCGCGAATCAGCCGATACGCAGGGTCGCCGAGCTTCTGGCCGTGCGCGGCGACGACCTGTCGACGTTCGCGCGCCTGCGGCCTTATGTTCACGCCCTCGATGCTCCGACCAAGACCAACGTGAATACCGCCCCGGCTGAAGTCTTGATGGCACTGGTCGCAGGCCTCGACACAACGAGTGCCGCCACCCTGATCGCCGGGCGCGCTCAAAAGCCGTTCGCCAGCATCGCTGATTTTCGTGAGCGGCTTCCGCGTCCGGATCTGAACGTCGACGAAACACTGATCGATGTCAGGAGCGACTGGTTCGAGGTCACCATCGATGCACGTCAGGGCGACACGCGCGCCCGCGCACGCGCCTTGCTCAAACGCTCGACGGTTGCCAACGAATGGCCGATCGTCGTCTGGCAAGTCGTAGAATGAGAGTTTCATGAACTTACTTCGCGTACTGCTGGACGCAGCGCCGGCCGCCGACCGCGAATCCGACTGGGCATTGTTCGATGCCGGTGGGCGCGTACTGCGCCAAGGGCGCGCGCGTCCGGACGCGTGGCCCGCAGCCGACGCCCGCGAGGCGATCGTCACCGCTGCAGTCGGACGCGTGGTGACCTTGGCACTGCCGCCGCTGCCGCCGCAGCGAGTCGCCGCGGCGGCGGCGTTTGCGCTCGAGGACCAACTCGCCGGCGCCCCCGAAGATAGCCACGCCGCATTCAGCGCGCAGAGTTCGAACGGCGACGTTCGCGCTGTCGTCATCGCGGATTCCTGGATGCGCGCGTTAGCCACTGCGTCCGCGCGCTTAGGAGGTGCGTTGGCAGCGCGTTGTGCTCGAGAGCGACTTGGCGCGTGCGCCAGAGTCCGGCTGGTGCTGGTGCGCCGATGCGACCGATCGTGCGGGCTTTGTTCGCACCGATCGCGGCACGACCATCGCGGTCGGACCGGCGCGCCTTCGCTCGACACCCGAGGAACTAATCTCTGCGCTTTCCGCGGGATCGCGGAAGCCAAGTCTCGTTCGCGTCGACATCGATGGGGTCGATGCGGCGCTGTTGGCCGATGGCAAACGACGAAGCGGCGTCGAGTTTGTGGCGGGGTCGCCGTGGCGCTGGCATGCCGCGGCGACATCGACGTTTGCCGCAGCGGTCGATCTGCAAACGGGCCGCTACGATACGACGCCGAAAGCAGCGGAAATCCGCGCCCTTCGCCGTTTTCCGTCCGGCGCTGTGGATCGCTGGCGCGGCACTCGCGCTGCAGCTTCTTGCGAACACCGGTTCCTGGCTGTGGTTGCGCTGGCAATCGAACTCGGTACAGAGCGAAATGACGACGCTGGCGCGCAGCGCCGCACCCGACGCGTCGCCCGACCTTGCGCCGACGGTAGCGATCGCGCGTAAAGACGCCGCGTTGCGCCACCGGGCCGGCTTGAGCGCACAGGACGATGCGTTGCCGCTGCTCGCACGCGCCGCTCCCGCATTGAGCGCGCTGCCGGCAGGCGCAGTGCGATCACTGCACTACGCCGATGGCCACATCGTGTTCGAACTGCAAAAGACGGATGCTGCGAGCTCGACGCGTTTACAACGTGCGTTGCAAGCAATGGGCATGACGGCGATCGCGGTCCCCACCGCTGCCGGCGAGCGTTTGCGCGTGGGACTGGATTAAGACCACGATGGCGATCGTGCTCAATGCCGGTGCGAACGATCGATTCGGCCCGCTGCGTCGCTGGTGGCAACTGCGTTCGTCGGTCGAGCAGACCCTCGTGGTCGTCGGCCTTACTGCACTCTTGGCACTGCTTCTGTGGGTCGGCGTCTGGCAACCCTTGCAACGGGAAAACGAACGAATGACTCGAGAGTTGGCAACGCAGCGCACGGCACTGGCCATTGCGCACCGTCAGGTCGATGCGATGGCGACCCTCGAACGCGGCGCGCCGGCGACGAGCGCCGCGGATCCGCGCGTAGCCCTCGATGCGGGCCTCGCCGCCTTTGGGCTCAAACCCACGGCCGTCGAACGCACTGACGACGGACGTTTACGCGTTACCTTCGACACGATAGCTTTCGACACGCTTGCACGATTGCTCGATACCTTGCAGCGCGACGGCCACCTGCGAGCGGTCGAACTCACGGCAACGGCTCGCGTCGAAACCGGGCAGGTACGCGCCGACATCAGCTTGGCGCGCTAGCATGCGATCGCCGATTTCGCTGGTTGCTGGCGTCAGCTTGCTTGCGCTGGCCGTCGTCGTGGCTGTCGTCGTGGAAGCACCGGCGACGCTACTCGACAACCGCGTCGATCTGCTGAGCGGTGGCCGCATTCGCGTGGCGAATGCGAAAGGAACTGTGTGGCGCGGATCCGGCGAGCTGACTCTTTTGCCAATGTCGGCTGACGAACGCCGATTGCCTATCAGCTGGCGTGTTAAAGCATTGCCTATACTTTGGGGGGACATCGCAGGCACCTTGAATGGCGATGATCTCACCGGGACGCCCGCGAGTTTTTCGTTCAGTCGAAGCCGTACGACCTTGCAGAATTTCGTCGTCGCGCTGCCCGCTTCGGCGCTGCTGAGGGTCGCCAATATTCCATCAATGCTCACGGCCTCCGGCGACCTCGAGTTCAACGTCGAGTCGGTTTCAATGACGGAACAGGCGATCGATGGACATATCGTCGCGCGCTGGCAGGGCGCAGATCTTGCTGCGCCCCCGCTGGGACGCGTTGCTTTGGGTGACGTTCGACTCGACCTTGCGGGACAAGGCGGGCCGTTTCAGGGGAAGCTCAGCAATGTGGGAGGCGAAGTCGACTTGAGCGGTACGATCACCTTCGTCAGCGATGGGCGACCACGCCTCGATATGGTCGTCCAGCCCCGCCCGAACATCGACTCAGAGCGCAAAAAGAACCTCGTCTCTGCACTGTCGATGATTGGCGCGCCCAATGGCGCGGGCGGCTATCGTCTCGTCTGGCCCCGCCGATGAGTCGACGCCGCAAATCGCGACCTGCACCGGCGGCTGCCGCCGGAGCGGAGTCCGCTAAAGCGGACGTCCCGCAGTCACCGCGCCGTGGTGCGGTACAGCAGGCGGAGCCCGCACGACGCGCTGCAGGCGGACGCATCAATGCGATCGATGGACTGCGCGGCTTTGCGATATGCATGATGGTCGTCTATCACTTCTCGTTCGACCTGAACTACTTCGGCGTGATCCACAGCGACTTCAACCATGATCGTTTCTGGCTCGCATTTCGCGATGTCATCGTCACGTCGTTCATGATTCTGGTCGGCGTCAGCCTCGCGCTGGTGCAACGCGGCGCAAGCACGCCGCTTTACCTGTCGGCTCATTTCTGGCGCCGTATCGCCGTCGTAGTGGTCTGTGCGCTGCTGGTCAGCGGCGCGAGCTATGTCATCTTTCCTGCCACCTTCATCAGCTTTGGCATTCTGCATTGCATCGCCGTCGTTTCGCTTCTGGCGTGCCCGCTCGCAGCCTACCCGCGCGTAGCGATGCTGCTGGGCATTGTCCTTGTGATCATCGGCAACACGCTGCAGTTGCCGTTGTTCGACGCGCCATGGCTCAATTGGCTCGGACTGATGACGCACAAGCCCGCGACCGAAGACTACGTTCCTGTTCTGCCTTGGCTCGGCGTCGTATGCATCGGCATCGGCGTGGGAACCTGGCTGGTCGCGCAACTTCAGACAAGCGCAGCGCCGGGACGCGATCGCACGCCTCAGTGGCTCGCATGGCTCGGTCGGCACAGCCTGCTGGTTTACATGCTTCACCAGCCAGTGCTGATGGGCATCCTGCGCATCGCCTTGTAGTGGGCATCGCCCGGCGCAAGTGACAGCGCCGTGCCGACTCCGTTACAATTGCGGCTTCGGAAGACCAGGCGCGTAGCTCAGCTGGTTAGAGCACCACCTTGACATGGTGGGGGTCGTTGGTTCGAGTCCAATCGCGCCTACCATTCGGTTCAACGGGTTGCCCCTGAGGCAGCCCTTTTTTTTGGCCGCGCCCGCAGCGAGCCTCGCGCGCTTTGTGGCACAACCCCTTGATCTGCAGTACAATATAGACCTCGTTAGCGGCGCCTGGTCCAGCAGCTACGCGCCATTGAGACCGCAATTCGAAAGGCATGGTTATGACACCGCGAACGCGTTCGGAGTTGAGCTAGAGCAGGCCACGAGTTCGCACGCGACGTTTCGCGAAAAAGTGCGGCTCGTCCGCACTTTTTTTTCGTCTTGAGGAAGTAGCCATGCCGAACATTCGATTACCCGACGGCGCAGTCAAGCACTTCGACGCGACCGTCACGGTCGCCGACGTCGCTGCCTCGATTGGCCCCGGCCTCGCCAAGGCAGCGCTCGCCGGTAAAGTTGACGGCAAACTGGTCGACACTTCGTATCCGATCGATCGCGATGTTGCCCTTGCGATCGTCACCGACAAAGACGCCGATGGCCTCGACGTCATCCGCCACTCCACGGCGCATCTGCTCGCGTACGCGGTGAAGGAGCTTTTCCCGGACGCTCAAGTGACCATCGGACCCGTCATCGAGGACGGTTTCTACTACGACTTTTCCTACAAGCGCCCGTTTACACCCGAGGACCTCGCCGCGATCGAAAAGAAAATGGCGGAACTGGCGAAGCAGGACGAACCGGTCGCGCGCCGGTTGATGCGGCGCGATGACGCGGTCAAGTATTTCGAATCGATCGGCGAGCACTACAAGGCCGAGATCATTGCTTCGATTCCAGCCAACGAAGATATCTCTCTCTACAGCGAAGGCAAGTTTACCGATCTGTGTCGCGGGCCCCACGTGCCGTCCACCGGCAAACTGAAAGTGTTCAAGCTGACCAAGCTTGCCGGCGCCTATTGGCGCGGCGATTCGCGCAACGAAATGCTGCAGCGGATCTATGGAACGGCGTGGGCGAAGAAGGATGATCTCGATGCTTATCTGCATCGCATCGAAGAAGCCGAGAAGCGCGATCACCGCAAGCTTGGGCGGCAACTCGATCTGTTCCACATGCAGGACGAAGCGCCAGGGATGGTGTTCTGGCACCCGAAGGGATGGACCGTATGGCAGCAAGTCGAGCAATACTTGCGCCGCGCGTACATCGAGCACGGCTATCAGGAAGTGCGTTGCCCGCTGGTCCTCGATCGCATTCTTTGGGAGAAGTCCGGGCACTGGGAGAACTACAAGGACAACATGTTCTTCACCGAGTCGGAGAAGCGCGACTTCGCGATCAAGCCGATGAACTGCCCGGGCCACGTCCAGATTTTCAATTCGAACATGCGCAGCTACCGTGACCTGCCGCTGCGTTACGGCGAGTTCGGTTCGTGCCACCGCAACGAGCCGTCGGGCGCGTTGCACGGCGTGATGCGGGTCCGTGCTTTCACGCAGGACGACGGGCACATCTTCTGCACCGAGGAACAGATCCTGCCGGAAGTGACTGCATTCAATCGGCAGGCCCTCGCTGTGTACAAGGACTTCGGCTTCGAGGATGTGGCGATCAAGCTGGCGCTGCGGCCGGAGAAACGCCTGGGCAGCGACGACACCTGGGATCGCGCCGAAAACGCCTTGCGCGAGGCGTTGAGGGCGTGCGCCGTCGAATGGGTGGAATTGCCGGGCGAAGGAGCGTTCTACGGTCCGAAAATCGAATACCACCTGAAGGACTCGCTGGGGCGTTCCTGGCAATGCGGGACGATGCAAGTCGATTTTTCAATGCCAGGCCGGCTGGGCGCCGAGTACGTCGCCGAGGACAACACCCGCAAAGTGCCGGTCATGCTGCACCGCGCAATCTTCGGCTCGCTCGAGCGTTTTATCGGCATTTTGGTCGAAAACTATGCCGGGGCCTTTCCCGCCTGGCTGGCACCGGTCCAGGCGGTGGTATTGACCATTACCGACCGCCAAGCCGCCTACGCGGCCCAAGTCGCGGAACGCCTGAAGGGGGCCGGCTTGCGGGTGATAGCCGATTTGCGTAATGAGAAAATAACCTATAAAATACGAGAACATAGCCTGCAAAAGTTGCCGTACCAGGTGATCCTGGGCGACAAGGAGCTGCAGACTGATCAGGTAGCCGTGCGAACCCGCGCGGGCGAGGATCTTGGGGCCATGCCTCTCGATAACTTCGTTCAACGTCTCAATGCTGAAATACAGTCGCGCCGATAATGACGCGCAGCGGTATCAGCATCGGGGCCTGCAAGGGTGGCACGGCTGATCTTTCATGAACGAGGAGTAACGCGATAGCCCAGGACAAAGCACAGCGGGTCAACGGCGAAATCAATTGCCCGGAGGTCCGACTGGTAGGTGCGGAAGGTGAGCAAATCGGTATCGTGCCGATCGCGGATGCGATCGCACGAGCGGAAGCAGCGGAGCTCGATCTGGTTGAGATCGCGCCGCTCGCGGAGCCCCCGGTTGCTCGAATCATGGACTTCGGCAAGTTCAAGTATCGTGAGGCCAAGCGGCAGCACGAGGCCAAACTCAAGCTGAAACAGATTCAGGTCAAGGAAGTGAAATTCCGGCCGAGCACCGACGAAGGCGACTACAAGATCAAGCTGAGAAACCTGATCCGGTTTCTTGGCGAAGGCGACAAGGCCAAGGTGACGCTGCGTTATCGCGGACGCGAAATGGCGCATCAGGAGTTCGGCATTCGCTTGTTGGAACGTATTCGCGGCGATCTGGAGCCGCACAGCATCGTTGAGCAGTTTCCCAGACTCGAGGGCCGGCAAATGGTGATGCTGCTGGCCCCGAAGAAAGTGGCGGTACCGAGTAAGCATCACTCGAATAAGCCCGAAGCCGGTAAGGTCTCAAGCCAAAGCGCGAGCCAAAAAGCCTCTCCCCCGGAGAGCACCGCAGTGGGCAGCAAATAGGAATAGTCATGCCGAAGATGAAGACCAAAAGCGGCGCCAAGAAGCGCTTCCGCGTGCGCGGAAGCGGCAGTATCAAGCGCTCGCAGGCGTTCAAGCGCCACATCCTGACCAAGAAGTCCACCAAAACCAAGCGGCAACTGCGCGGCTCGACTGGCGTCCACAGCACCAATGCGGACTCGGTCAAAGCCATGCTGCCGTACGCGTAACAGGAGCCCACGATGCCTAGAGTCAAACGTGGGGTGACCGCCAAAGCGCGGCACAAGAAAATTCTGACCCTGTCCAAGGGTTATCGCGGTCGTCGCAGCAACGTCTATCGCATCGCCAAGGAAGCGGTGATGAAGGCGGGTCAGTACCAGTACCGCGACCGTCGCCAGAAGAAGCGCGAATTCCGCGCGCTGTGGATTGCCCGGATCAACGCCGCTGTGCGTGAATTGGGCATGAGCTACAGCGTGTTCATGAACGGCCTGAAAAAGGCGTCGATCGACATCGACCGCAAAGTGCTGGCGGATCTCGCCGTGCACGACAAGACAGCGTTTAGCAAGATCGCCGAGCAGGCCAAAGCCTCTCTGGCCTGAGAATCGAAGGTCCAAGAGGGAGGCGAAAACGCCTCCCTTTTTTTTATCGATTGCGCAGTGTATGTTTCGCGGCGCATGCCTGGTCTTTCTGTAACTGGGCTTAGCTCGGTATAACGCAATGGATTCCGTCGAGACCATCCTCGCCGCCGCGGTCGCCGAATTTGCCGGCTGTGTGGACGCGGCCGCACTCGAAGACAGCAAGGCCAAGTACCTCGGCAAGAGCGGGCAGCTGACCGAGCATATGAAGGCACTCGCAAAGTTGAGCGCTTCTGAACGCCCTGCGGCCGGCGCTCGCATCAATTCCATCAAGGTGCTTATCGAGGAAGCGCTTGTGAAGCGCCGTGCCGAACTCGACGATGTGCGCCTCGCGCAACGACTCGCCGGTGAAGCACTCGACGTATCGCTGCCGGGACGAGGTCCGGGAGTCGGCGCGCTGCATCCGTTTACGCGGACGATGCAGCGCATCGAAACGCTGTTCCATTCGCTCGGCTTCGCTGTGGCCGACGGACCCGAAATCGAAGACGACTTTCACAACTTCACGGCGCTCAATACGCCCGAGGATCACCCTGCCCGCTCGATGCACGACACGTTCTATGTCGATAACGGCATGGTCTTGCGCACGCACACGTCGCCCGTGCAGGTGCGTTACATGGAAACGCACAAGCCGCCGATCAAGATTATTGCGCCGGGACGCGTCTATCGCGTCGACAGCGATGCAACCCATTCGCCGATGTTCCATCAGGTCGAAGGCCTCTGGATTGACGAAAACGTGACGTTTGCCGACCTCAAGGGCGTCTTCACGGAATTCCTGCGCCGCTTTTTTGAGCGGGACGATCTGAATGTGCGCTTCAGGCCTTCGTTCTTTCCGTTTACCGAACCCTCGGCTGAAATCGATATGAGTTTCGGCGACGGCTGGCTGGAGATTTCCGGCGCAGGCCAGGTTCATCCGAACGTACTGCGCGCCGTCGGCATCGACCCGCAACGCTATCAGGGGTTCGCTTTCGGTATGGGTCCTGACCGGCTGGCGATGATGCGTTACGGCGTCAACGATCTGCGCCTGTTCTACGAAAACGACTTGCGCTTCCTGCGCCAGTTCGCGTAACGACCATGAAATTTCCCGAGCACTGGCTGCGTGCCATCGTCGATCCGCCTTTGACCAGCGAGGCGCTCGCGCACGCATTGACGATGGCGGGACTCGAAGTCGAGGATCGCCGCTCTGCGGCGCCCCCGTTCAACGGCGTGGTGGTCGGCAAGGTTCTCACGGTCGATCGTCATCCCAATGCCGATCGCCTCAGCGTCTGCCGCGTCGATGCAGGCAGCGGCGACGACTTGTCGATCGTTTGCGGCGCGCCCAACGTTGCCGTGGGACAGCTCGTACCCTGCGCTCGCATCGGGGCGGAACTGCCGGGTGACCTGAAGATTCGCCAGGCCGCGATGCGCGGCGTCGAGTCGCAGGGGATGCTCTGTTCGGCGAAAGAGCTCGGCCTCTCGGACGACGCGTCGGGCTTGTTGATACTCGACCCGACTCTGCAGGTCGGTACCGATCTTCGCCAGGCTCTCGATCTCGACGACGTCATCCTCGAACTCAAGCTCACGCCGAACCGCGCCGATTGCCTGTCGATGGTCGGCCTGGGCCGCGAGGTGTCGGCGATCACGTCGACACCGATGACGCCGCCGCCTTCCGCGCCAATACGCGTCACCAGCCAGGCACGCCGCGGTGTCCAGGTTCTGGATAGCGCCGCGTGCCCGCGTTTTGCCGGCCGCGTCATCGAAGGTATCGACCCTCGCGCCCCTACACCGGCCTGGATGAAGCAGCGCCTCGAACGCAGCGGCATCCGATCGATTTCGGCTGTCGTCGACGTGACCAACTACGTCATGCTCGAACTGGGCCAGCCGCTGCACGCCTACGACAACGCACTGCTCGATGGCGATCTTGTCGTGCGCTTTGCGCGAGCCGGCGAGCAGCTGACCCTTCTCAATGGCCAACAGCTCGATGCTGGAGCCCGACCTGCTATTGGTCGCCGACCAGAAGAAGTCGCTGGGGCTTGCCGGCATCATGGGCGGCGAACACAGCGGCATCAGTGACGCGACCACCTCGGTGTTCCTCGAAGGCGCGTTCTGGAACCCAGCGGTCATCCAAGGCAAGGCGCGGCGACTGGGTTTTGCGACGGACGCTGGCTTCCGGTTCGAACGTGGTGTCGACTTTGCAATCGGGCCGGCGGCGGTGGACCGTGCCACGCATCTGATCCTCGAACTCTGCGGCGGCAGCGCCGGCGAATTGATCGACGTATGCGCCACCCTGCCCCGACGCGATCCGGTGCGCGTGCGCTCGGCGCGTGTCGCGCGAATTCTTGGCATAACCATCAACGCCGACACCATCGGCGAGATCTTCGGGCGACTTGGTCTCGCTTTCGCGCGCAACGGCGATGACTTCGTGGTGACGCCGCCTTCGTATCGATTCGACTTGAACATCGAAGAGGACTTCATCGAAGAAGTCGCGCGCCTGTACGGCTACGACAACATCCCCGCCGCTCCCGCCGCACATCCCCAGGCCATGCTGCCCGAGCACGAGGCGCGCGCCCGCTTGCCGCGTTGCGGCGCAAGCTCGTGGATCGCGACTATCAGGAAGTCATCACCTTCGCTTTTGTCAGCTCGGCCATGGAGGCTGCGCTGCGCATCGATGCCAATCCGATCAAGGTTCAAAACCCGATCGCCGCGCATCTGGACGTGATGCGTACCACGCTGCTGGGCGGGCTCATCGACGTCCTTCGCACCAACGTCAATCGCAGGCAACAACGGGTGCGCATTTTCGAGAGCGCTCGTTGTTTCTTTCGCGCTGGCGACAAATTTGCGCAGCCGCAGCGAATCGCTGGGCTGGCGTTTGGCCCGGCGTTGCCCGAACAATGGGACAGCGGCAAGCGCGGCGTCGATTTCTTCGACGTCAAAGGCGACGTCGAAGCGCTGGCAGCGCCGCTTCGCCTGGTTACGGAGGCGGCCTCGCACCCGGCGCTTCATCCGGGTCGCTCAGCGCGGGTGTTGATCGAGGGGAAGCCCTCGGGCTGGATCGGCGAACTTCACCCGCGGCTGTTGCGCGAGTTTGAATTGCCGCACGCGCCGACTGTTTTCGAGCTCGAACTGGACCCGCTCCTGCAGACGCCCCTGCCCGCTGCGCAGGCGATCTCCAGGTTGCCCATCGTCCGTCGCGATTTGGCGGTTGTAGTTGACGAAAGCGTCCCGGCGCAGCAACTCATTGACGTCTTGTTGGCCGAAAAAGCCTCCCATGTGGAGTACATCGGGTTGTTCGATGTTTATCGTGGGCCGAACCTCGGGCCGGGTAAGAAAAGCCTTGCAATTCTTGTGCTTATGCAAGATACTGAACGTACTTTGACGGACGCTGAAATCGACGCCACCGTGGCCGACATGCTGCGCCACCTCAAGAATCGATTCCAGGCGACGCTACGCCAGTAGGGAAATCCGATGACGCTGACCAAAGCCGAACTCGCCGATCTGCTGTTCGAGCAGCTGGGCCTCAACAAACGCGAAGCCAAGGATATGGTCGAGCGTTTTTTCGAGGAGATCCGCATCGCGCTCGAGGCAGGAGATAGCGTCAAGCTCTCAGGCTTCGGCAATTTTCAGCTAAGAGAAAAACCGCAGCGCCCCGGGCGCAACCCCAAGACCGGCGAAGAGATTCCGATCACTGCGCGGCGCGTCGTCACTTTTCACGCAAGTCAGAAACTGAAGGCAATGGTCGAAACTGCGAACCATGGCCGAGCACAGGCAGAGTAAATCAGAGCTGCCGGCTATACCCGCCAAACGCTACTTCACCATCGGGGAGGTCAGCGATCTGTGCGCGGTCAAGCCGCACGTGCTGCGATACTGGGAGCAGGAGTTCACGCAGCTCAAGCCAGTAAAGCGCCGCGGCAATCGCCGCTACTACCAGCACCATGAAGTCCTGCTAATTCGGCGAATCCGCGACCTGCTCTATGAGCAAGGATTCACCATAAACGGCGCCCGCCATCGTCTCGAGAACCGAAGCGCTTGCGGCGTACGAGCCGTCCCCGCCCGCCGCCGCGCAGTCCTCGAACCACGAAGCAGAAAGCGGCACTTTCTCCCGCCGAAATTCGGCAGATGGTGGAGGAGATCCGTAAGCTTCTAGGCCCAAGCGGATGAAAGCGATATAATTTATGGTTTTCCGTCGGGGCGTAGCGCAGCCTGGTAGCGCACCTGCATGGGGTGCAGGGGGTCGAGTGTTCGAATCACTTCGCCCCGACCATTTATCTCTAGAAATTGCGAAGCTGGGGCACCCAAGCCCTGTCTCTCGCCGCGACACCCGCACCCCTCCGGGTGTTGCATACGCCTGAAATCTGGCGCAGCCTGACCGAGGTTCTGCCCGCATCTGTGCATTACAGTTTGCGCACCTCGGCATGGCTTTTGCTTAGACCACTCCGCTGGTCGTTCAAACCCAGGTGGACCAGATGAATGTCTTGCAGAAGAATGCTGGCGCCAAAGCCCCGGTCATTTCCGAGCTTGGCCATGGCGCGCGCGCAGCGCAATACGGTTCTCGTCATCGACGACCTGTTCAGCAGCCGTTTGCTCCTGGCCGAAATCGTCCGGCAAATTGACGGCAAGCTGAACCTGGAACTGTTCGACACGCCCGGCCGTGCGCTCGAATTCGCCCGCAACAACCGGGTCGACATGGTCCTCACCGACTACAAGCTGCCCGAATTCGACGGCGTTCAACTCGTTCGGCAGATCCGCGCCTTGCCACACTGCGTGGACGTGCCGATCGTCGTCATCACCGTCGTCGACGACCGGCGCATCCGCTACGAAGCCCTCGAAGCCGGCGCTACCGATTTCCTGATCAAGCCGCTGGACGAGCATGAAACGCGCGCCCGCTGCGCCAACCTGCTGGAACTGCGGCGCCACAAGATCGTGCTGTCCGACCAGGCGCGTGTGCTGCAGTACCAAGTCGACAAGTCTGTGGCCGAGATTCACGAGCGCGAACTGGAGACGCTGGCCAAGCTCGCGAAGGCCGGCGAATTCCGCGATCAGACAACCGGCAATCACCTGATGCGCATGGCGCGCTATCGCGCGCTGATCGGCGCCAACCTCGGCCTGCCCCCGGAAACCGTCCACGTTCTCGAAGTCGCCGCGCCGATGCACGACATCGGCAAGATCGGCATTCCTGATGCGATCCTGCTCAAGGAAGGTCCGCTCACCAAGCCCGAAGACCGAGACGATGCGGGCACATCCGCGCATCGGCTACGACATCCTGAAGGGCAGCCCCTCGAAGTATCTGAGCATGGGCGCGATCATCGCCCTCGGGCATCACGAGAAATTCGACGGTTCGGGTTATCCGAACGGCCTGCACGGCGAGGACATTCCGATCGTCGCTCGCATCGTTGCCGTCGCGGACGTCTTTGACGCCCTGGTGAGCGAAAGGCCGTACAAGAGCGCATGGACCGTCGAGGAAGGTTTCGCCTATCTCGAAGCCCAGAAGGGCAAGCATTTCGATCCTCGCTGCGTTGAAGCCTTCATGAGCGGCGCGGAACGAGTCAGAGAAATTCGGAGGGAGTACGGGGACCACTGACACGTCCGCCGTTGTCGCGACCGCTGGCCGTGGCGGGCTCCTTTTTGTCTGCCGCGCGCGTCGCTCGTTTTGCAGTTTCGACACCACACTTGCGTGCTTCGGCTAAGTCTTGAAACCGCACGGCACAATTAGGGAACACATAAAGTCGTTCGCCGACCGGTCGGCTCGGCGCGCTGACGATTTCTTTTCGCTGCTCCAGCGAGTGCTCGTTCCCGACCGGGCGAAGCGCACTGCCGCTTCAGATCGGTCAGAACTCCGAACAAGTGCTGCGCTCGGAACTGGAGCAGGCGCTGTTACGACTTGCCATCGCCACCGCGATTTGCATTTACGTCGTGTGGCGCGCCTTTGGCGATAGCCTAATCCTCCCGCAGGAACTCCAAGCGATCATCGCGGCGGTAAGTTTCGTCTTCTTCTCGGCCGCCCTCGCAGGGCTGATCACTCGAAGCGCTAGCGTTTCCGCAGGCCGTCGATTTCTCGGCATCACCGTAGATAACACCGTGGCCTCCTATGCGCTCATCGTCATGGGAGAAGCTGGGGCATTTATCTTGTGCCTGTATCTATTCGTGACCTTGGGTAACGGCTTTCGATACGGTCGTAAGTATCTGTACGTCTCACAAGCGTTTTCGATGCTCGGTTTCGGCGCGGTGTTGGTGCTGTCTCCGTTCTGGTCGCAACATATCGGCATTGGTATCGGCTTCATGTTCGCACTGTTCGTGGTGCCGATGTATGTCGGTGTGCTTGCTGGACGGATTACCGAGGCACGAGAACGAGCGAAGCACGCGAATGAAGCTAAGGGACGGTTCCTAGCAACAGTTAGCCATGAAATGCGCACCCCTCTCAACGGCGTGATCGCAATGGCAGACGTCCTGCGCGAGACAACCCTAAACGAATCGCAACGAGAGATTGTCGACACTCTCGGGACGTCCGCCAACTTGCTTCTTGCGCAGATCGAAGACGTGTTAGACATGGCCAAGATTGAGGCCGGCCGGATAACCGTCGAGAACCGTCCGTTCGATCTGGGGAGATTGGTTACAAGCACCGTAAAAGTTGTCGTGCCGCAAGCACGATTTAAGAATCTTGCCGTCGAGACAGAAATCGCTCCGGGAGCGGCCCGCTGGTTTATTGGCGACGGGCACCATCTGCGCCAAGTTCTACTGAACCTGCTAGCGAATGCGGTGAAATTCACCGAGCAAGGCGAAGTCAGAGTAGTGGTATCGATCTCTCAAACAGATTCGTCTTCGGCGCGCGTCCGTTTTGAAGTTCGCGACACAGGCATTGGGATATCACCAGAGATGCAAGCGAAGATCTTTGAGCCATTCACGCAGGCGGACGACTCAATAACTCGCGTGTATGGTGGTACTGGGCTCGGCACAACAATCGCCAAGCAACTCGTCGCCGTGATGGGAGGCGCGATCGATGTGACAAGCCAGCCTGGAATCGGCAGTACTTTCTGGTTTGAATTGCCATTGCTGTTCAGTGAACCTGTTGGTGTGGACCTGACGGAGCAAATGGCTGATGACCGGAGGCTGGCGACGTCTGCATCAGCGCGCATGGGCACCCAAACGAAAGTCACGAAGATTCGCGGCGCGCGGGTGCTGGTCGCGGACGACAACAATACTAATCAGCGCGTCGCGCAAATGATTTTGGAGAGTGGCGGTCATCGTCCAACGATCGTCGATAACGGTGAACAAGCGTTGGACGCGCTAGAACGCGGGGGGTTTGACATTGCGCTGTTCGACCTATCGATGCCAGTCGTGAGCGGTCTCCAGGCGCTAAAGATGTATCAGTTTTCTACTTCAAAACCAATACCCGTCATCATCCTGTCTGCGAACGTCACTACAGAAATTATCGAAGAATGCCAGCGTGCGGGTTGCGCAGAGTTCATCCCGAAGCCTATCCGATCGGCCATCCTCCTTGATGCCATCGAGCGACATCTAGCCACGGTCGCGAGCGAATCCCGTGCGCCGCCGCCACCCCAAAGAAAAGAAGAGCGGCCGACCCTCACAATCATCGACACGCCGATTGTCGACCCAAGCGTGCTAGAAGACCTAGGGCGCCTCTCTACGGACTCTACTTTCGTAGAGCGGTTGCTTCGTGGTTTCCACACGGATTGCGACAGGCTGGTCAAAACCATCGGCGACCATCTCGCACATCGCCGCTACGAAGCAGTTAAGGACGCAGCACACGCGCTCAAAGGCGGAGCCGGCAGCGTGGGAGCAACGCTGCTTGTGCAACTGGCGATCCGATTCGAGAAAGCCGGCCATGACATGCTACGTCTAAAGGCAGCTACCTGGACTGAGGAACTCGGGCGCGCCGCAGATGCGACCTACGCCGCCCTCGACCAGCACATCGAGATGCGGCGTCGCGACACGGGCGCTTAGCGCGTTACGCCGATCGTTGTAGCGGCGTGACGTTTGAAGCGACAACCTCCAGTTCCGCATTCCTATTTTGGGCGCGCACAAGACGCTCCATCATCCGAATGTCACGATCCGTCAATTGAAGCGCGGCATCGACCCAGATATTCACGACTCGCAACAACTCGTCGTAACTCAACGGGTCGACCTCTCTGCTAGCGGCTTCGACCGCTCTCCGGCCGTTGGCGGACTTCCCGTGTTTTTTGATGTAGCTATAGACGGCCGCTTCGCCCGCTCCGTCTGGTGCGAGTACGTCTACAACGCCCATATCGTAGAGATCGCGCCCGCTGTATATGTCCCCTCCATTTATCATCCGCTCCGTGATCCGGCGACCAACTTTCCTCGAAAGCAGGCTGTATGCGCCCATCCCCGGAAACAAGTTAAACAGAATCTCAGGGAACCCCATTCGGGCAGATTCTTCGGCCACTAGAACGTTCGCAGATAGCGCGCTCTCGAACCCTCCCCCCATGGCATCGCCTTGCACTAAAGCGATCGTCGTGAGTGGTTGACCGAACGACGTTGCCCACCCGTAAACGTTGTCAATGCAGGCCCGGCCGTACATCAAAAGGGCCTCACGGTCTTGGCGAGCGATAGCGTCCCGAAATAGCGCGAGGTCCCCTCCAAGGTTGTAGACTCCTGGGACCTTAGACGCCTCTACGACGTAGCTGATTTTGTGCTCTTGGCCGTTTTCCCAGTTCTTGCCTCCGCAGTCCGCTATCTCGTTTGCAAACTGCCGAGCTTCGGTAAGCAGTTGCGAATTGAAGGTGGGCCGCGGCTTCGGATTCATGTATCCCCAAAGCACGCCAAACTCGGAGTCAAACCGGGTTTCGATCTGAGTAAAGGGCGTCTTGGAGAATAAGCGGGGTTCGGCGATGGCGTTCATGCGGCACTCCTTTAGGCTATTCAACAATATAAAGCGATAGACGCTCACATTGTGGCAAACAAATAGTCCTAATATCAACCTGTTTCAGTCAACTTGTGACGACGGACGTCAGATTATTCAGATAAAGTCCTCAATTTCCCAAGTACGTCGTCCGTTTCGTTCAGGACAAAGCGGCTTTTTAGTTCCTATTTCCTTGGGATCAGGAACTAAATAGTCGGTACGACGGAGGGCGCGTTAGTACCCGGGGGTGACCCGCCCGGCGAGTTGTAGAACTGAAATGTGGGCCATTTACCCCGGTCTAGCAGTTGGGGAGGCCGCGGAAACGCGCCGACTTAGGCGGCAGTGGTCTTTCCGCGAGGGCTAAAGCCTCGGCGCGGGCGGCGATGGTTGCCCAAGATTTGTGTTCCTCGCCGCGATAAGCCCTTTTGCGATGCCCATAGCCACGGCCTCTTGGCGATTTGCGGCACCGAGCTTGCTTCTAATTCCATCAAAATGGAATTGAGCTGTTCGAATAGTTATACCGAGCTTGTATGCGATGTCCTCGGTTGACAACCCCTGAGAGGCAAGCTGTAGACACTCCCGTTGCCGATGGCTAAGCGTGCCACCGCGCGATGCCGGCGGCAGACCACGCTCAATCACTCCTTTCATAAAGAGCGCATAGAAAAAAGTGCCCAGCAACAATATTTCGCCGAGGTTTCTCGCGATCAAGTTACGGCGGTCCAGGTCAATCAGAGGATTCATCGAGTTGAGCGCTACTAGCACGCGCTCGTACTGTGCGTTCGGCAATGGGAATGCGACGCCGCTTTGCAACCCCATGTTTCGCAGCATCGTCAAGAAACGCGTCAGTCCGAGTATCCTTGCCCCGTTCGCTCGCTTGGTCCCAAACCATCGGCAGCGGATTGTCCCAAGTCTTCAATACTCGGGGATCGACTTCAACGTATGCCATTTGATCGTATCGGACGACCCACTCGACGGGCAATGTAGTGAATACGTAGCTCTGGCTCTCCCGCTGCCCGCGGGGGTTTGCGCTAAGCGCAAACATGAACGTATTGAAACCGAGTTCCGAAACAATTCTACCAAGCGGTTCTTCAAGACGCTCTCCCGCTTCTGCCGCCGCGACTAACGGGAGCAGTAAGGAAGGCATATAGGGTGTGCGTTGAATTACTACCTTGCCGATTGAAATGTTGTGGAGCATTGTTTCCCCCGACTAACCTGCGTCCCGCCCCATCACCTACAACCTCCTCCACCCTCCCTGCATCAGACCTTCGATGGGTCTAAAGGTCGCCTTGTACGCCATCTTACGACTTTGCTCGATCCAATATCCAAGATAGAGATAGCGCAGGCCGAGTTCTTTGCAGCGTGCTATTTGCCACAGCACGTTGTACGTCCCGTAGCTCGCCTTCGTCGCCTCAGGGTCGTAGAACGTGTACACCGATGATAGGCCGTCGTGCAGTTGGTCGACCAGGCTGACCATGCGCAATTGCCCGTTCTCCCGAAATTCGAATAGATCGGTCCGGACATTGCTATGCAGCAGAAAGTGCTGGTACTGCTCACGGCTGTCCTGGTCCATGCCTCCGCCAGGGTGACGGGATCGCTGATAGGCCAAGTACAAGGCGTAATGTTCAGTATCGAACGCTAAATTGCGCCTAACTGCCGTTAACTCGCGATGATTCCGCTGACTCCGCCGCTGACTTCGATTCGGCTGGAATTCGTCCACCGCCACCCTCACGGGCACGCACGCGCGGCAATGATCGCAGTAGGGACGGTAGGTAAAGGCGCCGCTGCGGCGGAACCCCAGACGGACCAGTTCCCCATAGAGACGGGTATCGATCAGGTGACTCGGGGTCGCCACCTGCGAACGCGCAAGGCGGTCGGGCAGATAGCTGCAGGGATACGGTGCCGTCGCGTAGAACTGCAACGCGGCGAGAGGCAGGTCGTTAAGTTTGGTCACTGGGTCGGTTTGGGCCAACAGGCCCGGCAGTCCAGGCGCCGGTCGGTTGCGATGAGTGTACCAATCCCGAGAGTTGCTTCGCAAACAGTCTTCGGGCAATCGGCCGCGCGCCAAAGGTCGCGAGGTGCGCCGTCTCCTGCTGGCAATCGATGAGCGGGACCTCCTGCCGCTTGAGTTCGTCAACCAGGTAGACCAGCGCCACCTTGGACGCGTTCGATTCGCGCGCGAACATCGACTCCCCAAAAAACATGCGGCCAATGGCAATGCCGTAGAGTCCGCCAACCAGGTTGCCGTCGCGCCAGGCTTCGATCGAATGCGCATAGCCGAGCCGGTGAAGTCGGCGGTATGCCTCGGCGATTTCGCTGGTGATCCAGGTGCCTCCCGACTCGTCCCGCGGCTGCGCGCATGCGGCCACCACCTGCGAAAACGCGGTGTCGATGCGTATATCAAATCGCCGTTGCGCCACGAGCTTGCGCAATGAACGCGCCACCTTGAACTCGTCGACGAATAGCACCATCCGCGGGTCCGGACTCCACCAGAGTATTGGTTGGCCGTCGCTGTACCAGGGATAAATGCCCGCCCGATAGGCGTCTAGCAAGCGTTCCGGCGCGAGATCGCCGCCGGCTGCCAGCAACCCGTTCGGCTCGGTCAGCGCGCCCTCGAGCGGCGGAAACGGCGAGTCAGCGTGCAGCCACGGAATCACCATCTCATTCCGACGCTTCACGGCGCCTCCACCGAGTCGTGCGGTTCACCGACATGTCCCGACGCGCGCGATAATCGCACGCAGGAGGATCGATCGCATGAGCACACAGATTCGCTGCAGTTGGGCTGGTAGCGATCCATTGATGATGGCGTACCACGACAAGGAATGGGGCGTCCCAGTGCACGATGACCGGTTGCTGTTCGAGTTTCTCACGCTCGAAGGCGCCCAGGCTGGCTTGAGCTGGCAGACGATCCTCAACAAGCGCGAAGGATACCGCGAAGCCTTCGCCAACTTCGATCCCGCCCGGGTCGCGCGGTTCAATCGTGCGCGGATCGAATCGCTGCTCAAGAATCCCGCGATCGTTCGCAATCGTTTGAAAGTGGAGAGCACCGTGAGCAACGCGCGCGCCGTGCTCGTCGTGCAGCGCGAGTTCGGCAGCTTGGACCGGTTTCTCTGGGACAACGTAGGGGCTGCGACCAAGATCAATCGCTGGCGCCAGCCCGGTCAGGTGCCGGCGAGCACGGTTCAATCGGATGCGTTGTCCAAAGTGCTGAAGCAGCGTGGCTTTCGATTCGTCGGTTCGACCATTTGCTACGCCTTAATGCAAGCGACAGGCATGGTGAATGACCATCTGACCACGTGCTTTCGCCACACGTCCGCTGCGCCGCGCTGAACTGCCAACGAACGCAGAGGGGCGCGCCCTGTCTACCCGCCGACGACCGCCCTCGCTGGCCGGTGAATGTCTTGGTCCGCGTCAAGGCCGAATTGCAGCGACGCGAGCCGTCGATAGAGTGGATCATCGCGCACCAGCGACTGGTGCGTTCCTTGCGCTACGACGACGCCGCGATCGAGCACCACGATCCGGTCGGCGCCGACTACGGTCGCCAATCGGTGCGCAATGATCAACGTCGTGCGTCCCTGCATCAGACGGTCGAGCGCCAATTGCACCATGCGTTCGCTCTCGGCATCGAGAGCGCTCGTTGCCTCGTCCAGCAGCAGAATGGGACGCCGCGCCAGCACCGCGCGCGCGATCGCCAGGCGCTGACGCTGTCCTCCAGAGAGTTTGGTGCCGCGCTCACCCAGTTCGGTGTCGAAGCCCTGGGGCAGCCGCGTGAGGAATTCGGTCGCGTAGGCCGCGTCGCACGCACTGCGTACGTCGTCGTCGCTAGCGTCGGTGCGCCCATAACGGACGTTGTCCCACACGTTGGCGGCAAAGATCACCGGGTCCTGTGGTACGACAGCGATCCGCCGACGCACCGCGAGCGGATCGGCGCGGCGTACGTCGACGCCGTCGATCAATACGCGCCCCGCCTGCGGATCGTAAAAGCGCAACAGCAATTGAAATAGCGTCGTCTTGCCCGCGCCGGACGGACCGACGAGTGCAACGCGCTCGCCCGCCGCGACCTCGAGCGTCAAGTCCGAAAGTGCGCGCTCATTGGGTCGGGACGGATAGGAAAAGTTGACGCCTTCCAGCGCCAGGGTCGCTGGCGACGGCTCGGGTAGTTGCAGGGGATCGGCTGGGGCCGCGATCTCGCTTTCGGTATCAAGAATCTCCATCAACCTTTCGGTCGCGCCAGCGGCACGCTGGAGCTCGCCGGCCACTTCGCTGATTGCTCCCACCGAGGTGGCGACAATGACCGCATAAAAAACAAATGCCGAGAGCTGGCCCGCCGACAAGCGGCCCGCAAGCACATCATGACCGCCGATCCACAGGATGATGCCGACCGCGACAAACACCAGAAAGATGACCGCCGAGATCAGCAGCGCGCGCTGCTTGATTCGCCGCACGCCGGCAGCGAACACCGCCTCGACGCGATCGGCATAGGCGCGCCGGTCCTGCGCCTCGTGCGCATATGCCTGCACAGTGCGAATCTCGTGGATGGCTTCATCGACGTAGGCGCCGGTGTCGGCAACGCGATCCTGGCTGGCGCGCGAAAGGCGGCGCACGCGACGTCCGAACAGCACGATCGGCAGCACCACGACCGGCAGTCCGCCGAGCACGAGCAGCGTCAGCTTGAAACTGGTCAGCATCAGCAGGACCAGCGCGCCCAGCCCAAGGACGGAATTGCGCAGCGCCATCGACAAGCTTGACCCGATCGCCGTCTCCAGCATGGTCGTATCGTTGGTCAACCGGGAGATCACTTCGCCGGTCCGCGTGACTTCGAAGAATTCGGGCGACAGCGTCAATAGGTGGTCGAATACGCGCCGGCGCAAGTCCGCGGTGACGCGTTCGCCGATCCAGGAGACGTTGTAGAAGCGGATGTAAGTTGCGCACGAGATCAGCGCAATGATGCCGAACAATCCGAACAGAACGTGATCGAGTTCCGCACCGTTGCTGGCGGCAAAACCGCGATCGATGACGATCTTGAGCCCCTGCCCGACCGCGAGCGTCGACCCGGCCGCGACCAGCAAAGCAATGCCGGCGACAATGAATCTTCCGCGATACGGTGCGAGAAGCCCGCTCAGGCGGGCGAGCGTGCGCATCGTCGGACGGCGCACAGGCGTCGTTGGAGAGTTCATGGAATGGGTATCAGACTTGAGCCTCGATTATAGAGCGTCGCCGAATTCGAACCCCGCGGCTCAAGCGCGGCGCAGGCTTGATGAGGAGACGTCCTCGCGAGCGGCGCGCGATACATCGCGCATTGTTGGCCGGCTCAGTGTGCCGCCTTGTACGCCTGCACCAGACGCAGCAGACGCTGATATGTCTGCGCGTGTTCGCCCCGATACTGTGCCTGCGCTGCGCGCGTCTGCATCAGTCTCGCTTCCACGTTGTCGGGAGTGAGCACCAGTCCATAGTCACCGGCTTCGTTGCCGAGCATGCGGCGGAGCATCAGGTCGCCCAGCTCGCTGGTGTAGTGCGCGGGCTCCCAAAACCATCTCAGCCGTGTGCTGCGGTCCCCTGCGACGGGAACGGGCTCGGTCGAACGCGAGTCGTATCCCCAGAAATCCCACAGCACAATCCCAGGCGTCGGATGGGCACGCTGGTGCTCGGAAACCAGTTGCGTCACGATCCGCTTCCAGGCTTCGATGCGATCCCATTGCCCAAGGATGTCGAACAGCTCCAGCCGGTCGACGTGTGTCGGTTGCATGACGAGGATCAAGGCGATGCCACGCGCCTCGCACAATTCGATGATGCTGTTGAGATCGTCTATGGCATCAACGCGAGCATCTGCCTTCGCTACCGGGCCTGCGCGCAGGCCCGCGTATTCGCGCACCATCCTGTCGTTCTTTTGTCCGAAAAGCGCATAGGCCCCGTCGCTGTCCACGTCACGACGAAATGGCGCTTCCGAGAGATTGCCGGAGCGATCGAGGTTCGCAGAGCCGGTGCCACGATTGGCGAGGATGGTCGATGCGCTCGCCTTCAATGCGTCGAGGGAGAGAAGGGCCTGGACATGATCGACCAACGTCTGCCAGGCAAAGTCCGGATTGCTGCTGCCATCGCTTCTCAACGCCATATGGCGTTCGAACTGCGCCGGCCGCAGGACATTTTTTGCGCTCTCGGGCGATCCTAGGTAATCCTCGAAATCCAGGCCGAGTACGACCAGCTTGATTGGATTCACCGACAGAGCCTGGCGCAAATACGCAAGTTCGGTGCGAGCATCGGCCCCCGCTAATCCAAGGTTGTAGACAGGCCGCATGGTCGAGGGCCACGCGCCGTGGAGCGCGTTCAATCCGACGTCTACGCGCGAACTTCCGAGAATGAGCGCCCGATAGCCCGGCCCCCGGACCACTTCGTGCAGTTTCATCATGCCGCTCCTGCGTGGCGACGCTGGGCTTGCGCTCGTTGAAACCGGCAACGCGCGGACGGTCGAACAGCAGATATGGGTCAACGGCGAAATTAAAGCCCGCAACGAGCACGAGTACCAGCAGCGCCGCTAGCGCCCATGACCCGATGAATCGACGGGCGCTCACGGGTTTAGAACTGCCAATACAGGAACTCGCTCACTCGATTGAGCGCCAAGATACCTGCAACAAAGTAGATCGCCGTGAGCGCAGCCCACCTGCGGGTTGGGGCGAAGGCCCACCACGGCCGAGGCACCTCAGTTGCCTGCGCTGACGCCGGCGCCGGTACCGGCGATGCCGCAACGGTGCTGTCGACAACGCCGTAGCCTAGCGCGGGCTCGTAGCGCGCCAGCAGTTGCAGAGAATTGGGTAGGAACACGCTGACGCAGAACAACGCAGCCACCCACGCGAAATTGAGCACGAAGTCGCTGCCGCTCGACCACTCGGGCCCGATTCCGAGATGCGTGATGAATGGGACGCTTGCGCTTAGCCGCGACCAGATCGCTTCGGGCAGACGGACGCCGTGGCCACCGATCATGCTATTCAGGACATCGAGCGCAACGTGCACGGACGATGCGCGAAAAAAAGCCATCGCTGCCACGACAGACAGGAACGTCAACGCGAAACCAACGGGGCGCATCACACGGTCGTAGCTGGCCTGATCTTTCCAGAAGCGCGGCCGGACCATGCGCCATGCCTGGTTGATCGTCAGCAACACGCCGTGACAAAGCCCCCAGACAATGAATTGTGCGCCGGCACCGTGCCAGATTCCGGAAACGGCCATCGTCAATATCGTCGGCAATGCTACCAGCCACAGAATTGCCGGCCAGCGCGTTTTGCGTCCTTGAAGAACGGGTTTGCGCGCGGCCATGCGCCGACGCGTCAGCGCTACGATCACCGGCGTGTATACGTACGCAGTCAGAAAGCGGGTCAGCGATACGTGCCAGCGCCCCCAGAACTCGACAATGCTGGTCGACTTGAAAGGCGAGTTGAAATTCAACGGCAGCTTGATGCCGATGACCCGCGCCAGCCCGAGCGCCATGTCGGTGTAACCCGAGAAATCGAAGTAGATCTGGAACGTGTAGGCGAGCACGCTGCCCCATGCCTGGAACAGGCTCAAATGCTCACCGTGCGCCGCCAAGCGTGAAACCAGCCGTGGCGAAGGGGGCGATGCCATCGGCAAGGATGACTTTCTTGAACAGGCCAATGGAGAACAAGGTTATCGCGACACCGATGTCGGTGGCATTGGGGCGGAGCCGGATTCGCTCGAACTGCGGCATCATTTCCGTGTAGTGCACGATCGGGCCCGCGATCAATTGCGGGAAGAACAGGACGAACACCAGAAAGTCGCGCAATCCGAAACTCTTTATCTTGCCCGACTGCACATCAGCGAGAAACGCGATCTTCTGGAACGTGATGAACGAGATGCCGAGCGGCAGCACCAGTTGCGCGAGCGGGAAATCCATCGCGAACATCGTGTTCATCGAATCAAAAAAGAAATTCCGGTATTTGAAGTAGCCGAGAAAGGCGATGTTGGCGGCGATGCCGAACGCCAGCACCCATCCCTGATAAGGTTTGTTCCGCGCCCCCATCCACTGCAGCAGCCTCGCGAACAAATAGTTGCAGACGACCGAAGGCATGATGATCGCGAGATTGACGGGGTTCCAGATTCCGTAGAACACCAGCGATGCCAGCGCAATCCATGTGAGCACGAGGTTGCGGTTCTGCAGACGGCCAAGGATAAAGAACACCAGATAGGTGATCGGCGCAAAGACAAAGATGAACGCGTAGGAGTTGAACAGCATGCGGATCGGCGTTTTAAGCGGCGTCCTTCGAATGTAGTGGTCTGGTATCCACCGTCATCTGCACGTCGTGCGCGACGTAATCCGCAACCTCAAGCCGCCACACCGATTCGGTCCCCTCCTCGCGCTCAAGGACGAAGCCGAGCTTTTTGTAGTGCTCACGCACCAGATCGTTCCGCTCGGTCGGGACGTAGCGCCCGACCAGCATGGTCACGCCGTCACGGCGGGCGCACTCGACCACGACGTTGAGGGTCGCCTCCTCGAGTTCACGTCCCAGCACCCGGCAGCTCATCAACCAGGTATCGATGAACCAGGTCTTCCCTTCGGTCACGCAGATAACAACCGCCACCATGCCATTGTCGCCGAACGTATCGGTCAGCCGAATCTGCAAAGTCAGCGCCGCGGTTTCTTCGCACTGCTGCACCTGACTCTCGGTGTAGCGACGAGTGGTGAGGTTGAACTGATTCGTCTTGTTGATGAGTTGCGTGATCCGGCCGCGACCGACGCTGTCGAAAGGCGCGAACGTGGCGACCATCGCTAGCGATCGAAGGTAGGCGCCCATGTCACCGGTGCTGGCCAGAAGTTCGGCGCGCCGGCTGTTCGCCTGATACTGCTCGGCGCGGTGCAGGTCCTCGTCCATCAGACGCACGCTTTCGAAATATCCGGCGGCGGACAGCGTCGTCGCAAAATAGGCTGGATCCTCCGGAAGTTCTGGGACAGCCACCTCGGGCAGCGTCTGGCGTACCTGCGCGCGCTCAGCCGGATTGTCGTCGAGCAAGACCAGCGCATCGGTGCCGATGTTGAGCGCGCGCGCGATTGCCACGAGATTGTCCGACTTGGTTTGCCAATTGGCTTGGAAGACCGCGATATCGGTTTCCTTAAGCAGCATCTCAGGATGCGAGAGGAAGGGGCTACGCGCCGTGTCAAGTTCATTCTTCGAAGCGACGGCGAGCACGATGCCGCGCGCACGCAGCCGCAACGCCAACTGCTGCACTGCCAGGTACGCTTCACCCGTGGGATCGCTTTGCCCCAGCACGATGCCTTCAAGGCCATCGTCGCCGATCACACCGCCCCATAGCGTGTTGTCCAGATCGAGTACCAGACACTTGCGCGTCGTCCCTCGCGCTGCCGCCAGCAGGCGCCCAACCCAGTCGGCGTAGATCGGAACGAAACGCTGGGCATGGAGAAATTTGCCCAGGTTCCAGTGCACCGGATCGTTCCACTCGGACAAACCCACGGTCTCCGCCAACGCGGCCGCATCGAGCAGCAGATCGCCTGATGAATGCACGGTTGCGCGAAGCTCGCGGTTGATGGCCTCGATAACCCAGGCAAGAGAACCCGGCAAGGCGCGGTCGAGACTGCCGAACAGCGGCAACGCCGGCTGCGGTAACGTCTGCACGATGACCGTCGTCTCGCTTGCCGCCCGCAACCCACCGCGCAGCGAATCGATGAAGGCAAGCCCAGCGCGGACCGCTTCTTCACCCCGCTTCGCGTTGCCAGGTTCAACCGACAGCGGCAAGCCACGATGATCGAGTGCCAGCAAGACATAGTCGCAGCTCGCGCGATTCATCGTGGAATTCGGGTCAAGAGCGACTTGCGCGACCTGCCCGAAATCCGCGCCGATGACTTGCGCGCCCACACCGTGGCGCAGGCAACTTACCGCAAGCGCAGGCAGCGCGAGGTCGACGGTGCCGTTGGAAATGACGCCAAGCTTGACGCCGTCGGTAAGACGGTTGAGCTCGGTTCCCAGGGCATGCAGTTGCGACACATTAAGCCGGCAACCCGCCAGTTCCCTCGCGATCTTCGGCTCATACAGTTCACGAAGACGGCGAAGCTTTGCGCGGAAATCCTGGCCAGGCAGCGGTAACCACGGAAGATCGGCAACGTGAAAGCTCAATGCCACACCTTGGGTGTCCGCCAACAGCGCGGCGTTGTGGGTGATGCTATTTGCTTTGCCGACGCGCGATCAGATCGACGACAGCGCCCAGATTGGAGAGGCCGTTCATCTCGGCAGCGCTGAAGCGGATCCCGAACGCTTCTTCGACCGCGACGAAAAATCGAACGTTCCCCAAACTATCCCATCCCGGAACTTGAGCGGCCGTTGTTTGCGCAGTGGCGACCAGCTCGTCATTGTCGAAGGTCTCTCGCAGGACGTCGGTCAGGGTTTCGTAGATGTCGGAGTCGGACATGAATTTCTCGCAGGGCAGCTGCCTTTATCGTCGCAAACGCTCGCAAATGTCTGCTGGCACTATTGTATGCGAGACACCTCCGCGACGTAAGCTCGACCCGAGATGGCGGAGATCCTCGCCGATGCGAGCGCGCTCGTAACATACAAGCTGACCAGCGGGAACTCGGCACGATCGCATGGCGCGGTCAAGCGGGCCGACGATAGATCAAACGGTTAGAATACTGTGGCATGCTATCGAAGGCGGTCGTCACGTGGCTGGTTCCCGGCCCGGTCCTTCGGCTGCATCGCGAAAATCAGGTCGTAAACCGCGACACGTGTTGCGGCCGCGGCCGCAAAGGATTGCTTCGCCCTCGTAGCTCAGTGGATAGAGCACCTTCCTCCTAAGAAGGGGGTCGCACGTTCGATTCGTGCCGGGGGCGCCAAATATAAACTCGCACTGGATGCCGGCCCCGCTCCTGGAGTCGCTATCGTCGAATGGATCTTGACGCATGTCTGCCACTTTCTACCGCATCGCCCCTGTCGATCCGCATGCCCATTTGTTCGAGGTGTCGTGCACGATCAATGATCCCGAGCCGGCGGGCCAGTCGTTCCGCCTTCCCGCGTGGATTCCCGGAAGCTACCTGATTCGCGAATTCGCCCGGCATTTCGTGACCGTACGCGCAAGCGCCTCCGGCCGTTCCGTCGGCGTGCAAAAGACCGGCAAGGACGAATGGCAGGTCGAACCTTGCGCCGGCCCTCTGACGTTGACCGCGGACGTCTACGCGTTCGACCTGTCGGTGCGCGCGGCGTATCTGGATGGCACGCGCGGATACTTCAATGGACCAAGCGTATTCGTCTGGCCAGTTGGTCGCGAACAATACCCGTGCGATGTGGAGATCGTCGCGCCAACAGGCGCTGCGCAACAGGGCTGGCGTGTCGCGACGACGCTGCCGAGCAACGGCGCTCCACCCATGGGATTTGGACGCTACCGTGCGGCCAATTACGACGAACTGATCGACCATCCTGTTGAAATGGGGCAATTCGATGTCGCCCATTTCGACGCGGGAGGTGTCCGTCACGATATCGTCGTCAGCGGGCGCCACCGTGGCGATCTGGATCGTCTGGCTCGCGATCTGCAGCGCGTGTGTCAAACGCAGATCGACCTCTTCGGCGGGGCGCCCGGAAGCCAGGCACCCTTCTCCACGTATATGTTCCAGCTGCTCGTCCTCGGCGAAGGTCGTGGCGGCCTGGAGCACCGATCGAGTACAAGTCTGGTGTGCAAGCGTGACGGCCTGCCCCAGGTTGGCGCCACCGAGATCAACGATGATTACCTGTCGCTGCTCGGACTGGCCAGCCACGAATATTTCCACGCCTGGAACGTCAAACGCATCAAGCCGGCTGCTTTTGTCCCGTACGACCTCACGCGCGAAAACCTGACTCGACAGTTGTGGGCCTTCGAGGGGATCACCTCGTACTACGACGATCTGATGCTGGTTCGAAGCAAGCTTATCGATATTCCGCGCTACCTCGAACTGATCGGGCGGAGCGTCACGAAGCTGTTGCGCACGCCGGCGCGCTCCAAGCAAAGTGTGGGCGATTCGAGTTTCGACGCATGGATCAAATACTACCGACAGGACGAGAACGCGCCGAACGCCGTCGTCAGCTATTACGTCAAGGGATCGCTGATCGCATTGGCGCTGGACCTTACGCTGCGCGCGAGAAGCAAGGTTACGCTCGATGATGTGATGCGTGAACTATGGCGGCGCCATGGACTCACCGGCGTCGGCGTTCCCGAGGGCGGCATCGACCGGATTGCGAGCGAATTGTCAGGTGTGGATCTTCGCCGCGTTCTTCGCGGACTACGTGTACGGCATCGCCGAATTGCCGCTCGAGTCTTTGTTGGCGGAATTCGGCATCGACGTGAAGCTGCGGCAGGCCGAAGGAAGCAAGGACGAGGGCGGCAGCGCCGGACGCAGCACCGCATCGCGTCTGTGGCTAGGCGCCTCAATGGCACCCGGCGCCGATTTACGCCTGCGCCACGTCACGGCCACCGGGCCCGCCGCTCGCGCGGGCTTGTCCGCGGGCGACGCTATCGTTGCTGTCGATGGCCTGCGGGCGACCGCCGCCGGTATGCAGCGCCTGCTGGCGACGCGCGCGCCCGGTGACGCGATCGACGTCCAGGCGTTCCGCCGTGACGAATTGATGAGCTTCAGGGTCACGCTGGAGTCCGCGCCAGCAGACACCTGCTGGCTCGTGCTGTCCCCGCAAGCGAGTGCCTCGGCGGAGGCGCGGCGCGTCGACTGGCTCGGCCCCCTCGCATCGTAGTCGCCGCGTCGGCGCACGGCGAGCAGCGCCGTCCCGAGCTGAGAACTAGGAAGCGCGCCAGTGCGGAGGGGTGGTCTTGTCGAAATAGGGCAGCGCTTCGATGCGCGCCTTCCACGCCGCGAGCGCGGGCGGCATCATCGCGTCGGCACCGAGCTCGGGCATCTTCATCTTTTCGCCGCGCTTGAGAAAAGCCACCAGCGGATAGAACGCGAAATCCGCGGCCGACAGCGGGCCCGCGAGATAGTCGCCGCGCATCGCCTTGGCAAACATCCCCAGTTCCTCGATAACCGCCTTGCGTCCTTCGGCAAGTTTGGCGGCATCGCGTTCTTCCGGTTTCAGGAACACCTGATCGATCAAGGAATCGAGCGCCTTTGCGAAATAATTGTCGACCTCCAGAATCATTCGTCGAATGATTCCGCGCTGTTTCGCGTCGCCCGGAAGTAGAGGCGCGCCACGCCCGGGGTAGGCCTCGTCCAGGTATTCGACGATGGCATTCGATTCGTAGAGCACGTAGTCGTCGTCCACGAGCACGGGAACCTGGTGCCGCGGATTGAGCGCCATGAACTCCGGTTTCCTCGTGTCGCCCGCGGAGAACGACAGGATTTTGATCTCGTACGGCAGCGCCTTGCGCTCGAGCGCCAACTGCGCGCGCCAGGCATAAGGTGAGCCGGAGCCGTAATACAGGGTGAGGCCCATCTAGTCTCCTTCGGATTTTGATCGGGATTTCTTCTTGGCAGGTTCGCCTCCCGCCGTGGCGGTGGCACCCGCACGCATCGCCTCCAGCGATGCCTTTTGCAACTCCATCGTCTTGATGCTCATCTGCAGGAAGTTCTGACTCATTGCCAGCCAGTTCTCGATAACGCGCAGTTCGGCGATTTTCTTCTCCAGCTCCGCGGGATCGAGTGTCGCGAACATCGTCGCCGGATTCGGAAACACCGCGCCGGGCATCGCACCGGGTGTTCCCGCAGGCGAAAATCCCGGAATCGGCACGCCGAGCGGATTCCACATCCGCTGCATGAACTCCAATGCCTGCTGCGGCGTGAAAGGTGTTGAAGATTGCGTGGACATGGCGATATCCTCCGGGGCGCTAGCGTCGCTTTTCCAGTATTATGCGCCACATGTTCGACCCGGCTGCGCCCCTTCTCGCCGCGCTGAAATCAGTCGTCGGCGACGCTAACGTTCTGACGACGGCGGCCGACACTGCACCCTATCTTACCGACTGGCGCGAACGCTATCGCGGCGAGGCCCGCGCGGTTGTGCGGCCCGGCACGACAGCCGAAGTTGCCGCCGTTGTCCGTTGCTGCGCCGACCGTCGCATACCCATCGTCCCGCAGGGCGGCAACACGGGTCTGTGCGGCGGCGCGACTCCGCACAGCGACGGCGGAGAAATCGTGCTTACGCTATCGCGCCTAAGGCGCATCCGCTCGGTCGACAGCGACAACGCAACCATCCTGGTCGAAGCCGGAGTACCACTTCAGGCGGTGCAAGAGGCCGCGGCTGAAGCGGATATGCTTTTCCCTTTGTCTCTCGCGTCGGAAGGCAGTTGCACCATTGGCGGCAACCTGTCGACGAACGCCGGCGGAACGGCGGTCCTTCGCTACGGCAATGCGCGCGATCTCGTGCTCGGCCTCGAGGTTGTTCTTGCCGACGGACAAATCTGGAATGGGCTGCGCGGATTGCGCAAAGACAACACCGGCTACGATCTGAAGCAATTGTTCCTGGGCAGCGAAGGCACTCTGGGTGTGATCACGGCTGCCGTGCTCAAGCTTTATCCTCGTCCTCGGACATCGTCTACTGCCTGGGTCGCCCTCGCCGATGTCGGCGCGGCGGTCGTCTTGCTTCGCCGTCTCCGGCAAGCGGTCGGCGATCGACTCACGGGCTTCGAACTGGTCTCCGGCGATTGCATCGCACTAGCGCGCGCGCAGTTTCCGACATTAGCCGACGCGCTGCCAGGACATCGCTGGTATGTCCTGGTGCAGACCGACGACGCCGCGGCGAACGCGACCTTGCGCGACGACGTCGAAAAGGCACTCGCCGACGCATTGGGCGCGGAGATCGCGCTCGACGCTGTCATTGCAAGCTCGGACGCGCAGGCGGCGTCCCTGTGGGCGCTGCGCGAACACATCCCCGACGCGCAAAAACGTGAAGGCCCGAACATCAAGCACGACATCAGCGTACCCATCGCCGATATCCCGGCCTTCCTGACGCGCGCGCAGCAAGCCCTCGACGCCGCGTTCCCGGGCGTGCGTTACGTTGTCTTCGGGCATCTGGGTGACGGCAACCTGCATTACAACCTTTCGGCGCCGCGGGGAGCGGACGCAACGCATTTCCTGGATCGAACAGCCGAGGCCAACCGCATTGTTTACGATCTGGTCGACCACTTCGGCGGCAGCTTCAGCGCCGAGCACGGTATAGGCCAGATGAAACGGGACGAACTTGCCCGCTACAAGGCACCGATCGAACTCGACCTCATGCGACGGATCAAGCGTGCAATCGATCCCGATGACCTTTTGAATCCCGGGAAGGTGGTCTAGGCGCATGGGCAAGCTCGTCGCCTGGCTGATTCTGATCTTTGTGGTGCTGCTCGCGCTGCGCGTCATCACCGCGCGCAACAAGCGCGCCGCCCAGTCGGGCCCAACCTCAAGTCCGAGCGCGGGCGCACCCCCCAAGATCGAGCCCATGGTCCGCTGCACCCGATGCGGAATCTATCTGCCGCGCGACGAAACGGTCGAGGTCGCTGGTGGAGTTGTATGCGCTGATCAGAATTGCCTGAAACGCTGACAGTATGCAGGCCGCCCCGACCAACTCGCCGCCCCGCCCCTCGACGCCACTGATCAACGAGTCGGGCCGACGGATCCTTTGGATCGTCGGAATTTATCGCGCCGTGTGCGGCGCGATGCTGCTGAGCACGGCGCTGTTCCTCGATCTGCGTTCAATTGGCATTGGCGCGCCCAATGCATTTCTGACGGCGGCCGGGCTGTATTTCCTGTTCGGGATGATTGCTTTCTGGTGGGTGCAGCGCGATGCGCCGGGACAGCCGTTGTCGGTGACGCTGGTCTCGCTGTTGATCGGCGACATCTTTTTTATTGCGCTGCTGATGTATTCAAGCGGCGGTGCCGGGACACCACTGTCCATCCTGCTGTTCCCGCAACTCGCGGCCAGCGGCTGGCTGATGCGCACCGAGATCGCGTTCTTCCACGCTGCGATGGCGAGCCTCGTGCTTATCGCGGTCGACGGCTGGCGCCTGCTGACCGGCCAGGTGGGCGCCGCGCAAATTCTGCAGACGGGCCTCATTGGCTTCGGTTACTTCGCCACTGTCGGCATCGCGCTCGCGCTGGGTCGGTACACCAAGGCCAGCGAAGATCTTGCTGCTCAGCGAGGCATCGACGTCGCCAACCTCGAGCAAGTCAACCGGCTCATCATCCAGGACATGCAGGACGGCGTGCTGGTCGTCGATCTGAACGGGGTGGTACGTGGGCACAACGCCCAGGTAACGCGCTTGCTCGGCGGCTTCGGCCGGATGCGAGGCGGGATGCGCCTTTCCGAATTCAGTTCGACGCTGCACGACTACTGGCGTCGATGGCAGGAAGATCCGAATGAAGGACTGCCGACTTTTAAAGTCGAGAGCACCCAGCGTCTGCTCCGCGTCCGCCTTGTTCGCATCGGATCGGGTCTGAATGGCGGCACGCTGATCTATCTCGAGGACATGGGACGAGCGCAGTCCGACGCGCAGCAAATGAAACTGGCGGCGATGGGTCGCCTGACCGCGAGCATCGCGCACGAGGTTCGCAATCCCCTATCGGCGATCAACCAGGCCGCTCAGCTCCTCGAGGAAGACGGCTCGGTCGCGCCCGAAGGTACGCGCCTGCTGTCGATGATACGTAACAACGCCAAGCGGATCGATCGTATTGTCGGCGAAGTCTTGCAGCTCAACCGTCGCGATCGGCAGCAGCCGGAAAACATCGACTATGTCGATTTCATGCGCTCGCTGGTCGATGAAATCGTGCAAGCGGAAGGCATGCCGCCGGAGAGCGTAGTGATCGAGTGTCCGCCCGACCTCACGGTGGTGTTCGACCGCGGGCACCTCAACCAGATCGTCTGGAACCTCCTGCGCAATGCGTGGCAACACTGCCAGAAGAAGGAAGGCAGCATACGCATCGTGGCTCGCGCCGGATACATGGGCGACGCGGTAATATCGGAACTCACCGACGACGGCCCCGGGATTCCGGCGGAACTTCGTGGGCAGATTTTCGAGCCATTTTTTACGACACGTCCGGGTGGCACCGGACTGGGCCTGTACATCGCGCGCGAACTCGCGGATGCCAACGGTGCGGCACTCGAATTGCTACCCAAGGGGCCCGGTGCCATATTTCGCATGACGCTCAAGCGCGCGACCGTTCTAGGTGCGCAAGCATGAGCCATAGCCAGGGGAGGCGACCATGACTCGCAGAGTCCGCGAACGCGGCCAACCGAAAGTGCTGGTCGTCGACGACGAGCCGGATTTGCTCGAATTGCTCGAGTTGACGTTGTCGCGCATGGGGCTCGATACCACGAGAGCGCAGTCTGTTGCCGAAGCGAAGCGATTGCTCGATACGCAACCGTTCGATCTGTGCCTCACCGACATGCGTCTTCCTGATGGCGAAGGACTGAGCGTCGTCGAGCACATCACGGAAAAGGTGCTCGACGTCCCGGTGGCCGTCATCACTGCTTTCGGCAGCGCCGAAAACGCCGTTGCTGCGCTGAAGGCGGGCGCGTTCGATTACCTCGCCAAGCCGGTCGCACTGGAGCAGTTGCGTGCGTTGGTGAAGCAGGCCCTCAAGGTTCCCGAGAAGCCCGCGGCAGCTTCGTCGTATCAGTTACTCGGCGAATCACAGGCGATCATGCAGGTGCGCTCGATGATCGAGCGTCTCGCGAAGAGCCAGGCGCCGGTCTTCATCACCGGCGAATCAGGCAGCGGCAAGGAACTGGCAGCACGCATGATCCATATCGGTGGGCCGCGTGCCGACCTTCCCTTCGTGCCCGTGAATTGCGGCGCCATTCCGGAAAACCTGATGGAGTCGGAATTCTTCGGATACAAAAAGGGCGCTTTCACCGGCGCCGAAGGCGACCGCGACGGATTCTTCCAGGCCGCCAACGGGGGCACGCTGTTTCTGGATGAAGTCGCCGACCTGCCGCTGCCGATGCAGGTGAAGTTGCTGCGTGCGATTCAGGAAAAGAAAGTGCGGAAGGTGGGCGCCACCAACGAAGAGCCCGTCGACGTGCGGATCATCAGCGCGACGCATAAGCGACTGCCGGCGCTGGTCGAGGCTGGGGAGTTCAGGCAGGACTTGTTCTACCGGTTGCATGTGATCGAGCTCGCGATGCCGAGCCTGCGCGAAATGCGCGAGGACATCCCATCGATTGCCGACGCCATCCTGAAAAAGCTTGCGCGGGGCGTGGCGGCCCGGCTCAACCGCGAAGCGGTGACCGCGCTGGAGTCCTATCCATTTCCAGGCAACGTGCGCGAACTCGAAAACATCCTCGAGCGCGGCTTGTCGCTTGCGGCCGATACCGAGAATATCAGCGCGGAAGACCTGCATCTCACGCCACCGCCCGAAGAGGGCGACGCTACCCTTCCCCCCGGCGACAAGTGGCCGCTGCAGGACTATCTGGATCGCGTCGAACGTGCAGCGATCAACGAGGCATTGGAGAAAACGCGCTACAACCGCACTGCGGCGGCCAAGCTCCTAGGGATTACTTTTCGGGCGATGCGTTATCGTATGGAGAGGTTGGGCATCAAGTAACCTCGCGGCACGTCCCCTACCCGAGGTAAGTGAAGGCGCGCCCGTGCGACCAGATCATTTTACCTGGGCCAGGACGGCCTCGGCGTCCTTGAGGTCGCGCATGTCCAAGCCTTCGTCAAGCCGACCGTAGAGGAGACGACGGCACATCAGGTCAGCGCCTAGTCAGGCATCAGCGCTTCGCCGACCACGATGATGCAGTTGCAGCGCCAGTAGATAAACAGTGACTGACAGCAAGATTGCGGCGGCGCCGGCTTCTGAAAGGATGGTGAGATTTGCAGTGAACGTGTGCAATTCCATCGGCGCAACTGAATAGTGGCCGAGGCCGTCAAAGCCAAGTGCTGCGTAGATGGCAACCAGCAGGAGGCCTATAGCAATGAATCTGTTTCGAACGAGGAAGAGGCCGATCACGCCCACGGACGTGATTGCCGCCCACGCGGCGTAAACCTTGGCGCGCGTAAGCCAAACCGGAAGGTTCGGGTACTCGCATATGAACTCGGCGTTGTGCGTAAAGTGCCCGAGGCTGGTAACGAAATAAACGACTGTCAGCGCGAAAAATAGCTTCGAGAGACCGATTTGATGGCCAATAGGTTGCATTGCTAATACCTGGCGACCGAAAGTAACAGGCGATCCGCGGCGGGCAATAGACGCCGCCGAATAGAGAATGCCGACGGTGAATGCGATGCGCGCACTTTCCCTCCCCTGTCCCGCTTGCCGTCCAGACAGCTATGCGATCAATGCGCGCGACACACGAAAGGCGTCTTGCCACTAACCGGAACCAACGTATCGACGCCGGCGCCAAAATCAAGACCGCCCTGTGGATACGGACAGGCGAACGTCAGGATGCTCGCAGGCACGAAGGTTATGGCCTTTCGTTGACCGGGCGGGATCGGCCCGGTCGAGCCGAAGTGTCCCAGATCGCAGCTGAGGGGATCGAACTGTGCAAACTCCCGCTTCAAGGTGTGATAACAATATTTGACGTCGACAGTCACCGTCTTGCAGACGTTGCGGACGTAACTCGACTTAAGGCCACCGTTTACACTCGGGGTAACTTGAACGCACTTGGCAACCGATGGCAGCGCCTTGTGGGTCGAAGGCGGTGGCGTAGCGGGCGCAGTAGTGGGCGCAGGTGCCTGGGCGCCGACGGACAAACTGAACAGAAGTACATTCGCCCCGCAAAGTACGCTGACGGCGATAGACCTCAGCGTGCGAGCGTTACCGCGGTCTGCTTTTCGGTTGGAAGCCAAAGCAACATGCATGTTTTCACCCTTGTCATTGAATATAGCAATGGTCATTGAAGGTATCGCCCAGACGACGGGTTGTCTCGTCAACTATCGACCAAGGCTCCCCGTTTCCGAACGTTTTGCCGCGTTTGCTAGAATTCGTTTCCGCCGATGAAGCCAGCATGGACCCTTCGCTTAGTGGTCCACGCAGTCCCCGCGGTTCAATCGCGTTGAAATGGCATGGGCCAGCCTTGGGCGTTTCGGAGATTTGCCGTGGCAGGATGCTGTCAGGACTATGCAAGCTATTGTTGTCATTGCGATATTAGGATGATGCATTATCGCACGAGGTTTGGCGTCAAGCCGACTCTGCGCAGCCCATGCTGCTGAGCAAGCGCTTTCAACTGACGCGCGCCGGTGTCGTCTCCAGCGCAACCCAGATCAGTTCCCCAAATTGCGACGAACGTCCGCCAGGGGCCGAAGTTACGCTGGTCGTCGTCCACGGCATTTCGCTGCCGCCTGGCGAATTCGGTGGTCCGGGGATAGCCGAATTCTTCACCAACCGTCTCGATCGCGACGCGCATCCATATTACGCAAGCATCGCGGACACTCGCGTCTCCGCTCACTTTCTGATCGCGCGCGACGGTGCTCTGGGCCAATTCGTGCCGTGCGGGAAGCGCGCGTGGCATGCAGGCGTGTCCGTCTGGCATGGGCGTGAGCAGTGCAACGATTTTTCAGTGGGGGTCGAACTCGAGGGCACAGATGACCGGCCTTACGAAGACGCTCAATACCGGACCTTGGCCCGGCTGACGCGGGCCCTGATGCGGCGATATCCGATTGCCGACGTCGTGGGTCACAGTGATATCGCGCCCGGTCGGAAGACTGATCCCGGCCCGTCGTTCGACTGGCCCCGGTACCGTCGCCTGATCGCATCAAGCGCCCTGCGACCCACCGAATAGCCCTCGCTGCGCGCGCGACAGCCGACCTTGGACGTTGGCCTAAATCCGAGGTAAAATAGCAGGTTATGCAGCTTCTTGCCGACTATTTCCCGCTGTTCCTTTTTTTCATCGCGTTCAAGGTCAAGGGAATCTATTTCGCCACCGGCGTCGCGATTGTCGCGTCCATCGCGCAAATCGCCTTTTTCCTATGGCGGCGCGGGAAGGCGTCAGGCGTGCATTGGATGAGTCTGGCGATCATTTGCGTATTCGGCGGGGCGACGCTGCTGCTCCATGATGAGACCTTTATCAAGTGGAAGCCGACGGTGCTGTATTGGCTGTTCGCGTTGGCGCTTGCGGTGGGAAGGCTGGTTTTCCATCGCAATCTGATTGCAAGTCTGCTCAAGGACATTACGTTGCCGGACGCCGTCTGGGCGCGAGTTACCTGGGGTTGGATCGCATTCCTGGTCGCGATGGGCTTCGGCAACCTGTACGTCGCAGCAAACTTCACGACCGACGCGTGGGTTAATTTCAAGGTATGGGGAGGCATCGGCTTATTCATGCTCGCGGGCGTTGGCACGGTGGCCTCTGTCGCACGTTACCTGCCGGAGGAGACGTGAACGACATGATCAGCCCTACCGAGGCCACCTTGCGCGGCCGACTCGCCGATCTGGCACCGGCAGCACTCGAGATCCACGACGACAGCGCCGAACACGAGGGTCATGCAGGTGCTGCAGGCGGTGGCGGGCACTTTTCGCTAGTGATCGTGTCGAAAGCGTTTTCCGGCGTTCCCAGACTCCGGCGTCACCAACAAGTAATGAGCCGGGTCGGCGACCTTATACCGCACCCGATCCATGCGCTATCAATCAAGGCGCTCGCGCCGGAAGAGTTCTCCTGATTTTGTTCGATTAACGCCGGGCTCTCCAAGAACTCGGCAAGTCCATTTTTTAACCCGTACTTTCACGCATTTTCATACCAATACAAGGATTTTCATTCATGTCACAGATTCTCCGATTACTCGCCGCGCTCGTGGCTTCAGCCGCGCTAGTGTCGGCCCCTGTCGCGTTGGCGCAGGACACCAAGAGCAAGGCTGCGCCGGCGAAGGCCGACGCTCCGGCCAAGGGCAAGGACCTCTATACCCAGGCCAGCTATGATTTCATGATCAAGCAGCGATTGGCTCAAGGTCAGCCCGACACGCCTGAGCTTCGCGCCGCAGTGCGCAACGAGATGAACACCCGCGAGTTGCTCTTGCGCGAAGCCAAGAAGCAAGGTCTCGACAAGGACCCGACGGTCAAGATGGAAATGGAACTCACGTCGCAGACCGTGTTGGTGCGCGCGCTTATGGCCAACTATCTGAAAGCTCATCCGATCACCGAAGAATCGATGCGCAAGGAATACGACACGATCAAGGCGCAGATTGGAACCAAGGAGTACAAGGTCCGCCACATCCTGGTCGACAAGGAAGACGAAGCCAAGGACATCATCGCTTCGCTGCAAAAGGGCGAAAAGTTCGAGAAGCTCGCCGAACGCTCGAAGGACGCGGGGTCGAAGGCCAATGGGGGCGACCTCGATTGGAACGCTCCGGCCAACTTCGTCAAGCCGTTCTCCGACGCGATGATCGCGCTGCCGAAGGGCAAGTTCACCACGACGCCGGTCAAGTCGCAGTTCGGTTACCACATTATTCAGGTTGACGACATTCGTGACGCCAAGGTTCCGACGTACGAAGAAGTCAAGCCGCAGCTCACGCAGCGCATGCAGGCGCAAGCTGTCGAGCAGTACCTGAAGGAAATTAACGCCAAGTACGGGATGTAATCATTGATGTAGCCGTAAGGCTCCAGGCTCGACGGAAAAGCAGGCGATTCATCGCCTGCTTTTTTTTGTGACGTTATGGCGCCGCGCTGGCCGGTATTTTCGCTTGGATGCTATCCTTCGCCCCTTGCGCAGCGGTGTCGTTGCCGGCTGGGAAGGGAGAGACATGAGGGGAATACATAACCCCAAGGATTTCTTCGCGGGTCTGCTGTTCGTCGTTTTCGGAACGGCGGCGATCATCTTTGCACGTGCCTACTCACTGGGCAGCGCCGCACGTATGGGTCCCGGATACTTTCCGCGGCTCCTCGGTATCCTGCTCATTGTCCTCGGTGCCGCGCTGACATTCAGGGCCCTACGCACTGACGGCACGCCAATCCCGGGCTGGAAATGGCGACCGACGCTTGTGGTGCTTGGGAGTGTCGTCATGTTCGGCCTCATCCTCACAAGACTGGGACTGGTGCTGTCGACGATTCTTCTCATCGTCGTCGCCAGCGCCGCAAGCCCCGAATTTCGTCCGAAGGAAGCGGTAATCAGCGGCGTACTTTTGGCAGCTCTCGTGGTGGCGGTATTTGTTGTCGGCCTCAAGCTGCAGCTACCGATCTGGCCTGGATCGACTTGAGTACCAGCGAGAGCTGATGGAACTGCTCAATCACCTCAGTCTCGGGTTCAGCGTCGCGCTGACTCCGATCAACCTGCTTTACGCGCTAATTGGCGCGCTGGTGGGCACGCTGATCGGCGTGCTTCCAGGCATCGGGCCAGTTGCTACCATCGCGATGTTGCTGCCGACAACTTACGCGTTGCAGCCAGTATCCGCGCTGATCATGCTCGCGGGCATTTACTACGGGGCTCAGTACGGAGGATCGACGACGTCGATCCTGCTCAACATGCCAGGCGAAACCTCGTCGGCGGTAACATGTCTTGATGGATATCAGATGGCACGTCGCGGGCAAGCTGGCGCGGCACTCGCCACCGCAGCCCTCGGCTCCTTTTTTGCCGGGTGCGTCGCGACCATTTTTGTCGCTACCGTTGCCGTTCCGCTTTCGGAAATCGCGCTCAAATTCGGGCCCGCCGAATACTGCTCGCTGATGGTGCTGGGCCTTATCGGAGCTGTCGTACTCGCGCACGGATCGTTGCTCAAAGCGATCGCGATGGTCGTGCTCGGACTGCTGCTGGGCCTGGTGGGCACGGACGTTAATTCTGGCGTCGCGCGATACGCATTCGGCGTCCCGGAGTTGATTGACGGCCTCGGCATTGTCAGCGTCGCCATGGGCCTGTTCGGGTTTGCCGAAATCGTCACCAACCTCGAAGGCGACCAAAAGCGCGAGCTCATTGACACCAAGGTCGGGTGGCCTGTGGCTCACGAAGGAGCAGTTCCGCCGCGCATGGCCCGCCGTCTTGCGTGGAACCGGTATCGGTTCGGTGCTCGGACTGCTTCCCGGTGGTGGCGCAATGCTGGCCTCGTTCGCTTCCTACGCAATGGAGAAAAAGATTGCGAAGGATCCGAGCCGTTTCGGCAAAGGAGCGATCGAAGGCGTCGCGGCGCCGGAGTCGGCGAACAACGCGGGTGCGCAGACTTCGTTCATTCCGCTGCTTACGCTGGGGATCCCCGAGAACGCCGTTATGGCACTGATGGTAGGTGCGATGACCATCCATAACATCCAGCCGGGCCCGCAAGTCATGACATCGAATCCGGCTTTGTTCTGGGGCTTGGTAACGTCGATGTGGCTGGGCAACTTGATGCTGGTCGTGCTCAACCTGCCGTTGATCGGGATGTGGATCAAGCTGCTCAGGGTTCCGTACCGGGTGCTCTATCCGGCGATTCTGCTTTTCTGCGGGATCGGCGTGTACTCGATCAACAACGCAAGCTTCGACGTGATGCAGACGGCGGCTTTCGGGGCGCTCGGAGTCCTGTTTGTGAAGCTCGAATGCGAGCCCGCACCTCTGTTGCTCGGTTTTGTGCTCGGCCCGATGATGGAAGAGAACCTGCGGCGGGCGATGCTTCTTTCGCGCGGCGATCCGACGGTCTTTCTCACGCGCCCAATCTCGCTCGGCATGCTGCTCGCCGCTGCCGCGCTGTTGCTGCTGATCATCGCGCCCAATTTCCGCAAGACGCGCGATGTCGCGTTTCAGGAAGAGTCATAGGATCATTCATGCCCGACACGCATCAGCGGCATCGCCGCCCCGCCTCGATGAAGTTCGATTGGAATTTGCCGTACGCCTCGCGCCGGCAACCGATATTTGCGCGCAATATCGTGACGACTTCGCAACCGCTGGCGACTCAAGCGGGTATTGCGATGTTGCGTGCCGGCGGCAACGCGGTAGACGCTGCCCTTGCCACCGCGATTGCCCTCACCGTCGTCGAGCCGTGCAGCAATGGCGTAGGGAGCGACCTGTTCGCGCTTAGTCTGGGACGGGAACGAACTCGCCGGCCTCAATGCTTCGGGACGAGCTCCTGCGGCGTGGAACCCGGCGCGCTACAAGGGGATGTCGGCGATACCGCGAACCGGCTGGGACACGGTGACCATTCCCGGCGCGGTGTCGGGGTGGGTTGCGCTCTCGGAACGTTTCGGCAAATTGCCTTTCGCCGACCTGTTCGCACCCGCAATTCGTTACGCCAGCGAAGGCTATGCGGTGAGCCCCGTGGTCGCGGACAAATGGAACAAGGCCATACCGATCCTGGGAGCAGTGCCGGGTTTCGCCGAGCACTTCCTGCCGCGAGGACGCGCGCCTGAAATCGGCGAACTGTTCGTCTCTGCTGCGACGGCGAAGACGCTCACCAAGATCGCCGCGACACGGGGCGAAGCGTTCTATCGCGGCGAATTGGCGGAGACAATGGTCGCGCATGCGCGCGCGAACGGCGGCGCACACACGTTAGCCGATTTCGCGGCTCATCAGTGCGACTGGGTGACGCCGCTGGCACATGACTATCGCGGCTATACAGTGCATGAAATCCCGCCGAACGGCCAAGGCATTGCTGCGCTGATGGCGCTCGGCATCCTCGAGAATTTCGATTTCGAGGGCGAGGCCGTTGATTCCATCAGCGTGCAGCACCTGGAAATCGAAGCGATGAAACTCGCGTTTGCCGACGTCTATCGTTTTGTCGGCGATCCGACGGCGATGACGATCGCACCCAGCCAACTGCTCGATCGCGGCTATCTCGCTTCGCGTGCAAAGCTGATCGATCGCAAGCTCGCGCAAGATTTTCGGCACGGCACGCCGCCGCCCGGCGGAACGGTATACATCTCGGCGGCCGACGAGGCCGGCATGATGGTCTCGCTGATCCAATCGAACTACATGGGCTTCGGTTCAGGCATCGTAGTGCCCGGGACCGGGATCAGTCTCCAGAATCGCGGCACCGGATTTTCACTCACTCCGGGGCACCCGAACCTGGTTGGTGGCGGAAAGCGCCCGTTCCACACGATCATTCCGGGCTTTGTCACCCGCGACGGTGCGCCGTGGTGCAGCTTTGGCGTTATGGGCGGCCCGATCCAACCACAGGCGCACGTCCAGACCCTGGTAAGGATGATCGACTACGATGCCAATCCGCAGGCAGTGCTGGACGCGCCGCGGTGGAAAGTGCAGGAAGGATTGTCGCTCGATCTCGAATCGAGCGCGCAACCGGCGCTGCGTCAAGGGCTGGCCGCACTCGGTCACGAGTTCGCGACCATTCCCGATTCGTATATGGATTTCGGCGCCGGACAGTTCATCGTGCGGACCGAAGCGGGCTATGTTGCGGGGACTGACCCTCGCCGCGACGGACAGGCAGCGGGTTTCTAACCGCCGCCGTGCGGTGCCAATGTGCGCGTTACGTCTCGGCTAGGACTTGCGCTGGGCTTTCAGTGTTGACAGTGGCAGGAGAGACGGTAAGTCCAGACGCGCCCTTCCCGGGTCGACCCACGACAGCGCGTCCGCTTCGACCATCGTCTCAAGGCTGCGCCGGGCCAACTCGTGGTAGCTCTCGGTGGCCTGCATCTTCCAAGCGAGTTCGTCCTCGCTCAGTTCGCGCAGGATTCTTGCGGGCACTCCCGCGGCCAGCGTGCGAGGTGGCACGGTCATTCCCGCTTTGACGAAGGCCATCGCAGCGACAATCGCCGATTCGCCGATAACCGCATTGTCGTTGACGACGGCATTCATGCCGACCAGAGCATTATCATGAACGACGCAGCTATGCAGGATGGCGCCGTGACCGATGTGCCCGTTTTCGCCGACGACGGTATCGGTGCCCGGAAATCCGTGCAGCACGCACGAATCCTGAATGTTGGCCCCGCCGCGCACCTCAATTCGGCCGAAGTCGCCGCGCAACGAAGCACACGGGCCGATATAGCAACGCGGCCCGACTAAGACGTCGCCGATAAGCACGGCACTCGGGTGCACAAACGACGTGGGGTCGACCGCCGGAGTGATCCCGTTGATTGCCCAGACTTTCAGGCGCATGGCTTGCCTTCGTGTCTAATGGTAATGAAGACGAAAATGCAGCGCATCCCAGCCTTCGCTCATCCCACCCAGCGGCGAGCGTTACGAAAGATGCGCATCCAGGGAGAATCTTCGCCCCAGCCTTCCGGGTGCCATGACATCTGTACTGTGCGGAAGACGCGTTCCGGATGCGGCATCAATATCGAGTATCGGCCATCGGCTGTTGTGAGACCAGTGATGCCATTCGGGGAACCGTTGGGATTGTGTGGATAGCGCTCAGTCACTTGCCCGCGACCATCGACAAAACGTAGTGTGACCAACCCGTCGGCCGCGGACAGTTGCGCGGCGTCCTGAAATTCCGCGTAGCCCTCTCCGTGCGCGAGCGCCACCGGAATGCGGCTACCTTCCATGCCGCCGAAGAACAACGACGGCGAACTCTGCACTTCGAGCAACGCGAAGCGCGCCTCGAACTGCTCGGAACGATTGCGCACGAAATGCGGCCAATGGGCTGAGCCAGGAATCAGCTCGCTCAAATTGCTCATCATCTGACAGCCATTGCATACTCCGAGCGCGAAGGTGTCAGCGCGACCGAAGAACGCCGCAAAATCGTCGCGGGCCCGCGGCGTTGTACAGGATCGACTTGGCCCAGCCTTCGCCCGCTCCCAGCACGTCGCCATAGGAAAACCCGCCGCAAGCGACGAAGCCCGAGAATTCCGCAAGCGACCTGCGCCCGCTGACGATATCGCTCATGTGAACATCGTAGCTGGCGAAGCCAGCGCGATCGAACGCCGCGGCCATCTCGACCTGGCCGTTAACTCCCTGCTCGCGCAGTATCGCCACTTTCGGACGTGCACCACGAGCAATCCACGGCGCGGCGATGTCTTCGGCTGGATCGAAGGTCAACGTCGGGCAGAGGCCCGGATCGTCGTTCGTCGATCGTGCGCTCGTATTCCTGATCTGCCGCCTCGGGGTTGTCGCGCAGACGCTGCAGCGCATGAGTAGTGGAAGACCATGCACGATGTAGGTCGCACCGCGTCGCTTCGAACAATATGCTCTCACCTCGCTTCACGCGCACGCGGCCATCGTTCGTCGGCATCCCGATTGCCACGCAGCGCAGGCCGGCGGCCTCGAATGCGCCCACGACGTCGTGCCTGTCGCTGGCACGTACCTGCACGACGGCGCCCAGTTCTTCATTGAACAGTGCCTCTACTGGTGTACCCGGCAACTCGTCCACCGACAGGGAGAGCCCGCAGTGTCCGGCGATTGCCATTTCAATCGCGGCCGCAATCAAGCCGCCGTCCGAACGATCGTGATAGGCGAGCAACCTGTTGGTCGCGTGCAGCGTCTGCACGGCGGCGAAGAATCCCACGAGCAACGCCGGGTCGTCGACGTCGGGCACGACGGCGCCGAGCTGCCCGTAGACCTGCACCAGTGCAGAACCTCCGAGACGATTTGCGCCGTTGGCCAGATCGACCAGCAGCAGCACACTCTCCCCTTGATCGAGACGAAGGTCTGGAGTCACCACGCGGCGCGCGTCAGCGACGTGCGCGAAGGCCGAAATGATCAGCGAGATCGGCGCAGTTACCGACTTGTCGCGAGACCCTTCGCGCCACGTCGTGCGCATCGACATCGAATCCTTGCCGACAGGAATGCTGATGCCCAATGCCGGGCAGAGTTCCATGCCGACGGCGCGAACGGTGTCGTACAGTGCGGCATCTTCGCCGGGATGGCCGGCGGGTGCCATCCAGTTAGCCGAGAGTTTGATTTCCGAAAGATCGCCAATGGCGACTGACGCGATGTTGGTGATCGCCTCGCCGACGGCCATGCGTCCCGACGCCGGAGCGTCGATCAGGGCGAGCGGCGTTCGCTCGCCGATGGCCATCGCTTCGCCGGAGTAGCCCTCAAAATCCATCAAGGTGACCGCCGCGTCCGCCACGGAATCTGCCACGGGCCGACCATCGGGTCACGCGAACAGAGGCCGCCGACCGTGCGATCACCTATGGTCACCAGGAAAGTCTTATCAGCAACTGCCGGCAGTTGCAGCACGCGGAAGACTGCGTCGGCGAGCTCGATCTCACCCGCGTCGAAACTGTCACGCGAATGTACTTCGCGCTCAACATCGCGAGTCATCTTCGGTGGCTTGCCGAGCAAAACCTCGAGGTCCATGTCGACCGGACGATTGCCCAAGCTCTTCATCGATCACGACAAGCCTGTCGTTCGCTAGTCGCGACGCCAACGACGGCATATGGGCAGCGCTCGCGTTCGCAAATTCCGCGAAAACACTCGAGACGAAGCGGCTTCGATGGCAAGGACATAGCGCTCCTGTGCCTCGTTGCACCAGATCTCTCGCGGGGCCATTCCCGGTTCTTCGGACGGAATGGCGCGCAATTCGAAGCTGGCACCTTTGCCGCCGCCATGAACGAGCTCGGGCAGCGCATTGGAAAGGCCACCTGCGCCGACGTCATGGATCGACAGAACCGGATTTTCCGCGCCCAGCTGCCAGCAACGGTCGATGACTTCCTGCGCGCGGCGCTGCATCTCCGCGTTGCCTCGTTGCACCGAGTCGAAATCCAGGTCGGCGGTATTGACGCCGGTTGCCATCGACGACGCAGCGCCTCCGCCCATCCCGATCAGCATGCCGGGACCGCCGAGTTGCACGATCAATGCGCCGACGGGAAGCATGCGCTTGCGCGCGTCGCGATCGGCGATGTTGCCGACGCCCCCTGCGATCATGATCGGCTTGTGATAACCGCGAATCTCTCCGTCGACGCGCTGTTCGAACGTCCGAAAATAACCGAGCAGGTTCGGGCGTCCGAATTCATTGTTGAAGGAGGCGCCGCCGATTGGGCCTTCGAGCATGATGTCTAGCGCCGAGGCGATGCGCTCCGGCTTGCCGTAGTCGATTTCCCACGGCTGTCCCAATCCGGGAATGCGCAGATGCGATACCGAAAATCCGGTGAGTCCCGCTTTCGGCTTGGCGCCGATGCCGGTCGCTCCTTCGTCTCGTATTTCACCCCCTGAACCGGTGGCAGCTCCCGGGAACGGCGCGATTGCCGTCGGGTGGTTGTGCGTTTCCACCTTCATCAGGACGTGCGTCAGCTCCTCGTGCGCGGCGTAACGACCGTCGGCGTCGGCGTAGAAGCGGCGAACCTTGGCTCCTTCCATCACCGCCGCGTTGTCGGAGTAGGCGACGATCGTTCCTTGCGGATGCAGCTTGTGCGTGTTTCGTATCATCGAGAACAATGAGTGCGCTTGACGCTCGCCGTCGATGATCCAGTCGGCGTTGAATATCTTGTGCCGGCAATGCTCCGAGTTCGCCTGGGCGAACATGGTCAATTCGACATCAGTGGGATCGCGACCTTCGCGCAGAAAATTGTCGACGAGGTAGTCGATTTCGTCCGACGACAATGCCAGGCCCAGTGCCTTGTTCGCGTCCTCGATCGCCGATCGGCCGTATTGCAGCAGACCGATCGACTTCAGCGGGCGTGCGGCTACGTGAGTGAACAGGCTGGCGGCATCGCCGAGCGATGGAAAGACCGCCTCGGTCATGCGGTCGTGAATCAATGGCAGCACCGCAGCGCGGTCGGCATCAGCCAGCGCCGTTCCACCGCGGCAAGTCACACGATAGGCGACGCCGCGTTCGATCCTCTCTATGGCAGAGAGCCCGCAGTTGTGCGCGATGTCGGTCGCTTTCGAAGCCCACGGCGAAATCGTTCCGGGCCGCGGCACGACGAGCAGCAGTTCGCCTTCTTCCGCGCGCGCGGCGCTGCGAGAACCGTAAGTGAGAATCCGATCGAGTGTATGGCGTTCCGCCGCGCTCAAGCGGCCGCGACGCCTGGCAAAAGTGCCAATAGTCGGCGACGACTCCGCTTATGCGGGTCCCGATAAGCGCGGACAACAGCTTGGTGACACGAAACGACGAGAGGGCGTTGCGCCCGCGGAGCGTCAGAAGCTCGGCCATCGATGCGGGGATGCGCGTAAAAGCGGATTATACGCCGCTTCCGCCGCTGCGACGAGTCCGCTTCAAAGCGCGGCTCCGCAACTCGTTCGACAATTCGCGGTGGCGTGCCGCGATGGGTGAGCCGTTTACCGTGCGATCTGCGCTCTCTCTACGCCGGGAACCGAACTGAACGCCGGAGGTCAATCAGGGCACCAGCGACCACTTGATGGAACATCGTTTGACGTAGATGCTGGCGATACTTGGAAAGGGTGGCGTGAAGGAACAGCGCGCGTGGCAAGCAAAGTGACAAGCAAAGTGACAAGCAAAGTGGACAAGCGCGTTCGCGGAGGTCGAGGATAGTGCGCCGCGCCCCTTGGGTGCTTGCGACCTTGCTGCTCGCCGGCCCGCTCATGTCGTTGGCACTGGGCCGGGCATCGCTTGACCGCGACTGGCGCACGGCTTCGCAGCAATCGGTGGGGTTGGCGCCGGATCCCGTCGGTACGCAGGAGCCCGTCGTTCAGGTATATGCCGCGCGCACGGTGGGCTGGCGAGGCGCATTCGCCGTACACACTTGGCTCGCGGTCAAGCCACAGGGGGCGACGAACTACACTCGATACGAGGTGATCGGTTGGCGCCTGCGCGAAGGCGGTTCGGCGGTTTCCGTATCCAGTTATCGTGCGCCCGACGGCGAGTGGTTCGGAGCCAAACCAGAACTCCTGAGCGAATTGCGCGGCGTCGACGCGGCCGGCGCAATCGCAAAATTACCGCAGTTGCTCGCGGATTACCCCGATGCCGGCGTCTACCATGCGTGGCCCGGTCCGAACAGCAACACTTTTATCGCCTACCTCGGCCGCGAGCTGCCCGAATTGCATCTGACGATGCCGTCGATCGCGGTGGGCAAGGACTATGTCCCGATCAGTCAGATCGTCGGGCCCAGCCCGAGCCATACCGGCGTGCAGGTCTCGTTATACGGAGTGCTGGGTGCGATCGTCAGCCGGGACGAAGGTCTCGAACTTAACGTACTTGGTCTCGTTACCGGAATCGACTTCCGCCATCCGGCAATCAAGTTGCCAGGCTCTGGGCCGCGTACCCTCCTGATTCGGCTCCGCGGGAGACGAGCATGGCGACGGGGCACTGCAACCCGGCACCGCGTGCGCTCAGTGATGCAATATCTTCGACAGGAATTGCTGAGCGCGCTCGGAGCGCGTCTTGCCGAAGAAATCGTCCTTGCTCGCGTCTTCGACAATATGACCCTGGTCCATGAAGATGACGCGATGCGCGACCTTGCGCGCGAAACCCATCTCGTGCGTGACTACCATCATCGTCATGCCTTCCTTTGCAAGGCCGACCATGACATCGAGGACCTCATTGACCATTTCCGGGTCAAGTGCTGACGTGGGCTCGTCGAAAAGCATGCAGATCGGGTCCATCGACAGCGCGCGCGCGATCGCCACGCGCTGCTGCTGGCCACCGGACAACTGTCCCGGAAACTTGTCCTTTTGCGATATCAGGCCGACGCGATCGAGATATTTTAGTCCGCGTGCGATCGCCTCGTCTTGGCCGCGCCCGAGCACCTTGATCTGGCCAAGCGCCAGGTTCTGACTGATCGTCAAATGCGGGAAAAATTCGAAGTTCTGGAAAACCATTCCGACGCGTGCGCGAAGCTTGGGGAGGTCCGTTTTTGGGTCGTTGACCTTGATCCCGTCGACAACTACGTCGCCTTTCTGTATCGGCTCTAGCGCATTTACAACCTTGATCAGTGTCGATTTGCCCGAGCCCGAAGGACCGCAGACGACGATGACCTCGCCCTTTTCGACCTTGGTCGTGCAATCGGTAAGCACTTGGAATGTGCCATACCATTTCGATACGTCTTCGATTTGAATCATCGGCATGACCGCGAACTCCCTATCGCTTGATCGCAATGCGCTGCTGCAGAAGTTTTACCAGATACGACAACGAATAGCTGACGATGAAATAGACCAGCGCAGCGAAGACGTACATTTCCACCAGGCGTCCGTCGCGCTGCGCGATCTTGGACGCTGCGCCAAGGAAATCGGTTATCGACAGCACATAGACGAGCGAGGTGTCCTGGAACAGGATGATGGTCTGCGTCAGCAGGATCGGCAGCATGTTGCGGAACGCCTGCGGCAGCACGACTTCCTTCATCGTCTGCCAGTAGTTGAGTCCCAGCGCGTATCCCGCCCACGCCTGCCCGCGCGGAATCGACTGTATGCCTGCGCGCATGATCTCCGAGTAGTACGCAGCCTCGAACAGCGTAAACGTAATGACCGATGACGCGAACGCCCCGACAGGAATCGGACGCGTCGCGCCTGTAATCCAGGCGCCGATATACGGCACCAGGAAGTAGAACCAGAAGATCACCAGCAGCAACGGAATCGATCGCATCAGATTGACGTATCCGGTGGCTGGCAGCGACAACCATTTGTGCGACGACAGACGCATCATCGCGAGAAGAGTGCCGAAAATGATGCCTCCCGCTGCCGCCAGTCCCGTCAGCGTCAGCGTGAAAGTCATCCCCTCCCGGAAAAGGTAACCGAACGAGCGCTCAATGACGCCGAAGTCGAATGCGCCCACGTCAATGCCCCACGTTCACCACCGGCCCCATGAATCCCGGGACCGCGACGCGCTTCTCGAGCCAGCGCATCAGATTGACGACGATCAGGTTTACGAAAATGTAGATCAATGTTGCGGCGGTAAACGCTTCGAACACTTGGAAGGTGAATTCCTGCAGCGAACGCGCCGCCGCAGTCAATTCGATCAATCCGATCGTCAAGGCGACCGACGTGTTCTTGATCAGGTTCATCGTCTCCGACGTGAGCGGTGGCAGCACGATGCGATAGGCCATCGGCAACAGCACGTAGCGATAGGTCTGCGGCAACGTCAATCCGAGTGCCGTACCGGCCATGAATTGCCCGCGAGGCAGTGCCTGGATGCCGGCGCGAACCTGTTCCGCGACGCGTGCCGCCGTGAACAGTCCAAGGCCCAGCACCGCCGGAACGAATGATGCCCACGGCGGTGACATCTGCTTGATCGCAGTGCCTAGCGACTTGGGGAGCACTTCCGGCAAGACGAAGAACCAGATGAACAACTGGACGAGCAACGGGATGTTGCGGAATAGCTCGACGTATACGTTGCCCAGTCGAACGGCCCATTTGTTCGGCGTCGTGCGGATGATGCCGACAATGGAGCCGATCAGCAGAGCAATGATGCCGGCGCAAAGTGCAGTCGCCAGCGTCCACCCGAGGCCGTGCACAAGCGTCATCATCCAGGTGCCGCGGCCGTCGGCGGACGTCTCCCAGAAGATGCGCCAGTTCCAGTTGTAGTTCATCGCATCAACGAACCGTTTGTCGGCGCGCGCGCGGCCAATGACGAACAGGGAGCCGAAGCTCCCTGTTCTTTGTTCCCGAAGTCAACGCGACTTATTTGTACACAGCGGGGTCGCCGCTGCTCGTCGGATTGGCCAACGCCGACCTCAGTTGCGGGCTCTCAGGCAAATTAAGGTTGATCCCCTTGGGCGGAATCGGCTTCTCGAACCACTTGTCGTAGAGCGCCTTCATTTCGCCGCTCTTGTACAGATTGGCTGTTGCCGTATCCACCACCTTGCGGAACGCGGGGTCATCCCTGGGCATCATCGCGCCGTACGGTTCAACGCTGTAGGCCTCGCTGCCGATAACGTAATCGGCGGGCGCCTTTGAACTTGCGACCAAGCTGGACAGCAGGATATCGTCCATGAAGAACGCGGCGGCGCGATCGGTCTCCACCATCAGGAACGCTTCTGCATGGTCCTTGGCGGGAAGAATGCTCATGCCGAGATTCTGCTTGCCATTTTCTTCAGTCAGCCACTTGATGTTCGTCGTGCCCGCCGTCGACACCACCGTCTTGCCCTTGAGGTCGGCGAGCGTCTTGATGTTCGACGATTTCTTGGCGACATAGCGGTTAGCCGTGACGAAGTACGTGTTGGTGAAGCCGACTTGCTTTTGCCGATCGAGATTATTGGTCGTGGACCCACACTCCAGATCGATAGTGCCATTGGCGATCAGCGGGATCCGGGTCGCCGAGGTGACCGGATTCATCACTACTTTGAGTCCCGGCAACTTCAGCTCGGCCTTCACCGCATCGACGACCTTCATGCAGATATCGATTGCGTAGCCGACAACTTGCTGCTTGTCGTCGTAATAAGAAAACGGAATCGACGAATCGCGATGCCCGATGGTGATGGTGTTGGTATCCTTGATCTTCTTCAAGGTACCGGTCAGTTCCTGAGCGGAGCTGGTAAGGGCGATGGTCATGCCCAGCAGTCCGAGTGCGAATTTGCTGAAGAGCGTCATCAATAACTCCCTGGTTGATATCGGCGCGTTTGATGGGGCGCCACCCCTCGTCGGTGAACAACGCGCCTTGCGCAGCCTGGCGCCCAATCCGATTGCCTAGTGTAACGACTGCCCTGCCCGGTGTCTAATCGCCGCGTGGTTGATTTCGTTGCAACGCTGATACACATGGAGGCTATGCCAACGGAATGGCAAGTTGATGCTGCCCTATAATCGTCCGATGCCATTTGAACCTGGATTCGAACCCGTACTGCGCGCTGCTGAGCTGCGTGCGGTGGAAGCGCGAGCCGCGGGCCAGCCGCTGATGGAACGTGCCGGTTTGGCAGCGGCCACTGTAGCCCGCACCATATTGGCCGGCCGCGATCCTCGCGTACTGGTGCTCGCAGGACCCGGGCAACAATGGCGGCGATGCCTTTGTCGTCGCACGCTGGATTCGCTCTTGGTCAATCGACGTGGAACTTGTCTTTCACGGCGATCCGGCGCGGCTGCCGCTCGACGCCGCGCAGGCACATCGAGCATGGATAGAGGCCGGTGGCACCGTCGCCAGCGCATGGCGCGAAGATGCAACGCTCGTTCGCAATGGCGGCCGTGGACTCGGACTGATCGTCGACGGCATTTTCGGACTCGGTCTCGCGCGGCCGATCGAAGGCGCGTACGCGGAGTGGGTAACTCGCGCCAACGCGCATCGCGCCCCCACCCTTTCGCTCGATATCCCCAGCGGCCTCGACGCAGACACGGGCGTTGCGCGCGAACCCACCGTACGCGCGGCAGCAACGGCCACGTTCATCGCGCTTAAAACCCGGACTGCTGACGCTCGATGGACCCGATCATTGTGGCGCCATCAGCACGCATCCGCTCGAACTTGAGCGCGAACTGGCCAGCGTCGGAAGCGGCTATCGCGTGGACTGGCAAAGCATGCGCCGGTCAGTGCCCGAGGCATTGAAGCGAGCACGAGGTAACGTTCACAAAGGGAGCTTCGGTTCGCTCGCCGTCATCGGCGGGGCCGACGGAATGGTCGGCGCTGCCCTCCTTGCCGCGCGCGCCGCGCTCCATTTGGGGGCGGGAAAGGTTTTCGTCGGTCTGACCGCGAACAAACCTCCCGTGGTCGACTGGCTGCAACCCGAGTTGATGCTAAGACCTGCGGAGAATGCACTCGACACAGGGCCGAACGCAACCGTCATCGGTCCAGGTCTTGGCCAGAGCGATCATGCGCGCGCCGTCCTGGTCGCGGCCCTCGCGTCTCCCGTGCCGCTGGTGATCGACGCCGACGGGCTTACTCTTATCGCTGTGGATTCAAAACTCAAGGCAATGACGGCGTCGCGCCGGTCACCAACCGTCCTGACGCCGCATCCCGGCGAAGCGGCGAGGCTGGCTGGGACGACGGTGGCTGCAATCCAATCGGACCGGGTGCAAGCCGCCCTGTCGATGGCGCACGAACTGCATGCCGCGGTTGTGCTGAAAGGCGCTGGCAGCGTGTTGGCCTTTCCCGACGGGCGCTGGGCAATCAATAGCAGCGGCAACGCCGGATTGGCAACCGCCGGCAGTGGCGATGTGCTCGCCGGTGTTCTCGGTGCGCTACTGGCTCAGGGCGTTGCTATGAGCGACGCGATTCAATTTGCGGTCTGCCTTCACGGCGCCGCCGCCGATCAGCTGGCTAAAGAAGGCGTCGGCCCGCTTGGCCTTACTGCATCGGAGCTGGCGCCGGCTGCTCGTCGACTCATCAACACCGCTTCGACATCGGACCACTAGTGGCGCCACGGAGTTCACGTCCGCAGCACGGCAGGCGCCCTACTTCATCTACGGCAGCAGCACCGTTGAGCCCGTCGTCTTGCGCGACTCGAGATCGCGGTGCGCAGTCGCCGCGTCGCGCAGCGCATAACTCTGCCGCGGCTCATTGACAAGCTTGCCCGCCTGCACCAGCGAAAACATGTCCTGGCTCATCGCGAGCAAGGCGCTGCGTGGCGTAGCGTAAGTCGCAAGTGTCGGCCGCGTCGCATACAGCGAACCTTTTTGCGACAACAGCATGAGGTCGAAGCCTGCGATCGCTCCCGATGAATTGCCGAAGCTCACGAACAATCCCCGCGGCGAAAGGCAATCGAGCGACAACGGGTAGGTGTCCTTGCCGACCGCATCGTAGACCACCGGCACACCCTTGCCACCAGTGATCTCCTTGACCCGCTGGACGAAATTCTCGCGTGTATAGACGATCGTGTGCGTGCATCCGTTGGCCTTGGCCAACGCGGCCTTTTCGTCCGAACCCACCGTGCCTATCATCGTGACGCCCAACGCCCGCGCCCATTGGCAGGCGATGAGTCCAACTCCTCCGGCCGCGGCATGGAACAATATGGTTTCGCCGCCTTTGAGCGGAAACGTTTGACGGAAGAGGTACTGCACCGTCAGCCCTTTGAGCATCAGCGTCGCCGCTGTGCGATCGCTGACACCGTCAGGCAGTTTCACCAACCTCTCGGCAGGCATCACGCGGACCTCGGCATACGCTCCCGGAGGACCGCCGCTGTATGCGACGCGGTCACCTACACTGATGTCCGTAACGCCCGCGCCGACGGCTTCGACCACGCCCGCGGCCTCACTGCCGATGCCGGTTGGCAACGGCAGTTTGTAAAGCCCGCTGCGATGATAGGTATCGATATAGTTGAGGCCGACCGCGGTGTGGCGCACGCGTGCCTCACCAGGGCCAGGGTCGCCGACCGCGACGCTCTCCCATTGCAAGACTTCGGGACCGCCGGTCTGATGGATACGGATGGCATGGGGCATGGCGTTTCCTCAGTCAAATTGGTTTACGAGTTTACCGCAGCGTCATCACGGTGCAGCCTGCGATGACGTTCGAGCTTGCTGCCAGGATGGGTGACCCGGGCGCGCGTTCAGGCGGATGTGCCCGCGTAGAAGACCTTGACCAGGAGTATTCCGATGATGGTCATCGCGACAGAACCGATGACGTGCGCCGCGATCAGGACGGATCCCCACAGATATTCCTTGCGCGTCAACGAGGTGACCACCTCCGCCGAGAAGGTCGAGAATGTCGTCAACCCCCCCAGGAATCCGGTCGTTACCAACAGCCGTATCTCGGGCGACAATACCGCGTGCCGGCTCATCAACTCCATCGCGACGCCCATCAGCAAGCCGCCGACCAGATTGGCAGTCAGGGTGCCCAGAGGCAGCAACGGGAACAGCGGATTTAGCAGGATACTCAAAGCCCAGCGCAGCCATGCGCCGACCGCCGCCCCTAATCCCACTGCAAGAATTCCGCCCGCTGGCATAGCTGGTCTCGATTATCGGATGAACTGATCCACATACGCTGCACCCAGCCCGGTGCTCGCGTAGTGTGCACGACACATGTCGATCTTGGTGAATACGTCCTCATATCCGATTTGTCGGCCGGCCGGATCGAGATAGATCATCGCCCCGGCAATATTGAAGAACGTAATCATCTCGTCGCAATCCTCAGGCACCACAAGAGTATGGATCTCTCCCGGAGGCTCAAAGACAAAACTGCCTTCGCTGGCGACCCAGTCGTGCTCGAGATATCGCCATTTTCCCTTGATGACGTAACCGACGACGAGCATCGGATGCCGGTGCCTCGAGAGAACGCCGGAGCGGCGTACCCGCAGGAGATTGCACCAGCCCCCCGCGACAGTGTTCAACAATAGCGGTCGGAACCATACGTCCGGTGCTTGCGGTACCCAGACGCGCTCGTCGTCGGGTATCGCTCGCAGCGCCAGTTCCGGCACGATGCCGGTGGTCACGGGAATCGCGACTTCGCTCACGCAGGTTCCTTGATCGCCTGTGCGAGTGCGGCCACTTCGCTGTCGACATCGCGATCCTTCGGAAACGGCCTGCCCGCCCTTCTGTACCAATACCGCGCATTCCCCAGATCGCCTTCAACCATATGCACGATCCCGTGCGCCCAGTAGCCGAGCTTGGACTCTTCCCGCTGGACCAGTTGGTGCGCCTTGTCCCATTCACCCTTCTTGAGATATCTGATGGCACTGCCGATCGGCATGGTTCCCCCCTCAAGAAATCAAATAACCCCCGTCGACCGGCAAGATCACGCCGGTGATGAACGCCGCGGCAGGCGAACAAAGGAAAACGGCCGCGTTGGCGACTTCAGCCGGCTCGCCAAAACGACCGAGCGGAGTGCGCGCGATGATTGCGGCAACCTTGTTTGCGTCATCGCGCACAGGTTGCGTCATGGCCGTGACGATCCAGCCCGGCGCGATCGCATTGACGCGAATACCCTCAGCCGCATACGCCGCAGCCAGCGACTTGGTCAGTTGTGCGACGCCGCCCTTGCTTGCGGTGTAGCCCGGCGCGTGCGGACCGCCGAGAAAGGAATACAGGGAGCCCGTGTTGACAATGCACCCGGCGCTACTCGCGAGCAATGGACGCGCCGCGGCGCACATGCGCATCGTGCCGTTGAGATTGATGTTGATGATGTCGGCAAAGACAGCAGGATCATGTTCCGCGGTGCGGCGAATCGCGCCTGCACAATTGATCAGGATATCGAGCTGCGTGAAATGCCCGATGCAATCGCTGACCGCTGCCTCGTCGCGGACATCGACCGCGATGGCGTGTCGAGCATCGTAACCGCAAGCGGCTTGCGCCTTCGCTGCTTCGTTCAGTGTCGCGCCGGTCACTGTGACTTCCGCGCCCAGTTGCGCCAGCTGACGCGCGATCGCTGCCCCGATGCCGCCCGTTCCGCCAGTGATCAGCGCAATCTTGCCCGCGTAGAGACCTTGGCGGAAGCTGTTCACCCTAGCTCCCGCTCGCCCGCAGCAGGGCGCGCACATCAGCGTCGCGCGGCAGCGGCGCTACGGCGCCGTAACCGGTCGTCGCCAGGGCCGCTGCAGCGTTCGCATAGCGAGCGGCCGCTACCGGCGAGTCGCCCGCGATAATCCTCGCAATGAAAGCGCCATCAAAACAATCACCGGCGCCCGTTGCGTCGACAACGTTCACCCGATGCGCGGCGATCCGCTCGCGCCCTGCTGCTGTGGAAACCCAAACGCCTTCGCCCCCCATTTTCAACGCTACGATCGGGGCGCCGCGTGCATGACACCAATCGAGTATCGCTTGCGCCTCTGTCTGGTCCGATAACTGCGCGGCCTCATCTAGGCTCGGCAAGAACCAATCGCAGCGACCGATTGTTTCGGCAATGACGGCTCTGGCCCGGGCAAGCGACCACAATTTGAGTCGCAGGTTGGAATCGAAGGAAATCTTCGCCCCGGCACGACGCGCCGCATCGATTGCAGCGAAAACGGTATCGCATGCGCTATCGCTTATCGCCTGGCTGATGCCTGAAACGTGAAGTACTTTCGCGCCACGAACGAGTTCAACCGGAAGATCCACGGGACGCATGCGACTTGCCGCCGAACCTGCACGCAGATAACTGAACTCGTGGCCGGCGGCGCCGTGCGTGACAAAATATATTCCGGTGTTCGCATCGGCGTCGATTGCAACGCCGCTCGCGTCGACGCCTTCTCGTTCCCACAACTGCAGAATCTTCCGGCCGAAAGCGTCGCCGCCGAGACGGGTGATATAGGCCACCGAGGCGCCGAGACGCGCAGCCGCAATCGCGCAATTCGACGTATCACCGCCAAAACCCTGGAGAAATTGATCGCTGTCGCCGCGCGTCTGGTTGAATTCGAGCATGGGCTCGCCCAGCGCGACCAGATCGAACTTCGCGACGCTCATCGTCCGACGGTCAAAGCAGCGAAACCCGCCGCATACGCCGCCGCGACCGCTCGCACTGCGGCAGCCTCGGAGCCCGGCTTGTACAGATTTGAGCCGGTGCCAAAACCGTTCGCACCCACGGCCCAGAACGGTGCCATGTTATCCGGCCGGATGCCTCCGACCGGAAAAACCAGCGCCTGCGGCGGCAGCACGGCGCGCCAAGCCTTGAGCACTGCGGGCGACAATTGTTCGGCCGGGAACATCTTCAAGCCGTCGGCGCCAGCGGCGAGCGCCGCAAAAGCTTCGGTCAGCGTCGCCACCCCAGGCAGGCAAACGAGTCCGAGGCGCTTGGCTTCGCGGACGATTGCAACATCCGCGTGGGGCATGACGATCAGGTGTCCGCCGGCATCGGCAACGCGCGCGACGTCAGCGACATCGAGCACCGTGCCCGCCCCCGTCAGGCAGGTCTGACCGAAGCGTCGAGCAAGTCGCCCGATACTGTCGAAAGCTTGCGGCGAGTTGAGAGGTACCTCGAGTATTCGGAAGCCGTTCTCGGTCAGCGCGTCGCCGATCGGATCGATCTCGCCGGGAGTAATTCCGCGTAACACCGCTACCAGTGGCAGCGGCGCAAGATAACTGCGCAAGGGCTGTTGTGTCGTCACCTGACGAGTCCCGCTTCCAGTGCGATTCGCCAGAGACCGCGCGCCGCGGCGTCGTCCGGCCCAATCGTTGCGTCAATGTTCGCCAACGTCAGCGCGCGCAAATACTTTTGCGCAAGGGCCGCGGCCCCGAGCAGGATCAGTGGCCGCGACCGCTCATCTAGGAGCGGGTACTTCGTTCGGAGCCAGTCGCGCCCTGCCGCGATTTCAGCTCCGATCAGCAAACCCGAAAGGTAATCGTCGACGCCGCTTGGCGCAAGCTCCTTCGTGAGCGCGAGCGTCCGGGCACTGAAAATATCGCGGGACAGTGCCGCGGGCGCTCGCAAGCTATAACGCACGCCCCGCGCGAAGGCATCGCTGTCCTCGCTCGTGGCAGCTTGTTGCGAGTCCTTCGGCCCGATGAGTCTCCCGAGGATGCTGTGTTCACGGAGCACGGCGTACAACTCACCCGTCATGAACGTGGCGAACGTGTCGATGCGCGCTTGTTCGACGAGAGCCCATTTGCTGTGCGTGCCAGGAAGGACGACGACCGTCGGCGAATCGGAATCCTCGTCGACAGCGCCAACTATCTGGGTCTCCTCGCCTCGGATAACATCCGGTACGCCGTCATGACAGATAAGGCCGGGAACGATCATCAAGCGCATGCCTGGAACGTGGCTCAAGGTCGTGGCGAGCGCGGAAAAATTGGCTGGACACTCAAGGTAAGGCGCTTCGATCCAACCCTGTCGGCTTCCGATCATGCCGCAGGCGATCATTGGCACCTGGGGCGGCACGGCGCCGCCGCATAGTTCCGTCAGCGCCGCGCCGAAATTGCCGTCGACGATGCGCGCGACTCCCAGCGGCGCGCTCCGCTGCGATTGTATGGAGCCGCGCTCGTCCATGCTGTAGAGGCGAACCGCGCTCGTACCCCAGTCGATCGCAAGGAGCCGGGTTTGTGGCGCGGTCATCCCCTGTGCCAACGTGCCGCCGACTCGTCGTCGCTGGTACGTGCATCGACCCAGCGTTCACCTTCGGGCGTCTTCTCCTTTTTCCAGAAAGGCGCCCGTGTCTTCAGGTAGTCCATGATGAACTGGCACGCCGAAAAAGCATCGCCTCGATGTGCGCTGCTGACGGCGACCAGCACGATCTGATCGCTCGGCCGAAGTTCACCGACGCGATGAATTACAACGGCGTCGTCGAGGCGCCATCGCGCTCTGGCTTCGGCGATTATTTCCGCCAAGGCTTTCTCGGTCATCCCGGGATAGTGCTCGAGCGTCATCGCCTCGATCGGAGCCTCGTCGTTCATATCGCGCACCAGGCCGACGAAGCACGCGATGGCACCAACACCACGTCCGCCGCTAGTTCGCAGGTTCGCAACTTCGCGCCCCAAATCAAAATCCTCGGTCTGGACGCGGATCGTCACTGCGCTCATCCTCCGGTAACCGGCGGGAAAAGCGCGACTTCATCGCCTGCGCGTATCGGCGCGTTGTTCGTCGCAACATCATGGTTCACGGCGACGCGCACAGCCCGGCCGGGCGCCAGTTCGACCGCCCACGCGCCGCCGCGAGCGCGCAGCCAAGCCAGCAATGCAGCCACAGTGCCAACGTCGGGAGGCAACGCAACGCGCTCGGCCCCAAGGCCGAACGCCTCACGCAACCGGGCGAGGTAGACAAGCTCAATCATTGCGCCATGTTAGCTTACGGCGGGTCGAATGAATGGGCCGGACGCGCTAAACGGGCGCGCCGCAACAGCCAACGATGGCAGTCCTAGGAAACAACGGAAAAACAGCGCTGGAGTCAGCGCAGCAGGATCAGAACTTGAATTGGATACCCAGAGTCAACTGGTCGGAGTCCGGAAGAACGCCGGTACTCAAAGCGTCACCGGTAAAGTGACTATAGCGCGCGTACTCGGCCCGCATACCTAGCGATCGGGTGAAGTCATAACGAAGGCCAAGACCGTAGTTGACCCCTTCGCGCGAGCGCCTCGCGTCGCCGGGAACTAGCGAAGCACCTGCGAACAGCGGACGAGTCTCGGCTTGGGCGTAACCCAGGCGGCCATAGAGCGAGACGTTGCGCAGGAATTCCCAACTTGTGTAGACGTCGGCGTTCCAGCTGCGCGAAGAACTGTCTGCAAAGCCCAGACCGACTCCGCCCGCGGGCGCGCCGGGCGCGGACTTGAGCGCGACCCGGTCGGAACTGTTGAACGCGGCTTCGAGCGCCAAGTCACTTTGCCAGCGATAGCCACCGTAAACCAACGAACGCTGTGATGGCTCGTCGGTCAGCGGCGCGGGAGCAAAACGGCTCCACGCCAAGGGCACGCTGCCCAGACTGAGCCCGCTTTCGGCGGTTCCAGCCTCGCGCAACGCGACTCCGCCGTAGAACCCCGTCTGGCCCAGCGCCGATGCCGCCGAGCCCAAGGCCAGCGTTGCGACGAGTATCGACGGAAGTAGTTGTTTTTTCATCGTTTTACGGCTTGCGCCACGTCCGCCACAGCCAGCGGCAGAAGCGGGATTCCCACCAATCAACGTTACGCTGGCCGCCGGACCAAGTCAATCTTGCGGTGCCGAGTTTGTCGTCCGCTCAAGAGACCTGTTGCGCGCGCGCCAATCCCGGGACAACGCGCCGCTTCCACAGCCTTCTGACCCAGTTCGAGGGACAAACTTTGAGACAAGTTCCGCGCCCAAGGTCCGCGCGACTCGGACGACACGCCAGCGCTTGGGCAGCACCGTCCGCGGCATCGATGCGGACGCACGCGCAGGTATGGCCGGTCAGACGCTCTGGCTCATGACGGCGCTGATGAACTCACCTTTCGCCAGCGTGTAGTCGCCCGCGCTATGCGTCCCTGACTCGAGGATCGCGCGCTTCTTGGCTTGGTACGCCTCTCGCAACGGCCTGTCGCTTCGCAAGATATCGCGAAAGCGTCTGAGAGATTCGATCTCCTCGGAATCGGCGGCGACAACGTGCACGTGCAAGCGATAGACGTGGTTTTCAAACTCGATGGCGCCGACTCGCATCGGTCGCTCCTCGGGAAACGCGTGTCCAGCGGTTTGTCGCTGAAAATTAAGTTTCTCGAGCACATCTTTCATCTCACCGAGTCTCCCCGGCGGATACATCGCCATTAAGTCGACGATGCCTTTGCCGGCACAATCCGGCGCGGCGGTGCTGCCGATATGCTCTAACTTGGACCAAGTAGCCGCCTGTTCGACCAGCGCCGCGACGCATGCCGCGACGCGCGGTGCGGCCGGATCGTATTCCACATACCTGGGCGGAAGGTTCTCGTATCGAAGAATGGAGAACATCGAATCGCGTCTGCAGGACTTTGTCCCTTCGATTGTAACCCTTATACTTTCGCGGCCAGAGTGTCTCCGGAACGCGACCGGTGGTCGGCACCCGGCATCCCGGCACCAGGAGGTTCCATGCAACATTTGTCGCTCGCAATGAAGCCTGCTGTCGGCACTATTGCCGACGCCATTGAAGGAATCATTGCGCGCGTTCCGACGACTCGGCAGCGGCCCAGTGATGAACCTGCCGCCGCCGCCCGCCTGCTGGCGAGGAAAGCAGCGGCGCGCGCAGCGACGTTGTCCGGCGCACTGGCCCTGCCGCCAGGCGTCGTCGGCATGCTGACGGTGCTGCCCGACCTGATCGCGATCTGGCGTCTGCAGGCACAACTGGTTGCGGACATCGCCGGCTTGTACGGCAAGGAGATGGAATTGACGCGGACACACATGGTGTATTGCCTGTTCCGTCACGCCGCGAGTCAGCTGGTCCGGGACGTCGCGGTCCGCGCTGGGGAGCGCTTGGTGATCCGTCAGCTTTCGGGCGGCGCGCTGCGCAGCGTGCTGTCCGCGATCGGTCTGACGATGACGCAACGAGTCGTCGGCTCGGCCGCGAGTCGTTGGCTGCCGATTGTCGGTGCGGCCGCAGTTGCGGGCTACGCCTACTTCGACACTCTCCAGGTTGCCAAAACGGCGCTTAAGCTGATTTCGACGCGAGAGATCTCGATTACTTAGCCGGTCGGCGGGTCGCGATGAACGCTTCAGCGGTTGAACATTCGATCAACCGCGTCGGCAGAAGTCTGCTTGGCTGCAGCGACTCGTTGGTCTTGCTCGTCAGCTTGTGCGGTCTCGGCGGGCGCGCCATTCGCGATAACGCGCCAGCGTTGCTGCGCTCGGCGGGTAGGTACCGGGGAGCGGATGGCCTTGCTCGATTTGCTCCAAGACGAAGATCTCCATGATTTCCTGCTCGTGCGCATCGCGGGCTACCTCGTCGGCGATACCCGCGGGAATGACAACCGCACCCTCGCCGTCGCCCACGATCACATCTCCCGGATACACTGCGACACCCCCGCAGCCGATCGGCACGTTGAGGTCGACCGCGTGATGACAAGCGAGATTAAGCGGCGCGCTACCGCCCGACGCGTACACAGGGAAGTTCATTGCGCCAATTTCGACGCTGTCGCGCAGGCAACCGTCCGTCACCAAACCCGCAGCGCCGCGCACGCTGAGACGAGTAAGCAGGATGTGGCCGCCCGATGCTGCTCGCGTGTCGCGCCGACAGTCCATCACCAGCACCTGCCCGGGCGGGACCTGTTCGATTGCTTTGCGCTGCGGGTGTTCGGGATTTTCAAACACACCGACGTGATCCAGATCCTCCCTCGCCGGTATGTAGCGCAAGGTGAACGCCTCGCCCACCATGTTTACGGTCGTTGCACTCATCCTGTGCACACTCTGGATGAATACGTTGCGCAACCCGCGTTTGAACAGTTGCGTGGTCAGCGTAGCAGTGCTCGCGTGACGCAGGTGTTCCAGAGTTTCAACGCTCAGGGCCATGGCTCGAGTAAGAAAGAAGGGTGCTTGCAGCTTTCGGCGCAATAGCGCCGGGACAACGCCGTCGCCACCGGCAGCCTCAGTGGATCGGCGTCCGAACGCTTGCAATCATAACTCGCGGGCACGTGGGACAGACCAGTGCGCGCACAATCGCGGAGCACACGGCGAAACTGGAATCCGCCTCGATTGGAGCGTTCGATTAGAATGAGGCATTGGACATATCCAAGACGAGGGCTCCAAGGGGCTAGCGGCTGCGGCTGCAAACCCTCGCTGAACCTCGCCGAATCTCACACAAGCCTCCTGCAGACAACTGCAGACTCTGTCGTGACTCCTAACGAATCCGCCCTCGAATCCTTCCGCGACGAGTCGAACGCCAGGCTTGAAGATGCGCGGTCGCATTCCGTCGCGCATAAGCCGCCCGAGTTACGTCTGACGCAGTTCAGCCACGGTGGAGGCTGCGGCTGCAAGATTGCGCCCGCCGCACTACGCGAGATCGTCGGCAAGACCGCCCCCGGACTGCTTCCCGAAGCACTGCTCGTGGGATTAGAAAGCGCAGACGATGCAGCGGTTTACCAACTCAACGAACGGCAAGCGATCGTTGCGACGACGGACTTCTTCATGCCCATCGTCGACGACCCTTTCGACTTCGGCGCCATCGCGGCGGCCAACGCCCTGTCCGACATCTACGCGATGGGCGCGACACCGCTGTTCGCGCTGGCGCTGGTCGGAATGCCGATTGACCGGCTTCCGATTGAATCGATACGCCGAATCCTGGAAGGCGGAGAGTCGATTTGCGCGAAAGCCGGCGTTCCGGTTGCGGGCGGCCACACTATCGATTCCGTCGAACCCATCTATGGTTTGGTAGCGATTGGCGTCGTCGATCCCGCCCGAGTCAAGCGCAATGTCGGTGCACGACCAGGAGACGTGCTGGTGCTGAGTAAGCCGCTCGGCATCGGTATCTATAGCGCCGCGCTGAAAAAGCAACGCTTGTCAGCCGAACACTACGACGCGATGCTGGCGTGCACAACCCGACTCAATACGCCGGGAATCGCGCTCGGCCGATCCGAAGACGTCCACGCGCTGACCGACGTGACCGGTTTCGGGCTATTGGGACACCTCCTCGGCATTTGTCGCGGATCGCGCGTCTCCGCGCGAATTGCGTTCGACCGCATCCCACTGTTGCCGATGGCCATGGAACTCGCACGCGCTGGAGTGGTGACCGGAGCGTCGGGACGCAACTGGGATAGCTACGGGGACGAAGTGGTGCTCGGTTCCGAGATAGGTGCACGCCGAGCGTGCGTTGCTGACCGATCCCCAGACTTCCGGGGGCCTGCTGGTTGCCTGCGCGCCGGACGCGGCGAACTCGATCCTTGATATATTCAGAAGCGAAGGCTTCGCCGATGCCGACGGTGATCGGCGAGCTTATGGCAGACGTTACGGCCGGCGCCCCCCGGGTTTTCGCCGGCAAAGGGGCGTTGGCAGGATGAGCAGGCCCGCCGACCGCATCGACAGGGGACCATGATGACCGATCGTGTTCAACTGCGCTCCGTGTCGAGTCGCTCTGCGAACGCGACCCGGCCCCCCTCGTCGCCGAATCCTGGTGGGCGATATCTCGAGATCCGGGACGCGACGGTAGCACTGACCGCACCACTCAGCGACGAAGACTGCGCGATTCAGTCGATGCCGGACGCGAGTCCGGTCAAATGGCATCTCGCTCATACGAGCTGGTTCTTCGAGACTTTCGTTCTCGAGCCGCACCTGGTCGGCTATCGGCCGTACGATCCGGCCTTTCGCATGTTGTTCAATTCGTACTACAACGCTATCGGCGAAAAACATCCGCGGCCAAAGCGCGGCCTGCTGTCGCGCCCTGCGCGGCAGGAGGTTGGCGCCTATCGCGAGCACGTCGATGCTGCGATGAGCGAACTCTTGCAACGCGCCGCCTCTGCCGAAGCGACCCGCCTGACGGAACTCGGACTGCACCATGAGCAGCAGCATCAGGAACTCATCCTGACTGACGTGTTGCATCTGTTGTCCTGCAACCCGTTGCGCCCGGTGTACGCCGCTGCGCGCGCGGAACGCGAAACCAACGTGGGCAGCGGAACGCCATCGTGGGTCGAATTTGCCGCAGGGCTGGTAGAGATCGGTCACGTGGGTGCCGGCTTCGCGTTCGACAACGAGTCTCCCCGGCATCCCGAGTATCTGCGTGCCTTTTCCCTCGCTGACCGACCTGTCTCGAACGCCGATTTGCTGGCCTTCATTGCCGACGGCGGATATCGTCGGCCCGAATTGTGGCTGGCTGCAGGTTGGGATTGGGTCAACGCCAATCTGATCGACGCGCCTGGCTACTGGACGCGTGACGATGGCGAATGGCGACAGTTCACGTTGCGCGGCGCCCTGCCGCTCGATCTGGCTGCGCCAGTGTGCCACGTCAGTCGGTACGAGGCCGATGCATACGCGCGCTGGGCAGGAGCGCGACTGCCCACCGAAGCCGAATGGGAATTCGCTGCAGGCAACGTTCCGATCGATGGCAATTTCGCCGAAGGCGGTGCATTGCGTCCGCGGCCGGCACCGGCACGGCGTCATGCGCTACAGCAACTCTATCGGCGACGTCTGGGAATGGACGCAGAGTGCATACGCACCCTATCCGGGCTACCGCCCCGATGCCGGCGCGATCGGCGAGTACAACGGGAAGTTCATGAGCGATCAATACGTCCTTCGGGGAGGCTCCTTCGCGACGCCACGTGCCCACATCCGCGCGACCTATCGCAATTTTTTCCCGGCGGCGACGCGATGGCAGTTCACCGGGTTTCGTCTCGCGCGCGACCTCGACTAGCTGCGGGGCCCGGTCGCAACGTGATTCGCGCATGCATTTAGTCCCGTCCTTGCCGGAGCGCCGCGTCCAACGCCTGCTCGCGATGGCGTCGGTGGCGATGCTGTCGCTGCTTCCTGCGCTCACCGCCGAGGCTTTCGATTTCGACGATGTCGCGCTTCGCGCCAAGCAACTTGCAATGGCGCCATTCAAGCCAAGCACCGCGACGCTGCCCGCATCGCTGAATCAGCTCTCCTACGATCAATTCCGCGACATCCGATTCAAGCCGGACCGCGCGCTCTGGCGCACCGAGGGACTCCCGTTCGAGCTCGCGTTCTTCCACGAGGGGCTGTTTTTCAAAGACCCGGTGAAAATCAACGAGATCGTCGACGGCGGAGTGCGAGAAATCAAGTTCAGTCCGGATCTGTTCGACTATGGAGCCAACAAGATCGACCGCGAGCAGATGCGCGGCCTCGGCTTCGCCGGATTTCGCGTGCACTACGCGATCAACACGCCAAAGTACAAGGACGAGGTGCTGGTGTTCCTCGGCGCGAGCTATTTCCGCGCGCTCGGCAAGGGCCAGCGTCTATGGGCTGTCGGCGCGAGGACTCGCGGTCGACACCGGGTTCGCCTTCGGGCGAGGAGTTTCCGCGCTTCGTCGAGTTCTGGATCGAGCGGCCGCGACCGAACGCGACTGAGCTGACGATCTACGCGCTGCTCGACTCCCGTCGCGCGAGCGGCGCCTATCGTTTCGTGCTGAGCCCGGGCGTCGACACCGTAATGGACGTCAAGGCGCGCCTGTTCCTTCGCGAAACGTGAGAAAAGCTGGGCATCGCGCCGCTGACGAGCATGTACTTTTTCGGTGAAAACCAGCGCGCGAGCTCGCGACGACTACCGGCCGGAGGTCCACGATTCCGACGGACTGTCGATCCAGTCGGCGAACGGGGAATGGATCTGGCGACCGCTGGTCAATCCCAAGCGGCTGCTGGTGACGTCGTTCGCGCTGACCAATCCGGCGGGTTTCGGCCTCATGCAGCGCGATCGCGACTTCGACCACTACGAGGATCTCGAGGCGCGCTACGATCTGCGTCCGAGCGCCTGGGTCGAGCCCAAGGGACGATGGGGCGCCGGGCGGGTCGAGCTGGTGCAGATTCCCAAGCCCGGATGAGACCAACGACAACATCGTCGCCTACTGGGTGCCCGACGTCATGCCGCAACCGCAAGCTGCCGTACGATCTCGAGTACCGCGTTGCTGTGGCAAAAGGATACCGAGTGCGCGACCGCCTCTGGCGTGGGTGATGCAAACGCGCCGCGGCAGCGGCTACGCTCGCACCGAAGACGGCAGCATCGGGTTGGTCGTCGAATTCGATGGCCCCGCGCTGCGCAAACTGCCGCCGAGGCGGCGAAGGTCGACGGCATCGTCGACCACCGACAACGCCGAGATCGTCGAGCGAATGAACGTGCAGCGGAACGAGGTCACGGGCGGCTGGCGCATGGCGCTGCGGGTCAAGCGCCTGGATGACAGCAAGCCGGTCGAACTGCGCGCGTTCCTGCGAAGCGGCGACAACACATTGTCCGAGACGTGGAGCTACATCCTGCCGCCGGGGTAGATGCCCCGCTTTCCGCGTCTGACGTCGACGCACCGGGTATCTGCGTCCGTTATCTTGAGTGCCTGCCGCTCAAGGCGCCCGGACTATCGCCGTTTGCTGCTGCGCCTTGCCGAAAGCAGCGGCTGGCGACACGGCAACGCGCATGAGGCGATGAGCGAGCTGCACGGGCTGCTTGCGCGGGGCGCCGGTCGATGCGACCAATCCGGCATATTCGTCGATCACTCGGCGCCTGACGCTCGCTTACTCGGAGTTGGAAGGACCGAGTTCGGGCCCGAGTTCGCTCCCCATGTTCACCGATGTTCTCGGTCGTGAACGATTGGTGACTGCGCCGCCGCTCGCGCGCACCTCGATGTTCGCTCGACCGTGGGCGCGGGGACTCGTTCGCCCGCTTGTTTGCGCGTGAGCCCGACGAGCGCGCGGAGACGGCCAAAGCTTCGACGCCCGATGTCGATGACGTCGTGACTCGCGATGCTACGCCGGAGCACAAGCGGAAGCGCCGGGTCGCCTCGGCGCGTCGGCATTGCGCTGTTGGGGCTGGTCATCGCGCAGACCTATCTCGCGACCAATTTCATGATCGGCGTGCTGCCCTATCACGGCCAGCCAGCCGCTCGAGATCGCGATGCTCATTCTGTTCGCGATACTGTTCGCGTGGGTTTCCGCCGGCTTCTGGACCGCGATGGCGGGATTCGTGCTGCTGCTCGGTCGGCAGGCGACCGATATCGCGATTTCGCGCAGCTGCGGCGCGCGACGCGCCGCATCGATCCCGCAGGCGCGCATCGCGATCGTCATGCCGATCTGCAACGAGAACGTCGCCCGCGTGTTCGCGGGGCTGCGCGCGACGCTACGAATCGCTGGCGCGCACTGGCGAGCTCGCGCACTTCGATTTCTTCGTGCTCTCCGACACCAGCGATCCCGACATGCGCGTCGCCGAGCTCGAAGCGCTGGCTCGGCATCTGCCGCGCGGTCGGCGGCTTCGGGCGCATGTTCTATCGCTGGCGGCAGCACCGCATCAAGCGCAAGAGCGGCAACATCGCCGACTTCTGCCGGCGCTGGGGCGGAAACTACCGCTACATGGTCGTGCTCGACGCCGACAGCGTCATGAGCGGGACGATGCCTGACGACGCTGCTGCGGCTGATGGAAGCCAATCCCGACGCCGGCATCATCCAGACCGCGCCGCGCGCCGCCGGCCGCGAGACGCTTGTACGCGCGCGTCCAGCAGTTCGCAACGCGCGTCTACGGCCCGCTGTTCACCGCGGGCCTGCATTTCTGGCAGCTCGGCGAATCGCACTACTGGGGCCACAACGCGATCATCCGCGTCGCGCCGTTCATGCGCCATTGCGCGCTCGGACGGCTTCCCGGACGCGGCGCGCTCTCCGGCGAGATCCTCTCGCACGATTTCGTCGAAGCCGCGCTGATGCGCCGCGCCGGCTGGGCCGTGTGGATCGCGTACGACCTGCGCGGGCAGCTACGAGGAAATGCCGCCGAATCTGATCGACGAACTGAAGCGCGACCGGCGCTGGTGCCAGGGCAACCTGATGAACTTCCGCCTGTTCCTGATGCAAGGGCCTGCATGTCGCGCACCGCGCCGTGTTCATGAGCGGCGTCATGGCCTATCTCTCGGCGCCGCTGTGGTTCTCGTTCCTGTTGCTGTCGACCGCGCTGCTCGCGGTGCACACGCTGAGCGACGCCGACGTATTTCGTCGCAGCCCTATCAGCTGTTTCCCCTCTGGCCGGAATGGCATCCGCGAGTGGGCGATCGCGCTTTTCAGCGCGACCGCGGCGCTGTTGTTCCTGCCCAAGATTCTCGCTGGCGTTCTCATCGTCGCGCGCGGAGCCCGGCGGTTCGGGGGCGCGCTACGTCTGATCATCAGCATGCTCGGCGAAATCGCACTGTCTGCGCTGCTCGCCCCGATTCGCATGCTGTTCCACACCGATTCGTCATCGTGGCATTTGCCGGCTGGGCGATACACTGGAAATCGCCGCCGCGCGAAGACGCCGAGACGACCTGGGCGAAGCGTTACGTCGTCACGGCCTGCACACGCTGCATTGGGTATCGTCTGGGCGGTGCTGGTGTACTGGCTCAACCCGTCGTTCCTGTGGTGGCTCCTGCCGATCGTCGGAGCGCTCATGCTGTCGATTCCGATTTCGGTCTACACCAGTCGCGTCTCGCTTGGGCGGGCGATGCGGCGAGCGCACCTGTTTCTGATCCCCGAGGAATCCAACCCGCCTCCGGAAATACGCTCAATGCTCGATGACATTCGGATTGCTGTTGCGCCGCCGCGATTCATTGAAGCGGTCGTCGATCCCGCGATCAATGCCCTGACCTGCGCCGCGGGCGTCACTCGAAGCACCGTCCCCAGCGCCGCGCTCGATCATTGGGAAACGACCATTCAGACGGCAGTGCGCGAAGGTCCGGGAGCGCTGTCTCCCGCAGAGCGGATGCGGTTCCTCGGCGACCCAGTGGCTTTGTCGCAACTGCACATGCAGGTATGGACATCGGCGCACGCCAATCGGGTGTGGCAGGCAGCAATCCGGGACACGCCCCGCGCGCGGCTTCGAGAAACCTACTCGGCGTAAAAGACTGAAAAATCGCCGGCGCGATCCTGCCAGGTCTGGATTTTCGTGTATCCCGCCGAACGCAGGATCGATGAAAATTCAGCGGGCGAATACTTGTACGAATGCTCGGTGAGGATGCGTTCGCCACTGTGATACTGGCGAAGGTGGTTTCCTACGCGCACTTGTTGCGGCACCGTCGCCTCGAGGTGCATTTCGATACGGCCGGCCTGCGAGTTGTAGAACGCGACGTGGCGAAATGCCGACGGGAGGAAGTCAGCATCGGCGAGCGCATTGGCGTGCCGCAGGATATTCCGGTTGAATGCCGCGGTGACGCCGAGCGCGTCGTTGTATGCGGCCTCGAGTCGGCTTTGCTCCTTCTTCGCATCGACACCGATCAGGAGTCCGCTGTGCTCGCCACGGCAAAGCGAACGGATGTTCCGCAACAGTCGTCCGGCGTCGACCGGCGAAAAATTACCAATGCTGGAACCGGGATAGAAGAAAGTCACCGGACCGTCGTCGAGCGCACCGCTTAAGTCGAGCGTGGTGGAAAAGTCGGTGACCACACCGAGCAGTTCGACGCCGGGATGGGCGGGTGCCATGCGCAACAATGCCGGCGCGATCGCCGACGCGGCGATGTCGACGGCAACATACTTGCGCGCGTGCACCGAAGGCAGCAGGCGCGCTGCCTTGAGGCAATCCCCAGCGCCGAGGTCGACAAATTGCTTTCCGGTGCCGATCGCGCGCACGATGGCCTCGCGATGTTCGGTCAGTATCGCGTTCTCCGTGCGGGTCGGGTAGTACTCGGGCAATGCGCAAATTGCCTCGAACAACGTCGAGCCGATCGCATCGTAGAAATATTTCGGCGCGATCGACGAGTGTTCGGCCATTATCCCGTCGACGAGCGCGGAGCGGTCGCCATCGGTATCCCGGTCGAGGCAGTCGATCAGGCGAACACCGGCTGCCGCCGATCTTTCGAAAATCCAATGTAGCGAAGTAACTTGATTGGGCATAATGGATTCTAGCGTGCGTTAGTGTCGCCGGGGCTTGCTTTGTTTGTCCCGTCACGTTTGCAACATTTACAGCTATTCGGCCTTGCTTACATGTCCCACAATCGATAGTTATGGTCGCAAGCTCCGCTGGCTTGGCGAAAAATTGCGCGAGCGTCATGCTGGCGTCCTGGGCGGCGTTTGCTGGGCATTCCCCGCGGCTGTGCCCATCTTTGCGGCGGCGAAAGCTGCGAGCGTTGGCGATGCCATTCCCGTCCCTAGTGTGACCGCCGTGCCCAAGCAACGTTCGATTCCTGTCAACGGCCACTACGGCCTTTATGACGTCGACGATTTTGTGCTTACCGACGGGCGTTGCAGCAATTGCGAGACGATCCCGCAGGCCCTCTGGTACTTTCGCGATGAAACCATCGCGGTGCCACGTGCGGGACTGCCCATAGCCGAGACCGCGCGCGGCATCACGGCCCAGGCGGATATCGCGCAGTGGGCCGCGGCCCACTTACCTGGAACGACGAATTCGTTTCCGCCGTTGATCTGGGTCGGGTCTCCGGTCGATCTGCACGATGCTCGGCTCAGCCCCGACGGCAAGCGCATCGAATCGTCGGGTCAGGTACTGGCTTTCGACGTGGTGCCAAAAATTCCGCTCAATCGCTCCTATTACAACGAAGCTTCGATCGCGTACTTCGCCCGCCGCGCATTGAACGTCAGGGGTCGCATCGAAGACGGCAAACTGACCGGGCGCATGTTGTGGCCGGAGGACTTCCGCCTGGACGACCGTGCCCCGCCGACGCATGTAGATGCGACCGCCGAATCGATCCGGGGACTGATTCAAGCTGAGCCGCGCGGCGGCGCTCAAAGTCCGTTCTTGGTGACGACCCTGTGGGAACGCACGCCCGGTGCGGCGCGTCAGTGGCAGGACAAGCCCGTGTTCGCAGCGATGGTCAACGGCGCGCAAGGCGATGACGATGAAGCCCATGGCGGCCACTTCGCGCTCGTGACCGGCCGCGTCGGAGCCCGGGGCGCGATCGACGACTGGCTTGCCAACAATTTCTACACGCTGGATTCGTTCAGCGAAAAAGGGATCATTGCGGCCACGCTGCCTCTCGATGACTATCTGGGCGATCTCAACAGTGGTCAGGCGTGGTACAGGCCCTCATATCTGCTCGTCGCCGTGCTGAAGCAGCAACGTATACCTCAACATCTGCAGTCGGCGTTGAATCGCGTGTACAACCAGTTCTACCGGCATCAACTCGTTTACGAACACGCGACGATGAACTGCGCCAGCATCAGTGTCGACGTTCTGCGCGCACTCGGCTGGAATGTTCCTGCGCGTGGTCCGACGAGTAAGGTCCTGGCGGCGGTGGGGCTACCCTACGTTGCGGTGAAAGAGCGCAGCCTCGATAAGGCCAGGCAAAGCTATGCCTACCTTAGCGAGGATCAAACGCGGCTGTACCCGGCGGTCGCGTTCGAGGAGCTGGGCGCCGACTTGCTGAAACTTGCCCGAGGCCACCCCGAACGGCCGTTGACTACGTTCGAAACGATGCTCGCCGAAGATGTTGATGCGCTGGTCTTCCTGCGCGTTCCGCAGTTCCCGTCGAGTCGGGCATGGGGTGACGCCCCAGTGATCAGCGCGCGGGAATATCTGGCGCGTTTTCCGGAGGACAAATCGAAGGCCCAGATCGTCCCTGTTCCCCCGAGACCTTTTCCGGACGAAATGCGCGATCCGGACCTGCTGCCGCCCCCGCGCTCCTCCTCGGATTCAGCCGTTCTGGTCTGGGGCTTAGTGATCGTCCTGGGGATCCCGTCATTGATCTGGTGGGCGCTGTCGCGGCGGACAAGGCGTCGCCGGCGCCTCGAACCGGGTATTTAACATATCGGGATCGACTGACGCCGATTGATTTTCCTATTGATTCGATTATCATGGAATTATGGAAATATCGGTCGCAGCCGAAACGATGGGGTCGCTGGCGCATGTCGCACGCCTGCAAATACTGGCGCTGCTCGCGCGCGGTACGCCGAACGGCGTGGCGGCGGGAGAGATTGCGGCGCGACTGGCGCTCCCTCCTGCCACGCTATCGTTCCATTTGAAAGAACTCGCCCGGGCGCGGCTGGTGTCGGCGCGGCGCAATGGACGAAATCTGTTTTATACGGCGAATTCGCAGGCGATACGCCTAGTCGCCGCTTACCTGGCTGAGCAGCTTCTCGTGGATGACGTCGGAGAAGTTAGTGGCGGCCCCAAACCGACGATTCGCGCAAAGATTGCGGCCGGCTAGGCTGCCGAGTTCCCCGGTACGACTATTCCGACTCGTTCCGGCAAATTAGCCGACGCTTGCGTCGCTGCGATGATCGATGTATAATGCGAACCATTCTCATTACGGTTAGCGTCTGCCAGATACAGGAATAGGCAGCCGCGGATCGGCCGAGCCGCTAGACCACCGTAGGCGATACCGAATGTACATCTGCCTTTGCAACGCCATCACCGATCGCCAGATTGTTCAGGCCGCCGAAGACGGCGCACGCACGCAGGAAGACTTGGCGCAGGAGCTCGGCGTGGGTCTCGGCTGCGGGCGATGCACGTCGTGCGCAAAAACTATTCTGGTTGAGGCCATCGCCAAGATGTCGTGCAGCGGCGCGCGAGTTCCGGCGCCCACCCTTTCGGGCGCAATGGCGCCGGTGGGCGCGTCATGAAAGGTGATCCGCAAGTCATCAAGCATCTGAACGCCGTGTTGATCAACGAACTTACGGCGATCGATCAGTATTTCCTGCACGCCAAAATGCTCAAGCACTGGGGATTCGGCAAGCTGGCTGCGGCGGAGCACAGGGCATCGATTGACGAAATGAAGCATGCCGACAGCTTGATCGCGCGTACGCTGTTTCTCGAAGGACTGCCCAACCTGCAGGATCTGCACAAGTTGTTCATCGGCGAAACGGTCGAAGAAATATTGAGCTGCGATCTCAAGCTCGAACTTACGGCGCATCCGGCCTTGAAAAAAGCCATCGCCGATTGCGAAGGCTGTGGCGACTATGTGAGCCGGGACTTGTTCCGCGCCATCCTGGCGTCGGAAGAGGATCACATCGATTGGCTGGAAACGCAGCTTGAGCTGATTGGCAAGGTCGGCATTGCCAACTATCAGCAATCGCAGATGAACGAAAACGAATAGCCGAGGACGTGATGAGCACTCGGCAAGAACCGGCCGTCGGCAATGATGAGACTGCTTCGTCGGCCAAGCCCGCGACTGAAACAGCGTCGCCCCGCGTAGTCGACAGCAACGTGTTGCTCGAAGGTCAGACGCAGCTGGCGATCCTTCACAACAAGACGATTTATATCCTGCGGCAGACGCGTCTGGGCAAACTGATATTGACCAAGTAGCCCGGACACAGCGGGCGAGGTAGTGCGGCGACAAGTAACCGGGTAAAGCGGCCCAATAACAAGGCAACGCGTTTCAAGCGAGCCAGCCGGCGTCAGGTTCGGATTCCCGAACAATGTTCGCCGCCAGCCAGCCATTTCGGACGTCGGGATTGATCCGGCGCTTTCCATGACGGCACGGCGAGAGAGCAATGATGCCTGACAAGACCCAGACGCGTCCCGTAACGGGTAACGCGCACAAAATCAAACGCGCGGGATCGCTCGCGCTGCTGGCGGCGTTCGTTGCCCTTGCGACGCCGATCTTTCGCGACAATGTCCGCGCCAGCGATAGCGATCCGGCGGCGCCGACACCAGTCAGCCTCGGCGAGAAGATATTTTCCGACGCCAGCCTTTCGGCGTCGGGCACGATGTCGTGCGCGACCTGCCACGACCCGCAGCGCGCACACGCGCAGAACAACGCTCTGTCGGTGCAATTCGGTGGACCTCATCTGGATGTCGGCGGGACGCGCGCGGTTCCTTCGCTGCGCTACGTGAGCACTATTCCCGTCTTCAACCTCGATGACGGTCCCGTCGGCGGTTTCAATCGCGATGGCCGCGCCATCGATTTGATCGACCAGGCCTCGCGTCCGCTGCTGAGCCCCAACGAAATGGCTAACGCCAGCGCGGACGAGGTCGTCGCGAAGCTTGCCGCCACTCCCTATGCGGCCGAATTTCAGCGCGTCTTCGGCACGAACATCTTCGACGACGTCGATACAGCGTTCCTGGCAATTCGCTTCTCGCTGGCGCAGTACCAGAAGTTTGCCCCCGAATTTCGCCCGTTCGATTCCAAATACGACTATTTCCTGAAAGGTAAGGCACGGCTCGATCCCGCGGAGTTGCGCGGTCTGGCGTTGTTCAATCGCGCGGACAAGGGCAATTGCGCGGCGTGCCATCCGAGCCAACGTGGGCCCAACGGCGAGCCGCCGTTGTTCACGGATTTCAGCTACGACAATCTTGGTGTCCCGCGCAACGATGAGATTCCGGCCAACGCCGACCCGGAGTATGCGGACATGGGATTGTGTGGACCCTTCCGCACGGATCTGGTCGACAGCACCGACCTTTGTGGCGCTTTCAAGGTACCCACACTGCGCAACGTCGCGACGCGTCAGGTGTTTTTCCACAACGGACGTTTTCACACTCTGCGCGACGCCCTGCGCTTCTACGTACGCCGCGATACTAATCCCGAGCAGTTCTTCCCGACCGATGCCGACGGCGTCGTGCAAAAGTTCAACGATCTGCCGCCGGAATTGCGCGCAGACGTGAACACTTCCGAAGTCCCGTACGACCGCCAGCTGGGCGATGAGCCGCGCCTTTCGGAAGCGGAGCTCGACGACCTCGAAGCATTCCTCAATACCTTGACGGACGGCTATCAGCCGTCTTCGAACTAGCTTTTTCCGCAACCCACTCTCACGGACCCACCTATGGCGAATCAACTCTCAAAGCAGGCTGCCCGGCCGGTCGCGCGTGCATGCGTCCGCTTTGCGCGCAAACCCCTTGTCCTCGCACTGACAGCAGCGACCATGTTCGCCGCCGCGCCGGCCGCGTGGGCAGATGATGCGGCACTACGCGCCGAGATCGCCGAACTGCGTGCCCAAATGGCGGAGTTGAAGGCGCAGATGAAGGAACTCACGGCGCAGGCCAAAGGCTCCGCAAGTCAAGCCGCGGCAGCGCCTTCTGCGCAGGCTCCGAGCCAGGTAGCCGCCCGGCCTCCGACTGCCAGTCCATCATCACCGCCTTCATCACCCCCTTCATCGCCACCTTCCGCACAGCAAGCGGCTGCAGCGACCGCGGCGCAGACAACGGCGCTGACGGCGCGGGTGGATCGCCTTGAGCAGAGCGCGGCAAGCACCGAGCCGCGAAGCGGGACAACGTTGTTCAGTTATGGCGAGATCGCCTACAGCCGTCCCAGACAATCGTCCAGCGATACCCAGTTCGACCTCGCGCGCGCCGTTATCGGTTTTGGCCATCAGTTCGACGAACGCACCCGTGTGGCAGGGGAATTCGAATGGGAGCATGCAGTAACGTCCGCAGACGACCAGGGCGAGGCGGAAGTCGAGCAGCTTTATGTCGAGCGGCAATTCAGCGAGCGCTTCGGCGGTCGTGCCGGCTTGATGCTTGTTCCTCTGGGCCTGATCAACGAGAATCACGAACCGACCGCGTACTATGGCGTGTTCCGTAATTTCGTCGAAACAGCGATCATTCCGACCACCTGGCGCGAAGGTGGCATTGCACTGTACGGTGGCACCGATAACGGCTTTCGCTGGAACGTCGGTCTGACTTCAGGTTTCGATCTTTCGAAATGGGACGCATCATCCGAAGAAGGTCGCGAATCGCCGCTTCGCAGCATCCATCAGGAATTGCAGCTGGCCAAGGCGCGCGACCTGTCGATCTATGTGTCGGCAAACTATCAAGGGGTGCCGGGACTTCTTATCGGCGGCGGGGTGTTCACCGGAAAAGCAGCACAGGGCGCCGAGGACTTCGCCGCGCCGGACGCGCGGGTCACACTCTGGGAAGGGCATGCCCGCTGGCAGACAGGGCCGTTCGACCTGTCGGCTCTCTACGCGCACGGCAACATCACCGACACCGAGGATCTCAATCTCACGTTCATCGGCCAGCCCACTCCCGTGCCGAAGACGTTCTGGGGCGCTTACGTGCAGGGAGCGTGGCACGCGTGGTCGAGTGCCGATTATTCGCTCACTCCATTCACCCGTTACGAATGGGTCAACACGGCGGCTTCCTACGAGCCGGTGCCGCAGGGACTCGGAGTACCTGCGTCGCCAACAGAAGGTATTTGGACGATCGGCGTCAACTTCAATGTCACTCCGAATATCGTGTTCAAGGCCGACTACCAGAAATTCAAGGTCGACACCTTGCGCGACCGTTTCGATCTCGGCATGGGTTACCAATTCTGACCGCCGCTGGATGTCGGGAGTCGCGCGATGCGATATGAATGGCTCATTCCACCGGCACTCCTGGGTGTCGCGCTGCCGGTGCAACTTGCATACAGCACCGACTATGTGAGCGCCGAGGGCGCGCGCAAAGCCGCGTTCCCTGACGCGACGACGTTCGAGCCCGTTGTCGTTACCGCTGACATCAAGGCTCAAATTGGCAGCGAAGCTGGCCGATTCACCGTCGACCCCAGGATCTGGCGCGTGCTCGCCGGGGAGCGATACATCGGGTGGTTCATGATCGACGAGGTTATCGGCAAGCAGGAGCTGATCACCTATTCACTCGCGCTCGACGCCAGCGGTCAGATTCGCGCACTCGACGTGTTGACTTATCGCGAATCGCACGGCGACGGCATTCGCCTTCCCGCGTGGCGCGCGCAGTTTACCGGCAAGCGCGTCACTGACCCGGTGAGGCTCGACGCAGATATCCGCAACATCTCCGGCGCGACGCTCTCCTGCCGCCATGTGACCGAAGGCGTGCATCGCCTGCTGCTGGTCTATCAACGGGCGCTCGCGAATGGCTGAGATCGCCAGCCCTCGCAGCGCGCAAACTGCAACGCATGCCGCACGGCGCGCGCAACTCTGGCTGGGCACGCTGGTGGATATCAGTGCCGAAGGAACGCGTACGGATGTGCTCGAGGCGGGGATCGCAGCTGCGTTCTGCGCCATCGAGCGCGTGCACTGCGCGCTGTCCGGGCACGACCGCGACAGTGAACTTTCGCGGATTAACCGCGAGGCGCATCGCAAGCGCGTACCTGTTTCAAGCGATATGCGAGCCGTGCTCGCCTGTGCCCTCGACGTCGCTCAACGCTCACACGGAGCGTTCGATCCCACCGTAGGTGGCGAGCTCGTGACCCTGGGCTTCCTGCCGCGACACAGATCCACGCGCGGTGGGCGCGCGGGCGCCTGGGCGAACTCCAGCTGGCACGATGTCGACCTCGACAGCGACGGCGTGCGTTATCGACGAGCATTGACATTGGATTTCGACGGTATCGCCAAAGGTCATGCGGTCGATTGTGCGATCGATGCCATGCGGCGACAGGGTATAGAGGCAGCCTGCGTGAATGCGGGCGGCGACCTGCGCGTATTCGGGACGGACCCGTTGCCGATTCACGTGCGGACCGGCGGTTCCCGGGCCGCGCTGGTGCCGCTGGTGTCTCTGGCCGACGGCGCCGTTGCGACCAGCGCTTACGGCGATCGACGGCGATACGTCAATGGTCGCTGGATCGCGCCGCTGATCGACCCGCGGCGGCGCCTCCCCATGATGAGTACGCGCACCGTTTCCGTGATCGCACCGACGTGCATGGTGGCGGACGCATTAACCAAGGTGGTGACCCTGCGCGGGCGCGCGGCCGAAGGAATACTCGAACACTACGGCGCAGCGGCGGCGATCTTTTCCCCCGCAGGCGAACGGTGGCGTTGCACGCGGCTGCCTGCCCCACCGAAGGCGACGGTCGCGACTCCTGGCGCAGCCGGCTTGCTCGCGGTATCGCGGTCCTCGGCGTCGTGGCGCGCTGACCCCGCCGCAAGGTAGCGGCAATGCCGAGCCCGTCCGGTCCCCGAAACGCTGGCGTCGCAGTTACAATGCGTCCGCCGCTGACTGCCCTTGATTCGACGCCGACACCGATACGGCAAGCAACCTTTCCCATGTCCCGTGCCCACGAACGCGCCTATCGCCTGCTAGCGGAAAAAATGCGCCTGAGCGATTGGGCGCGGCGCTCGCTTTACGCGATCATTGCTGCTTCGGTCGCCAGCGGCGTGTGGTGGCTCGTCGTTCACTACGGCGACCGATTGCTGCAATCATCGGACGATTTGCATCGCTTGGCGCTGGAAGGCGTGGCGTTGAAGGTTCACGGTGGAACGGGCTTTTTGATGCTGATCGCCCTCGGCGCGATGAGTGCCAATCACGTCCGCCGCGGCTGGGCAATGGCTCGAAATCGATTGAGTGGTTCGCTGGTGGTTGGATCGACCATTGTCCTAATCGTCTCGGCCTATGCGTTGTACTACCTGGTCGACGATACGACGCGTCCGCCCGTCTCAATCCTGCACTGGTTGATCGGATTGGTCCTGGTGCCGTTATTGGTGATCCACATCGCCGCAGGCCGCCGCAGCCGCGGCATCGCGCTCGATGCCACTACGGCAGCGAGCCGCAGCGCCCACTGACGGCCTGCCCTCGTCCCTACTGCATGAACCAGCCGTGGCTCACGACGAGCGACTGGCCGGTCAATGCGTTCGACGGGAATGACGCGAAGAACAGCGCAACTTCCGCCACGTCCTGCACGGTCGTAAATTCGCCGTCGACCGTTTCCCGCAGCATCACATTCTTGATTACGTCGGCTTCGCTGATGCCGAGCGTCTTCGCCTGCTCCGGGATTTGCTTGTCGACCAGCGGTGTGCGCACGAAACCCGGGCAGATCACGTTGGCACGGACGCCGTGCTTCGCGCCTTCCTTGGCGACGACCTTCGCCAGTCCGATCAAGCCGTGCTTGGCGGTGACGTAGGGGGCTTTCAGCAAAGAAGCCTCCTTCGAGTGCACAGACCCCATATAGATGACACTTCCACCGCGACCAGACCCGTACATGTGCGGCAGGCAAGCCCTCGTTGTCAGAAACGCGCCGTCGACGTGTATGGCCAGCATTTTTTTCCAGTCGGCGTAACTGAATTCCTCCAGAGGGTGCACGATCTGAATGCCTGCGTTGCTGACGAGTATGTCGACGCCGCCAAACGCGGCTACCGTCGCGGCAACGCCGTCGTTCACGCCTTGCTCGCTGGTAACGTCCATTGCCACGCCGATCGCCTGGCCACCGGACGATCGAATCTCGTTCGCTACGGCCGTGGCGGCAGCAAGATTGAGATCGGCGATGGCGACCTTCGCTCCTTCGCGTGCGTAGGTCATTGCGATTTCCCTGCCGAGTCCGCTCGCCGCGCCGGTGACAATCGCCGACTTGTCTTTCAGTTTCATGGTGCCGCTCCTGTTTGGAAAAGTTGAATCATCGCACCGCCTTGTTCGGTGTCGTCGCGCAGACTATCGACTCAGATCGTAGATGCGCACACCCTGCCCCTGGTCACGAGCCTTCAGCATTTCCGGATGCGAGACCGTCCGCCGCACGTCATCGCGGCCGGCGCTCCATAGTTCACGCATCGTCGTCCGCGAAAACTCGTAGTCCTTGAACCACGCCGAATGCGAGTACCGGCGATTGATCAGATGCGCAATCGCGATGTTCCCCACATCCGACAGCTCCTTGAGGCGTTTCACGTCGGGGTCACGCTGAAGACGAGTCGGCAAGCGAGAAAGCACGCGATGCAGGGCGAGACGAAGCTCGTCCAATTCCTTTACACGCGTCGTGTTGAAGCGGGTCTTGCTCGAGTACTGGATATCTTTCGCGCGCTCGAGAACCTGATCGAGATTCTGCGGCACGTCTCCCTGCGCGTTGAACAAATCGACTTGCAAGATCAACGCGCTAAGCCGCGGCGCGTCGTCGAGCACGTACCACAATGGAGAATTCGATACGATCCCGCCGTCCCAGTAGGCCTCGCCATCGATCATTACCGGCGCCAAGCCGGGCGGCAACGCGGCGCTCGCCAACACGTGCTCCGCCGCGATCTTCTGGTCTCGGTTATCGAAGTAGACCGAGTTGCCTGAACGCACGTTGACCGCGCCGACCGACAACCGAGTCGCTCTCTGATTGACAAGGTCGAAATCCACGAGCTCCTCAAGTGTCTCCTTGAGTGGCGTGCCATCATAGAAACTGAGCGCCTCGATGCTACCGTCGGGAACCAGGAAAGGCGGGGGCACGCGCGGGATGAACAGTCCCGGTACGCCGAGTGTGGCGGCCATGGTTGCACTCAAACGGTTCATCGTGGGCCGTGCCAGATCCAGCGCCGACGGGGCAATCAGCGGTGCGCCGGAGGACGCGCGGTCCCAGAACGCGGCGAGGCGATCGATGCGCCGCTCAGGCACGTTGCCCGCGATCAACGCCGCATTGACCGCACCAATCGACACGCCGGTTACCCAGTCGGGCATGACCCCGGCTTCGGCCAGTCCCTCGTAGACGCCCGCCTGGTAGGCACCGAGAGCCCCGCCTCCCTGCAATACCAGTACTGCGTGCTCGTAACGTCGGACGAACGCACCAAGTTGGCTACGGGTGCGCGTTCGTTGACGCCGAACCTTGCCCGTCGGCTCGGCCGACTCGCCGGAGACCGTCTGGGCATGAATGGGGGGCTGAGGAAGGCGCTCCATTGAATATGTGATCCCTTCACTGCGAACACCGATCGTACCATCGCGGCATGCGTGGCCTGATCGACCAGACCAGCGTCGCCAGTGGCACGTGCGTCGTGCCGAACAGCCGCACCAAATCTGCGTAGAATCCTGCTGCCACGCGCCTCTAATCAACTACGTCGCCGTCATCTGATGCTCAACCACCTGCTCGAATCATCTTTCTGGCTGAATTTCTTCTTCGCTTCCGAGTGGATTGTCAGGCTGGTGATGATCGTCATCGTCCCGTTCCGACGGTCGCCCGATGCGGCGAAAGGCTGGCTCCTGCTGATATTCCTCGAGCCAACGGTCGGCCTCGCTCTCTACCTGCTGATTGGCCGGCCCACTCCGCCAGCGTGGCGCATCGAACGTCGCGTTGAATTCGACAAGCTGAGCAAGCCAACGTTCGAGCGTCTGCGCAACGAACCCAATATTTTTCACCCGCGCGTTGGCGCGGCACTCGATCAGGCGGTCACGCTCGCGCAAACGCTGGGCGAATTCCCCATCCTCGGTGGCAACTCCGCAGACTTGATCGCCGACTACGATCAGATGATCGATCAACTGATCGCCGATATCGAACTTGCAACAGATCATGTCCACCTCCTCTATTACATCATTGCCGACGACGGGACGACTGCCCGAGTGGTCAACGCATTGGCCAGCGCTGTCGATCGTGGCGTCGCCGTGCGCATCCTCGCCGACTCGATCGGATCGCGCCCCGACTTCGCTCGCCTGCTGCCGAGACTGCTGCGGGCTGGCATCGTCGCCGAAGAAACGATGCGTGTCGGCTTCTTTCGTCGCAGGACCGGTCGCATCGACTTGCGCAACCATCGCAAGATCGCTGTCATCGACGGCCGCACTGCCTATGCGGGCTCACAGAATCTTATCGATGCCACGTTCAACCGCGGATTGACCTTCGAGGAAATGAATGTGAGGGTGACAGGACCGGTCGTTCTCGAATTGCAGGCGGTCTTTGCCGAAGATTGGTACATCGAGACGGGCGAGTTTCTCGGGGAGCTGCGTTATTTTCCCGACCCGAACCTCACTGGGAATGTCGCCGCGCAAACCTTGCCCAGCGGGCCGGGATATCCCCGTGAAAACAATCAGCGGTTGATCGTTTCATTGATCCACGGCGCCACGCGACGCATTGTCATCGCGATGCCCTATCTGGTTCCGGATGACGCGCTGCTGCAGGCATTGCAGACAGCCGTTTTGCGCGGCGTCGACGTCACGCTCGTCGTGCCGCTGCAGAAAGACACGTTCCTGGTGTACTTGGCGCAACGATCATACTACGAGCAACTGCTCGAGGCCGGAGTGAAGATCTGTCGTTACGGCAAGCGATTCCTGCACGCCAAATGCCTTGTGATCGACGAGGGGATTGCGTGGATCGGTTCGTCGAATCTCGACATCCGGTCGTTCGTGCTCAATGCCGAGATCGTCGTACTCTTCTACGATGCCGACTTGTGCGCGCGGCTGTCAGAGGAACATTCGCGCTACCTGCGCGACGGCGCAATGCTCGATCTCGACGCCTGGCGCCGACGGCCGGGGCCGGTCAAGGTCGCCGAAAATCTCGCGCGGCTGTTAGGACCTTTGCTGTAGCGCCCTATCGCGATGTGAAGCTTACTTGACCACCACCTTGCCGCGCATAAACGGGTGGACCGAGCATACGTAGTCGTAGGTTCCTGGTTGATCAAACCTGCGCTCGAACGTGGCGCCGGGGAGCAGAAGGTTTTCGCCTTTGGCGCCGTCCTTGTAGGTCAGGCCGTGCGGTGCACTGTCGTCGTTCGCCCACGTGACCGTATCGCCTGCGGCAATCGTGATCTGCGTCGGTTTGAACGCGAAATTTGCGATCGACACTTTCGCGTTCCCCTGTGCCATCGGCATCGGGACCTTTTGCATGACGACTTTTCGCGGCGCCGTTCCCACTGCAATCGTCGATGTCTGTCCCGTGCCGAAGTCAATGACGGTCACGTCGTTCGAGCCCTCATTGGTGACATAGACGCGCTGACCGTTGGGCATAGCAGCGACCCAGTGCGGTTGCTTGCCCACGGCGATCGAGCGCATCGGGGTGTTGTTATTCGGATCAAAAAGCAGCAATTCGCCGGGGCCTTGCACGACCGCGGTTCCGGCTGGCGCGCCGCGAAAATTGCTGGCGATGTGCGGCGACGCGCCTGTTGGAATCTCGGCAACGACCTTGTCGGACGTGGGATCGAGAACTTCTACCGCGCTCAAGCCTGCCACCGTATAGTAAAGCGCCTTGCCATCCCAGCCGAATTCGAGGTCGCGCGGAGGCTTGTCCAGCGGAAGCGTGCGTAGCACCGCCCTGGCTGTGAGGTCGACGACGACCAACGCGAATTTGCCGGGCTCCTGCGACGCCACGTAGGCGACCTTGCCGTCGGGTCGTACCGCAATCGTGTGCGGCTTGGCTACTGCGACGCTTCCGCTGACGGCTTGCGTCGCCGTGTCGACGAAGGCAATCCGATCTTCACCGTAGACACCGACCAGCATCGTTTTGCCATCCGGAAGCATGGCCAGTCCGTGCGGTGATTTGCCCACTTCGATGGTGCCCGTGACGCGATCGGTCGCTGTATCGATCACGCTGACCGATGACGAACCGTCACCACTGACATAGATGGTGCGCCCATCGGGCGCCGAACTCATTCCGTGCGGTCCGGCCGCTACGGGCACGGTCGCCACGACGGCGCCCACACCCGTGTCGATCACGCTTACGGTGTTGTCCTTGAAATTACCGACATAGGCTTTTGGGCCTGCGGCCAAAGCCGCTGGTATCGCGAGGATAAGTGACGCGGCAACGGCCAATAAGGCGCGCCCAATGCGGTGACGCAGGTCAGCCGGATCGAACTCAAGCGTTGTTTGCACATCAGGCGAAATGCACATCGGAAGCTCCTTATTTAAATCGGACGCCAGGAATGGCCAGCAAGCAAGCGGCGGGACGAATGCGCGTCTTAAGCCGGACAAGCTTACTATTCGGGTTAAGTTGCCCGTAACTCCTGCCATACCGTCCCGCCGCGTCGGTTATTCCTTCGGGAATAAATCCGATAGGCTGCCGGTAAGCCTTGAGTTGCGGGTAGGATCGGGCAGTCGCTCAACAGTACACGTGCCTGGGTCGGGATAATCGTTGTCTGAACGTGAATCACGCGCGCGCTTCGAATCGCTGGTGCTCCCGCATCTGGACGCCGCGTACAACTTTGCGCGTTGGCTGACGCGAAACCATCACGACGCCGAAGACGTGGTGCAGGAGGCGATGCTGCGCGCCTATCGGTACGTCGATGCGTTGCGAGGCGCCGCGGCACGTCCGTGGCTGCTGACCATTGTGCGACGAACCTGCTATGACTGGTTGGCAACCAATCGTCCGGCCGAAATCGACCCCACGGCCGACCCGGAATCGAACGATTTTGCGATCTCCAGCAGCATGGGGCCGGAAGAAAGCGCTATCCGGAATGCCGAGACCTTGGTGCTGTCCACCGCGATAGCAGCTCTCCCGGTCGGCTTTCGTGAAGTTCTCATTCTTCGCGAGCTCGAAGAACTTTCTTACAAGGAGATTGCACGCATCGTCGACATACCTATCGGTACGGTCATGTCCCGGTTGGCGAGAGCGCGCGGAATGTTGCAAAACTCGCCGCTGCTCGAGAGCGTGCGCGGGACCAACGCCACAGGGAAGGCATGAGTAAAACGGAATGTCGCCCATAACCAATTGCAATGAAGCGGCCCCTCTGATCGCTCCGCACGGTGACGGCGAGCTCGATCCGGCGCAGGCAATTGCGCTCGAAAAGCACCTGCTGGGTTGCGCCGCTTGCGCGGCGCGAGCAGCGTCGGCCGGCGCCTTGCGCGCGCAGATTCGTCGCGATGCCCCTTATCACACCGCACCGGGGTCATTGCGTGCCCGCGTAATCGCCGCGTTGCCGCCGCTACCAAGTGCCGCGCCTGCGCCCAGGCGCGACGCCCGCTGGCGCTGGCTCAGCGCGGGCGCGCTCGGCGGAGCGCTGGCTACGGTCCTGGTCTGGGTGGTCGGCACCGCCGTGCTCAGCGCCAGTGTCGAAGACCGGTTCGAAACCGAGCTCGTATCGAACCATGTCCGAGCGACGCTCGCACACCGCCTGACCGACGTCGCCTCGTCCGACCAGCACACGGTCAAGCCATGGCTTTCCGCTCGCCTCGACTATTCTCCGCAGGTTCAGGACCTGGGTGCGGAGGGCTTTCCGCTGATAGGCGGTCGCCTCGACTATCTCGACAAGCAAGCCGTCGCGACGTTGGTCTACCGCTACCGCGATCATGTCATCGACGTGTTCGTGCGTCCGCAGTCGCGGGCGGGCGCCCCCGCAGCCAATACTGTTCCGCGCACGATCCGCGGCTTCCATGTTGCTCACGCGAGCGGCGGCGCGATGGATTGGTGGGCTGTCTCCGACGTTTCGCCCGACGTGCTGTCGTCTTTCGTCGCCCGCGTCGCCGATACCGGTTCCCGCTGATTTGCGGCGAGTCTGGCCGCGCTCCTCTGCAACTCGTCCGCGCGCGAAAGACTGGTCGGTGGAAGCTAGCGATGCTTGAATTCAGGCTTTCGCTTCTCCACGAACGCACGCATGCCTTCCTTCTGATCGTCCAGCGCAAAGGTGGCATGGAACTCGCGCCTCTCCGACATCAGCCCCTCGGTGAGTGACGATTCATAGGCGCGATTGATCGCTTCCTTGATTTTCATGACCACCGGCAACGAGTAGCTTGCGATCTTGGCGGCAACCGCGAGCGCCTCATCCATCAGCTTTTCCGCCGGAACCACACGAGCGACCAGTCCCGAACGTTCTGCCTCGGCGGCGTCTATCATGCGTCCAGTCAGGCACCAATCCATTGCTTTCGCCTTCCCCACGGCGCGCGGCAAACGCTGCGTGCCGCCCAGACCCGGCATCGTGCCGATGGTGATTTCGGGCTGGCCGAACTTCGCCGTATCAGCGGCAATGATCAAGTCGCACATCATCGCCAGTTCGCAGCCGCCGCCTAGCGCGTATCCTGCGACCGCCGCGATGATCGGCTTGCGGGTCGCGCGCGCCGACTCCCAGCGCATGATGTAATTGTCGGCGTAGACTTTCTGGTAGCTCCATTCGGCCATCGCGCCGATATCCGCGCCGGCGGCGAAGGCCTTGTCATTGCCAGTGATAATGATCGCGCCGACGCCATCGTTGGCGTCCAGCGACGCCAGAGCAGAACCGAGTTCGTCGGCCAGCGCATCGTTTAGCGCATTCATTCGTTGCGGGCGGTTGAGACGAATGATCCCCACCCGTCCATTGATTTCGACAATGATGTTCTGGTAGTTCATGAAAACTCCTAAGCCGGCTTGCGAGGATCGAATTGTTTCGGTAGATCCTGCCAGCATCGGTAGTAGTCGTGCTGCAGTTGCGCCGATCGGAGCGCGGCGTTCGTGGGATGGATGATGGCTCGGGTCTCGAACATGAAAGCCATCGTGTCCGTCACCTTGTGCGGTCTCGTGACGTCGGCCTTCGACGCGCGCTCGAACGTCTCGGCGTCGGGCCCATGCCCGCTCATGCAATTGTGCAAACTCGCTCCGCCTGGCGCAAAGCCTTCCGCCTTCGCATCATAGACGCCGTGGATCAGGCCCATGAACTCGCTGGCGACATTGCGATGGAACCACGGCGGACGAAACGTGTTTTCCATAACCAGCCATCGCGGCGGAAAGATGATGAAATCGACATTGTCGACGCCGGGCGTATCGCTCTGCGATTGCAGCACGAGGAAAATTGACGGATCAGGATGGTCGAAGCTCGTCGAGCCAATGGTATTGAAGCGCCGCAGATCGTATTTGTACGGCGCGTAGTTACCGTGCCACGCGACCACGTCCAGCGGTGAATGATCGATGGCCGCACGCCAGAGATTGCCGCCAAACTTGGCCACGAGCTCGAAGTCTCCGTCCAGGTCTTCGTAGGATGCCGTCGGCGTCAGGAAGTCGCGCGGGTTGGCCAAGCCGTTGGACCCGATGGGACCCAAGTCGGGTAGACGCAGCAGTGCCCCGTAGTTCTCGCAAATATAGCCTCGCGCCGCGTCGTCGAGCAGTTCGACGCGAAAACGTACGCCGCGCGGGATGACGACGATTTCCTGCGGCTCGATCGCAATCCGTCCGAACTCCGTATCGAATCGCAGCCGCCCTTGCTGCGGCACGATCAACATTTCGCCGTCGGCATTGTAGAAGTAGCGTTTCGTCATCGAGCGATTGGCGACATACCAGTGGATGCCGCATCCCGAGTGCGCATCTGGCGAGCCGTTGCCGGCAACCGTCAGCATGCCTTCGACAAAGTCGGTCAGCGTCTTCTTTGGCGGAATCGGTGGCGGGTCCCAACGGAGTTGATCCGGAGGTGTCGCGCTGCCATCGAAACGGCTAACGATTCGAGGCGCCGAGATTTGCTTGAATGGCTCGTGCATCGCCGCAGGACGGATCCGGTACAGCCACGAGCGGCGATTCGCCGCTCGCGACGCAGTGAACGCGGTCCCCGACAATTGCTCGGCGTAAAGTCCGTAAGGTGCGCGTTGCGGCGAATTCCGTCCGATCGGCAATGCGCCCGGAAGGGCCTCGGTCGCGAACGAATTACCGAATCCGGACTCGTAGCGCAGCGCAGATTCGGGCGCCTGCGTTGAGCGGGGCAACTTCATGCTGGCGCGCTTAGTCGTCACATTTTTCGCCACATTTTTCGCTGCATTCTTCGCAGCATTTTTCTTGCTTTTGCCCCTCATCACGTCGCGCTCGGTCGAAAGTGTTGACAGTAAACACTCATTTTAGCGTGTCCAGGTCCTCTCTGGCCGCCCGCATCGCCTCGCGCAATACCGCCGAGTCGCCTATATGGTTGGCGAGCAGGAGAACGAGCTTGGCATTGAGCAGCGCGCTTTGCTCATCCGAGAGATCGCGGTGCAGGTCGATCAGTTCCTGATAGAAGTCATCGGGGCTTCCGAGCTTAGGTTCAGTATTCAACGTCGATGTGCCTCGGACCTCGGCCACTATGCAATCTCCGAAACGACTTCCACAAGTTGGCTTGCGCGACGCACAGCGGCGCGCACTTTGCCCAGGTCAAATGTCCGCCAGCGCGCGCAAACGTGCTGGTCGGGGCGGATGAGGTAACACGTGCCGTCTCGCGCGTCGTAACGCTGCCTCAGCAGGCCTTGTTGGTCGTCGAACTGGAAAGCGCCGGCTATCGGTGGCCCGCCCGCCTGGACCACTGCGCAAGGAATCACATCGTCGGCGAGGGCATGAACGGCATCGTGCGGAACCACGGCACCGAACACAATCAACGCGAAGCCTTCGGTCAGATACGAGAGAAGCCAGTCGCCGCGCGGGCCTTTCACCGGAGCGTCGGCCAGGGCGGTTCCTGGCTGCATCGTTGGCGAGAACCCGTCTTCCGACCGATCAACGGTGTTGAGGGGCGAGTCGCTCAAAACCGCCGGCGACGACAAGCGACCGCTGTTTACAAGCCGCCTTGCGAATGCGTGCCGCTTTGCGAGCATCAGCACCGCATCACGAAACGTCCGGCTGATCCTGCTCTTCGGCGTGATGAAATCGGTACTGCGTGTCGAGTGGCGGAGATTCTCGTCAGCAGCGTAGCACCGCTCTGCGTCATAGGTATCGAGCAGGCCCGGAGGAGCGCTGCCCTCGACCACCAGCGCCAGCTTCCAGCATAGGTTGTCGACGTCCTGGATACCCGAGTTGGCGCCGCGAGCGCCGAACGGGGACAGGACGTGCGCTGCATCGCCGGCGAACAGCACGCGACCATGCCTGAACGAACGCATCCGGCGGCATTGGAATGTGTACACGCTCGACCACTCGATTTCGAACTGCGCTTCGTCGCCAAGCATCGAGCGCAGGCGCGGTACGATGTTTTCAGGCTTTTTCTCCCGTTCCGGGTCGGCGTCCCACCCTAGCTGAAAGTCGACACGCCAGACGTCGTCGGCTTGCCGGTGCAACAATGCCGACTGCTGTCGATGAAAAGGAGGATCGAACCAGAACCAGCGCTCGGTCGGAAAGCTGGACGTCATATGGATGTCGGCGATGAGAAAGCGATCGCGGAATACCTGGCCTTCACTTTCAAGTCCGAGCATGCCGCGCGTCGGGCTCTTCGAACCGTCGGCCGCGATCAGCCAGTCGGCATACACCACGTATTCGCCGTCGGGAGCGGCGACCCTGATCGCAACGCGCTCAGCTTCGGGCGCCACGCCGACGACTCTGTTGCCCCAGCGCAGCGTCGCCTGGGGCACCTCGCCCGCGCGTTCGACCAGAAACTGTTCGACCCAGTACTGCTGCAGGTTAATGAACGCCGGTCGCCGGTGACCGGCCTCGGGAAGCAGATTGAATTCGAACACCTGCTCGTCGCGAAAAAAAACGCGCCCCACGCTCCAACTGATGCCTTTGTCGACAGAGGCGTTGTCCGCAGCCAAGGCGATCGAGGATTTCCAGCGAACGTTTGGACCAGCAGATCGCCCGCGACCCCACGCTGACCGTATCGTCCTCGTCGAGCAGCAGGACATCAACGCCGCGTTGCGCGAGATCGATGGCTGCGGTGAGTCCGACCGGACCGGCGCCGACAATGACGACCGGCCAGTGCTGGCGTTCGGCGTCAGAGGGACGCCCGGTCCGAGGGTAGACGGGATGCCGATAGGTGTTCATAACTCATGCCCGCGTAGGCACTGCGAGACGCGCGGTCGAGACAGCGCCTCGTGCGCCGTCCGCACGATCTCTCTTCAACCTTCGAGAGCTTCCCACATTTCCTTGTCGCGCTGCGCAGTCCAGATTCGGGGATCGCGATGCGCCGTCGCCTCGTCGTAAGCGCGCGTCACGTCGAAAGGCAGGCAATGGTCGAAAATAACCCACTCGCCGAATCGTGGCTTGAGCTGGGCATAAGTTTCCTTGTAGACGGTGCGAAGGTCTTTGCCTGCAGCCACGCCTTTACGCACCGATGCGAACATGTCGACGATGAACGCACGCGTGCCGTCGAGGCCGGCTTTGACATCCGCCGGTGTCTGCAACGTGGCGCCGCGGCCCGGCACGAGCTTGCGCGGTTGAAGCGCCGCAACTGCGTCGAGCGTCGTGGGCCAGTCGCTCAAGTAGGCGTCGCCCGTATACGGGGTCGCGCCATATTCGACGAGATCACCCGAGAACAGAATCTTCTCCTGCGGCAGCCAGACGACAGTGTCCCCCTTGGTATGCCCGCGACCGAGTTGCAGCAGTTCGACTTCGAGCTTGCCCAGCCATAGCGTCATTCGCTTTTCGAACACCACCGTCGGCCACGTCAGGCCAGGGACCGATTCGACTGCTCGGAACAAACGGGGGAAACGCTCGATTTCACTTTTCATGTCGGCTTCGCCGCGCTCGACGATCAAGTCGTATGTGTCGCGACTGGCTATGATGTGCTGCGGCGCGTAACCCGCAGCACCCAGCACCCGCACAGCGTGATAGTGCGACAGCACGACATACTTGATCGGCTTGTCAGTGACTGTACGTATGTGCCGGATAACGTCCTGGGCCATGACAGGCGTTGCCTGCGTATCGATGACCATCACCGCATCGTCGCCGATGACAATGCCGGTATTGGGATCACCCTCGGCCGTGTAGGCGTACGCGTGTTCCGAAAGCTTGTCGAAACTGATTTTCTTTTCCACCAGGTCCGCTTGGGATGCGAACTTCTTGCCGGTCATCGCGTTGCCCTTTGTCAAAGTTGGTCGATTCGCAGTCGGTGCCGCATCGATTCAGCGGGCGACTCCAGCAGCAGCTTACGCCTCTACAGCTCACGCCGGATAAAGTCCGCGCACCCTTGCCTGCAGGCGCGCAAGACCGAGAAGCACATCCAGCGACGGCGTCGGCTGATTGACGAGCACGCCGATCTCCTGCACCGCCGTCAGCAACGCGTCTATCTCCATCGCGCGTCCCGCCTCCAGATCCTGCAGCATCGATGTCTTGACCGCCCCCAGTTTACGCGTCACCGCGTTGCGATCCTCGCCGCTCTCTGCGATCGGACATCCGATCTTGCTGCCGATCGCGGCGGCCTCGCGCATGACAGCGAGACAGAATGCGATCACCGCAGGGTCGTCCAGGATTCGATCCAGTGTTGCCCCGGTCAGCGCTGACACGGGATTCATCGTCATATTGCCCCATAGCTTGTACCAGATGTCGCGCTGGATGCAGGTCGAAACGTCGACCTCGAAGCCAGCTTCCGCGAGGAGCGCCGCCACCACCTGAATGCGTGCCCCGGTCGTGGAGACCGGCCTGCCGAGGTCGTGGTCGCTATGGCCGAGTTTGCCGCCAACGTCGCCGATGATCAGCCGATTGCCTATTTGATGGCGCGTCAATCCCGGTTCCGGTGCCGAGGCTGCGAGATGGACCACGCATCCGATGATGTGATCGAGCCGGAATCGCGCTGGCGATTCGGCCGTCCGGATCGATGCAGGCGAGACGCGTTCCCTGCAGAGCACCACCGAAGCGCTCGAAAAACCACCAAGGCACGCCATTCATCGCAGTCAGCACCATCGTCTGGGGACCGAGCAACGGTGCAATCGCTGCGGCAACCGACGGCAGCGCCGGGGCTTTGACCGCGACGATGACAAGATCCTGCGGACCCAGCTCGGACGCCTTTTCGGCGACTTGAACCAGCGCGCTGATCACCGCCTCGCCTGACTGCAGTCGCCATCCTCGCGCCCGCAACGCCGCAGCGTTGGTTCCACGAGCGACCACCGAGACTTGTGCGCCCGCTCGCGCCAACCGGACTCCGAACAGGCCGCCGATCGCGCCAGCGCCGAACACGCATATTTTCATTTCACGTCGATCGGCGAATCAGTGTTTCGGACGTTTATCGACGACGCGCTTGGCTTTGCCCAACGAGCGTTCGATCCCGCCGGATTGCACAACGCGCACTTCGGCCGTGACGCCGATCAGGTTCTTGATCAGGTGGGCGAGCCTGGCGCCCGCCGTGTCGGCCTCGACGCTGCCGACACCTGGCGGCGCGCTCGACCATCACTGTCAGCTCGTCGAGGTGCTTCGGGCGCGTGACCTCCAGCTGATAGTGCGGCGCAAGCGCGGCCTGCTTCAATATCAATTCTTCGATCTGCGTCGGAAATACATTAACGCCGCGGATTTTCAACATGTCGTCGGATCGGCCGGTAACTTTTTCCATCCGTCGCATCGATCGCGATGAAGGCGGCAGCAAGCGAGTCAGGTCACGTGTGCGATAGCGAATGATGGGCAACGCTTCCTTGGTCAGCGACGTGAATACGAGTTCGCCTCTTTCGCCGTCGGGCAACGCGCTGCGCCGGTTTCAGGATCGATCACTTCCGGATAGAAGTGGTCCTCCCATATGGTCAGCCCGTCTTTGGTCTCGATGCATTCCTGCGCAACACCGGGTCCCATCACTTCGGACAAGCCGTAGATATCGATCGCGTCGAGGTTGAGCTTGGCCTCGATCGTCTGTCGCATCGTCGGCGTCCAAGGCTCGGCGCCGAAGATCCCGATCCTGAGCGACGATTGCTTGGGATCGATGCCCTGGCGCTCCATCTCTTCGGCAATCGCCAGCATGTATGACGGCGTGACCATGATGATGTTGGGCTTGAAGTCCTGGATCAGCTGCACTTGCTTTTCCGTCTGTCCGCCTGACATCGGGATCACCGTCGCGCCGAGCTTTTCCGCGCCGTAATGTGCACCCAGACCGCCGGTGAACAAGCCGTAACCATAGGCGATGTGAATGATGTCGCCGGCGCGTCCGCCTGCCGCGCGAATCGAACGCGCCATCACCGTCGCCCAGGTATCGATATCCTTCTTCGTGTACCCGACGACCGTCGGCTTGCCCGTCGTGCCCGAGGACGCGTGGATGCGCGACACCTGCTCGCGCGGCACGGCGAACATGCCGAACGGATAGTTGTCGCGCAAATCAGTTTTGATCGTGAACGGAAACTTCGCCAGGTCGGCAAGCGAACGACAATCGTCCGGAGTGACGCCGGCTGCATCGAACGCCTTTCGATAGTGCGCCACATTGTCGTAAGCGTGCTTCAGCGACCAACGCAGCCGCTGCAGTTGCAGCGCCATCAGCTCATCGCGGCTGGCGGTCTCGATGGGCTCAAGGTCGCCGGGCGCCGGCTTCTTTGCGGACATGGGTGGCTTTCTCCTGCGCTCGCTCTACTTCCGTTGCCGCTTCAGACCTTACGAGGTCGGCGGCAGGACATGGCCCTTGATGCGATGCGACTTGCCGCGAAAGAATGCAATCGCGGCGTTGTCCTGATTAGTGACGTCGATATCGTACACACCCGTACGGCCGCTCGCGCTGCGTTCAGCTGGCGGTGGCCGTCAGCACATCGCCTTCCCGTGCCGGCGCGACAAATTCGATCGTGCAGCCCGAAGCCACGGTCGTCAAATTGTAGCTGTTGCAGGCGAAGGCAAACGCACTGTCCGCAAGTGTGAAAATGAAACCACCATGGCAAGTCGCGTGACCGTTCAGCATGTCGTGGCGCACCGTCATCGTCAACCTGGCGCGGCCTGGTGCGACACTCGCGATTTGCATCCCCATCGCCTGCGATGCGAGATCTCGCGCGTACATGGCTGCAGCAACGCGCTCAGCAAGCGCCTGTGCGTCTTCGCCATGCAAGGTGCCAGTATCGTCGACGATGTGAGTGCTGCCGCCTTTGGCGTCCATCATTTTCCCGTGAAGTGCGGCGCGCGCTTCGCGGAAAAGGCGGCGACGCCCTCAGCGTAGTCGGCGCTGTTGCCGAGTTCTCGTTGGATATCCCGTTCCAGATCGAGCTGCGCTTCGAGACCGTTGCCCGCGGCGGCGTACAGGGCCAGCTTGGTCGCCGCCAGTCCTTTGGTCGGGGCTATCGCCAGTTGGCGCACGATGGCGTCGACGCTAGCCGAAAACTCAGCGTCCTCGACACATTTCCAGATCAGTCCCCATTCGGCAGCTTGTTCAGCCGGCAATTTGTCGGCAAACATCGCCAGGCCCATCGCTCTCGCGGTGCCGATCGACCGCGGCAAGAAATAGGTGCCGCCAGAGTCCGGAATCAGGCCGATCTTGCTGAATGCCTGGATGAAACTGGCCGATTTCGCGGCGATCACAATATCGCACGCAAGCGCGATATTCGCGCCCGCGCCGGCAGCAACGCCGTTGACGGCGCAGACCACCGGCAGCGGCAGCGATCGCAAGGCGTGTATCAGCGGCTTGTAGTTGCGCTCAATCGACGCGCCGAGGTCGACAGGCGCGGTGCCGGGCGCAACGGCGCGGTCGCCAAGATCCTGACCGGCGCAAAACCCCCGTCCCGCGCCAGTCAGCAGCAGCACCCGCACCGACGCGTCGTGTTTCACTCGTTCCAGTGCGTCGCGCAATTCGGAGTGCATCAGATCGTTGAAACTGTTCAACCGGTCGGGACGGTTCAGCGTCACCCGTGCGATCCCGCCATCGATGTCGAACAGAATGTGCTGGAAGACTGTCATGCCTGCCTCAAGCGCGACCACTACACGTGCATGCGATGCTGCACGACTCGGAAGCGACTGGCGACGAAGGCCGAATCGGTCAGTGCCGCGTTGGCCGCCGGATTGGCGCCGGTCCCGTGAAAGTCCGAAAACGCCGCCGACTGATTGACGAATATTCCGCCGGTCAGGTTGATGGACAGCGCCACGCCAGCGGTTTCGGCGACCTCGATCGTGCGTTCCAGTACGTCATCATTTTTCGTATAAAGCGACAGCGTCAAGGCGCCGTGTCCAACGATAGCGCGCCGAGCGATATCCAGACTCTCGGTCGTATCCCTGGTCGCGACGACGAATGCCACGGGCCCGAACCACTCGCGCAAATATTTCGATTCCTCCTTGGCGTCCAAGTCGAACAATCAGCGGCGTGCGAATACGCGCGTGCGGGAAATCCGGGTGAGCGATGGTCTGGCTATCAAGCACGATCGGCCCCAGCTTCCGCGCCTGGTCGATGCGTTCGGCGACGCCATCGTTGACGACTGCGCCGAGGATTTCGATCGCACGCGCGGGATCCCCGACCAGCTTTTGCACGCTTTCAGCGATTGCCGCCGCGACCTGATCGAAGGAAACGTGTCCGTCAGCCGTTTCGATGCCATGCCGAGGCACATAGATGTTTTGTGGGGCGGTACACATCTGCCCTGTATACAACGCAAGCGAAAAAGCGATGTTGCGGGCGACACCTTTAAGATCGTCGACGGAGTCGATGATGATCTGGTTCACGCCTGCTTTTTCGGCATAGACCTGTGCCTGATGGGCATTGCGTTCAAGCCATTCGCCGTTGGCGCTGCTGCCCGTGAAGTCGATCAGCTTCACCTCTGGCCGGAGCGCGAGTTTCTGTGCCGTGTCGTCGCCTGCCGCATGCACGACCAGCGTGACAATATTGGGATCGAAGCCGCGACTCCGCGATCACCTCGCGCGCGATTTGGACGCTGATCGCCAGCGGCAGGACGGCATTCGGGTGCGGCTTGACGATCACCGCGTTGCCGGTCGCGAGGCTCGCAAAAAGGCCGGGATAGCCGTTCCACGTCGGGAAGGTATTGCAGCCGATCACCAGACCTACGCCTCGCGGCACGATTCGATAGTGCTTTTCCATCCGGATTGGCTCGTTCTTGCCTTGCGGCTTTTCCCAGTGCGCCTTGGCGGGGATGCGGTGCATTTCCTCCCACGCGTAGGCGACCGCTTCGAGTCCCCTGTCCTGCGCGTGCGGTCCACCAGCCTGGAACGACATGACGAAGGCCTGGCCCGTCGTGTGCATGACGGCATGCGCAATTTCGAAACTACGCTTGTTGATGCGGGACAGTATCTCCAATGCGACGCCTACCCATGTCTCGGGACCGGCCTTGCGCCAAGCCGCCTCGGCCTTGGCGATGTCTGCAAACAAACGATCGAGATCGAGCTTCGGGTAGGTCACGCCTAGAGCAATGCCGTACGGCGACATCTCGCCGCCTACGCTTCCGACCGAGGCGCCGCTCGCGCCTGCGAAAGGTTTGTTCAACAAGGCGTCGAAAGCCGCTTTGCCGGCTGCCGGCGCGCTTTCGCCGTATACCTTGGGACTCGGCGACTCCGGAAACGGCGTCCAGTATCCTCGGGTGCTGATGGCGTTTAACGCCTGATCGAGCAGCGCTCGATGACGTTCAAATAGCGGATGCGACACGAACGAGACTCCTGCAATAGAGACACGAAAAAAGAGCGATGGCGGCGGGTCGGGCGTCCGCTTATTTTGCCAGCGAATTCACGCCGATTGATCGAAATCGACGACAACCTTGTCGGTGACAGGGTAGCTCTGACAGCAAAGGATGAAGCCACGTGCGACTTCATAGTCTTCCAGTGCAAAATTGACGTCCATGTCGACTTCGCCTTCGATCAGTTTGGCGCGACAAGTCGAGCAAACGCCGCCTTTGCATGAATACGGCAGCTCGATGCCTTGCTGCAACGCGGCGTCGAGAATGTTTTCTTTCGTCTTCTCCAGCGTGTACTGGCGCGATGCCCCATCGAGGATAACTGTTACCACACACTGGCCTTTAGCCGAATCGGGAACAACGGGCGCCTGCCGCTGGTGCTTGGGGATGCTCGCGGCGAAGAGCTCTATCTTGATTCTCGATTTTGCCAGACCGTGTGCCTGCAGCGATTCGGCGACCGCGTGCATCATGCCATCGGGACCGCAGACGAAAGCGGTTTCGATGGCGTTGATATCCAGCCAGCGCGTCAATCAGCGCATCGGCTTTGGCGCGATTGATGCGTCCGTTCAGCAGTTCGATGTCCTGCGGCTCCCGACTCATCACATAGATCAAGCTGAAGCGTTCCAGAAAGCGATCCTTGAGATCGGCAAGCGCCTCGCGGAAAATCACCGCGCTCGACGAGCGATTGCCGTAGAAAAGCGTGAACCGGCTGTGGGGCTCGGCCAGCAGCGTCGTCTTGACGATCGACAGGAGCGGCGTGATGCCACTGCCCGCCGCGAAACCGACGTACTGATTGCGATGGGAAGCCGAGAGCGCAACATTGAAATGGCCCATCGGCGGCATGACATCGATTCGCTGGCCCGGCGCGACACGCTCGTTGACCCATGTCGAAAACGCGCCGCCCGGCGATTTCTTCACCGCGATGCGCAAGTCGCCGTCCTGCACCGCGGAACAAATCGAATACGACCGTCGAAGATCGTCGCCATCGATCATTGCGCGCAAGGTCAGGTGTTGTCCCTGTTCGAAACGGAAAGTTTCCTTGAGGGCCGCGGGCACATCGAAAGTCAACGCGACCGCGTCGCGCGTTTCGCGAGTGACCTTCGCCACCGTCAACGAATGAAACTTGCTCATTGCCCGCCAGGTTTCAATGCGGCTTGAAATAGTCGAACGGTTCTCGGCATTGTTCGCACCGGTATTGTGCTTTGCACGGCGTGGAACCGAAGCGCGATATCTCGCGCGTTTGCCTAGAGCCGCAATGGGGGCACGCGACGCTTGCCGTCGTGCGGCGCAGCCTGCTGGTATCGATCGGATACGTTGGCGGGGGCGAGTCGCCAACCTGCGCAGCAACATCGGTCGCGCACAGATGCGGTGGAGCGATCCCGTACCGCCTCAATCGCTGTTTGGCGTCCTCGTTCATCCAGTCGGTGGTCCACGCCGGTGCCAGGCGCACCTCGATGCTCGCATCATTGATGCCAGCGCGCTCGAGCGCGCTGCGGATGTCGGCCATGATGACGTCAGTCGCCGGGCAGCCTGAGTAGGTTGGAGTCAGCGTCACCGGCCAGGCCGTCGTCGCGCCACTGAACGTCGCGCACGATTCCGAGGTCGACGACCGAAAGGACGGGAATCTCAGGGTCGGTCACGGTCGCAAGGATCGCCCAGATGGCCTCGATCGACGCTCGCTCGGCGCGCGGGGCCGCGGACGAAGCCGGGGCTGCGCCCAGCGCTTTTTCCGACAGCGCATTTTCCTTTAAGCGGCTTCACCACTGTGCTCCCGGGTAGGCGCGCTGCAAGTATTGCATCTCGGCGAGCAAGTGGCCCAAGTGCTCGGTATGCACGCCTTGCTTGCCACCGCGCATGTGGGCGCCCTGCATCCAGGACTCCTTAGGCACGGTCAGCGTCGCTTCGTGAAAAACCGCATTGATCACTTGCCGCCATGGTGCCGCTAGCGCTCCCAAATCGCAGATGAGATCGGCGTTCGCCAGCGCTGCTTCCGTCCCATCGACAGCGAACATTTCGCCCGTATACATCCACAATTGGTCGACCGCAGCCTGCATCTTCGAGTGACTCTCGTCGGTGCCGTCGCCCAGCCTTATCACCCAATCGCTGCTGCGCTCGGCGTGATAGCGCACTTCCTTGACCGCCTTGGCGGCGATTTCTGCAATCCGGCCGTCACGAGAATTGACCAGGCGCGTAAGCAGCAACTGGTGCCAGACGTCGAAATAGAAATGGCGCGCGATGGTATCAGCGTAATTTCCGTTCGGCTGCTCGGCAAGCAGCAGGTTGCGGAATTCGCCGCCGTCGCGCAGGAAGGCGAATTCGTCCTCGCTGCGGCCTCGATCGCGGATGCGCGATTCGACTTCGCCCGCGTAGGCGAACCACAGGCGCGCCTGTCCCAGCAAGTCCAGCCCGATGTTGGTCATCGCGATGTCTTCCTCGAGCACGGGGCCGTGGCCGGTCCACGCCCCAAGGCGTTGCGCGAGTATCAGGTCGGTGTCGGCGAGCCGAAGGAGATAATCGAGCAAGCGCTCGTCCAGGCTTTCCGAAGTGCTCATTTCAGATGTGCTTGACTTCGTCCGGCATCGGAAAGAACGTCGGATGGCGATAGACCTTGCTGCTCGCTGGCTCGAACAAGGCCTCCTTGTCGCCGGGCGAGCTCGCCGTGATGTCGGACGACTTCACCGCCCAGATGCTGACACCTTCGTTGCGCCTCGTATAGACATCGCGAGCGTTCTTGATCGCCATCTCGCTATCGGGCGCATGCAGACTACCGACGTGTTTATGGGCAAGTCCGTGCTGACTGCGAATGAAAATCTCCCACAGCGGCCATTCGGATCGTTCCATCGCTGTCACTCCTCGCATCGTTCCATCGCCCACTCCCGGTCGCGTCGTTGGCGCAATGCCTCGCTATTCGGCCGCCACGGCCTCTTGGCCACGTTGCGCGCTTCGAACGCTGTCACGTTGGTCCTGTTTGCGGGCGTGCGCCATCGCGGCCTCGAGCACCCAGGCGCCGTCCTCCCGCGCTTTCACTCGTGTTTGCAGGCGATCGCGATTGCATGGACCGTTGCCTTTGACGACGCTGTACAGTTCGTCCCAATCGATCGGACCGAAATCATAGTGCTCGCGATCTGCGTTCCATTTGAGATCGGCATCGGGGATCGCAATCCCAAGATAGTCGGCCTGGGGAACCGTCTGGTCGATGAAGCGTTGCCGCAACTCGTCGTTCGACAGCATCTTGATCTTCCATTGCGCCGACTGCGCACTGTGGACCGAGTCAGCGTCCGGCGGCCCGAACATCATCAGCGACGGCCACCACCAGCGATTGAGTGCATCCTGCGCCATCGCCTTTTGCTCCGGCGTCCCGCGACATAGTGTCATCATGATGTCGAAGCCCTGGCGCTGGTGGAAGCTCTCTTCCTTGCAGACGCGAATCATCGCGCGCGCGTACGGGCCGAACGAACATCGGCATAGCGGAATCTGGTTCATGATCGCTGCACCATCGACCAGCCAACCGATCGCGCCGATATCGGCCCAGGTCAGGGTCGGATAGTTAAAGATGCTTGAGTACTTCGCCTTGCCCGAATGCAGGTCTGCGACCAGTTCGTCGCGTGAAACGCCGAGCGTCTCGGCGGCGCAGTACAGATAGAGTCCGTGGCCGGCTTCATCCTGCACCTTGGCCATCAGGATCGCCTTGCGTTTTAAGCTCGGCGCGCGTGAAATCCAGTTGCCTTCCGGCAACATGCCGACGATTTCCGAATGCGCGTGTTGCGAGATCTGCCGGATCAGCGTCTTCCGGTATGCCTCAGGCATCCAATCCTTCGGCTCGATCTTGATGTCGGCATCGACACGCGCCTGAAATGCCCGCTCCTCCGGCGTCATTTCTTCCGGCGAACGCAGGCGCTTGGCTCCGGTGTCGACCATTTGCGCGTACATCGACGTCTCCTCAGCGAGCAGCGGAACGGGCCGCCCAAAAACAATACTCTTTTTTGGCGCGCCAGACTAACCTGCGAGCTGCGCAGGCGTCGGAAGCCCAGACAATTCGCCTGGGCCTCGACGTCGATCGCGTCAGCGCGAGCGGCTCTTGCCCTGCCAGCCCGCGCTGCCGCCGCCGTTGCCGCCGTGGCGTGAAGCCTGCGGCCGCGAATCGCGCGAGAACGACCCGCGCGGAGCGTGGTTGCTTGGGCGACCACGTGGCGTCGCGTTGTCCCGCGTACTGCGAGCTCTCGGTTCAAGGCCGGGAATTACATGTGTCGCTATCGCCGCCCCGGTATGGCGCTCGATCTGGCGCAGCGTTCCGCGATCGGCGAGCGATGCCAGCGAAATCGCGACGCCACTGGCGCCGGCGCGGCCGGTGCGGCCGATGCGATGCACATAGTCGTCAGGCTGCCGCGGCAGGTCGAAGTTGATCACGTGGCTGATGCCGGCGACGTCGAGACCGCGCGCGGCGACATCGGTTGCGACCAGCGTACGCACACGTCCACGACGCATTTCCTGCAGCGTGTAGGTACGTTCGCGCTGGCGCATGTCACCATGCAATGCGGCCGCGGCGTGTCCTTCACCGCGCAGACGCGTGGCCAATGTCTCGGCTTCGCGTTTGGTGGCAATGAACACGATGCTCTGCGTCATGCTGGTATCGGCAAGGATGTGATCCAGAATGCGCTGCTTGTGCGCATAGTCATCGGTGAAATGCACGCGCTGCTCGATCGCGATCGGCGACGCTTTGCCGGCGGTGACTTCGACCCGAACGGGATCGCGCAGCAGCTTGCCCGCCAGCCGGCCGATGGCGCCGTCCAGCGTGGCCGAAAACAGCACAGTCTGCCTGGTTGCCGGCGTACGCGCGGCAATGCGCTCGACATCTTCGATGAAGCCCATGTCGAGCATCCGATCCGCTTCATCAAGCACCAGCATCTCCAATTGCGAAAGGTCGATGCGACCGCGCTCGATATGATCGATAAGCCGGCCAGGCGTCGCCACCAGAATATCGACTCCTCGCGCCAGCGCTCGGTTCTGCACCGGGTACGGCGCTCCGCCATAGATGCAAACCGTCTTGATACGAAGGTACGCGCCGTAGCGCATCGCCTGCTCGGCGACCTGCTGGGCGAGTTCGCGCGTAGGCGCCAGCACCAGAACACGCGGACCGTGTCCGTGAACGCGCTTCAGCGGCGCCTTGTCGGCGGCGACAGCGAAAGCGTGCAGCGCCGGCAGCACAAACGCGGCCGTCTTGCCGGTTCCGGTCTGCGCCGAGCCCACGACGTCGCGACCCGCGATCAGCGAGGGTATCGTCTGGGCCTGGATAGGCGTCGGTTCGGTGTAGCCGCAGTCGGCCAGTGCGCGCAGCAACGCCGGCGCCAGATTCAATTGCTCGAAAGTCATATTCAATCCCATTAAATACACGACGCTGCCGCCAAAATTGACTGGCACGCGGTCGACACAAACGTAAGCAGGCACGCAGCAATGGCGAGACCATGCTGCCTGTCAGCAAAATCCAGTGCGGAATTGTGGGCACGCGGCGGGCGGGCTCGGGCAAGCCGAACCAATTAGCCTCGCGTCGCGCGCAAACGGCCGCAACCGGGTCGAGAAACCATCATCTCTAACCGGGACGTGCCGCTCGGAAACTACTGAGGAGCGAGGATTAGAAACCGATGATCGGATTGCCTGAGTCTGTTCTGGCATCAAGCCGGAACGCGGCGGGCAATCATTGCAAGCGAACCTGAAGACCAAACAACCTAGGCTCACTTGCGTGGCGCCGATACAGAAAAGAGTATACCACATGAAGGCTCGCGGGTGAACCCCGATGCCGATCTGACGCGACGACGAGAGGTGCCGATCGCGACGCGAGGCGCGGTATGATTCCTGATTGCGTTTGCGCTGCGCGGGAAGCTCCTCAGTTCCCTCAGTTTCTGCGACGACTGCTGACTCAACCCTGCCCTTTCTCGACCGGCGCTTGCGATGCCTACCAGCCACACCCTGAATACGTCTCCACCGTTCGCCGCACTGCCGGACGATTGGCGTAGCGCAAGCCTGCTCGGCCGTGCCTGGCTTCCGGACAGTGGCGGCGCGGCGGGACCGTCTCCGATTACGATTCTTCCCGATGGCGCGGTAATCGACATTGCCGCCAAACTGCCCACGATCAGCGCCTGGCTCGAGCAAAACGACGTCGCGGTAGCGGTAAGGCAAGCTGCGGGTAGCGGTCGCGTCGTGGGAACGATCGAAGGCCTGCTCGCCAACAGCCGCGCTGATTTCAACCCGCGCGTGCCGCGCCTGCTGGCGCCCTGCGACCTGCAGCCGATCAAGGCGGCCGGCGTGACATTCGTTGCGAGCACGCTTGAGCGCGTGATCGAGGAACAGGCCCGCGGCGATGCGGGCAAAGCCGATGCTATCCGCACGCGGCTGGCGGGCATCCTGGGTGACAACCTCGCCGCTATTCGCCCCGGTTCGGAAGAAGCTGCGCGCATCAAGCAGATTCTCGTCGAGCAGGGAGCGTGGTCGCAGTACCTTGAGGTCGGCATCGGCCCGGACGCTGAAATCTTCACCAAGACCGCACCGATGGCAAGCGTCGGCCACGGAGCGCTGATCGGCATTCATCCGAAATCGACCTGGAACAATCCGGAGCCGGAAATCGTGCTGGCGGTCGATTCCACCGGCCGCATTCAAGGCGCCACGCTGGGCAACGACGTTAATCTGCGTGACTTCGAAGGGCGCAGTGCGTTGCTGCTGGGCAAAGCCAAGGACAACAACGCCTCGTGCGCGATCGGCCCTTTTGTTCGCCTGTTCGACGATCAATTCACACTGGATGATGTCCGCCGCGCCGAAATCAGTCTCGATGTTCACGGTCCCGACGGCTTCCATCTGCGAGGGTCGAGCTCGATGGCAAAAATCAGCCGCGACCCGAAGGATCTGGTCGGACAGGCGATCGGCGCGAATCACCAGTATCCCGACGGCTTCATGCTGTTTCTGGGAACCATGTTCGCGCCGGTCGAGGATCGCGGAGCACCGGGCATGGGATTCACCCACGACTGGGTGACCGCGTCATCATCGCCGCCGACCGGCTCGGCGCCCTCGAGAACGTGGTCACCACCAGCGACAAGGCGCCACCGTGGACTTTCGGGGTCGGTGAACTGATGCGCAATCTCGCTGCGCGAGGTTTGCTGCGCTCAGCCGATCCTTCGGCCCGGTGAGCGGCCGAGTACGCGCCCCGATGAGCCCCGACGAAGCGAGGAAAACGCCATGAGCGTCAGCGCAGAACTGCATCGCAACTACATTGCCGGCGAATGGCTTGCGGGAACGGATGCCGCCAAAAACATCAATCCTTCCGATACGAGCGATGTCGTCGGCGAATACGCGCGCGGCGATGGTAAGCAGGCAGAGACCGCGATTGCCGCCGCGCAGGCCGCGTTTCCGGCCTGGTCCATGTCGAACGTACAGGAGAGAGCGAATCTGCTGGATGGCATCGGCAACGAGATCCTTGCGCGCAAGGACGAGCTCGGCCGCTTGCTGTCCCGCGAAGAAGGCAAGACACTGCCGGAAGGCATCGGCGAAGTCGCTCGCGCCGGGCCAGATCTTCAAGTTCTTCGCGCGGCGAAGGCCTGCGCCTTTCGGGCGAGAAACATTCCCTCGGTGCGCCCGGGCGTCGACGTCGAGATGACGCGCGAGCCGGTCGGCGTCGTCGGCCTCATCACGCCGTGGAATTTTCCGATCGCGATTCCCGCATGGAAGATCGCGCCGGCGCTGGCCTACGGCAACTGCGTGGTGTTCAAGCCCGCGGATCTGGTGCCCGGCTGCGCCTGGGCGCTGGCCGAGATCATCGTCAAGTGCCGGCCTTCCCGCCGGCGTGTTCAACCTGGTGATGGGACGCGGCAGCGTCGTCGGCGAGGCCTTGGTCAATCATCGTCGGCGTGGACGCGCATCAGCTTCACCGGCTCGGTCGGTACCGGGCACGCCATCGCCGCGCAAGGCGATCGCAGCGCATGGCCAAGTGCAACTCGAGATGGGCGGCAAGAATCCGCTGGTCGTCCTGGACGACGCGGATCTCGCCAGGCGGTCGAACTCGCCGTCAACGGCGCGTTCTTCTCGACCGGCCAGCGCTGCACGGCGTCGTCGCGCCTGATCGTCACCGCAGGCATCCATGACCGTTTCGTCGCAGCGGTCGACTGAACGCCTGCGGCAAGCTCAAGGTGGACGATGCGCTCGCGCCGCGGCACCGATATCGGCCCTGTCGTCGACGAGAGCCAGCTTCGCCAGGATCTGGACTACATCGAGATCGGCCAGCGCGAAGGCGCGAAGCTGGCCGCCGGCGGCGAGCGGCTGAAGCGCGGCAAGGAAGGCTACTACCTCTCGCCGGCGCTGTTCACCGAGGCGACCACGCGATGCGCATCATCGCGCGAGGAGATCTTCGGGCCGGTCGCGAGCGTGATTCGCGTGAAGAACTACGACGAGGCGCTGGCGATCGCCAACGACACCGAATTCGGCTTGTCGGCGGGCATCGTGACGACGTCGCTCAAGTACGCGTCGCATTTCAAGCGCGCACAGCCAGGCCGGCATGGTGATGGTGAACCTGCCGACGGCCGGCGTCGACTACCACGTGCCGTTCGGCGGGCGCAAGGGCTCGAGCTACGGCCCGCGCGAACAGGGCACGCTACGCGCGGGAGTTCTTCACGACGGTGAAGACCGCCTATACACTGCCATGAGCGCTGCCGTGACCGATGCTCCGGCCAAGGTCGCGGGCGTCTGCGAGCCGACGTTTGGATCGCGCAGCCAAGGCTGCATATGCTATCCTCGCGCGGCCAAATTCGTAATGGTTGAACCCGCATGATTCGCCGCATTGTTCTCGCCCTGACGCTGTTATTGATGGCGCCGCTGGCGCTCGCTGCCGACTTCGTGCTTTCGATTACCGAAGGCGTCACCTACTACCAGACCAACAAGGAAATCGAAGCGCGCTTTCAACCTTTGGCCGATATGCTCGCCAAGGCACTGAAGCGTCCGGTGCGCATGGTCGTCGTCAGCGCGTACCAGGACCTGCGCGACGGTCTCGCGCGCCAGGAATACGACCTGGCGTTTGTCCATCCCGCCCACGTCTCGCTGGCCGCCATCAAGGCCGAGAAATATCATTCCGTCGCCTGGACCGCCGGGTACACCGACTATGCCGTCTCGCTGCTGATCAAGAAAGATCAGCCGTTCACCAAGCTCGACGATCTCAAAGGTCGAACCGTTGTCAGTCCGGACCCGGATTCGATTACGGCAGCGATGCTGCGCGCGATGTTGCGGGACCAGAAATTGGGGCCCACGGACGTAAAAATTATTACCACGCGCTATCAGGATGCGGTGCCGTTTTACCTCGAGAACAATTTCGCGCAGGCCGGCGCTACGGCGGCCAAATCGGTCGTCAAAGCGTGGACCGACAAGGGCGGCAAAGTGCTTGCGTCGTCCCGTCCAACGCCGATCAAGCAGTTCATCGCCTCGACACGTTTAACGCCGGAAGAAGAAGACCGCATCGAAAACGTGCTGCTGGCCCTGACGCTGACCGAGGCTGGCAAACATGCGCTGACGGCGCTTGGCTACCAGGGGTTTGTTGCGCCAAACCACGCCGACGAGCTAAAGTCGATTGCCTGGCTCGGCCTCTAGAGTTCCGCCGATGTTGTTTCGATGCCCCACGCGGCAACGGCGCAACGACGCCGTTCGAACCAGATGACCGGGCGACCCAAACCACAGCGCGCCTACGCCATTCGGTCCTCCCCAACTCACGGACGGGGTGCCTTCGCGACTCGCACGATAAGAAAAGGGGCGCGCATTATCGAGTATCGAGGCGCGCGTTCAAGCTGGGACGTCGCGTCGGAGCGGCCATTGAGCGATCCGGATGACCCTTTTCACACGTTCCTCTTCGGATTGTCCGACGGTACGGTGATCGACGCCGGCGTGAAGGGAAATGCAGCGCGATGGATCAACCACAGCTGCGATCCAAACTGCGAGCCCATCGAATACGAAGGCGGCCAGATTTTCATCCACGCCCGGCGAACAATCCGCACAGGCGAGGAGTTGAACTACGACTACAGCCTCACCCTGCCCGGTCGCCATGGCAAGCGCGCGTTGGAGTCCCTCGCATGCCGCTGCGGTGCGCGCCGTTGCCGCGGAACCATGTTGAAAAAGGCGAAGGCGCCATCCAAGGCGCGCGCCAAGCGCTAGCACGCCACTAACACGGGCGTCGCTAGTCGGCTTCTGCGCGTGAACCGTCCGATTGGTCGCCGTGGTCGGTGCGCGCATGGAGCGTCGCTGCCGCATAGATGTCGCGCAACTCTCGCTTGAGTATCTTTCCGATCGCACTGCGTGGCAATGCATCGACGATCTGTACGCTTGCAAGGCGCTGGGTCTTGGCAACGCGCGCGTTTACCCAGTCGCGCAACGCGTCGCCGTCTCCGCGCGAGCCCGCTTTCAGCACGGCAAAAGCGACCGGCGTTTCACCCCACTGCGTCGAAGGCACACCAACCACGGCGACTTCGACGACGTCGTCGTGCGAGCGCAGGACCGCTTCGATATCGCTTGGGTAGACGTTGAAGCCCCCCGAGATGATCATGTCCTTCTTGCGGTCGAGGATGACAAGAAATCCGTCCTCGTCGAAGCGGCCGATATCCCCCGTGCGGATGAATCGGTTGCCCTTTGCGTCAAACCACTCTGCCCGAGCCGTCATTTCGTCGCGCTTGTGGTACCCGGTCATCATGGCCGGTGAACGCCCGACGATCTCGCCGACCGCGCCGCGCGGAAGTTCGAGACCGTCCTCATCGATAATGCGGATATCGTGTCCCTGTACGGGAAGACCGACCGAATGCAGTTTGTCAGGGCGTTCGTGGCCGACCAGGATGCAGGTCCCTCCTCCTTCGGTCATTCCGTAGAATTCGATCAGCCCACCAGGCCAGCGGCGCAGGATCTCGGCCTTGAGCGACGCGGAAAACGGCGCGCTCGTGCTGAACTTGACCCGGAATGATGAAAGGTCGTATCGATCAAAATCGGCCAAGGCCATGATGCGCTGGTATTGCACAGGGACGAGCATGGTATGCGTGACATGCTCGCGCTGCGCGAGCGCAAGATAACCAGCGGCATCGAACTTTGCCATCAGTACCAGCGTTCCACCGAGTGCCAGGACCGGCAGTACGGCAACCAGCGTGGTGTTGGAGTAAAGCGGCGTCGAAATGAGCGAAATCGCCTCGGGCCCGTAGCCGTACATGGGGCCGCGCTGAATATGAGCCCAGCGCATGCGGTGCGGTTGCACGATGCCTTTGGGCGTTCCGGTCGTTCCCGACGAGTAGATGATATTGAAAGGCCAATCAGGATCGATAGTCACGGACGACGGCGTTTCGGGAGCCGCCTGCAGCCACTGTGCAAGCGGTTCACCGGCGTTCGATCCATCCAAAGCGATACACCGCGCCGACAGCGAACCGCGTAACGAGCCCAGGTTCGTCGCGGCGGCGGCGTCGAGAAACATGTGGGTGGCGTCGGAATCCGCAATCATGTCGGCCAGATTCGTCGCTGTCAGTGACGGAGCCAACGGGGCGACGGCAATACCGGCGCGCAGCGCGCCGAGGAAGACGATCACGTAGTTGATCGAGGTGCCTGCGCAAATCGCGATCGCGCCGCGCTCGGTCGCACCGTCCCGTTGCAGCGCAGCGGCGACGCGATCGATCGCGCGGTCGAAGGCCGCGTAGTCGATGACTTCGCCGTCTTGAACCACCGCGCGATGATGCGGACGCTCGTTGGCGCGTATCTTGACCATTTCGGCGATGAACCCGCAGGCCTCGGCTAGGGGCGCCGCAGCCGTCACCGTTGCGGCAGTGGCCGTCGCTGTCATTGCGCTTTGCGAATGTTCGTTGGTCACGATTGGTCAGGCATATTTGCCCAGCTCGATGCGTCCGATCTGGTTGCGATGTACTTCGTCGGGGCCGTCAGCCAGGCGCAGCGTCCGCGCGTGGGCATAGGCGCGTGCCAATCCGAAATCGTCGCAGATCCCAGCGGCACCATGCGCCTGGATTGCCCAGTCGAGGATCTGGCAAGCCATGATCGGGGCTGCGACCTTGATCATCGCGATCTCCGCCTTGGCTGCCTTGTTGCCTGCCTTGTCCATCACATATGCCGCCTTCAACGTCAACAGCCGCGCCTGATCGATCATGATGCGCGCCTCCGCGATACGTTCGAGCGTCACCGTTCGCTCGGCAACGGGTTTGCCAAAAGTCACGCGCGACTTCACGCGCCGACACATCTTTTCCAGCCCGCGCTCAGCCAGGCCGATCAGGCGCATGCAGTGATGAATGCGACCCGGGCCAAGACGCCCCTGCGCAATGTCGAAACCACGGCCCTCTCCAAGCAAAATATTGTGCACAGGCACGCGCACGCTGTCGAACTCGATTTCCATGTGCCCGTGCGGCGCGTCGTCATAACCGAACACCGGCAGATGGCGCAGGATACGTACGCCCGCTGTATCGCGCGGCACGAGCACCATCGATTGCTGACTGTGCTTTGGCGCCGCGGGATCGGTCTTGCCCATGAAGATGAAGATCTTGCAACGCGGGTCGCCTGCGCCCGAACTCCACCACTTGCGTCCGTTGATTACGTACTCGTCGCCGTCGCGCACGATCGAGCTCTGCACGTTGGTCGCGTCCGAAGAAGCCACATCCGGCTCGGTCATTGTGAACGCCGAGCGTATCGTGCCGCGCAGCAAGGGCTCGAGCCACTGCTTCTTTTGCTCGGGCGTGCCGTAGCGCTCGAGCACCTCCATGTTCCCGGTGTCGGGCGCTGAACAGTTGAATACTTCCGGGGCCCAGGGCACGCCGCCCATGATTTCACACAGCGGCGCATATTCGAGATTGGTCAATCCTGCGCCTCGTTCCGACGCAGGCAGAAAGAGATTCCACAAACCAGCCGCCTGAGCTTTGATTTTCAAGGCTTCGATCAACTGCGATGGTTGCCAGCGGTCCACCTGATCGATGCCTTCGTAAAACAGCCCTTCGTTCGGATAGACGTGCTCGACCATGAACGCCTGCAATCTCGCCTGCAGTTGCATCACCTTGGGTGAGTAATCGAAATCCATGCTGGTCCCTTGTTCAGCGTTGCAGACGATGCGCAATCGATCGGTCAGTGCGCCGCCAGCATCATTTCGACCTGCTGCCATCCCAGTTCGGCCATCGGGCGCGCGCGACGACCCGAGTCCAGCGCCTGCGCACTCGCCGCATTGCCGGCCAGAGCGCGCGCCATCACACCCTGAAGTATGCCTGCCATGCGGAACATGTTGTAAGCGAGGTAGAAGCCCCACTCTTGCGGTGTCGGCGGCGTCGCGGCCGTTCGCTCCAAGTACGCCGCCAGGTACGCTGATTCGTTCGGAATCCCCAGAGCGGCGAAGTCGGAGCCACGCAGCCCGCGGAATTCGTCACCCGACAGGCGCCAGGTCATCATGTGGTATGCGAAGTCGGCCATCGGGTGGCCCAATGTCGACAGTTCCCAATCGAGAACCGCGAGGATGCGCGGCTCAGTCGAATGAAAGATCATGTTATCCAGGCGGAAATCACCGTGCACAATCGCGGTCGCGTCGCCCTGCGGGATATTGACAGGTAACCATTCGATCAGGCGGTCCATCGCTTCGATCGTCTCCGTCGCCGACGCCCGGTATTGCCTGCTCCAGCGGTCGATCTGCCGCGCGAGGTAGTTGCCGGGCCGACCGAAGTCCGACAGCCCAGCGGCCTCATAATCGACGCGATGCAAGGCCGCGATCGCGCGATTCATCTCGCCGAAAATCGCTCGTCGCTCAAACGGATCCATCCCGGGCAAGGTCGGATCCCACAAGACTCGGCCGTCGACGTGTTCCATCAGGTAGAACGCCGTCCCGACGACGGATTCATCGGTGCAAAGACAGTAGGCTCGCGCCACCGGCACTTCGCTATGTCGCAATGCGGTGATGACCCGGTACTCACGATCGACGGCGTGAGCCGATGGCAATAGTTGGCCTGGAGGCTTGCGCCGCAGGACATACGCATTCGCGCCCTCGCTGCCTACATCACTCAGCTTGAAAGTTGGATTCGACTGGCCTCCCTTGAATTGCTCGACCGCCAGGGGTCCAACGAAACCATCGAAGTTAGCGCGCATATACCGCTCGAGCGCCGCAACATCGAAACGGTGTGCGTCCGCGACCGGACGTGTGCCTTGATATTCGTCGTAGTTGATCACCATTGGGCAAAGCCGAGATCGAGCACGATGGCTCGTGCGGATTCAGATAGCGGTGACGCCGCCATCGACCGCCACAATCTGACCGGTGATGAATGCCGACGCGTCGGACGCGAACAGCGCGACCAGGCCTTTCAGGTCCTCGGGTCCCCCGATGCGCTTCAATGGCGCCTTCTGCGCGAGCTTGTCGCCGAGCATGCTCAATACGCCAGCGGTCATCTTGGTCGGGAAAAAGCCCGGCGCTATCGCATTGACGTTGATGTCGTACTGCGCCCACTCAGCCGCAAGCGAGCGGGTAAAGCTGATGACACCTCCCTTGCTGGTGTTGTAGGCGATCGTTCCGGGGCGCCCGGGGTCTCCTCCACCGACCAGCCCCAGGATCGACGCGATATTGATCACCTTGCCCCGGCGGCGCGGCACCATGCAACGCTTACCCACTTCCTGGCTGGTCACGAACATCGCGGTGAGGTTCAGGTTGATCACTTTTTGCCACGCCTCCAGCGGATGATCGATCGTCGCGGCGCCCCACGTCGTTCCGGCGTTGTTGACGAGGATATCAATGGGTCCCAGCGCAGCGATCGCACGATCGACGACCGGCGCGATGGCTGCGGGTGTCGCCATGTCGCACACCAGTGGCACCGCGCGAACGCCGAAGGGGGTCAGTCGAGCGACCGCCTGCTCGAGTTCGTCTGCCTTACGCGCCGTCAGAGCGACGTTGGCGCCCATCTCCGCGAGCGCCTCGGCGATTTGCAGTCCCAATCCGCGGGAGCCGCCGGTCACCAGCGCGTTCCGGCCGGAAATGTCGAGCAGGTGTTTGACGCTCATCGTGGCCTTCCCTCAGTTGACGACCTATGGTTCATGTCGTACGGGTAGCCAATCGACGGCTTTCCCGGACGCCGACGCGCCTAAAGGATGCGAACAGGCGCATGTCCGACGTTCTAAGTTACCATTATCTTTGGGCCCTGTTTCCAGCTTGAATTCTAGCCGGGCGCCGGAAAACGTAACGAGCAAAGCACCTTGAACCTCAACTATTCCTCCGAGGATCTCGCCTTTCGCGACGAGGTAACTGCCTGGTTGACCCAGGCCTTGCCTGCCGACCTGCACGACAAGGTCGCACGCTATGCGCCATTGTCGCGGGACGATCTATTGCGCTGGCACCGAATCCTCGCACACAAAGGCTGGGTAGCGCCGTCGTGGCCGGAAGCCTGGGGAGGAACGAGCTGGACGCTGGCCCAGCGCTACATTTTCGAAGAGGCTTGCGGCTATGTAGGCACGCCGCCGCTGGTCCCGTTCGGTCTGTCGATGTGCGCACCGGTGTTGCTGAAGTTCGGCAGCGAGGCGCAGAAACAGCGTTTCCTGCCGCGGATCTACAACGGCGACGACTTCTGGTGCCAGGGCTATTCCGAGCCTGGCTCGGGCTCCGACCTCGCATCGCTGCGCACCCGCGCGACGAGACAAGGCGACCACTATGTCGTCACCGGCCAGAAAACCTGGACGACCTTCGCGCACATGGCCGATTGGATATTCTGCCTGGTGCGGACCGATTCCACGACGGAAAAAAAACAGGAGGGCATTTCGTTTCTGCTGATCGACATGAAAACGCCGGGCATCAGCGTTCGCCCGTTGATGCTGATGGACGGCGGGCATGAAGTGAACGAAGTCTTCTTCGATGACGTCAAGGTTCCGACAGAAAATCTGGTGTACGAAGAAGGCAAGGGCTGGACGGTCGCCAAGTACCTGCTCGGGCACGAGCGCATGAACACGTCGCGCGTCGGAACATCGAAGCGCGAACTCGAAAAACTCAAACAGTTCGCTGCGACGCAGATGAAAGATGGCAAACCGCTGCTTGACGACGTGCGCTTTCGTGATCGCGTTACTCGCGTGGAAATCGAATTGATGGCGCTCGCCATCACCAATTTGCGCTTCCTCGACCGCCTGCGCGACGGACGGCCGCCGGGCGCCGATGTGTCACTGCTCAAGATCAAAGGCACCGAAATTCAGCAGACGTTGACCGAACTGATGATGCAGGCAGCCGGTCCGCTGGCGCAGGGCCTCGCACGCGCGCCCGCAGCGGACCCCGAAGATGCCGCCTTTGACGCGCTGGCGGCAAGGCTTGCTGCGCGCTACAGCAACTATCGCAAGACATCCATCTACGCCGGCTCCAACGAAATCCAGCGCAACATCATCGCCGCGATGGCGCTTGGCCTGTAGCTAAGGCCCGGCGAACAAAGCCTTGAACTTCGATCAGAACGAAGAGCAACAACTGCTCGCTGAATCGGTCCGGCGCTTCGTCGACAAAGCGTACAGTTTCGAGCAGCGGCGAGCGATCATTGCGTCGGAAGATGGGTACAGTCATGACGTATGGAAAACGCTTGCCGACTTGGGGCTCCTCGGATTGCCCTTTTCCACCGAGCACGGAGGCTTCGGCGGAGGCGCAGTCGACGCAATGCCGGTTATGGAGATCATCGGCGATGTGCTGATGGTCGAACCCTACCTGGCGACGGTCGGGTGGACGGGACAGCTTATCGCGCGTGGCGGTTCTCCCCGCCAGCAGGCGCAGTGGCTGCCTCTGCTGGCGGATGGCAAGCTCAAATTGGCGTTCGCGCAGGTGGAGCGTGGCGCGCGTTACGATCTCGCGCGCGTGGCGGTACGTGCAAACCTGCAGCCGATGGCTATCGCATCGACGGCGAAAAGTGCGCGGTGGTGCACGCGTCGCAAGCCGACAAATTCATCGTCTCCGCGCGCACGTCGGGCGCGGCGACCGATCCGCGTGGCATCAGCCTTTTCCTCGTCGACGCGGACACTGCGGGCGTGACGATGCGCGCGCTACCGCACGATCGACGGCCTGCGCTCGGCTGACATTGCATTCGACGACGCGAAGGTGCCAGCCGACGCAATTATCGGCGTTGAAGGCCTCGCGCTTGCCCTTGATCGAGGAAGCTACTGATTTCGCCACGGCGCTGTTGTGCGCCGAAGCCGTCGGCGCGCTCCAATCAGCCAACGATGCGACGCTCGAGTATCTCAAGACGCGCAAGCAGTTCGGCGTCCCGATTGGCAGCTTCCAAGTCTTGCGCCATCGCATGGTCGACATGGTGATCAGCTGCGAACAGGCTCGCTCGATGGCAAGTCTCGCTTGCGTGGCGGTCGATTCCGTGGGAGACCGCGGCGAACGCATGCGTACCGTTTCTGCGGCCAAGATCAGGATTGCCGACGCGTGTCGACACGTCAGTCAGGAGGCCGTGCAGCTACACGGCGGCATGGGCATGAGCGACGAAATGAAGATCAGTCACACGTTTCGGCGGCTGACGATGATCGCCCAGCAGTTCGGCGACGCCGACTACCACCTCGAGCGGTTTGCCGCGCAGTAAGCGGGCCCTGGTCGCGTGGTGTCGCATGGCCGCTCCATGCCGCCGTATGCACCAGCGGTCGCCATTGGCGGCCTTCGCGTCAAACGACTTCGAACAAGCCGGCCGCGCCCATGCCTCCGCCGATGCACATGGTCACGACTACGAATTTGGCACCTCGACGCTTGCCCTCGATCAGCGCATGGGCCGTAAGGCGCGTCCCGGACACGCCGTAGGGGTGGCCGACGGCAATCGCGCCGCCGTCTACATTCAGAATGTCGTTGGAGATGCCGAGCTTGTCGCGACAGTAGATAACCTGCACGGCGAAGGCTTCGTTTAATTCCCACAGGCCGATATCGTCGATCTTCTTGCCGGTGCGTTTGAGCAGCTTGGGCACGGCATAGACCGGACCGATGCCCATTTCGTCTGGCTCGCAGCCGGCGACCGCGAAGCCGCGGAATATTCCCAGCGGCGTCATGCCTTTGCTTGCGGCAAATTTGTCGGAGACGACCACGCACGCGGCGGCGCCGTCCGAAAACTGGCTCGCATTGCCAGCAGCCACGACGCCACCGGGCAACGCCGGCTTGATCTTGGCCAGCGCCTCATACGTCGTGTCGGCACGGATACCCTCGTCGGCCGCAAGCGTCACTTCCTTGGTGAAAAGGCGCCCCGAATCCTTGTCGGCAACGCCCGCCGTTACCGTTATCGGAACGATCTCCTGATTGAAGCGGCCCGCGGCCGCGGCCGCAGCGGCCCGTTGCTGGCTTTGCACGCCGTATTCGTCCTGTCTCTGACGCGAGATCTGATAGCGCTTGGAGACGGTCTCCGCGGTTTCCAGCATCGACCAGTAAAGCGCAGGCTTGTGCTCGACGATCCATGGATCGCGCAGCATGTGTCGGTTCATTTCGTTCTGAACGCAAGAGATCGATTCAACCCCGCCCGCGACGATCGCATCGCTTTCGCCGGCAATCACCCGCTGCGCAGCCATCGCGATCGTTTGCAGGCCCGACGAACAGAAGCGATTGACCGTGGCGCCGGCGACTGTGACCGGACAACCGGCGCGCAGGGCAACCTGTCGGCCAAGATTGAATCCCGTCGTGCCTTCCGGAAACGCGCATCCAATCAGCACGTCGTCGATCTCGGCTGCGTCGAGTCCCGCACGTGCGATCGCATGGCCAACCACGTGTCCTCCCAGCGTTGCGCCGTAGCTCATGTTCAGCGCGCCGCGCCAGGACTTGGCCAATCCGGTACGCGCAGTGGAAACTACGACGGCATCAGTCATGAACGTGGCTCCGCATCAACTATTAAACGTCTTGCCTTCGGCGACCAGCTTCGTCAGCAGCGGCGCCGGTTGCCAGAACCGTGCGGCTTCGGGCGAGGTGGCCGCGAACCCGCGCATCGCACGCGCGACGTTGTACAAGCCCACGGTGTCGGCGTAGAACATCGGGCCACCGCGATAGAGCGGGAACCCGTACCCGGTCAGATAGACCATGTCGATGTCCGACGCGCGCGCGGCTATACCTTCTTCGAGAATATGGGCGCCCTCGTTGACCAGTGCGTAAATGCAGCGATCGACGATTTCGTTCGCTTCGATCTTGCGCGGCGCAATCCCGTTTTCCTTGCGAAAGGCGGCGATCAGCTCGTCCACCACCGGATCCGGTAGCGCATCTCGTCGGCCAGGCTCATAGCGATACCAGCCAAGGCCCGTCTTCTGGCCGAAGCGGCCGAGCTCACACAGACGGTCGGCGATTTTCGAATATTTCACTTCGGGCCGCTCGACGTATCGCCGCTTGCGTATGTACCAGCCGATATCGTTGCCTGCCAGATCGCTCATCCGGAACGGTCCCATTGCCATGCCGAACTTCTCCAGCGCGCGATCGATTTGCGCCGGCGACGCACCCTCTTCGACCAGAAAAAATGCCTGCCGCAAATACTGTTCGACCATGCGGTTGCCAATGAAGCCATCGCAAACGCCTGATACCACCGCAGTCTTGCGGATCTTCTTCGCCAGTGGCATCACCGTCATCAGCACATCGTCTGCCGTCGTCGTGCCGCGGATGACTTCCAGCAGTTTCATCACATTGGCCGGACTGAAGAAATGCATTCCGACAACGTCCTGCGGCCGCTCGGTAAACTCCGCAATCTTGTTGACGTCCAAGGTCGAAGTGTTGCTGGCGAGAATTGCGCCCGCCTTCGCAACCCGGTCGAGTTGCTCGAAAACGGACTGCTTGACGCCCATGTCTTCGAACACCGCCTCGACGATCAGGTCCGCGTTCGCGAGATCGTTGTAGTCGAGAGTGGGCTTGAGCAGCGCGAGCGTCTGGGTCAGCTTGTCTTGCGTAAGTTTGCCTTTCTTGAGCGATCCCTCGTAATTTTTCCGAATCGTGGAAAGACCCTTGTCCAGCGCCTCCTGCTTCATCTCGAGTATCGTGACCGGGATGCCAGCATTCATAAAATTCATCGCGATGCCGCCACCCATCGTCCCCGCGCCTATCACGCCGACGCTCGCGATCGCGCGTGGCTGGGTGTCCGGCGGAACACCCGGGATCTTCGACGCAGCGCGTTCGGCAAAGAAGGCATGGCGAAGCGCCATCGACTCGGGCGTCTGCGCGAGTTGAACAAAAAGCTCCCGTTCGAAACGCAAGCCTTCCTCGAATGGCTTGGAGACGGCAGCCTCGATGGCGTCCACGCACTTCAGCGGCGCCGGATAATCCTTGGCGACCGCGCGAACCGTGTTTCGCGCGAACTCGAACAGGGCGTCGGCATTCGGGCAGTCGATGCCGATATCGCGCACGCGTTTGAGCGGCCGCGCTTCCGATACGACGCGTTGCCCGAAGGCGACGGCCGCCGCCAGCAGGTCCCCGTCGATGATCTCGTCGAACAGTGCCGTTCCCTTGAATTGCTCACAGGCGACGGGATTGCCGGACAGGATCATATTCAGCGCCGGCTCGACGCCGATTGCACGCGGCAGGCGCTGCGTACCCCCGGCGCCCGGCAGCAATCCGAGTTTGACTTCAGGCAACGCTACCTGTGAACCGACGCGCGCAATGCGGAAATTGCATCCCAGCGCCAGCTCCAGCCCGCCTCCCATGCAGGTACCGCCGATCGCTGCGATGACGGGTTTGGCGCTAGCCTCGGTAATACGAATGACCGTGTGCAGCGTCGGCTCACGCTCGGGCGGCCGGCGTGTTGAATTCGCGGATATCGGCGCCGCCGGAAAAAAGAGTCCCCGCGCCGATCAGCACAATGGCTTTGACGCCGGCATCGGCCTGAGCGCGGTCGATGCCGTCGACGATGGCCGAGCGCTGCGCGTAGTTCAATCCGTTGACGGGCGGATTGTTCAACGTGATCACCGCGACTGCATCGCGAACCTGATAGGTTTCGATGGTTGTTCCCTCAGTGCGTCCTTGACCAGACCCGGTTATCCGCCGGTTCAATGCGATTCGGATCCGCTAGACCTCCAGCCACTCCTTGCGCAGCGCATGGTTATTGCGCAATCCCTGCGGCGTCCCTTCGAACACAATGCGCCCTTGTCCCATGACATACAAGCGGTGCGAGATGCTCAGTGCAATCGTCAGCTTCTGCTCGATCAGCAATATGGCCGTGCCGCGGCCCGCAATCGTTTCCAGCAACTCGCGCACCATGTCGACCAGCCTTGGCGCCAAGCCCTCCGTAGGTTCGTCGACCATGATCAACTCGGGGTTGCCCATAAGCGTACGACAAATCGTCAGCATTTGCTGCTCGCCGCCCGAGAGTACGGCGCCCGGGGCGTCGGCGCGCTCGCGCAAGGACGGAAAAAGGGCGAATACGTCATCGACCGTCCAGGCTCCCGCTCCGCCAGGGTTGCGTGTCGCGTCAGCTTTCATGCCGAGTCGCAGGTTCTCGCGAACGGTGAGGCTGGGAAAAATCTCGCGGTCCTCCGGGACGTAACCCAATCCGCGCCGTGCGATTTGGTGCGACTTGAGGCCGTCGATGCGTTCGCCCTTGAAGCGAACGATGCCGACGGAAGCCACTTGCCCCATGATCGTCTTGACCGTCGTCGAACGGCCGGCGCCGTTGCGCCCCAGAAGGCTGACGATTTCCCCTTTGTCGACGCGCAATGAAATGCCCTGGAGGATGTGGCTCTTGCCGTAGTACGCGTGAAGATCGCTCACTTCAAGCATGGGCGTCCGATGTGTCTGTGCCTAGATAGGCGGCCTGAACGGCAGCGTTCTCGCGGATTCTGGCGGGCGCATCGGTTGCGATGATCTCGCCGTAGACCAGCACCGAAATGCGGTCGGCCAGATTGAACACGACCCCCATGTCGTGCTCCACCATCAGCAAAGTCCTGCCGGTCGAGACGCTGCGAATCAGCTCAACCGCATGCTCGGTTTCGCGCCGGCTCATACCGGCGGTCGGTTCGTCGAGAAGGATGACCGGGGCGTCCCCCGCAATCGTGATACCGATCTCAAGCGCCCGCTGCTCGGCATAGGTCAGCACGCCAGCAAGGCGTGTCGCGCCGCGCCGTCATGTTGATTCGTTCCAGCGTCATTTCCGCTTGCTGATTGGCCCGCTGCAACTTGGCTGTGCTGCGCCAGAAGTTGTACTGGTACCCGAGCGACCACAGCACACCACAGCGAATATTCTCGAATACCGTCAGGCGCGGGAAGATATTGGTCACTTGAAAGCTGCGAGCCAGGCCGCGACGGTAGATCGCAAAAGGCGATTTGCCGGCAATTTCCTCTTCCTGCAGCTTGATCGATCCCGAACTCGGCGCGAATCGTCCACTGATCAAGTTGAACAGGGTGGATTTTCCGGCTCCGTTCGGACCGATGATCGCATGACGTTCGCCGGCTATCACATCCAGTGTTACGCCGCGAATGATAGCGGTCGGGCCGAAGTTCTTGTGCACGTTGGTCAAGACGCAAGGCGGGCGTCCCCGCGTCAGGATTGACTGCCGCTAGACCCATCATGCCCTCGAAGGCGAGCTCGCCGCCGCTTCGGTGCGAGCCCGTTCCCATGCAGCCATCACGAGAGGCCAGGTTTTTCGAAATACGACGAAGCCGCCGATGACCATCGCCAGTTCCGCGAGCCAGGGCCACGGCGTGGCAGCATCGATCGCGACGTGAAAAAGCGAGAGCTTGGATCCCGACTCGGCTTGCGTCGACAGCCGATAGCTGGTTTCCAGCAGCACCCCAGCGCCGAGCAACATCACGGCAAATGGCAACAGTGCGATGGCATAGACTTTGATCACGCCAGCGAAAGCGCGCGTGCGCAGGATGGGCGCATGCAACTTGATCACGCCGGCGATACCGCCGGGCGCGAACAGCACGACCGCTATGAAAAATAGACCGAGGTAGAGCTGCCACGCCTGCGTGTAGTCGGAAAGACTGATCTGCAGCCAAGTGATGACGATGGCGCCGATGATTGCGCCGGCGAAGCTCGAAACACCGCCGATGTAAACCATTAGCAGGACCGCGCCCGATCGCGCCGCGCCCAAAGCCTCGACGCCGACAATCTCGTAATTGAGCGCGTGTAGACCTCCAGCCAGGCCCGCGAACATGGCCGACACCGACAATGCGATAAACCGCACGCGGGCGGCGCTGTAGCCGATGAATTCCGCGCGCTCAGGATTGTCTCGCACGGCATTGCACATGCGCCCGGCCGGCGTACGAACAAACGCATACATACCTGCCGCGGCAACGGCCAGCCAAAAGGCAATCACGTAGTAGATCTGCAACTGCGAGGAAAAATCGAGGCCGAATACATGCGGGCCGTGGCCGCGGTTGGCCGTGAGCCCCTCCTCCCCTCCTGACAGCGATTGCAACATCCTCGCTATGGCAAACACGAGTTCACCGACGCCCAGCGAGATGAGCGCAAAAACCACTCCGGCGCGACGCGTGATCACCGAGCCGAACAGAATGCCGAAAATCAAGCCAGCGGCCGCACCGGCAAGAGGGACCAGCGGCATCGGCACCGCAAGCCCATGGTTGATCGCGCGCATCAGGTGGATCGCCGCATAGCCGCCCAACCCAAAATAGGCGGCATGGCCGAAGGAAAGCAGACCTGTCTGCCCGAGCAGCAGACTATAGGAAAGTGCAAACATGATCGCGATACCCATCTGGCTCAGCATCGAGCGACCGAAATTGGCGTTGAGCCCGGGGACATGCGGAAGGATCAGCAGCGTCGCAACGACTATCACCCAAACTTTAAGCGTACGTTTTGCATCGAAGCCGGCACGAAGCCCCCGATCGTTCATCGCTTTCAGCGCCACGCTAGGTCTCACGTGTTCCCATCAGGCCTTTGGGCCGAAGGATCAGCATCACGACCAGCAGGAGGTACGGCAGCATCGGTGCAGCCTGCGCGAGCTTGATGGAATAGATCTCGTGCAACATCGAATCACCGGCGGCAGACACGCCCGCCCAGTGGAACAAGTCGAGCAGTGAGTAGTCGATCGCGACCGCAAACGTCTGCAACAGGCCGATAAGCATCGACGCGATGAACGCGCCCGGAATCGATCCCAATCCGCCGACGACCACGACGACGAACACGATGGGGCCCAGCGCAGCGGCCATACTCGGCTCGGTCAGGAGCGCAAAGCCGCCGATCACCCCGGCGAGCCCCGCAAGGGCGCTGCCGAGGGCAAAAACGAGCACGAACAGGCGCGGGACGTCGTGTCCCAGCGCCCCGACCATTTGCGGGTGCGTCAGCGCCGCCTGAATGATCAGGCCCGTTCGAGTGCGTTTGAACGCGAAATAGAGAAAGGCGAACATCGCCACCGAAATCATCATCATCAGCACCTTGTAGAACGGATAGCTGGTGCCGAAAATCGAGAACAGTGCAAAATCGATGACTGCGGGAACGCGATTTTCGATTGGATTGCGTCCCCACAGCATGATGACGATTTCGACAATCACGTAAGCCAGACCGAACGTGAACAGGATCTCGGCGACGTGCCCCTGCTTGTGCACGCGGCGCAGTCCGTAGCGTTCGACTCCCGCGCCGATGAAACCGACCAAGATCGGCGCAAGAACGAGCGCCGGCCAGAAACCGATGTAGCGGCCGATCTGGTAGGAGAGGTAGGCGCCCAACATGAACATGCTGGCGTGCGCGAAATTCAGCACGCCCATCATGCTGAAAATCAGCGTCAGGCCGCTCGACAGCATGAACAACAACAGCCCGTAGACGACGCCGTTCAGCAGCGAGAAGGTGGCGACTTCGAGCACGGACCGACGCGCCGCCTTAGTGTCGGTGCGGGTTCATGCTCGTGCCGGTACCAGGCAGCGCGGCGATCGTATTGATTGTTGAAGCTACGATGGACGCTGCATCTTGCAAGTCGTGGGTTGCGCTGTGTCCTTGGCGTTGACCTTGGCGTCGGTCTTGAACCCGAAGCCGGTCTTTTCGACGTCGTACTTCACATTTTCCGAAAAGGTCGAGACGAACATCGGCTGCAGGATCTGGTGGTTGTCGGCGCGCATCTCCACTTCGCCCACGGTCGTCATCAGTTTCATGCCTTCCAGCGCCTTCGCGACCTTGATCGGTTCGTTCGACTTCGCTGCGGTTGCCGCTGCGGCCAGCATGTCGAACGTGGTCTTCAACCGATAGTAGTCGAACTCGTCGTCCTTGCCGGTGAAGCGTTTCTTGAAGGCCGCGGCATCGGGGTCGAGATCCGGAAGGGCATTGTTGTGGTATTCGCTCACCTGCTTGACGTAGCCCACACCGTCCCTGCCGATCGCGCTCGGAGAACCCAGCGCCCCGGCGTAATACGTATACCAGTTCACCTTCAGCCCGGCGTCCTTGCCTGCCTTGAGCAACAGGAACATGTCGTTGCTCCAATTGCCGGTGATCACGGTGTCGGCGCCCGACGCTTTGATCTTGGCGACGTAAGGCGAAAAGTCCTGGATCTTTTGCAACGGGTGCAGCTCGTCACCAACGATCTTGATATCCGGACGCTTGACGGCGAGCATCCTGCGCGCGGCTGCGGCAACAGCACGACCGAACGAATAGTCCTGATCGATCAGATATACGTTCTTTATGTTCTGGTCTTTGGCGATGACATCAGTCAGCGCGGCCATTTTCATGTCGGCGTCGGCGTCGAAGCGAAAATGCCAGAAGTTGCACTTGTCATTGGTCAACGCGGGGTCCACGGCCGCGTAGTTGAAATACAGCACTTCCTTCCCTGGGTTGCGCTCATTGTATTTCAACACCGCATCGGTGATCGCCAGCGCCACAGCACTGCCGTTGCCCTGGAAGACATAGCGGGCACCATCGTCGAGGGCCTTTTTCAGCGCGATCAGTGATTCCTGCGGATCGACCTTGTTGTCGTAGGATAGCAGTTCGACTTTCTGCCCGGCCAGTCCGCCCGCCGCATTGAGGCGATCGACGAGATACGTCATATGTTTTTGCGCATTGATCCCTGCGCTGGCGGCGCCGCCGGACAAGGGATCGATGTAGGCGAACTTGACCTGGGACAGCGCCGGGGACGCGAACAATATCCCGCAGACAAGCCATCCCAATCCACGCAAAGTAGTGTGCATTGATGCTCCTCCTGACGATCACAGCGATCGGCGGTCGGGGCGCTTGGGCTTTGACCTCGCCTTGGGTAGCACCCCCTCGGTGCGCGCTTGTCGCACCTGAATATAGCCACACCATGCTACCGGCCCGGGTGAGGCGTGACAAGCGCCGGCACGCTATCGTATTGAAACGAGGGGTTTCTCGCGCAACAAGCGGCGAATGAACCGGTGCCTCCCAGGGCTGCGGCCAAGTACAATCGGCCGATGCCGGCGTCCAAGCGCTTTCTGGTCATCGTCCGCGCCGGGGATCGTTCGCTTCATCCCGGTTGGACCAACTCCGTATCGACGAGAAACTGGGATCTGATCGCGAGCTACTTTGGCGGCGATCCCGAACTCTATCGCACGGATGGCGAGGTGCGCATCGACGACAAGGGGCCGAAATGGCCGGGACTGCACGCGCTATTGACTCGCGATCAACGGTGGCGCGATTACGACTATGTGTGGCTGCCCGACGATGACCTCGCTATTGACGAAACACGCATAAACCGGCTGTTCGCGCTGGTTGCATCGTCGGAATTGCAGTTGGCGCAGCCGACTCTTTCCTGGGTCAGTTTCTATAGTTACGAGCAAACACTGAGGCACCCGAGCTTCAGACTGCGCTACACCAACTTTGTCGAAGTAATGGCGCCGTGTTTCGAATCTTCGTTCCTTGCCCGTTGCTTGCCCACGCTCGCGGAAAATCAGAGTGGCTGGGGCTTGGGCTACGTCTGGGCGAGGACGCTAGCCGACCCGGCCCGCGGCTGTGCCATGATCGACGAAGTGGAACTTACGCACACGCGCCCCGTGGGCGGTCCCAATATGGCGGCAGTCCTGGCCACCGGAAGCACGCCTAAGGCCGAGTATCACGCGCTGCTGCGGAAGCACAGTTTCCCCCCAGGATGAGGCCGGTCGCCCATGCCGGCATCGATATCGCGGGAAACCTGCTTACCGACGCCGAGGGCGAAAACTCGTCGTTGCGCGCCTTGTTGCACCGCGATAGACAGGCGTTTTTGGCGTCGCGCCTGCGGCTCGACCTCGGATCTGCAGTGTTGCCCGTGGACGAATTGCGAGTTCGCGCTCCGCGGCGCAATCCATCCTAGAAGACGATCACAGCCGGCAGCCACGCCTCGAGCACGCGGCGGTAGTCGTCGATTCGCTTGCGCGGAAGAAACCAGGGGGATTTGGTCCCGTGATCGTAGCGGGAGAAGAGGTCCAGGTAGCGCTCGCAATATTGGCGGTCACGAGCGTCCATGTATTCTTCGCAACTGCTGCGAACGATGCTGTGATAGCGGACCAGCCAGGCAATGCCATCGGGCAGATGCTGCTTCAGCCGCGAGTAGGCAAACTCGTCGTGGTTCCATTGGAAGACGCAATTGTCCAAGCCTATGCCTCGCTGGTACACGCCGATTGGCTCATTGAAGCAGACGATGTTCTCCGGAGCTTCGTCGGTCAGCAGCAATACCTTGCCGAGGTCGTGGACCAGCGCGGCGACGATCAATTCCTCGGTCGCCACGCCATCATTTTCCATCCCCGCTAGAATCTGCAGAACGTGCAGCTGTTGGCTGACACCGCACAGGCGTTGATCGGTCGGATCGATGCATTGCGCGAGCTTCTCGACCAAGCTCCACGTGCTGACCTCGCCATATAATGGCGTCTCGTATTTTTTGCGCAGCGCGTCGACGACCTCCAGGCTTTGCTGTGCGTGGCGGGAGACAATCTCGCTCGCGTGCAGCGCAAAATCATTGCGATACTGCGCCTGGAGCCCCGACCGCGCCCGCATCGGCGCCGCCGGAGCGGCGCCTTCCACTGCCCTGCCTTGTATCGTCCAGGTAAAGTTGAGTTCTGCCGCCACGTAAGATGCCCTTTGGAAGAATTTGAATGTTGGCATTGCCTTCGTACACTGTCCATAGCTAGGCATGCCATCGTCTGACAAATGCTCAACGTCGATGTCCTGATCGTCGGCCTAGGCTTTTCCGGAGCGACTTCCGCGCGGGTCCTCGCCGAGGCGGGCTATCGTGTGCACGCCATCGACCGGCGCCCGCATATCGGCGGCAATGCTGCGGATGCCGAAGACAGCTTCGGTGTCCGCATACATCGCTACGGCCCGCACATTTTTCACACCAACTCGGATCGCATTTTCGCTTTCCTGTCACGCTTCACGGCGTGGCGCGTGTATGAGCACCGGGTCCTGGCGAGTGTCGACGGCGAGCTGGTGCCGATTCCGATCAATCGCACGACGATTAACCGCCTCTATCGACTCTCGCTCTCCGAACAGGAAGTCGCCGATTTTCTGCAGAGGGTACGCGAAGTCCGTGATCCGATTCGTTCCAGCGAAGACGTGGTTCTCGAGCGCGTCGGTCGCGACTTATGCGATAAGCTTTTTCGCGGCTACACGCGCAAGCAGTGGGGACTGGACCTGGCACAGCTCGACGCCTCGGTGGCCGGACGCATCCCCGTTCGAACCACGGCCGATGATCGTTACTTCAGCGACAAGCACCAAGGCATTCCGGCCGATGGCTACACCAAGATGTTCCAGCAGATGCTGGAGCATCCGTTGATAAGCTACGAAATCGATTCGGAGTTTGCCCATGTGCGCGAGCGGATCGACTATCGACACTTGATCTATACCGGCCCGATCGACGCCTATTTTGACTTTTGCTATGGCCGTCTTCCTTATCGTTCGCTCCACTTTCAATACGAGCATCTTCCGGGTGTGAGGCAGTTTCAGCCTGTAGGCACCATCAACTTTCCCAACGAATTCGAGTACACGCGTATCACCGAGTTCAAGCACATCACTGCGCAGGAGCATTCCGGGACGACGATCGTGCGCGAATTCCCGCGGGCAGACGGCCAACCCTACTACCCGATCCCCCGCCCCGAGAATGAGGCGCTTTACAAGCGCTATCGCGCGCGGGCAGATTCATGCATTGATGCCACCTTCGTCGGCAGGCTGGCGCAATACCGGTACTACAACATGGATCAGGCGGTCGGCGCAGCGATCAGCGCAGCGTCGACGGTGATCGACGCGCTGCGAAGCGGCTCGCCCTGACGAACGCGGGCCGCTGGCGAGCCCAACCAGGAGTTCGTCCGAGGGTTATTTCTTTTTCTTGCGCGAGCGCCGCGGTTTTGCACCTGCGGCGGGCGAAGCTTTGGCTGCGGTCTTCGTCGCAGTCGCCTTTTTCTTCGTGCGCGCAGTCGTCTTCTGCACCTGTGCTTTGGGCAAGGTCACCGCACGCTTTACCTTCTTGAGCGTCTTGGTCGCGGCACGCTTGGTCTTGCCTGCGGCCGTCTTCGCGTGTCCTGCAGCCGTCTTGGCGCTGCGCCCTGCTTTCTTGGCGCCCGCCTTAGCCGCTCTGCCTTCGCGACTTACCGCCTTCTTTGCCTTGACCAGCACCTTCTGCGCCTGGATCGTCGCCTCTTTCGCTGTCTTGCTCGCGGAAACCTGCGCTTTGCGCGCCTGACGAACAATCTTCTTGCTGACTTTCGTCGCACTGCGCATGGCATCCGAAGACACGGATTCCGCGCGCGCCTTCATTGCGTCGACGACCGAACCCAGCTTTGACATCAGACTCTTGCTTTTCGCCATGAACACCTCTGTCGGTTATCAAATCGGAGACCCTTAGGACCGTCCGCGCGGTCCTGCAGGCATCGATCGTCATGAAGGGCGCAAGCATACCTGATCCGGGATCATCGACGACACTCCTGGGTTGGCGATGGACGAACGCGCTCAAGCACGCGCCCGACGATTGGTAATTACGGCCTAAAAGTGTTGAAAGGCGGCACTTGATGCCGGTCCAGGTGACTTGGCGGCGAGCTTGAATCAAGGGCCAGATTTTGCAGATCATCAGCTTAGGAAGCGTGGCATATCGCTTGCTTGCATACTGTTCTCGATGCCGCGCCGAACGCGCGGCGAGCTGTGGCGCAACAGGGAGGGGTGATGACGGTTTCGACTTGGTGGGTACTGTGGGCGTTTCTCGCCGGGGCTTACGGCGGATTCTTCCTGTTTGCGTTGCTGGGCATGGGACGCGCCGAAGGCGACGACAATCGAGAGCGCGCCAAACTTGCGCAGGCGAGACGCCAGGCTTTTTCGCAACCGGGCGGGCCCAGTACGGTCATTTAGCTGCCGGAGCGAAAAAACCGCCGCTCGGCAGGCTTCGCGTGGCCGCGGCTGCTCGGTCTAGCCGCCGGCCCTCAGCGAAGTCCAACGAACCAGATTTGCCGCGATTTCGTACAGCGCGTAGTAACTCCCTTGCAATCCGCTGACGCTGGGCAGGTAGTCCAGCAAGCTCAATCCCTCATCCGACGGAATACTCGTGGCCGCAGGCAGCGCGACGATGCCGGCCGCCGCGAATTCACTGATTGCGCGTGGCATGTCGAAGCTGTGGGCGACGAGCACCACGCGCGTCACGCTCGCAGCACGCAAGATTTCGGCCGAGCGAAGGGCGTTCTCATGGGTGTTGCGCGAACGCGCCTCGACCCACCGCACGTCGACGCCGTATTCGCGCTCGAGCACTTCCTTCATCAGCTTTGCCTCGACGTCACCACCGAGCGCGGCACCTCCAGTCACCAGCACCGGCAGGTGCGTCAGTCGGGCAACGATAGCTCCGTAGCGGACGCGCTCTAGCGTCAGACGGCTCACCGTGTCGCCGCCATACTCGGGTGCGTGGCGCCGGACGCCGCCGCCGAGGATGACGATCGCCTGCGCGCCCGCCGCGTCGGCGATATCGAACGCGGGGCGATCGTAAAGTGAGCGCTGCAGCATCGTCGCAACGACCGGAAGCGACAGCAACCATAGCAAGGTAACGCCAGCCCACGCCAGAGCTCTTCCTGCCCGCGAGAAGCGCGGGGCGATGGAGAGGCCGACGACGACAAGCAGCAGCAGACCCGTCGGCGGCAGGAGTACAGCTTTGAGGACCGCCTTGAGCCAGAAGGAATCGATCACGACCTCTTCACTGCGCTTTCAGCAGATCCTGGAGGCGGCTGGCCGGTATCGCGTAGGTGATGCCGCTCGGTTGCGACAGCACGGACTCCTTGGCGCTTTTGACGAACACCATGTTGATGATCCCGACCACCTCGCCCGTCTCAGCGTCGTAGACCGGGCTGCCGCTATGACCCGGATACGCGGTCGCATCGAGTTGCAGGATGGGGAAGGCCCCCGCTGCAATCCGCCGTATGGTTTGCGGATTGAGGTCGCCGGCGTGAGACTGGGGGATGGCGATCGGCGCAATCGACGAAATCATCCCATGATGGGTCGACGGATAAGGTCCAAGGACCGCACCGAGCGGATAGCCGGTGAACAGAATCTCCTGGCCCTCCTTCGCGCCCGAAGACACCGCGATTTTCAGCGCCGGCAGCGCCAAGCCCTCGATCTTGAGCAAGGCCAAGTCCGACGTGGGATCGATTTTCTGCGCCTTGGCCTGTTTGACCACGACCTGCGCTTGCCCTCGGGCATCGTTGTTTGGCGCCCGCATGAGAATGGCAAGGCCCTCCTTGCCTTCAGGGTCGAGCACCGTTGGAACCACGTGCGCATTGGTGACGATCGTCGTCCCGTCGCCCACTGCGAATCCCGTGCCGAGAAACTGGAAAGGCGGTGTGCGCGTCGAATCGAACGTACCGACGGCGACAATCGAAGGCTTGACGCGTTCGATCACCGCCATGCGATCGGCGCGCACACCCGGCGAGGCTAACACCGATGTGCACACGAGCAATGCGAGTCCCGCGCGGCGAAAACCGCTCCCATGACGTCCGTTCAATCGCATTCGTGCCTCCTACTTGCTGCCACTGTTGGCCGGACGAAGTATCGTCGACGCCTCGACGACACTGGGATCGTAGACGTGCCTTTCGATCGGATACAGACGCTGCACGCGTTGTACATAGGCGCGGGTCTCGGGATACGGCGGAATCCCGCGGTACTTGTCGACTGCGTCCTCTCCCGCATTGTAGGCCGCGACGGCCAGCGCTACGTAACCCTCGTAGTAAGCAAGCAGCCAACGCAGATAGGCGAGCCCTCCCTGGACGTTATCGTCAATGTTCAGGCGGTTCTTGACCTCGAATCGTTCGGCAGTGGCAGGGATGAGTTGCATGACGCCTACCGCGCCTTTGTCCGAGCGCGCGTCGAACTGAAAATTCGATTCCGCGGCGACGACGGCTAGCGCGAGGTCCGGCTCGATGATGTAACGGGGTGCCGCGCGCATGACTGCTTCGACGATTTTCCTCTTCGCCGGAGGCATATCGATGAACGGGTCCGCGACCCCCGCGGAGTCCGCCACCGGAGCAAGCAGCGCGACGCTGCGCATGCAGTCAGGGAGCACCGGGTTTGGCGCGTTGACCAGGCGCTGCATCTGCTGTGCTTGAGTGTGCCCATGCTGCGCGGCAGTCGCAAACAGCCCGGCAGCCACTGCGTCGTCGCGCGCGACGCCACGCCCATTGGCGTACATCCAGCCAAGATTGAACATGGCTTCAACGTTACCCGCGCGAGCGGCCTCGCAGTAAAGCGCAGCCGCCTTGAGCTGATCCTTCTCGACGCCCTCGCCATGCTCGTAGGCGGCGGCCTCTTCGACCGTGGCCTGAGCCGGCGCACTCGGCGGCATCGCGTCGGCAAACACCTTCTGCCCTGCGAACGAGGCGAGAACGCAGGCGGCAATCAGCAACTGGCGGTGCATGAACACCACTCCGGAACCTTCGAGCGCGCCGTCAGGTCGCGCCGCCCGCGCGCGACCGCGCAGGCACCTCTGCTCGGGTTTCGTACCATGGCAGGGCTTCGCGCAAGCCTTCGCGAAGGTCGTGCGTCGGCGCGTAGCCCAGCGAGCCTCTCGCCTTGGCGATATCGGCCTGCGAGTGCCGCACGTCGCCCGGGCGGAAGTCCCGATAGACGGGCGCAGCGACCCGCCGCGAAGGATGGCGCACCGTCACCAGATCGCGCAAAACGCCATACAGATCGTTGAGTGAGATCCTGCCGCCGACGGCGATGTTGTAGACCTGCCCCGACACTGCGGCCGCGTCGGCGGTCGCGGCGAGTATGTTCGCCTGGACAACGTTGGCGACATAACAGAAATCGCGCGTGGTCTCACCGTCGCCATTGATCGCGATCGGCGTTCCCGAGAGCATCGCGTCGGCCCAGCGAGGAATCACTGCCGCATACGCACCGTCCGGGTCCTGCCGTGGACCGAACACATTGAAGTAGCGCAGGCCCACCGTGGCAAGCTCGTAGCAGCGCGTGAAGACCTGTGCGTAGAGTTCGTCGAGGTACTTGGTGACGGCATAAGGCGACAGCGGTCGGCCGATGGCGTCTTCGATCTTGGGAAGCCCGGGATGATCGCCGTAAGTCGAACTCGACGCCGCGTAAACGAAACGGCTGACGCCCGCATCGCGTGCCGCGACCAGCATGTTGATGAAGCCTGTGGCGTTCGCCGCGTGCGTGCGCAACGGATCTTCGATCGACCGCGGTACCGAGCCCAGCGCCGCCTGGTGCAGCACGATGTCGACGCCCGCGCAGGCGCTGGCGGCAGGCACTCGGGTCCACAATATCGGCTTCCAAAAACGTATGCCTGCGCCATGCGGCCTCACCCACTGCCTGCCGCACATCGTCGAGATTTCGCTGGAAGCCGGTGGCGAAATTGTCGAGGCTGACGACGTCCTGCCCGAGGTCCAGCAGCGTTTCGAGCAGATGGGAACCAATGAAACCGGCGCTGCCGGTAACCAGCCAGCGCAATGGTCTTGCGCGCAGGTCTTGGCTACGCGCAGCAAAAGCCTCAGCGCCCGCGCGGAGTTCACCCTGCATGGCGGTCGTGCCGCCCGGGCGGCGATCGCTCACTACAATCTCCAGACCTCGATGCCGCGCGCACGGAACTGCGCCGCATCGGCCTGCGCCTTGACGTCGACGTACAACCCGCCGGCCTCGAGTTTGTCGACGTAGTCGTCCGTGTGACGCTCCCTGAATTCGCGATGCGCGACCGCGGCGACGATCGCGCGTGCGCGAGGTAGTGCGTCCCAGGACTTCAACTCAACCTTGTACTCGTGCCTCGCCTCCGCCGCGTCGGCGACGGGATCGTGTACGTGCACGTTGATGCCGTAGGATATGAGTTCATGCACGACGTCGATAACTCGCGAATTGCGGATATCCGCGCAATTTTCTTTGAACGTCAGGCCCAGTACGATGACGTCGGCGCCCTTGACCGGCGATCCGGATTGCACCATTTGTTTGACCGTCTGTTCGGCGATGTACTTGCCCATGCCATCGTTGATTCTTCGCCCGGCGAGAATGACTTGCGGGTGATAGCCGAGCTTGTCGGCCATATGCGTCAAGTAGTAAGGGTCGACGCCGATGCAGTGCCCGCCGACCAGACCCGGCCTGAACGCGAGAAAATTCCATTTGGTGCCGGCAGCCTCCAGCACTTCCATCGTATCGATGCCGACTTTGTGAAAAATCAGTGCGAGCTCGTTCATCAGCGCGATGTTGAGGTCGCGTTGCGTGTTTTCGATGACCTTGGCCGCTTCAGCCACTTTGATACTGCTGGCGCGATGCACTCCTGCAGTGATTATGCTGCCGTAAACGGTGGCCACGCGATCGAGTGTTGCGGGAGTGTCACCCGAAACCAATTTGATAATCCGCGACAGCGTGTGTTCCTTGTCGCCCGGATTGATTCGTTCGGGCGAATAGCCGACGAAGAAATCCCGCTTCCACGTCTTTCCCGAATGCTTTTCAATGACCGGGACGCAGATTTCCTCGGTAGCGCCGGGGTAGACCGTCGATTCAAAGACGACGGTGGCGCCCGCCTTGAGATTCCTGCCGACGACCTCGCTGGCAGACAATAAGGGACTGAAATCCGGTTGATGGGCATCGTCGACCGGTGTCGGTACCGCTACGACGACAAAATCCGCGTTCCGCAGCTCGGCGGGGTCATTCGTGCAAACGAGCTGCGTTGCCGCGGCCAGATCCGCGGGGCTGACTTCGCCGGTCGGGTCGAATCCCTTGCGGTATGCCGCAACCTTGGCCGTCGACAGGTCGAAGCCTATCGTCTGATATTTCTTGCCGAATTCAACGGCGAGCGGCAGGCCGACGTAACCCAGGCCAACGACTGCGATGGTTGTATTTCCTGTCATCGGGTAGTCCAGACGATAGAGGTTGATTTCATCGGTGCCGTCCGGGCGCGATCATGTTGTTGGCGATTGGAGAATGAGCGAGGCATATCAGAGCGTGGTCAGTAGTTTTTCCGCGTCAGCGCGTTCGGGCGCTGTCTTGTCGAGCGCGAGCAAAGGCTGCAGCGCCTGCCGCGCGCCCGGCTTGTCGCCGCCCTTGACCAGCGCCTTCGCGAAGTGCAAACGTATCTCGGCGTTGGTCGGAGCGAGATTGGACGCGGCGCGCAGGAGCGCCGTCCCTTTCGCTGTGTCGCCACTTTGAACAAGCGCCCAACCGTAGGTGTCCATCACGTTCGGATTGAACGGCGCCTGGCGATAGGCACGTTCGGCGTATGGCAGCGCAGCCAGGATCGCCCGATTCGAGCGAGAAGCCAGGCGAGGTTGTTGGCAAAGACCGCATTGTCGGACTCGATTTTCAGCGCGGCTTGGTACTGGGCGACTGCGGTCCGATAGTCTTTGGCCTGCATCGCCCGTTGACCGATGAGCGAATACAACGCAACGTCCTTGGGATGATCTTTCGTCCACTGCGCCGCAAAAGCGTCTGCCTCTGCATTCTTGGCGGCATTTCTCAAGGCTTCGTAACGCCTGGTGGCCAGCAGCGGCAGCGCTTCACGCGCAAGGCCGGCCGCGTAACTCGCCGCAGCGGCAGACCATTGCTTCTGTGCTGCCTGCACTTCCCCTTCGAGCGCGAACCCGAGCGCTTTGGTCGGACGGTCTTTCTGAAGTCGACGCGCTTCAGCGATCGCGTCGGCGGGACGTCCTGCCACGACATAAGCTTTGGCCAGCGCCATCCATGCCTGACCGTCATCGCCGTCACCGGTTGCCCGATGCAAGGTCGCGATCGCCTCTTTGTAGTCCTTGAGTGCCAATTGCGTATCGGCTACGCGAAGAAGCGCGGTCGTGTTTTGCGGTTGAAGCTGCGCCAATCGTTTGAACGTCTCAAGCGCCTGACTCGTTTCCCCGGCGTTGCGCTGAGCCACGCCGAAAGCTTCTACGATCTGAGGATCGTTCGGAAAGGCCGCTTGAGCAGCCTGGGCCGCCGAAAGCGCGCTCTTGTAATCGCGAAGACTACTGAAATAGCTGATCAGCACTATGCGCGGGCGCGCCGAACGCGGCGCAGCGGCGATGGCCTTGTCGATCGCCGCTTTGACTTCCTCTGGCGGCCGCCCGGCCAACGCAGCGAGCTCCGAGAGTCCAAGCAGTAATTGCTCGTTCTGCGGATCCTTCGCCAGTAGTTGCTCATAGCGTTTGCGCGCGTCTTCCGATTTTCTTTCCTGAATGTCCAGCAACGCCAGATTGCGCGCAGCGGCGAACTCAGTCGGGCTGAGTTGCAAGGCTTTCTCGAAGCTGGCTCGCGCTTTGGCAAAGTCTCGCAAGCCCGCGTACGTCGCACCGCGAATGTTGTAGGTAATGGGGTTGGACGGCTGTTTCTTCTCCAGTCCGTCAGCATCGCGGCGAGCGCCTGTTCGTATTCTCCACGGCGCAAATGCGCGGTGATCAAGGCCAGGTCCGCCTGATACTCGGTCGAGTCAGCCGTTGCCAGCGCCTCAAGTTCCTTTAGGCCTGCGCGGTATCGCCGCCCGCGTATTTCACTTGAGCCAAGCGGACCTTGCTGCCCATGTTGTCTTTGTCCAGCGAATTGGCTTTTTCATAATATTGCGCAGCCTTGGCGCTATTGCCTGCCGCTAGATATCCCTCGGCCGCGGCGCGCAGGACGCTGGGATCGTCGGGAGTCGATTTCAGGACGCTCTCCAACAATTCGATGCCTTGTGCAGACCGACCGGTACGCAAGTAGACGGCGGCGAGCGCCCGCATCGGTGCCGTCTGGTTCGGCGCCTGCGCCGACACCTTGCGCAACGCTTCCTCGGCAGTTGCATACGAACCCGCCTTGAAATCTATGAGACCCGACAAGTAGAGGCTCTGCAGATTGGTTGACCTGTACGCGAGGACTTGCTGGATGACTTCGCGTGCATGACTCAGATCACCCTTCTGGTACGAGACCAAAGCGTCGGAATACTGTGTGCGGAATTCCTGTGGCGCGATTTTCCTCATGGCATCAACTTGCGACGCGGCCTTGTCGATCTGCCCGGTGCTTACCAGCGCGGCGACGAGGCTGAATCGCGCATTGAGCGCTTGCGGATAAAGCTCGATCACCCGCTCCAGTGTCTTGATTGCGTCGGTCGGCCGACCCTGGCCATTCTCGAGTTGCGCCTTGAGCATGAGAGCGTCGGGATACTTGGGAGCAGCTGCGAGCGCTGAATCGACGAGTTTCATGGCCCCCGGCAAGTCGTTCGCGAGGGCGGCAATCTGCGCCTGAACGGTGAGCGCCTGCGCGTCGCCCGGCGCCACGCTGAGCGCTTCAGTGACTGCCGCCGTAGCTTTCGCAACGTCTCCCAGCCCAAGGTACGCGGTAGCAATCGCGGTCTTGAGCGCAGCCTGCGCCTGCGGGCTCTCAAGCTTGCGCGGAGTCATCTCCGCGACGAGCTTGTCATAAGCGGCCTGCGCGAGAAGCGCCTGCGCCAAGACGGGATATACCTCGTCCGCCGGATATTTCAGATCGATGGCCCGCCGAAGCTCGGTTTCCGCAAGCGCCGGTTGATCAGTGATAAGGAGAATCTTTCCGAGCAGGAACCGCGCTTCGGCATTGTTCGGCGCCGTCTGCAGCGCGCTCTTCAGCTGGATGGTCGCGGCGTTATAGTCAGGCTTCGCCAAATACGTCTTGGCCGAAGCGACCAGCGCCTCGGGGGTGTCCTTGCCGCACGCGACCAGCGTTATTGCACAAAACAGAACGGCGCTCAGCGTAACTTTCTTGTTTGTGTGCATGTTTGTCATTCAGTCATAGGAGTGGTCAGGACGAAAAGAAAACAGCTGCCTCCGTGATCGAGCCTACTTCAGGCCACACCGGTGCATCAGGTCGTACAGCGTCGGTCGACTGACGCCCAGCAACTCGGCCGCCTTGCTGAAGTTTCCGTTCACTCTGCCGAGAACGCGAAGGACAGCATTTTTCTCCGCTTCCTCGCGTACCCGCCGAAGATTCAAGGTCGAAGGCCCGCGCATCAGCCAGCCCGACATCTGCGATGCCTATCGACATCCCGTCCGCCATGATGACGGCGCGCTTGATGACATTTTCCAGTTCCCGCACATTGCCGGGCCATGCATGCGCTTCGATCGCACCGATCGCCTCGGCCGTCAGGTTCATGGCCCCGCGCCGCTGTTCGGCAGCAAACTGACGCACGAACCCATGCGCCAGCAGTGCGGCATCGCCGGTCCGCGCCCTCAGCGGTGGAATCTCCACCACAATCTCGGCAAGGCGATAGTACAGATCTTCGCGAAACCTTCCCGCCGCGATCTGATCCTTCAGGCTCTGGTGCGTCGCGCAGACGATGCGCACTTCAACAGCAATTTCCTCTCGACCGCCCACGCGCTCGAAAACGCGCTCCTGCAGAAAACGCAACAGCTTCGACTGCAGCGCAAGCGGCAGGTCGCCGATTTCATCAAGAAAAAGCGTGCCTTCATTGGCGGTTTCGATCTTGCCTATCGTACGCTTGGCTGCGCCCGTGTATGCGCCCTTCTCGTAGCCGAACAGTTCGGTCTCGAGCAGAGTCTCCGGAATGGCAGCGCAATTGATCGCGACAAAGCGCTTATCGCGTCGCGGCGAAAGGTCGTGCAACGCGCGTGCAAGCAATTCCTTGCCGGTGCCGGATTCGCCGAGAAGAAGCACGGTGGCCGATGTTGGCGCGACTTTCTCTATCGTGCGAAATACACGCAAGGCCTCGGTGTCGCGAGTTATGAACCCCGACCGTGCCCCGCGGCCGACTGCATCATTTGCAAACGACGGTTCTCTTCCTGCAGTTCATGGACGCGAAATGCTCGTTCGATGGTCCATGTCAGACAGTTCAGGCTCGAAAGGTTTGGTGCAAAAATCATAGGCGCCCAGACCGATGGCCTTCAGTGCGTTCGCTCGATCGTTCTGTCCCGTCAAGACGATGACTTTGGTGTCCGGGGCAAGTGCGTGTATCTCTTCGAGCAGCCGCAAGCCCTTCCGCAGGATCGTCCGGGTGGGGAGGAAGGCCCAGATCCATCGTAACCACCGCGGGTTCGCTTCGGCGCAATCTGCGCGATGGCCGACTCGCGGTCGCTGGCGACTACGGTCTCGTAGCGATCGAACGCCCAACGCATCTGTTTCTGTAGCTCGGGGTCGTCCTCGACAATGAGTAGTGGTTTGCGAGTTGCCGTCATAAAATGTTATTGACCGTCGGCGGCCGCGATTCGTTGCGGCTGCCTTGTCTTGCCTTTCTCCGTCGCTTAACGGAAGACGTACGCGTACGCGCGTGCCCTGACCGGGCTCGCTGTCAATTGTCAGGTGCCCGCCGATTCCAGCCACATACTGCGAACTTTCATAGACCCCGATACCCATGCCCGCGGCGTTTGGTCGTCTGAAATGGCTTGAACAGGCGCTCTCGCACGAATGCAGGACTCATGCCAACACCCGTATCATTCACTTCAACCATTGCAAATTTGCCGTCTGCATACAGACGCACGCTGACCGCCCCGCCATCTTCCGTCGCATCGATGGCGTTCTGTACCAGGTGTCCGATGACATGCTCGAGTCGATCCTCATGGCCGACCGACGTGAGGCCGTGTTCGAGCTCGATGGCGATCGGCGCGCCTTGCCCGGCTTTTGCGACGTACACCCTCTGCACGACCGGTTCCAAGGCGACAGGCCGTGCATTCTCCACCGGCGTCGCGCTGGTACGCAACTGTAGCATCAGCTTGTGCATGCGCCCGACGACGTTTTCGACCGTGCTGAGCATGTCCTTTTGAAACTCCGGATTGTCTCTGTGGCGTTCTGCGTTGCGAAGCATCAGCGACAGTTGCGCAACCAGGTTCTTCAAATCGTGGACTACAAAGGCCGACATGCGATTGAACGCCTCGAACTTGCGTGCCTCGAGTAAAGCATCGGTGGCCTGTAGTTGCGCAAGATAGCTCGCCGCCTGCTTGCTCGCGGTTTTGAGCAGATCGCGGACTTCCCAATCCACGTCGAACGCTGCTCGTGGGCTCGCGAGTACTGCGAATCCCAGCAGTTCGTTGTTGGCGATGAGAGGAACAATGAGCCAAGCTTCCGGGATCAGCGCGAGCCATCCAGGCGGTTCAAGGCCGCCATACCGTTTCGGGATCCGACGCCAGTTCGTTCACATTCACGATCCACGTCGTTCGTTCGAGGAATGAAACCAGAGGCGCGTCGATCGGTTCATGGGCGTCGATCACGGGCATGTTCCAGCGCGCGTCGGGTCGGAAACCGTTTCCTTGATCGTTGAGCCAGAGCATTCCCGCCGGGCTCTCGACCAGGACCGCAAGCGCCGTGATCACCCGCTGCTGCACGTTTTGCGCCAAGTGCTGCGTGGACAAGGTGCCGGTGAAACGGAGCCACTCTTCACGGTAGTCATAGCGGTAGGAAAAGAAATGCTTGCTGACGAATACTTTCAACTTTGAGCGGAACTTGCCCGAGGATGCGACGAGCACTCCGCCGACAAGCGCCGCGAACAGCACCTCGATCTGCAACGCGCGTCCCCAGTCACCCCCGAAAGCACGGACGATAAAGCCAGCACCGGCGACAGTAAGCAGAAAGGCAGCTGACACCAGCAACGCCGTCGACCGAACGACGACTTGGCGCGAGACGTGCATCTCGACAGTCCACAAGGGATTTCGCGCCATCGCAATGGCGATTAATGGGACCACTAACGCATTGGCCAAACCGCGCGCCGCCCAGATGTCGGGATCGATGCTGGCGAATAGCATCGCGTCGGCGTACAGAAACAACTCGTAGCCGAAGACGCCGGCAAGCGCGACGCACAGCGGGTTGATGCCCCAAAGGGCCTGCGGGTGCGCGCGACGAATGAGTTGCTCGATCAGTACAAGGCCAAAAACGGCGAGGCCGAGACGTATTGCAAATGAGGTTCGCGCTCCGTCGTCAGCCCAACGCTTGCACCAGGAACGTCGCGCTTGAAGGCGCCAGGCTTATGATCAGGCCGAAACCCACAAGCGCGGACCACCCATCGCGAAAACGGCCATGTCGATTGCTCGCTGCCGCCCGCGATCAGTACGCCGACGAAGGCAAACCAAATCGCGTATCTAAGCGTATCGAACGCATTCGCCCACGGGAACCATATGGGCGAGGAAGTAAGGGCAATCGCCGCCTCGCAAGCGGCCCACAGCACCGTTGTCAGGGTCGCGGCCAGGAGCAGCGCCGCGCGGGTGCTGCGCGTCCAGCCAAGTGCCACGCGCAGCCCGAACGCCAAATAGCCTACGGCGGCAAGGCCGTAGCTCCACGCCGCAACGACCGCAACAGTCGATGGTGTCACGATTTGTAAATTACTCCGAGAAACGGTGACCTACTAGGATACTCCGCTGGCGCAACCAATACGCGGCTGGCGTCGTTTGGCGACCAGACGTCACTGGTGGCAGCGGACTCCATCGCGGCGACCGCCTTGAGGGATCGCCCGAATCGATGGGTCGATCTAAGCGTCGTCGCGCGCCAGATGCGCTTTTGCTACCGCGCCCCTTCGCCGAGCAGGACGACTCTTACGGTTTCGAGAAGCACCAGAATATCCAGCAGAAGGGAGTTGTTCTTGACATAGTAAATGTCGTATTCCAGCTTCTTCACCGAGTCATCGACGGTCGCGACATAGCAGTATCGTACCTGCGCCCAGCCGGTAATTCCCGGCTTGACACTGTGGCGGATCGAATAGAACGGAATCTGTTCCGAGAGCATCGAGACGAATTCGGGGCGCTCCGGACGTGGGCCAACGAAACTCATCTCTCCGCGAAGAACGTTGATCAGTTGCGGCAGCTCGTCGATTCGCGTGCGCCGAATGAAACGGCCAATACGAGTGATTCGGGTATCGTTGATCGCCGCCCATGCCGCCTTGCCATCCTTTTCGGCGTCGACTGCCATGCTTCGGAACTTGAGGAGGGTGAAGACTTTGCCGCGACGGCCGACGCGTTCCTGACGATAGATCACGGGACCCGGGGATTCCAGTGCAACGAACAGCGCGACGACCAGAATGATCGGGAGCGCGGGAATCGCGAGCGCAGCAACCGCAACCAGATCGAATGTACGCTTGACGAACCGGCGCAACCAGTTTTGGCGGTAGCCGTCTCCGTAGATAAACCAGCTCGCGCGGATCATGTCCAAAGGCACGTGACCGTGCACGCGCTCAAAAAACCTGGCCAGATCGGTGACCTTGACGCCGTTGAGGCGTGACGCCAGCAACTCCCGAAGAGGAAGCACTCCTCCGCGCTGTTGCCGGATCGCGACCACGATCTCGTCGATGTCAAGTTGCTTGACCGTTTGCGTCAGAGAGTCGCGACTGCTAAGAACGCGGTGAGGTGTCACCGCAGTCTCTTCCGGCTTGCCCAGCGCATAGAAACCGACCAGCCTTACGCCAACATCGGCACCGGCCAGCGACGCCTCAACGAGTTTGGCTTCCGGGCCCGTGCCCAGAACCAGCAGGCGATAAGGAAGGAGATTATCGACCAGCGGCTGCATGACGGCGTGCCGCAAGAGCATCTGGCCGCTTATCGCCAGCAAAGCGGCGACGCCAATATTCTGACGGAACACGTCTCCGCCAGGCAATTTACCGGCGACCAGATAGGCAAGCGCAGTGCCCACGCTGGACGCGATGCAAACACGCGTGAAGTAGGTGCTGCGAGTCAGCTTGTCCCGTCGCCGGTAGAGACCGAAGCCAATATTGAGCGCCACGATCATTACCGCGTAGATGATTTGCGGCAGAAAATCGACCGGCGTGGGAATGGTGATCCGCTCGAGAAACAAGATCGCCGCCACAGCCGCGACGAACAGCCACGACAGTTCCGCGCGCCAATTGCATCAGCGTCGCGATGGGAACGTTGTGACGAAGGAAATTGATCACCGCGGGCACCTCCGCGCGAAGCCGGCGTCGCGGACGCACCCGCGCGCCTCCGCATGCGGGAGAATCGGGGATCGCGGAACGAATGCTATGCGTTGATTTTTCATATTCCTGCGGTCGCCGGCGACGGTGGCAAATGCGTCGGTCGAACGCGATCCAATCCGATGTACCGGGAGTCGAACTTCGGTGCGCATCGCTGCTGACTCGTGAGCAGCGCGAACAGTTTGCGCGATTCGCGTGAAAACCATATTGCAGGCCAAATCCGGGTCCATGCGCACTGCAGCCCCTATTTATCGGCGTTTAACTTAACGGCAGTGAACTAAACAGCGTCTTGAGCAACGGCTACCAAACCAAACTCCGGCTGGCGTCATCCGTCGAGTGCATTAGCACATATCGTGCCGGCCGATAGATCGTTACCTTAGTGCGAGGAAAAGTTAGCACGTTCCTGCTCTTCCCGCGTACGAACACATCTTTCGGCACACGTGAATATTCACGCCCGAATGGGAGCGCATGCGGGTCTCACACTGTACCGAGTTAGTGGGCCGCGGTCGATTCCGATCGTCGAACTCATTTGTACACAACTAGGTGACAGACGCAATTCACTTGATTGAAGGACTAAGTGACCGTCGAAGAGAAAAAACTGACCAAACGGGATGCAAAACGCGGAACCCCGTTGCGCTGGCCTGAATATAGGTTGCCCCGAATTGCGGCGGCCGAAGATAATCAAAGGCGCCTTTTGGAGAGATAGGCGAATGATTGCGCGATGCCGGAGGGACGTATGTGCGGTGGAGCACACGGCCCCAGACTCGGACCGCATGGTAGCGCGGCGGCAAATCCGGCGGTGCAGGTGCTGGATGAACGGCGCTGTTCGGCCGCTGGACGTTCGCCGCCCCCTTTTGGCGCGACTTTAGCGGTTGACTGAGCCGCCCGCTCGCTGGCGCTGTATCGAACAAATCGCCAGTCCGCCGTTGAAAAATAAACGGATGGCCGCGCTCCTCGCGTTACGCGCCGTCGGCGGCACGCGACTGACAACGGGAACGGGTCAGCGGGCGCGCGAAGACGCGCCAGGCGGAAATTCGCCGGCGCTGCCCGCTACGGAGCAAAGGTTTGAAACGCTCCCGGACTCAGAGTGCCGCCAGGTACAGGCCGAGTCCGCAGCGGATGTTCGTACTCACGCGTCGGCCGCAGGCTGAAGCCATTGGGGGCGCCGAGCTCAACCGCTCGTCCCCGCAGCGGCGAATTGGCCCGCAGTCGAAAATCGTACTGCGCGCGCGCGGCGAATTGTCGTCCATCGACGTCGAAGTTCGCGGCGTATTCGCCGGGCAGGCTGGTATCCAGCTTGTTCTTTCCGCTCAACACATTATTGGCTGCGACAATTCGAACCGCACCGGGTTTGACTCGCAGGAACACGCCTCCCGACGGCCGGTCGTCGACGATCGTGTTGTGAATCAGATAAATCTCGTTCTTGGGCCATGCATAGCTTTCCGCGCCAACTGAAATAATTACAGAATTCTCGGTTTCCGGGCCTTGCTCGATGATGTTGCCGATGACGTAATTGATCCCGCCCGCAGGCAACTCCAGTTCGTAGCTGGCGTGGCCGGCAGCCTCGTCCGTAATTCGGTTGTATAAAAGATAGGTTTCTCGGGCGCGGCTCTTCAGCAGATGTCCGGAGCGGCCGTGATGAAAGTAACTCGCAGTGACCGACAGTCGCCGGATGCCGCCCACGTACAGATTGTGACTCTGGCCGTCACCGGCGCCATTGTTGCCAAATTCACTCGCTTCGATCTCGAGTTCGGCGTCGGCATCGTTGCCCGAAATCAAGCCATTTTCGTTGTCACTAAACACGCAGTGCGCGACTCGTAGCTGGCCTTTCTCCAGCCGCACCCCGGCTCCGTTGTGGTCACCCACGCGCGCGCCGGTGAAGACGAAATTATCGATCGAAATGCGATTGCCGCGCACGACCCAAATCGCTTTGCCCTCGGCACTCGCGCCACGAGCGACAAGCTTCGCCTGTCCCCCGACTGCGCGGATAGTCAGATCGTTTTTGTCCCAGATAGCGACATCGCCCGTGTAGTCTCCTGCATCAACCTCGATGGTGTCGCCATCGCGGGCCACCCTTGCGGCATCCGCAATGCGTTTCAGCGCTCGATCGGGTCCCACTTTGATGATATTGCCGCTGGCGATTGGCGCGATCAGTCCGAACGCTACCGAGGGCATCCCCACGGCAGCTGCAAGCAGGGCTGCGGCGGTAACGAGCAGGGTCCATCGATGTCGCGTGCGCGCTCGGAGGATCATTTACTGCACCCCTTTGGCAGGACCATTGGCGCCGCCATCCAGCGGCGGAGGCGACGGTGCCGGCAAATCGCTCCATTTGCCGACGTCTTTGAGCTTTTGACGCAAGCCGGGAAACGAGATGCCTTGGTCGTAGGCCCGCCTCGCGTAATCCATCGCGTTGGCATAGTCCTTCAGCTCAAAATAGGCGAGGCCAAGGTTATAGTCGAGATTTGGGCTGTCGCCCCCGAGTTGCTGCGCTTCCTTGAAGCGGGCGAGCGACTCCTCTTTCTTGCCGATGCGGGAAAGGTAGATGCCGTAGAGCATGCGCACGGTGCCGTCGTTGCCTGCGAAGCGTATGGCGCGGTCAAACCAGCAGTCCATCGTGTAGCGCGAACCCTGGGGCGGATCACTGTGGGTCTTCATCACCAGATTCATCATTGAGTTCAACGCGCGGTGGTGATTCGGGGACGCGCGTAACGTGTAATCGAGATCGCCGCCAAACGGTCCCGTCCCCGCATGCCGCAGCGCTTCGATATCGGGCGTGAAGTGCGTCCCCTCGACGATCTGCAGCTGCGCTGCGCTCGTCCGATAGTCCATGGGCCCGTATGCATTTGTCAGCTGACCACACTGCTGCCCGAACGCGAGCGTACTGAACGCAATTGCAGCCGGCGCGAAGACCGCGAACACCGTCCATTTCGTGCACATCATCTTGAACCCCCGTCGGGAGTATTTGCTCCGGAGACACCGGCAAACGACTCAGGGAACCTGCTTCGCAGCCACTCGAGGGTCAACCTGGCGCCTTCATCCTGCCAGGACGACCGCGAAAGGGTGTGATCGGCGTCGGTGAGCTCGAATTTGCTGACCATCTTGAGCGCAATGGCATCGGCAAGCGGGCCGGGGCGAGCAGCCATCAGTTGAAATTCAGCCGCGGTTTGATCGTTTCCGGAAAGGACGATCAGGGTAGGCTTGCCGTAGCGGGCGAGGCCCCTGCCGACGCGTTCGGGCAAGGTCTCGCCGCGGCCCTTTGCGGTCGCCGCCGATGCATGCGCGTTGCCTGCGATCGCATTTCTCAAGTTAGTGAACAGCGAGACACCTGCGACCGTCATTTGAATTTCGCCCGCAAAAAGCTTGCGCCAGAATGCTCGTGTGAACAAACGACGAATATAGTACTGCTTCAGCAAGCGCCTGGGCGGCGCCAGCTTCCGTGCGCACCCATGGATTGAACAAGACCAGACCAGCGACGCGAGCATCTGCGCCCCGCAGCGAACACGCTGGCAGACGCACCGTCACACAGGCCCCACAGCACAACTCTGTCGACGCCGGACGTTCGTCCGAGCAACGCTTCTATCGCGGCGCTGATATCGGCCTCGACATGCTCGAAATCGCGCGTATCGCCGCCGCTGTCGCCCATCCCGCGATAATCGAAACGCAGGCAAGTGACCCCTTGGCTGGCCAACGCGCGCGCCAGCAGTACGAATTGCCGGTGGCTGCCCACTCGATATTGCGGTCCACCAACGACGATTATCAGTGCCACCCGCGCAGGAGCCGCCGGCGAAGACAGTACGCCTAGCAGCGAGGCATCCTCGCAATCAAAAAAGAAGGGGGTCTCGTCGTAGCTCATCGTAGCTCACTGCATGCTTACCGCTGTCGCTGCGCAATTGCTACCCGTGACGCCTCGATCAGCGAGGCGCACTCCTCGATTTCTACTGACTGCCAAAATGAAGGACCGGTTAGCGCTTGCGCGACGACCGCCCTGCCCGTAGACACTAGACTATCGATTTTGGTTCTCGCGGACGGGGACAGCACGGGGGCATCGCTCGCTGTGATTTCAAACCAGGCGACGCGATCGATCCGGTCAGCGGTGAAATCACATTGCGCCGCCTCGAGCGCGCGAGCCATGGTGGGCGATAGATAGTAGCCGCCGATTTCCAGATACTCGCCCGCCTGCAGGCGCGCCCGCAATTGCTGCATCCCGCCTCCCTCGGCGGTCGACGCCAGCATTTCAGACGCCAGCTTGAGTCGCAGGAATTGAGTGAGGTATTGCTTGCCTGACAGGACAGGCTGCCAAAGCAGGAGGGACATGCGTTCGTCGACACGCGACAATACTTGAGGGATAAGTAGCGCGCCGGCGCGCAGTGACCAAAGGCAAATCGGCGCGGCGGTGCGCGTGCGGACCCACGCGATTGCGCTGACGACGTTCTCCACCCAGCGTGGCAGAGTCGCATCGCCAAAGTTGCCCGAACTATCTCCGCAGCCAGCCAAATCAATTTCTAGCACGCCGAACCCGATCTGGGCGTAGGCGCGTGCTGCTGCCGCAACCATTCGCCGGCTCTTGTTCATCTCTTCGGCGAACGCGGGAATATGCACGACGACACCGAGGAGTTCCGACCCGGTCGCGGGTGCACGCCAAATGCAGAAGCATCGATCGCCATCAACGGGCAGGAAGAACGCCTCCTGCAGCAATTCCAGGTTCACTCAGTTCGTGCCCTGCAGCTTTTCGTTCACATAGGCTACCAGACTGCCCACTGTGGCAAACGTGCTCCCATCAACCTCGTCATCTTCGACAGTGATGCCGAATCGATCTTCGATCGATGCGAAGACGGCCGCGACGGCCATCGAATCGAGCTCCGGCACGCTGCCCAGCAGTGGGGTGGTGTCAGCAAATGCGGCCGCCTTTCCCTTCAGGCTAAGCACGTCGTCGAGTATGGCCAACACATCTTGTCGAATTTGCAATGGATCCTCGGCGTTTGTACGTCGCGGCCAGATTCTTGCCCGCGACGAGAGATTCGTTCTGGATTGATAATATATAGTGGCACGATATTTCCATTCTGTGGCGACGGCGATTTGCCTGTGGTAAACAAGCGTGTCCTGATGATCGCGTTCCATTTCCCGCCCCTTTCGGGCAGTAGCGGAATACAACGCAGTCTGCGTTTCGCGCGCTATCTTCCGGAATTCGGCTGGGATCCGATTGTTCTGACAGTGCGTCCTTCGGTATACGAGCAGACCGATCAGAACCTCTTAAGCGACGTGCCTGCGTCACTGCAGGTCCACCGGACGCTCGCTTTCGATACGGCGCGACATTTCGCGATCAAGAACAAGTATCCCAGCGTGCTGGCTCGACCGGATCGCTGGATTTCATGGTCGCTTACGGCCGTGCCCGCCGGTCTCCGCCTGGCTCGGCGCCTGCGCCCCAGCGCGATCTGGTCAACCTACCCGATCGCGACCGCGCATGCTATCGGAAGCACCTTGCACCGTTGTACGGGTCTGCCGTGGCTTGCTGATTTTCGCGATCCGATGGCGCAAGAGGGTTATCCCGCTGATCCAGCGGTCTGGCGCAGTTTCAAACGCATCGAAGCTGGCGCGATGGCCGCCGCGAAGTTCAGCGTCTTCACGACACGCGGCGCGGCCTCGCTTTACCGTGATCGCTATCCAGCGCACGCAACGAAACGTACGGGTGATCGAGAACGGTTTCGATGAGGAAGCGTTCGCGGGACTGCCATCGTGGGAAGACGCGGTGACACAGCCACCCTATCTGCTGGTGCACAGCGGCATCGTCTATCCTTCGGAGCGCGACCCTTCCAAATTCTTTGCGGCTTTGCGCGCGCTCCGTCGCTCCGGACGACTTAAGCCCGCGCGACCTTCTCGTCCGCTTTCGCGCGCCCGGTACACGAAGACCTGATCCATCGGCTCGCGGCCGAATTCGAGATTCAGGAATTCATCGAGGTCGCGCCAGCGTTGCCCTATCGCGATGCACTGCGCGAGATGTGCGTGGCGGCCGGCTTGCTGGTGCTACAGGCCGCGAACTGCAATCAGCAAATTCCGGCCAAGCTTTACGAATACCTTCGCGCCGGCCGCCCGATACTTGGCCTTGCTGACCCTGCGGGAGACACCGCGCAGGCGCTCAGCGCGGCGGGCGTCCGACACATCGCGGCGCTCGAGGATCAGGCGGCGATGGAGACAGCGATCGAACGCTTTGTAACCGATTTGCGAACCGCGGGCGCGGCGTCGCCCGACGTCGACCTCGTTCGTCGCGCGTCCCGGCGGGAACGCACACGCGAACTGGCCGCGTTGTTGGATCGCGCAGTCGAGCGATGAGCGACTTTGCTGGCAAGGTACCCGGTGGTGACGTCGATTCCGTGAAGGGCGAAACTGTTCACATGGCGGCGGCATTGGACGCTCCGCTGGACCTCCCCCGCCTGCCGGTACTCGGCTGGCACAATTTCATCGGCGCGCGACACGGCGAATGGCCCAGCGTCGTCGACGCGCCGCATTGCCGCTACGTGCGCAGCGGACGCGTCGCAATCCTGCTCGCATTGCGCGCACTCGGCATCGGCCGCGGCGATCGCGTTCTCGTGCCGACCTATCATTGTCCAACGATGATCGCTCCGGTCGTCGCGACGGGAGCCGAGCCGGTGTTCTTTCCGATCGACGCGCAAGGCGCTCCGATCCTTGCCGCACTGTCCGTCCAAGACATGAAAAACACACGAGCGATACTGGCGGCGCACTACTTCGGCTTGCCCCGAGGGTTCGCACCGGTGCGTGCATTCTGCGACAGCCACGGCATCGCCTTTATCGAAGACTGCGCCCACGCCCTGTTCGGGAGCGCTGAAGGCCGGCCGGTGGGAGCCTGGGGAGACTACGCGATTGCCAGCCTGACCAAATTTCTGCCGGTAAACGAGGGTGGCTGTCTGACATCGTCGCTGCGCGCGGTCGACGAGCGACCGTCGCCTCCTCGTCCGCTGCTCGATCAGATCAAGGTCGCCGCCAATGCTTTCGAGCAAGGGGCCGCGCACGGAAATTTTCGCGTAATCGGCCCGCTCATTGCTGCGATGTTTCGTGCCTGGCACTTTCGCCACCCATCGCTAGCGTCGGCACCCGTTGCTTCGAGCGGCATCAATTTCGGAGGGAACGCGGCCTTACGCTGGCTCGATGACCTGCACCGCATCCCGGCCGACGGATTCGCAGCAACCTTGTTCTGTCGATGGATGGCCGTCCACGCGGATCGCGAGCGAATCGCGCGAGTCCGCCGACGCAACTACTCGCGTTTGCTGCAGTTGCTCGTCAGCGTTCCCGGTGCGCGTCCATTGCATGCCGCCCTTCCGCCGCGAGCGGCGCCGTACACCTTTCCGCTGTTCGTCGAGGAACCCGAGCGGCACTATCAGCTGGTCCGCTCCGCGGGGGTTCCCATTTTTCGATGGGACGAGATCTGGCCGTCGACGCCGCGTGTCGCGGGCGACTCGGGCCATGTCTGGTCCTCCCACGTCTTTCAGATCGGCTGCCATCAGGACCTGTCGCTGGAGGCGATTGATATGATCGCTGCGGCGGTCCGCCGCGTTCTTGAGCGCCCCGGAACGCGTCTGCATGCCTGAGTTGACGGACCGCCGCGCCCTATTGCAGCGTCTGCTTGCATTGGGCGTCGTCGCCGCGGGATCTCCCCACAGCCTTGCGCGGGACACCTCCACCCCGGACCTTGCCCAAGCGCAAGCGCCGCCGCGGGCTGAGGCTTCGCATCCGTCCGATCGGCACATTGCGGCGACCGAGCGATTTTGGTCATCGCTTCCCAAACAAACGTGGTTCGAGGTTCCCGCGACCCGGATGGATTCGCTCGTTCCCCGATTGCCGCAGGGTTTCATTGATCTCGGGGCTGAGGGCTTCTCCGCCGTGACTGCCGACTGGAGCGGTGCGGCTTTCGATGCAGACTCCGGGCGTCTTTGGTGTTCCGGCGGGGGCCACGTCGGGAGCAACAACAATGGCGTGTACGAGTTCTGCGCTTGAGACTTTGAGCTGGCGAATCGCGATGTCGCCCTCGCTCTATACCCGATCCGATCTGGACACGAGTCGAACGGCATGGAACGCAACGACCAGGAAATGGATTGCCTTCAGTCAAGGCTACGCAGTCGACACTGACGAATGGCGCGATGGCAAGCCTACCGCTGTCCACACCTATGGCGATATCGCCTGGTTGCCCTCCATCCGACGCATCTATCGCTCGGGGCTACTGAGCAACTGGCTGATCGACCCGGTAAGCGGGCTCCCCGAGCGATGCGGAAAAACGGACTGGACGCCGGGCACAACCGCCTTTTACGACGCCGCTCGACGACGGCTGATTCGCGGCGGCGCTTTCAACTACGACTATTGGCAGTGCCGCGTATTCGACGAGGTCGCGCGCGGACAAACGATGGAACGGCCTCATTTGGACTTACGCCCGCAATCTGCGTTCTTCTGGTCCGGCGCATTGAGCGCCGACGTCATCGGCAACAAGGCATTCTGCTATTCGGGTGGTTCGCACAGGGCATGGACGATTGCGTTGGACACCTGGTTGCAAGCGGAAGTCGTGTTGGACCAACCGCTGGCGGTAGCGCCCTACACCGGTGGGACTTACTGCGAGAGTCTGGGCGCGTTGGCGATGTTGCGGCCCGATGGCAATATTGCGACGATAGATCCCCAAAGCGGTCACTGCGCGACACTGACCATTGAAGGTCATCCGCCGCCAGCAACTTCGAGCCTGCGCAACGGCATCTACGGCCGCTGGCGCTGGTATGCGCGCCGCAAGTGCTTTGTCTTGATACCTTCCACCAGCGACAACGTGCGTCTGATCCGCATCTGACCGCACCGAACCTCGAAAGACCTAAGAACCTGGAATTGGCTTCGCGCTCGATCCGACGCCGCGCCAGGTAATCAAAGAGCTGATCGATGCCGCTACCTCCGCGTGGCGCTCCGCGAACATAAGCGGCGTAGAGACTCCGGATGTGCGGAGGCAATGCCGCGACTCCCTGCGCCTTTAGCAGCGGTTTGAGCATCTCGATCTGATGTGCGCGCACGCGATAGCGAATGCGCCGTGCGAGATAAATCTGCCAGTCGCGAAAGTGCCACGGCGACAGCGATTCGAACGAGAATGTAGCGTTTTCCGCGACCACAATTCTATCGACGTTCCACGGCCTCATCGCGTCGAGATCCCATTTGGCCAGCGCCCCCACGAGGCTGTCGTCGCCGATCAGCCCGACCGGCAAGCGGACCTCGGTGCGCCGGAGCCGATCGATAAAATCGCCGCGCATCGCATACAAGTTGCCCATCAACTCGTGACCTTCGACGACCGCGCGCCGCGCAGCGACCAAATGCCGGCCCGTTGCGGGTAGCGCGGCAGCGAGACTGGCGAGCGGATGCTCGGCCAGCGAACGCGCGAGCTCACTTAACGCACCCGCGCCGACGCAACAGTCACCGTCGACAAAAAAATGGACGGTCGCGGCAGGAGCCAATCGATGCACGTATTCATTCCATGCATTCGCCTTGTCGCCAACGTCGATTCGGACCAGTCGGACCGCAGGACTGCGCGCCGCATACCGCGCGACGATGTCGGCGGTGCGGTCCGTGCAGCCGTTCGCCAGCACGAAACATTCGAGTCGTTGCGCCCCGCCTGCCGCCAGAACGCTATCCAGGCAGCGTTCGATGTTGCGCTCCTCATTGTGCGCGAAGATCGCCACCGCCCAGATCGGAGCGCTGGTCGCGTCCGTCGAGGCGACGAGCATCTTGTCGTCCGTCATGGAGCCATACCGAGCAAGGTCAGCAGGTCGAGCACCCAATCGCGTGCTAGAACATGTGCTTGGCGAGACGCAGCGCACCTTGCGCCCACGGGACACGATGCGACGCGCCCGACAAGCGCGTTAATCCGCCATACACCGCGGTCGACGAAATATGCACGACGCGCCGGACCCCGTGAGAAAGCGCACTCTCGAGGACGTTGCGGGTGCCGTCGATATCGGTCGTTAGGATGTCGCGCTCAGAGTGACGCGGCAACGCGGCCGCCGCATGAACAACCAAGTCGACACCCCGCATCGCGCGATCCACCGCTTGCGGATCACGAATGTCTCCAAGCTGATGGTCGACGCGATCGCGCATGTCAGCGTAAGCGAACGGCTCGATGTCGAGCGTCACGATCGCGTAGCCTCGAGCGTGCAAATCGCGCACCAGGTTGATGCCGACAAACCCGGAGCCGCCGGTTATCAGAAGGGTCGGATTGCTAGGCATTTTCCCTTTGGGATTTTCCCCATTCAGCTTGGTCCGGTCGCAAATCGTCAGCCAGGCCGCTCGGGTTGCGCGACTGCGTAGCCCATAATCAGAGCGTAACACCACAGCGTTCCCATGTGGTGCCGCGATCCGCCTTCAACAAATGCGTGCACGGCGACCGAATAGAGCAGGAAAGCGCCCGGGAGCAGCAATGCCTGCGGCGCCCCCTGGGCGCCTCGTACGGTCATCAGCACCGGCAAGCTCGCAACGATCAGCAACAGCCAAAATGCGTTCGACAGCATTTTCAGTGAAAAATAGACGGTCGAGTGTTCACCGAGCCCGAGTGCCAGCGCACGATATACACCGTCGCTATCGTCACCGAGAATAAGTTCCAGGCGCTTCAGCGTGAGTTGTGCAAAATCCAACGGATTCTCCGCGATCCAATGGCGGGTCGCCTCGCGGTAAGCGTTGGCGCGTTCCAGTTCGTCGTGCGACCGCCAATCGAGCAGCGGCGGCGTGACATAGCCTCCCGTGGCGGCAGCATTGCCCAACGCGCCCGCGTGGTTGCCGGCGTACATCGTCATCGCGGCGTTGGTCGAAATTGGAACGAACTGCCCCAGCACGAGGTAATTTCGCGTTGTCCACGGCCCCACCACAAGCGCCGCGCCCACAAGCAACCAAACCAGGCTGCGCACGACGCGCTTCCCGGTGACACCTTGCAGAAAATCCACGCCAACAAGAGTGAGCGGCATCAACACGCTCGCCGGTTGCGTCAGCGCACAAAAACCGAACAGCGCACCACTGCCCAGATCAGGGTAGGGCCTGTATTGCGCTGCGCCCATTCCACGCCAATGGAGCAACACGGCGGTCGGCAGCAGCGCCACCAGAATCAGTTCTTTCCCCGCCAGGCCGGAAGCAAAGACATAGCCCGGCCACGCGGCGGTCAACGCAACGGCGACGCGCGCCGCGACAATGCCGATCCAGCGCTTTCCCAAAGCGTAAAGCGCCAAGGTGCCGCCGGCGAACAGCATGAGGTTCAGCGCCAGCGGCAAGTAGCGCCCATTGCCAAACAACGCGACCAGCGGAGCCAGCAACAGCGGCAGGCCAGGCGGCCAAAACGCATAGCCGCCGAGCGGCCCCGGTATGAAATATGCGTCGCCATGGGCGAGCTTCCCGGCGAGTTCGAAATAAACGGCTCCATCGCTGGCCTGCTGCGGTGGGAAGACCAAGCACCAGAGCAGTCGCAAGGCGACGCCGACCGCAATCGACGTCACGCACCAGCTGCGATCGCTGAACCCTTGGATCCACGACCGAAACCTGGACGTGCCCCGACTTGCATATATCGCGCGTAAGCGCCACGCGGCGAACAAAGCGCCGGCGACAAGGACGATCACCAAAACCGCCTGGTACACCGACGATGCGGGCAATAGCGAGCGCAGCTGCGAAGGTGAGTGGAGGACGAGATCAAGTCCCAGCTGCAGCGTTGCAGCGACCGCGAAGCAATAGACCAGCAGCAGCCCACGGCGCACGACTTCTGCCGCCTGCCTCCGGGAATCGCCAGCCATCCTCAGCCCTGCTCCGTGCGCAAGTTTCGAACCAGACGAAATCCGAACCGCGCAGGCGTGCGGTCCCAGGGAGTGAATCGAGGCAATTGAAAGAGGTCGCTCGCGGACGAAGCTGCCCCCCAAGCCGTGCTCACGGCAGCCGCATATCCCGCTGACTTCACCATCGCCACGTGCGCTGCCCCGTAGTCGTCCACCGGCTTGCCGTTGGGGTAGGCGAATAGTTTGATCGGTTCGCCGAGGATGGCTTGCAGCCGGTCTTTCGACTCGCTGATTTCTCGTCGCGCCGTGCTTTCGTCAGTTCGCGCGAGGATCGGATGTGTGACGGTGTGGGCGCCGACGACCATGCCGGCGGCGCGCAGACGCCGAACCTGATCTTCAGCGAGCATTAGGCGCTCGGGAATCGAGGCGCCGGAACACGCATGAATCGCATTCACTGCGTCCTCGCGCGCGGTTGCGGGCAGGTATTTCAGCTGGCCTATCAGGGAATCGATGGCGGCACGACGCGCCGTGAACGTCTCAATCGGGTGGATGCCGAGCCGCAGCGAAGTCAGATCGAGCGTGTCGCCACGAGCCCCGCGGAGGCTCTCGATGATTGTGTCGTTCCACATGCGGCCACCTTCAATGAACCCCGTGGCGACGAAGAATGTCGCGACTAATCCGAATCGCCGAAGCAGGGGGAGCGCCACCTGTTCGTTGTCGGCATATCCGTCGTCGAAAGTGATGCACGCCGCTCGCGCGGGCAACGCGCCTTGCTGCAAACGGGTGACTGCCTCATCCAGCGGAATCACATTGAATAGCTGCCTGATCCAGCGCAGCCGTTGCTCGAAGACCGCGGCATCGACTTCGTCCGGGAAAAGTGGATCGGGTTGAGCAAAAACACGATGAAAGATCAGAATCGACAATCTTGCGGCTCTGCCTGAGGGCGAAAGCACCCGCAAAGCCAGTCGCGGTAGCGCGAGGCCAATGGGAATGCGAGCGTCGAAGGCTGAAGTCACGGCAAGCGCAACGTGAATGCCGGCGGCGGGTGGACGACGCGGACAAAAGGATTGGGGTCGTTGAGCACCTGAAATGGCCTCAGGTCCAGAGGAGGATTCGCGACCAGCCCATCGACAAAATGGTATTTCAGGACGACCTCCTCCCCGGTCACATTGGCCAACACGAGCATCCCCTTGTCGCGAGCCACCACCTGGCCGCTTCCTTCGAGAAAGAAATCGTGCGGAAGGTCAACACGGTAGGTGCCGATAGACCCTTCCCGTTGTTCCGGCGCAACGTATGTCAGGCGATCCAGGAACGCACGACTGCGATCCGTATAGGCGACGATCCACCCGACGTTGTAGGTGCGCAGGTATTCCCTGAACGCCTCCGGCGAGTACGAGTCGATCGGACGGCGAAAAACGGTATGGTCCCAGAAGTTGGCAAATTGCGAATACGGATATGGGCCGCCGATGAATTCGCGGCCCGTCTGCTGAGCCAGGTAGCCTGCGACGTGCGCATCGTCAGTATGGCGGCCGGGGGACGTCTCAAACAAGATGCGAGCCGACGGATCCGTATTGGATCGCAGCCACGTTTCTATCCATTGCGTCGTCTCGCCGATTCCTTTCACTTCCGGCGGCGGCTCGCCGTAATGCGGCGAATTGTCGTACGAAAGCTCATGCGACACTTCTCGTATGCCGTACAGGCCGGCGAGCAACATGATCCCTGTCGTCGCGAAGGCAGCCGTCCGCACTACCGGACGATTGCCTCGACGCCATCGCCCGAACGCGGCAGCGGTGCCGATAGCGGCGGGAATGGACAGCAAAACATACACGACGGGTAAAAAGCGGTTCGGTTGCAAGCCCGCGACGGCCGGGAAGACGGCACCCACCGCAGCAAACAACCCAAGTGCCAACGCGCCCAGCAACAATCCGCGCGCCACTCGCTGCGGGCCCCGCTCGACGCTGGATGATGCACAAGCCCAGATCGCCGCCAGCGCTGTCGGCGCGTAAAGCCTTGACCCCTGAGCATGACCCTGCCACCGGCCGAGCAATTCCTGCCAGAGCACATGCAGGTCCACCGTCTGCTGGTAAGGCGATTCAATCCGCATATCGATGCCGAAACCGTGCTGAAAGTGCAGCATCGGAATGATCCACAGCAAATTCGGCAGCAGACTCAGGGCGGCGATCGCCGCCAACACTGGAATTCGCCGCAACGTCGCCCGATCGGGCTGAGTCGCTACGATTCCAGCGACTGCAAAACCCACGGGAATGGCAAAAAGAGGATGGTAGAACATGGCTGTGGCACCCACCAACGCGAGGCCGATGAACCAGCGCCAGTCGCTCTTGCTTGCAAGAATCCGATAAACACACGCGACGTATATCAGCGAAGCGAATGAACCGAGCACGAACGACACCATTCCGGCAGTGTGATACCAGCGAAGGAGAGAAGCCCACCACAACAGAAATGCCCATGCCGTAGCGAGCACTGCGACTCGCAGCCTGAGACGAAGAATCCAGCATGCGACCCCGATGCACATCGGGCCAAGCACCGCCGACGCGAACGAATAGAGCTTGTACGTCTGGGCAACGTCGAGCAGCGGGGACGCGATCATCGCTGCGAGCGCCGGAAACTTGGCACTCCAGTTGTAGGTCACGCCCGCCGGATAGCCCGCGGCGAACAGCGGGTCATAGCAGACGACGCTATGCTCGGCGCCGCAGGCCATCGCAACGGTCATTTGATACCAGTGATACGCGCTGTCGATCCAGAAAAGGGGCTTTACAGTGAATAGCTCGCGCAGCGGAAAAGTCCAGCTAACCAGCGCAAACTGGATCGCCAGCGCGGTTCCGATCAGAAGGGCGTAGCGTCTTGCTGCGCTCGGAGCGGGCGCTACCATCGCCAGCGTTTTCCTGCGGTGAAAGGCTGATCTCGCCGCGCGGGCGCGCGCATGCGGCTAAAGCGCTGCCACCACGGTAGCGGCAGCGGCAAGAATCAGTATCAGGCTCGCCCGATCGTAGACGGTATAGACAAGCGGATCGTCGTCCATCTCACCGCGTCCGGCTTTTATCCACATCCGGCTGATCCAGTAAAGAATGATCGGGCACAGCATCCACATTACCCAGGGCCGACTATAGTGTCTAACGACATCGGGACTTTGCAGATACAGCGCGAGCACCAACACCGAAATGTATCCACTGGCCACGCCCATGATCGTGACGCTGGTCAGATCCGTCACCTGATAGTCGCGGCCGTGCGCCGCGACTTTACGCTGTTGTAAAAGCGCGCTGAGTTCTGAGCAGCGCTTGACGTTCGCCAGGCTGAGAAAGAGAAACGTCGAGAACGCCAGCAGCCAAAACGACAACTCGATTCCGGTAGCGGCCCCGCCCGCGATGATGCGCAACGTGTACAGGCCCGCCAGCGTCATCGTGTCGATCAAGACGTAGGTCTTCAGATGAAGGGAATAGGCGAGCGTTGCAACGATGTATGCCGCCAATGCCAGAAGGAACGGCACACCGATGCTTGCGCCTATGGCCACGCCGGCGCCAAGAAGTACGACAACGGCGACCATACCGTGCGTCAATGGCACCGTCCCCGATGCGAACGCGCGGTGCCTCTTGCGCGGATGCTGGCGGTCGGACGCCAGATCGAGCATGTCGTTGATCAAATAGGTCGCCGAAGCGCACAGGCAAAACGCCGCATAGCCGAGCAGTGTTCGAATGAGCATGCCGCGGTCGCCCCAGGCATGCGCCGTGAAAAGAGGCACGAAGAGCAGCAAATTCTTGAGCCACTGATGAACCCTGAGCGCGCGCAGATAGTCTTTGAACGACGGTCGAGGCGATGAGAATTTTCTCTCGACCGAGCACACCGATGCCGCGCTTCGCGCAAGCGCGGCCGACGCGTTGACCAGAACGCCATATCGCGCATGCCGCCATACGGACAGATCGGCATTCGAATCGCCCGCGTAGTCGAACCCCCGATCACCGAATCTTGCGATCAGGGCCGCGGCTTTTCTGGCGCCTTTCAAGTTGAATTCGCCGTTTGTCGCGATGACCTCATCGAACACTTGCAGCCGGTGTGCAACCGCGTCCGCCCACTTGTGATCGGATGCGGTTGCGAGCACCAGCTTGCGTCCGCGTCGACGCTGCGCATGCAAATAGACGAGGAAGTCCTCGGTGACAGGCAGCAGGGTCGCGTCCATTTCGGTCCGACGCGCAATTTCCCTCTTCATTTTCGCCTTGCCGCCAAGCAACCACCAAGGCAACGCAAACAGATAGCCGGGATTACTCTTGACGAGGGAGAGCGTGCTTTCGATCAGCATGTCTGTCCTCAGCAGACAACCGTCGAGGTCAACGACCAATGGAGGTTCGCCCTCCAGCGATTGCGCCTCTGCGCTACCGCCCGACTGTACCGACTCGCCCAATGCGGCTGCAGTCAGTGCGCCGGGGGTCATCGGGGGGGTGCTCGGCAATCCACACTGACCGCGGTTGCGTTCATTTGAGTGCAGCGCCTTGGAAGGTGACGTTGCCATAACCTGCGACTTCCAGCCATTGCACCGTCAGCAGCTTGCCGGCAGACCCTGCACTGTAGGTCAGCGTATATACGGCATCGTATTGCCCGCCTCCGCTGAGTGTCGCGTCCACATAGTCCGCCGCCGAACTGTCGGACAAATGCGCCACCAACTTCCCGCTCGAACTCCAGCCACCAACGTAAACCTTCAAGGTCCGCGTCGTCATATCCGCCGGCACCGTAATGCTGAACCCTTTGCCCGCCCCGGTGATGTACAGCCCGTTCGTGCTTGATCCGCTGAGATTCGGCGTGCCATCGCTCCAGCTTAGCGCGCGCGGATCGTTACCGTAGCTGCTCATGCCGGCGCCCACCGCTGTCACGTTGCTGATCTGGCTGCCGCCGGTCGCCTTGTGATCGTAACCCGGCCAATGCGCCCAATCGGCAGTCCCCGTCGTCGTCAAATTCACCGCTACGGTCGACGTTGCAACGCTCCCGCTCAACGTGCCTCCCGATCCGCCCGCGGCCGCATAACCGCTATCCTGCGCCGACAAAGCGCTGGTCCCGCCCGTGCCCGTCGCCGTGACCCCGTAGTAATACGTGGTGCCTGGAGTCACCGTCGAATCGGTGAAGCTGGTCAAAGTCGCCGGCCCCTGCAACGCGCCTTGCGTCCCTGCCGTCGGTGGACCGGTAGATCGAATAGCTGGTGGCGCCATTCGACGCATTCCACGTAATCGTTACGCTATTGCCCGAGGTCCCGTCCGACGCGCTCACGCCCGTCGGCGCCGCCGGCGGCAGCGCCGCATAGCCACTGTCCTGCGCTGACAAGGCACTGGTCCCGCCGGCACCCGTCGCGGTCACCCCGTAGTAGTACGTCGTCCCCGGCGTTGGTGTCGAATCGTTAAAGCTGGTCAAAGTCGCCGGTCCCAGCAACGTGCCCTGCGCCCCTGCCGTCGTCGATCGGTAAACCGAGTAACTGGTGGCGCCATTCGATGCATTCCAACTGATCGTCACGCTGTTGCCCGACGTCCCGTCCGACGCGCTCACTCCCGTCGGTGGCGCCGGCGCCACCGCGCCCCCGGCGATCAGCGCAACGCCTTGCAGGGCAACGTTGCCATAACCCGCAACTTCCAGCCATTGCACCGTCAACAACTTGCCCGCAGACCCTGCGCTGTAGGTCAGCGTGTACACCGCATCGTACTGTCCACTTCCGGTCGGCGTCGCGTCCACATAGTCCACCGCCGAACCGTCCGACAAGTGCGCCACCAACTTGCCGCTTGAACTCCAACCACCCACGTAAACCTTCAAGGTCCGCGTTGTCGCATCCGCCGGGACCGTAAAGCTGAAACCCGTCCCCGCTCCGGTGATGTAGATCCCGCCCGTGCTCGATCCGCTGCCGTTAGGCGTGCCATCACTCCAGCTCAGCGCGCGCGGATCGTTACCGTAGCTGCTCATACCAGCGCCCACCGCTGTCACGTTGCTGATCTGGCTGGCGCCAGTCGCCTTGTGATCGTAGCCGGGCCAATGCGCCCAATCGGCGGTGCCCGTCGTCGTCAGATTCGCCGCCGCGGCTGACGCCAATACACTTCCGCTCAGCGTCCCGCCCGACCCGGTCAGCGCCGCATAGCCGCTATCCTGCGCCGACAACGCACTCGTACCTCCCGCTCCCGTCGCTTTCACGCCGTAGTAGTACGTCGTCCCCGGCACCGCGCTTGTGTCGGTGTAGATCGTCCCCGTGGCCGGTCCCAGCGACGAACCCTGGGTTCCCGCCGTCGGCGAGCGATAGACGGTGTAGCCCTGCGCGTTGACCACGGCATTCCAGCTGATGCTGACGCTGGTCGTCGACGTCCCGTCCGATGCACTCACCCCCGTCGGCGCCGCCGGCGGCAGCGCCGCATAGCCACTGTCCTGCGCTGACAAGGCACTGGTCCCGCCGGCACCCGTCGCGGTCACCCCGTAGTAGTACGTCGTCCCCGGCGTTGGTGTCGAATCGTTAAAGCTGGTCGAAGTCGCCGGCCCCAGCAGCGTGCCCTGCGTCCCCGCCGTCGTCGATCGGTAGACCGAGTAACTGGTGGCCCCATTCGATGCATTCCAACTGATCGTCACGCTGTTGCCCGACGTCCCGTCCGACGCGCTCACTCCCGTCGGTGGCGCCGGCGCCACCACGCCCCCACCAATCAGCACAGCGCCTTGCAAGGTGACGTTGCCGTAGCCGGCAAGCTGCAGCCATTGCACCGTCAGCAGCTTGCCCGCCGAAGCTGCGCTGTAGACCAGCGTATACACCGCATCGTACTGCCCGCCTCCGGTCGGCGTCGCATCCACATAGTCCACCGCCGATCCATCGGACAAATGCGCCATCAGCTTGCCGCTCGAACTCCAACCACCAACATAAACTTTCAACGTGCGCGTCGTCGTATCCGCCGGCGCCGTAATGCTGAACCCTTTGCCCGCGCCCGTGATATAGAGACCACTGGCGCTCGATCCACTGGCAGTCGGCGTGCCATCGCTCCAGCTCAGCGTGCGCGGATCATTGGCGTAGCTGCTCATCCCCGTGCCCACCGCCGTCACATTGCTGATCTGGCCGCCGCCAGTCGCCTTGTGATCGTAACCGGGCCAATGCGCCCAGTCCGCGATCCCCGTCGCTGTCTCATTCACCGCCACGGTCGACGTGGCCACACTTCCGCTCAGCGCCCCGCCCACACCGGCCACCGACACATAGCCGCTATCCTGGGCGGATAACGCGCTGGTACCTCCTGGCCCTGTCGCCGTCACGCCGTAGTAATACGTCGTCCCCGGCACCGCACTCGTGTCCGTCAGCGTCAAGGCGCTGGCGCCGCCGATCGCCGGGCCTTGGGTTCCGGGCACCGTCGACCGGTACAGGGTGTAACTGGTAGCGTTGGCCGACGCGTTCCAGGTGACAGTGACGCTGGTCGTCGACGTCCCGTCCGATGCGGTCACTCCCGTCGGTGGCGCCGGCGCCAACGCCGCGTAGCCGCTGTCTTGCGCCGACAAGGAACTGGTCCCGCCGGCTCCCGTCGCCGTCACCCCGTAGTAGTACGTCGTCCCGGGCGTAGGTGTCGAATCGGTAAAGCTGGTCGAAGTCGCCGGCCCCAGCAGCGACCCTTGCGTCCCGAGCACGGTCGAACGGTAGACCGAGTAGCTGGTCGCTCCATTCGCCGCATTCCAGCCGATCGTCACGTTGGTGGCGGAAGTCCCATCCGATGCGTTCACCCCGGTTGGCGCAGCCTGCCCCGGTCCCCCGCCGCCCGTTAGCGCCGCCGCCTGAAACTCAACGTTGCCTCCACCGGAGAATTGGGTCCATTGCACGGTAAGCGTCTGGTTGGCCGACGCTGCGTGATAGGTCAATGTATAGACAGCGCCATAGTGGCCGCCACCGGAAAACGCCGTATCGGTGACGTCGGGCGCCGAGCCATCGGACAGATGCGCGTAGATCGCGCCGCGCGAACTCCAGCCACCCGCATAGATGTTCAGCGTCCGCGTCGTGGTATCCGCAGGCACAGTTACCAGAAAGCCGGCGCCGACGCCGTTGGTGTAGATACCGCTATGCAACGATGCGCCCGTCACCGTCGGCGTGCCGTCGCTCCAACTGAACGTGCGCGGATCGTCGTTGTAATTGAAGGCCGTCGTGCCCAGCGAGGTGACGTTGCTGATCTGACCATTGCCGCTGGCCTTGTGGTCGTAGCCGGACCAGTGCGCCCAGTCGACCGTGCCGACCGCCGTCAGATCGACAGCAGCCGTGGATGCGACCCCGCTGAGGGAAAGCTGCCCTCCGCCCCCAGGCGGAATCGAATCCAGCAAGCCATAGACGTGCAGATAGTTGGAGAAACTCGCCATGTAGACGCGCCCGTTGGCAACCGTTGGCGGCACGGTCTTGGCGAAATTTCCAACATCGTCGCGCGCTGCAATGAGCCTGCTGTTCCAGATCTCATGGGTCAGATCGGAAGCATCGAACGCCCTCAGAATCCCCGAGACAACCGCATTCTCGGCATCGGCAGCGAAAGGCAACGAACCCCAGACGATGCCACTGCCCGCCGCGGCGCCATTGGCGGATACGCTGAGAAAGCCACCGGGCATGCCGTTTGGCGCAAGAAAGGAGGACTGTGTCGCCGGCGTCGTGGTGAACGTCGATCCGTTGTACGCGAATGCCTTGAGCGCATCGTGTTCGCCCCAGACATAGGTCATCGGCCCGTTGGGACCGCTCCAAAAAACGGGGCTCCCGTGGATATGACCGCCGGTCGTAACCTGAAAATTCTGGACGATCTGACCGTTCCCCGTTTGCACGTGACCCATATTGCCGGTGTCGAGGACGAAGAAGAGACCCGACTTGCCGCCGCCAACGACGCGGTTGGTTCCGGGAATCAGCAAGACGCCCGCGGAGCCCAGGTCGGTGTCGCCGAAGTTAAGTGTTGACCAGTTGTCGGGCGCAAACCAATCGAGCACGGCCGATAGCGACGAGTTCAGTTTGACGATGCTCTCGCCAAAATTGCGTACGCCATTGAAGTCGCCGTTGGCTGTCATTACATACACATTGCCGGCGGCATCTACCGAAGGCGCCTGCCCGTCTTGCCAAACGCCGGCCATCGTGCCGTCCGGCGAGACGCAAAATGCGCCCGTCTGGGCGAGCGACGTTGCCCCATAGGCGATGACCCAGCCGTGGTACGGAGGGATGTCGTCATGCGACGCCCAGGCGATGTATACGTTTCCGTTGGCCAGCGCGAGCCCCGGCCTTTGATTTTGCGTCTTGGGATTGAAGACGATCTGGCCGTTGATCTTGTCGTTGCCCGAACCCGCGACTGACGCCTGAATGAGCGCGGGGCCGCCGAACTTCTCGCTGCCGTTGCGGATATCCAGCGCGTGCAGACGTTGAACGTAACTGCCGTTTTCCTTGGTACGGGCGACGAGGTACATCGTCCCGGTCCCCCGATCCACGACCGGCGTACCCATAACGCCGATAGGTCCAGGATTGCGAATGTTATTGCTATTGACAACCTCCGCGGCTGGCACCGGCGTGATGCCGGCGGCGGGGTTGATGAAACTCACATGCCACAGGGGTTGGCCATTTGCCCCCTGGTTGTCGTCTGCGTCGAAAGCGTAGACGCTGTTGTTCATCGTGGCCACGTAAACCACGTTGTGCACACCCTGACCCGGGATGTTGACGTTCTGGATGACCAGCGGCTGCGTGTAAATGTCGCCGTCGACCATGAAACTCCACAACTTGCCGAACGTATTTACGTTGACGGTCGTTGTGTTGAGCTCTGTCTCGTCGAGATTGGCGCCTGAGCGGGCGTTGTCGTTGTGCTGGGTCCAGACGTCGACCTGTGCCATCACCGGTCCACAAACCGCCCAACACAGCGCAAATAGAATGGCGAAAAGCCTAGTTCGCATTGCGTCCTCATTCATCGCTTGTGTCCGTCGCCAGCGCTTTTCGCCAAACGACGAACTTCGCCAGCAGCGCCTCCTCACGCCCCTGGACGGTCAGCCTTGGCCGCCCTCCAACGACCGTCGCTGATCATACGCATTCGCATTGCGTTGGTCACTAGCCGGCGGCTACGTTCATCGACGATTAAACACATTCCAGCGCCAAATATTTCACTTGCTGTCGTGCTGAAAGTGGTTTGTAGCGTCTACATAACACCGGTTCACGAATGTACGATACAAAAATGCCCGGTCTTGGAGTCACAACTTCCGTGTTGTCATGGCGTCCCGCAGACCGGACAGCCACTGCCAACGATAGCGATTGACGTGAAACAGCGGCCTTGTCTCACTGGTCCAGCGTGTGTGCCACTCCATCAGACGACCGTAGAACTCGATACGACGCACGCTGCCGCCGTCGAAAAGCGGACGAAAATATTCGAAGCGCATAAGCGCCGCGGGCGACAGCGATTTCAGCGATTCGTCATAGGCTGTCTTGAGTATGACCAGGACATCGCCTTGTTGCACGCAAAGGTCCATCGCCGCGAGTTTGCCGTCGATGCGGTAGCAGAAGATGCTGGCGCTTCCGTCAGCGCAAAAAGCTTCGAATACGGTTCGATAGAACCGTCCCTGCGCGTTGTCGAAACTGACCGCGGTGCCACCTTCGGATTTCCAACCGGCGGACTCGAGGCGTCCGTAGTCCGCGATTGCGGCGGCGACATCGCCGATGCGATCGATTCGCTGCAGTTCTGTCGTGATTCCGTCCGCTTGGAGTTTTGTCAGCTGGCGCTTGACGTTGTGGCGCAGATTCTTGCCCCTTGCCTGCCAATAGTCGTCAAACGGAACGCTTGCGTCGATCCATGCGGTATCGATATAGGGCAGCGTACTCAATGTCTTGCTCGTTGCCGGAACGGACGTGAAACGAGGATCCTGCTGCGTCATGGACACGCTGAGTGCGGCGCCGGGTAGCACTTTCAGCAGGCTTCCGAGCATCGCATCGAGATCAGCGTCGGGACTCGCAATGACCGCGCCTAAGGGCAGCTGCGAGGGTTGGAACGACTGCCACACACCGAACCTGGTCGGAGTGAAGACTCCAATCATCGACTGCGAAGTCCCATCACCACAAATCGCAACGAACTCCCGGCCGCTGCCGAACGCGCGCAACGCCTCGACTATGAAACGCGCTCGAAGAAATGGGACCCTCGCGTGTCGTGTCTGGAACCCGTCCCACAGCTCGGCCAGTCCTTCCAACTCGGAAGCGGGCGCGACTCGCCATTTCCGCTCATCGCCGGACAACGTATCCTTCATGTCGCCTCAAGCGGTTTTCTGAGCATGGCAATGATGTAGCGTCATATTTGCGATTGACGGGCGGCCGTGTTGCAAGCGACCCGTCGAGGAATTACACGATTGGTTCGCGGGGATTTATGATTGGGGCGTCGCGTATTCCGCCATATGACAACCAACACGATGATCGAAGCCTCACTCTTGCATGAACTTGCCGAAGTCTCGGCGCACCGCTTCCCCGCGGCCGTCGCGATCAAGTATGGTGACACCGCGCTGGATTATGCCACTCTCGCGTCCGACATTGAGGCATGTGCCGCCGGGCTTTGCGGTTTGGGTCTTGGACGATCCGAGCGAGTCGCGATCTATCTTGAGAAGCGCACCGAAATGGTAGTCGCCGCTTTCGGTGCGGCGGCAGCGGGCGGTGCATTCGTTCCGGTGAATCCCGTACTCAAACCCGCGCAGGTCGCGCACATCCTCCGCGACTGCAACGCGCGAGTGTTGATCACTTCCGCTCCGCGATTGAACGTTTTGGCGGAACATTTCCCGCAGTGTCCCGATCTCAGTCACGTCGTTCTCGTGGACGGGGCCGACGCCGAGCCTTCTCCATCACGGGTGTCCACGCGTCCGTGGCGGGCACTTCTCGATGGACAGCGGCTTCCTTCCCACCGGGTCATCGATACCGACATGCTGGCGATTCTCTACACGTCCGGGAGCACGGGCAGTCCCAAGGGCGTGGTGCTTTCCCACCGCAACATGGTCGCCGGGGCAAAGAGCGTCGCGAGCTACCTCGGCAACCATCGCGACGATACGCTGCTCGCCGCGCTACCGCTCTCGTTTGACGCCGGTTTCAGTCAATTGACTACGGCATTTCACGTCGGCGCCCGTGTCGTACTTCTGAATTATTTGTTGCCCAAGGATGTGCTCAATGCACTGGCGCGGGAGCGAGTTACTGGATTGACCGCCGTGCCACCGCTATACCTGCAGCTGTTGCAGCTTAGTTGGCCAAACGGCATCGATGAACATCTGCGTTACTTCGCCAACACCGGCGGCCGTATGCCATTGCAGACACTGCGTCAGCTGCGCCAGTTGTTACCCAAGACCAAGCCCTACCTGATGTACGGCCTGACTGAAGCTTTTCGATCGACCTATCTGCCTCCGGAAGAAATCGACCGCCGACCCGATTCGATCGGCAAGGCGATTCCAAACGCCGAAATCCTCGTTCTGCGCGAGGACGGCACGCCTTGCGCGCCAAACGAGCCGGGCGAACTGGTGCATCGCGGCGCGCTCGTTGGCATGGGCTACTGGAACGACAGCGCGAAAACGGCCGAACGCTATAAGCCGTTGCCGGGCCGTGATCCTGGCCTGGTGTTGCCTGAGATCGCCGTATTCTCGGGCGACACGGTGCGCGCCGACGACGAGGGCTTTTTGTATTTTGTCGGACGCCGCGATGAGATGATCAAGACATCCGGCTATCGCGTCAGTCCGAGCGAAATCGAAGAAGTCATATATGGCACGCGCCAGGTCGCGGAGGGCGTGGCATTCGGTGTGCCGCATCCCGTGCTCGGACAGGCGATTGTGGTTGTCGCAACCCCGAACGCCGAAAACGAACTCACCGAGCAAGCGTTGCAAGCAGCGTGTCGTGAGCATTTGCCCGCTTATATGGTCCCGGCCAAGATCGACATTCGCCCGGGTCCGCTGCCGCGCAACCCGAACGGTAAGATTGATCGCAAAAGTCTCGCCGGCGAGTTCGCACAGCTGTTCGAAGCAGGATAACAACGGCCTACAAGGTAAAATTTATCGCTCCACAAACTCGCCGCACCTAGTCGGGTAGTCAAGCGGTCTCGCTGCTGTTGCCGGTAGAATGCGAACGGGGCAAACCGATAGAGCGCCAGGGAGGTCGGATCGCTTAGCCGCGGCCCGCGCCGCGAGGGGGCCCCGGGCGAAACGATGTGCTGCGGCATACCAAGGGACGGAATTTCTCGTTGAACGCACTTCCGCACGCTGCCCTCAATGGATGGCCGGTCGCCAATGATTGTTTGATTGTTGGCGGAGTGCCCATCACCCAGCTCGCTGACCGCGTCGGGGGCACGCCGTTCTATGCTTACGACCGGAAGCGCATCAGTTCGCGCATCGCGGAGTTGCGCGATCACTTTCCCGCTTCGGTTCGCCTCCACTACGCAGTGAAGGCAAATCCGATGGCCGCGTTGGTAGGGCACATTGCGCCGCAGGTGGATGGGCTCGACGTGGCATCCGCTGGCGAATTGCAAATCGCACTCGATGCAGGAGTCGATCCGCGCGAGATCAGTTTCGCCGGGCCGGGCAAGCGCGCGGCCGAGCTCGCGCAAGCCACAGCGGCAGGCGTTCTGCTCAACGTGGAGTCGCCACGCGAGGTCGCGCTGCTCGGCGAGCTGCGCGCACGAACCGGACGCGCCGCGCGCGTCGCGGTGAGGGTCAATCCGGATTTCGAACTTAAATCATCCGGTATGAAAATGGGAGGAGGCGCCAAACAATTTGGCGTCGACGCGGAGACCGTTCCCGCGTTGCTGAAGGAGATCGAGCGAGAGGGGCTCGCTTTCGAAGGATTCCACATCTACAGTGGCTCGCAGAATCTCCACGCGGAGGCAATCTGCGATGCTCAGCGCAAATCGGTCGATCTGGCAATGCGCCTGGCCGAACATGCGCCCGCGCCGGTGCGCATTCTCAATATCGGCGGTGGCTTCGGTATTCCCTATTTTCCGGGCGATGCCGCACTCGATCTGGCCCCGATTGGCGCGAATCTCCAGGCGTTGGTCGAGGGTCTAGTCCGCACTCTTCCCCAAGCGCATCTGGTTGTCGAACTCGGCCGTTACCTCGTTGGCGAGGCGGGCATATATGCCTGCACGGTAGTCGATCGCAAGATCTCGCGCGGCGAAGTGTTCCTGGTGACCGATGGCGGAATGCATCACCACCTGGCCGCTTCGGGAAACTTTGGGCAGGTCTTGCGCAAGAACTATCCCGTTGCAATCGGCAACAAGATGCTGGGAGCGCGCCGGGAGCTTGCATCGGTCGTCGGGCCGCTGTGCACGCCGCTGGACTTGCTGGCCCACCGCATCGACCTCGCAGAAGCCCAACCCGGCGACCTGGTCGTCGTGTTTCAGTCGGGGGCATACGGCGCGACGGCCAGCCCGATTCGTTTTCTGTCGCACCCCGATGTCACGGAACATCTGGTCTAGTGTCGCCCGGCGCCAGTCTCGCGCGTGACGGTCTGTCGCTTCGCAGATGACGCGTATCCTGGCCTTTCCGAAGACTGAGATCGCATACAACGAATCTCTTTACGCCGCGATCGAGGCACGTGGCATCCCAGTGATCGATGCAACTTTCAGCGGCGGCTGGCTTTGGCGAAACGCGCGCGCCGGCGACTGGGCTCATTTGCACTGGCCGTCATTTCACTACGCGGGAGAGAAGCGTCTTCTGCCGTTGCTGTGGGCGTTCGCGCGATTCGCGGCGCTGCTGTTGTTGATTCGGATAAGAGGCGCAAAGCTCGCATGGACCGCGCACAATCTGCTGCCGCATGATCGAAGCCGAATTCCATCGCTCGATGTGCTGGCCCGCCGACTCGTCATTCGTCTGTCGACGTTTGTGTTTGTCCATGGCCCGGCGGCGAGTCGGATCGTTGTCGAGCGCTTTCCCGAAGCCGCAAGCAAAGTCGTGGTTATTCCGCACGGCCACTGGATCGGAAAATACCCGACGGACAAGACCAAGAGTCAGACGCGTGCGGAGTTGAATCTCGCAGACGAAGACTTTGTCTTTCTGTTCTTCGGAATCTGCAAACCGTACAAGAACCTGGAACTCCTTGTTGAAGCTTTCCGCGGGCTGGAGCGCGAGGCCGTGCTGGTCATCGCCGGAAACTTTCACAGTCAGTCTTACCGCGAACGTATCATTGAGATGGCCCGGGGCAATCCCCGAATAAGGGTTCATCCCGGCCTGGTCCAGGACTGGGACGTCCAGACCTATTTGTTGGCCTGTGATGCCATCGTCGCACCGTACAGCGAGGTCCTGACCTCCGGCACAGCGATGCTCGCAATGAGCTTCGGCCACCCGTTGGTTTCGGTCGATGTTGGCTTTCTACGCGATATCGTCTCCAAGAGAACGGGCATTCTCTACCCGCCTACGGGTAAAGAGGCGTTGACTCGGGCGATGAACGAACTTCGCGAGACGCCTTTCGACTCAGGCGAAATCCTTGCGCACGCGAGGAATTATTCGTTCGACGACGCGGCGAATGTCTGCATCGAGAGTTTCGCCGGGCGCCCGAGATCCGTCGCATGGCTGTCGCCTTCTGCGCGCAGGTCGATGCCGTGAGCCGCGTCGGACTCAAACAACAGGTCGTGTCGTCGCTTCGATGGACCGCCAGTGCGCGCTTTGGTGGCCAAATCATCAGCTGGGCCATCACGATCCTGGTCATTCGGCTGCTCAGCCCGGGAGACTATGGACTGATGGCGATGGCCAACGTCGTCGTCGGCCTGCTGTCGATGATTGCCGAAATGGGATTCGGCGCGACGCTGATTCAGCCCGCGCAGCTTGGGCGGGAGCAGGTTCGCCAGCTTTTCGGCGCCGGAATAATTGTCAATGTCACGATTATTGCTCTCCTGGTGGTTACGGCACCCGCCATTGCGGCGTTCTACCAGGAGCCGCGCCTGACGGCCATTGTCCAAGTCGCGTCGATTCAATTCCTGCTGAGCGCGGCATCGTTGGTACCTGACGCGACGATGCGCCGCGCCATGCGCTTCAGACAACTGTCGCTGATAGAAATCATCAGCGGGACGGTCGGCAACGCATCGACACTCGTTCTCGCGTATTTCGGCCATGGCGTATGGGCACTCGTGTTCGGCGCCCTCGCCGGGGGCTTTCTGCGCACGTCGATGCTTCACGCCCTGGCCCACGAACATGTGTGGCCGAGCTTTCGCTTCCGCGGAGCACACCGCCTTTTCGGATTTGGCGTAAACATGACCGTGATGCGCGTCCTTTGGTACGTGACGCTGCAGTTCGATACGCTTATTGCCGGCAAATTGCTTGGCAAGGAGGCCGTCGGCCTCTACTACGTCGCCGTGCACCTGGGTTCGCTGCCCATGCAGCGCGTCTCGTCGATCATCAACGACGTTGCGTTCCCTGCCTTCTCACGGTTGCAGAACGACAAGCCGGCTTTCTCGACCAATCTGCGCCTTGCGATCCGTCTGATCGCGATGATTGCGTTTCCGATGCTTTGGGGTCTGGCCTGCGTCGCGCCCGAAGTCATTCGCGTCGCGGTCGGCCCGGCGTGGGTCGCATCGATTGTTCCGATGCAAATTATCGCGCTGACGATTCCGTTGCGAATGGTCAGTGCAATAATCTCGACGGCTACCGTGAGCGCCGGACACATCAAAGTAGCCTTGATCTCGGCAATCATCAACACCGCACTTGCACCGGTCGCGTTTTATTGGGGAGTCCAATACGGCATTGTCGGCCTGAGCGTCGCGTGGTTCGCGCTCGTTCCGGTGATGTACCTGGTCAATTGCCTCCGGGCGTTGCCAAAGTTCGGCATGTCGTTCTGGGACACCATCAAGGAAATGACACGCCCCGCGATCGCCGCGCTGGCGATGACGGCGACTGTGTTTGCGCTGCGCTCGATGCTCACGTCTGTCGGCGACGCGCCGCGGCTGGTTCTGCTCGTCGGGGCGGGTGTCGCGGCTTACCTGGTCGCGACGCTGTTGGTAAATCGAACGGCCGCGTTTGAAGCGCTGGACCTGTTTTTGCCGAACCGGTTTCCATGGTTGCGTCGACTGCGCGGCGCGCCCGAAGCCGGGAAACCGGATTGAGCATGAACTCGCTGATCGGCGCTTTCAATCTCGCCGCCACAGTCCCGCCGCGCGCGGAAACGTCGGCGCCGACTTCGGTCTTGATCCGGCCAGGCGAATCGCACGCGCGTGACGATGGCCGCCTCGCAATCAGGACGCGCGCGACCACCGCCGCCATGATCGTTGTTCACCTCAGGTTCGCGGACGCTGCTGGTCGTCGGTGGCCCCCGCTGGGCGTCCGGCAACTCAGCGGCTGGACTCGTTCCTGACCTTGATGAACGGTCTCGCGACCCGACCGGCTGAGACCTTGCGTGATTTGCGCGGCCCGTTCGTCCTGCTTTTCGTCGACAGCGCCAAAGGCGAACTTGTCTTTGCTACCGACCGCGCCGCGACGCGTTCGCCTTGTTACGCGTTGCCGCCGGGCCGCGTGCTGTTTGGTCTCACGGCTCAAGACGTGATGCAGGCCGGTGACGAGCGCCCGGCTGTTCGCCCACAAGGCATTTACGACTATTTGTATTTTCATGTCATACCTGCGCCATCGACTCTATTCGAAGGCGTATGCCGCCTGCAGCCGGGCGAGTATCTGCAAGCAGGACATGGGCAGGCCCGCGTTGCCTCGTACTGGCAGCCAGAATACGAGACGCGACGACGAGGACGCGTTTTCTCTGAAGCCAAGGCCGAGTTTCGTCATTTGCTACACGCTGCGGTCCAGGACCAACTCGGTAACGGCAGCACCGGTTCTTTCCTCAGCGGCGGCACCGACAGTTCCACTATAGCCGGCGTGCTCAGCGCGGTGAGCGGCCAGCCGGTGGATACCTATTCGATTGGGTTCGCCGTCGACGGCTTTGATGAAATCGCCTATGCGCGGATCGCTGCCAATCATTTCGGCGCGCGTCACCACATCTACTACATGACCCCCGACGACCTGCTCGAAAGTGTTTCTCAGCTGGCGGCAAGTTACGACCAGCCGTTCGGCAATTCTTCGGCGGTCGCTACCCATCAATGCGCGCTGCAGGCGCGGGCGGATGGCATCGACAAACTGCTAGGCGGTGACGGTGGAGACGAACTGTTCGGAGGCAATACCCGATACGCCAAGCAACAGATTTTCGACGCATACCGGTTGGTTCCGGATTGGATGGCACACGGCCTCATCGAGCCCGGACTACTCGGCGTTGCCGCAACGCGTCGTATTCCGCTTGTGAAAAAAGCTCGCAGCTATGTCGAACAGGCGCTGGTGCCAATGCCTGCGCGTCTGCAGTCTTACAATCTATTGTCCCGAATCGGCGTGAAACAGATTTTTCAGGAGCGTTTCCTCGACTCTGTTGCGACCGAGGAACCCGGCCAGCTTGAGGGTTCGTACTACGCCCGTTCGTGCGTCGACGTCGCTGGTCAATCGCATGCTTCACTTCGACTGGAAATTCACCCTTGCCGACAATGATTTGCCCAAAGTCGTCGGGAGCTGCGATCTAGCCGGCGTGCGTGTTGGTTTCCCTATGCTTGACGAGCGGATCGTCGATTTCGCCAACGCACTGCCGGCGGACTGGAAGGTCAGACACCTGAAGCTTCGCCACTTCTTCAAAGCAGCACTTGCCGATTTCCTCCCTCCCGAGATCATCACCAAGAAAAAGCACGGTTTCGGTCTCCCCTTCGGGCAATGGCTGACTCAGCATCCGCCGCTTCAGCGTCTCGCAACCGGGAGCCTTGAGTCGATTCGCGACCGCGGGATTGTGCGGCCGCAGTTCATCGACGAGCTGATGCAGCCACGCATGCAGGAACACGCAACGTTCTACGGTGAACTGGTATGGGTCCTGATCATGCTTGAACTGTGGTTCGCGGCGCACCGGCCGGACTACCGCTTCGCCTGAGCGACGCTACCCCGTCTTGGTCGCTACGATCACCGTGTAAGGCGTGGCGACCTGACCGAGGAGACGCAAAGGCGGGAAGCTCCTTATCGCGCTGAGCACTGTACGAGCGCCCCTCCCCTTGTGCTCGACATCAACAAGATCGAATCGATCGCTGCAGGCGAAACCACGCGGCTCAAGGTAATCGCGCAACGCGTAGTAGCTGAACCAGTGCACGGCGGGATACTTGGCGTAGTTGACGAGCTGTGGCCAGTCCGACGAGGCACGTCGCTCAAAATAGCGCTGCGCCGATCGCGGATACCAGCTATATAGAGGCAGATTGAATTCCTGCTGCAGCGGACACAGTTTGTTGCTGGTGCTCACATACATGACGCCGCCCGGCCGCAACACGCGCGCCGCCTCATTGAGGCACCCTTTCCAGTCGGCGACATGTTCAAGCAGCTCCGGCAAAACACTGACGTCAAAACAGCTGTCGGCGAATGGCAATTCGGTCGCGGTGCCCACTTCGAATTGCGCCGGCATCCCGAGTTGAACGGCGCGCTGCCGAGCCAGCTGTATCAGCGGCTCATTGATATCGACTCCGACGTAACGATGGCCCAACTCGCTCCACATCCGCGACTGGGTTCCGGCGCCACAACCGACGTCCAGAACGTCCAGTTTGCCAGGACTGTTGCGCGCGCCGATGCAACGCAGGACGGTGTCGCGTATCGCCGTGAACCGCTGCACCGTACCCGGATCGTTGCTTTTTTCCTCGTAGTACTCAAAAAACTGGGTCGCCGAGCCGGTGTCCCAGTCGTCGAGCGTTCTATCGGCGCGCGCCGATGGGCCTGGCTCAGTGTTGGTCACGATTGATGTCGCCCGCTTGGTACGCTGCTAAGGTTGCCATTTGGGACGCGACGCCGAGATCGCGTCGCTCGCGTCGCTTAGCCGCGCTGGCGCTGCCGCGCGCTGACTTGCGAGTTGTTTGCCCACGATGGCGCGCGTAATGACAAGCATCACGGCCAGATAGTAGGGCAAGTCGAAGTAAGTGAGACTGAGAAATGCGCCGCCGACCGCGAAGCCAAACAAGCTGACTTGCAGCATTTTTGCAAAATCGTGCGCCCACGCCAGCTCCGGCACGTTTCTGGTATGCCGGATCGTCCAGCTGCCTGATCGCCATGCCAGCAGGAACACCAGCAGAAACAGCGCCAGGCCGATAAAGCCGTGCTCACCGAGCACCTGAAAATAAATACTGTGCGCCGCGTGAAGATCCGCCGGGTTGGGGGCGTAGCGAGCGAATACGTCGGGCTCATAGATAGCGAAGCCGCCGCCAATCGGAAATCTCGCTTTCGCCAGATTCCACGCCATCCACCAGGCATTGATCCGGCCTTGCGCAGACGTATCGACGTCGTAGGTTTCGATGGTGCTCATCCGGGTGTACCACTGCTCGGGCATGACCATCAACGCGAGAACGATTGCGCCACAGACGAGTACGCCAGCGACGATCTTGAAGCGGCTCTTGAGCGCGAACAGCACCATCATCGCAAGCAGCGCAATCAGGGCACCTCGTGAATAGGATCCGACCGCGCTCAGTACGCACAGCGGCATCGCGACGAGGCAGCCAATCCGCAGCCAGCGATTCGACCCGTGTAACTGCAGGTAACGCAGCAAAGGCACGACCATCAGCGTGGCGAGCGCCAGCGCGTTGTTGTCCTCGATGAAGCTGTCCGCCGGTCCCCAGACCCTGAACTCGCCCGACTCTGCCAGGGTGAATATGCCGCCTTTGACGGCGAAAAACCCGACCGAGAACGCCAGGACCAAGGTAAGCAGGTCGAGCTGCTTGCGATTCTTCAGGATCAATAGCGCCACGAGCACCATGATCTGAATCTTCATCGCGCGCGACCAGAGCGGATACTCGTATTCGGGGTGCAGCGATACGAGCGGAGAGACGCTGAGCCACAACACGAACGCCACGAGCGCATACACCATAGCGTCCGGTGGCGGTTTCTGAAGCTTGTCTCGGTTCGTCAGCAAACTTATGAGAATCGCGCAGGCGATGGTCAGCGAAAACGGGAGCGCGTACGCCCAGTCCCAAGCCAGTCGATGTGGATTCATGATGCCAACCCACACCCACGCCAGAAGACCGACGAAAGGGCTGCGCAGAATGAACGGAATGAGCGAAAGAATGAATACGGTGACGGCTATGTCGCGCATCGCGTTTCTCTGCGGGCTCTCAGGAAGCCAGTTCCGAGGCTGCGCCCAGGGCTGGCTGGGCCACGGCACGGCACAATTCCAGCTGCGCGCGCACCGTTTCTCCCCAGCCGAATCGTTCAGCATAGCGTCTGACAGCGTCGTGATCGCGAGGCTCGGAGACGATGCGCACCATCGCCTCGGCAAGCGCGTTGCTGCTGCGCTCCATGACAACGATGCCGGCGATCGGATCGGCGACGATTTCGGTCACGCCGCCGACCGCTGTAGCGACGACCGGCGTCCCGCACGCCATCGCCTCGAGAAGCACGTTGGGCCAGCCTTCCCGGCTCGAAGCAAGCACCAGTGCATCCGCCGCGCTGTACACGATCGACAGTTCGCGCTGAGGACGAGCGTCCAGTATTTGCACGCGCGACGCGATGTTGCGTTCTTGCGCGCGTCGGATGAGCCGCGAGCGTTCCGGACCTTCGCCGACAATTACCAGGCTCGCGCCAGGGACCGCGGCGACGGCGTCGATAATCAACTCGTGGCCCTTCTCCGGTACGAGATTGCCGACCGCCGCGAATACCGGCCCGGCAGGGAGACCCAGCGCCGACCGCGCCGCAGTTCTGTGCTGCGGTTGGAACAGTCGCGTGTCGACGCCGTTGCGCAGTACGTGAATGCTGTCCCGCTCAACACCAATTTCCGCAAGTCGTTCCTTCAAGGCGGTCGAAACTGTAATCACCGCCCCCGCCTGGCGCGCAGCACGCACGATCATTCGCCGGGGAATCCCAAACTGCGGCAATAAGTTGACGTCGGATCCGCGCGCGGTGAGCAGGAGGGGTTTGCCGAGGTGTCGCGCGAGCATAGCCGCGGCGACGCCATCGGGATATAAATAGTGCGCATCGATCAGGTCGAAATCGAAACCATCCGCGCGCAAACGATTCAAGGTCGGCAAGCAGGCGGCCGCCATCGCCCATGGCTGCGTATACATGCCCAGGCCAGGCATCGTTGGATACCGCGGATGGTATACACGAAACCCGTTGTGAATTTCTTCGCGCGGCGTGCGTGCATAGAGCGCGTAGTCGCCAAACCGCTCGTCGGTCAGCGGAAACCAGGGCACCGGCGCAACGACTCGAATGTCGCTATCTGACAGACGCCGAAAGTGTTGCAGGCGAGTTTCAACGAAAATGCCGTGCCGCGGTCGGACGAGGCTGGGATAGAGCGTCGTGAAGGTCAGGACTTTGAGCAGGAATGGGGAGGCCATTATTTGCACCCGTGCCTTGCCCTGCAGGGCGGCGGACTCATGCGGCGTACGCCAGCGTCGGCGTCGCGAGCACCCGGCGGTAAACTTCGCGATAGCGTTCAACGCTCGCCACCCAACTCCGTTCGCTCTCGACAAACTGGCGAGCGAACATCCTCATCTCCGGCCATGAGTCGCGTCGTTCTATCAGGCCGACGAGCGTCTCGGTCAACGCCTCCGGGCTGCCGGCACGGAACAACGTCCCGGTGCGTCCATCGCGGATCAGTTCACGATGTCCGCCGACGTCGGACGCAATGAGCATCCGGCCCTGCGCCATGGCTTCGAGTGGCTTCAGCGGCGTGACAAGCTCGGTCAATCGCATCGAACGCCGGGGATAAGCAAAAATATCGACGACGCTGTAATAGCTCTGCACTTCAGCGTGGGGGACTCGTCCGGCAAAGCTGACTTTGTCGGCGATACCCAGTGCCTTTGCGAGCGCCTTGAGCTTTTCTTCCTCCGGGCCGCCACCGACGAGAAGAAGACGCAATTGCGGTACGCGCTCGAGCATTCGCGGCAAGGCGCAGAGAAGGATGTCGAGACCTTCATAGGCATAGAAGGAGCCGATAAAACCGACGACGAGCGCTTGTTGGAGACCGAGACGCGACTTCAGAGCATGGTCCGGTTCGGCGTCGAATATGAACGACGACAGGTCGACAGCATTGGGAATGACTGTCACGCGATCAGCGCCGATGCCCCGTTCGACAATATCCTGCTTCAGTCCCTCGCAGATCGTCGTGACATGATGCACACGGCGCAGCGCATGAGTCTCGAGCGCCCGTGTGGCACGATAGCGTGCGCCGCCCTCGCGCGATGTGCCATGGTCGACCGCCGCGTCTTCCCAGAACGCCCGCACTTCATAGACCACGGGAATCCCCAGCTGACGACCCACGGCAAGCGTGGGCAGCGCGTTCAGCACCGGCGAATGCGCGTGCAGAACGTCGGGGCGAACGAGGCGTGCGATTTCGGTCAACCGTTCCTTGGTGGCCTGCATCTGCGCCACCTCGCCGGCTACCGGAAGTTTCCTCCATGCGCTCGCCCGCCAAGGCGTGCGATAGAAGTGCAGACCATCGACATCTTCTTCCGGTGGACTCGCCATCGAGTGCTTGGGGCTGGTCAGGTGGAAAGTGTCCCAGCCCAAACGCCTTTGTTCGCGCAGGATCGCGCGCGTGCGGAAGGTGTAGCCACTTTGCAACGGTATCGAGTGATCGAGGACGTGGAGAATGCGCATGCTCATCCAGCAGCTCTCTCGACAGCATCGAAGGCTTCACCCTGAACGACATTGCGCAGGAACGCGTCGAACATCAACAGCGTCCACAGCGGTGCGCTGTAGTCGCGTGACCCGGAAGCATGTGCATCGATCAGATGCTTCAGATAGCGTGCGTTGAAGAAGCCGGTCGATGCGAGGCGAGGCCCGAGCAGCGCGTCGCTACACGCTGCGCGTAGAGGGCCGCGAAACCAGCGTGCCAGCGGTACGGCGAAGCCCATTTTCGGCCGATACAGGATTTCGTTCGGCAGGTGCGGCTGCATGGCCATCTTGAGCAGCCATTTGCCTTCGCCGCCGCGCAATTTCATTGACGAGGGCAGCGTGGCAAGCCATTCGACCAGCGGATGATCCATCAACGGCTCGCGCACCTCGAGCGAGTGCGCCATGCTTGCCCGGTCGACCTTGGTATTGATATCGCCGACGAGATAGGTCTTGAGGTCGAGATACTGGATCAGAGCCAGCGGATCGTCGGTGCCCGGCGCGGCGCGCGTGGCGGCGGAACACGTCGATTGCGTTGTAGCCGGCAAGCCGCGCACTGGAAGGCGCCGCTGTACAGCTCCGAGCGCATGTCGTCGCGCAGGATCGAGACGCCGTGGAAATAGGCTTCGACCGATCCCCGCGCCAGCGCCTGAAAAGTCGATTTGGCGCGCAGCGGACGCGGCGCCCAGTCGGCCTTCGGATAAGCGCGTCCGAGCAGTCCGAACAGCGGCCGCCGAACCGACAGCGACAGCGCGGAGCGCAGCCGTTCCTCGGCCACGTGAAGCCGATAACGCCGATAGCCGCCAAAGCTTTCGTCGCCGCCGTCGCCCGAAAGGGCGACCGTCACGTGCCGGCGAGCCAGCTGCGCAGACGCGGTAGGTGGGTATCGCCGAGCTGTCGGCGTAAGGTTCGTCGTAGAGTCGCGCGAGCATCGTCGATCAGATCGAAATCGTCGCTCTCCACGTTGTCGACGAAGTGCCGCGTTGCGTAGCGCTTGCGCGACCTGTCGACGCATGACTCGACTCGTCGAATGCCGGGTCGGCAAAGGCGATCGAGCAGGTATTGACCGGTTCGCTCGACATGCCCGCCATCATCGCCACCACGGCGCTGGAATCGACGCCGCCGGAAAGGAACGCGCCGAGCGGCACCTCGGCAATCATGCGCAGGCGGACCGACTCTTTGAGGCGCGCGACCAGCTCCGAACTGGCGTCAGCCTCGGTAATCCGGTTGTCGAGCGTAAACGCCACGTCCCAGTATTCCTTGCGGGACCGGCGTGCCGCGTCCGCGCGTGATCGTCAGCGTGTGGGCGGGCGGCAGTTTTCGGGCCCCGACGAAAATCGTGCGCGGCTCCGGGACGTAGCCCAAAGCGAAATATTCCTCGACCGCACGCGGATCGAGTTCGCGGGACGCAACCGCCGTGGGCGAGAAGCGACTTCAGCTCGGATCCGAAGATGAACTTGCCGTCTGGCAGCAACGCGTAGTACAGCGGCTTGACGCCCAGTCGATCGCGGGCGAGGAATAGCGTTTCCCGATTGCGATCCCACAGAGCGAACGCAAACATGCCGCGGAACCGCTCGACGCACGCTTCGCCCCACGCCTCCCACGCATGGACGATGACTTCGGTATCGCTGCGCGTGCGAAACGTGTGGCCCCGGCGCGACGAGTTCCGGAATCAGCTCCTGGTAGTTGTAGATCTCGCCGTTGAAGACGACGACAACGCTGCGATCTTCGTTGTAAAGCGGTTGCTGGCCGGTCGCAATGTCGATGATCGACAGACGGCGATGGCCCAGTCCGACGCCCGGCTCCAGGTGATAGCCCTCTTCATCGGGGCCGCGATGACGCTGCGAATCGTTCATCCGCGCCAGCGTGTCCCGGGCGATGTCTCTGCGCTCTCGCGTATCAAAAATACCAGTGATGCCGCACATGAATGGGGTCCCGTCGATCAATGCGCGCGCATGCGCAGCGCCGTCTCACGTTTCCGTGGCCCTGCACGTCGCGACGCGAGTTCGCCATCGTAAAGCGCAAGGTAATTTTGCACCATGCGGTCGAGACTGAAGCGGTGCAGCGTCGCGTCCCTCGCCGCGCGCGCCAACTCCTGCGCACGAGTCCGGTCAGAAAGGATACCGATCATTGCTGCGGCCAGCGCCGCGACCTCCGCGGGCGGCACCAAGGTCCCGGTAACGCCATCGGCTACGAGTTCCGGATTGCCGCCCACACGCGTTGCGATGACCGGAATGCCCGTCGCTGTCGCTTCGAGCAAGGTATTCGAGACTCCCTCCGCCAGGGACGGCAGCACGAAGCAGTCCAAGCCTCGAAGAATGTCAGGGATGTCACTGCGATCGCCGGGGAGCCACGCTCGATCGGAGAGACCTGCCTCGGCGAGCACTCGTTCGATCTCGGCGCGTAGTGGGCCTTCGCCAACGATCACCAGGCGCAGCGTTGCGCCGATTGCAGTATCGCGCGCGGCTCGAACAAAGCTGTGGGCCAGGGTAACCTGGTCCTTCACGGCCTGCAGCCGGCCCACCGTGCCCACGAGCCTCAGACCACTTTGCGTAAACGGGCAACCCGGGATCGTCGCTCGCTCGGCGACAGGCGAAAAACGCGACGTATCGACGCCGTTGTAGATCTGCGCGATGCGGCGGGGATTCACGCCCACGCCGCGAATCAGGTACTGCTCAAGATCTCGCGACAGCGCCACGTAGCGACTGACCCACGGTCGATACAATTGGCGCACGCGCTGATAGCGGCGGCTCGAACCGTCTAGATCATTGACATCTCGCCCGTGCTCGCCGTGGATGCGGATGGACACGCCAGCACACCACGCCGGAACCACTGCTTCGAGAGCAGCAAGATTGCGGGTATGCACGATCGATGGGCGAAGCTCTCGAAAAACCCGGAACAACTCCGGATAGACGCGCAAGCCGTGACCCGCTCCTTTATGCAGTGGGATGACCGGCACATCGTCTCGAAGGATGCGCTGGCGAAAATCTGTCGCCTCGGTCAACGCCACTATCGCGTGGCGATATGCTTCGACCGGCATGCGATTGATCAAATTCACTACTCCGTTCTCAAGCCCGCCCGTGTCGAAGCGGTAGACAATGTGAGCGATCAGCGGACGCTCGTCGGCTTGCGCTGCGGCCGATGTGCGCCTTATCACAGGGTCGCTCATGGCGCGCTCGCCGCTCGCTGGATGGCGGCATCCAATGAGCTTCCCATGGCGGTCGCAAAACCCTGCAAAGTCGCGCGTACGTCGGACTCTTCTGCTGACGTCGGCGCATAGATCACGACCCACGCGACAGGATCGCCGTGCCCGCGGATCAGGGAAAGTGCCTGGTACAACCACGCGGCGTAGTGGTTGCTCGTCAATCGGCCGTCGACCCAGAACCACTGCCACACCGCGAGCCGCGTGACGCCCGACGTTACGACCGCCGTTCGCGCACTGAGCACTTGATCGTCAGACGTGAATTCAGCGGTACCGGCAGACCGCTGTCCCCAGACCTTGTTGCTGGTGCGCACCAATTGATTGGTGCTCGTAATCGCCTTGGCGCCCCGAGTCTGGTTGCGAAAGAAAGCAATATAGACGCCCACCCGTTCGTCGCCGCGGGCGAACGTTTGCTGCAATTCGGCACTCGCACCGGTGACATCCGGCCGCCAGTTGCTGAGCGGTTCGGACAGCGCCTTCCAACCGCCTGCCTCAGTCGGCGCTTCCAAAAGGACCGACGCCTTCGCCGCGTCCTGTTGTCGCGTTCCGGCCAACAGGGGCCACACCGCCGTCACGGCCAGTACGGCCACCAACGCGGCAAGCACGGCATTGCGTCGCGGAGCCTGGTATCCGGTGAGCGTCTTTGCCGGTTCGGTCAGCTGAACTTGATAATGGTCTTCGCGCCAGCGCCCGCCGATCCAGAACAGCAATAGCATCACCAGCCCGAAGAAAATCCAGCCGTAGACCAAGTGGTCGACGCCCGTTGCAAGCCGGTTCCCTGAAAGGTGCCCGAGCATGACGATCATGTAGGCGCGCAGCCAGTTCGCGATCACCGGCACAGCCACAGAGGCGGCAATGAAAGCTGCACGCCGCCAGGGCGAGCGATACGAAAGGTAGGCAAAGAGGACGCCGACCATGAGCGAGGCAATCAGATAGCGCAGTCCGCTGCACGCCTCCACCACCGACCATGCGCCGGTTGGAATCATGAAGAAGTTGCCTTCGCGATATACCGGCACGTTGCTCGCGCGCAGCGCGAAGACCGTAAAGTCGGCCGTCCAATCGACCATCCTGGGAACGAGAAATTCGCCAAAAGGCACAGCGAACAACAGGAACGCGAACGGATAGGCCAGGGTCTTCGCCACTCGCGTCCCGCACACCGTCCAGATGGCCAATGGCACCATCGAAATCATTGCCAACTGGCTGAGGGCCAGAGCACTCATCTGCTCGCCTAGAACCCACGCCGCTCCTGCCGCGATAAGCCCCAGGAGCGCGGGAAAGCAAGGCGATGGTTCGATTTCCGCGAGCTTCAACCTCTCCCGCCATACCAGAAACAGGAATATCGGGATCACGATGAAGCCGTGCGCGAATGTTTCGGAACGCTCCCAGATGGCGATCATCGACGCGGTCGTGCCGTGGTAGAGGCCGAGCGTCCACGCCAGAAGGAATGCGATAAGGCCGACGATCGCGTAGTCGCTCGCTGGCCGCCGCTGCGCTGTGGCTGTCACGCTCCCGTCTCCTGCGGGTGTCCTCATCTGCATGGGAATTTGCATTCAGTTTGCATTCGCGCCATCTCGGGTCATTGAATCGCTCGCCGCCCTCAATCGCCGGCGTCGACGTGTGCCGTCGCGGCGCCATCGAGCAAACCAACAAACGGCGCGAGATTGACTGCCCAGTCGTAGTCGGCGACGACGCGCGCGCGACCCGCAGCGCCGATCCGACGCCCGCGTTCAATGTCCATAAGATCGAGGGTCTTCGCGGCAAAGAGCGGAGCATCCGCGGCGACTTCGAAGTCTTTGCCGGGCTCGCCCGACAACGCGGCGGACGCCGCGGCTGAGACGACCACGGGCCGCCCCATCGCCATCGCCTCGAGCACCTTGTTCTGAATTCCGCGAGCCACGCGAACCGGCGCAACGACCACACGTGCGTGCTGCAGATAAGGCCGCACGTCGTCGACCCTGCCTGTAACGATGATTCTCGCGTCCTTTGCCAGTTCGAGCACGGCGGGAGACGGTTGCATGCCCACCACGTAGAACCGGACATTGGGCCGCGACGAAACGATGGTCGGAAGAACTTCCTGGGCGAACCAGCACACCGCGTCTATATTCGGCCAATAATCCATCGCCCCCGTAAAGACGATAGGCTCTTCGTCGTCCGGAAACGGGTTGGCCAGTTGCGACGCCGGTGAGAAAAAATCGGTATCCACGCCATTGGCCGCGTGGCTGACGCGAGACGCCGATTCGGGCGCCAGCTTGCGAAACAGGTCGGCTTCGCCTCGGGTGACGAACACGCTGGCGTCCGTCTTCTTGGCCACGGAGCGTTCGAAGGACAACAGTCGATCGCCTTCGCGTTCATAGACGGCGGACAAAGGCCAGGGCCGCGTGCGTCCGTATTGTTCCCATTTCGCCGAATCGACATCGACGAAATCGACGACGGTGCGTAGTCCCTCGATGTCCGCAATGTACTGTGCCATTGCCGACGAAAATACCAACGCGCTGCGAATACGATGCCGGGCGACGGTGTCGCGCACCCACGCCGCCAACGCGGCGTCGCGATAGTAGGAGAGCGTCAGCGCCTCGCCGGTCCAGAAGCCGGTCAGGCTCTTGATCCGCGCCAAAGCCGGATGGATTTCGACCACTTTGGACGACGCGCAATACTCGTCAAGCCGTGAAACATATTGGCGATCGGACGCATCGTCCACAAACGTTCCGAGGTGAACGCGAAAGCGCTGAGCAAGAAACTTCAGCAGATGAAAAGACCGAACCTTGTCGCCCTTGTTAGGCGGAAACGGTATCCGATGCGTCAGGAAGAGGATCGGCTCCATCGCAAATCAACCGAGGTTGCGCACCAGATGTGGCCCGAGTGCGTTCGCGGCACCGCGCGGCAGCCATTTCCACATTGCGATGAAAGCCCGATACTTCGGGTTGAGGGGATTGTTTTGCGGGATCGAATCGCCTTTCAGCAATGCGTATTCGTAGTGGAGCGGCGTCGGCTCGAATCCCCAGTTCTTCTTGAAGTCGAACGATCCGGTCCCCTGCTTGCTGCGCCCATAGTCGAACACGCGAATACCGCGCTCACAGGCGCGACGCATCAGTTCCCAGTACTTGAAATCGTTGGCCGCCAGATCGCGCGCAGCGGCCGTGTCGCCCGCGTAGTACGGCAGCACTTCGTCGCGGAAATAGAAGCTGAGAACGCCACTGACCGGGGTCCCGCCGGCGTCGAGAACGGTGAGGACTTCGCAGTCGTCGCCGAACGACTCCCGCAGACTCTCGAAATATCGGCGTGAAAACGGCGGCGTGCCGTGCCGGTGAACATTGTCGGCGTAGAGGGCGAAGAAGCGATCGACCGACTGATCGATCTCGCTGCGTCAGTCCATGCTTGATGCCCTTGCGCACCATCGCCCGCTGCTTGCGCGGCATCGGCCTGCAGGTTGGCGTCGACTGCGGGAAGCAACGTCTTGCGAAATGTGACGTAGAGATCCTGGCGCGGCCAATCGGAAGTCTTCGCGCCGCGATTGCGCAACTCCAGGTGCTCGACCCCGAGCACTCGTGCGAGCGCCGCCGCCGCTTCGATCAGCGCGCGTTCTGCTTCGACGCTCGCTCGCGACCGGTCCGCCGTATACGCAAAAAGGCAGCGACACCAGCGCGTGCCCGAACAGGCGGCTCTTGACCTCCGCCAGTGGCAATACGCCCACGATCTCCTCACCGCGTTCGGCAACCAGGTAATGCGTCCGATGCCCGAAACACGTCTTCAATGATCTCGCGCCACGCCAGGCGATGAAAGAACGTCGCCTCGGCGCAGTCCCGCACAAACGCCTCCCAGCGCGGCGCGTCACCGTCGTCGAAGCGACGCACGACTACGCGGTGCGCCTCGGGTCGATACGTCGAGTCGCGATCGGATGTTCCGGCTGCCAACGACGTCCATCAGTGCGCTCCATTCAGAAACACGTGGTCGACGCGATCCCAGCGAAAATCGGTGAGAAGCTGCTTCAGCCGCGCCCCCATGCGCTTGAGGTTGAAATAGTGGCGGAAGCGTCGCTTTGGCGCCCGGGCCGTCGACGCGAGGTTGCTCGGGATCGACTTCCCACGGATGGAAATAGAACATCGCCGGCATGCTGATCGACCGCGTTGACGCGCCGGAGCGACCATCGCGAAACGCCGTAGGGCAAGAGGCGGAAATAACCGCCCCCTCCCGCCGGCCAGTTGATATCGAGCAGGCGCACCGTACGTCACGGGCACTTCGATCAAGCCGTTCGCCATGCGATGGGCGAATCGGGCGGCGTCGGGCACGCCGTAGTGATCGTGCCGGATCGGATAGATGCTGGAACTGTAGCGTGTATCCCGCTTCGGCGATGCAGTCGAACGCCCAGTAGTTCTTGGGCCCGACTGAAAAGCTCGGCGCGCGATAGCCTTTGACCGAACCGCCGGAGATATCTTCGAGAACGGCCTTGGCGAGGCGGATATCCGCGAGAAACTCGCCATAGCCCTGCTCGCTCGCCCGACAGTGATCGTATCCATGACTCGCCAGCTCGTGGCCGCCGTCGACGATTTTCCTCACGACCGCGGGATAGACGCTCAGCGATCCAGCCCAATGTGAAGAACGTCGCGCGAGCTTTGGCGTCCGCGAGCAGCGCCAGGATGCGGTCGATATTCTGCTCGACGCGGCACGGCAAGCTGTCCCAGGTCGCGCGCGGAATGTGCGCGGCGAACGCCGATACCTGAAAGTAGTCCTCGACATCGATAGTCAGCGCATTGATGATCGTGCTGCCCGCGGTGTTCGTCTCGATCGGGTTCATGCCTGCGCCACCTCGCGGCGCGATCGAAGGCTGCCTCGCCGCGAGCCAGGCCGCGATTTCTGCGGCGATACGCTCCGCGGCATGACCGTCCCACAGCTCAGGCGTACGCCCGCGTTTTCCGCCGGTACGCAAGAATGTCGTCGACGCACGCCGATCGCGCGCGCAAGTTGCGACCGACCAGCGTGTTGGTCCCCTGCTCGATCGTGATCGGCCGCTCGGTGTTTTCGCGCATCGTCAGGCACGGAACCGCGAGCGCTGTGGTTTCCTCCTGGATGCCTCCCGAATCGGTCAGGACTACGCTGTGCGCTCGCCCATCAAGCCAAGCATTTCCAGATAACCTTGCGGCGGCAGCAGTGCGATGCGCCGCCCCTGGAGCAGCGAGGCAAGGCCGAATCGATCGATGTTGCCCTTGGCGCGCGGATGCACGGGCCAGATCAGCGGAACGCGCTGCGGAAACTTCGCGCAGCAGCATCAGAGATTCGCGCAGCGCACGCTGCGTCGTCGACATTCGAAGGCCGATGCAGCGTGACCACGCCATAGCCGGCGCTGTCCATCGATGAAGTCCGCGGCGAAACCCTCGCGCAACGAGCGTCTCGTGCCGGTGCGACCGCGCGTTGCTGGTGGCGGCGCAGCGAATCGATCATCACGTTGCCGACGAAGCGGATACGATCGCGCGGAATCCCCTCGTGAAGCAGGTGATTTTCGGCGCCGCGCTCGGTCGTAAATAGCAGATCGGCCAGTCTGGTCGGTCAGTATGCGATTGATTTCCTCGGGCATCTCACGATCGAAGCTGCGCAGTCCCGCCTCGACGTGGAAGATCGGGAATCCTTTTTTTGCGGCGACCAGGCTGCAGGCGAGCGTCGAGTTGACATCGCCTACGACGATGACGCAGCTCGGCGCGAGATCGTCGACGACAGGTTCAAAGCGCCTCATCACTTCCGCAGTCTGCACGGCATGGTAGCCGGAACCGACCTCGAGATTGAGGTCCGGCGGCGGCAACTCGAGATCGGCAAACAGTCGTTCGTTCATCGCCACGTCGTAATGCTGGCCCGTATGCACCAACACCGCTCGCGGCAGATCGGCGCTGCGTGCGAACGCACGCACCATCGGCGCCATCTTCATGTAGTTGGGCCGCGCTCCGACGACGCAGACCAGCGGACCGAGCGAGCGCGGGCTTGCCACCGTGTTTGTCATCATCAGCGCGCCGACCGGCTTGACCGGGTTGGTCGCGGCCTTGTCCGGATGCAGCAGCCGATGCAGCAGGTCGACTGCCGCGCTCAGCGTTTTTTCCAGCCGGTCTATGCGCTCTTCGATATGGTTGAAGTGCGAGTGCCATATCGCGTCACTTCGCGCGCGAACCGTGGGCTCGGCGCCCACATCCGTGCCGCCGACGATCGACACCAGACTGTGCTCGGCATCCGGACCCAGCTCGTCCCGAATCTCGCGCGCGATACCCTGCACCTCGTTGATATCGATCACATGCTTTTCCGCGAGGAAAGTCGCGAGCAACAATCGATTGCACAGTGTATTGATACGCCGCGGTATGCCTCCGGTCAGCGTATGGATCAGATCGAAGCACCTCAGGCTCGAAGCGCGGGTCATCCTTCCAGCCGACGTGCTGCCAGGCGGTGCTCGATATAGGCACGGGTTTCGGCCTTGTCGAGCGGGCCCAGGTGATATGAAGCGATTACACGCTGGCGCAATTGCTGCATCTGCGGACTCTGCATGATGCCGCGCAGCTCAGGCTGTCCGACAAGAAAGCTCTGCAAGAGCGCCTGGTCTCCGAACTGGAAGTTGGAGAGCATCCGCAGTTCCTCCATCGCCCGCGGCGTCAGGTTCTGCGCTTCGTCAACGATCAACAGCGCGCGCTTCTTGTCCACTGCGAGCTGGCACAGGAACGCCTCGAGCGACGCCAGCAACGTCGCCTTGTCGCCGGATTTGACCGGCAAGCCGAACGCCGCGGCCACCGCGCGCAGCATGTCGTCGGCATCGAGTTGCGTACTGACGAGCTGCACGGCGACGACTTTCGCAGTGTCGAGCTGCTCGAGCAGGCTGCGCACGATCGTCGTCTTGCCGGCACCGATATCGCCGGTGATGACGATGAAGCCCTCGCTCTGATACAGGCCGTATTCGAGATAGGCGAACGCGCGCTTGTGCCCTCGGCTGCCGAAGTAGAACGAGGGATCCGGATTGAGCTGGAAGGGCTTGCCGGTGAGACCATAAAAGGATTCGTACATGGCGGGTTAATGAAAACGGTGGTCGAAAGTGAAAATCAGGGCCGTCTCGTCGTAGCCATCGGCAATATCTGAACGCAGGCGCTGGTAGCGTACCGCCGCCGACACGGTGGTTAGCGGCGAAATGTCCGAACTCAGCTTGACGTTCACCGACCCCTGTCTGGTCGTGCCAATCTGCGGAGGGTTGGCCGTGGTACGCAGGAGATCGACAGTCGAAGTCAGCAGCAACCGCGGCGCCAAAGTATGAGTCCACATAAAACTCGCGCCGTACTGCGTGTTGTCGTTGAGGACGGCAAACGGTGAAGCATCTTCCACGATCGGCTCCGTCTTCAGGCGAAAGAGCGTAAGGAGCACATTGTTGCGCGCCCCGGTCGTACCGATGGTCACACCTTCGTATTCCTGCAACGTGACTTGTTGCGTATACAGATTGACCGGAGTCAGCAGGGTCGAGGGCAAACCCCGGTCGCGAATGTACTGGTCGACGAAGGGCTGACGCTGCGCGGGGTCCGGATAACGCGACGAAAAAAGCTGGTTGATCAGCGCGTTGACGTCGGCGCCTTCAGGCAGCGCGCCTACCTGTTGCGGGTAGGTGGTGATGTCGCGCGAAAGCAGCAGTCGAGCGAAGGTGAGGGGCGTGCGGGTATTGAAGTCGAAGCGATACGAGGAGCCGAAGAAGCGATGTTCCAGGAAGGCGGTGAGATTAGTTCGCTCGCTTGGGTCCCATTGCAAACCGACACCGTAGATCGGCCCGTAAAACTTCTCGAGCACATAGTCCTCGTTCTCATAGCCTCCACTGACCGCCACGCGAAGCTGGTAATCGGCTTGGTAGATTCCTCTAAAGCGCACGAGTTCGCTGGTCAGCGGATCCTGATCGGTGTATTTCAGCCATTGATGGTCGTAGTCGAGCCCCCAGCCGAACGGAAGCGGGTCCCTGCGGACCGTAGCTTTGGCCTCGTTGAGATAGGAGTCGTTCAATGAAACGTCGGTGCCGGTCGATTTGGTGAAGATATTGGTGTCACGGAGTTCGTAGGTGATGTTGTTGCGGGATCCCTTGATGTACGGCGCTACCTGGTAGGACTCGGTCGTGTAACGATTGGTGGACGCGTTCGCCAAATCCGCCGGCTGTGCGCCGAACGGCGACAGGAACTGTTGCGTAACGTACGCCGCAGCGTCCACATAGAAGAAGCGATCAATGGCCTCAACAGTCCCCAGCAGACTGACTTGCGGAATAACGTCGTCATTCGACGTCCCGGAGCGCGTGTGCAACAGGAAGGGCAACGACACTTGGGCGACAAGGCTCGTATGCGCTCCTGTTTCGACGATGCTGAAGCCGGGCGTGAACTGAGTGACGAAGTCGCTTCTCTTTTCCGGAGTGAGGTTGACGTTGTTGGTGAAGGTCTCTTCGAGCTCGACTGACGACAAGAAACGCCAGGTTTCTGCCGCTGCCGGGCTGCAACAAAGCATCGAACTAATCGCCGCGCATGCCAGAAAAACTGCCGAGTCGCGAGAGCGCGGGGTCCTCTCGCGTTTCGTTGCTGCCGCCGCAATGGGATACGAGCGTTCTCGGCGTCGGGACCTGTAGCTAGCGCGGAACTTCATCCGCGTAGTAACCATAGTAGGCCCCGATGTCAGTCTTGCGCGCCTTATTCAGCAGCATGAGCACGATCTCGCAGTTCTCAACCGCCGCGAGCGCTTGTTTCGTCACATGCTGCGTCGTGGCCTCAGCGGCTACAACCATGATGATCTGGCCCATATTGGTCGCAAGGACCCTGGCTTCCGTGGTCGCCAACAGCGGTGGCGAGTCGAAGATAATGATGCGGTCGGAATAGAAGCTCGCCAACTCCGCGAGCAGACGCGACATTTGCGCACTGGCGAGCAGCTCCGTCGCGTGGCGATGCCGCGAACCGGCCGGGATGATGGCCAATTTGTCGATGTTCGTACGAACGAGTGCATCACGGACGTCGAGCTTGTCATCGGTCAGCAGATCGAGCAGCCCGGGTGACCTGGAACCTCCGATCAGGTCGGGGACGCTCGGATGCAACACGTCGCCGTCCACCAGAAGCACAGTGGTGTCGACTTCCATCGCCAGGCTGATCGCAAGATTGATCGCCGTGAATGTCTTGCCTTCGCCCGGCAAGGCACTGGTGACCATGATCAGGTTGCCGTTGCGGATCTGGGCGCCGGTGTTGCGCTGCGCGTTGCGCAGAATCGGCCGCTTGATCACGCGATATTCGTCTGCGATCTGTGACCTCGGGTCGTCAGGGGTCACGAAACCAAGCCGTTTCAAGCGCTCGAAATCGATCGCGAGCACTTCTTTCTGCGGAGCGGGCCTTACAGCACCCGGTCGTTCGGGAGAGCCGGCGCGCGTCTCCGCGCCGTTGACGAAAAACCCGGGCTTGCCGCCAGGATGGCCCCGCAACGTCGGCTCGATGCGATCGATCTCCAGCGATCGTACGACTGCCTCAGGCGTCGGCAGCGAACCGTTGGCCGCGTCAACGCCGCCGACGCGACTCTGGCCAGGGTCCTCACGCGTCTCGGCGCCGGCACGGCGCAACTCTTCGAGACGCTTGGCAGCTTGTTCGATCAGACTCAACTGGCCATCCTATGCAACACGAGTGATCATCAAAACGAGGGCGAATGCGCCGGCGAACGCTGCCGCCAACGCGCCGAGCCCTCCGGCGAACTGCAGCGAACGTCGTCGTGCGCTCCGCCTCGACGCATCGTTGACAAGCATGGAAACCATGCCGAGAACGGGCCGTTGCGTCACCTGGCGCAGCGAACGCGCGTCAGCGATGGTCGGCACAATCTCATTGGCGAGGAAGCTCGCGGCGAGGCCGGAAACAAGCGAAATCGCCAAGGCCATCCCCAACAGCGACAGCCTCGTCGGAGGAACGGGCTCCTGCGATACCCTTGGAGGATCGATCACGCGGAACTGCGCGCCGCCGGTGTCCTGCACACCGACACCCATCGTCGCAGCCTCTTTGCGCGCCAACAGGCTTTCATACGTTTTCTTCTGTACGTCGTAGTCGCGATTGAGCTGCGAATATTCCGCTTCGGCCTGAGGGACCATTTGTGCCGCGGCCTTCAGTTGCGCAAACTGCGCTTCATAGGATGCGACCTTCGCTCGCAGCGACGCCACATTCGCTTCCGCATCCGCGAGCGATACCTTCATCTGCTGATATACCGGGTTGCTGTCCACTGACGTGTCGCGCGGTCTGCCGTTCGCTGCCGCCGCACGTTGCACGACAAGCTGCTCCTGGGCGCGCTGGTCTTCGAGTTGCTTGATCACGCGCCGCGTGCCAACGACGTCCGGATGCTGCTCGGTGTACTGACGCAGCATCTCGTCGAGCTTCGCCTTCTGCGCCGCGATGCGCGCGTCCAGTTCCGGGGACGTTCCAATTTGCCGTGGTTCGGGAATGAAGGTCGGCGTCTCGCCGGTCAACTCACGTTTGTACGCATCGCGCGATTCCTCTGCCGCGTGCAACTCGAGCCTCGCGCTTTCGACATCGTCCTTGGCCTTGGCCAGTTTGTCGAAGTAGCTCGCCCCGGCTTGACCGGCGACCCCGAGATATTTCAGCCGGAATTGCTTCAAGCGACTTTCAGCCGCTTGCAGGCTCTCTTCGTAGGTCCTGATTTGCTCGTCGATGAATTTGACGGCGCTGCGGGTGTCGAGCCGCTTGTCGCCCAGACTCGACTCCACAAAGATGGACAGCAGCGACTGAACGACTTGCCTGGCCTTGTCCGGGTTCGGATGACGATAGGAAATGATGTAAAGGTTGGTGGTGACGTTGCCCGAAACCTGGAGCGTTCTCATCAGGCTCTCGATCAGATCATCGCGCTGTGTAGGCGATGTGACACCAAGGTCCAGATCGGCCATGCGAATCAGTTTTTCCACGTTCGGCCGGCTGATCAGCGTCCGGCTCATCAGCGACACCTGCTGATCGAGGTTGGGCTGAATCGCCAGACCTTCCATCAACGGGCGCAACAGCGACTGCGTGTCGACGTAGACGCGCGCGCTCGCCTCGTACTTCTCCGGAACGCGAAAAGCCAACCCGACCCCGACGATCGCGACCAGCCACGCAACGCCGAGGCCAATCCACCGGCGGTGCCACATGCCGCGAAGGCGGCTCAGTAACTGCTGTAGTAGCTCATCCATGGAGGCGGACGCTCAACGAGTCTCAGAACCAGCTTTGGGGAATGATCAGGATGTCCCCCGGCCGCATGTCGACGTTGGCGGTGATGTCGCCGCCCTTGACCAGGTCGCGCAGACGCACGCTGTACGACGTCCCTTTGCCGGCATCGGTGCGAAAAATGCTCGCGCGGTTGCCGTCTGCGAAGTCGGTAAGGCCGCCGACTGCGATCATCACATCCAGCAACGTCAGGTCCCTGCGATAAGACAGAATCTGCGGCTTGGTTGCTTCCCCGATAACGCGAATCTGAGCGTCTATCGGGCCGGCAAACCTGGTTACGACCACCGTAACTACGGGATCGCGAATGTACTTGCCCAGCGATTGCTCGATATCCTTGGCCAGAGCCGTGGGAGTCTTGCCGGTCGCCGGCAGGTCGTTGACCAAAGGCGTCGTGATCTTGCCGTCGGGGCGGACCTCGACCGACATCGACAACTCGGGGTTGCGCCAGACGATGATGCTGACGACGTCGAGCGGCCCGATGGCGTACTCATAGCCGGCCGTCGCGGCATCGCGCGGCGCGGGCGGGTACTTGGGAGCAGTGCATCCCGCGACAACGGCGGCAAGCATCACCCCGATTGTGTAGACGGCGCAGAGGCGCACGCTGCTGCGGGGGAACACGAATCTTGCCAAATTTGCGGTCATATCGATTTCCTCTCCATCAACGCCGAATCGATCATAACATTGCGTTAGGCGTTCAGTCATCGTGCGTATTCGCGAATTCAAGATTATGGCGTTCTCATTAAGAGTCCGCGCTACCGTCCGGCGCGCCACGACCCACGCTCGGAAGCCTTTGTACATGCTCGCTGTATGCGCAATCCCGCCAAATTGTATGGCGTCGCAACATGGTCGTAGACAGACTGTAACAAACAGGCGTTGAATTGCGCGTCCGCCTCGAATCGGCAAAATTTGCAACGCATTCGATGGTTGGAGCGAGCCCGCGACGAGGCTTGTCCGATTGCATGTTTGTCCCTGAGCGAAGGAAAGTGCGTGCTACAACACAACGATTTTCCTGCGCTCCGCTATTGATCAAGAAATTGGAAGCTGCGATCATTTGCAAATAGCGTGCCGTTCGATCGTCAGAAGTCCATCCGAGCGCGAAGTCGGGATCGGCCGGGTGGCGACGAGCGGTTCAGAGCGGCCGACGCAAACGCGATGCTGGGGTGAGGTCGGGCTCTTTATCGACGAGCGCGTTCTCTCTTTGGCTGAACCATCACCCCGCCCCCAAGCTGTCGGCGCTTTTTACAGAAGGCCTGGGTCCGGAACAGCGCTCTAGTTTAAGCTATTGTTTTAATGTATCTATCTATCGTGGCACGAACGATGCTTTTCAGTCTGCGTAGGCATTTGTGGCGTTCCGATTCTTCACTACACTGCGAGGCTGTTATGTATAAGATGCTAAAAGTTGCGGCGGCTGCAAGCTTGCTGGCGCTGGGCTTGGCTGCGGGCCCTGCTCAGGCCACGTTCATTCTGGGCTGCCATTTCGGTTTCCGACGGTATTGACCCCGCCAGTCTCCCCGCGCCGCCGTCGACTTCGATTGTCTCGGCGCTGACCGGAATTACCCATACACCGCCTAACGGCGGGATAACGGGGAACGCCAGCAACTGCACCGGTACATTCACCACCGAGAATTCGTGCGCAGGCCCGAATCCTTCAGCGACGATGACCGATTGGATGTTCGCGGGTGTGTTCCCCACTTCGATCATTACCGTCGATGGCTTTACTTTTACGGTCTATAGCGTCGATTTGCCGACATCGCCGGTGGCGTTGCATTGCGCTGGCGGTGCCTGTGCTGATGCTCTTGCAGTTTCTTTTGAGGGCACGGTTTCGGGCAACGGCTACCAGACAACCGCGTTCGAGGCCTTTCTTGCGCTGACTGGCTCATGCACCGGTGGCAAGGTCGGCGGAGTCAACACTTGCGCCGGCAACTACAGTGCGAACTACACCTACAGCCTGGCGGCGACCGGTACTCCTCGCACCGTGCCGGAACCGACAACGCTTGCACTGCTCGGGCTTGGGCTCGCCGGATTGGGCTTCGTACGCCGTCGGCAAAGCTAGCAAGCTTAGTACTACCTCGCGTGTGTGAAAAACCCGCCCTCGTGGCGGGTTTTTCTTTGGGCGTCCCGCGGCGCTTCGCCTCGTCGGCCGCCGCGAGGATGATTCTCAGCGCCCGCCCAGCTCCCGTGTTTACATATCCTTGCCTGTAAGAAATGCACCATCCAGCGCCGGGCCCGTTCGTGTCGAGATTATTTACACTAGTTGTATACGACCAATTGTAAAATGTAATTTTACACGATAAATTATTGATTATATTGATAAACAGGTAGAAAAATATGACGGTATGATACTTGCTTCTGTAAAATCGACGCAATGCGAAGCAACCCAGTCCAGGGAGTTTCGCGGCGCAAACCGATCGACTAGTCAGGAGCGTAAATTAATGAACGTCGTATCAACCACCCGCCGAATTCTGTTGACCGCCGCAACGGCAGCCGGCCTAAGCCTTTCAGCACTGTCTTTCGCCACTCCGGTCAACCTTGTGGCGTCAGGCTACGCGTACGGCAGTGAGAACTTCAACCTCAGTTCCCCGGCGATCAACGTTAATGCCGGAGCGTTCACCGGAACGCTCAACTTGCAGCCCATCGTTTTTTTCTGTTTCGAGCTGACCCAGTATTTCACTCCCGGGCCGACGATACTCAGCTATGACGACAGCTATTCATACCGGCGGCAAATACACGTTGTTAAGCGAGCTGTTCACTGAAGCTTTCGGAGGGCTAAACGGAGTTCAGGCCAATCAGCCCTTCAACTCGGCAGCTTTTCAACTCGCTGTATGGGAGATTCTGCAGGAAGCAACCCCAGCCTCGCTGACAACCGGGACGTTCCAGGCAACGAGCGGGGATCGCAAGTACCATTGCCGCGGCGACGGCGTTGATCGGCGGCCTCTCGGGGCCAGCGGGATATACGATTCATTTGTTGCATAACGAAAGCAGCCAAGACTTTATTTATGGCAAGGTAACGACGTCGCGGAGTATAACGGTCCCCGAGCCCTCGTCGCTGCTGCTGATGGCTATCGCGCTCGCCGGGATGGCATTCGCGATGCGACGTAAAGGCAGCAAGCTGGCCTAAGCGCGGAGCACACTCGCATCCGGGCGTCGATCGGCAACGATCGGCGCCTTTTTGTTCGGTGGTCCGGAATCGGCGAGCAATAGAGCGGCGCGTCCTCGACCGCGCAACGCCACGACCTGCAACGACTCACACGCTGATGCGACCCAATCGGCAGGCCATTTCGGCTACCCTATCGCAGTACCGTTGCGTTCCCACTTTCGTTCCCTTCATTTCCGACAATCCCTGATGAACTACCGAACCCTGCCTGGCACCACGTTGAGCGTCTCCGAAGTTTGTCTGGGGACGATGACTTGGGGCGAACAAAATAGCGAAGCGGATGCTCATGCCCAACTCGATCATGCGGTTGCGCAAGGCGTCAATTTCATCGATACCGCCGAGATGTATCCGGTGCCGCCCGTCGCACGGACACAGGGGCGCACCGAGAGCTACCTTGGAACCTGGCTTTCGCGCCAGCGCCGCGACAAACTGATCATCGCGACCAAGGTCGCCGGTCCAGGGCGCCGCGACTGGATCCGCGACGGTCGTACCGATCTGACTCCCGGCCTTATCGCCGAAGCGGTGGAGACGAGTCTCGAACGGCTGCAGACCAGCTACATCGACCTCTATCAGATTCACTGGCCGCAGCGAAACGTGCCAATGTTCGGCGCGACCATGTTCGATCCCTCGAAGGAGCGCGGCGGACCAGCGATTCGCGAGCAAGTGCTAGGCATGGCAGCAATGATCGCCGCCGGCAAGATCCGTCACTACGGCTTGTCCAACGAAACGGCTTGGGGCGTTTGCCAATTCCAGCATGCAGCGCACGAGTTGGGAGTGCCGGGACCCGTGACCATACAGAACAGCTACAGCCTGGTCTCGCGCACCGTGGACAACGATCTGGCCGAAGTGCTGTTCAGGGAAAAAATGTCTCTGTTGGCGTACAGCCCGCTGGCCGGCGGGATACTGTCAGGAAAGTATCTCAACGGCGCAACTCCGGCGGACGCACGCTATACCTTGTTCGATTCATTCGGCTTGCGCTTTCGTAAGCCGCTGGTGGCCGAAGCCGCAGCGGCATATGCAGCGCTCGCCGAACGTCGCGGCATTTCGCTGGTGCAACTGGCGCTCGGCTTTATCAAGAGCCGCTGGTACCTGGGCGCCACGATCATCGGGGCCACGACACTGCCGCAACTCAGCGAGGACATTGCGGCTGCGACCTTCGTGCTCGACGGCGATACGCTGAACGAGATTGCTTCCATCCAGGACCGCTACCCCAATCCGGCGGCTTGACGCCGCACGACGAGCAGCGCGCGCGGAAGACCGATAGCCCTTGGCGAACAAGCTTGTCGCAATAGGCGATGTTCGCCTCGATTGCGAATTCATCAGCGCCGCATCCGACTCGGCTCCAACCATCGTGTTCCTGCACGAAGGTCTCGGATCGATCGCGATGTGGAGAGATTTTCCGTTGCGGGTCGCTCGCGCTGCAGGGTGCAATGCTTGGATCTATTCGCGTCGCGGTCACGGCTTTTCCGATCCGCTCGCCGCTCCTCACAGCGTCGACTTCATGCACGATGAGGCGTTGTCGACCCTGCCCGCGCTGCTGGAAGCGGCCCATATCCACAGACCCATTCTGTTCGGCCACAGCAGCGGTGCATCGATCGCGTTGATTCACGCGGGCGCCGCGGAGCGGCCCGTTGCTGGCGTCGTCGCGCTGGCTCCTCATGTCATCGTCGAGGAGATCACGCTGCGAAGCATTGCGGCGGCAGAAGTCGCGTACAAGACCACGGACCTGCGCGAAAAACTAGGCCGGCATCACCCCGATCCAACGCGTGTTTTCGAAAGCTGGACCGACATTTGGCTCAATCCCGCATTCCGCGGCTGGAATATTGAGGACTACGTGCGCGGGATCACTTGCCCCGTTCTCGCGATACAGGGCGTTGGCGACGAATATGGAACGATGGACCAAATCGAGCGAATCGCCCGTCTCGCCCCCGACGTGGCGCTGTTGAAGCTCGACCATTGCGGTCACTCACCGCATCGTGACCAGCCCGATGCCGTAATCGATGCGACCACGCGTTTCGTCGAGGGGCTTCGAACCGCCAAAGTCGTCTAGAAGGCGCCCAGCCACGCATCCCGCGCTGGCGCGTGCCACCACGCGTAACGCGATGGCGCTACCCGGGCCCGTTCAAACCTTGGATTGCGAGTCTGACCGCGCCGTCGACCGCATCTCCCGCAGGTGGTACGCAGCGCGCCAGAAGAGCTGGCGAGAAGCGATGCTGGAGTTTCTGCCCGACGCTTCCGGCAACGACCAGCGGCAACACGCCCTCAGGATCCAGCGCGAAGGCGATCGATTCGAGCGAACGCGCCGCGTCGGTTAGAAGCATTGCAGCAAACGGGTCCTCGTGCTCGGCGGCGAAGACCAGAGGTGCAAGCTGCGCATACTCGAATTGCCCCGCGCCCCCGCACCAATCGAGCAACTCTTCGCGGGTACCGCCCGCGTGGCTGCGGATCGCCTCCGTCAAGACGCCCGGCGCCGCCAACCCGTCGACCGCATGCTGCGTGTGAAGCATTGCGCGCAAACCCAGCCAGCCTCCGCTGCCTTCGTCACCCACCGGAAATCCCCAACCGCCCACGGCAACCCGCAAACCGTCGCGTCGCAGCGCCTGCCCCACGCTGCCTGTCCCGGACGTGACGACCGCGCCAGGGAGGCCTTTGTGCGCCCCCAGCAAGGTCGTATAAGCATCGGTATCGACTGCGACGTGACCGAAGCGCGGCAACATGGCAACAAATGGCTCGCGGAAGATGCGAAAGTTGGCTCCGGCCAAGCCCATGCCGACGGCGCAATCGTATTCTTCGGCTCGCGCCACCTCGGCAGCGTGAAATGCGTTGTCGATGGCACGCACGATGTTGACCAACGCCTGCTCCAGCCCTTGCGCCAGCGCCGATGGGCCGGCTTCACCCGAACCCAGAACACGGCCATCAGGCACCGCAACTCTGGCGCGCGTGCCGGTGCCTCCACCGTCGATACCGATGATGTAGCGAATGGCTGTAGCTTGCCGAGGAAGCATCGGGCGCCGGTCCGGTTCTCGCAGTCGAGACTAGTCTAGACGCAACCGCCACGCGCGGTAAATCTGTCTCTGACGACCGCCAAGGCCCGGTCGGCATTCGTCCGGGAGTGGCTTGGTTGACTGCAGTCGCGGTTGGAACGGGCGCGGGCTACGGCTTGAGTTCGACCTCAGGATGATCGGGCGACAGAAGTGCTGTCGACGTCGCCGAGCCCGAACGAAAGACGAGGATGCCGCGGTGCGAAGGATCGATGGCGAAAAACATCCGGTAGTCGAGGACGATCGGCACCCCTGCGCGAGCGCAAACGATATCGAAGAATAGCGCGGCGTAGGCTCCGTCGGCGTGGCCGTCAACCATTTGCCGGGTGGGCACGATTGTGCACGCATCTCCCGCCGCAGTCGCGCGCAGATGCCTGAACGCGTATCGGGCGATTTCGTTTTGGTGCTTGCGTAATTCGGCCCAGACAATATTGCCGTCGCCGTCGTCGTCGAGCTCGAGCGCGAAATGAAGATCGCGCAGCGCGATGTCCCATTGCCCGTGCACGACAGCGGCAGTGTTTTTTGCCGCCGATGGGACGTTTTGCACAGCTTCAAGCGTCAGGTACGCGTCACTGGCGGAATGCGCACCGGCTTCCGCTCCCGCCCAGGGAATGATCGCTGCTGCCAGCAGCGGAGCCAGCTTGCGTCGGAGAACCGGCGGCCGCATCACTGGACTCGCACTGCGGTGGCGACCACTTGCTCGCGGAGTTCTCGAGCGAGGTGTTCGATAATCGGATCCTCCAGTTTGGTGCGTTCCAGAAAAGCCAATACCGGCGCCGCCGTACGAGGTTCGGACGCCGCCTGCGCCGCTTCCAGAAAGACCCGCATATCCGCCGGTGCGCGCTGCGCCTGCCAGTTGCGCTGCGCCAGATCGAGCGCCTCGCGCGGGTCGTGCTTCAGGTAGAGAGCGAAGCGCACCTGTTCGCGTCCGTAAAAGTCGCTACCGCGCTGGGCCAGCGCTTCGAAGCGAGCCGCCATGATCCATGTGTATTGAGACAGATCCGGACTGCCAAGTGCCGCCTTGGCGAGCGCCAGACGCAAAAACGCCGTATCCGACTGCGCATACGCGTCGAGCAAAACAAGGACTTCTTTCGGCCGGTTACGATCGAGCAGAAAATCGGCGTACGCAACCAACAGGAAATTGTCGTCCGGGGTGTACGCGAGCGCTTTTCGATAATGCACTTCTGCCTGAGACCAGTCACCGAGTCGCTCAGCGCTTTCGGCGAGCAAACCTTGGACCCACGCCTTGAATGAGGGTGAGAGTTCGGGCGCGTCGGTTGCTATCTGTGTCAGCAATGCGACGCTTTGCTTCGCTTGGCCCAGGTACGACCGCAGATTCCCGGAACAGGCGAGCCCAAGCACGTATCCCGCGTGGCGGGCGACTTGGGTGCAATCTGCCTTGGCCGCGTCGTAGTCGCCTTGCACCATATCCAGCGTCGACAAAGTTACCCAGGCTTGGGCGTTGTTGCGCTCCTGCGACAAGGCCTTGTTCAGTAAGGCGCGCGCTTCGACGAAAAGGTGCCGGTACTGCAGAATCGTCGCTTGCAGCACGCTCACGCTTGCCGGTGGACGTGTCTGCGCCATCCACGGAGCAATGACTGCCTCGGCGTAGCCAGCATAGTGAGCGTCACCGACTCGCCGCCCGAAATCGATATACGCGCGCGCCAGCGAGGCTGCCGCGCTCAGGTTCGTCGGGTCGACGTTAAGCTTTGCCCGCAGCAACATCAGGTCGCGCACGTTGGGATCGGACGCTGCCGGCACCTGCTGCAAGACTTCGTTGTCCTTCGCAGGCAGAAACGGCGCGCGATAGGGTGCAGCAACCGTTGCCGTTGCCTGTGCTTGTACCGGTGCCTGGCCGACATCGGCGGCCGCGGCAGCCAACGCGACGATGGCCATGCCCGCGGCAGCGAGTGACCGGAAACCACGGTGCAGCGGGCGCCAATGAAAGGCCTCGCGACGGACGCGCTGGGGTGTCGGACGAGAAGCCGTGGAGCAGTCGCTCATGCCAGGTCGAGAGACGTCGTTGACGGACAGGCATGTATACGAAGGATCACCCACAGCGGATGCGCCAGCAGGCTGAGCCTGCATCCATTTCGCGACTTTGCGCGTAATGTGTCGCTGTCCCCCAAGGATCACTGCGACTCCCAACCTCGATCAGGACGGCAGCTTTGACCGACTACGTCTACAACGCACGACTCGCCATCAGCGGCGCGCTGCGACCCTCTTTCACTCGCAACGAGTGGTGGCGGCTCGCCAGCCTTTATGGCTTTGTCGCTGCGCTTCACTTGGTCGGCTGGGGTCTATATCTCTACTATGCGGCCGACTGGCCGGCGCTGGTGGGTCTTGGCTTCGTCGCATACATGTTCGGCCTTCGACACGCGTTCGATGCGGACCACATCGCGGCAATCGACGACACCGTTCGCTACATGTTGCAGAAAGGCAAGAAGCCCTTGGGACTCGGCTTTTTCTTTTCTTTGGGTCATTCGACGGTCGTTCTGTGTCTTGCCGTCGTGATCGCGTTCGCGGCCACAGCGGTCAAGCACGAACTACCCGAGCTCAAGAACATCGGTGGGCTGCTCGGCGCCGGTGTTTCGGGAACTTTTTTGTGGATTATCGGCATTCTCAACCTGCTCGTCCTGTTGGACATTCTGGGCGTCTGGAAAAAAGCCAAAGCGGGTACACACGATCACAAGCATCTGGAAGAACTGCTCCTGCAGCGCGGACTGATCAATCGTCTTCTCGGAGGACGACTCCAGAAGCTCTTGAATCACAGCTGGCAGATGTATCCGCTGGGCTTGCTGTTTGGACTCGGTTTTGACACTGCGTCCGAGGTCGGCCTGCTGGCGATGACCGCCGGCGCGTCGGCGGGCAACCTTCCCCTTCCAGCTGTTCTCAGCCTGCCCATTCTGTTCGCAGCCGGCATGTCGCTGATGGATACGACCGACGGCGTGCTCATGTCCAAAGCCTACAACTGGGCGTTTCTGAACCCGCTGCGGAAGATTTTCTACAACATCACGACGACCAGTCTGTCGATCGCGGTCGCACTGGTGATCGGAACGATCGAACTGCTGCAGGTCCTGACCAGCATGCTCGACCTGCACGGATCTTTTTTCGATTTCATCGTCGGGCTCGATTTTGGCGTGCTTGGTTATATGATCGTCGGCATGTTCCTGCTGGCGTGGGCGCTGTCCGTGGCCACGTGGAAGTTCGGCCGCATGGAGGAACGCTATAGTCGCCCGCTGGTCGAGGGTCTGCATAGCCATGCACACAGCCACCACGGTGGCGTCAACCACACGCACAAGCACGTGCACAAACACGTGCATTGACGGTATCGACCCTAGACGCGCTGAACCATGAACTCCCTGCGCATTGTCCACTTTTCCGCTCGCGTCGCGCTGGTCCTGCTTGCGGCGATGCCCTGCGAGAGTAGCGCCGACACCGTTGCGAGCCTGTTAGGCAATTTCACAACCAACCAATATTGCGGGCTGCGGCTCGAGGAAAATGTCGCGAGCGTGCACTACGCAGTCGTCTTCGGCCAACTGCCAGCACTGCGCGAATTGCACGCCGCCGATGTCGGCGGGGATGGCGACGGAGTGACGTCGCAACAGGAACGCGATGCCTATGTCGAGCGATTGGCGCTCGACTTTGCCGATCAACTCAAGCTCACCGTCGACGATCGGCCGGTGGCGCTGAAGCTGGCCCGGCACACGAGCAGCCTTCCGACCGAACAAGGTGGTTTTTCACTTCGGCTGGATCTCGATTTCTCCGGCGATCTGCCGGCGACGCTTGCTCACGGAGAACACCATATTCGGCTCAGCAATCAAAACTATTCCGGCCGCTTCGGGTGGCAGGAGATCTCAGTCCAGTCCGCTCCCTCGATCAAGATCTATGACACGGACGCTTTCAGCACGTCCCTCACCGAAGGTCTGACTCAATCGCTGGCCGTCATGCCACCTGACGGACCGCTCAGCGAGCGATCCGTGACGATGAGCGCAACGCGCGACGCAGTTCCAGTCGATGCCAGATTGATTCAGGCCAGACCCGGGGTATCCGCTTCGTCGAACGCGACCGCGCACCCAAGGTACGACACGAGTGAAGGCGCGTGGCTGCAACGTGAAACGCGACGGCTAATCGCGCTCGTTTCGTCGCCCGATGTCACACTGCAGGTCGAACTGCTGGCACTTCTCGCCGCGCTGCTGTTGGGAGCATTGCATGCGTTTTCGCCCGGCCATGGCAAGACCGTCGTGGGCGCTTACCTGATCGGCTCCCGCGCAACGGCGAGACACGCTATATTTCTTGGTGTAACGGTCACCGCGACGCACACGCTGGGCGTCTTCGCGCTCGGCTTCGCCACTTTGTTCGCGTCGCGCTTCATTGTTCCCGAGCGCCTGCTTCCCATCCTCAGCCTGCTTTCCGGGCTGCTGGTTCTTGGTATGGGACTCATCTTGCTGCTGCAACGCGGGCAAAGCGCCTTCGAGACAGTGCGCCGGCAAGCAGACTCGCCGACACCCGAACGAGCGAGCATCAGGACGTTCCGGCCCCTGGCACGTTCCCTTGCGACCGGAAGACGCGAGCAGCGTTTCGTCATCGCTTACGCTGCACGAGGTCACGGTCACGCTGGCATGCACTCGCACGGCGGGCGCATGCACTCTCATTTGCCTCCGGGCGCCACCGGAGAATCCATCACTTGGCGCAGCTTGCTTGCGCTTGGCATTTCCGGCGGCCTTGTGCCTTGTCCGTCGGCGATGGTGCTGTTGCTTGCGGCCGTCGCGCTGAACAAGACCTTGTATGGACTATTGCTCGTTGTTGCTTTCAGCGCGGGACTGGCACTCACCCTTGTTTGCATCGGCTTGGCATTTCTCCATTTGCGCGACCGAATTCCACGATTCAAATATGGTGCGCGCTGGTCGCGCCTGGTGCCGGTCTTGAGCGCCGCGGCAATCACAATTCTGGGTGCGCTGCTGTGCTATGGCGCGCTTGGCAGCGCGAGCCTCTGACCAGTCAACTGCGACTTGAGCGCCTGCGGGCAGCCCGCCGGGCTGTCGGTGGCGTTCGCTCCATCCCGGTGCAGAATGGCTCGCCTGCACTGTCATCTGTCCCGTTTCTAAGACACCGATGACGGCGTTTCAGGCCAGCGCCGCGCGTCCGGCCGCCACCTGCGCTATCCTACGTACTTGCTACGTGCATAGCGACGATCTGTGGGACGTCAATTTTGCAGCACCAGCGCGCCAAAAACCTGAACGCGCCGTCAAGCGCGAGGTATGCGCCGATCACTCCAGCGAATTTGGATGTACATATCCCTCCTCCCTCTTAAGCGCGCAACCCGGAGATCACTCTCAAGATGACCTATTGCATCGGCGTCATGCTGGACAAGGGGATGATATTTGCGTCGGACTCGCGCACCAACGCAGGTCTCGACAACATCGCCAAGTTCTGCAAGATGACAGTGTTCGAGCGTGCGGGAGACCGCGTCATCGTTCTGCTGAGTTCCGGCAATCTCGCCGGGACCCAGGCCGTCATCGGCGTTCTGAATCAGCGCTGCGCTGCCGGCGAACCCTCGGACGCGGCCCCGTCCGACTCGACCATTAGCCCCGGCGTCACCAACCTCTGGAATGCACGGACGATGTTCGATGTGGCGATGCTGGTCGCCAACGCGATGCGCGATATCGAGCGTCGGGACGGCGAATATTTGCAGGAGAACGAAGTCGGATTCAATGCATCGTTCATCGTCGGCGGTCAGATCGGCAACGAACCGCAGCGGCTGTTCCGCATCTACGCGGAGGGCAATTTCATCGAGGCCGGCACTCGAAACGTCATACTTTCAGACCGGCGAAACGAAATACGGGAAGCCAGTCATCGACCGCGTCATCACACGTTCCACTCCGCTCGAAGATGCGACCAAATGCGTGCTGGTGTCCTTCGATTCCACGATGCGCTGCAATCTATCGGTGGGGATGCCGATCGATCTCATCTGCTACGAGTGCGACAGCCTGCGAGTGACGATGCGACGACGCTTTGACGACGGCGATGAGTATTTCGACTCCTTGGCTGTCGAGTGGATCGAGGGTACGCGGCGGGTCTTTCGCCAGCTGCCGCAATTGCGCTGGTGATGGCGGACAAAATCGACGCATTTATCGTTACCTGCGAACATGGCGGCAATCGAATACCCGCGCTGTATCGACCACTCTTTCAGGGACAACGCAAGTTACTCGACTCCCACCGCGGTTACGATCCTGGCGCGCTGTTGATGGGAGCCACCCTGGCGCGTGCCTTCGCAGCGCCGCTGGTGAGTTCCACGGTATCCCGGTTGTTGGTTGATCTCAACCGCTCGATCGGGCATCCGCGACTGTTCGCTCCGAACGTGCGCGCACTGCCGACCGAGCGGCGAAATACAATCATCGATCGATACTACGCGCCGTATCGCCAGCGCGTGGAAGGACTTGTCGCGCACTCGTTCGCGCGAGGCCGACGGGTCATCCATATCTCTTCTCATAGTTTCACTCCCGTACTCGACGGTGCCGTGCGCCGCGCCGACGTCGGGCTGCTCTACGATCCCGCTCGTCAAGGCGAAGCGATCCTTTGCGAACGCTGGAAACATGGTCTGAACGAGACTGCGCCACGATTGCGCGTTCGTCGCAACTATCCGTACGCCGGTAAAGGTGACGGTTTGACGTCCTATCTACGCAAGAGGTACTCGCCCCACGCGTACGTCGGCGTCGAACTCGAAGTGAACCAGCGCATCGTCTTTGCCGCCGGATTGCAGTGGGCCGCCCTGCGCCGACAGATTATCGAATCACTGCTCGCCGCGTGTGCGGTGGGCGAATCACGATGAACGGAAGCGTGCCGGCCATGTTCCCTAGCGCGCGCGCCCGCTTCGCTCTCTTCGAAATCGTTGGAGATCCATGATGCAAATCCGTGTCGGCTTCGAAATAATTTATGACTGTCCGCAGCCTACGCCAATGATGCTGACGCTGAATGTCCATTTCTCGCGCGTCTCCGATCTGGTGAACCCCGACCATTTGGTGATCGAGCCGCGTGTTCCGATGGCGGCCTACCGCGATAGCTTTGGCAACTGGTGTACGCGCATCGTCGCGCCCGCTGGACGTACGCGGATCTCGACTGATGCAATTGTCAATGACAGCGGTCAGCCGGACGTGGTCGTTCGAAATGCCCAACAGACACCTGTGCAATACCTGCCCGAGGAGGCCCTCGTCTTCCTGCTGGGTAGCCGCTACTGCGAGACCGATCGCCTGTCACACACGGCGTGGAATCTGTTCGGCAGCGGGCCGACCGGGTGGGATCGCGTTCAGGCTATTTGCGATTTTGTCCACAATCACATCACATTCGGCTATCAGCATCGCTCGAATGACGCGCACCGCGATGGAAGCCTACCAGGAGGGGGTCGGCGTGTGCCGCGACTACGCTCACCTGGCCGTGGCGTTTTGTCGCTGCATGAACATCCCGGCGCGCTACTGCACCGGCTACCTCGGCGATATTGGCGTCCCCGCAGTCGATGCACCGATGGACTTTGCGGCCTGGTTCGATGCATTCCTGGATGGTCAGTGGTACACATTCGATGCGCGTAACAATACGCCGCGGATAGGCAGGGTGCTGATGGCACGCGGGCGCGACGCCGCCGATGTGGCGCTGAGCAATTCGTTCGGGCCGAACACGCTAGCGAGCTTCAAGGTTTGGACCGACGAAGTGCGCAGCGCCTGAGCTGCGAATTGAAGGATCGCATGCCGCAAGACCCTCGCGATCCATGGAAAATCGGCCTCCTTGAAAGAACGCTCGTCGATCTCCATATCCGTGCGATCACCCGTTTTGGAGCCCGACCATGATCGACGTCCGACGCGCAACCGAGCGAGGCTCCGCGAACTTCGGCTGGCTCGACAGCCGCCACACGTTCTCGTTCGGCGATTACCATGACTCGAGACACATGGGTTTCGGACCCCTGCGCGTCATCAATGAGGACCGCGTCAGCCCGGGCCAGGGTTTCGGCACGCACGGCCATCGCGACATGGAAATCATGTCCTATGTTTTGGAAGGCGCGCTCGAGCATCGACGACAGCATTGGGTACCGGATCGGTGATTCGGCCCGGCGACGTCCAGGTCATGTCGGCGGGGACCGGCATTCGGCACAGCGAGTTCAATCACTCGAAGACCGATCCCGTTCACTTCCTGCAGATCTGGATCACGCCGAAGCGGGAAGGCCTGGTGCCCCGCTACGAACAGAAAACGTTTGCCGGCAGCGACAAGCACAATGCACTGCGGCTGGTCGGCTCTGCCGACGGCCGCGACGGTTCGGTTGTCGTGCATCAAGACGTGGCGATATACGCGGCGGTCGTCGATGCTGGCAAGCAACTGACACATCCGCTTGCGGCGAGCCGCAGAGGCTGGCTTCAGGTGGTCCGAGGCGAGCTCAAGGCGAACAACCAAACCCTGGCGGCAGGTGATGGCGCAGCGATCGCCGACGAACCCACGCTCACCATCAGTGGAACACAAAGCGCGACGGAGTTTCTGTTATTTGATCTGCCGTAGAATGGACCCTTGCGGGTAACTGCCAAGCGAAGGAGTGCACATGGAAGACGCGGCAAAGGACAAGAACGTACTTGGCCATATTCAACATCTGGTTGCCGAAGAGCATGCGCTTTTCGAAAAAGGTGCGCACGACGAGGCCGAAAGCGCGCGTCTGGCGGCGATTCAGGTCGAACTCGATCAGTGCTGGGATCTGTTGCGCCAACGACGGGCCAAACGCGAAACGGGCCATCCCGCAAGCGAAGCGCACGCGCGCCCGGCCGACGTTGTCGAAAAGTACGTGGGGTAAGGGGCTGGCTCGAGAAGATGCACGGCGCGGCCGTCCGGTAGAGAAGCTCGCCCTCGAGCTCGGCTGTAACGCGCCTGCAGGCGCTTGTTGCCGCGTCGCTCACTTCTTCGCCGGGGCGACCTGGTCCTTTAACTTGGCCGCAGTCGCCTGGGCGTCCTGCGTGAGCTTGTACGAAACGTAGTACTTGAAAATGTTGCGAACGTAGGTCGTCGTCTGGATGCCCATCATTCTCAGCCGTGACGATCTCGACGTTGTTGAACCATTTGTCTGGGTCGAGACCGCGCTTCGCCGCCTCCTTGCGCATCAGCGAGATGTTGCTCGGGCCGGCGTTGTAGCTGGCGAACGCGAATAGCGTGCGGTTCTGGTCGTCGAACTTGGCGTCGGTGAAGTACTGGGTCATCAGTTGGTCCATGTACTTGGCGCCGGCGTGGATATTTGCGTCGGTTACCTTTATGTCGCCAACCTTCAGCGCTCTTCCCGTCGCTGGCATGATCTGCATCACGCCAATCGCCCCGACCGCGCTTTTCTTGCGTTGATCGAGGGTCGATTCCTGGTAGCCCTGCGCGGCAAGCATCACCGGATCGAAGTTGTACTGCTTGCCGTACTTCTCGAACAGCGCAATCGTCTCGTTGAAGCGCCGATAGTCGGCGCTGCTCTCGGGATTGTTCAGCGACTTGATGTTCTTCGTCAGCTGTTGCAGGCGATAGTTGATTGCGCCCTGTTTTTTCACCTGGTTGACGTAGAAATCGGTAAGCGCCGCCGCGAGCTTCGGGCTGTTCTTGCGGATCGCCCAACCGGCTTTGGTCGGCTCGCGCAAGATCGCCGTTTCATTGACTTTAATCTTCGGCAGCACTTGCGCCCACAGCTTCGCTTTCCAGGCATCGACGACCATCGCCTTCAGCAGTCCCGCGTTCAGCATCTCCAGCATGTCCTCGTCCTCCAGGGCATCGGGGACGAGTACCAGTTTTGCAGGGGGCTTCCGGATGGCCGCCAGACGCTGATTCAGTGCGAGCAGAGAATCGTAGTAGCTCGACGTCCTGCGAACGTGGACGGTCTTGCCTGATAGATCTTCCGCCGTCGAGACGGCGGGCGAGTTCGGACCGGTGGCAACGATTTCCACGTTGACAACTTTCTCGTCGGGCGCGACAAAGTCGACAATCTTGAGTCGGTCGGCAGTCACCGTAAGGTTGCCGATGGAGATATCGGCAAGCCCCTTCGTCAAATCTGTCATCAACCTGTCGCGCGTGGCCGCAACGAGATAGACAGTCACTGGACGTTTGCTGAGTTGCTCGGCGTACTTCTTGTTCACCCAGTGTTCGAAGTCGCGGGCGAGTTCCGCGGCGAGGCCGCGCTCGCGTCCCTTGTCGACGAAATAGAGTGATCGGCTGTACGGAATGTCGATGCGGATCGCTCGCCGTTGCAGCATGGCGTCGAAATCGCCAGACCACGGCTTGGACGCCAGCGCAATGCTGCGTGCATCTGCACCTCGGCCGCCGCCTTTCACTGGTGGCGCCGCTGCCTGACTGAATGCCGACGCCTGCAGGAACATCAAGCTCATGGTCATCAGGCATGGCCATTTCCGCATGTCGGCTCCTTCAGCGTCACCCTGCCCATCATACCGCTGGCACGGCTTTTCCGAGCACGCTGAACGGAACGGGCACCGAGCTTCATTGCGCGCCGCCCGCGGACTCCGTCGCCGGATCAATACCGGTAGGTCAGCCCCACATAGAACGCTCGCGGCGCGCCTGGCGCGGCAAATCTCGCAGTGGGCGCTTCCCCCGGCTGAACGTGAGGTTGGACCAGCGCGCCCTGCGGAAACAAGTCGGTCGCAAGCGCGCCGAATGTGTTGTAGCGCGTGTCGAACAGGTTCGAAATACCGCCGTAGAAACTGAGATGGCGATCGACTTTGTAGCTGCCGCGCAGAGCTGCGACGACATAGCCGGCGACTCGCGCGTTGACGCTGCCGTCTGCGTCGTTGCCATCCTCGATGCGGCCGTCTTCGTTCCCCACCGTCCCTACACCCGACACCGCCAGAACGTCAACAGCAACCAAGCGCCGCGCTATTGATCTGCCATGTCCCGGTGAACTTCGCGGTATCGCGCGGCAATCCAGCGATCCGAGTGCCCGGGTGCACCGCGATTGTCCGCTCGCCCGAAGCGAGCTCGCCGTCGGCCTGGTACGTCGCGTCGAGATGGCTGTAACGCAATGACAGCGTGAGCGCGCCAATGGTGCGATCGAGTGCCATGTCGACGCCTTGATTCCGAGTCTTGGCGAAATTGGAAAAGTACCCTTGCTGGGTGTTGGCCGCCCGCAGGAACAGGATGTCGTTCCGGTTGTCGGTGCGATAGAACGAAACCCATCCGGACGTTGCGGGGTCAGGATGCCAGCGCAGTCCCATCTCCAGCGTCCGCGCGACGACCTGATCCAGAAACGGATCCGACTGCAGCCCCGCTGGAAGACGGCACGGGCTTTGCGGATCAGCGCAACCCAGTTCGATCACCGTCGGTACGCGGTTGCTTTGCGCGGCGTTGGCATAGAGCGTCAACGCCTGGTCGCTGGCGTAGGCAACGCCGAGGGCAGGATTGAGTTTTCGGTAGTTGAACGATGTGGGCGACTGCGGTCCATCGTCGGCGGAATTGATCGCGCTCGACACTCTGCTCGCGTTCCAGCGCAGACTGCCGGTGACGAAAACATTCGGCAACGCGGTCCATGTATCCGTCGCATAGAGCCCCGATGCCTTGGTGGTTCCATCCACGCCCGAAAAAAACTCGACCGGCGCATCGGCAAGCGGCACTGCGCCGCGGTCATCAGTGAAACTTGCGAGCTGCTGGTCCTGGCTGTAGCTCAGGCGACTTTGGTTATAGTCGACACCGACCGACAATCGATGCGCATCCAACGTGCGAGCGATGGCTGCCGACAGGCCCCACGAATGTTCGCTCGTACGCGTAGTGTTCATCACCGCTGGCGCGATCGCGGCCCCCTGGTCGCGCGTTACCGGACAATCGTCGTCGACCGGGCTGCCATCGGCATTGAAGCCCGCTGCGCAATCCTGGACATAGTCCTCATAGTCCTGCGCGGTGTCGCCGTTGACGGTCTGCCGAGTCGCGTGACGTACATAGGCCGAGTGCGTCGAGCACAAAGGTGTCGCGTGAATGCGTGACGTCCGCGCAGCGCCGCCTGCGAGAGTTTGTTTTGCGTCTGATCGGGCCAGGTGTAGACGGCTTTGCGGTTGTCGCGCAGCAGCGCGGGCGCTGCGCCGTCGCCGGTGTAGTCAGTCTCCGGGGTCAGGCCGTTACCCACCAGCGTGCTATTGCCGTAGAGCGCCGTCGCTTCGATTTCGTTCACTGCGTCGGCACGACCGACCTTGGCAAAGAAGTTGCCCAGATGTCCGGCGGAATGGTCGCGCCAGCCGTTTTCATCGAAGTACGTCCCAGCCGCGAATGCGTGCAAACCGCGGCCATCGTTCCATCCGTAGGCGAGATCGGAACGCGTACGCCCGAAGCTTCCGGCGCGAATGTCGGCCGAAAATCCTGGCGCGCTAAGTCCCGATTGCGTCGTAAGGACCAACGCTCCGCCAAGAGTATTCAAGCCGTAGACAGGATTGGATCCCGGGACGAGCATGATGTTGGCCAGTGCCGCTTCGGGGACCAAGTCCCAGCTGACGATGTCGCCAAAAGGCGCGTTGAAACGAACGCCATCGAGAAATACCGAAATACCTTGAGGCGCGCCGAGCAGCGACGAAGCTGAGTAGCCGCGATAGCGTGATGTCGGCCTGGAACGGGCTGCCCTGAATATCGCTGGAATTGATGCCCGACAGACTGCGCGTCAAAAATTCGGCGAGCGAACCGTTGGCGCCGCCGCCGAGATCGTCGCGAGTGCCGGTCTGTACTGTATAAGGCAGTGCATCGCGCGGGACGCTAAGCCCCGGCAAGGGCGCAACGCCAATAACGTTGATCGTGGGCAATTGCACCGCAGGCGCAACCGGCTTGTCGGGGACGGGCGCGGTCTGCGCAATTGCGTCGCCGGCCATTACCAGAACAAACAGGGCAACGCAAAAACGCCGCACAGGCTGGTGCGATGCGATGGGCACTCCTCGGTGTTAATCAGCCGCGATTGTGCCGGAAAACGCGAATAATTCCCATTATCACTTCGCCTAGCTCGATATTGCCCGACGCTGCGCAATCACCCCGAAGCGTCCGAGTGGCGCCGCGCCGGCGCAAAATGTCGCTGCCGCGTCAGGACTGCTGCGCAGCGAGGAGAAGGTCGATGCCTTGTTCGACCGTCGTACTCGGCGTCACGCCCAGCATCCCGTGCAATCCGTCATTGACCAAGCCCCACGCAGCGGGTGGCGTTTGCGCGGCGACCGGCGTGGCATGCAGATCGGGAAACCGTCGTTGCAAATGCGCGATCACGTCCCGTACCGGACGCTTGTCACCGACCACGTTGACGACAGCCAGTCGCGGCAGCGATCGTTCGACGGCATGCAGCAGGACCTCCGCCGCATCGCCGACCCAGGTCCAGTCGATGGCGTCGGGATAGTCGGGATAGTCCAAGTTGCGCTCGCCGGCGCCGACGCGTTCGATCAATCCCTGCAAATCGCGCCAACCGCGCACGCGACCGGGCCCGTAGACATAGCCGAAGCGGAGCCCGAGGTACGCCGGTGCGTTGGGACGCGTGCTCATGGCCCGCGCCAGATGCTCGTTGAAAGCCTTGGTGGCGCCGTAAACATTGCCCGGTTCGAGCCTCGTATCATCGCCGACCGCGCCAAGCGTCGGACCGACGGCGGATATCGAACTCGCGTATATCACCCGTCCGACTTTCGCCGCTTCCGCTGCGGCGAATAGCGCCGCAGTCCCCAGCGCGTTAATTCGCGTCGTCGCAACCGGATCACGTTCACCCGCGTCGGTCAGCGCTGCAGCAAGATGAACGATTGCGTCAGGTCTGATGTCGGCGATCAGTGCAGCGATGGCTGCCGGATCGCCGACATCGAGCACGTGGTCGGCGTCGCCCGCGATATCCGCAGTGTTGATCTCATGTCCCCCGGTGCGCGCCAACTCAGCGAACGCAGCGCCAAGAAACCCGCAGCCTCCGGTGACAAGGACGCGTGACATCAGTACTTGATCACGCCGAGACGCTTGAACGCTTCGTGAATCCGCTCGGCGTAGATATTGAACGAGGGATATTCGCCCAGATGCGCCGGACGCGGACGCGGCAGGTCGATCACTATTTCCTCCACGATACGACCAGGATTCGGAGACATTACCAGCACGCGGTCCGAGAGACCGACTGCCTCCTCGACACTGTGGGTGATGAACAGCACGGTCTTGCGTGTTTCGAGCCAGAGCAATTCAAGATCGTGGCGGATCTGGGTCCGCGTAATGGCGTCGAGCGCCCCGAACGGTTCGTCCATCAGCAGTACGGACGGCTGGTGAATCAGCGCCCGCGCAATCGAGACGCGCTGGCGCATGCCACCCGACAGCTGCCGCGGATACTGATCGGCGGCATGCGCAATGCCGATCTTTTCCATCAGTGCCAGCGCGTCCTCGCGTCCTTTGGCGAGCGGCAGGCCGCGAACCTGATGCTGCAACAGGATATTGCCGAGCGCGCTGCGAAAATCGAGCAGTAAATGGTCCTGGAAGACGATGCCTACGTCGGTTAAGGGCTTGGCGAGTGTGTTGCCGCCGACGAGAATCTCGCCTTCGGTCGGCAGCGACAGACCCGCCGCGATCAGCATTAAAGTGCTCTTGCCGCAGCCGGATGGTCCGATCAGCGAAACGAATTCGCCGCCCTTGATCGAGAACGATACGTCTTCGATCGCGGTGAACGTCTTGCCTTTTCCCTGGAAACGCTTGGTGATGCCGCGGCCGTCGATCTGGGCGCCGCCCGCCACCGCATGCGCCGCGCCCATTCCGGGCGAGCCCGCCTTCGATGGCGAATTCGTTGTGCCAGGCGTCATCAAGGGCACTTCGGAGCATTCGCCGGCAGCAATGCCGTCGTGTAGTAGTCGCCGATCGCCTTGTCCTTCGGCAACTGCATGTACTGCGTCAGGAGGTCGAATGTCGTTTGCCAGTTCTTGTCGGGGACGCGACCGAGTGCCATTGCGCCGGGCGCACAGATGAGCTTCAGGTCCACTTCGAGCTGCTTCTGGATTTGCTCCTTGGTCGCAGTCGGAAATTGCTTGATCACGGCTTCTGCCGCGGCCGTCGGATTCTTTCGCGCGGCGTCCCAGCCTTCGAGGCTCGCGGCAACGAATTTCTTGAACAGCTCGGGATCGGCGGCGATTCGGTCGTCACGTGCGATCACCGAAAGGCCGACCGTGGGCACACCTACGTCACGATAAAGTATGTCATTCACCTTGAACCCGCGATCGCGGATCTGGACCGATTGGAAATCGGCGCCGCCGAGGATCGCGTCAACTTTCTTTTCGAGCAGCGAGCCGACAAATGCGGACGGGTCGATGTTGATCGCATTGAAAGTCTTGGGATCGATGTTGTTCGCCGACAGGATTGCATCGAGCAGTGTCGTCTGCGCCGAACCCGCCTGCACGGCAACGCGCTTCCCAACCAGGTCCGATGGCTTTTTGATCCCAGCCTCTTCGAGAGTGATAATGGCGAACCCGTTGGTCTGAAGTATCGGCGCGATGATCTTGACGGGCGCGTTCTTGGCACGCAATTGCATCGCTGCCGGAGCGTCGGCGAACCCGACGTCGGTCTGTCCGGTGGCAACTAGTTGTGCGGTGGTGCCGGATCCTCGTCCCTCCTCGATCGTCAGATCGATTCCCACTTTTTCATACAGTCCAAGCGCCTTTGCGTACATGAACCCGGCCTGAGGTCCTCCTGCCAGGAAATTAAGCGTGAGTTTCATCGGCTTCAGCGCCTGCGCGTGGGCGCTGGCGACCGAGGCCGCGAGAACCATGACGGCGGCGGTTTGCAGCATCGTGCGTCGTTGCATTATTTCCTCCTTCGGATGGTGATTCTTGTCACGCGCCGTATCGAAATCGGCGCTCGATTATTTGTACTGCCATGGCATCATCCAGCGCTCCGCGTACTGGACGGCATAGCTGAATGCAATGCCCACCAGCGACAAAGCCACGAGCACGGCAAAAATCAACGGCATGTCGAGATAGCTCGTTCCCCGTAACAGCAGGTAACCGAGGCCGGCGTTGGCGCCGACGAATTCGCCGACGATAGCGCCGGTCGCGGCGAACACGACCGAAACCTTGAGTCCCGCAAAAATGTAGGTCATCGCGGCGGGCAAACGCACGTAGCGAAAGGTCTGCCACCAGCTCGCCCCCATCGACTGCGTCAGATACAGCACGCGCTCGTCGAGCGCGCGAAAGCCGGTCATGCTCGCGACCAGCGTCGGGAAAAAGCAAAGCAGGAATGTCAGCAACACCTTCGGGAAAAGGCCGAAGCCGAACCAGACGACGAACAGCGGCGCGATCGCGATCTTCGGAATGAGTTGGAAGAAGACGATCACCGGATAGACCGCTCGTTCGAGCGCCTTGACCGACACGATAAGGAACCCCAATGGGATCGAAATGGCCGCAGCCATCAGAGAAACCGAGAACGATTTCCTTGGCCGTGACCAGCGTGTGTTGGGTGATCAGCGCTCGATCGGTCCAGAGCTTGGCCAGGAACTCGGTCGGCACAGGCAGGATATATTCAGGCACGCCCGCGGCGCGCACGCCGAATTGCCAAAGCAGCAACAGCAGCGTGAACGAGGCGATCGGATAGGCGAAAGCCGACACGCGATCAGCACGATCGGTCATCGTGCGCGGCGGTGCGGCGCTGGCGGGGTCAGCAACGATCTGAACCGTTTCGCTCACGTTTCCTACCTCGTCGGCTCGCGTCGTTCGTACACGCCGCGAGCGTTGTGCCACTGGTCGTTCCGGATGACTGGCGCGCGCGCATCGGCGACAATTGCGAAATCGCGCGTGTTATGTGTGGAAGCATCGACGCGAACTTTTCCGCGCCGACGCATAGCCGCGACGTCGGGTCTTATTCTAGCGCAAAGTCAGGCGACGGCCGGGATCCGTGCCGTCTTGCTGAACACGAGGAGTTCTTGATGAGTTTGGCAGGCAAGGCTGCGGTCGCGATCTGGCACGACATTGCTGCGGAGGGTCGCGCCCAATTCTACCGTTGGCATGGGATGGAGCACATGCCCGAGCGCGCCGCGATCCGCGGATTTCTGCGCGGCCGACGCTACGTCGCCGTAGACGGCAACTCGCCCGAGTACTTCAATCTCTACGAAACCGAATCGCCCGCCACGCTCACCGGACCCGATTACCTCACACGCCTGAACAACCCCACGCCGTGGACCGTGGACACGGTCAAACATTTTCGTGGTGTGTCGCGGTCGCTGTGCGCGGTAGCCGCAAGCTTCGGCGCGGGGCAAGGCGGACTGATTGCGACCTTCCGCTACGCGCTCGACTCAACGGGACGACGGGTTGTTCGCCTCCGCCCACCGCCAGGGAGATGACCAATGTCGCGCTTACCCGGTTTTTGCCGACTGCCCGATGTTGCTGGAGCTCACTTGCTGGTGGCGGACGAGGCCGCGAGCGCAATCGAAACGGCCGAGAAGAAAGTGCGCACGGAGAAAAACACCATCCCCGGCTGGATCGTGCTGATCGAGAGCTGGGGTGACGTTGAACCCTTCGCCAAGCTTTGCGGCGATATAGCGCGCGATCCCGTATTCGCAGAGGTGTCGCCACCGATGGTGAACATCTACCGGCTGCAGAATTCGCGTGAATTATCCTCCTCCGGCTCGGCATGAATCGCTACGACTTGAGCGGACGCTCGGTGCTGATTACGGGAGGCGCGGGCGGGGTCGGTTGCGCGGTCGCGCGAGCAGCTCTCGCCAACGGTGCGCGCGTCAGTCTCTGGGACCACGCCGATCTCGCGCTACAGGAAGCGGGCCGCGCGCTGGCGCAACCTTCGCGCGTCGCGCTCCGACGAGTCGATGTCACCGATCAGCCCTCGATCGAGAAAGCACTGGCGGCAGACGTCGCGTTGTTCGGACGCATCGATGCCTTCGTGAACAACGCGGGCATCCTTGGCGAAGTGCTTCCGCTTTGGGAAACCACGCCTGCGGATTTCCGTCGCGTGCTCGATGTGAATCTGATCGGCGCCTATCTGTGTCTGCGTGCAGTGCTCGACATCATGAGGCAGCAGGAAGCGCATCCATTGCGCGGTCACGTTGTGAATGTTGCGTCGATCCAGGGGAAGGAAGGCATGCCCTTCGCTGGCGCCTATGGCGCATCAAAAGCCGGGCTCATCTCGCTGACCAAGACCGCCGGCAAGGAAGCAGCCTCGCTCGGTATCATCGTCAACTGCATCACCCCTGCTGCAGCGGAGACGGCGATGGCCAAGGAACTCACGCCGCAACGCCGGACTGACATCCTGCAACGCATTCCGATCGGCCGTTTTGTCGACGTCGACGAAATCGCGCGCATGGTCGTCTTCTTGTGCTCGGACGACTGCTCGTTCTCGACCGGTGCGGTGTTCGATCTCTCGGGCGGGCGCGCGACGTACTGAAACGGCCGGCGCGCAGGTCGTTCAACCGCGGTTCTAAAGATGCGCGCCGGCGCCCGCCAGCACGCCAAGCTCCTCGGGCTCGAGCTTCGGACCATCGAGCGTGCAGCGCGCGTCCTGCGTCTCGCCGGTACGAAACCTCGCGATGACGGGCTTCAGCTCCGGCTTGACATGTTCATTGTTCGAGCCGTTGAACAAGTGCCCCAGAAGCCCGCGGTTCAGGTCGCTCGTGTTGAGAAACCAGTCGGCGATCGGAAACGTAAGGTTCATGTTGAAGTGCATCATGATCCCCATGTTGTGGTGCGCGGTGTGGTGGCGGCGGATAGTGTTGACGAACGGCATGTTGCGCACGAACCAGTTGTCGTGGATGTGGCAGCAGTAGTGGAAGGTCTCGTAGGTCATGTAATAGCCGACCATCGTCATGAACACGATATAGCCAGCATTGGCGTTGACGAGCAGGCTCGTGACCGCACCCAGGAGACTTCCGAACACGCCCAGTACGATCAGTACCCGCCAAGGGAAGAACACGATGCGAAACTCGCGCGTTGTATCGATCGTGGCGTCGTTATCCGTGAAGTATTGGTGATGTTGCCGGGTGTGCCGCTCGAATATCGCGCGCAGGGCGAACACGTCGATCCTGCGGTGCATCACATACCGGTGCATCGTCCACTCGACGAAATTACCTCCGATGAAAGTGGGAATGATAAACAGCCATTCCCAGGTCGGCGCCTGCAGCTTCGTTATGCAATAGACGATCGCCGCGATACCCGCGCCGTACATGACACCGATGTGGACCAGACCGTTGTAAAGCGGGCTGATGTCGGATTTGTACTGCTCCCGGAATTTGCGCTGTCGCTCGGTCATCATCGTAGACATGCTGGACCCCGGCTTGCGTTGCCTGTCGAATGACTGATATATTAGTGGTCGATCAGTTACTTTGTCAATCGCCGATGGCTTCCGCCGAGTCCGATAACGCATGAAAGCCGACAACGCCGTAACCGACCTGCGGCCGATGCAACGGATCGCCACTGAGGTGCTCGTCGTCGGCGGCGGTGCGGCAGGCGTAGCGACGGCGATCATCGCGGCGCGCGCTGGCTTGACCGTGACCCTGCTGGAACGTTACGGTTTTTGCGGTGGCGGCGCCGTCGCGGGAATGTCCGGCACTATCTGCGGCATGTTCCTGGCGAGCGATGCAGCCGATGCGCGACCGCAGCAGCTGGTGCACGGATTCGCCGACGAGTTCGCCCGGCGCATGACCGCTGCCGGTGGACTGACAGCGCCGGTCCGCTACGGCAAAACGTTCAGCCTCGTGCATGATCCACTGGTCTGGCGCAACGTCGCCGACGCGATGCTTGCCGAAGCCGGAGTGCGCGTGATGTTTCACGTCATGGCGACCGAAGCGCTGGTCGAAGGGAGCGAACGTATTGCCGGCGTGCAAGCCTATACCAAGCAGGGCAAGTTCCGCATCGACGCGGACCTCACCGTCGATGCCAGCGGCGACGCCGATATCGTTGCCATGGCCGGGCTATCGACAACGATGGGTGATCGCGGCGTCGTGCAAAATCCGACGATGATTTTCCGCATCCAGGGAGTCGACGTACCGCGATTCCTGGAGGCGCACGGTCCCGATTCCATCATGGATGAGACCGTGTCGCGCAAGATTGTCGAGCTGAACACATCCGGCGCCTACAAGCTTCCACGTGCCAAGGTCTTTCTCTTCCCGACACCGCGCCCCGGCGAGCTGCTTTGCAACTGCACTCGCATCCTGGGAGCCGACGGGCGCGAACTCAACAGCATCTTCGTGCGCGACTTCACCGAAGCGGAGATCGAAGGACGCCGCCAGGTAGCCGAGTACGCTCGCTTCTTCCGCCACCACCTCGCTGGCTGCGAGCATAGCTTCGTCAACGACACCGGCGTTCAGGTCGGCGTTCGACAGAGTCGACAGATCGAGGGAGTCCGCACGCTAAGCAATCGCGACGTGGTCGCGGGGACCAAATTCGAGAGCGGCATCGCGCGGTCGGCGTGGCCGATCGAGCTTCACGCCGGTGCGAAACCGCGCCTGTCGTGGCTGATCGACGATTATTACGAGATTCCATACGAATGCTTTGTGCCCGCGCGCGGTGAGTCGTTGCTTGCTGCAGGACGCTGCCTGTCGGCGGAGCACGAGGCGATGGCTTCTGCGCGGGTGACCGCGCAATGCTTTTCGTACGGGCACGCGATCGGACACGCTGCGGCGATGGCGGTTCGCGAACGCGTTGCGCCGCGGAAGATCCCCGGCACCGCGGTAAGGGAGGCAGTCAACCGCGATGGCGCCCGCCTGGGTTCCGGCGGCAGCCGGCGAATGCTCCAGCAGCGGCTGCGGTGCCCGCGCAGCGATGCAAGAGTGCGCTAGGCCAAGCGCAACCACCCACACGGAGGACACGATGGATCCGAAAGCTCACAAACACAATCCGCCCGAATACGTTCATCGCGACGAACGCGAATGGGAGACGATTCGCTGGCCGGGCCAGACCGGGAAGATGCTTTTTCATCCGCGCGCCGATCGGCCGACCGAACCGAACGCAGGCATCGTCCGTTACGAGCCCGGCAGCACGGCATCCACTGCATCAGCATGACTTCGCGCAGGTCTGGTACATCCTCCAGGGAGAATTCCGGATCGGTGGCGAGGTCTATGGCCCCGGCACGATGGTGTACCACCCGGATCCGCATTTCGAGCAGGACCTCTATACCGAGACTGGCGGAGAGATGCTGTTCGTGCAATATCCCGGTCCCACGACCAAGGGTCACCCGATCTACGACGGGCGCTTCAACATGCGTGCGCGCAAGCCCGTGGAAGAAGAACGCACCGACATTTGATCGGCGCACGACAAAGAGCGGAGAAATCTCGTGGAACAAGCGGCTCGCAAGAAACGCACCATCGGCGAAATCCGGGATTCTAAGAAGGCCGGTGAGAAGATGGTGTATACGTCTGTGCCCGACTACACCTCTGCGCGCTGGGCCGAGATGGCGGGGATCGACGTCGCGGTGGTCGGCGACAGTCTGGCGATGGTTGCGCACGGGCATCAGAACACGATACCGGCCACGATGGACATGATGGTCATGCACGCGGCCGCGGTCCGGCGTGGAGCACCCAACACCTTCGTGCTCGGATGTATGCCTTATCAGAGCTACAACACAGTCGATCGCGCACTGATCAACGCGACGCGCTTCATGCAGGACGCCGGATGCGACGCGGTGAAGCCGCAAGGCGGAAAATCGCAGGCGACCATTCTGAAGGCCCTCGTCGATGCCGGGATCCCGACGGCATCGCATATCGGGCTCACGCCGCACACGATCGCGGTTTTTGGCGGCTTCAAGATCCAGGGGCGCACGGCGGCGGCGGCAATGAAGATCCTGGAGGACGCACTGGCAATTCAGGATGCGGGCTGCTTCATGCTCGAGTTTGAAGCGGTTCCGGCGCCGATCGCCAAAGTCATCTCGCAGCAGCTCGAAATCCCCACGATCGGCATCGGAGCGGGAGCCGGCACTGACGGCCAGATTCTCCTGAGCTACGACCTGCTCGGCGTATTCACTGATTTCAAACCCAAGTTCACCAAGCGTTTCGCCAACCTGACCGAAGTTGCTGTCGCGGGTCTGAAAAAGTACGCTGAGGAAGTTAGATCCGGACACTTTCCCGACGACGATCACAGCTACTCGGTCGACGAAAAGGAATACGAAACCTTCCTCAAGCTGGTCGAGCGCCGCAAGCATGCGTGATGAGCGAGGTGCCGTTGCAGAGGGTCGCGACACAAGTCGCCGACCCAAGACCGTGCATAACGCCGACAGCTCCGTCGATGTCGCGCTCCTTCAGGATAACGAGCCCAGCCTGACCGACCGTGCCTACTCGATGCTGGAGGAAATGATTGTCACACTCAAGCTTGCACCCGGCACGGCGGTGTCCGAAGCGCGTTTGAGTCAGGCGCTTGGTATCGGCCGTACGCCGATACGCGAGGCCCTTCAGCGTTTGGCGCGCGAACGGTTAGTGACCATCCTGCCTCGGCGCGGCATCATCGTCTCCGAGATCAACGTCAAGAGCCAGCTTCGACTGCTCGAAGTTCGTCGCGAAGTGGAAAGGCTGGTCGCCCGCAGCGCCGCAAGGCGCGCGACGGTGCCGGAACGCGCACGCTTCGCCGAGCTCGCACATATTTTCGAGCGTTGCGCGAAATCCAATGACGAGACGACCTTCATTCGCGCTGACAAGGAATTCAACGAACTCTGTTCGTTCGCCGCGCGCAACGAATTCGGCGCCGGTGCAATGACGCTCATGCATTCACTGTCCAGACGGTTCTGGTTCATACACTATCAGCAGGCAGCCGATCTGCCGGGCACCGCGAAATTGCACGCCAACATCGCGAAAGCGATCGCCAAGGGCGACGAGGACGGCGCGGCCGAAGGCACTCGATCGCTTGATCGATGAGATCGAGCAGTTCACGCGGGCCACTGTCGGAGCGGACAGTTGAAATCGGCTTCGCATCATGCAATGCGCATCGAGCGATGCGCGCCTGTGTCGTTGCCTCCTCGCGTGCCCATGCCGCACGACCAGCTTCCAACTCCCCCGCTTCTTCCGCACGGGACGAGGCCCATTGGAGGACTTCCATGACACCTGAGCAGATCCTGGCGATTGAGCCCCGCGTCCTGACGCGACGTCAACGCGAAGATTATTTCAACGATGGCTTCATTCTCCTCGAAAAGGTCGTGCCTGACGATTGGCTCGACAAGCTCCGCTCCGCCACGAGCGAACTCGTGGAACGGAGCCGGTCGGTGAGCAAGTCGGACGCGGTGTACGACCTCGAACCCGACCACACGCGTGAAGCGCCGCGTCTGCGTCGCGTGTCCAGCCCTATCGATCAGCACCCGGCTTTCTGGGACTACCTTTCGCAATCGTTCCTGGGCGACGTCGTCGCCGATCTGGTCGGGCCGGACGTCAAATATCACCAATCAAAACTCAACTTCAAATGGGCCAAAGGCGGCGCCGAAGTGAAGTGGCACTACGACATCCCGTTCTGGCCGCACACCAACTATTCGCCGCTTACCGTCGGGACCTATCTCTACGACTGCGAAATGGACCAGGGTCCGGTGGGATTTCTGCCCGGAAGTCATCGCTGGAACATGCCGAGCCAGTACGACGTAGACGGCCGCTGGATTGGCTGCCTGCGCGAACCGATGTCGCGCAAGATCGACATCAGCAAGGCCAGATACATGGTGGGTCCCGCCGGTTCGATAACCATCCACAACTGTCGCACCCTCCACGGCTCGCCGGCGAATACTTCCGACAAGGGCAGGCCTCTGCTGCTCTACGTCCTCACATCCGCCGACGCGTTTCCGTACACGCCCAATCCGATTCCATCGCCGAAGTACGACGCTGCGATGATTCGGGGACAGCCTGCGCGCTTCGCGCATATCGATCCGACGCCGTGCGAGGTGCCGCCAGACTGGTCGCACGGCTACACGTCGATTTTCGCGGTGCAGCAGCGCGAGGACGCACAAGCCCGTCCGCGCGCCATGAGATGGGCGAACCATGTGAATCCAGACAAGTGCGAGAATCAACCGCGCGTGAACGTGGTTGCCCGCGTCCGAATGCGATATGCTATTGAACGCTGAAGTGCCGAGCCGACGATCGGCTCCGGCGGCGCATGCGGTGCAGCCGGCCGTTTATCCCGCGCATTGCCAAATCGACCGCTCGCCAGGTCGGGGGCCGGCGTTCGGATCGCAATGAATCGCAAACCGAAGTGCCAAGTCAAAAAACCACACACCTCAGGAGGAAAGATGAAGACCCCGGTTCTGCAATGAAACTGTTCTCCGTCGCGGTCGCTTGCGCCTGGGCAGCCACCGCAAGCGCACAAAACGTCGTGAAGATTGGCGAGATCGAAGGCGCAGACCGGCTCGCTCAATACCTACGGCTGGATGGGATCGCAAGGAATGCGGATGGCGGTCGACGAGATCAACAAGGCAGGTGGCTTCCAGGTCGCGGGCAAGACGTACAAGCTCGAGCTCATCAATCCCGATACCCAGGGCAATCCGCAGCAGGCGCTGATCCAGATCAAGAAAATGCTGGAGGAGGACAAGGTCAAGTACGTGTTCGGGCCTTTCCTGACCAACGTATACAAGGGCATCGAAGGTTACGCCACGCCAGCACGACGGCGAGTTCCTGCTGATGGGCGGCGCCACCCAGATCCATTTTGAACTCGGCAAGCCCGGCAACGGTTATCTGATGCGCACCTGGAACTGGGACGCGGGGCCGAGCGGCTTCGGCACGCTGATGGTCGATTACCTGAAGAAAAAGGGCGTCAAGAAGGTGGCGATGCTGATGCAGAACGACGCCTTCGGACACGTCGCCGCGGATATCTATCGCGAAGCGTTCAAGTCAGCGGGCATCGACTTCCAGGAAAACTGGTTCGAGCCTGGAACCAAGGACTACTCGGCCGTGCTCGCCAAGATCGGCGCCGGAAAAGCCGGACTATCTTTTCCCCGGATACACCGACGCAGTGCTCTACGACATCGTGCAGCAAGCCACGCAGCTGGGGCTGACCAGGTTCTGGCTGGTGCGCGGTTCGCTGGGGCCGGCGCTGAAGAACAAGGACTACATCGACGACTACGTCGCCTACATCCCGAAGTATTTCGAAGAGGCCGCAGAACACTGAGCCCAAGGTCAAGAAATTCGTCGACGCATACAAGGAGTTCTACAAGACCAAGGACTTCCCCTACGACCAGGCGCCGCTGTGCTCGTCGTCCTGCTACGACCACGTGTTCATGCTGGTCGAGGCGATGAAGCGCGCCGGGAACGGTCGACGACGTTGCGAAGATCAAGCAGGCGCTCCAATCCTTCACTTACGAAGGCGTATGGAACATTCGCTTCGACAAGAGCGGCGAGGAAGTCATCAACTTCGACATCGTCGACGTGCAAAAAGGCGGCAAGATCACGGTCAGTCACCAACAGCCAAAGTAGGACATGCTGCAGCTGGTTGTCGGGCAGCTCCTCAATGGCGTCATCGTCGGAACGCTCTATGCAATCATCGCGCTGGGTGTAACGCTGACGTTCGGCATCACCGGCATCGTGAACTTCGCCCTCGGCGCGTTCATGATGCTGGGGGCCTATATCACCTGGTATTTCACCGACGGCGTCGGCATACCCTACCCGCTCGCGGTTCCGCTGGCGGTGCTCTGCATCGCAATCCTGGGACTTGTCGTCGACCAGGCTCTGTTCCGCTTTACGCGTAACAATCTCATCAACGGCCTGATCGTCTCGATCGGACTGATTTCGGTGATCGTCGCCGTCGTGCTGATGATCTGGACGACGACGCCGCAAGAACATGCATTACGTTCTGCCCGGCGTATTCAGGATCGGCGGCGTGATCGTGCCGAAAATGAAGGCCGTCGTCTTCGGCGTGCTGCTGGCCGTTATCCTCGCCACGTACGCGGCGCTCACGCGCACCTGGGCCGGTCGCGCAGCGTATGCCTACGCGCAGAATCCCGAAGCAGCGGCGCTGATGGGCGTCCGTACCGGCGTTCTGCAGGCGGGGGTCGCTGCGTATTCGACAGCGCTGGCGGGGCTCGGCGGCGCCCTGTACGCGAGTCTTTATTCGATCACGCCCGAGATCGGCGGCGGCTACATCCTCAAGGGCGTCGAGGCCGCCATCCTCGCCGGCATCGGCAGCGTGATGGGATCGTTCGCCGGGCGGCATCATCATCGGCGTCGCCGAAGGCATCGGTTCGATCTTCCTGCCGCTCGGCGTACAACGACGCCTACGGGCTGGTGTTCCTCGTGCTGATCCTGCTGTTCAAACCAGCCGGTCTGTTCGGCTCCAATCGATGAAGGCACTGCTCGATCTGGATCCCGCTGGCTTTGGTGCCGGCGTTCGTCGACAACAACGTCGTGTTGACCATCCTTATCTTCACGTTCATTCTGGGCATCCTCGCAATCAGCTTCAACCTGATCTTCGGCTTCACCGGCCAGCTGTCGCTGTTCCATGCTGCGGCCTTCGGCCTGGGCGCCTACGCGACCTACCTGTCGATGGCTGCACTGGGGTCTCTCGTTCTGGCTCGGCATGGTCGTCGGGCATCGTATTCGTCTCGCTGATATCCGTCGTCATCGGCGCAATCTGCTTCAGGTTCAAGCTTCGGGAGCTCTATTTCGCGATCGTCACGCTGGCGTTTTCCGAACTGGCGACGCCTCGTCATCCTCAACTGGAGCAGCTTCACCAACGGTTCGCTCGGCATCAACTTCACGGTGACGCCCGAACCTCTGGGTCCCGGGCCGCGGACGTGATTCCCGTCGCCGGCACGACTGATGTGGTACTACCTGAGCCTTGCCGCAGTCATCCTCGCGGTGATTCTCTACTCGCGGATCGTGCACTCGTGGATGGGTCGCTGCTTCGCGTCGATTCGACTCAACGACGAGCTCGCCGACACGCTCGGGATCAACGTCTTCCGCTACAAGCTGATCTCGTTCGTCGCGGGCAACGTCGGCGCCTCAGTCGCGGGCAGCCTCTACTCGTTCTACATCAGCTACATCGATCCGGGCTACTTCTCGATCGACCAGTCGCTTGCGATCATCGCCATGGCGCTGCTGGGCGGGCGCGAGTTCGTCGCCGCGCCGCTGGTAGGAGCGCTCGTGCTGACGGCGCTGCCGCATGTGATCAATGTCAACGCCGAGGCGCGGCTCCTGATCTACGGGCTCATCCTGATCCTGACCATCCTGCTGATGCCGCGAGGGATCGTGGGCATTCTCGCGGGGCGGCGCCGTGCTGCTTGAAGTTCGCAACCTCACCAAGCGCTTCGGCGGCCTCACCGCGGTCTCGGATCTGTCGTTCGGGCTGGCGAAGCGGCGACATCGTCGGCATCTTCGGTCCCAATGGTTCCGGCAAGACCACGCTGCTCAATCTCATCTCGGGCGTCTACCTACCGACGCGAAGGCGAACTCATCTGGAAGGGCCGTCGCGTTCAATGGCAGCAAGCCCCACGAAATCGCCGAGACCGGGCATCGTCAAGACCTTTCAGAATCCCCAGCTCTTCGGGGAGCTGTACGGTATTCGAAAACGTCGCCATTGCAGGTCACCTGAGGCTGAAGCGTGAGGCAGGGATGGCGGCGCGCCGCGACTTTGCTGCCGCGGCGCGGCAATGCCGACAGCCTGACGCCGCGTATCGATCAAATCCTCCGTCTATGCCGTCTGGACGCATTCCGGGACCAGCCCGCGAGCAGCCTTTCGTACGGCGGCGAAAAGATGCTGGGCGTTGCGATGGCGCTTGATGTGCGAGCCCAAGGTTCTGCTGCTCGACGAGCCGGGAAGCGGCCTCGGACACGACGAGATCCGCAATCTTGACGAAGTGTTGCGCGACCTGCGCGAGCACGGGACGACGCTGTGCGTCATCGACCACCGCGTAGGATTTCTCGGCAAGCTTGCCGACCGGGCGATTGTCATCCATCACGGCGCCAAGATCGCGGAAGGACCGCCGGATGTCGTCCTGCGCGATCCTGCGGTCATCGAAGCCTATCTGGGACGTTCGCGCCGCAGTTCCCACCTCAGTTCCCACCACGATGCTTGAACTCTCCGGCCTCGACGTCTACTACGCGAAGAATCACGTCCTGAAGGGCGTGACTCTCAATGTGAGGAACGGCGAGGTGGTGGCACTGGTTGGCGCCAACGCCGCAGGCAAGACCACGACGCTGCGGACCATCATGGGATTGAAGGCGCCGACCGCCGGATCGATCAGCTTCGAAGGGGCAAGCCTGAACGATGTTGCGACGAACCAGCGCGTGCACCGCGGTATCGTGCTGGTCCCCGAGGGCAGACAGATCTTTCCGAAATTTACCGTGACGGAGAATCTGTTGATGGGGGCCTACCATCGTCGCGATCGCAACCAGCTCGACGGCGACTTCGAGGGCCTGTTCGCCATGTTTCCGCGCCTCGCCGAAAGGCGCGACCAGAAAGCCGGATCGATGTCCGGCGGCGAGCAACAGATGCTGGCGATTGCGCGAGGCCTCATCGCCAAACCGAAATGCCTACTGCTCGACGAGCCCACGCTGGGCCTCGCGCCGATCATCGTCGAAGAGATCATGCAGACCATCCGCAAGCTCGTCGGTGGCGGAATGACGATCCTGCTGGCGGAACAGAACGCCGCCATCGCACTTGAGGTCGCGGACCGTGCATACGTGCTCGAAACGGGCCGCATCTCGCTCGAGGGCACCGGCGCCGAGCTAGCGGTGGACGAAGCAGTGCGGCGAAACTATCTCGGCACCTGATAAGTCACAGCAACACTCCAGTAACGTTCATCGGAGAAGCAACATGGCGAACGGCATGGCAAACGTTCTCACATCGTCTGAGGTCGACCGGTTTCGGCGCGACGGTTGCGTGTTTCCGATCCGCGCGATCCCCGAATCCGACGCGCTCGAACTGCGGCGAAAACTCGAAAGTTTCGAGACTCGTGCCGGCGGCCCTCTTAACGGTGATTTGCGCCACAAATCGCACCTGCTGTTCTCCTGGCTTGGCGATCTAGTGCGCGAGAACCGCGTCGTCGACGCCGTCGCCGACCTGTACGGCGACAATCTGCTTTGCTGGTCGACCAACTTCTTCATCAAGGAGGCGAACAATCCCGCTTTCGTTTCCTGGCACCAGGATTCGACGTACTGGGGACTGAGCCGCCCCGACGTCGTCACAGCCTGGGTCGCGCTCACTCCCAGCAACCGAGCGAACGGCGCAATGGGATTCATTCCTGGTACGCACACATCAGATCAGATTCCGCACCGCGACACATTCTCCAAGGACAACCTACTCACCCGTGGCCAGGAAGTCGCAGTAGACGTCGACAGCTCATGCGCCGTTACCATTGAATTGCAGCCCGGAGAGATGTCGCTGCATCACGTCCGACTCGTGCACGGATCGCCGCCCAACCCGTCGAATGACCGCCGCATCGGCTTCGCCATTCGTTACATTCCGACTAGCGTGCACCAGGTCGCCGGCGAAGACAGCGCAACCCTGGTGCGCGGCGTGGACGACTATCACTATTTCGAACTCGAACCACGTCCGACCCGAGACATGGATCCCGAATTCGTCGAGATGCACAAGCGGATCACCGAGCGCAACGCCAGGATTCTGTATCGCGGCACCGACATCAAAAGCTACAACGACCCGAAGTCCTTGCCCACGCGAGCGGCGTGACCATGCCGACCTCCACAGTAGCCTCGGCCTCCAAGGCGCGTCTCTTCAGACAGTTGCACCAGGGGCCGCGGATTCTTGTCATCGGCAATGCCTGGGACGCCGCCAGTGCGCGAGTCTTCGAGCACGCAGGTTTTCTCGCGGTCGGCACCACCAGCGCCGGCATCGCCAACAGCAACGGCTATCCCGATGGGGAATTCATGCCGCGCGATGCGATGCTCGCTGTCGTCGCAAGCATTGTCGCGAGCGTCGCGATTCCCGTCACCGCCGACATGGTCGCCGGCTACGGTGACGGTGTCGACGACCTGGTCGCAACCGCACGCGCGGTAATTTCGGTTGGTGCGGTGGGCATGAATCTGGAAGATGGCTCCGACAGCGGTACTCCGCATCTGATCGACGCAGCGCTGCAAGCGGAAAGAATCCGCGCGGTGCGTGCAACCGTCGACGCGATGGACGTGCCTGCGGTCATCAATGCTCGCACCGACAGTTTCTGGCTCAAGCAAGGCGACGACGCCGAACGCTTGCGCGCGAGCATCTCACGCGCAAACCGCTATCGCGAAGCAGGCGCCGACTGTCTGTTTGTTCCCGGAGTGATCGACAAAGCAGCGATCAGGACTTTAACGCGCGAGATCGACGGACCGGTCAACATCCTCGCTACCGCTGGCTGCCCATCCGTTTACGAACTGGAGGATCTGGGCGTGCGCCGCGTCAGCGTCGGATCGGGACCCATGCGGGCGAGCATGATGCTGACACAGCACATCGCGCGCGAGCTCCTCGACACTGGAACCTACACGCGCTTTCATAGCGATGCGCTGCCCTACCCAGAAGCCAATCGCCTTTTCGAACGCTAGAATCGCGCGCGGCTTGCGCTCGCGGTGCGTGCCTCCCGCCCCTTAGCGGCGACGCGGATCACGCGCAGCGTCGATGCTCCATGCGCCGGCGCCTGCGACTGCCAGAAACAAGAAGACGAAACAGTAGAGCACCGCCAGTTCGCCCTGGTTTAGAATCGGCGCGAGCACGGACCCTGCCTTGGCGTGAGCCATGAAATACGCTGCCGCCATTTCGCCCGACAGTACCAGCGCGACCGGACGCGTGAACAGCCCAATGAGAACCAGCCCGCCGCCGACAAGTTCGAGCATTCCGGCGAAGCCGATCAGCGAGAACAATGGGATGCCGTCGAGCATCGCGATGTGCGGGACGCCCAACAGCTTGGCTGAGCCGTGCATCAAGAACATATAGCTCGTTACGATGCGCAGCAGAGCGAGTGCGCGCGGCGTCCAGGTCTCGTAAATAAGGGGATTCAGCGGCATATGGCCTCCGTGGAATGGCGGTGCGCACCGTCGGCGTACGGTCAACGGCGCCAGTATATCTTCGTTGGGGAATCGGACACCGAGACATGATTCCTTACACCGGAGGCCTTAGACGACACCGAGATCGTCAACTGTTCACCATCCATTGACGTTAAAAGAAATAACTCATGGAGGCGTCGAAAATGAAATTCAGATCAGCTCAGCAGGCAATTGGTGTGGCCGTCCTCGCGTTGTTTGCGCTCGGAACGCCAGTCGTGTCATCGGCCGAGGTGCTGGTGACGGTCACTGTCCCGCCGCCGCCGTTGCCGGTGTATGCGCAACCCCTGGCACCCGCACCAGGTTTTCTTTGGACCCCCGGCTATTGGGCCTATGGCGTCGACGGCTACTATTGGGTGCCGGGCACGTGGGTTGCCGCGCCTTACGTCGGCGCTTTGTGGACACCCGGCTATTGGGCCTGGGGCAGCGGTTCCTACATTTGGCATCGCGGCTATTGGGGCCCTCGCGTCGGCTTCTACGGCGGCGTCAACTATGGATTCGGCTACACCGGCGTGGGCTATGTCGGCGGGCGCTGGAATAACGGCGTTTTCAGCTACAACACCGCGGTCAACAACGTCAACGTCACTAAAGTTCACAACACCTACAATGAAACGATAGTCAATCGCGGTGGATCCCGCGTCAGCTACAACGGCGGCACCGGCGGCATCGGCGCGCAGCCAACGGCCGACGAGCGTCTTGCAGAGCATGATGAGCACAGGCAGGCGACCCAGCGGCAGATGCGGCACGAGCAGTCGGCGATCAACGATCGCGCGCAACTGGCATCGGCGAACCACGGCACGCCCGCGGTTACCGCGGTGCGGCGACCAGCGGAGTACAAGACGCAGGGCGGGACGAGAAATAACGCGGGCGGTGGGCAACGCGAGCATACGTATGCTGGCGCCGGGACAGCGCACGTACAGGGCAACCCCAACACCGCGCACAGGAACCCGCGGCCTCACGCGGACGCGCCCGCGCAGAAAGAAGGTCACGCCAATGAGGGTCACGGCGGCCACGAAGGCGGCGACCATCACTAGTAACGAACCTACCTGGTGAGCGAGCGCCGGCCCCGACCGGCGCTCGAGAGCTCCAATCTGGTCTTGAACACGCGACGGTTTGGAATACGTCGCAGGTGTTCTACAATCGGGCTCCACACGTTCGCTGCGCGTCCTTGCAGGATAGCGGCGACGTGCCCCGAATCTGTCAGCGATACCCCCTATGCAAAACTCATTGCCTGAAGTCGTCGACGCGATCGTCTGTGGCGGCGGCCCCGCAGGATCGACATTCGCGACCTTGCTCGCCAAAAAGGGCCATAGCGTCGTCCTGTTCGAGCGCGAGCGCTTTCCGAGGTTCCATATCGGCGAGTCGCTGTTGCCGTGGAACGTCCCTCTGTTGGACCGCATCGGCGTCCTCGACACGATGCGCGGCAGCATGCAGTTGAAGCTTGGGGCACGCTTCTATCATCAGGGAACGGATCGGGTTCGGTTCGTGCGTTTTGCCAACGGCATCGACACCGACCACCCGAGCGCATTTCAGGTCAAGCGAGCGGACTTCGACAAGATCCTGCTCGACAATGCGCGTCAGTGCGGTGCGCAGGTGTTCGAGGAGGCAAACGTCCAGGAAGTACTCTTCAGTGCTGACGGCAAGCGCGCACAAGGTGTGCGCGTACGCCTGCCTGGAGACGCGGAAGCGCATTCGATTTCGGCCAAGGTCGTCATCGACGCGACTGGCCGCGATGCTTTGATGTCGAAAAAAATCGGCGGCCGCAATCGTGACCCGTTGCTGAATCGATGCGCCGCGTTCGCTCACTTCAACACCTTCAGGCGCGCCGAAGGTCCAACCGGCGGCGACATCATCGTCGTTACGACACCCGATGGCTGGTGGTGGATGATCCCCTTTTCGGATGGCTCGGTCTCAGTTGGCGTTGTAATGCCGTCGCGCCGCTTCAAGGAACGGGACGGTTCGATCGAAGCACTCTTTCAGTCGGCGCTGGCGGCAACCCCCGAGGTATCCGGTTTGCTCGTCGAGTCGCGACGCACCACCGACGTCAAGGCCATCGCCGACTATTCCTACCAGACAGCATCCTTCTCGGGCGACGGCTATTGCCTGATCGGCGACGCAGCCTGTTTTCTCGACCCGGTCTTTTCCACCGGTGTGCTGATGGCGATGACCTCGGCCGAACTAGCCGTCGAAACGATCGATCGTAGCCTGCGATCGAAGGGCCGGGTAGACGGTCGCGATTTCAGGCGGTTCGAGAAAATCTACAAACGAGGCGTTGCCCGTTTCGCGCGTTTCGTCCATGGTTTCTACGAGCCGGCGATGCTGGAGACGTTCTATACCGAGGCCCCCAATCCCTGGGTCGAGCGCGCGGTGACGACAGTGCTTGGGGGGGAGTGTTTTTTCCATCTGCCAAGGCACGTTTATTTGCGCTCACCTTCCACGCGCTGGTCAAAGTGGTGGGCGTTGCGCAGAGGCTGCGCGGACGCGGCGCATTCGAGCGAGCTACCGGTCTCGTCACACCTGAGGTCGAAGCCTGACACCCGCGACACAGCAAGGAACACGTCGAACAGCGTAGCCGCGACCTGTCCCGTCGCGGTGGAATCGTTTGCGCGCGGGTTTGCAGCCGCGTGACGGTAAGCCACCGAGTCGCTTATACTGCCGACGCTTACCCGAGACATACATGAGACCCTCGATGAAACTCGCACCGTCGCTCGTGCTGTTCTTACTGCTGACTATCATGGCCTGCGGCACCGCTGTTGCAGCGGACAATACACTCAGCAGAATCCGGACGACGCAACAGATTCGTCTGGGGTACTTCGAAGGCTCGGCTCCGTTTTCGTTTACTGGCCCCGACAAGGTCCCGCAAGGCTATTCGGTCGATCTCTGCGAGCGCGTCACGCAGAGCATCCAGCGCCAGTTAGGATTGACCAAGCTGAAGATGGTGTGGGTGCCTCTCGGCCTGAAGGACCGCATTGAGGCCATCCGCGCCGGCCGCATCGACATCGAATGCGGTACGACGACCTGGTCGTTCACTCGCCAGAAACTGGTCGATTTCAGCCTGATCACGTTTGTTGATGGTGGAAGCTTGCTGGCGACCGACGATTCCGGAATCAAGCGCATCGCCGACCTGCAAGGCAAACGGATCGCCGTCATCCGTGGAACCACGACCGAGCGAGCGCTGGTCGACGCGCTCGACCGGGGCAAGATCACGGCCGACGTAATTCGGATCGATGCCCGCGAACGCGGGATCGGCCTGCTGAAGGAAGGAGGCGCCGATGCCTTCGCGTCCGACCGGTTCCTTCTGTTCAACTTGATGAAGATGGCCGAATCTCCGCGGCGACTTCACCTGATTGACGAAGATTTTTCGGTCGAGCCCTACGCTCTCGCCGTCCCACGCAACGATCCGGACTTCCGGCTTGCGGTCAATCGCGGCCTCGCCGAGTTGTTTCGGTCGGGCGACATCAACCAGGTCTACAAGCGCTGGCTCGGGCAATTCGGGGATCCGAGCCTGCTGCTGTCTGCTTTGTATATCCTCCAGGCGGTTCCGGAATAAGCGCCGTGCGACGCCAACTCGCAACGGTGATCGCGAGTCTCTCGATCGCCACGACCTTTCAGGTCGACGCGCAACGCAGCGACATCCCGCAACCGACGCCGCCGCAAGACAGTGTCGTCATGCGCTGCCAGGAGTGCGGCACGATCGAGTCGATCCGCGAAGTTCAGGAACGCACCGCGGAGCAAACGGGAACTCCGATCTCCACTTCGGGCATGCCGTCCGGGTTGCCGATCGGCCTCGTCATGTACATCCCGCTCGGTAAGAAGACCAGCGCTTCCGATACCTATGTCGGCTCCGTCGGCAGTCGCCAATGGCAGGAGCGCACCGAGACAACACGCTACGAGTTCACTGTACGCATGGATAGTGGCGCCTACCGCGTGCTGCCCAGGGAGGGCGTCTCAGATTTTGCAACAGGCGATCGCGTGAAAGTGACCAAAGGGCAGATCGAGCACACGAATCAACTGTAAGGAGTACGGCGCATGGAACCTGATCTCCGTCGCGACCTCACCCGCACTGTGCTTGCCGTCCTCGTCATCGGCGGCCTGATCGTTGCATCGATCTGGATCCTGCGGCCGTTTCTCGCCGCGACGATCTGGTCGGCGATGATCGTCATCAGCACCTGGCCAATCCTGCGCATGCTTCAGTCGTGGCTATGGAACAAGCGCGGACTCGCAACGACCGTAATGTGTACGGCTCTGCTGCTCGTTTTCGTGCTGCCCTTCTCTGCCGCGATCAGCACTATTGTCGCCAACGGCGGCGAGATCAGCGACTGGACAAGTGACATCTCGCATTTGAAGCTGCCGCCTCTCCCCGCGTTCGTCGAGAAAATTCCGATTGTCGGCCCGAAGGCGGCAGACACGTGGCACGAGTATGCCGCCAAGGATCCGGAGGAACTCGTGGCGATCGTCAGGCCTTACGTGGTTGGCGTCACGAGCTGGTTTGTCGGGGCGGTCGGGAACTTGGGCCTCCTGGCCGTGCAGTTCCTGCTCACCGTCATCATCTGTGCGATCCTTTACACAAATGGCGAGGCCGCCGCCGCTTGGGTGCTTCGGTTCGGAAGACGCCTGGCGGGAGATCGCGGCGATCAGGTCGTGCGTCTCGCCGGACAGGCAACCCGTGGCGTCGCGCTCGGTGTGGTCGTTACCGCGCTGGTGCAATCGATACTCGGAGGAATCGGCTTGGCGATCGTCGGCGTGCCGTTTGCGTCAACGCTGACTGTCGTGATGTTCATGCTCGCGCTCGCGCAGATCGGCGTATTTCCGGTGCTGATCGGCGCGCTGGCGTGGGTATGGTGGCAAGACACCACCGCCTGGTTCGTCGCACTGCTGGTGTGGACGGTTGTGGTCGGCAGCCTCGACAATATCCTGCGTCCTATCCTGATCAGGAAGGGTGCCGATTTGCCCTTGCTGCTTATTTTCGCCGGCGTCATCGGAGGTTTGTTCGCGTTCGGCCTGCTTGGCCTGTTTGTCGGCCCCGTGCTCCTCGCCGTGGCCTACACGCTGCTCAATTCGTGGGTAGCCGAGGCGTCCGACGCTCACGCGCCTCGCGCGAAAACGTAGCGGGCACTTTCCTCGTGAAGTAGCCGGCTGGGCCGCGTTCAGTAATACATCAGATCCATCCACGAGACGCCGAGGAAGGGATCTGACAAGTCGCGAGTGGTCGCCTTCTGCATGACGTCCGTCTGGCCCACACGGTACTCGGCGCCCTTTTTCGCGGCCTCCTGCGTGGCCAACTTGCTGTCCGGGTGCAGCTCCTTGTAGGCGAGATATTCGTTCGTGCCGCCGGCATAAATCTGGCCATTGGCCGCGTCGGGGTAGATGAAATATTTCTTCTCGTTTTTCTGCACTGGCCTGATCTCGCCGGCAGGAAGACGCTGTATCCATTCCTTCTGCAGCGGCGTCGTGGCGGCGAGCACCTTGAAGCCTGACTTCGTGAGGTCGTTGACGTCGACTCCCGGCGCGGCCGCATCGGCAACGCCTGAAATCGATATGAAAGCAACAAGCGCGCTCGACATGATGAATGCGCTGGCGCCGTGGGAAGACAAACGGAACTTCAAGTAATCCTTCATTTTGATTCGATCCACTCCTTGTCCGTATCGAACCGGAGAATACGTGGCGAGCGTGTGAGACCCAAGCCAGACGGGGGCGCCACGATTTACCAGCAGTTTCAGGCGGAGGCATGACCGCGCCCGCCGGCTTGGACGGTACCAGTCCGAACTTGTGCATGGTCGCGACCAGCAGGGCCTTGTCGGGCGGGCCGCCGCGATTGACGATGGCGGCTACGTCGCGAAAGTACTGAGCTCCGATGTCGGGTGTGTTAATCTCAGCGCCCGCACCACATCGCTGTGCGGATTGCTGAAAGCGTGGACGACGCCGCGCGGCGTCGCCATGCATTCGCCGGCAGAAAGGTCGCGCGTGTCGTTGCCGACGGTGTAGCGCAGCGTTCCGGCAAGGACATAGACCAGCTCTTCACTCGCGACGTGGCTGTGCGGCGGCGGCCAGTTGGACCCAGGCGGAACGGACATCTCGAAGCAACCCATTTGATGCCCGTCCCCCGTCTCCTGCAGGTAGCGAATCTCAATCTGGCCCAGGCGGATGACGTCTGTCGTTGCTGGCAATTGCGGTTGATTCATGGCACACTCCTCCGTAAAAATCCTGTACATAAATCAGTGTACAAATTCTTTACGTTAATGTCAACTACGTCAACTATGTCAACCAAGTCATCTATTCAACAATAAATGGCAACCAGTCGCGAAAAGCAAAGGACCGGCAGCCGGACGCCGCTCAAGCCACCACTCAGGCAACCGCTGACCCCGATGATCGGCTCGCTTCTCCGCCTCCCACACGAGGTCGTCGTGACGCGCATGCTGGCGGCCCTCACCCTTGCGGGCTTCGACCTTACGGCCACGGAGCTGGGAGTGTTCCTGTACCCCGGGGCCGAGGAGCACATCCCACTGAACTCGCCCGACAAGTGCAATATGACCCGCCAAGCGATCAAAGTACTCCGGCTGGAATAAAAGGGTACTTACAGCGCCGGGACGGGGCAAACCCGGCGACGCGAGTGGTTTCTATGACCAAGCGCGGTTGGGACATGGTTCCGGTAATACGCGCTTCGGTGGCCGCGCTCGAGCAGGAATGGAGCGCGCAACTGGGCGCGCGACGGTTCAACGCGCTTCGCGATGCGCTACGCGACTTGTCGCTATGGCTTGGCAAGCTCTAGCGTGTTGGATTCATCGCGAAGGTTTTCGCCGCGGCAACTTTCGAAAGGCGACGCTCATCCCGGTCGCGCCGTTTTCCGTCTTCAGCCAACCCGATCTTGCGAACGAATCCGGAAGGCGTCGATCGATAGACTTCGCGTGCCAGCTCAAAGGAACGAACTTGAAGGGCAGCGCGGCGCCTGCGGATAAGCGCGGCGACGTTCGCAGCGCGTTCATCCGCCAAAATCGTGGGTGAAATCGCCGCGCACTCAATCGCCAGCATTGCCAGGTCGTGATCGTCGCCAAGCCACTCGCCTGGTCCCGGAGACGGCGGATCGTACGTTTCAAGCCGAGGCCTCCGCCGCTTGAATGCGCTCAAGCGCGCGATCAGGTATTTCACTTGTTTCCGCCATTCGTGCAGCGCCTCTGACGTGGGATCGGCGCGCGCTGCAGGCATTGCGCGCCGACCGGCGCGGTAAATTCGGGCAAGGGACTGCGCGATCGTCTTCGCGTCGTCGCCGCTGCGGCTGAGATGTGCAACTCGACGTTTGCAGCCCTGCAGGATCTGCAAATATTGGTCGCGTCCGCGGTTCCGCGCAAATCTCGCCGCGCGCACGGCCATCATCCACAACGCCACCCGCATCGTCTCGACCGCGGTGGACACAAGATGTCGTGGGTGTCTCTCCGATAGAAGGGTCAGCGCGTCGGCGAGCGACCTCGTGTCGCGCAGCGGCGAAAGCAAACGACCGGCATCGCGAAGAGCGCCATTCTCCAGCGCGTATGCTGCCGGGTCGATCCCGCAGCGCGTCAAACGCAACAACGCGCGCGCTGTCTTGATGGCTTTGCGCCCATCGTGGACTCGCTTACCGGATATGCGCCGAGCCGAACGGACAATCGAAATCGCATCCTCGATCGCTGTTCGCAAGGCGGACACGGCGAAGCCAGCGGATCGTCCGCTCACACCTTCGCCATTTGCCGATAGCGATGCGCCGCCGCATCGAGAGCCGATTCCGCGACGTCCGGTCCGCCACGACCGATCGGCTTGAACGTCCGCCCGTGCGCCTGGTTATACGAAACAAAAAAATGCTCGATCTCATCGATCTGAGTCGCGGGCAAGTCACTGAGGCGCTGAGTAGGCGCGGGATTGGCGCGCGTGACGGGAACCGCCACGAGCCGGTAAATTCTGATTGTATCCCGGCCATTGACGTATACAAATGCATAATCGTAACTTGTTTGCTGGGCAAGCCCCTGGCCCGGCAGTGTCGTGGATACGCCTGTTAAGTTTGGACTGAAGGAGGAAGGAGCGAAGAGATTGCCGAGGATGCTGCGGCTAAACGTCGTGGGAAACGGCTGCCCCTGACCGTCGTAGGGTGCCACGAACGAGACGAGGTTGGCGTCCGGGGTGGTATCTCTGTAAGTTGCCACGTTTCCGGCCACGGATGCGAGGTAGAAGAGCTGGGTCCCGTTGGCCTTCGTCCGATAGATCTTGATCGACCGGGTACCTGCCGGCACGCCGGCGCGAGGTTCGCGAGGCTGATGGAACGTGGCGCGCCGTCGTTCCCGGGATGATGATGCTAAAGGTGCTGGAGAGGGCCGACTCCTCACCGGCCGAATCGACGTAGGAGATCGCGTACTGGTACGTGGCGCCTGCCGGGAAGATGCCCGCGGCGTTCGCGTGCCCCGGCTGTGGCCGTCGCGCCCGGACCGGGGCCGGCGCCCGGGGCATAGGCGCTGGTCACCTGGGGTGAAGGTGGCGGGGCTCACCGCTGGTGTTGATGCGGAAAATCCGTGCGTCGTAACTGATGTTGCCCGCCTGGGAGCGGATCGAGGGCTGCATGTCTCCACCGACGAAGACGGTGTACGGGTTCGCTCGGATCGACCGCGATCGAGAAATTCGATGTCGCCCTGGCTGCCCGGGTTGAGCCCGTTGGTTGTCCCGCCGTCGATACTCAGGGCGAGCGAGGTTGACGTTGACCGCGATCAAGGTCGGCATGCCGCCGACGAGATTATCGTAACGTAGGAGGATGCCTGACTCGAGGCCTGAGCCGTCGTCTGGTGGCTTGGTTTGGATCACGCCCGCGTAGAGGGCGAACTGATGGCTCGCGGCGTTGGAATAGACGGCGAAGCGGATGCGGGTCGCGGCTATCGAGAAGGGCATTCTGGCTCGCCGAGATCAGGACCCAGGAGTTCCCGCCGTCGGTGCTCTGGTAGATTCCCGGCTGAACGCCAGCCGAGGCGGATCCCGGGGTCAATGCGGCGAAGAGGACCGGATTCCCGTCGACCGCCACGCCCGGCGCGGCGGCGGCCGGGACCGACGCGAGGTCGCTGACTGTCGCACTTCGGCAGGTGATCTCCCGTCACCGCGGGCCGGAAGGCCGGGCGACTGGCATTCACGCCCGGGCGCGGCGATGTTGGGGATGTTGATCAGGAAAATGCCGCCGGTTCGCGTGCGTGCTGGTCGAGACGACGACGGTTCGGGCGGGGCCGTTGCCGTGGACGACCTGGATCCCGGTGATCGTCAGGCCGCGACAGCGTCATCGGTGGGTAGCTGGTGATCTGGGTACCAGTTGGCCCCGGCGTCGGTCGAGATGAGCACCCCCGTCCACCGGACCCCTGGTTCGAAGTGCTCGCCGTCCCCGTCCCCGCATAGACCACGTAGCCGGCCGCTGGCCGGGACGATGCATCGGGGTCGACCGTGAGCGCGCTGATCGAAAGCGAGGCGAAGTTGTCCGTCATCGGGACCCAGTTCGGGGAAGGGACCGTCTCGAACCGCGCCGTGGTCATGGGCGGGGGTGTTGGCCAGTGTGTCAGTGAGCGTCGTGGTCGGATAATTATCGTGATCGTGCCGACAAGGCCGTAGTACGGCGTTCCGACCGGCGGGGGTGACCAGCCGATAGACATTGCGGGCTACGGTGTTGTAGAGTTCACGGGGGCGGCGAACGTGGGCCCCGTCGGGATGTTCGACAGGGTGAGCGAAGCGGCCGTCCCCGGGCGAGAACGCGACGGGCTGCGAGGCATTACTCTCGACCCCGGTCGAATCGACGAACGTGACCTCGTACGTGACCGTGCCGTTTGCCGTGGCCGCCTTGCCGTTCGCCAGCATCCCGCTGGCGTCCGGCGCCGGCGCCAGGGACGGAGTCGTTGATCTGGTTGACATCCACGGTCGCCGTCTGGTTGATGTTGGTGGTCTCCCAGACACCCCCGTTGGCCGTGGCGGCGAAGACAGTCGTGTTGTTGGGCGCGGCGGCGAACGCCACGACTGCGCCCGCCACGCGGATTCTGCTGGTTTCCCATGCCCTCCACCTGACCGCCGGTGATCGTGGTGGGTCCGAGGTCCGTCCACGGGGGCGCGGGGTTCGCGGGCGGAATCGCCACGGTGATCGCCAGCATGGTCCGGTCTTCGAGCGGCTCGAAGCCCAGGATTCGGAGCCTCCGGCGCGGTGTATCGGGACCGCATCCCCTTGCCATTCCGGCGGCGGAGCGGCTTCGCGACCTCGGGCTTGGCACGCATGGTGGATCCCCTCAGTGGTGGTCATCGTTGGTGGTGGATGCGTGGTCGAAGCGCCTCGGCGGTGCGGGCGCGCGTAACGTCCCAGGCGCGGACGATGCGGACTCGCCCGTTTGAGTGGTGGTCGATCCAAAGCGTCGAAGCTGGAGCCTATGGTCCGAAGGGGGTGACAGTCACCGGGGCTTACGCAGCCGTTTTTCTCGCCTTCTTGGCAATTCGCAGACTAAGAGCCTAACCGAGAAGACGGTTTCGAGCCTGGAAAACAAGGTGTTAGTCGGTCTATTGGGATAGGCTCTAAGTTCGAGTTTCCCACTTTTCACGTAACTTCTAGCAGGGTCCGGTGCTCCAGACCCTCCGGGGCCAGCCGCCATTTCCCAAGCCGAGAAAGGGCGCAAGAGCAGCGCCAACTTTTTTTTCGGAATTCCCGTGGATGTGAATCGGGCTGCGGGCGTGTCGTCGCTTGCGGTCCCGCGCTGTCGGGACTAAAATGGCGTGAAATCGTTCTGCCACTGCTCTCAGTTTCAGGGCCAAGATGTCCCTCTCGGGCGACTCGCAGGTGTCCGCGGTGCTTCAGGCGGCGCAAGCCGGGGACCGACAGGCGGCGACGGACCTCTTACCGCTGGTCTATGCCGAGTTGCACGAGCTGGCGCGGCGAGACTGGCACGGCAGCCGCCAGGCCAGACCCTGACGCCGACGGCGCTGGTCCACGAGGTCTACCTGCGGGTCGCCGGCGACAGTAACGTGACCTGGGAAGGCCGGCAGCACTTCTTCTTCGCCGCCGCGCGTGCCATGCGCGACATACTGGTCGAACAGGCGCGCCGCAAGGCCGGGCCGAAACAGGGCGGCGGCCAGCGGCGCCGGGAGCTGGACGAGGCGTGCGCCGTCCTGGAGCCGCCCTCGGACGACGTGCTGGCGGTCCACGAGGCGCTCCAGGAACTCGAAGTGCGCGACCCGCTCAAGGCCCAGATCGTCCTGCTTCGCTACTTCACCGGCTTGACGATGGACGAGACCGCGACGGTCCTCGGGCTGGCCGAGCGCACGCTCGACCGGCACTGGCGCTACATCCGGGCGTGGCTCATGAAGCGGCTGAGCTAGCCAGAGAACGGAAAGGGACATGCCCGAGCCATCCCCCGAAGCCGTGGAGGCGCTGTTCCAGCAGGCGGCCGACCTGGATCCGGAGCAGCGCGGCGCGTTCCTGGACGAACAGTGTGCCGGCAGACCCTGACCTGCGTGCCGCCGTCGAGGAACTCCTCCACTTCGACGCCAAGGCCGAGAGCGAGCCCGACTTCTTGCACAGCCCGGCCGCCGATAGTCCGCGCCGCACTGCCGCTGACGACTGGCGCATGCCGGCGTCCTTCGGCCGCTATCGCATCCTCCGCCTTCACGGCGAGGGCGGCATGGGCACCGTCTACGAGGCCGAACAGGACAACCCACGCCGCACCGTCGCCCTCAAGGTGATCCGACCGGGCCTCGTCTCGGCCGAGCTCCTCAATCGCTTCAGCCACGAAGCACAAATCCTGGGCCGGCTCCAGCATCCCGGGATCGCCCAGGTCTATGAAGCGGGGAGGGGTGACGACGGCCAGCCGTTCTTCGCCATGGAGTTCATCTGCGGGATGCCCCTGGACGAGTACTCCCGCAGCCGAGGTCTCGACGCGGCCGCTCGCCTCGAACTGCTGGCGAGGGTGTGCGACGCGGTGCAACACGCCCACGACAAGGGCGTCATTCATCGCGACCTCAAGCCCGGCAACATCCTGGTCGATGAATCCGGCCAGCCCAAGGTGCTCGACTTCGGCGTCGCCCACGTCACCGACGCCGACCTGCTGACGACCTCGAGCCGAACCCAGACCGGTCAACTGCTGGGCACCTTGAGCTACATGAGTCCGGAACAGCTCGCCGCCCGCCCGAGCGGGCTCGACGGACGCTCGGACGTGTACACGCTGGGCGTCATTCTCTTCGAGCTCCTGGCACACCGGCTGCCGTACCATCTCGATCAGCTTCCGGTGCACGAGGTCGCACGGGTGATCGAGCAACAGGAACCGTCGCGGCTGGGCTCGATCGACACGCTTTACCGCGGCGACGTCGAGATCATCGTGGCCAAGGCGCTGGAGAAAGACAAGACGCGGCGCTACGCCTCCGCGGGTGACCTGGCGTCGGACATCAGGCGCTACCTGCGGGGGAAGCGATTCTGGCCCGGCCTGCCTCGGCACTCTATCAGCTCCGCAAGTTTGCTCGGCGGAACAAGTGGCTGGTGGCCGGGGTGTCAGGCATCTTCGCGGCGCTCCTCGTGGGAACCGTCGTTTCGATCCTGTTTGCCTTGCGTGCCGACGAGAACGCACGCGTGGCAAACGAATTCGCCGCGCTGCGACGAGAATGCCCGCATTGCGAACGAACGGGAACATGCCGCCACTTATCAGAGCTACCGCGCCCGGATCGCGGCTGCGGTCGCTGCACTCGCGCAACACGACATCGTCGATGCCGCCCGCCAGTTGGACGCAGCACCGGAGCCTTTGCGCGACTGGGAATGGCGACATCTGCACAACCGGCTCGACGATAGCACGTCCGTGTTCCCGGCAAGCGCTGGAGAGTATCAGTGCCTGGTCCATGATCCCAAGGGCATCCAGATCGCTCAGTTAACGTTCACTAGCTTGCGCCTCACCGACTTGGAAGGTAGCGAACTCCTGACACGTTCCTTCCGGCCTGAGGCCAAGCTGATGCATCGCCCCCCGCTACCGACGCGGCGCGGACTGAGGATGGTGGGCAGGGACGTGGAGAACGTGGCCGGCAACCGGGTTACCGCCGAGTTTCCAGAGAGATTCACTAACCTCTTGAAACTCTTGGATGACGAAGGGCGAGTCCAAACGGTGCTGAAAGGGCCCGACAGGAATGGAAGCCGTCCTGACGGCCATCAGTCCGGACCGGGCGCGGCTGGGAGTGATCTGGATGGGGACCAAGGAGGATTGGGCGTTGACGCTGTACGACCTGGATTCGGGCAAACTGGCGGCGAAATCTGCCCAGGATATCGGTTACACCTGGGCCCTTGTCTTCAGTCCCGACGGAACGCGCATCGCCACCGCCGGCGAAGATGGGGCGACACGCCTGTGGGACACATCCACAGGCGCGCTGATTGCCCAATGTCGAGGGCACACGCGCAAGGTCCTGAGCGTCGCGTTCCACCCGGATGGTCGGCGCCTCGTGACGGCCTCGTCGGATGGGACCGTCCGCCAATGGGATTCCACGACGGGCCGGGAGATTCAGTCGCCCTACGATCGTCACACGGGGGAAGTCATGACGGCGGTATACAGCCCTGACGGACTGTACGTCGCCTCGGGGGGCACGGACCGAGACCATCCGGCTCTGGGAGGCGGCGAACCGGCACGACGTCACCGCCCTGCACGGGCACACCGGGTACGTCAGAGACCTGGCGTTCACCGCGGACGGCCGCCGGCTGGTTTCTGTGAGTCAGTTGCCGAGCCTCGGCTACACGGAGCACAGCACGGAGGATGGCACGGTGCGGCTCTGGGAGGTGGACCGTCAGACGGGCGCGTCCGTGCTGCGCGGCCACACCAATGACATCTATCCGGTGGCGTACAGCCCGGACGGACAATGGATCGCCTCGGGCAGTTGGGACAAGACCGTGCGCCTGTGGGACGCCGCGACCGGCGAAAGCTGCGCGGTCCTGCCCCATCCAAACGTTATGCGCGTGCTGGACTTCAGCCCGGATAGCTCGTGGCTGGTCTCCGGCTGCTATCAGGACGAATCGTTGCACATCTGGAACGTCGCGACCGCCCGGCACGAGCGAAGGCTCAAGGGCCCCGGAACCATTCCTCTGGCCATCGCGGTGAGTCCGGACGGGGCCCGTATTGCGGCTGGGGCCGCCGACGGAAGTGCGACGATCATGGAAGCCGCGACCGGCGCGGTAGTCCACTCTTTTCGGATGGCCATGGCGGGAACCAAGGAGTCGATGGACTACAGTCCTGACGGGCGACTCCTGGCGTGTACGGGTGAAGACGGGACGCAGATTGATGTCTGGGATACGCAAACGCACCATCGATTGGCCAGGTTGACGGGTCATATTGCTGTGGTTTACTCCGTTGCGTTCAGCGGCGATGGGCGCCTCTTGGCCTCCGCCAGCGGTGATCGCACGGTCCGAGTGTGGGATGTGCCCGCGGCGAAATGCGTCGCCGTCCTGGCCGGGCACACCGACGAGGTGTTCTCGGCGATATTCCATCCGGACGGCAAACGACTGGCGTCGGCTGGCCGCGACCGGGCTATCTGGCTGTGGGACCTGGCGACTGGCCAGGAAGTGGCCCGGCTGGAGGGACACACGAACTTCGTCTTCTCCCTGGCTTTCAGCCCCGACGGCCGTAGCCTGGCGTCCGGTTCCGGCGACGGCACGGTCCGGATATGGGACACCGAGTCGCCGACGGTGCGACATCAGGCCCGGCGCGACGCCGAGGCCCTGCGGCCCGAGGCCGAGCGCTTGGTCGCGCGCCTCTTCACCGAGCTGCGTGAGCCAGCCGAGGTTGTTGCCCGTTTGCGGGCTGACACCAGCCTGAGCGACCTTCGGCGCCACATGGCCGTACGCGAAGTGATGCGCCGAAGCCAACAATCCATGCCCTAGGTGTACCGCCTCGCAGACCCGTCTTCATGCCTGGATATGCTCACATAACTTGTACATACGTTCGTTTTTGATCTCGCTTGTTTTGGGAAGAGATCACAGCGGCAACCCGCAGAAACGACCGGCTCGGGCACCTCGGCATTATTCTGCGTAGATGCTCTTCACGAAATTCGTGACGTTGGTGTTGGGCCAATCCGGATACCTGGTCTTGAACTCGGCGGTCAGCAATTGGCCGGCCTTGTCGGCGTCGGCGCCCTGTTGCTTGAGGCCAAGAGCGCGTGTCCGCAGATCGACAATGAATGCTTTCTCCTTGGCCACCAACGAACCGTCACCCGCGGGGCTGTGAGTCGGCAGCACGTGGACGGCGCCAAGCTTCTCTACTTGATCAAGTACCGCGATCCAGCTCGAAGGAGTGCCGCCGTCGCCGTAAATGTTCGGCACGACTTTGTTCTGCACAACGTCGCCGGAGATCAGGGTCTTATCAGGCTCCACAAAGGTCAGTTCATCGCCTTTGGTGTGGGCGCCGCCGAACCACAGTAGCCGCGCCATTCACGCCCCCTCCGAGATCCAGCTTTAGTTCCGTGTCGAAGATCTTGTCCGGAGCGCGCAGTTTGACGTCGGTGAGCAACTCTCTCCACTGGTCATTTCTGCTCGAAAACAGATGGATCATCCTCTCGCCGTGCTTGTCCATCTCGTCCTGCTGCACCTTAGATCGAATCAGGATGGTTCCGGCTGGAAAGCCGGACTCGCCCGCTGCATGCTCGGGATGAAAGTGTGTCGTCGTCAGATAGAGCTTGTTGTCAGGCGCAAGTCGTTTTGCCACTTTCGCGACCGTGGCGCCATTGCGCGGCCCCAGACCGGTGTCGACCACCAGCGTTGCCGTCTCGCCCACGACGATGCCGATGTTCGGCCACCCAATGATGGCCCATACGTGATCCGACACCTTCACGGTGTTTTCGCTCAGGAGACTGTCTTGGGTCGACACGTTTTGCGCGGACGCCGCGGCCGTCGCAAGGCAAAGAGCCACTACCGATAAGATGATCTTCATGTTGTCAACCGTAATCCTTTTGACGCGGTTAGCCGCCGCGATAGAGAAAGCGGCAATCCAGACAAGCCCGTCTCTCACGGGGCACTGCGAAAATGAACAGCCGATGCGGAGTCAAGGACTAAGCTTTGAACGACACAACGGGCCGTGACGACGAGGCCGAGCGCAATGCTCACTGCCAATCTGAGCGCCCGCCGGGCCAGCAAGCCGCAAAATCTTGCATCTTGCGATCCGTTTTGCCTTGCGAGCCGGCCATAGTTCAAACTAAGTGTCCATTGGTTACCCGTCAATGCACATGAGCTGCTACGGAGTTTCAATCGCAGGCCGAATTTCATCAACATGTTCGGCGGTTACGCAGCCTGGAATCTGTTCTCAAGCGTCGGCGGCGACCAGCGGTTTGGCCGCGATGATCTCGGCCAATATTTATCTCTTTTAGAGCCTGATCCAAAAAGTGCCGACTGTTAAGTGATTCGCTATTTGTCGCCCGGCATGCAGTCGCATCGACCGGGCAACGTGCCGAAATGCGAGGCCTACCGGAGTGGATCGGGCATGTTTTTCAGCCCGTCCGCACCGTCCAACTCGGCTTTTGTGCCCTGGAGTAAAACGTCGGGCTAGAAAGCTGCTAGAAAGCCCAACCTACGCTGCGCGACGACTTCGGCGGCTCCGCTTAGTAATGATCGCGGCTTCGTTCCTACTGGGACGTTTAGTGTGAGGATTCCATCGGGGCTAATGCGCTCTCTGCGCAAGGTGCGCCATGAAGTTTCTCCAGAATAGTGAAGTCTAGCCATTCCGTGATGAGGTGTGCCGGCCCCGATATCGACGGCTTCGGCGCAAATCGCGTTTCCCCCCGCCCAACTTTGCTGAACCGCTTGTCGGTTGAGCAAATGCGAATCACATCCAAGCTAAACAGTCCACGTCGACGCGATGAGATTGACGGCTTTCCGGATCCGCTTCATATCGACTTGTGTTCCGATTTTCTCGTCGGCCGGAAGATCGGCAAATACTGTGAATCAGTATCCTTTCCGGGCCGATCACACCTTTTCTCGTTCATCCGTGCCGTTCGTGTTAACAGTGGTCGAACCGCACGATCCGTTTCCTTTCCACGACTCCTGCACCATCTTCGCCCCAGGCGGTATAATCCGCGTCAGGAGGGCACTGCCATCACATGGATTGACTAGGTCAAAATGCGACATGATTACGCAGCGGGCTCGCCGCAAAGGAGCACGCACGCGAGAACTCGATCCCGAGCAGCCGACCAGATCAGTCCCCACCGCGCCAATCTTTTCCTCACCCAGGTTAACGAAAAACCATGGAATACCGTCAGCTCGGAGCCTCCGGATTCACGTTACCTGTCCTCAGTCTCGGGACGGCCACGTTTGGCGGCGAAGGCGCCTTCAAGGGATTCGGCGCGAGCGATGTGGGCGAGGCCACCCGGCTCGTCGAAATCTGCGTGGACGCCGGATTGTCCATGTTCGACTCGGCCGACGCATACTCGGCGGGCAGGGCCGAGGAGATCTTGGGCCAAGCAATCAAGGGACGCCGTGACAAGGTGATCATTTCCACCAAGTCGGCTTTTCGCGTGGGGCCTGGGCCGAACGACGTTGGATCGTCACGATACCATCTGATCCGTGCTGTCGAGGGGAGCCTGAAGCGGCTCGCGACCGATTACATCGATCTCTACCAACTCCACGCTTTTGATCGGACGACGCCCGTAGAGGAGACTCTCGGCACTCTTGACGACCTGGTCAAAGCGGGGAAAATCCGATACATCGGATGCTCAAACTTTTCCGGCTGGCACCTGATGAAGTCGCTTGCCGTCTCGAAGGAATACGGATTGGCGCGGTATGTCGCCCACCAGGCTTATTATTCGCTTGTCGGCCGCGACTACGAGTGGGAGCTGATGCCTCTTGCTCTCGACCAGGGTGTTGGCTGCGTCGCGTGGAGCCCGCTTGGCTTCGCGCGGCTCACGGGCAAGGTCCGCCGCGGGCAGGGCTTGCCCGAGATGAGCCGCCTCCGGCACAAAGACACGACCGCCGGCGGCCCTGTCATTGCCGATGATTACCTGTTCCGGGTGGTTGAACGCGCTTGACGCAGTGGCCGAGGAAACGGGCAAGACTGTGCCGCAGGTGGCGATCAACTGGGTGCTCCGGCGCCCGAGCGTGGCAAACGTGATCATCGGCGCGCGAAATGAGGATCAGCTTCGTCAGAATCTTGGGGCCGTCGGCTGGGCACTGACTCCCGAGCAAGTCACCAAGCTCGATTCCGCGAGCGAGTCCGTCCCCGCGTATCCAACCTGGCACCAACGCCTCTATGCCGAGCGAAACCCGCCGGCGGTATAACGCAAATGTCCAGCCGAACGGGCGTGGATCCGTCCCTTTTTCTCGTCGACCCAATTGGCAGCCCGTGACGATTCGGCAACAGAGGGCACTTACTTGCTGTTTAATTCGCGTGCGGGCGGACGGTCATCTGTCGGCTCCACCGCGAGGATCTCGGCAGGTGGTCCGGCGGCGAATTCTTCGATCGCGATCAGTGGGCGAACGTTTTGTTCGATGCGGCCGTCGCTAAAGGCGTGCTGCATGGCGTCTCCAGCCAATTCATTGGCGATCGCGGCCATGATCATGCCCTGGTCGACGGTCAGGACGCAAGGAGATACTGTTCCCGCAGTGACATCCACCGAATCTTGAAATCCCAGCGGTCCGTAAATCATCGGGAATTCTTCGGTAAGGGCGCGGAGATTGGCGAGGGCCTCGTGCGGGGCGTACCGCAAGGCGAGGAACGATGCGTACGGGGTGACAACGCCGTGCGTCACTCGGCTCGAATGAGACGCCGAGGGGGGTCCGGTAGCCGGGTCGAATTCGTGGCAAAAGTAACCCTGACGGGAGCTTCCCAGGGCCTTAACTCCGTAAACCTGGTATCCGCCTTGCGGCCGGGCGGCGGGGGAGAAACCCCAGAAGCCGATCCCGGTCTCCTTCAGCCCGTGTTCGATCTGCGCCCGGGCATAGAGCCCGTGATTGAGCCCCCAACTTCGCGGCGCCCAGATGTCCTCGGGAACGAACAGCGGCACCATCAAGGCCTCGAACATACTCCCTCCCCAACTGGGGACAATCCGCACGCCATGGTAATCGTATGAGCCCTCGAAGACCTTGATCCCGTAGTAGTCGCGGATTTCACCCCGAGGCGACTGGCATTGCGGGCCCCAGTTATCCGGAATCGTTCGGAACATCCGGTAGTAGAGCTCCCGAGGAAGTTGACCCAGCGCGATGCCCAGGTAGCTGACAATGCGGGCCTCCGTGTTGAGCAGGCCGTAGTGGCCGTAGAACTTCTGATCGTCGCGCCAGTAACCAACGTGAAGCTGCCCCGGATGATTGACCGGATCAGCCGGGTTGTGAGGGTCGTAAAAGAAGCCAAAATCCATCGGTTGCATGAGTCGGCCGGCGCGTTCCCGCAACGACGGCTCGGCATTGGCCACCATGATCAGTGCGGCCGCCAGCCACGCATTGTCCAGCGCAGAAACGCGGACGTGGCGCGGCTGGGAGTCGACGGGGAAGAACTTTTGGGCCGTTCCGGAACGTGGGTCGAGCTCGTTGCAGAAGAACCCATGAGTTCGCTCCAGGCCCGCGAGCGTCTTCAAGGTTTGGTCGAGACGTGACGCTGCTTCCGCGGGGCCAATCAGCTTCAGCCGCTCGGCGGCTATGACACTCCAGAGATAAGCACCGATATTGGTCGGGGAGGTATGTGTTAAGGGGCGAGACCAGACATCGCCTTTGTGGCAAAGAGAATCAGCGGGCAGGCCATTCGGCCAGGTCAGCTCCTCGAACGAGCGCCAGGTATCCTTGGCGTATTCGAGCAGCGTCGCCCGTTCCTCCGTTGTGAGCCCATCGACCCTCGCCACCGGCGCCGCCAGCACGGTCGAACTCAGGAAGTCCTGACAAATCAGGGCCAGAAGAACCACGGCGATGAGCTTCGCCGGGAATGCTCGCGTCATCACAATACCTCGGAGTTTTCCCCAGAGGGTCCGGGAAACCTGGATAAAGTTCCTATCGCTTGAGCTCACACCAATATCCAACAAATCTCAAATAATCCAGTATATCACCTCATCGGGACCGAGCCAAGCCTCCGCTGACCACGGTCGGACACTGGTTGCGTGCTAGCGCCACACGGGCAAGAATGACGCTCCGGGTGCACTTCAGCTTTTGCTTCTTCCGGCGGAGGGTTGAAACCGCCGATGGCAAAAACCACCGGGAGCGGCTCACCTGTGACCGGAAGGACAAACCAGTGACCACAAGGAAAGGCACGACGTGGCAAGCTTGAGGCAGCACAACAGAGACATTTCAATGCGATTCGCCGCAGGTTCGCGGCCGTGTCTCAGACATTCGGGGCAGGTTTACGCGGGGGAGTGGCCCCGCGCCGGCTTGAGAGCAGGCTCGGAAAGTTGCGAGATGTGCATGGAGACGCGATGCGATGCAACCGCATAGTGCCGGGGAGAGAGAGAGTCGACGCAAGCACGCCGATCGCCGGGCCGCTCACGCCGTCGAGTGCCAGGTGAAGTTCGTCCTGTCCGACCGCCTCTTTGATCCGTCCCGCGACATCGGGAGAATTGACGACGACGACGTCTCCGCCGATCGTCTTAAGCTTGTCCACCAACTCAGGTCGCCGGACGCTGTTGACGGTCCTGAGGCCACGCGACTTCGCCACGGCGATCACCCACCGCCCGACGCCGGAATTGGCGGCGTTCTGCACGACCCAGTCGCCCGAATTCAAGTCGACGAAGCCAGGACACGCCCGGCGCGAGCCTCGCTTATCAAGCACTGTTTATTTCGCCGCCATTGACGGTAAGAACCGCCCGGAGGATATCGGGACGAGTCGTCGACCTGAGGAACCGGGTCGCCCCATCGGCCAAAAGCACATGAGTCCCGCCGGCGTGATTGCCGGCCAATCGTGGCAGTGGTCCGTCGGGCGTCCATCGCAAGTCGTCGGGCTTGGTCCAGGGGACCGGAGTATCGGCCTCGAAGACGAGAACCGTGTTTGACGTGCCGTCGGTGATCTCACGCAGATCTACCCCGCGCGTCGAATCAAACGCCGTGTTGATGCTGTACGAGTCGATCGTCGGCCCGACGACAACTTGGTATGGCGTCTGGCCAGTCGTGCGGGCCGGTCCCACCGGGCAGGCATATTCGCGCGGCATTTCCGCGATGAGGGCACGGTTGTGGGCACTGTCCCACGGCTCGTCCAGGTGAAACCTCTCGTAAAGTGATCGGTAGCCGAGATACGGCAAGATCGCTACTCGCCAGCTCAATAGCGGCGAGCCCTCGCTGCTGAAAATCGCGGGCGCGGGGAAGTGGTTATGAGCGTTGTGATACTCGTGCAGAGTCAAGCCGATCCTCGTGAGTCTATCCGAGCACTGTTTGCGTTGTGTCTCACGAACCGAATCGATGATAGCGCTCGCAATGGCGACAACAAACGGTCCTAGGATCAATGCGACCACAGCCCGTCCCAGCCAGCGAGAACGTCGCGGGCCGCTCACCGACCGATGCACGGTTGCCTTTTCGGTCGCAGCGAGATTGACATGCTCAAGAGACCACGTGAGTGCGCTCATGATCGGTCCTCCGTCCGCGAAGGGCGTACGCCGGCAGTAACCGTCACTCTCCGAATCGTTCGAGTGGCTGTGCTCGCGGCGCGGTGGGACTTTTTGGAACACCACGCTTGACGCTCGAAAGGAACCTCCGACTATTGTCAGACTAAGTATTACAATAGTCATACGTCGGCCGGATGTCAAAGCGCTGGTGGTTCGCGGGCTGGTTTTGGCGATTATGCCCATCAATCTCGGAGGGCTTTCCGCCTCAGGCATAAGCGGTTGTCGTCGGCCGTGCTGCATAAGTGGCACTCCGGCGAAGTGCTCCAGCTCCCGGAACCGGAACGAGTAGGCTGGTGCCGATCCGCGAGAAATCGCGGCGAGGCCCCACCGACCTGCCGTGGCTCTCGGTGGGCCTCACGATCCTTCCGCCGTGGCTCTCGGTGGGCCTTACGATCCTTTGGATCGTTCGGCGCCACCCTACGACCGGCCGCGGCGCCGCCACGTAAGGGGCTATTTCAAAGAGCACATTCAAGTCATCTCGCGCCCTCGGCGAGGATCCCTGCTGCCTCCTCGATGATCTGATCCACGGCCAGCTCGACATGACGCTCGCGTGTGCGGAAGCTCATCACGCACAGCCGGGCCAGAAATCGTCCATCGACGGTACAGCCGGTGAGCATCACTCGCCGCCGCGCGTTGACCCGCTCGAGCAGCCGGGAGGTCGCTTTGTTTTGTTCGAGCAGCGACGAACCAGTTGGCTCCAGGCAAAAGGCCAGAAGCGAAAGCTGCGGGGGCGCGACCAGGTTGATCCCGGGCACGCCCGCGAGCCGCTCGGCGGCCGCAACCGCCAGCGCCCGCTTCTCGGCGATCGCGGCCCGGATCCGGGCCGCGCCGAATGTCTTGATCGTCAGCCAGACCCGCAGTCCCGGGAAGCCACGCGACAGCTCGGGGCCGTACTGCGCGGGGTCGTAGAATTCTTGGTCGACGGCCGGCGGCATGTAGCTGGCATGCACCTGATGAACGTCCCGCAGGGCCGCGCCGTCGCGGACCAAGAGCGCTCCGGTGCCGTACGGCAAGAAAAGCCCCTTGTGCGGATCGAGCGTCAGCGAGTCGGCCCGCGACAGACCTGCCAGAAGTGGGCGCAGGGGCTCGACCAGATGGAAAAACGCACCATAGGCGCCGTCGACGTGGTGCCACAGTCCCTCGCGTTCGCAGAGATCGGCGATTGCCTCCAGCGGATCGACGGCGCCGGTGTTCGTCGATCCTGCCGTCGACACGACCAGAAACGGCCGCAGGCCCGCACGTCGGTCTCGCGCGATTTGATCGCCTAGATCGTCAAACCGCATGCGGAACTGTGAGTCGACCGATACCAGGCGGACCCGATCGGGAAAGATGCCGGCCAGCTTGGCCGACTTGACGACCGCCGCATGGGCCTGGTTCGACGTGTAAAGGACGCCCGATCGGATCTCGGTCCCTAACTGCCGCTCGCGGGCGCAGAGTACTGCGTTGAAGATGGACATCGAGCCGCCGGTCGTGAACAGGCCTCGGGTGGTCGATGGAAAGCCCATCCAGTCGCGAAACCAATCGAGCACGTTCGCCTCGAGCTGGACCAAGGCCGGCGCGGCCTGCCAAATGCCGGTATAGCGATTCGTGCCGTCGGCAATCAGGTCCGCCAGCGCGGCCGGGAAAATGCCCCCGCCGGGAATATAGGCCAGGTATCCCGGACCGGCCGTGTTGAACGAGCGGGGGATCCAATCGTGAAAGAGCCGGTCGAGCAGCTCCGAAATCGGTACGCCATGTTCGGGCGCCCTTTCGCGGAGCGCACGGCATAATTCCTCGGCGTGGATATCGCCGCAGGCCCCCTGGTATGGGAGTGACGCGATGAAATCGACGACGCGCTCCAGCACGGCCTGGCCCATGGCGCGCATTACTTCGGGTGGCAGCTCCAGGTCCGCGGGATCGTCGGGCGGCAAGATCACTATCGGGTGCACTCCGTTTCGGGTGAAGTCGTCGGCTTTGAGCGAAGATTGTATGACAAAGGCGGGCGTCCGGCGATCGTAAGCCGGTTAAGCGGCCTCTAAGAATCGCGCCACAACAACGCGAATGCGCGGGCGAGTTCAATTCGGCTGGCGCTGGAAGCAGACGATGGTGATGTCGTCGAATTGCGAGCGGCCGGCGGAATGGTCGCGGACGGCCGCCAGGATGGCCTCGCCGGCCGCGGCGACTCCGCCCTTTGTTGCGGCCAGAACCTCTTTCACCCGCGCTTCGCCAAAGGGCTGACGGTCGAGATTCATCGACTCGTTGACGCCGTCGGTGTAGAGGACGACCAGGTCGCCCGGCTCGAGAGGGACGGCGACCGGCCGATAGACGGCCTCCGCCGACACACCCAGCGGCAGGCCGGCCCCCGAGCGGCCCACGGCCTCGATCGTGCCCGAAGTCCGGCGCACCAGGGGGTCCAAGTGCCCGGCATTCGCCACGGTCATGACGTTCGACCGAGCGTCAATAACCGCCAAGGCCATGGTCACAAACCGCCCACCAACGCCCTGGTCGCAGAGCCGGCGGTTGACGCCGGCGAGGACTTCCGCCGGTCCGGCGCCGGCACGCACCGAGTGTCGCACCTCCGGACAGAGGCCTGCCACGACGAGCGCGGCCGCCATTCCTTTGCCGGCGACATCGCCGACCGTCACCGCCCACCGCGTCCGTCCTTCTTCGCCCGGTTCCGAGGGTTCCACCGCGATATAATCGTAGAGGTCGCCGCCGACCTCGAGGGTTGGCCGATAGCACTCCCAGAATGCATAGCCGGCGATCTTGGGCCGGCCGTGGGGCAAAAGTGCCAGCTGGATCTCGCGTGCCGCCGCCCATGAGGCCCGCTCCCTGAGCAACTGGTGGTTTTCGACGGCCACGCCCACCGGAACCGACAGGGCGGCGAGCAGGTCGAGGTCACCCGCCTTGAAGCCTTTTCGGCCAGTCCTCCGGTCGAGCTGGATCATGCCCAGCGGCCGGCCGTCGTGCCCCAAGAGCGGCACGCACATTGCCGTGCGAAACGAAGAGACGACGCTCTTGGCACGCATGAACCGAGGGTCGATCGTCGTGTCCTTGATGAGAATCGCTTTGCCTTCGTTGATGACCTGGGTAAGGATCGTGCGGGAAAGCACCGGCAGCTGCGTTCCCCGATGCCTGCTGGCGGAGGCGCACGCAGCCGCGGTCTGCCCTCGGGCCCCACGATCAGAATGAACCCGCGCTCGGCAGCGGGGAAAACCGCCATCAACCCCTCGAGGGCGCGATTGAGAACTTCATTGAGCTCGGCCCCGCCGCCGACCGCTCGGTTGATCTCGAGAATGGCCTTGAGTGCTTGCGCGGGCTCGACCGAGCGGCGTGCAAGGTGCTCGGTGCTCAGGTTGTCGAGACTCTCGAGAATCGTCGAGTCCCCGTCCCCCGAGTCGTTGAGCTCGACCGCCTGGTCGTGAAAGATCAGCTCGTAGTCGACGATCCTGATCCGGCTGCCATTCCGGAGCGGCACGGCCTGGAACGGCGTCAGTCGCCGGCCGTCGAGCTGGGTGCATCCCTTGCTGTCGAGATCCACCAGGTAAGACGTGCCGTCGGGCCGGTGCTCGACCCGCGCGTGATGACGTGAGACTCGGACGTCGTCGAGGTAAACATCCAGGCCCGGGATCCGGCCGATGTGCAGGTCAGATCCTTTCAGTTCATAAATCCGCTCGGATCGCCCGCCGCGGATAAGCTCGAGTGCTGGGGCCCAGCGGATGTGGACTGTTCATGATGTCGCCTGTGCCAGGAAACCGCCAAGCCCACACGTTGTGGGTCACAGCTCACGTAGCACCAGCTCGTGCCTACACTTGTTCGTTTGCCTCGGTCTAGAAAGACCATTCTACTTGACTGCCGGCTCAAGTGCCTCCCTGTTGAAAGAATAGGCGTGGTTGAGCTCATCGAGGTCGACGCTTCGGCCGCCAAGTCCCGCTGGTTGGTCCGAGACGTTGTCGGTTACAATGCGATGATGGTTTCACAGAAACGGGGAATGAGCGCCGATTCTTGCGCTGCAGGCGCCCATTCCGCCTCGCACCTCGTGTCCAAGAGGAGCGGTGCATGACGCGAAGACACTGGTTACTGCTGCTGGCAGGCCTGGTTGTCGGGCTCTTGATCTCGGGGCGGTTCGCACTCACGGCCCAGGACCGGGCCGAGACCCCACAAGCAAATGGCAGCCACTCGCCCAGGGAGAAAACCGGCGAATCCGCCAAATTGCCGGCGCTGTCGGCCGATCGCGCGCCGATCCGTACTTGCAGCCGTTCGCCGTCCAAGGAAACCAGGTCGCCGTCACGCTTCAGGATGCGCTCTTGCGGCCCTATCACTTTCCGTTCTCGCGCCCAACCTCGCTCGCAGAGGTCTGCGCTCACTTGAAAGAAACACTCAAGGCGCCGGTGGTGCTCGACCTGGCCGCCCTCGACCGCAAGAGCGCCAAGCCCGACGACACCGTTCAGCTCGAGCTGGACGGCGTTCGCTTGAAGACCGGACTGAAGCTCTTGCTCGACCAGGTCGGCCTGACTTTTCGCGTGGTCGCCGAGGACAACTTGATGATCATCACCGACCAGGAGGGCGCGGAGGATCCCGCCGAGCGGATCTGGGCCGAGCTGCGCGCTTTACATCGCGACCTGCACGCCGTGCAGGATGCCGTCGACGAACTAGCCGATTACGTCGGGATCGAAGGAGCCGAAGGGCCCCGAGTGCGCCAGCCGACCATCATCGAAGAGATGCCCGAGAACGCCGGCGACAAACCGGTGATCATTCCTGAAAAACCGGGGCGTGCGCCGGAAAAGCCCGACGAGACCGGAGCGCCAGCGCCAGGCTCGCGCCCGCTGGCACCCCGCGTTCCCCTGGCCGGTCCGCGCCGCGTTCTTTGACGCCGGCTTAAGTGCGCAATACCGTTAAATTCAGAGAGCATTGATGCGGCAGGGGAGCGAGTCGAATCCGGTCGCGGTCTCAAATGGCGGTGAGCTGGAAGCCGGTCAGGACCCAGAGGCGTCACGCCGCCCGCCGGGGCGTGGCACGGGAACCCCGCCCGGCGCCGCTGGCTGAGCGAGCCGAAGGCGGTGATCTGGCTCGCGTTGGCCGCCGCCGTACTCGTGGGCGGCGGACGCCGGCTGATCGCGTGGTGGCAGGCGCGGAAGGCGGTCGCCCGGCTGGACGACCCCGACGTCACTGCGGCGGAGATCGAAGCCGTCGCCGAATATGGCAGGACCGGCGTTTACGAGCTGCTGCGGATCTTCAGCTCGGCCGATCGGAACAAGCGCGCCAGGCTGCCGGTTCGTCGCTGGCGCGGCTCTGGCTCTTGGATCAGCTTGTCGCCGAGGAAGAGCAGGCCGTCGTGCGCCGCGGGTTCACCGTGACCTGGAGTGCCCGCCGCCGCTACCCTCGATCGCTCAAAACCGAGATTCCGATCGCGGTGACCTACGAAGTGCCGTTTCTCGATGACAGCGGCCGCCGCGTCGACCCCAAAAACCTGGAATGGTCGCATCGCGTGCTGGGTGCGCGCCGCATGGCCCTGGAAGAGTTTTCCCCGTGGACTCCTGGCGCCGGCCGCGTCGCATTCACGATTTTCCCCGGCGATTTCGAGACCAATGGCCCGCATCGCCTGGTTCTCCAGGCCCGCGTCCGCACGGTCGGTCTGACCGATTCCTGGGAGATCGAGCCGCCGCACGTGCCGTTCCTCTTCGAGTTCGACCCGATCTTGAAGCTCGATGCCATCCTGACGTTGCCCGACGCGACCCGCGACGAGCTGTTCGCGCGGGCCATCCGTCTCGAGCCGGCGACCGTGGCGGCCGGCGAGAATTCGACTTACGTCTCGCTGGGTGCTGAGTGGGCGCTGCGCGACCCGCCCCGGCTCGCGGTGGCACTTCCTCTCCCTTGCGACCTGGCCCATGAGATCTCGATCGAGATCGAGGGAATCGCCGGCCGGTTCGCGGGCGGAAGCCTGGTTGTGAGCGGCCAGGGCTCGCGCGTCAGGGATCGTCCGCGACCGAGGCCGTCGTCCGCCGCTTCGATCTGGGGCCGATTTCCGACCTGCGCCCCGGAAGCGATCGAGCGGCCAGGTACCCGGTCGATGCGTCTCTGGCTGGAAGCGGCCCCGGACCGCGGCTGGGCCGACCCGGATGTCCGTTCGATCTGGCCCGGTCAGCTGCAGACCAACTGGGTCGACGTCGAAATCGTCGGCGGTACGACGGCCACATCGGTCGGTGCCGTAATGCGTCCGTCGGATCCGCTCCGTTTGAGCGATCTTCCGATCCCGAGGGCCGTGTCAGCCCGCCACGTAATCGTGTATGGGTCTTGTAAAAATCCGTTTAGCCGATTGTTCGTTGTCGCGATAGCAGGACGGACTGGCCCAAGCCATCCAGCTCGACCTCCGTCGCGCGAAGTTTGCCCGCGACGATCCTGGCGGCGACCCGCACACTTTCGAGCAGGCTGGCCGGATTGGCCAGGCCCTTCCAGGCGATGTCGAAAGCCGTTCCATGCGCCACGCTGGTGCGCACGATCGGCAGCCCCAGCGTGATATTGACGGCGCGGTCGAAGCCAATTGTCTTGAGCGCGATGTGGCCTTGGTCGTGGTAGATCGCCACGACGGCGTCGTAATCGCCCGCGAGGGCATGATAGAAGAGGGTGTCGTTGGGAAACGGCCCGGTCACGTCGATCCCTTCCCGCCGCCCCAGCTCGACGGCCGGCTGGATGATGCGCTGTTCTTCGTCGCCAAAAAGACCATCCTCACCCGCATGCGGATTGAGCGAGGCCACGGCGATTCGAGGCGGCCAGACGGCGGTCAAGGGGCGCATGGCCCGGTCGGCCAGGCGGATCTTGGCGAGGACGGCTTCCGTCGTCACGAGCTGGAAAATGCGCCGCAGCGCGACGTGCAGCGTCACGTGGACGACGCCCAGGCCGGTGCCGCCGCGGCAGCCGGGTGCAGGCGACCCGTTCGTGTCGGCACCTCGTGTTTCGAGATAGAGCATCATCGCGTGGTCGGCAACGCCGCAGTATTCGGCGAGGATCTCGGTGTGGCCGGGGTGGCGGACGCCGCTCTGGTGGAGGGCCTGCTTGTTCAAGGGCAGGGTCGTGATGGCGTCGATGCGGCCAGCGATCGCCAGCCTGGCTGCCGTTGTGAGAAATTCATACGCGGCCCGGCCGGCCCGTGCATCGACGACCCCGGGAGCGACTTGCGCCAGATCGACTCCATCAATCGCGACCGCGAGGCAAGGGATGACGTCCGGACTCGGGTCGGCCTCCTCGGGCGCGGTCACGACATCAACGCGCGTTCGGTTCGTCAGCGCCGACCAGCTCGAGGGCGCGCTCGAGCACGGCCGGGTCGCCGATCACGAGCGGACGGGCCAGGGCGTGCAGCCGCGGATCATTCCAGGCTCGCGCGATCACCTCTGGTCCGATGCCCGCCACGTCGCCCATCGTCAGGGCCACCAGAGGGCGTTCTTCGGGAACTGTCATGGCGATTCTCGAGCGAAAAGATGCCCCAAAAACGATGCTGGATACTTCGATTGTATCTGTTACCGCGGAGCCCGGCCAGAATGGATGCTAGGCACGTGCCAGTGCCACGAAACGCGTCCAATACTGACCCGCCGGCCACCGCGTGTGCGTCGAAGGATTCTGCCATCACGGCGCAGGAAGTGGGCGGTGTGGGTAGCGGCACCGCCTGGACTGTGGCGCATGACCTCGGTCTGGCGTACCGGCGGGGTCGGAGACTGCTTGCAACTTGCCCGTATGTCGGGTGATGGGTCTCCAGACCGCCTCCGGCGCACCGAGGTCTCTAACGGCACGGACGCGACATCGAGTGGCTCAGAGCGTTTGGGACAACAAACTCGATTGCCAGAATCCGTTGGCCCGCCGGCCACCCGTTCGCTCTTCCGGGCAACTATCCAGAAAACGGCCGACCGGTTAACATACATCTATTAGCTTCCGCACGCACGATCGTGCCGATCTCCGTCAAGGTGCCGCCCATCGAATCCAGGCCGGACAAGTGCCGAACGGCTCGACGCCGGGCCGTAGCGGGGTTGTCTCCGGAGTCACTCTTTCATGATAAATCAGGAACTGAAGGACGCGGTTGTTTCGCGGATCTTGCCCAATATTCGTACCCCCGGCCAGTACGTCGGCGGCGAGCTCAACAGCATCGTCAAGGACCACCGGACCGCGCGCGGCAGCGTGTGCCTGGCGTTCCCCGACACCTATGCCTTGGGGATGAGCCATCACGGGCTTCAGGTACTGTACAGCCTGATGAACGCGGCCGATTGGGCCTGCGAGCGGGCGTTTACGCCGCTGCCTGACTTTGAAGAGGCACTCAAGCAGCACGGCTTGCCTCTCTACGGCCTGGAGACCTTTACTCCGCTTTGCCAGTTCGACGTCCTGGGCTTTTCGCTTCAGTACGAGATCTGCTACACGAATGTCTTGATGATGATCGAGCTCGGTGGGATCGCCCTCCACGCCGAGGATCGCGAGCCCGACGACACGCTGGTCATCGCCGGGGGGCCCGGTGCCCAGAATCCCGAATTGCTCGCGCCTTTTATCGATCTGTTCGTGATCGGCGACGGCGAGCCCAGCCTGCCGGTGGTCTGCGACCTGTGGAAATCGATGCAAGGATCCGGCCTTTCGCGCGATGACAAGCTGGCCCGGATCGCGGCAACGGTTGACTGGGCGTACGTCCCGCGGTTTTACGATCCCATCTACCGCGAAGACGGCACGATTCTCGAGATCCGCCGCAGCCGCGACGATGTTCCAGAGGAGATCAAGCCCTGCGTGATCCGCGACCTCGAGAGCATTCCGCTGCCGACCCGGCCGATCGTTCCGTTCGTGGAGACGACCCACGACCGGATCGCCATCGAGATCATGCGCGGTTGCCCCTGGTTGTGCCGGTTTTGCCAGAGCACTGTCATCAAGCGCCCGCTCCGACATCGCACTGTCGAGACGATCGTCCAGGCCGCGCTCGAAAGCTACAACGCCACCGGCTACGACGAGATCAGCCTGCTTTCGCTTTCCACGAGCGACTACCCCGACTTTGAGGAGCTGGTCGACGCGGATGAGCGAGGTTTTCACGCCACTGGGGGTGAAGATCTCACTCCCGAGCCTGCGGATCACCGAGATGCTCAAAAAGATCCCCGCGCTCCTGGCCGAAGGACATCGCAGCGGGTTGACTCTCGCCCCCGAGGTCGCGCGCGACGACATGCGCGAGCAGATCCGCAAGCCGATCAACAACCAGGACCTTTACGACGGCTGCGCCGAGGCGTTTCGACGCGGCTGGCGGAAAGTGAAGCTTTACTTCATGTGCGGCCTCCCCGGCGAGCGCACGGCCGACCTCGATGGCATCGTCGCGATGGCCGAAACGATCGCCAGGATCGGCAAGGAAGTCACCGGCCGTTACGCGGAAGTCACGGCGAGCGTGTCCAACTTCATTCCCAAGCCGCATACGGCTTACCAGTGGAACGGGATGCAGTCGCGCGAGTACTTCCATCTGGGCCCACAAATATCTGCGGTCCAAGGTCAAGATCCGCTCAGTGACGGTCAAGGCCCACGACATCGAGCGGAGCATGCTCGAAGGGATCTTGACCCGCGGCGACCGCCGGGTCGCGCCCGCGCTCGAGGCCGCCTATCGCCGTGGAGCCCGACTCGACGCCTGGAGCGAGTATTTCAAGCCCAAGCTCTGGTGGGAGATTTTCGCCGAGCACGACATCGACGTGCCATTCTACAGCCATCGGGACCGGCCGATCGATGAGGTCCTTCCCTGGGACCACATCCGCATCAAGTTCGGCCGCGACTACCTGGTCAAGGAGCAAAATCGCTCGGTTGTGCAGCTTGAAGAGATGGCTGGCGCGGTTTGATTGGTGGATGACGATCTCAGGATGTCCAGGTGGGCGACCCGTGGGAGATGAGTCATGGCGACAGTAACCCAGACCAAGCTACTAACCGCCGAGGAGTTCATGGCGGCCGATCTCGGCGAGGGGACGTTTGAGCTCGTTCGAGGGGAGATCGTCGAAGTGCCGCCACCAATGCCGGAACACGGCGTGGTTTGTGCGAATGTCGCTGGAAGACTGTGGGACTACGGACGCAAGTCCGGATACGGATACGCATTGTCAAACGACTCGGCCGTGGTCACGGAACGCGGTCCGGACACGGTCCGCGGGCCAGACGTTTGCTTCTACAGCCACGCTCGTTGGCCGCGGTCAGAAGTGGGTAACGACGTTGCCTCCCGTTCCGCCGGACTTGGCCGTCGAGGTCGTTTCGCCCGGCAACTCGCGCGGGCAAGATCAGCAAAAAGATCGCGGAATATCAGGCAGTCGGAACGTTTGCTGATATGGGTCAGTCTATCCCGAGAGCCGCAGCGTGGTCATCCACCGCCTGGATGACGAGCTTCCCCTTGTGCTCCGCGAGGATGACATCATCGAAAATCTTACCCGAGCTTCCCGGCTTCCGTTGCCCCGTCTCCGACTTTTTCGCTTGAATTCCTCCGTTGGGCGCGGTTCTGCCGGTTGTTGGGAGCGAGCCTCCAGACCCCGCCCACTGGTGCGACCGAAGGTCTTCCGACAACAACAGCCAGCCTCTCAATTCACGATGAGCCTTATCGGTCGCCATGAGTACCCAGCCCCCCGACGCCTCCGCTCGACGTCTCCGCTGGCCCTGGGTCGTACTGGGACTTGGTCTGGCTTGGACGGTATTGATCCGCGTTCCGCTCGTCTTGAACGCCCATGACCACCTCGACAGCGACCTGGCCGTCGATGGCCTGACGCTGCTCGATGCCCTCCGAGGACACTGGCGGTGGCATTATCCCGCGACGCCCTCCATGGGGATCATGCCCCTTTTTTCTTCCTATCTCCAGGCCCTGGTTTGGGGGGCCAATCCGATCACGCTGGTGAGTGGTGGAACATTGATCTGGTGTCTGGTGGTCGCCTCGACGTTTTGGCTGGCCGCCCGGGCGTACGGGCTCGAAGTGGCGGGATGGTCGATTCTCCCCCTGGTATTCTCATCACTGGGTACGATCTGGCTGTCGGGGCGAATTACCGGGGGCCACCTGCTGACGCTCGTCTGGCATACCGTCGCGTTCGCGGGCTTGCATGCCTGCCTCACGCGCGGCGGGTGGCGGCGCGCGGCGGCGCTCGGGCTCTGGTGCGGGCTGGGGCTCTATCTCGACGCGATGTTCCTGTTCACGCTCGCCGCCCTTGTACCCGCCGGCTTATTCGCCTGGTTCACGGACGGGACGCTCGAGAGCCGGGCTCGGCCTGGCGGCCGTGTTCTCTTGTCGCGATGTTGGTCGGCTTGATCCCGCGTGAAATCGGCCGGCGTGTCGATCCCATATGATGCATATCCCTCACAGTTCCAGACGACGCTCGAACGCGCAGGCGATCCTGGAGCATAGCCGGATACTCGGGCTCTATTGCCTGCCGAGGCTGATCGCCGGCACCGAGCTGACCCACCTGGAAAACGCCGGTGTCACAATCTACACCCTGGGCAGCCGGGTAATTTACCATGCGCGGACCCCGGATTGCGCCATGCTTCCGGGGCAAGCGGAATGGCTGGCGGTGCTTTTGGTAGGGGCTTTCTTGGTGGCGCTTTTCCGTCTGGCGCGGGATCCGGCCCGCCTCGCCGACACCGCCCGGACCGCCGTCAGCCTCGCTACGCTGGCCTCGGCGCTCCTGGTCGTTGCGGCATTTCTCGTGAACCGCAACATTTTTAATTCAGACAACTATCGTTACCTGATCTTCTTGCTCACACCCTGGGCACTCGGGTTCGGGCTCTGGATGAACGACCTGGCAAACAAGAGCTGGGCCGGCCGGCTGTTGGCGTGGATCATTGCCGGACTTTTTTTCGAGGTGATGACCTGCGGCGGCGTTTCTCTGGTATCGTGACGAGCGTCTTTACGTCGACCAGTGGGGCTACCCGGTTCGTGCACAGGGTCCGGACTGGTCGGAGCTGACCGTTGTACAAGAGGTGCCCCGCGGGTCGCCTGCCGACTCCAGCGGACTTCGTGGTTCCGTCAGACGTGACCCACGTGTTCGGAGGATACTGGGACGTTTACCGCATGGCCTTCCTCTCCGGCGGGCGGGTGACCGCCATCCCGTTTCCCTCGTATCCCAATCGGTTCCGCGGGTGGTCTCGCGGGCTGGGGCCGGGTCGAGGAAAACTGTTGGTCTTGTATCCGGCAACTGCTTCGAGGAAGTTGGGATCGAGGTCCGCCGTGGATCCTGGGGCAGGCGTGGTTCGATCGGCGCAGGGAACAAACTGGCCGTCGGCCCTGGCGACGTCCTGGGTAGAGGACGGGCGCGATCCCGCCGAGCTACGTCGTCTGCGGGTCGTCGTTCCGTGAGCAAAGCCAGCGAGGCGCAAGTCGTGTCCAACGGAGAAACCGAAGCGACCGGATGTCAGAACGGCCTGTTCGAGCGATCGGGCTGGTGCCGGTGGGACCTGGTCGCGCTCTCGGTTTGGACCGCCGCGGTCGCCGTTTTTTTCTGGGACTTGCTCAGCCTGCGCCGGGCCCTTTTTTACTTCGACATCACCGAGATCAACTACCCTTATCGCGCCTTTTTCGCCGAAGAGCTGCGTGCCGGGCGATTCTCGCGCTGGTGCCCGGGGCTTTATTGCGGCTTGCCGCTATTTAGCGAGAGCCAGGCCGGCTATCTCCATCCGCTCAAGTATGTGCTCTATCCCTGGATGCAGACCTGGCAGGCCTTCAACCTCGACACGGTGCTGTCGGTCTGGCTGACCGGCCTGGGGACCTACGGCTGGCTGCGCCGCCATGTCGGACCGGCGGCGGCGCTCACCGGCGCCGCCGTCTTCGGCGCGAGCGGATACGTCTGGGGCCATCTGATCCACACCAGCATGATCAACGCCCTGGCCAGCGTTCCCTTCGTCATCTGGGGACTCGAGGCGTCGTGGACGTCGCGGTCGCTGGCGCGGCGTTGTTCTGGGCGGCGTCGCCCTGGCGATTCAGGTATTCGCCGGCCACCTGCAGGACTCGCTGTTGACGATCGGCCTCGTCGGCCTCTACGGACTCTACCGCGCGGCCACCGAGCACCGTCTGGCTGCGCGCGTGCGCGCGCTGGGCATGGCGGTCGTCCTTGCGGGGCTGGGCGTCTTGATCTCGGGGGTCCAGTGGGTGCCATCGAAAGAGCTGCTCGATCGCTCGCCGCGCGCCGGCGGGCTGACGCGCGGCGAGCTGACCTTCGGATCGTGGAGCCCCGAGCTATTGCCGACTCTGGTCGTCCGCGAAGCCTACGGCACGCGTGCCCGAGACACCGACTGGATGGACGGCTTTTATCCGTACCACGAGATGAACACGTACATGGGCTTGATCGCCATCGTGCTGGCGGTCGTTGGCGCTGGCGGGACGGCCGCGCGCGACCGGTGGGTCAAGCTTCTGGGTCATCCTGATCGGCATCGGATGTCATGCTGATGCTGGGAAGATTTACTTTCCTGTTCGACTATGCGCATCGGCTGCCCGTGATCGGCAGCTCGCGTGAGCCGGTGCGGTTTCACGTGTGGGTTTCGCTGGGCGTGGCGGCGCTGGCGGCCTGCGGCGTCGAGCGGCTCGGGCGGCCCGGCGTCGTCTCGCTCAAAAGCGGTCTGGTGCTGGCCGGCGTTCTTGTTGCAGTCTCCATCCCGATCATGATCTATATCTACGCCCCGGTCTGGACCCAGCCCAAGCGAGTGGACTGAGGCCTACCACCTTGCGAGATACCGCTGGCTGGGCCGCGAGCTCATGTTGGGCATCGCGAGGACCGTGTTCCTGGCGGTCACGGCCTGGTTTGTTGCATGGCGAGCCGCCCGTGCGACTGACCGGTCCCGCAGGCGCGCGGCGAGCCGCGATCCTGCCGCTTTTGGTCCTGGCCGATCTCTTAAGCGCGCACTGGGTCGACGTTCCGACGGTCGATCCCAGCTACTGGACGGTGCCGCCGGCATCGGCCCAGCGTTTGAAAGACAGCCCCGGATTTATCCGCGTCTTCGGCATCGGCGACAAGGCTTCGGGCGAACCCGGATACGCCTCGGAGACCGTCGACTTTCCCGCGGTGCGCGACCCATTGGACTGGAGCCTGCCGCTCGCCTGGCATCTGAATGCCGCCAAGGGCAACACGCCGATGATTTCGAGCCGAGTCGCCGACTTCACGAATGAAAAGCTGGGGAAAAAGCTAGGACGGATGCGATTCGACCTCGAAGGCGACTCACACATCGTTACCGGCCGCAGGCGTGCGGGAGATTTCCCCGGGCTACGCCGAACGCGCGCGTCGGCGCCGCGTTCATCCACCGCAATCGCGATGCGCTGCCTCGCGCTCGGCTCATGGGTCAGCCGGTCTACGCCGACGACCAGCCTCAGGCCGTCGCGGCCCTGGAACGGTCGGGCGAGGCCTCCGCGACCAGCTTGTGGTCGAAGATCCCACGTCGCCCGCTGGCTGCCGATGCCGTCGTCAGCGGCACGGCCCGGATCGTCGTAGACCTTCCTGAGCGCGTCGTGATCGAAGCCCAGGCGGAGACGCCCGCCTATCTCGTGCTGGCCGACACGTTCGACCCGGGCTGGTCGGCAACCGTCGACGGCCGTTCCGGCGCCGATCCGGCCCGCCTATGTCGCCTTCCGAGCCGTCTATCTCACGCCGGGAACGCACAAAGTCGTCTTCACCTACCGTCCGGCGGGCTTCGACCTGGGCTTGAGCCTGACCGGTTGCGGGCTCTTGCTCGGGCTGTTGCTCTGGTTCTGGCCTCATCGTCGCTCGATGCTCGCGCCGAGCACACGGTCTTGAGTCTGGCCGCCGCGGTGGCGCACGTGGTGGTTCTTGGCACTGGCAGCGATCGTGCTCGTTTCGGCCGTGGCCATCGGCCCGGGCGGCCGGCCCAGACTGCACAGCCGCTGGAAAAATAGCCTGCATCGCCACACCTGGGGAGCCGGGGTCGCGGCGATGAGAGCCAATCGGATGTGAAGTCCAGAATGACCCACGACCCCGTTTCACGAATTCCTGACCGAGCTCTTGAACGAGGGGAAGATCGTGTTCCGGTCGGCCAAGGCGCCGCACGATCGGATCTCACAGCCGGCTGTGGCGTTCCTCGCCGAGGCATTCAAGATCCACAGCGCCGCCGTGGCGGGTCCGCCCATCGCATTCGATTCCGAGACCGCGGCCGCGGCCGCCGAGTTTCTGCGGCAATCAAGCTGGGCCCTGGTCAATCACGACGAGCGCATGGCCGACCTGGAGAAACGCTTGAACATGCCGGGCTCGCCGCGGACGCCGTCGCAACACCTCTCGGCCGACCTTACGCTACGCTACTTACCGCAGGTCCTCAGGCGCGCTCGCGGCCTGAACCCCGACGACCCGCTGGTCGAACGCGTTGCCAACTTGCTGCGACGCTGGCCCCTTTCGGGAGTATTGTCGGACGTTTTTGAAGCCCCGATAGAGCCCCTAGAACTCGGCGAGCCACCCGGGGCTCTTGCTTTTATATGCCGAGCGTCTTATCAAGAACGACCGACCAGGCTGGCGGCCGCAGCGATCGACTCTCGCATGGGAGTACTATCAACTTGTGAGTGAGGAGCGCTCCGATGTTTACCGGGGGAATTCATGACCGATGACACGGTCGCCCGCCTCCGCCGCGAAGTGGTCGAGCCGATCAAACGGCGGTTCGTGGGGCGCGACGAGATCGTCGACCTGATCGTGCTGGCGGTCACCGCCGGCGAGCACTTGTTCTTGCACGGGCCGCCGGGGACCGCCAAGTCGGCCTTGATCCGTCAATTCGCCGCGGCGGTCCGCGGCAACTATTTTGAATATCTGTTGACCCGGTTCTCGGAGCCGAACGAGGTCTTCGGCCCGATCGACCTGGCTCGGCTCCGCGAGGGGACCGTCGCCACGGTGACGACCCGGATGCTGCCGGAGGGCGAATTCGTCTTTCTGGACGAGCTCTTCAATGCCAATAGCGCGATCCTCAACAACCTGCTGACCGTGCTCAACGAGCGGGTCTACCGCCGCGGGGCCGAGGTGCACCAGCTCCCCTTGTTATCGTTGTTCGCCGCATCAAATCACTTGCCCGAAGACGAGGCCTTGAAGGCCCTGTTCGATCGGTTCCTGCTGCGCTGTCATGTCGAGAACCTGAAGCGCGAAGAGATGCCTCGACTGCTGGCGGCCGGCTGGGAGCTGGAGCAAGCCGGCCCGCTCGAGTCGATCGGTCTCGGCGGCCGACCTCCGTGCTCTCTCCAGGCAGGTCTACCGGACCGAGCTGGGGACGATCGCCGAGCGGTATGCCGAGGTCGTGGGCAAGGTGCGCGACCTGGGCGTCGCTCTTTCGGATCGGCGGGCAGTCAAGGTGCTGAAGTTAGTGGCGAGCTTCGGCCCTGATTTGTGGCCGGTCGGCGGCGCGCGTCTCGGACTTCTGGGTGTTCCGCTACGTCTGGGATCGCGAGGAGCAGATCGCCCCCTTGGCCGCGCTGGTGGCCGGCGTGATCGAGCCCCACGTCGACGAGGCCGACACTCACCCGCTGGCCGCTGTCCCCGACCGCGTCGACGGTGACGAGATCGCGCGGCAGCTCGACACGGTCGCCACGGAAATCGACGACCGATCGCGCGGCCTCTTGGCGGTGGCACGTACCCGCGAGCACCTCGCCGCCTTGGCCGACCGCGTCGCCTGGCTGCCCGACGAGCCCGCGCGCCGGCATCTGAACGACCGCATTGGCGACCTGCTCAAGAGGATAGGATAAAAGGATGGAAAGAGCGCCATTTCGTTCGGTCCTGCACCTTCGCTCGGTTTCGCGTATGGTCCTCGCGGTGGGGTTCGGCGTCTTGGGCGTGATGATGGCGCACCACCCGATGATCCTCTCGGGCTTTCGCCGGATCCAGACCGACCTGGGGGACACCCGGCTTATCCATTACTTGCTGGAGCACGGGTATCTTTGGGCGCAGCGGGATCCGGAACACCTCGATTTCTGGAGTCCCCCTTTTTTCTACCCGGTGAAAAATGTGGCCGCGTACTCGGACCTGCTCCTGAGCGTGGGCCCGGTGTACTGGCTGTGGCGGGCGCTGGGAGCGTCGCCGGACCAGTCTTTCGGGTTGTGGATGATCTCGATGTCGGCCCTGAACTATGCGGCGGGGCTGCTGCTCTTCAGGAAAGGACTCGGATTCGGGGCGCCAGCGGCCGTGGCAGGTGCGTCGCTGGTGGCGTTCGGGCGCCGCGACTGAACCAGCTGGGTCATCAGCAATTGCTGCCGTTTTTTTTTCCGCTGGTGGCATTGTACGCGCTGGCGCGGCTTGCCGGGGATTTGACGCTCGGCTGGCGGGCGCGGGCGGGCTATTGGCTGCTGGCGATGGGGGCGTCGTGGCGCAGCTCTACGCGGGCGTGTATTTGGGGTTGTTCACAATCCTTGGTCTGGGATTGGCTGCGGTCGTGGCGCTGGCCATGCGGCCGTGCCGAGTAGTTCTGCTCGAGGTGCTCTGGCGCGATGCGTGGGTGATCGTTGCCGCGGGCGTGGCCGGGATCTTGTTGCTTCAACCGTTCGTGTCTCATTATCGCCCGGCCGCTCTCGAGGTGCGCTCACAGTACTTTCCCTTGTTGCGTGCGCTCCACCCCGGCCTAGGGTCCTGGATTAATGTCGGCCCACGAAATTGGTTCTGGGGCCGGATGTTCCATCCAGGGTGGCCCCACCAGCTGGAATTCTTGAATGACGAGCATTTACTGGGAATCGGTGTGCTGACCCCGATTTCTTGTGTGGTGGGGCTCTATCTGGGGTGGAAGTGGCCGATCTGCCCGCTGGCCGCCGTGGCGGCGGTTGTCGCGTGGCTAGCTACGACCTACCTGCCCGGCACCGCGCTGGCGAATATTGCGGCCGGTGTCGGCTGTTACTGCGCCGCCGGCCTGTTCCACGAGATCGACCGACCGCGCCTGCGTTTGATGGGTCTCGCGGCTGTGCTGTGTCCGTTGCTGTTGGTCCAATTCCCCAATCCTTGCGTGATCGTGCTGGGGCTGACCGCGATCACCCTTTGCCTGCTGGAGATCGGCCGCACGCGCGGCGCCCGCGAGAACTGATCGCGCTTGGTATCGTGCTCTTTCTCATCAGCCAGAAGTTGTTCGGCTTGGAGGTGATCCAGCACGGTGTCATTTTGGTCGCCCCGCCGGCGGGACTGCTGGCGTACTACTGGCGGCCGCGGCGCTCGGAAGTCGGACTCGGCGCTCTGGCGATCCTCATGCTGTTTTTGATCGTGATCTCGTTTTTCGATCGGCCTGGAGTGGCTATTGGAGGCCTGGCGGCCGCTCCAATTTCGTTGGCGATCACGGCTCCGCAACGGTATCGTCCGCCGGCCTGGCTGCTTGTGAGAGCGTTGGTGATCGCGTTGCCGATTCTGGCGATATTCTACGGTCGGGACTCGCTCTGGCTTACCTATTCCCGGATGATCCCGGGGGCGGTTGCGATCCGGGCTGTCGGGCGAGTGGTCCTGATCTTGCTCGTCCCGGCGGCGCTTGGGCTCGCATGCCTCGTGCAGTACCTTGACCAGAGGCGACTAGCTATCGCGAGCTGGATCGTCGTCTTGGTGTGCCTTGCCGAACAAGCGGTGACGACCGACACCTTCGACGCGGCGGCGAACCGGGCGTCGATCGAGAGCCTCGCGAGCCGGATCGACCAAGGTCGGGTCGCATTCTATTATCACCCCGACGACGATCTACCTTTCCATCGCCATCACCTCGACGCGATGTGGGCGTCGCTTCTAACCAGAGTGCCAACAGTTAACGGCTATTCGGGACACACACCCCATTCGTGGCATGGATTTTTCACTATCGACATCGATCCGGAAGTGGACGTGGAGGATACCCTGGCCGATTGGGAGCAATCGCAAGGCCTCTTGCCGAATCATGTCCAGTGGATCGGAACCGATCCGGCCGGAACAAGTCAGTGCGAAACGCGACGGGCTTCGCCTGGTGATTTATCGACACCTTTACTCGGCTCAATGTAGGTGGTGGAACCGGGTACGCAGGATTCAAATTCGAGTCCGCGTGCGGCGTAGTGGCCCTGCGGGTAAGATCGCATGCGGACGCGATTCAATCATCGGCGGCGAGTGCGCGAGGAGTTCGCTCGAACGAGGTCTTCGAGCCATCTTCGATAGGTCGCCAGGTAGGCCTTTTCCACTTCGAGTGAGCCTGGGTTGTTGGTCAGCACGTCGAGGAGCATCCTTCGGAAGACCGCCACCGTGTCGTAAACGGAGTCGGGCCCCGCCAGGTTCACCCTTTCGTACGGGTCGGTCGTGAGATCGTAGAGCTCCTCGTCCCCCAGACTGTCGCGGACGTAATGATGGCCGGAGGCCACCAGGGACATCTGGAACCCAGGGTGTTTGCGGCCTTCGTCACGGCTAGTTCGAAAACGGGTTCGGTGAATTTTTCGGAGAAAGCAGGGCTGGTTAGGTCCTGGGGGACCGCACCAGGGGCCAGTTTCCAGTAGGCTGACAGCGAGCGGCCTGGGAACGGCGAGTCGGCCGACAGACCCAGAAGGTCGACGACGGTTGCAGGTAGGTCGCGCAGGCTAACAGGGCTGTTCACCACTCGCCCCGCTGGCGCGGCGGGCGAAAGGATGACCAGCGGGACGCCGACCTCGTCAAGGTTCGCCGTGTTATCGTGGCCGAAAAAGTGATGAGCGCCGAACGCTTCCCCATGATCCGCGGTAATGATCACGTCGGTATTTTCAAGAATCCCTTGCCGCTCCAGGTCGTCAAGCAAACGACCGAGCTGCTCATCCAAGTAGGCGATGCAATCGTCATAGCAGTCGCGTGCCATCGTGAGGTTAAGAGCCGAAGATCGGTTTTTGTCACTCACCCTAAAATCGATGAGGAACTGGAAATCCGCGGTCTTCGTGGGCTTGATCCCGAAACGCCCTTCATATCCCGGCGGCGGAAGATATGGCTGGTGCGCATCGAAGTAATTGAGAAAGGCGAAGAAAGGACGATCCGGCCGTCGCCGGCTCAGCCACTGGAAGAAATCGCTATTGATCTCGCTCGCACCGCGGGATTGGAGGTCGATCCACTTCATCTCGTGAATCCACTTCGTGTCGAAATCGGAACAGAGTTTCACGAAGTTCTTCAAGATCCACTGCCCGGGGACGGTGCGGCTGAGGAGGGAACGCGGCGTCAGTGCGTAGTCCTCGAAATGGGCAAAGCCCCGATCAAGCCCGGTCTCGTAACTGCACCAGTCGGTGTTCGCCGAGAACCCGGCGGTCTGATAGCCCGATGACGCCAGGCGCTCGGCTAGGGTCGGATACGAGGCGTCGAGCCGTAATTTCAACTGTGAGTTGATCCGATAGGGCCATTGGCCGGTGAAGAAGCAGGTATGCGAGGGCAACGTCCATGGGGCGGGCGACAGCGCCTGCTTGTAGGTAACGCCCTTCTGTGCCCACTTCGCTAGGTTCGGAGTGGTATCGCGCGGATAGCCATAGAGGCCCAGGTTGTCGGCGCGGACCGTGTCCCAGACGATCAACATGACGTTGCGCGCGGTTGGCGGCGGGGCCGATAATCCGACCACCGTTCGGTATTCAAGAATAGCCTGCCGACCCGACGTGAGGGCGGCAGAAACACCAACCACTCCGATTAGCATCGCGAAGATCGATCGCACCTGACGCGATCCCATGCCATGCGCAGCTACCGCGTTGCTGATCACACGGCCCAACCCGGCCGCGAGCAAAAAGCTGCATGTACTGTACAGCGGCAATCTGAGCAGGGCCGACGAGATCGCGAGCGTCGCGAAGATCCACGACGCCGCACGCAGCGAAATGGGAACGGGCCGGAACCGGCTCACGGCGGCGACCAGCACGCCGGGAACCATCATGAGAACCGCGTGACCTACCGGGAGAGTCCAGGGAAAATCCCTCGCGTTACGAAAGTGTCCTTCGCTGTTCAAATAGTATTTCTTGATGACCACGGCCCCAACGTCGAGATAGCCGGCGCAAATGCCGAACGAGATCGCCAGCAGTATCATTGCCATCGGGCTTAGCGAAGTTCGGCGTGGGGGGCACCGAAGCGGGATTTCGGCCGGGTTGCTGTTCATCGGCTAGTAGTCCCTGTCCATCACCGTTCTGGGTCTCCACCGGGGAAGACGTCCGCGCAATCGCTACGCAACTGGGGTTCGCGGGGCGCACCCGCGATCTTGGCGGCGCGCGCGGCCTGCCCATCGCAGCCCCGGGGTCTTTTCTGAACCCCTACATCATTAGGGAGCGTTTTTTGAGATCGGCTTGGCCTGTTCAACTGGATGAGCCGACCGAAAACTGAATGTGCGCCCGCTTTGTTAAGAAATGTTATGCGTCGCCAGCTGGCTCGGATGGTCGAAGAGTGACGCAACCCCGACGGGAATTACTCGATATGTGCAGAGAAAGGCTCGGAAGTGCAGGCAATGCAACTTCGGCGCGCAACTGACTTTGTGCGCCGTATTCGAGTGTTCCAAGGGGACGCGAACGGCGACAGTCGGTCGGGGCTTCCAAGCCCTCCGACCGGCATCGAGAGAGGAGGCTGCTTGGGGAGACTAGTCCGCTGATTGGAGACCCAAACCCGCGATTTTGCCATCCTTGTCGAGATCGAAGAACGCGCTCATCGTCTCATTCTCAAAGATGGCGCGGTACCGCAATTTCACGCCTTGGTCGCTTTGCTTCCGCTCCTCGAGTCGAAATTCCCGTCAGCGCACCGAAGGAAGCGGTCGTGCCTTTGCCTTGCTTGATGGCGGCAACGTGGCGTTCCTTTGATTCTTTCGTGAAGAGCTCGGGATCGGCCTCTCCCTTCATTGCCGCCAGAATCACGCCCTTCAAGCGTTCGGTCGTCTGCGGATCGGTATCGGCGATCGGCTTTGCCGCTTCCTCCGCCAGTGCCGGAACCAGCCGGCCAGCGATTCCCCGCGCGAGCGCACCCGCGTTGCCGCTATCTGCGTTGGTCAAGACGATGACGGTCAAATTGTCGTCAACGTAGCGTGAGAGCTGGGTAGAGAAGCCGGGGATACCTCCGCCATGTGCGATCAGTCGATGCCCATTCGTTTTTCCGATCGACCAGCCGAAACCGTATTCTGCGTCTCCGCCCTTGGTCAGTTTGGTCGGCGTCCACATCTGTTCCAGGATGCTCTTCTTGAGTAGCGTTTCCGAACGGAGCGCGGTGTCCCACTTCACCAGGTCGTTGACAGTCGAGACCAGCATGCCCGCCGAGAACGGTTGGGTCGGGCTGACGTATTCCCCATTCCTGAGTTCTTTGCCGCCCCAGGTATAGCCCTGGCGCGGTTCGGGATCACGGCGTGGAGGTCGTTCACGCGGGTTTGCGTCATGCCGAGCGGCTTGAATATGCGCTCGTCGAGGAACTCGCCAAATTTCTTGCCGGTCACCTTCTCGATGAGCATCCCGAGCAGGAAGTACCCCGTATTGTTGTAGTTCCACTTTTCGCCCGGCGCAAATTCCGGTGGCTCTTTCGCGACCAGGTCGAGGATCTCGCCCTGGGTGTAGTCTTTCCTCGACGTCTTGTGGAAGTCGCGGACGGCCGTATAGCTCTTGATTCCGGAGGTGTGGTTCAGCAGATGACGAACGGTTACCTCTCCCCAGGCCGCCGGCAGGTCCGGCAGTCGCGCCGTAATCTTGTCGTCGAGTCCCAGTTTGCCCTCCTGGACGAGCATCATGATCGCGGTCGCGGTGAACGTCTTGGTCACCGAGGCGAGCTGATAGACGGTATTCTCGGTCGCCGGCACCGAAAGTTCGACGTTCGCCACGCCATATCCTTTCGCAAGAACCACCTTGCCGTCCTGCACAATGGCGACGGAGGCGCCCGGGATATGGCGCTTGTGCATTCGACCCTCGATATAGACGTCGATGCTGACGCTCGAGGAGCCGGTCGTCGGCCCGGCCTTGACCGGTTCGGTCGACCGGGAGGGCTCCTGGGCACGAGCGCCTGACGCGGCGGATGTCAGGCAGAAGAGGATTGCGGCAGTTGTGAGTTTCATCGCGAAATCTGACTCCTTCTATTCGGAAATCTCGCGGATTATTCGGCAGGGATTGCCGGCCGCGAACACGCCCTCCGGGATGTCACGCGTGACCACACTGCCCGCGCCGATCACCGACCGGGAACCGATTCGAACACCAGGGCAAATGATCGCTCCGCCGCCGACCCATACATCGGAGCCGATCACGATCGGCTTGCACATTTCCTGTTTCCGCCGCAGCTCGGCATTCATCGGGTGCGTGGCCGTGTAGACCTGGACCGCCGGGCCAAACAGCGTGTAGTCCCCAATCGTCACCCGGCACACGTCGAGCACGATGCAGTTGAAGTTAAAGAACACGCGTTCGCCGAGGTGAATATTTGAACCATAGTCGCAAAAGAATGGGGGCTGCATCCAGACGGTGTCGCCCCCGGTTGCGAACAGCTCGCGCACGATCCGTCGCCGCTCTTCCTGTTGTGCCTCACGGGTCTCGTTGAGCGCCTGACACAGGTCTCGCGCCCGATTCCGAGCGGCGACGAGCTCGAGGTCCATCGGGTCATAAAGCTCGCCGGCCAGCATCTTGTCGCGTTCACTCTGCATTCTTCCTCCAGCCAAGATAACTCCGCAGACTTACAGTCGTTCGTGTCAAAAGTACCATTATTTGGTGACGGCCGCAGTTATTCCACCGCTGCGGTCGAAGTCCATGTCCTGGATTCGATGTTCAGCTTCTTCACAATGAGGCGTCGCCTGCTCGCTAGCCTCTTTGGCCGGTTATTCACTGAAAAAGTTAGCTCAACCCGTTGACCGGTCACCTTTTCGCAATTACGATACACCTAACTTATTAAGTTAGGTAGGCGGCCGACATACAGGTGCGGCTGAGGAGGTGAGTTTGGCCGAAAACGAACCGAGTCCGAGGGAACTGGACGTGCTCAAGGCGCTCTGGGCGCTGGGCTCCGGGAGCGTGCGCGAGGTCCACGAGCGGATGTGTCCCGACGGCGAGCTGGCGTTCAACACGGTCCAGACGCTGCTGCGGATCATGGAAGACAAGGGGTTGATCCGCCACCGCGCCGAGGGTCGTACATTTATCTATGAGCCGATCTACAGCCGTGACCGGGTGACCTCGCGGCTCTTGCACCGGGTGTTCGACGGTGCGCTCGACCAGGTCGTCCTCAGCCTGCTCCAGGCGAAGGACGCAACCGAGGAGGAGCTGCGGGGCCTGGAGCGAATGATCGCCGAGGCCCGGAAACGAAAGGCGTCACGGAACAACCGAAGAGACGGAGGGCAAGTGAGATGGACGGGTACGTCTTCGCCTGGCGCTGGCTGGCCCACGCGGCGGTCGGCGGATTGATCGTGCTGGCCCTGGGGAGTCTCGCGGCGCGGCTTTGCCGCCAGCCCGTGCGGCGTGCCCGGGTCGTCGTCCTGACGCTGCTGGGCGCGTTCGCCGTCCCATGGCTCGGCACTCTGCCCATCGCGCCCAAGTGGTCCGCAGGTTTCGTTCTGGCCGCTCCCGCCGGCAGGGCCGCCCGCGATCGGGCGACGACGCGAGCGGTTCGAGCGCCTGCCGCGCCGCCCGGCGTCGATCGAGCTCCCGCGCAGGCCCGGTCGCGCTCGAGGCGGCCGCGCCGGGTCGCGTCGGCCCGTCGAGCGTCCCGCGCGGCGAGGTTGCCGACGGCGCGACGACGAGCCGGAGTCTTGGCTGTCGCGGCTGGCCGACACTCTCCTGGGATGCCGTCGCGCTCGCGGCTTACGCCGCCGTGTCGGCTGGCTTGGCGGCCTGGTGGCTGCTCGGCCAGGTCCTGCTCTGGCGCGTCACTCGTGCGGCACGGCCGGTCCCGCCCGAGATTCATGAGGTCTTCCACGAGATCAGCGGGCCGGCGGGGCGAGCGGTTCTCCTGCTCAGAGAGTCGACCGGTCGACCTGCCGTTCACCTTCACCTGGGCCCGGCCGGTGATCGTGCTGCCCGACGGCGCTCTGCGACGGCGGAGATTCCCAGGAGCTGCGGTTCTGCCTGGCGCACGAGTGGTCTCACATCGAGCGCCGCGATGCCTGCGCGTGGAACCTCGCGGCCCTGGCCGGGTTCGTGCTGTTCTATCAGCCCTTGTTCTGGTGGCTGCGGCGGCAACTGAGGCTCTGCCAGGACTACCTGGCCGACGACCGGGCCGCGGCGCTGGCGTCGGCCGAAGATTATGCGACGTATCTCGTCCGCCTGGCGCAGGCGCCGCAGGACCGGTCCTGGCCTTGCCGGCGCTGGGGGTCAGCGACCGGCGCTCGAACCTGTACCGGAGGGTCGCCATGCTCGTCAAGGACCATGAACCGCTGGAGCATCGTTGCCGGACGCTCTGGAGCCTGGCCGCCGCCGCTGCGGCGGCCGTCGTGATGGTCGTCGCCTCGGGCCTTCCGCTCGACGCCGCCGGCCCACCGGAGGCGAAGGACCCCGCGAAGGAGGCGAAGTCCGTGCAAGACGTCGCGAAGACTCCCGGCGACCCGAAGCACTCGAGGGGAGACGCTGCACTACACGGGGACGGTCAAGGACAAGGACACCGGCAAGCCGATCGCGGGGGCCACGGTGGTCGTCCGCCGCTCGATCCTCAAGTCCGACGAGAACCGGGTGCTCCAGGAGACCCGGCACACCACCGACGCCGACGGCACGTACTCCTTCACGATCCCCCCCGAACAGGTCGCCGAGCGCTACCTCTACATCGAGCTGGACGTCGAGCACCCCGACTACGCCACCCGGGCCGGGTTCGGCTACGCCCTGAGCATGACCCGCAAGAACGAGAAGCTCGGCGAGCGGCCGTTCTTCGAGACCATCGAGCTGCGGCCGGCCGAGCCGATCACCGGGCGGGTCGAGACGCCCGACGGCGAGCCGGCGGCGGGGGTCGAGTGCTGGCGTACTCCCGCACCGACAAGCTCACGCAGGGGACAGTTCGAGTACGGCTCGTTCGCCAAGGCGAAGACGGACGCCGAGGGCAAGTTTCGGCTGCCGATCACGACGCCCGGCCAGGGCGTCTTCTGGGTCCTCCCCAAGGCATACGCCCCCGAGCTGCACGTGCTCGCCGACGGAAAGCGCGGGGACCTCGGGACGATCACGCTCAAGCAAGGCGTGACCGTGACCGGCCGGGCGTTCGACGTCCAGGGCAAGCCGCTGCCGGGCTTGTTCGTCGAGGCCGACCGAGAGCGCGGGAGCGGGCCGGACTTCGAAGCGCTCGGCCAGTTGATGGTCGCCGACGCGATCAGCCGGACGGCGGAGACCGACGCCGACGGGCGGTTCACGTTCGACCCGCTTGCCGCCGGGGTCTTACCGCGTCATGCCCACCGACTTCAACCGCGGCGGCGACAGGTCGGCCGGCTGGACCCGACGAGAATTGCCCGGGGTCTTCACGCCCCGAAGAAGCTGACGATCAAGGAGGGTGAGACCCCGATCCGCTGGAGATCCGCGCCTCGCCCCACGTCGTGATCGAGGGCCAGTGGGTCGACAGCAAGGGGCAACCCAAGACGGGCTGGGGCAGCAGCATCTTCGGCCGGATCGACGGCTCGTTCTGGCACGCACAGACCCGCCCCGACGCCCAGGGCAAGTTCTCCTTGAAGGTCCCGCACGGCCTGGAGAACGTCGAGCTCGACATCATCGACCAACGAGCACGCCTCGGCGCGACACCGGATCGGCAAGGACGGGCCGCTCAGCCGACGGCCGCAGGGTCAAGCTCGGCACGCTCGACCACGACGTCAAGGGGATCGAGATCGTCCGGTACGTGGCGCCGATCATCGTCGTCAACGCCACGACGAAGGACGGCAAGCAGGTCAAGGGCTTCAAGGCGACCGTGGAGTACACCGAGCCCGGACCCGAACTCCGACAAGAGAGTCCACGTCGTGGGCGGAGGTAAGAACCGACGGCCATCCAGGATGAGCAGAACGACGGACGCTTCCGCACGTCCCAGCTCCTGCCCGACCGCGAGGTGAACGTCACCGTCTCGGCCGACGGCTTCGCGACGGCGAGCCGGAAGCTCACGCTCCCCGAGGGCAAGACCGAGGAGATGACCTCGTGCTGGAGCCGAAGTGAGCGACCCTCGGCGGAGCGGGCAATCGATGAGATCTGGTCGTTGCGGCAGCGGTCGGGACTTCTGGCGTTGCTCGCGGCCCGGCCGTCGTCGGGCGATCGAGTCGAGCCGGTGCGTCTGCCGGACGGATCGGTGCTGCGCGCGGCGTCGATTTCGACCGCCACGTCGCCAGCCTGTTCGGCCGGCTCGGCTGCAACGCCGGGGCGTGTCACGGGTCGTTCCAGGGGCGGGGCGGCCTGAACCTGAGCCTCTTCGGCCACGACCCCGCGCGCGACTACGCGGCGCTCACCCGCGACGCCCTGGGCCGCCGGGTCGAACGTCATCGAACCCCGACCGCAGCCTCGTCCTGCTCAAGGCCACCGGCCAGGTGCCGCACGAGGGGGGGCAGCGGTTCAGCGTCGGCTCGTGGGAGTATCGGGTCATCCGCGCCTGGATCGCCGAGGGGGCCAGGCGCGACCCGTCGCGGGCGGCGGTCGAGCGGATCGAGATCCGCCCCGCGCGCCTCGAACCTCGAACGGCCGGGCGGCTCGGGCCGGCTCTCGGTCGTCGCCCGGTTCGCCGATGGCGACGAAGCCGACGTCACCCCGTTCTGCGACCTCCGCGTCCGCGACGACGCCGTCGCCGAGGTCGCCCCGGGCGGCGAGGTCCGCGGTCTCCGGCCGGGCGACACGGCCGTCGTGGCCTCGTACAACGGCCGGCTCGCCTCGGCGCGGGTGTCGGTGCCCACCGGACGAGTCGTGTACCGTCCCCGACGTCCCGGACTGCGACGTGATCGACCGCGAGGTCTTCGCCAAGCTCCGGAGCCTGGGCGTCGCACCCTCGGGGCCGGCGTCCGACGCCGAGTTCCTCCGCCGGGTCACGCTCGACGTCATCGGCACGCTGCCCTCTCCGCAAGAAGTCCGCGCCTTCCTCGGCGATCGGTCGCGCGGACAAGCGGTCGAGGAAGATCGACGAGCTGCTCGCGCACCCGATGCACGCCGCGCTCTGGGCCACGCGGTACCTCGACATCACCGGCTGCGACGTCGAGTGCGATGGAAGGGCCGGACGACCTCCGACCCCGCCGGGCGCAGATGTGGCACGACTGGTTCCGCAAGCGGTTCGCCGAGAACACCCCGTACTCGGAGATCGCCCGCGGGGTCATCACGGCGACGAGCCGCGACGGCGAGCGACGCCGACGCCTGGGTCGCCGCGGAAGCCGCGCGGATGATCGCCCTCAAGAACGGAGCCGCCAGAGCGACTACGCGTCCAAGCCGGGCCTCGACCTGTACTGGCGGCGGTTCGCCAGCGGCGAGTACGTCGCGGTCGAGCCGCTTGGCCGAGCGCACGGCCGCGGCGTTCCTGGGCGTGCGGATCGAATGCGCCCAGTGCCACAAGCACCCGTTCGACCGCTGGACCCAGGCCGACTACCGCGCGTTCGCCAACGTGTTCGCCGACGTGCAGTTCGGGCTCTCCCCCGAGGGCTTGTCCGCCACGGCGCGGCTGCTCGAAGCAGCGGCGGAAGTCGGACCCGAACGGCACGCTGCCGCCGATTCCCCGGCTGAGCGAGACCTACGTCTCCGAGCGTCCTTCGCGGCGGCTGGCCGACCCCGCAACCGGCCGGCCGCTCGCGCCCAAGGCGCTCGGCGGGCCGGAGCTGCCCGCCTCCGGCGACCCGCGCGAGCGGCTCTTCGCCTGGCTGATGCGAGCCCGACAACCCGTACTTCGCCCGCAGCTTCGTCAACCGCGTCTGGGCCGTTTACTTCGGAGTCGGGCTGGTCGACCCCGTCGACGGCTTCTCGGTCGCCAACCCGCCCTCGAACGCCCGGCTGCTCGACGCCCTGGCGGCCGACTTCGTCGCGCACGGCTACGACATCCGCCGGCTGGAGCGATCGATCCTCGACTCGCGCGCCTACCAGCGGTCGTCGGAGCCCGGCGACGGGAACCTCGACGACCACGGCAACTTCGCCCGCGCCGAGCCGAGGCCGATGATGGCGGAGGTCCTGGTCGACGCGCTCAACGCCGCGCTCGGCGTCGCCGGGGACTTCGGCCCCGACGCGCCGAAGGGCGCACGGGCCATCGAGATCGCGACCAACCGGGTCGCGTCGCCCGACCTCGCCCGCGTCTTCCGGATCTTCGGCCGCCCCGCGCGGGTCGCGGTCTGCGACTGCGAACGGCCCGGCAAGCCGGCCCTGCCGCAGACGCTCTTCCTCATGACCGACGCCGCGCTGCTCGAGAAGATCAAGTCCGGCCGCCTGAAGGACCTTGCTCGGTTCGGACCGGTGCGACGCGGAGGTGGTCGAGGAGCTGTTCCTCGCCACCCTGTCGCGGCTTCCGGACGACGACGAGGCCCGGTCGGCCCTCGACCACCTGCGCACGCGGCCCGACCGAGCGTCGGGATTTGCCGACGTGCTCTGGGCACTGATCAATACGCGCGAATTTGTGCTCAATCACTGAACCATGAGGGGCCTGCCGCCATGTCCCGGACACGGACCGACTGCGAGGGGTTTCACCGCCGCGACTTCTTGACCGCCGGCGCCGCGGGGCTGCTCGGCCTGTCGCTCCCCGACATGCTCAGGGCGGAGGCCGCCGGCGACACGGCCGAGCGCGCGGAGGCCGGCGACCGGGGTGATCCAGATCTGGCTCTCGGGCGGGCCGGCGACGATCGACATGTGGGACCTGAAGCCCGACGCGCCCGAGGAGATCCGCGGCGAGTTCCGCCCGATCGACACGGCCGCGCCGGGCGTGTCGATCACCGAGCACATGCCGAGGCTGGCGAAGGTGATGGACCACTGCGCGCTGGTCCGCTCGCTCGGCCACACGATCACGGCGCACGGGCCGGGCACGACCTACATGGCCACGGGCAACCGGCCGAGCCCCGCCCTGGATTACCCGTCGCTGGGTTCGCTGGCGGCGCGGGTCTTGCCGCCGCGGCAGGGCGTCCCGCCGTACGTGACCTTCGCCGCGCTCCGTGAAGGCGTCGCCGGAGCCGGGCGCGGGCTACCTCGGCCCGGCGTACGGCCCGTTCGAGGTCGAGGGCGAGCCCGTCCGGGGAGACATTCCAGGCGCACGGCGTGTCGCTGCCGAGCGGGTTCTCGCCCGGCGACCTCGAGTCGCGCGAGGCGCTGCGGCGCCGGTTCGACCGCGGCCTGCGGGCACTCGAGTCGACCGATACGCTGGCGGGCCTGGACCGCTTCCATCGCCAGGCGCTCGAGATCCTCCACTCCGACCGCGTCCGCGTCGCCCTCGACCTGGCGCGCGAGCCGGATGTGCTCCGCGACGACTACGGCCGGTCGCCGCTGGGACAGGGGGCCCTCGCCGCCCGGCGGCTGATCGAGGCCGGCGCCCGGTTCGTGACGCTCGGCGTCGGCGGCTGGGACACGCACGGCGACAACTTCCGGACACTCCGCGACCGCCTCCTGCCGCCCCTGGACAAGGCCCTCGCCGCCCTGATTCGCGACCTGAACTCACGCGGCCTGCTGGACGAGACGATCGTCGTGTGCGCCGGGGAGTTCGGCCGGACGCCTCGGGTCAACGGTACGGCCGGGCGCGACCACTGGGCGCGGTCGATGGCCGTGCTCCTGGCCGGCGGCGGGATTCCCGGCGGTACCGTCTTCGGCGCGACCGACGAGCGAGGGATGGCCCCCTGCTCGCGACGCCTGTTCCCCGGACGACCTGGCCGCCACGGTCTTCCGGCGGCTGGGCTTCGGCCCCCGCCACGAAGTCCGATCGGCCAGCGGGCGGCCGATCGCGATCTTCCGCGAGGGGCGCTGCCTGGAGCGCTTACGGGTTAAGAGACTCTTCAATTTGAGAAAATCTTCAAAATATTTGGACACGCCCGCACCGCGCCGAACATTATCCTCTGAGTAGAGGACATAGCCGCGGCCGGGGGTTGTCATGACGATAGGAGACCGCAGCATCGTTCTCCGACATCTCAGCACGCTATTCAGCGTGGGGATGACCGGGGAACTCACGGATGCACAGTTGCTCGAGCGGTTCACGTCCAGGGACGAGCCGCGAGCTGGCGTTGGCTGGTCGAGCGCCACGGGCCGATGGTGCTGCGCGTCTGTCGCGCCGTCCTTCGCGACGACTACGATGCCGACGACGCCTTCCAGGCGACGTTCCTGATTCTGGTGCGCAGGGCCCGCTCGCTCTGGGTGCGGGACTCGTTGGGTCCGTGGCTCCATGAGGTCACCTATCGCACTGCATCCTGTGCCCGCTTGAACGCGGCCCGGCGCAGGCGATACGAGCTGCGGGCGGCGGAAATAATGGCTCGGCCTCCTGAAAATGGTGATCGTGATGACACCTGGGAGGTGATTCACGAGGAGATGTGCATCCCTCAATTCTCGAGATTCGATCAGGGCATAGGATACAGATGATCAGAAACGTCGGCAAGGGCAATTCCTCTTCGCCGCTCTGACGCAAGACTTGCGGACATCGTGATTTAAGCATTTAGTTTATATTGCAAACGGCGATCCGATGACAATCGGCTGGTTTCGGAAACCGACAATGCTTGCTAACAAACAAAGTTATGTGCCGCCCACGCGGACCAACAGCTAAGATCCTCGGCCAAGAAGGGCATGACTCCACAAAACGAAAGCGACAACATAAATGCTATTATTTGGTCGACAACATAACAGTTGCTATGTTGTAGGATCCATTATGTGGCGCCTACCACTCCTCCGCCTCTCACACGGGCAGCATCAACTTTGGAACTCCACATAAGCCGAGGCGATCCTCTGGTAAGCGGACCCTCGAACCCGTCGTTGGCCGGCGACGGTGAGATTTCCGGCGCCGGGGCGTCCGAAGTCTTGGCTCTCGGAGTTTTGAGAACAAACTATATCTATAACTAATTATGCGATGGTAGGGCTTGGAGTCCAATTGATTTAGCGACTTGAAGACATCAAGATCATTCTAGCCCATGTTTGGGGTGGCGCGTCGTAAGTCCTTGCGGCGTAAGGGTCGATTTTTGGATTAGTCACTACATCACGCCTTCCTCTCCCTTGGGAGGCTCCGGCGGCCGCAGTTCGGACAACTTCAATGCTTTCAGGACCCTCCTCGCATCCGGCGAACCCCCGTTGACCCCACGCCGCGCGTCCTGACCCTCAAGGCGAAGCGTCACCAGATGCACTGTGGATAAGGCTTCCATCGCTCGCTCCGCCGAGATCGCAACGCCCGCTTCCACCAAGCGACGGTTTAGCAGCCTTTGAATCAGCAAGGCCAGCGCCGCCACAAAGATGTGCGCTTTGACTCGATGCTCCACCTGGTGATAAATCGGCCGCATTGCCAATACGTCCTTGAGCTGGCGGAATCCCTGCTCGACATCATTGAGTTCCTTGTATAAGGCCACGGCATCCAGCACGCTCCAATCTTGCTCTCCCGTAGTGATCACATACTTGCCCTCGATCTGTTTTTCGCGTGCGAGTCCCGTCGCGTTTTCAAAGTAACGGAAGGTCCCTTGGTGCAGATCCCAGGCGTAGTAACGGTGGCCATGATTCCGCTGGAGACACGCGCCGCGGCGGCGCCGATTTTTTCAGGTCGCTTGAGCTTTCCGGCCGCCACGCGATCGGCAAGTTTCTGCAATTGCTCACGTGTTCGTTCCATCGACTTTTGTCGCATCCCCTCTTCGTAGCCACGCCGTTCGTCGGAATCGACCACGATGATCCGCACCCCGTCGGTACCGGAGGGGACCTCTTGAGCACGCGTCCGCGGTGGATTGGTCCGTTCACGGGCAGTAATCCCCACAGGGCACTCGATCCATTTGCTCTCATCGACGGCTGTGAGCCATTGCTCCATCTTAGAATTGCGCCGCCGTTTCACCCCCACCAGGTACCCGTGTTTTCCAGCCATGAGTTCATTTATATTTTTATCGGTGACCATGCCACGATCACCGACGAACACGATGCGATGGAACTGGAATCGCTGATGCAAATCGCGGACGACCTCTTGCACGGTTTTATGGTCCACGGTGTTGCCGGCCCAGACGTGATGAGCGATCGGCCAGCCAGCCACCATGACGACGCCGACGATGACCTGCACGTTTTGAGGCTTGTCGTCGCGACTGTGGCCGTTCTTGGCGAAGTTGGCTGGTCCGGCCCCCTCGAAGTACGTGCTGGTGATGTCGTAGAGCACCAAGTCCGGCCTGAAGCTGAAGAGGTCGCGGAGACGGTGATAGAGGGCCAGCTCGATCTGTTCTTTGGCGGCCAAGAGTTGATCGAGAGTACGGTACCAGGCTTCCAGTTGGCTGAAGTGAACGCGGACCCGGTTATGCTGGTGCCAGTTTGGGAGAAAGCGCCGACCTTGGCGGTCACATACGAAGTCGGTCTCCAGCCAGCCGGCCAGACCGTGTTCGCTGGTGGGACGGATCAGGCGATTGGCGACTAATACAAACGCTCGGTCGACGAAGGGGACACCTTTGGCTTTGCCGAGGTGGGTTTCGAGAATCGACCAGAGACCGAGCTGTGTGAACAAGGCACGGACGGCGAGCACCGGTCCCCAAGTGGAGACGTCGAGGATCTTCGGGTCCGACGAATGGGCATCTTGATTATCGCTGTCACCACCCAAGAGCCGTCGGAGTTTGGGAAAGATCTGGGCGAGCAGATCCTTGCGACCCAAGTCCGCGACGACGCGTTGTTTGACCTTGCCGTCTTCACGGTAGGACTCGACGGCTCGGACGTACTCGTTGACCGTGCCGTTGGAGGACCGGACTTTGACGATTCGGAGGTACATGCCGTGGAGTATCACGACATAGCAAGGGAAAATCAAGCGATAAAATACGAGACTTGCTGACTTTTATTGATTTTGAGTTGTCACTACGACTTTTGAAAAACGCGGCGGCCGCCAATCGCAAAAAGGGTGGAAGAGTAAGGGGTTATAACACGGACCGATCGGTCGAATGAAGTTCGGTACCCCAAACATGGGCTAGGAGAGACTGCACGTTTTTCAACGCGGGCAGGTCATGAGGCAGTGATCAGAATCCACTGTACTTGAGGAATTCGTGCACGAATTGGACCGCCATTGAGCCCTCGCCGACCGCCGAGGCGACGCGTTTAATCGAGCCCGATCGCACGTCGCCGGCCGCGAAAACGCCCGGCTGGCTGGTTTCGAGCAGGAACGGTTCGCGCTTCGCCCGCCAATTCCCCGACCGCAGCAGTCCCAGCCCCGTGCAGACAAATCCCTTCGGGTCGGTCGCGATCTCCTTGGGCAGCCAGTCGGTCCGCGGGACGGCACCGATGAAGCTGAACACGGCCGGGGTTTGCAGTGTCCGCGATTCCCCCGTCTTGTTGTTGACAAGCTCGACCGAGGTGAGGAAGTTCTCGCCGTGCATCCGCCGGACTTCCGTGTGGAGGAGCACCTCGATGTTGGGTGTATCCTCGATCCGCTGGGCCAAATAACTCGACATGTCCTTATATAGGCTATCGCCACGGACCACCAGGTACACTTTGCCGACCTGGCTGGAGAGAAAGACGGCGGCCTGGCCGGCGGAGTTACCGCCGCCGACAACCACGACTTCCGAGCCCCGGCACATCTGCGCCTCGATGGGGGTGGCGGCGTAGTAGACGCCGCAGCCCTCGAAACGATCGCAGTTTTCGACGTTGAGAAGGCGGTAATCGGCCCCGGTGGCGATCAGCAGGCACTTGGTCGTGACTTTCTCGCCGCCATCGATCTGAATCACCGGGTACCTGTTGTCAAACTTCAGGCTCATGGCCTGTGTGGCGACGGGCATGCACGCCCCGAACTTGTTGGCCTGCATAACAGCGCGCTCCGCCAGCTCGGCGCCGGTGATGCCGGTGGGAAAGCCGAGATAGTTCTCGATGCGCATGCTACGGCCCGCCTGGCCCCCGGGTGCCGTGCGCTCCAGCACGACCGTATGTAGCCCCTCGGAGGCGCCGTAGACCGCCGCCGCCAGCCCGGCGGGCCCCGCCCCGACCACAGCCAGGTCATACACCGTCTGCGCCAGCGGCCGGCGGAGGCCCAGCGCCTCCGCGAGCTGGCGGTTCGAGGGATTGCGAAGGAGCAGTTTATGGCCCCAGGCGACCACCGGCGTGTCAGATTCCGTCACCCCGAAGCGCTGGAGGATCTGATTGACCTGCGGATCGGCCTCCAGATCCAGCCAGGTGAACGGGACCCGGTTCTTGGCCAGGAAGTCGCGGACCCGGAAGGTGTCTTGAGAATAGCGCGAGCCGATGACTCGCGGACCGGTGTAATCCCCAGACTCGCGCAGCAGCTGCCGCCGGGCGATGAACGCCTGCAAGATGACGTCGCCCAGTTCCGGATGATTGTTCAGGAGATGCCGCAAGGCGTCGGGCGAGACCTCGTAAACCTCGGTATTGCCCCGGGCGACTCCGCTGACGACCGCCGGGCCGCCGGTCAGCTGCGTGACGTCGCCTGTGAACTCCCCGTGTCCGAGGACCGTGATGGTTCTCGGCTTTTCCCCGGACTCGTCCACGATCTCGACCGCGCCGGACTTGACGACCAAGAAGTTGATATCCGGGTCGCCGACCTCGAAGAGTTTTTCCCCATCCTGGAGGCGCTTGAGCTTCGTCAGCGGGCACCGCCCCAGCGCAGCCATCTGGGCCTCGTTGAGTTTGGGAAATGCCACGGCGTTCAGATCGTTCTCGGCCATGTCTTTGCCTCCGGTCGGTCCGCTTGCTTTGCGTCAATCGCGTAGGTACGGCGTGAATTCCTCCGGCACAGGGAGTTCCACTTGATCGATGTAGCACCAGGCCCATCGCTCGCCGGGCTCGAAGGACGCGACCACCGGGTGGCCGGTCCTTTGGAAGTGTTTCGTGGCGTGGCGGCCGGGCGAACTGTCACAACATCCGACGTGACCGCAGCTCAGGCAGAGACGCAAATGAACCCACGGTGTGCCGAGTTTCAGGCACTCCTCACAACCAAGCGACCGTGGAGGAACCGGCTCAATCTCGTCCAAATGCTGGCATAACATGACTCACCTCCCGAAGAAGAGATTGTGCTCTCGATCCGCGTCCGGCGACAGCGGAAACCACTCACATTGCTCAAGAACTTCACACTCGGACGATGCTCCAGGCGAGCTCCCCCTGTCTCAGCTTGCGGGGCGATCCAGGTGTCTCGGCTGCGCCAGATACTCGACGCTGGCCTGGCGACGGACGGGTTGGGGGTATAGCCCCATGAGCTGCATGACCGCATCGGGCATGTCCGAGACGACCGGCAGCTTCAGTTGTTGTGCCACGTCGAACGTGATCGGATAGTCGTGCGTCCAGGTGCCTTCCGTCAGGATATGCGCCAGCTCCTCCGCCCGTTCCTGACCGACCTTGGACGTGAGCAACGACTTGACGCTCTCACGGAGCTGGAAGATCGCCTTCTCCGCCTGGTCGGCCAGGACGAGCGTCTCGTCGTCGACCTCCGCGATCGGCTTGGACCGGATGACCTTCAGGAGCGAGGCGGCGGGAAATTGCCCGAGCTGGGGGTCCACCGGGCCGAGCACCGCATGGTTGCTCATGACGATCTCGTCGGCCGCCAGCGCGATCAGCGTCCCCCCGGACATGGCGTAGTGGGGGACGAAGACGGTCACCTTGCCCTTGTACCGGTCGATGGCCCGCGCGATCTGGAGTGCCGCCAGGACCAGCCCGCCCGGGGTGTGGAGGATCAGGTCCAGCGGCACCTCGGGGTCGGTCATGTGGATGGCGCGGAGCACTTGCTCCGAGTCGTTGATGTCGATGTAGCGGAGGATGGGGAAGCCCAGGAGGCTCATCGTCTCCTCGCGGTGCACCAGCAGGATGACCCGCGAGCCGCGCTTCCGCTCGATCTTGGCGATGAGCCGCTGGCGCGAGGCATCGAGGTAACGCTGCTTGATGACCGGTTGCAGCGTCGAGACGATGAAGAAGATCCAGAAGATGTCGAGCACCCCCATCATTTCTCCTCGGGTTACATCCAGGCACCTTCGATGCCGTACTCATCGGGTTGCAAGCGTCGGATCGCTCGCCGCGGCCGGACGAACAGGCGGGTGCAGGAGCAATCCCGCGGTGAAGCCCCCGACGTGCGCCCACCAGGCCACGCCGCCGACCTCGCCGGGCCCGCCAGGGCGAGCGTCCCGCTGTAGAGCTGGCTCAGCGCCCAGAACAGCAGATACGTGACGGCGGGGACCTCGAAGAACAGCGGATAGAAGAAGATCGGGACCATGCACCACGATCCGCGCTCGGGGATAGAGCACGAGGTAGGCGCCCAGGACTCCCGCGATGGCCCCCGAGGCCCCGACGGTGGGGACGGTGGAATGCGGATTGGTAAACCAGTGGACGACTCCCGCGATCAGCCCGCAGATCGAGGTAGAACAGCGTGAACCGAGCGGGCCCATGCGGTCCTCGACGTTGTCGCCGAAGATCCACAGCGTCCACATGTTGCCGATGATATGAGCCCAGCCGCCGTGGAGGAACATGCTGGTCAGGAACGGCCAGTAGTCGTCAATCGGGAAGCCGACCTGCACGGCCCATTCCGGGTGCGTGTAGCGCGCCGGGACGATGCCGAGGAGGTAGAAGAGCCGATCGAGGTCCCCATGGGGCAGCGTCAACTCGAAGGCGAAGACGAGGACATTCAGCCCGATCAATGCATAGACGGCCAGCGGCGGGTTACGACTGGGGACGGTGTCCTGAATGGGTATCATCGTTCGCCACCGTTTATCATGAATCATGCCGGGTAGATCGGCCTCCCGGCGTTGTCGCGCGGGTGAATGACTTAGCTCGTGGGTATCGTGGATAAGCCGCGCGTGCGACCAATCGAAGCGGCGGAACCGCGGGTCGCGGGCCAGCGCCTCCCAGTCCACGCAATCCAGGGCCGATTCGATCAGGAAGATCTGGATATTGGTCAGCGCGTCCCTGGTCACCGGGATTGGTCGTGACGACATCGTGGACGAACCGGCGCAGCCACCCGGCAGCGATCGGCCGGATCCTCCTGCCGCCGGGTCGGTCCGACGAGGCGCGAGGTCCGGCATGGCTTCGACCAGTCGCGGAGAGCCAGTCCGCGACTCCATCAGTCGCGGACACGGAGTGATTCCACGGATTCCATCGGCTCGGCTCCCGTATTGGTGGAAGGTGGTCTGCTTGAACCGTCACGCGAACCCCGGATGCGGTCCCTCGTGGTCAGCCCGGCGGACCGCTGGTCCGATTGCCGAAGCGATCTCCGGCCGACACTCATCCTTCGATCCTCCCTCCGAAACGGCGAGCGAAGGTGATCGGAGTTGACCGTTCCGGATCGCCGAGCCGTTCGGGCACGAGATCGTGGTTCGCCTCTTCCTCCTCCGCCAGGCGACCCTCCTCGGCGAGCAAGCCCAAGAGGTCAATCTCGATTGTCCGGCAGATATCGTCTAATGGAAGGGCACCGAGGTTGTGGATCGCGAACGGGTTCTGAAGCGCCGATCCGATGAGATCGAGCGACAGGATGGCATAGGCCACGAGCACGGTCAGGAGCACGGTGACCCAACCGAGGTCCTTCGAGATCAGGGCGAAGGTCAGAGTCACGAGGAAGAAGGCGATCGAGCGTCGGATCTCGATCGAGTAGACCCTCGGTAGCGGCGTATTGAGGATCCGCTCGCAGTCGCCGACGCTCTCGATCAAGGTCGACCTCTGATGTTCCGCCCCCTGGAAGCCCGAATCGTCCAGCCCGTCGCGGGCGCGGGCCTCGCGGAGCAGTCCGCCGATCCGCCGCGCGACGGTGTTGGGCATGTTCACCGCGCCCGCGACGCGGGCGGCCTGCTCCCGGCCGAGCAGGGCGACGACCTCGGGCATCTCGCGCTCGCCGCGCAGGCTCCGGCGGGCCACGTGGGCGAAGGCGATCGTCCATCGGATGATCTCCCTTCGCCACTCCGGGTCGTTCGGTCCGTAGACCAGGACGATCATGGCCAGGTTCCGCGACTGATTGACGATTCCTCCCCAGAGTTGTCGCCCCTCCCACCACCGATCATAACCGGCGTTGGTCCGGACCACGAGGATCAGACCGAGTATGGCGCCGGCGATCTCGTGCGGCACCCACCGGGATGCCGATATAGGGCCCGATGCGTGAGGCCCCATAGACGATCGCCGCGATCACGCCGAAGACGGCGACCGGGGGCAGCACGCGCGGAGTCGCCGCCCCTCTGCCAGGCAAACGCCTCACCCCAGAACGATTTTGCCTCGAGCCAGAACTGTCGGGTCGTTTCCCTGGTCACCACCTTGCTCCTGCCGGCCGTGCCGCGTGGTGCGGTCCTCCGCGCTTCGAGATCAGGACGATTTCGTCGCCGGCCCGGCCTGGGCCTGAGCGCCGATCTTGATCTGCTTCGGCTTGGCCTCCTCCGCCTTGGGCAGGGTCAGAGTCAGCACGCCGTTCTCGAATTTTGCCTGGGCCTGGTCAGCACGAATCGGAGCCGACAGCCTCACCGTGCGCTGGAACTGGCCGTATCGGCGTTCGCGCAGGTGAAAGTGCTCGTCTTTCTTCTCTTCCTCCGCCTTGATCTCGCCGCGGATCGTCAGCATGTCGCCGTGGACCGTGATCTGGACGTCTTCGGGCCGGATGCCCGGCAGCGACGCTTTGACGACGAACTCGTTCTCACTCTCGGAGATGTCCAGGGGGAGCATTGCGGCGGCGCCGTCCGCCAGGGTACCGGGGCGGACGAAGCTCTCTTGCAACAGCGAGCTCATCGCGTCGCGCAGGCTGACCATCTCACGCACGGGGTCCCAAAGTTGAATTGCCATGGCTGCAGATCTCCTCTCGAATCGAAAAGGGATGATGAGTCGCCCGGAATGGGGTCGCAACGGATCGAACAATACCTGGGGGCTCGGGAATGACAAAGCGTTGGCGCGAATGCCTGTTCGTCTTGCTCGCCACGGTGTCGAGACGACCACCGCCACTCCGCCAGCCGCGAACCCGAAGATCGGACGGTGCGCTCGACCGAGCGAGCCGACTGCCGTCTCTGACCATTACAATTGCCATGCCCGAGACACTCTCGCCGCGCTGCCAGACCGGTACAAATCTCCAAGGCTTTCGCGCAACGAGATTTGCATCGCCCCTGCCGAGATCGCGGGAAGAAGCCCCGGACCGACTCGCCAGCATGAGACCCAGACAGGATGTCCCTTCCCCTGTCAGACGTGACAGTTTGTCCTCTCGCCGATCGAGATCGAAAAAGGAATCAATCGCTTCGGAGAATCAATCGACACGTCCGGGGCGAGCAACCTCCGCGTTGGGCGGTGAAGGAGAGGATCAGCGGACGGTCTGGCCTCCGGATGAGAACGCGGCGGCGCCGGCCTCGGCGACTTCGTGATCCTGGTCGGGCCGCCCCCCGCTCGCGCCAACCGCACCGATCACCACGCCATCCACCTTCAAGGGGACGCCTCCGGCGAAGATGACGACGCGGCCCTCGTTGCTCGCCGTGATCCCGAACAGCGGCTCCCCAGGCTGGCTCATCCGGGCCAGCTCCTTGGTTGTCATGTCGAAGGCGCGGGAGGTGAACGCCTTGTCCTGGGCGATGTCGATACTGCCGAGCCAGGCCCGGTCCATCCGGACAAAGGCGACGAGGTTTGCCCCCGAGTCGACCACGGCGATGCACGATGGCACTCCGATCTTCTCGGCGTGCTTGCGAGCCGCCGCGACCACAGCCTCGGCGGCGGCGAGCGTGACCTGTTTGGACATCGAAACATCTCCTTTTGATTCAGTCCCGTCAAGCCGCGCGGCGCGTCCTCGAGCGAGAACCGATGCGTCGCGAGGAGCTTGTTCTCCCGCTCGACTAGAGTTGCTTCGCAAAAACGGATACCGCAAGCGAAAGGCGTTGAAGAAGAAGACGATGGGCCATCATCGAGACCGGAACGCGCAGTTCGAGAAGATAACTCGTCCAAGAAGAAGTATTTGAACGCCGGGTTGCCTAATCAGCATCGACACCAAAAAGAAGGAATTGCTCGGCGATTTCTACCGAGATGGTCGAGATCGACACACAGGAGACGATGAGGTTAACGACCACGATTTCGGCAGTGCTGGATCAGGCGTGGTGATACCGCATGGAGTGTACACATAGGGCAAACCAAGGCTTTTCCACCTGAACACCAGCCACGACACCAGCGAATTGGCCTGTGACAGCATCGCGACATGGTGGGAACAGCACGGGCGGATTGACTACCTCGGGCAAAGAAACTCTTGGTGCTGTGCGACGGCGGCGGCAGTAATAGCGCGACGAGGTACGTGTTCAAAGAGGAACTCCAGAATCTGGCGAACCAGCTTGGGATCGAGATGCTTTCTTCACGCTCCCGTGCGGGTCGATGACGAACTTCTTGGGCGATCCGTCGTCGAAGATGTGGTACGCCTCGGGCGCCTTCTCGAGCGGGATGATTTCCACGTTCGTGACCTCGCCCAGGTAATCCATCCGGCCCCACAAGATCGCCATCATCAGTTGCCGGTTGTACTTCATGACCGGGCACTGGCCCGTGGTCAGGGACGGCGACTTGACCCAGGCCTTGCCCCAGTCGATTCCATACGTCCCATGCTTGGCCGCTTCGGTCGGGGCCTTAGGATCGCCCTCGCAGTAGACGCCCGGGAGTCCGATCCCGGCGGGCGCACGGACAACCGCCAGCAAGCCGTTGATCACGGCCGCGGGGTCCTCCCCCGCGGACGGGCCGTAGCCATGCGACTTCGAACCCCACGCAGTCCACCCCGCAATCCACCTCGCGCTGCCCGAAGATGGCCTCGATCTGATCCGGCAACGGCACTTTCTTGGAGATGTCCACGACCTCGTACCCGGCCTTCTTCACCAGATCCAGCCGCTGCTTGTTCGAGTCGCCCACGATGATGCAGGATGCCCCCAACAGGCGGGCACTCGCCGCCGCACAACGGCCCACCGGCCCGGCCCCGGCGATGTACACCGACGATCCCGGTCCGACTCTCGCCTCGATGCACCCGTGGAAGCCAGTTGGCAGGATGTCCGAGAGGAGGGTGAGGTCTTTGATCTTCGCCATTGCCTGGTCTTTGTCGGGGAACTTCAGCAACTGGAAGTCGGCATAGGGGACCATCATGTAATCGGCCTGCCCGCCCTGCCAGTCGCCCAGATTGAAGCCGTAGGCCCCGCACGCGACCTTGGGATTGGTGGTCATGCAGACCTCGGTGTGCTGCTCCCGGCAGTTGCGGCAGCGCCCGCAAGCCACGTTGAACGGGACCGAGACCAGGTCGCCCTTCTTGATGAAGACCACGTCTCGGCCCACTTCGATCACCTCGCCGGTATTCTCGTGCCCCAGCACCATCCCTTCCGGAGCCGGGAATCGACCCCGATAGATGTGCTGGTCACTACCACATATATTTGTAGTAACAAGCTTGAGGATCACGCCGTGATCGCACTTGTTGCCACGAGGGTCGACGAGCTTCGGATAGTCGAGGTTCCGAATCTCGACCTTCCTGGGCCCGGCATAGACCACTCCACGATTTCCTGCCATCGCGAATTCTCCTTTGAATCTCGCAAACCCTCCCGTTGGAATGGATCATCGGCCTGACTCACGCGGCCAGGTTCGATATGAACCATCGGGGTACATCTACCGTTCCAAGGCCATGTCCATATCAACTCGCGTGCCGGCGCCGCTTTTTTGGATCAGGATCCGAGGGGAAAGAACGGCAATTCCAGGGAGGTAAGTAGGTTGCAGTCGTAGCGTCTCGAAGATGTCCGCGGCGACACCGAACCTGAAGGCTGCAGTCGACGATTTGAACGAGACAGTCTGTCCACTCTGAACGTCGGAGACGACACTCCGTCTCATGCCGTCGCATTAGCAGCCAGAAAGCCGGTCGACGGATGCGAGAGCTGAGATTGCGACCGGCGCAGCGTAACGCCCATGGCAGGCTCGGCTGCGTGCGACCCGGCCTGGCGAGGAACGCGATACGCCTCCGCAGGCGGATGAAGATCAAGAACTCAGGGAATCGGAGTGCTTTCGTCGGGGTCGGGCGTGGTCGACCGCAACGGATCATCCAGCTCGTACTCTCGGATCTTCCGCAGGAGCGTGCGGGTGCTGATGCCGAGACGTTGGGCGGTCTGTTGCCGGTTGCCCCCGGTCTGGTGCAGGCACTGCTGTATGGCCTCATGCTCCATATCGGACAGGGTGGTCCCCGGTCGGATATGCGGGACCGGCTCGCCGCCGGTGCTCTCGAGAATGTCTTGGGGCAGGTCGGGGGGCAGAAATTCCGGGATCAGGGTCTGCCCCACAGCCTGGAGAAGGGCCTGCTTCAGGATGCTTTGCAACTCTCGGATGTTACCAGGCCAGGAGTAAAGGCGGAGGCGATTCATCGCTTCCGGGGCGACATCACGGACATCCCGCCCCATGTCGAGCGAGAACCGCCGCACATAGTGCCGCACCAGTAACTCCAGGTCGTCGCCCCGATTGCGCAAGGCGGGCAGGTGGATGGTGAAGACGCACAGCCGGTAAAACAAGTCCGGCCGGAACTTCCCCTGGGCCGACCATCCTTTCAGGTCGCGGTTGGTGGCCGCGATCAGCCGGACGTCGGTCCGGACTGTCTCGTTGCCGCCGAGCCGCTCGAACACCTGGTCCTGGAGCAGGCGCAGGACCTTGGCCTGGAGAGCCAGCGGCATGTCGCCGATCTCATCCAGGAACAGCGTGCCGCCGCTGCACTGCTCGAACTTGCCGATGCGGCGGCGGTCGGCACCGGTAAAGGCGCCCTTCTCGTGTCCGAAGAGCTCGCTCTCCAGGAGGGTCTCGGGTATGGCGGCGCAATTGAGGGTCAGGAACAGTTCCCGAGCCCGTAGACCATGCTGGTAGATGGCGAGGGCGACCAGTTCCTTGCCGGTGCCGCTCTCGCCGGTGATCAGCACGGGAACGTTCTGACCGGCGACCCGGCCGATGGCCTTGTACACCTCGCGCATCGCCGAGCATGTGCCGATGATGGCTCCCTCCACGTCCGGGTCGGGGAGGGTCTCGGCCACCACGGCCGGCTCGTGCATCCGCCGGGCGACTTCCAGCGCCGCGGCGACGACCGTCTGCAACTGGACCAAATCGAGCGGCTTGAAAAGGTAGTCGAAGGCCCCCTGCTGCATCGCCTCAATGGCCGCGTCCGCCGACTTCGCAACCGTGACGAAGATCACGGGAATCCGGGCATCGATTTCGCGAATCGCCTGGTAGACATCCAGGCCCGATTGGTCGGGCAGGCGCAGGTCGAGGATAATGATGTCGGGCGGTTCGGCACGCATGCGGTCAAGCCCGTCCGCACCGGTGCGGACGACTTCGACCTTGTGCAAGGGGGCGGGAAACGCCTGCCGCACCTGCTTCGGGATCACCGCCGGGTCATCATCGATGAGTAACAGGTACGCCATGATGATTTCTCCAGGTGCACCAGGGATCATGGGTCTTGGACGGCGTCATTTTCCGGCTGAGTTGGCCTGTCCAGCCAATGACAACGAATTTGGGCAACCGACGGAACGATCATACTGGCCGATGGCCAGAGACTTGCGGCAGACTGTGGACTTAACACATACCCATTTGGCATTCTATTCGCAATGGGGCCAGGTTGGTGCTATCGCGAATGAGCGCACTTCCTGCCGAGTAGGCAATTCCGGGAAGGATGAGATAAAGGGATGAACTGGGAAGCACTCTCGCGCGATTTCTCCCGCTGCCGGGAAGGCGCGGCATCCTTCCAGTTTGCTTCTTACTGTTGTGCACTCCGTGCAAGGTCGCCGGAGGGTGAACTCATACCATTGTTGTTGGCCCAGGGCCATGTGGGGCGACCGGCCTGCAAGAATGGTCTCGGGCAGAAACGAACCGACCGCGTGCTCTCGATTCTTCGTCTCAACTCCGCAGTGATGCCGGGCCCGTGTGGGATCGTCGCCCCGGAGGATTTTATCTAGTCAACCCATCATTACCGCGCAGGAACCACTACCGCCAGGGGGTATCCGGTGGACTTCTTCAAGCACCTGTTCGACTCATCGGGGTTCATGGCACGGAGGATCTGTGGGAATTGGTCGACCGAGCTGATCGCGATCCACAACATTTCCGACGCCTTGATCTGGCTCTCTTATATCGCCATCCCGGTCGTGTTGGTTTATTTTGTCCGCCGTCGCAGCGACATGCCCTTCCCGTGGATATTCTGGTTGTTCGGGGCCTTCATCGTCCTTTGTGGCACGACCCATCTCATGGAAGTGGTGATGTTTTACTGGCCCGTCTACCGGCTGGCCGGCTTGATTAAACTTGCCACGGCGATTGTGTCGGTCAGCACCGTGATTGCCCTGGTGCCGATCACGCCGGTCGCACTGTCGATGCGCAGTCCCAAAGAGCTGGAGCGCGAGATCGCCGACCGGAATCGAGCCGAGGCCGCACTGCGCGAGAGCGAGGAGCGGTTCCGCGGCACCTTCGAGAACGCGGCTGTCGGTGTCGCGCACGGCGATGCCGACGGCCGCCTCCTGCGCGTCAACGAAAGGCTGTGCGATATCATCGGCTACTCCCGCGAGGAGCTGCTCGCCAGGACCTTCCAGGACGTCACGCACCCCGATGACCTGGCATCCAACGTCGAACTGTACATGACACTCATGCGGGGCGAGTCGCTCAGCTTCTCGCTGGAGAAGCGGTACATCCGCAAGGACGGCTCGCTCGTCTGGGTGAACGTGTCGGTCTCGCTGCAACGCGACGCTGCGGGTAAGCCCGCTTACGCGATCGCCCTCATCCAGGATATCTCCGAACGCAGGCAAGCCGAAGAGGCGCTTCGCCTGGCCAATGCCCGGCTGGACCTGGCGGTGCGCGGCTCAAACATCGGTATCTGGGAGTTCGACATGCCTGACGGAGCCGTCGAGAGAAGCCGCGCGCACCTCTTCAACGTCTGGGAGCAACTCAACCTCGATCGCCCCGAGTCTCCTCCCGGCTTCGCGGCTGTGATGGCCCTGGTGCACCCGGATGATCGGGAGGGGCTCGAGCACGGCGATTGGGGCCTATCTGTCGGGCGAGACCCGCGAATTCGAGGTCGAGCATCGGGCCCGGCGCAAGGATGGGTCGTATCGCTGGATGCTCGCGCGGGGCGTGGCCATGCGAGACCCGCAGGGTCGCCCCATTCGGTTCATCGGCAGCAGCATCGACATCACCGACCACCGGCACGCCGAGGAGGCGATGCGCGAGAGCGAGGAGCGGTTCCGCAGCACCTTCGAGAACGCGGCCGTCGGCATCGCCCACAAAGATGCCCAAGGCCGATGGCTGCGCGTCAACGCGAAATACTGCGAGATCGTCGGCTACGACCGCGACGAGCTGCTCCAGAGGACCTTCCATGAAATCACACATCCCGAGGACTTGGTGGCCGAACTCGAAAAGTACACCCCACTCATGCGCGGAGAGCTGCCCCACTACTCGCTGGAAAAACGCTACGTTCGCAAGGATGGCTCGCCGATCTGGAGCAACGTGACCATCTCGCTCGAGCGCGACTCGGCGGGCAATCCCGCTTACGCCATCGCGATCCTCCAGGACATCTCCGAACGCAAACGGCTGGAGGAGGAGTCGCGCCAGGCCAAGGAGGCGGCCGAAGCGGCGAACCGGGCCAAGGACGAGTTCCTGGCCAACGTCAGTCACGAGATTCGCACGCCGATGAATGCCATCCTCGGCATCACCGAGCTGGTCCTCGACACGCCACTGAACGAGGACCAGAGGCAGTGCCTGGAGACGGTCATGTCCGCGGCCGACAACCTGCTCGGTGTCATCAATGACCTGCTCGATTTCTCCAAGATTGCGGCCGGCAAGCTGGAGCTAGACCCGGCCGACTTCTCGTTGCAGACGGCGACGCGCGATACGTTGCGGGCGCTGGCCGAGCGTGCCCACATCAAGGGGTTGGAGCTGATCTGCCACGTGCACCCGGACGTGCCCGATGCCCTGATTGGCGACGCGGGCCGGCTACGGCAAGTGCTGCTCAACCTGGTGGGCAACGCCATCAAGTTCACCGAGAAGGGTGAGGTGGTCATCAGCGTGGAGGTCACCGACTGACCCGGATTTGCACGAAGAGGTCGAGTTGCGGTTCGTCGTGCGCGACACCGGCATTGGCATATCTCACGACAACCAAGCGAAGATCTTCCAAGCCTTCGAGCAAGAGGACACCTCGACCACGCGGCGATACGGCGGTACCGGCCTGGGTTTGACGATCGCCTCCCGGCTGGTGGGTCTGATGGGCGGAAAGATCCGCGTGGAGAGCGAGGCAGGCCGGGGCAGCACCTTCTCTTTCACGGCGCGGTTCGGGCTGCAGTCTCAACCTTCGGAACCACCGGGAGGCCGATCGCTGGTCCGGTTTCACAACCTGCCGGTGCTCATCGTTGACGACAACGCCACCAACCGCTACATCCTGGAGGAGTGGCTGCGTGGCTGGCAGATGGAGCCGACCTCGGTGGGCGACGGAGCGTCAGCCATGGATGCCCTCTGGCACGGCATCGCGTTGGGCCGGCCGTTCGCGCTGGTGATTCTGGACGCCTGCATGCCCGTCACGTCCGGTCTGTCGCTGGCCGCCATGATTCGGGACAGGGCCGAGCTGTCCGCCACCCGCATCATCCTGCTGTCCTCGGGGGAACCTGCCGGCGACCGGGCGCGGTCCCGCGAGCTGCAAATCGACGCCCAGTTGCTCAAGCCGGTCCCGCAAAACGAGTTGCTCGGCACGATCTACCGCGTGATGAGCCGGACCAACGGTACCACCCCGCCAGTGCGGGAAACCGTAATAGCGCCATCCCTGAGCGTGGCACCGCTGCGCATCCTCGTGGCCGAGGACAACGAGTTCAACAGGCGGCACCTCGAGCGGTTGCTGGCTCGGCGGTCCTACGACGTGCGGCTGGCGGCCAACGGACGCGAGGCGCTGGCCTTGCTCGGAGTCGACGGGCAGGGGGCCGGGGTTCGCAGTCCGGAAACGGTAACCGATGGGAGAACATCGTTGTCTTCTCCCACTCCGGACGCTCGTCCTCTGACGATGGATTTCGACCTGATGCTCCTGGATCTTCACATGCCGCAGCTCGATGGATTCCAGGTCATTCGGGCGATCCGCGAGCGTGAGCAGGCCGCGGGGGGACATCTGCCCGTCATCGCCTTGACCGCGCGCTCGCGGCAAGAAGACCGCGAGAGCTGCCTCGCGGCCGGCATGGACGAATACCTCTCGAAGCCGATCCGCGCCGCGGAGATGTTCGCGACGATCGACCGGGTGGTGGCCGATCGAGGGGTTTCCGCGCCGCATCAGGCGGAGATCGCCGACGGCGCGAGTCTGCTCGACCCGGTCGTCTTGCTGGCTTCCTGCGGCGACGATGAGGAGGGGCTACGCGGGCTATGCGAGGATTTGCGGATCTATGCGCCGGCTCGACTCGCCGAAGTGGGCGACGCACTCCGAGTCCAGGATGCGCCGCGGTTGCGTGAGGCCGCCCACAAACTCCGCGGTCTGCTCTCGGTGTTCTCCACTCTGGCCGGTGATGCGGCGTCGAATCTCGAAGATCAGGCGGCGCTCGGCCAGCTCGATGGGGCCCAGTCCCTGGTGAGACAGCTCGAATCGATGGCTCAGAGACTGATCCGCCAGGTCGATGGCCTGTCGTGTAACAGCCTGCGGCGGCAGGCGGAAGCCGTCCATGGCTCGGGCTCAGAGAGGGTATGAAGAGCCCCGTTCGGGGGCTCGATTAGAGCGGCTCACGTCTGGGTCTGCACCTCGCCGGAGCCGATTCGAAAAGCCCCCCCTGGGCGTGCTCACCCCAATCGTGAAGCGCTCTAGTGTTCCGTCCATCTTGAATTGACAGGTTGGCTGGCGTCAGGAGACCTTCTTGTCCCGGGGGCGGGGTCAGTCTTCCGTGCCGGCGTTTTGGGATCGCAGGACCGGGACGAAGTCTGAAGTGGAGGGCACACCGATGAGCGTAGGCAAGCTGCTGATCCTGGTGGGAATCGTGTTCTTGGTCGTCGGCGTATTGTGGCGACTGGGAGAGAAGGTGGGCCTGGGCCGGTTGCCGGGAGACATTGTCATCCGCGGCGAACGGTCCATCTTCTACTTCCCATTGGCCACCAGCATCGTGCTCAGCGTGCTGCTGAGCCTTGTCCTCTGGTTCGTCCAGCGTGGAACAAGTAAAACGATGAAAGACATCCTCTCCGCAGTCAGCGAGACCGGCCCAAACCAAGATGGCCGCCGGAATGCACTCGGGTCCATCCCCCACACTCAAGTTCACTCGATCGTACGCCGTACGTTGGAGAACCTCCAGGATGGGATCGCGTTCCTGTTGATGCGTGCTTCTGCTCGTTCTCTCAGTTCAGGCACTCTGGCGGCTCGCTCGAATGGCCCTCATTCAGGCAGCCCCCACGAACCAAGAGTTGTCGGAGATCATGTTCGTGCTGATCCTCATGGAGGTTTACCGGCTCATGATCTTTTACCTCCGCGAGCACCGGATCTCGGTCGCCCTGACGGTCGAGGTCGTCTTGGTCAGCACTCTGCGAGAAGTGATGCTCAAGGGGGCCCACGAATTCGAATCGCTTCGCCTCTTGTGCGCTCAGCGTGTTGATGGTCGTCCTGGGAGGACTCTTAGTGATGGAACGCTGGATGGGGCGCTGGCGGAATGAAGTGTCCGAGACCGACGCCCGTTGACCAGATGAAGAAAAACGCCGGCTCGACTTGGCAACCCGTCACGACCACGATTCGCCCACGAGGGTCATGCCAGTCGTTTCCGGGCGCACAGGAACCGGACGGGTTTGGCCGTCGTTGATCGGATCAGGTCCCAACCATCGCCTTGGACTCCCTCTTGGTCCCGAGGTAGATCCCGAGCCGGCCGAAGTGCCCGCTGTTCACCAGGATCAGAGAGGCGGGAGCCAAAATCGACCGGACGATGAACGTGTCCAGGAGGACGCCGACCGTCAATGCGAACGCGAGCTGATACATCCGGGCATGCGATCCGCCGAAAGCCAGCGCAGAGAACGTTCCCGCCATGATGAACCCACACCCCTAGATGATGCCACCCGTCTTCGCCAGCCCTCGGTCACGCCCGCGAGCGGGCCATGCCGGTCCTGCTCCTAGCCCTTCTCAGAATTGCTCGGCGCGGCCACAACGACCTTGGACGGACGGAGGATCCGCTCGTGCAGGGAGTAACCGGGTTCCAGGACCTCGACCACGGTTCCCGGGGCGAGATCGGGCCGGAACTGCTGCTGAACCGACTCGTGCCGATGGGGGTCGAATGGCTGGCCCAAGGCGTCGATAGGGGTTATACCGTAGCGGCCGAAGATATCGAGTAGTTGCGACCGCACCAGGTCCACTCCCTTGGCCAGCGGGCTCCTTTCGATTTCCTGCCGCGCGGCGTCCAGGGCGCGTTGCAGGTTGTCCACGACCGGCAGCAGATCACGGGCGAAGGCAGCATGGGCATAACGCCGCTCCTCGGCCTGGTCGCGCTGGACGCGCTTCTGGTAGTTTTCGAAATCGGCCCGGGTCCGCTGGAGCAGGGCGAGGTACTCATCGCGCTGCTGTTCGGCGGCCGAACCCCGCTTCCTCAGCGACTCCAGGTCATCCAGGACGGCCGATGCCGCCTTGGCCTCCGGCTCTTCCCCCACCGGTTTATCACCGCCGGCCTGCGTGGGAGTCATTCGATCGGCCATCGCTGATTCTCCTCTCGGGCTTCCGTACCGGTGTCCAGGAACGGATTCCACGCGGTCATTGCCCCCGGTCTACTTCGCAGCGCCGGACGCGGTTGCCAGCTCGCCGGCCTCCTCCACGAGTCCATCGGCCAGCAGGCCCTCTCTGAGCTGATTCCGGGCCGCCTCGATATCGGCCTTGACCTGGCCCTCGGGCCGGTTCTGAAGCATGGCGATCTCGTCTGTGGCGTAGTTTTCCAGGGCGTGAAGCAGGAAGGCTTGGCGCTGGAGCGGCGGCAGTTGTCCGAGCAGTGACAGCAGACGGTTCCGCTGCTCCTCCGTCTCCAATTTGTCCCAGACCTCCGTCCCGTCCGAGCCGGGTACCAGGTCTCCGAGCGTGAGCGTCTCCTCATCGCCGATCAGTTCGGTCCACCATTCCTCCTCGTCCTCCTGGGGCACCTCGTCCGACAGAACCTTCTCCACTTGATCTTCCAGCGAAAGGTGAGGACGGGGCACCTGCTTGATCCACTGCTCCAGGGCCTCTTGGAGCAGGTCGGTGAGCCACAAGTCCAGCGACAGTTTACGCGGGCGGTTCGCGAACCGTTCATAGGCCAGGACCATGACCTGATCGAGCAGGTCATCCACCGTCAATTCCCCGCGGTGGAGCGTCCCATTCTGCTCCAGGATGCGCAGCTCGCGGCGAGCGTAGGTGCGCAGAAAGCCGAGGTGCGGGCGAATCAGTCGAAAGAAATCCTCCTGGCGCCCGATCCGCTGCGTGCTGTTGCAGCTGGGGCCCGGCCGCGCTCAGGTCGGCCCGGTTGCGGTTCTTGCGACTTGTAGATGTAATCTCGACGGAGCCTTTTCCTTGTGCCGCCGGATCTCCGCAGTGAGTGTGTCCGCAACCCGGTCCAGGGCAACCTGCGGGTCATCGTCGTCTGCCTCGGCCGCGACCGTTCCTGTCGGGAGATGGATGACCGCACGGACCTCGTACCGCGAAGCGCCTGCGCATTCTGTTCGTGATGGCTGACGGTCAGCCGAATCTCCTGGAGATCCGCGGGGTAAGGGACCAGGAGCTTTTGCACCCGCGACAGCTTCTTGGCCCAGTACGTTTCCAGACGTGCCTTGACGGCGTCGTCAACTCCGTTGAAGACGAGGTGGCTGCTCATCAGACTCTCCTGAGGTGACAGGGCTTGCCTCCAGCGGGGAGGGCATGTTTCGCGATCTTGTGGTCTTGCAAACCCTCCGCAACCGAAGTGCCGAAACTACTCCAAGCGAGTGTTTCCGCCCGATCGGGGTGCAAGATCCTCCAGCTCGCTGGAGAAACGTGTCATTTGCCCCTGATGAGTGTCATGAAGGCAACCGCCGTTAGAGCGCCAAGATGTCCCCCCGGCGCGGCGGTTACGACAGAATGTCCTCCGGAACCGGCCGGGACGATGATTCGGCCGCAGTGCGTCTGTTCCGACCCGACAGCAATTCCACTGCCCAAAAGCCTGTTTCGACGGACGATGGGGCTTTTCGATCCCGACGGCCCGACCTGGTCCTTGCCGCGCGGCACGGTCGTTGCGTTTGGCCCGTCTGAAACAACGACAAGGCGTTCGGAGTTTGGGTTCGGAAGCTCTCAAGTTTGACTTTCCAATCACGAGGAGGCATCCATGAGTCAGGTCGAGACCGCAGTCGATTCGAGCGTCGTCTCTGTGTACCCGGATCATGGGTCAGCCGAGGCCGCGTTGCGGCGGCTGATCGAGGCAGGGTTCGCGATGAAGGATGTATCGATCGTGGGCCGCGACTTTCAGGTGAAGGAGGAGCCGATCGGGTTCATCACCACGCGCGACTTCGCCGCGGTGGGAGCGGGAACCGGCGCGTGGGTCGGCGGGCTGTTCGGCCTGCTGATCGGTGCGGCGTTCTTGGTTCTGCCGGGAGTGGGGCCGGTGATTGTCGCAGGGCCGCTCTCGGCGGCGCTGCTGGGCGGACTGGAGGGGGCACTCGCCGGCGCGGCGCTGGGCGCGCTCTCCGGAGCCCTGGTCGGCTGGGGTGTTCCCAAGAACCAGGCGCTGAAATACGAGGCCCAGGTCAAGGCCGGCAAGTTCCTCGTCATCGCGCGCGGGACCCCCGAGCAGATCGAGAAGGCCAAGACCCTGCTCTCAACCGGGAAGCAGGAAGATGTGAATGTGTACGAGGCCGAGCCTGTGGCGGCATGACGGGAATCTGACGCGATCTTTCTGCCGGTGGCCACCGCCCGACTGAACGCGGCCCACTCCGAGGATGAAGCACCGATCCATGATCGCTAATGGATGAGGAGGAAGACATGCTGACCAAGGCCGAGATCAACTCCTACCGGCGGCGACTGCTGGCACTCAAGAAGCGCATCGGCGCCGACCTCTCGGAGCTGGAAGAGGAGGCCCTGCGACCCGTCGGGGGCGAATCCGCCGGTAACATGTCTGATGTGCCGGTCCATCCGGCGGACCTGGGTACCGAGAACTACGAGGAAGAGGCCGCGCTCGAGCTCCTGGAAAATGAGGAGCATCTTCTGATGGAGGTCAACGACGCCCTCGCCCGCATCGACCAAGGGACGTTCGGCGTTTGCGAGAACTGCCACAAACCCATCTCGAAAGAACGTCTGGACGCCCTGCCTTACGCCCGCTATTGCATCCGGTGTGCGCGGAAACTGCAGGCAAGCGCCAGTCATTGAATATGAGCAAGAATACTCGGGGTGAGACCACCATGGCTGAGACCCAGCTCATTCGTTGCCCCTCCTGTGGCCAGACCAATCGCGTGCCGATGGACAAGGTCGCAAGTGGCCTGACGCCCGTGTGCGGCCGTTGCAAGACGCGGATGCCAATCGAATCCAAGCCGGTGACCGTCAGCGATGCGACCTTCTCGGCCGAGGTCGAGCGCTCGCCACTGCCGGTGCTGGTCGACATGTGGGCTCCCTGGTGCGGGCCGTGCCGGATGATCGCGCCGATGATCGACGAGCTGGCGTCGGACATGGCGGGGCGTGTGCGTTTCGCCAAACTCAACATAGACGAGAATCCCGCGACGGCGGAGCGGTTCCACGTGCGCAGTATACCGACACTCTTGGTGCTCAAAGCGGGCCGAGAGATCGATCGCATCGTCGGAGTCCAGCCCAAGGCGGAAATCGCGAGACGGCTCGAACGGGTGGCCGGTTGAGACGAGGGAGGGGCTCGGCATGGAACGACGTCATTTCGGACCGACCAATCGCCAGGTACCGTCCGTGACCCTCGGTCCTCACGATACCCAAGGCCTCCAGGCCGGATCACGTCGCCGAAAACGCGGGGGCCGGAGACCTCTGGCTGACCGAGGCCGAGCTGCGCGGATCAGCAAGGCCTTCCCACCGGGCCCCCGACCCCTCACATTGCCCATGCTGTAAGCCAGCCGGCAAGTCGCGACCGGGCTGTCCGTGCCCTGAGCGCCGACACGCCGCGTGAGCAGCCCTCACGCCGCTGGAAGGAACGGTTTGCCACGTCCACATTTGCGAGAACGTCCGTCCGGCACAGTCGTTGCGTTCCGATGGTCGGGGAAGGGGGAGATGGATCATGCTGAAGGCAAACAAGACGGCCCGTGTGAGCGAGGCCCAGGGTTTCCGGCGGATGTTCGCGCCGGGCCGGCTGACGCTCGGAGTCTTCTTCCCGATCGAGGCATTCGAAGGCGACGAGCCAACGATGCGCGACCAGGAGCGGCTGGCCCACCGGGCCGAAGAGCTGGGCTTCGCCGCGCTCTGGGTGCGGGACGTACCGCTGCGCGACCCGACCTTCGGCGACATCGGCCAGGTTTATGACCCGTGGGTCTATCTCGGTTGGATCGCCGCGCAGACGAGCAAGATCGCGCTGGCCACGGGTTCCATCATCCTCCCCTTGCGCCATCCGCTGCACACCGCCAAGGCTGCGGCCTCCGTCGACCAACTTTCGAAGGGTCGGCTCGTGCTCGGCGTCGCCTCTGGCGACCGGCCGGTCGAGTTCCCAGCCTTCAACGTCGACTTTGACCGACGCGATGTCCTGTTCCGCGAGAACTTCCGCGTCATCCGCGAGGTGCTCGCGGCCGAGTTCCCTTCCGTCCAGTCCGTGTATGGCACGTTATTCGGGACAGCCGACCTCGTGCCCAAGCCGACCGGCCGACTGCCGATCCTGGTCACTGGCAATAGCCGCCAGAGCCTGGAATGGATCGCCCAGCATGCGGACGGCTGGATTACCTACCCGCGGCCCATCGAGCGGCAAGCAGAAATCGCCGCGCAGTGGCGAGCTGCCGTGGCTGCCAATGACCCGGGGGAGTTCAAACCGTTTGCCCAATCTTTATACATCGATCTGAGCGACGATCCAGACCATCCACCGGAGCCGATCCACCTCGGCTTCCGCGGCGGCCGGAACGTCGTATTTCGGTTCCTCGACAGGCTTCGCGCGGTTGGAGTCCATCACGTCATCCTCAATTTCAAGTACGCCGCGCGAGGCGCGGCCGAGGTTCTCGAAGAGATTGGCCGGGAGATCCTGCCGCAGCTTGACGCCACTCAATCCGCGTCTATGGCCGCGTCGCATTCCAAGATGAGCAAGGGGACCTCCAGGAGCACGACATCGAATAACGGAGAAAGCATTTCGAATCGGAGCGACATCGATGTCGCCCGGAAAGGTGCGACGACAGGGAAAGGACTTGGCCGATGAGCACTTCAGTAATGACGAAGAAGACGATGCGCGCCTGGGCGATCAACGCCTATGGAGGGCCGAAGCAGATGCGGCTCGCGGAGCTTCCAGTACCGGAGCCAGGTCCGCGCGACGTGCTGATCCGGATGCAAGGCGCCGAGATCGGTGACTGGGACGTCCTGGTGCGCGAAGGCGCCTGGCCGATGGAGCGGCCGTTCCCGCTGGTGCTCGGCCTGGCCGGTTCGGGCAAGGTCGCGGCCCTGGGTCGGGAGGTGACCGGCTTCGCCGAGCGCGAGTCCGTCTACGTCTACAGCTATCCGTTGTATGACAACGGCGCCTGGGCGGAGTACATGCTGGTGCCCATGTCCTACGTGGCCCGGGCACCCGGTTCGCTCGACTTGACGCGGGCGGGCGGCGTGCCGATCGCCGGTCTGACGGCGCATGAGACCCTGACGGACATCCTCGAAGTGCAACAGGGTGACGTGGTGCTGATCACGGCCGCCGCCGGTGGGGTCGGTCACCTCGCCGTGCAGATCGCTGCGCGCCTTGGGGGGAGCGTCGTCGCGACAGCAAGTCGTCGTAACCACGACTTCGTCCGTGCCCTCGGCGCCGAGACGGTGATCGACTACACGTCCGAGGATCTCGTCGCGGCGATTCAATCCCGGCATCCCGAGGGTGTGGACAAGGCGCTCAACGGCGTCGAGGGCGAGACGGCGAATCAGGTCGTTCGGGCGATGCGCGATGGTGGTCGCATGGTCGATCTCACCGGGTCGGCCTCCGTGGTGCGACCGGGTGTCCAGGTCGATATCGAGTACCTCGTCCGAGCCGATGCCGATCGGCTCGCGCGACTTGCCCGCATGATCGACGACCGACATCTCACGGTGGAGATCCAGGAGGTTTTCCCCTTCGAGCGGGCGCAGGAGCGCTCGAGGTGGTCGAGGCCAAGCACGTGCGCGGCAAGCTCGTACTCACGATCGCGTAGTGACGCGCCGCTCGATGCCCGAGGTCTGGCCCAGAACAAGACTCTACCTCCGTAGGTTCGTCGCACCGTGGCGCATTTCTTGAACATCACAGATCGATAATGTGTCCGAGGCGCCGCGACTGCTCCAGCGAGAGCCGTTCCAGCACTTGATCATCGGCGGGCTGGGGGAGACCCTGCCCCAGTTCGAGAGCCGCTTGCATCGCTACCTCCGCGACCGGATCGTGGCCCGGTGGGACATCGACGTGCACACGCCCACCCAGCAGGTCCTGGAGCGGGTCCGACAGGAGGAACAACAATTCCTCCAGCATCAGGCTCAGGACGCGTGGAAGGCCATCCAGGACCATCGGCCGCAGCAGGGAGCGGTGGGGCCGGAGGGACGACATAACGTCGCTTCAACCCAAGCCCGGCGACAGTTTGTCCCGGTCATCTCGATTTCCGGCGTACCAGACGAAACCTCAGGCGTTCTCGCCGCGCGCCATAAGTCCTGCGAAATCGAAATCTCGCCCTTTCGCAACGGTCCCACGCACGATCTTCCGGGGGTGAGCGGATATGGCATCGCTGTTGCAAAGAGGCTTGATCCGTCGGCCGACAAGAGCCGGCTTGGCGGAGCCCGCCGGCCCAACACTGGGAGATGATTAATCGAGAACCAAAGGGAGAGCCACGCATGAAAACCGATTCCGAGTTGCAACGTGACGTCCTCGACGAACTGAAGTGGGAACCGAGCGTGAATGCGGCCCACATCGGCGTCTCGGTCAATGATGGGGTCGTCACCCTCAGCGGCCACGTGTCATCGTACTGGGAAAAGTACGTGGCCGAGCGGGCGGCCAAGCGTGTCTACGGCGTCAAGGCCGTCGCCAACGAGCTCGATGTCAAGCTGCCCGGAAGCAGCCAGCGCACCGACGCGGACATCGCCGCGGCGGCCGTCAACGCCCTCAAGTCCAACTTCTCCGTGCCACCGGACAAGATCAAGGTCACGGTCAGCAAGGGCTGGATCAAGCTCGAGGGCGAGGTGGAGTGGCAGTACCAGAGGGAAGCCGCCGAGCGAGCCGTCCGCTACCTCACGGGCGTGGTCGGGGTGAGCAACCTGATCACGGTCAAACCCAAGGCCAGCCCGACCGAGCTCAAGGCCAAGATCGAAGATGCGTTCAAGCGGAGTGCCGAGTTGGACGCCAAACGCATCACAGTCGAGGTGGACGGCGGCAAGGTGACCCTGCGCGGCACCGTGCGCTCGTTCTCCGAGAAAGAGGAAGCCGCCCGGGCGGCCTGGTCGGCCCCGGGGGTCATCACCGTCGAGAACCTGATTACCGTCTCACCGTGAGCATCTCCAGGCGTGTCGTGCAAGACAAATCAACATCTCATACGCTTCATAGGAGACAACAATCATGCGCGAATCGTCGATCCGTGGTCATTGTGGTGCCCGTTGGGCGCGGGGCTCGCGGCCCTCGTAATCGTCACCGGCCCCGTGCGGGGGCAAGCGGGCTCCTCGTCATCGTCGGCCCAGGACAAATCCAAGAACACCGCTCCCGTCGTGCGGACCTACGGTGGCGAGGGAGGCTACCACACCGAGCTGACGAGCAGGACCAAGGGCACTTTAGCGACGAGGACCGGCGCCAGGACTCGTTGCTGATGGCCCAGGCCTTCGAGCACATCAGGAGGCGCGTGACGCGGTCGACGCCGAAGACGCCAAGGAAGCGATCGAGGAAGTGAACAAGGGCCGCGCGGCGATCAAGGCGATCCGCGCCATGCTACCCAGGACGATTCTACGCACCAAGACCACCGCGCCGGGCGGCAAGGTGATCTATGAGGACGAGCGCGCGGTCCAGGAGGGCGCATCCCGATCTATGAGGGGCTGTTGCATACCCAGACGTTGGCACCGGTCGTGGCGGACAGGCGCAACGCGATGGAGGTCGCTGGCCTCTAGGTGGTCGACTCGGAAACGATCGTCACGGAGGCCATAGCCGACCTCGACCCGATCGAACGGCAATTGACACGAGCGGCCAAGGCCCTCAAGGAGAACAAGATCCAGGACGCCGCCAAGGCATTGGGGATGGCCCTGATCCGCGGCATCGAATTCCGCTATAGCAAGGACGATTCGCCGCTGGCCGTGGCCCGCGACGCGATCTGGCTGGCGCGGCGGTCTCTGGAAGAGAACAACGTCGCACAGGCACTGGTCAACCTGGCACTCGCCCGCGTACGGCTCCAGCTCTACCGCGGAGTGCTGTCGCAGGACCAGCGCCAGGAGGTGGATCAGATGCTCCAGGAGATCAATCAACTGGATATGTTCTGCCGGCACCGGTTGCAGATTACGTATTGCTAGATATTGACGGCGGCGAGCTGATCGTCGGTAACGCGCAGGCCTTTGGGATATCTCTTTTTCATCGAGCTCCGCGCGAGACCTCTAGTCCCGTCTCTGTCGTCGTAGCGGCGATGAGCTGAATGATCGTGCGATAGCTGCGCAGAGGCTTTCCGCGCCAATTGATCGTGATGAACGAAAAGAGCCGATGCTCGATTTTATTCCACTTGCTGGTGCCCGGCGGCAAATGGCAGACAGTGATCGGGAGTTTGAGTTCATTTTTAAAGTTCTGCAATTCGATTTTCCACAACCGCACGCGATAGCCGTTGGAACCGCCGCCATCAGCCGTCACCATAAGACCTTTGGGGTTCGCATAACGTTTTTTCCCCATCGTACGCCACCATCTGCGAATGGCGTTGACCGCAAAAGCGGCCGTGTCGTGATCTGTTCCCACGCTGACCCAGCCGGTGTTGTTGCGAATATCGTAAACGCCGTAAGGCACCGCGCGTTTCAATTTGGGATCGATGAAATCATGAATATTGACGTCTTCGGGGCTGTCCTGGGGTCGCCATTCACGGCCCGCATTCTTGAAATTGCCCACCAATTCCTTCTTTTTGGTGTCCACCGAAACAACCGGCTGGCCGTCTTTCAGGAAGGATGCGGCGCGCACGTTGATGTACTGAAATTGCGCGTCTCTATCCATATGCTGGTTGCCTTCGCGGGTCTTGCGGTTCGCCTGCAAGCTATAGCCCGCCTGTTGCAGAAGCTCGCCCACCACGGTGTGGCTGACTTCATGTCCTTTGTTCGCCAGCTCTTTGCTCAACTTACGCAGACTGCGCGAAGTCCATAATAAGGACTTCATCAGATCCCCGCGCGTCGCGGGTTCAACTAGAGTTTTAAGAATCTCAGAAGCGTGGGGTCGTGGGCGATCTTTGGCCTGCGGCCTCCGCCACGCTTGCGGATGCGGCCCAGAATACGTTTTGTGGCGGCGGCGAATATCATCCAGTCCGCGGTAAACGGTCCGTCGCGCGAGGCCGGTTACGCGAAGCCCGCACAACTCACTCCGCCACGCCCCAGAGCCTTCGCTTCCGCGGCCGCCCAGCGTCGCCGGCTCTGCTCATTCAGAACCAAGCTGCATCTGCTTTCCATCGCTTGCGAAGATGTTGAACTTGCCCGGCTGCAATCATGCCGCGATTCTATCTCAACCAATTCGCCCGTGTGAATCCCCCCACCTAAATTCTTGGGCCACTGTGCTATTATTCATTCACTTGCTTCCTTACAGCGCCT
>CAVVOR010000008.1:0-68153 GCA_963749795.1 uncultured beta proteobacterium
AACGTGCTGTGGCGCAGGCCGTTCAACCGCGGTTCCAGAGATGCGCGCCGACGCGCTGCCCTACGCCTGCTCAGGTGGCGCGTCGAGGGCGTTGGATTTGCTATCTCCGACCGTAACGCCACAGTCCAACGCCGACCGCGCGTCGCGTGCGTCGAACCATGCCACGTCTTCCTGGACGAGCGTCCAGCGCAACCGCATTCTGCCGGTCGTCTCCGGCGTGCGCACGAAGCACTGGGAGCGTCACGCTCTCACCAGGTGCGAGGTCGTGCGGCAAAGGCGTGCGCTGCCATGGAACTCGATCACTTCACCGAGATGGTCGAGCCAATGGTAGGCGATGCGAACCGCACGGCGACCAAGGGCGGGCCACGCTTGTGTCCCTGAATTCCTGAAGGTCATGCGCACCGTGAGGTCAGACGCGCGAGGCACCTCCGGGATCGCGCCATGGGCGTGGATCTCCGCTTTGAACTCGCTGAGCTCCGCGTTGCGCCGGCCGAGCACGACGACGTCGGGTGTCGAAGCCACAGGCTCCCGCGTGACGCTCGCTTCGCGCGACTGCGCGACAACTTTCGCTTCGACGTCGAGGCGAACCCGACCTTCGAAGTCATCGCCAATGCGATCTGCTACCTCGAAGCTCGATGCATTCTCGATCCGGTCGTAACACCTCTCGAGATGCGATGCCCCGCGATGTAGTGAAACCGTGACCCCATAGCGACCGGGACCGAGCAGGTTGAAGATCCGGAACGTCACCACGTAATCGCCAGGCGTGACGGCCAGCGCATCGCCCAGAAGGCGCGTGTTCGTCCCGAAGACGAGTGCACCGTCGTGATCGCGGATCGCCATGCCTGCGGTCAGATCGTGTTCGGGAATAGACGCGCGGAAGCGAACGTCGAGCGTCATCCATTCCCCGGTGCGCAATCCCTGCGTGTCGGACACGGCGCCGCGCACCTCGATGCCGATCACCGCGATCTCCCCGCTTCCGCTACGCGCGTCGAGAACCGTCGGCACGTGCACCTCCTGCGTCGAAGCCGCGTCAGACGTCTCGCACGGGCGGCTGCGAGAGAGCGACGCGGCGGTGTTTCCAAGACTCGTCGTCCGAACGGGCGTCGCGGCGAGGCGAAGTGCATGTGCATAGACCTCGTAGTCAGCTTCGAGAGCGCGTCGCAGCCGCGCGAGCGTCGACGCCGGCAACTGATCGACATCGAGCCTGCCGGGAGTGACGTTCTCCAGCGGTACGTCTGCTGGCGGGGGCCAACCCGCGCGGCACGCGACCGCGGCCAAGGCGTCGCGCACACCATGCTGCAAACCGACGACATCGAAGGCATCGAGAGCCTCGCACGCCGCGGCGACCATGCGTGCCGGGTCGGGGATCGAAGACTCGGTCCAGCCGAAGGGCCACAGCGCATGGACTTGACCGTTGAGCGTCCACAGATCGTCGGGTCGCATTTCGTCGAGCAACGCGGAAAGGTCGCGTGCGGCCTCCGCAACCGGCGCTATGTCGAGGCTATGGACGTTGCGCAGGTACGAGAAGGCCGACAGCGTGCGGTCAATCGGATCGCGAAGCAGCGTGATCGTCGCGCGATCCTCAGGAAGGCGATCGCCGGGCAGCGCTTTGATGTGACCGGTGATTACGGCGTAGCGCCCGTAGTCGCGCATCGCGTCGCGGAACTTCACGCCACGAAGCATCGGCGAGACGTTGCGCTCGCCTGCGCGATCGGTCAGGAACTTGCGCAGGCTGGTACCAGCAGTTTTCGCAATGTGATGAAAATAAACGCGGCGAGGTGCGGCGGCGACCAGAGGCACGGAGGACCTGACGACATTGAAATGTGGACCCGCCGAGCTTCGTCGACTGTGGTGCGAACGTCAAGTCCATTGCTGTACGCAACGGCGCCGACTCGCACAAAATCTGTTCGGCCTAAACGCAACATGCCGCGCTAAGGCACGCAAAGTCAGCCCGTCAGCGGCGACGCGGATCACGCGAAGCGTCGATGCTCCATGCGCCGGCGCCCGCGACTGCCAGAAACAAGAAGACGAAACAGTAGAGCACCGCCAGTTCGCCCTGGTTTAGAATCGGCGCGAGTACGGACGCTGCCTTGGCGTGCGCCATGAAATACGCTGCCGCCATTTCGCCCGACAGTACCAGCGCGACCGGACGCGTGAACAGCCCAATGAGAACCAGCCCGCCGCCCACAAGTTCGAGCATTCCGGCGAAGCCGATCAGCGAGAACAATGGGATGCCATCGAACATTGCGATGTGCGGGACGCCCAACAGCTTGGCTGAGCCGTGCATCAAGAACATATAGCTCGTTACGATGCGCAGCAGAGCGAGTGCGCGCGGCGTCCAGGTCTCGTAAATAAGGGGATTCAGCCGCATTTGGCCTCCGTGGGATGGCGGTGCGTACCGTCGGCGTATGGTCAACGGCGCCAGTATATCTGCGTTGGGTAACCGGACACCGAGACATGATTCCTTACACCGGAGGCCGTAGACGACGCCGAGATCGTCAACTGTTCACCATCCATTGACGTTAAAAGAAGTAACTCATGGAGGCGTCGAAAATGAAATTCAGATCAGCTCAGCAGGCAATTGGTGTGGCCGTCCTCGCGTTGTTTGCGCTCGGAACGCCAGTCGTGTCATCGGCCGAGGTGTTGGTGACGGTCACTGTCCCGCCGCCGCCGTTGCCGGTGTATGCACAACCCCTGGCACCCGCACCAGGCTTTCTTTGGACCCCCGGCTATCGGGCCTATGGCGTCGACGGCTACTATTGGGTGCCGGGCACGTGGGTTGCCGCGCCTTACGTCGGCGCTTTGTGGACACCCGGCTATTGGGCCTGGGGTAGCGGTGCCTACATCTGGCATCGCGGCTATTGGGGCCCTCGCGTCGGCTTCTACGGCGGCGTCAACTATGGATACGGCTACAGCGGCGTGGGCTATGTCGGCGGGCGCTGGAATAACGGCGTTTTCAGCTACAACACCGCGGTCAACAACGTCAACGTCACTAAAGTTCACAACACCTACAATGAAACGATAGTCAATCGCGGCGGATCCCGCGTCAGCTACAACGGCGGCACCGGCGGCATCGGCGCGCAGCCAACGGCCGACGAGCGTCTGGCAGAGCATGATGAGCACAGGCAGGCGACCCAGCGACAGATGCGGCACGAGCAGTCGGCGATCAACGATCGCGCGCAACTGGCATCGGCGAACCACGGCACGCCCGCGGTTACCGCGGTGCGGCGACCAGCGGAGTACAAGACGCAGGGCGGGACGAGGAATAACGCGGGCGGTGGGCAACGCGAGCATACGTATGCTGGCGCCGGAACAGCGCACGTACAGGGCGAGCCCAACGCCGCGCACAGGAATCCGCATCCTCACGCGGACGCGCCCGCGCAGAAAGAAGGTCACGCCAATGAGGGTCACGGCGGCCACGAAGGCGGCGACCATCACTAGTAACGAGCCTACCTGGTGAGCGAGCGCCGGCCTCGACCGGCGCTCGAGAGCTCCCAACCTGGTCTTGAACACGCGACGGTTTGGAATACGTCGCAGGTGTTCTACAATCGGGCTCCACGCGTTCGCTGCGCGTCCTGGCAGGATAGCGGCGACGTGCCCCGAATCTGTCTGCGATACCCCCTATGCAAAACTCATTGCCTGAAGTCGTCGACGCGATCGTCTGTGGCGGCGGCCCCGCAGGATCGACATTCGCGACCTTGCTCGCCAAAAAAGGCCATAGCGTCGTCCTGTTCGAGCGCGAGCGCTTTCCGAGGTTCCATATCGGCGAATCGCTGTTGCCTTGGAACGTCCCTCTGTTAGAGCGCGTCGGCGTCCTCGACACGATGCGCGGCAGCATGCAGTTGAAGCTTGGGGCACGCTTCTATCATCAGGGAACGGATCGGGTTCGGTTCGTGCGTTTTGCCAACGGCATCGATACCGACCACCCGAGCGCATTTCAGGTCAAGCGAGCGGACTTCGACAAGATCCTGCTCGACAATGCGCGTCAGTGCGGTGCGCAGGTGTTCGAGGAAGCAAACGTCCAGGAAGTACTCTTCAGTGCTGACGGCAAGCGCGCGCAAGGTGTGCGCGTACGCCTTACGGGAGACGCGGAAGCGCATTCGATTTCGGCCAAGGTCGTCATCGACGCGACTGGCCGCGATGCTTTGATGTCGAAAAAAATCGGCGGGCGCAATCGTGACCCGCTGCTGAATCGATGCGCCGCGTTCGCTCACTTCAACACCTTCAGGCGCGCCGAAGGTCCAACCGGCGGCGACATCATCGTCGTTACGACACCCGATGGCTGGTGGTGGATGATCCCGTTTTCGGATGGCTCGGTCTCGGTTGGCGTGGTAATGCCGTCGCGCCGCTTCAAGGAGCGGGACGGTTCGATCGAAGCACTCTTTCAGTCGGCGCTGGCGGCAACCCCCGAGGTATCCGGTTTGCTCGTCGAGTCGCTGCGCACCACCGAAGTCAAGGCCATCGCCGACTACTCCTACAAGACAGCATCCTTCTCGGGCGACGGCTACTGCCTGATCGGCGACGCAGCCTGTTTTCTCGACCCGGTATTTTCCACCGGTGTGCTGATGGCGATGACCTCGGCCGAACTCGCCGTCGAAACGGTCGATCGCAGCCTGCGATCAAAAGGGCGAGTAGACGGTCGCGATTTCAGGCGGTTCGAGAAAATCTACAAACGAGGCGTTGCCCGTTTCGCGCGTTTCGTCCATGGTTTCTACGAGCCGGCGATGCTGGAGACGTTTTATACCGAGGCCCCCAATCCCTGGGTCGAGCGCGCAGTGACGACAGTGCTTGGGGGAGGCGTGTTTTTTCCATCTGCCAAGGCACGTATATTTGCGCTCACCTTCCATGCGCTGGTCAAAGTGGTGGGCGTTGCGCAGAGGCTGCGCGGACGCGGCGCATTCGAGCGAGCTACGGGTCTCGTCACACCTGAGGTCGAAGCCTGACGCCCGCGACACAGCAAGGAAGACGTCGAACAGCGTAGCTGCGACCTGTCCCGTCGCGTTGGAATCGTTTGCGCGCGGGTTTGCAGCCGCGTGACGGTAAGCCACCGAGTCGCTTATACTGCCGACGCTTACCCGAGACATACATGAGACCCTCGATGAAACTCGCACCATCGCTCGTGCTGTTCTTACTGCTGACTATCATGGCCTGCGGCACCGCCGTTTCAGCGGACAATACACTCAACAGAATCCGGACGACGCAACAGATTCGTCTGGGGTACTTCGAAGGCTCGGCTCCGTTTTCGTTTACTGGCACCGACAAGGTCCCGCAAGGCTATTCGGTCGATCTCTGCGAGCGCGTCACGCAGAGCATCCAGCGCCAGTTAGGATTGACCAAGCTGAAGATGGTGTGGGTGCCTCTCGGTTTGAAGGACCGCATTGAGGCCATCCGCGCCGGACGCATCGACATCGAATGCGGTACGACGACCTGGTCGTTCACTCGCCAGAAACTGGTCGATTTCAGCCTGATCACGTTTGTCGATGGTGGAAGCTTGCTGGCGACCGACGATTCCGGAATCAAGCGCATCGCCGACCTGCAAGGCAAGCGGATCGCCGTCATCCGTGGAACCACGACCGAGCGAGCGCTGGTCGAGGCGCTCGACCGGGGCAAGATCACGGCCGACGTAATTCGGATTGATGCCCGCGAACGCGGGATCGGCCTGCTGAAGGAAGGAGGCGTCGATGCCTTCGCGTCCGACCGGTTCCTGCTATTCAACTTGATGAAGATGGCCGAATCTCCGCGGCGACTTCACCTGATTGACGAAGATTTTTCGGTCGAGCCCTACGCTCTCGCCGTCCCACGCAACGATCCGGACTTCCGGCTTGCGGTCAATCGCGGCCTCGCCGAGTTGTTTCGGTCGGGCGACATCAACCAGGTCTACAAGCGCTGGCTCGGACAATTCGGGGATCCGAGCCTGCTGCTGTCTGCTTTGTATATCCTCCAGGCGGTTCCGGAATAAGCGCCGTGCGACGCCAACTCGCAACGGTGATCGCGAGTCTCTCGATCGCCACGGCCTTTCAGGTCGACGCGCAACGCAGCGACATCCCGCAAGCGACGCCGCCGCAAGACAGTGTCGTCATGCGCTGCCAGGAGTGCGGCACGATCGAGTCGATCCGCGAAGTTCAGGAACGCATCGCGGAACCGACGGGAACCCCGGTCTCCACTTCGGGCATGCCGTCCGGATTGCCAATCGGCCTGGTCATGTACATTCCGCTCGGCAAGAAGACCAGCGCTTCCGATACCTACGTCGGTTCCGTCGGCAGTCACCAATGGCAGGAGCGCACCGAGACAACACGCTACGAGTTCACTGTACGCATGGATAGTGGCGCCTACCGCGTGCTGCCCAGGGAGGGCGTCTCAGATTTTGCAACAGGCGATCGCGTGAAAGTGACCAAAGGGCAGATCGAGCACACGACTCAACTGTAAGGAGTATGGCGCATGGAACCTGATCTCCGTCGCGACCTCACCCGCACTGTGCTTGCCGTCCTCGTCATCGGCGGCCTGATCGTTGCATCGACCTGGATCCTGCTGCCGTTTCTCGCCGCGACGATCTGGTCGGCGATGATTGTCATCAGCACCTGGCCGATCCTGCGCATGCTTCAGTCGTGGCTGTGGAACAAGCGCGGATTGGCAACGACCGTAATGTGTGCGGCTCTGTTGCTCGTTTTCGTGCTGCCATTCTCCGCCGCGATCAGCACTATTGTCGCCAACGGCGGCGAGATCAGCGACTGGACGAGTGACATTTCGCATTTGAAGCTGCCGCCGCCCCCCGCATTCGTCGAGAAAATTCCGCTTGTCGGCCAGAAGGCGGCAGACACGTGGCGAGAGTACGCCGCCAAGGATCCGGAAGAACTCGTGGCGATCGTCAAGCCTTACGTGGTCGGCGTGACGAGCTGGTTTGTCGGCGCGGTTGGGAGCCTCGGCCTCCTGGCCGTGCAGTTCCTGCTCACCGTCATCATCTGTGCGATCCTTTACACAAATGGCGAGGCCGCCGCCGCTTGGGTGCTTCGGTTCGGAAGACGCCTGGCGGGAGATCGCGGCGATCAGGTCGTGCGTCTCGCCGGACAGGCGACCCGTGGCGTCGCGCTCGGTGTGGTCGTTACCGCGCTGGTGCAATCGATACTCGGAGGAATCGGCTTGGCGATCGTCGGTGTGCCGTTTGCGTCAACGCTGACTGTCGTGATGTTCATGCTCGCGCTCGCGCAGATCGGCGTATTTCCGGTGCTGATCGGCGCACTGGCGTGGGTATGGTGGCAAGACACCACCGCCTGGTTCGTCGCACTGCTGGTGTGGACGGTTGTAGTCGGCAGCCTCGACAACATCTTGCGTCCTATCCTGATCAGGAAAGGTGCCGATTTGCCCTTGCTGCTGATTTTCGCCGGCGTCATCGGAGGTTTGTTCGCGTTCGGCCTGCTGGGCCTGTTTGTCGGCCCCGTGCTCCTCGCCGTGGCCTACACGCTGCTCAACTCGTGGGTAGCCGAGGCGCCCGACGCTCACGCACCTCGCGCGAAAACGTAGCCGGCGCTTTCCTCGTGGAGTAGCCGGCTGGGCCGCGTTCAGTAATACATCAGATCCATCCACGAGACGCCGAGGAAGGGATCTGACAAGTCGCGGGTGGTCGCCTTCTGCATGACGTCCGTCTGGCCGACACGGTACTCGGCGCCCTTTTTCGCCGCCTCCTGGGTGGCCAACTTGCTGTCCGGGTGCAGTTCCTTGTACGCGAGATATTCGTTCGTGCCGCCGGCATAAATCTGGCCATTGGCCGCGTCGGGGTAGATGAAATATTTCTTCTCGTTTTTCTGCACTGGCCTGATCTCGCCGGCAGGAAGACGCTGTATCCATTCCTTCTGCAGTGGCGTCGTAGCGGCGAGCACCTTGAAGCCTGACTTCGTGAGGTCGTTGACATCGACTCCCGGGGCGGCCGCATCGGCAACGCCTGAAATCGATATGAAAGCAACAAGCGCGCTCGACATGATGAATGCGCTGGCGCCGTGGGAAGACAGACGGAAATACAAGTAATCCTTCATTTTGATTCGATCCACTCCTTGTCCATATCGAATCGGAGAATACGTGGCGAGCCCGTGAGAAGCAAGCCGGACGGGGGCGCCGCGATTGACCAGCAGTTCAGGCGTGGGCGACCGCGCCCGGCGGCTTGGACGGCACCAGTCCGAACTTGTGCATGGTCGCGACCAGCAGGGCCTTGTCGGGCGGGCCGCCGCGATTGACGATGGCGGCTACGTCGCGAAAGTACTGAGCTCCGATGTCGGGTGTGTTGATCACGAGCGCCCGCACCACATCGCTGTGCGGATTGCTGAAAGCGTGGACGACGCCGCGCGGCGTCGCCATGCATTCGCCGGCAGAAAGGTCGCGCGTGTCGTTGCCGACGGTGTAGCGCAGCGTTCCGGCAAGGACATAGACCAGCTCTTCACTCGCGACGTGGCTGTGCGGCGGCGGCACGTTGGACCCAGGCGGAACGGACATCTCGAAGCAACCCATTTGATGCCCGTCCCCCGTCTCCTGCAGGTAGCGAATCTCAATCTGGCCCAGGCGGATGACGTCTGTCGTTGCTGGCAATTGCGGTTGATTCATGGCACACTCCTCCGTAAAAATCCTGTACATAAATCAGTGTACAAATTCTTTACGTTAATGTCAACTACGTCAACTATGTCAACCAAGTCATCTATTCAACAATAAATGGCAACCAGTCGCGAAAAGCAAAGGACCGGCAGCCGGACGCCGCTCAAGCCACCACTCAGGCAACCGCTGACCCCGATGATCGGCTCGCTTCTCCGCCTCCCACACGAGGTCGTCGTGACGCGCATGCTGGCGGCCCTCACCCTTGCGGGCTTCGACCTTACGGCCACGGAGCTGGGAGTGTTCCTGTACCCGGGGCCGGAGGGGCGCCGTCCCACTGAACTCGCCCGACAGTGCAATATGACCCGCCAAGCGATGAACTATGTGCTTGCGGGGCTGGAATCGAAGGGGTACTTACAGCGCCGGGACGGGGCAAACCCGGCGACGCGAGTGGTTTCTATGACCAAGCGCGGTTGGGACATGGTTCCGGTAATACGCGCTTCGGTGGCCGCGCTCGAGCAGGAATGGAGCGCGCAACTGGGCGCGCGACGGTTCAACGCGCTTCGCGATGCGCTACGCGACTTGTCGCTATGGCTTGGCAAGCTCTAGCGTGTTGGATTCATCGCGAAGGTTTTCGCCGCGGCAACTTTCGAAAGGCGACGCTCATCCGGTCGCGCCGTTTTCCGTCTTCAGCCAACCCGATCTTGCGAACGAATCCGGAAGGCGTCGATCGATAGACTTCGCGTGCCAGCTCAAAGGAACGAACTTGAAGGGCAGCGCGGCGCCTGCGGATAAGCGCGGCGACGTTCGCAGCGCGTTCATCCGCCAAAATCGTGGGTGAAATCGCCGCGCACTCAATCGCCAGCATTGCCAGGTCGTGATCGTCGCCAAGCCACTCGCCTAGACGCCGGAGACGGTTGATCGTACGTTTCAGGCCCGTACCCTCCGCCGCTTGAATGCGCTCAAGCGCGCCGATCAGGTATTTCACTTGTTTCCGCCATTCGTGCAGCGCCTCTGACGTGGGATTGGCGCGCGCTGCAGGCATTGCGCGCCGACCGGCTCGGTAAATTCGGGCAAGGGACTGCGCGATCGTCTTCGCGTCGTCGCCGCTGCGGCTGAGATGTGCAACTCGACGCTTGCAGCCCTGCAGGATCTGCAAATATTGGTCGCGTCCGCGGTTCCGCGCAAATTCTCGCCGCGCCCGCACCGCCTTCGTGCGCAACACCACCCGCATCGTCTCGACGACGGTGGACACAAGATGGCGTGGGTGTCTTTCCGATAGCCGGGTCAGCGCGTCGGCGAGCGACCTCGTGTCGCGCAGCGGCGAAAGCAGACGACCGGCATCGCGAAGAGCGCCATTCTCCAGCGCGTATGCTGCCGGGTCGATCCCGCAGCGCGTCAAACGCAACAACGCGCGCGCTGTCTTGATGGCTTTGCGCCCATCGTGGACTCGCTTACCGGATATGCGCCGAGCCGAACGGACAATCGAAATCGCATCCTCGATCGCTGTTCGCAAGGCGGACACAGCGAAGCCAGCGGATCGTCCGCTCACACCTTCGCCATTTGCCGATAGCGATGCGCCGCCGCATCGAGAGCCGATTCCGCGACGTCCGGTCCGCCACGACCGATCGGCTTGAACGTCCGCCCGTGCGCCTGGTTATACGAAACAAAAAAATGCTCGATCTCATCGATCTGAGTCGCGGGCAAGTCACTGAGGCGCAGAATAGGCGCGGGATTGGCGCGCGTGACGGGAACCGCCACGAGCCGGTCATTTCTGATTGTCTTGCCGGCTTCCGTCTGTTCCGCAGCGATCGATCCGATAAGGCGCGCGGTGATCACGCATCCGACAAACGACGGGGTGTCGCAAAGAACCAGTACGTCAAGAGCGTCGCCGTCGTCGGCGATCGTTCCGGGAATGGAGCCAAAGTCGTGCGGAAAGCACGCGCCGGCCGGAAGGATGCGGCTCAGCTCAAAAGACTGGGTGCGCTCGTCATACTTGTACTTGTTGCGGCTCCCTTTGGGAGTGTCGATGACAACGTGCACGAGGCCGGAAGGAAGTTTCGGGGGCCTGGAAAACGCATTCATCGCCGCCTCGCCCGGCTAGCCCGCGCGGCCCTGCTCCAGGAAGTCCAGAAACTCGTCGTACTGCGAGGTTTTGTCGAAAACCGCATCCGCGCCTGCAGCCAGCGACCTGTCGTAGTACTCGGTCGACGCGTAGTTGGTCAACATGACGACGATGGGTCGCGGCAAATAAGAGTGCTCGCGAACATGTCGGAGTACCCGCAGCCCCGACCCCTGTTTGAGTTGGATGTCCGCGACCACGAGGTCCGGGCACAGGCTATCGATGAGCTTGATCGCCTCGGTCTCGGATTCCGCATAACCGACAACGGCATAGCCGTTAATGGCCTCGATCGTTGCGGTAAGGCGGTCCCGGATCAGGCGGGAATCTTCAATGATGAAAACGCGTTTGCGATTGTCCAAGATCAACCCGATTTTCAGCCCGCGCCGCGTCCTGTGTTCGGCTGTTAAATTTCACGCAGGACAGTCGGATTGTAGGACGAACCCTTCGAGAATGCATCCGCGTCTGTCGCTTTGCCGCTTTCCGTTACTCATGCAAGGCGCTTGATCATTGCCTTGGTAATCGTCTGCCTGCTGCTGAAAAATTCGCTCCATGGATCTTTCTTCTGCCGCGAGAGATGCGACGACACGTTCGCCACATTGAAGTAGTCGAAACGCACGTCCGTCGTCAATTTGTCCCAGGATAGCGGCATGGCTACCGGGGCGTTGCTTCGTGCACGGATAGAGTACGGCGCGATCGCGGTTGCGCCTTCGGCGTTGCGCAAATAGTCGATAAAGATCCTGTCTTTGCGCTTGGCCTTGGACAAGCTCGCGATGAACCGATCGGGGAATGTTGTCGCCAGCAAGTTGGCGATTCCTCTGGTGAATCCTTTGGCGCTGTCCCAATCGATCGTCGCACGAATCGGAACGACGACGTGCAGGCCCTTGCCGCCAGTGGTTTTGAGAAAGGAGACCAGATTGAGCTCTTCGAGCAGAGTCCGAACGAGCTTGGCGGCGGCAATGACATCGTTCCAGGCAACATTGTCATCGGGGTCCAGATCCAGGATAAGCTGGTCCGGGCGCTCAAGACGCGGGGCGCGCGAGCCCCAAGGGTGGAATTCGGCGACGCCCCACTGCACCAGCGCGATCAGCGCCGTTTTGCTATCCACCGCCATGTATGTCGCCGTGCCGTCACCTTCCGGTACTGCCATGCGAGTCACGGCCTCGTTGACGCTCTTGTCCGCGTGCTTGTGATAGAAGCACTGGACCTTCCAGCCGTCTGGACAGCGCAAAAGGCTTAGCGGACGCCCCGCCAAATGCGGAAGTATCCGTTCACTGATCGTCGCATAGTAGTTCGCGATGTCGAGCTTGGTCAGTTTCGATTCGGGGAAAAGCAATTTGTCCGGATGCGACAAAGCCACGGATGCGACGCTTGGCGCCTCCGTCTTGGGCCCGGGCTTGCGAGCCGCCTTGCTCGACGCCCTGCTCCCCTGTGCCACCTGCGCCACGTTCGGCTTTTCCGGTTGCGCTTCGTCTTGTTCCACTTCGCGGATCACTTCGGTCGCCTCCTTGTCTTTCCTCAGACCCTGAAAGGACGGATGACGCAGAGTCCCGTCATTGGTCCATTCCGTGAATGCTACTTCGGCGACGAGCGTCGGTTTCACCCAATGCACACCTTTTGCCTCATACCCGCGAGGTGGGTTGAAAAACGACGGTGTTTGCTGCTCGAGCGCATCCAGCGTGCTGCGCAGACTGGTGAGCATCTTCGTGTCAAAGCCTGTTCCCACTCGTCCGGAATAGCGCAGCGGGCCACCTGGTTCGTACACTCCAAGAAGCAACGCTCCGAACCCATGTCTGCTTCGCTGCGGATCGGTGAATCCGCCGATTACCATTTCCTGGCGCTTGCCGCACTTTACCTTGACCCAGGCTTTGGATCGGAGGCCTTCGCGATAGCGTGAGTCGGTTCGCTTCGACACGATCCCTTCAAATCCTAGCTTGCAGGCTTGGGCGATGAACTGATCGCCTGATCCGTTGACCTCGATTCCATATCGGAGGCGCGGATCGCCGTCCGGTATCACGCGACGCAGCAACCTCTTTCTCTCCAATAGCGTCGCGCCGCGAAGATCGTAGCCATCAAGGTCAAGAACGTCAAAAACGAAATAGGAGAGCTTAGTGCCGTCCGGCGAATCGAGAGCGTTCTGCAGCGCCTGAAAGTTCGTTCGCCCGTCGGGCATCACGACGCTCACTTCGCCATCCAGCCACGCCGAGGTGACGGCGAGGCCTTTGAGTGCCGCGACGATATCGGGGAAGGCGCGCGTCCATTCCTTCCCATTGCGCGAATAAATACGAACCTCGCCCGCCTCGATGCGGCTGAGCATTCGATAGCCGTCGTACTTCACTTCGTGCAGCCAGTCGTCCCCCGGGGGAACGGCACTGACAAGCGTGGCGAGTTGCGGCGCAACTAATTTGGGAAGCGGCGCCTTCGTCGCACCGGCCAGGCCGGCAGCCGTAACAGCAGCGGTGCGAGCAGTTTCGCGGCGCCGCATTGGTTTCTCTACAGCACGCGCTGCGACGCTGCGCGCCTTGACCTGCGCGGCGCCACGATTCGAATTCCAATGGCGGTCTTGATCCGCCGCAATCTCGTCGAGCGAACGTCCCGACGCGACGCTGTCGGGTTCGACGTCCACAATATGCGCGTCGCCGCCCCGCCGCGCAAACTGATCAGCATCCTTGATCAGGAGCCACGCTTTATCGCCATCGCCGTACTTGCTTCCGTGCGTGCGAATGAGTGTCCAACTTCCGTTCAACTTCTCGCCCACCAGCTCAAACTTCAGATGCCCTTTCGCGTATGCCGCTTTCGGCTCGCTGTCGGGCACCCAGAAACCGCGATCCCAGACCATGACGGTACCCGCACCGTACTGCTTCGGAGGGATCGTTCCCTCGAACGTCCCGTACTGCAGGGGATGGTCCTCGACGTGGATCGCCAGACGCTTGTCGGCGGGATCGAGGCTGGGTCCTTTCGGTATAGCCCAACTGAGCAGCACTCCGCCCAACTCGAGACGAAAATCGTAGTGCAGATGGCTCGCTGCGTGCTTCTGAACGACGAAAGCGAGTCGCTGTTTTGCGGCGCGGGCAACTCTGCCGCGCGGCTCGGGCGTTGCCTTGAAGTCTCGCTTCTGCTGATAACGTTCCAGCGCCATCGCTACGCGGTCTTTCGCCTGGCGGCCGCACGTTTTACCTGCGTCGCACGCGCACGCGCCGCCGTTGGGGGCGGGGCCGCCGCGACGGCCGTTCTTTTTTCGGGCGCCCGTTGCAGCGCGTGTTTCTTGGCGGTGGGGCGGCCGTGATCTCTCAGGCTCTGCTGCAGCAAGGCGGCGAGGTCGATCACCTGGGCCGAGCGCGGCGTCGTTGCAGTGTCGTCGTCGGGCTCCGTGATCTGTTTGGTGTCGCCATCCTTTATTTTCTGGTTGATCCGTTTGAGCAGATCCTGATGGTAGGTATCTTTGAACTCCGAAGGCTTCCAGTGCTCGGCCATGTCGTCGATCAACCTCTTGGCCAGATCAAGTTCCTTGGTCGTCACCCCGGCGCCTTTCAGCCCCTCGCCAGGCAGGTCGGTCGCGTCAGTTGAACGCAGCTGATCCTCGTAGCGCATCGTATTAAGCATCAGCGCCCTGCCGACGGGCGTGACCGCTGCCAGATGCTGCACGGTGCGGATAACAACTTGCGCAATCGCAACTCGGCCTGTCGAGCGAAGAGTCTCGCGCAGCAGGGCGTAGGCCTTTTTGCCACGATCGCTCGGTGCGAGGAAGTACGGTGTCTCGAAATACTGGCTCGGGATCTCGTTGGCGGGAACGAAAGCCTCGATCTCGATGGTCTGCGAAGCTTTGACGTTAGCCCGCCGGAAATCCTCGTCAGTCAATACGACGTACTGATCCTTCTCGTATTCGTAGCCTTTGACGATGTTTGCCCAGTCGACTTCTTTCTCTGTCTTCTTGCTGTAGCGCTTGTAGCCGACGGGCGAGAAATCCCGCTTGTCGAGCATCGCAAATTTGAACTCCTTGTGTTCCTCGGCGGGAAAGAGCTCGACCGGAATATTGACCAGACCAAAGCTAATTGCACCCTTCCAGATGGCTCGAGGCATGATCAGCTGACTTCTGCGGTGATTGATGTATCGACGAACATGCATTCGATGCAAAGCCGAAAACCTGGTGAGATCTCCGTTACCTGGCCGCATTCGATGCAAGCAATCAGGGGCTTGGTCCCGGTCATCTCGCACACACCGCTGCGACAGGCGGGGATCTGGCAAATGTGCGCATCGAATGGACATACGAACATGCCGGTTCTCCTGTTTTACGCACTTCGATCGAGGACCCGCGCGAGATCGACGACACCCGCGAATACGAGCGTGGTTTCAGTCGACAGGCGATGCAACGCTTACACTGAAACGCTAGCGCGTCGTCAGCAATCAGCGAGCTTCCTATAGTCTTGTAGGAGAAATGTGCCAGCAACGCTCGCCACAGATCGTTGCGTCGCACTGGATCGGCGGTCGCCGCGGTTGGTGTCCAGGCGTACCCGCGCAGCGCGCGCCTTTGCCCCGCCGTTCGTCCTACAAGCGAATCAGTGGCGCTCCGCTGTGACGGCCGCAGCAGTTCCCATACGCTCCCATTCGTTTAAGCCCCCGACCGTGAGCTCGGATTTCGCTGACGTCGGGCCCACAAAGGTATGGAACGATAAGAAAAGACAGGAGTCCACCAATGCGCACGATATTGCTGATCATTCTGATCCTGCTCCTGATAGGAGCGCTCCCGGCTTGGCCGTACAGCAGCGGATGGGGCTACTATCCAAGCGGCGGACTGGGCCTCGTCATTGTCGTGCTTCTCGTACTTGCAGTTTTAGGAGTGATATGACGATGAAATCCGTAAAGGTGCAAGCGCTACGCGACGAGCTCTTGGACGAGTTCGCCGATGCGATGGCCGACGTGGAAGCGTTGCTGAAGCAGGCGGCGAGCGCTCCCGCGGACCGCGCCGCGCGCCTTCGAAGCGAAGCCGACGCCAAGATGCGCGTCGCGAAGCGGAAGTTGGGCGAATTCCGGGACGAGACGATGGAATCGGCGAAGGCCGCCGTGAGCGCCAGCGAAAGTTACGTTCGCAACAATGCGTGGAGAGCAGTCGGAATCGCCGCGGCAATAGGACTCGCCGGCGGGCTCATGTTACGCCGTCCGAAGACGGAGACAACCGCCGATAAAGGGAACTGAGGGAACTGAGGCAACTGAGCAGTCTATTGCAGGCGATTGCCGGGTGAGCGGTCGCCCTTGGGGAGACATGCAGTGCGACCGCGCAAGATAGTGCTCATTCGGCACGGCGAGGAACCGACCGACCCGCGCGACCCCGACCTGTCGATCGCCGGTCACAAACGTGCGCAGCGGCTCGCCGTCTATTTGAGATCGAAGTTCGGGTCGCCTGATTTCCTTTTCGCTTCGGCACCTCATAAGCTGAGCGCCAGGCCGTTTCTGACACTGTTGCCGCTCGCACACTGGGCGAAGATGAGGATCGACACCTCGGTCAAGGCCGGGAACCCGCAATCGCTCGCCACCCGGCTTTTTTGGGATGAAAGCTACGCTGACAGCGTAGTGATGATTTGTTGGACCCACACCGAGATCCCGGCGCTCGCTGCGGCGCTTGGTGCGAAAGAGGGTGAGTGTCCGGACCCGTGGGACGAAACGACGTACGACCTGTCATTGAAGTTTCGTTTTGCCAGGTCCAAAGCGACTATCGCCCGAATCAAGCAGCCCTTCTGAGCTTCACCGGACAGCTGTCCGAGCCGAGGAGCGACTTCTCGGCGCCTTCGCCGCAATTTTCTCCTACATCGAATTCGTCTTATGGACGATACCGACTTCGATCAACACCCTCGAGAATTAGCTCATGGACGGAGGTCGCCGCCACATTGCGGCCTCCGATGATCGATGCGTCTCCAGGGGAATAACGATGGATGACAACACGTTTCTCGGACTCATAACCCTGCTCGCGTTTGTCGGCGGCATCGGCTACGCGTCATGGCAACTGTTGCTGTTATGGCTGGCGCAAAAGTGGGAAGATGAAGTCCCTCTTGGGACATCGCGCGACGAAACAGCAAACGTCAACCCAGTCCCCCAGACGGTGGCCCACGAGCATTACTTCGTCTGACCGAAAAAAAGCGCTCGAAGGTCGTGCTGCGTCTGAGTTGCGTTAGAGTTGCGTCTCAGTGGCGTCCACTGCAGACGCGGGACGCGGGATCAGCATGAGCGATACTTGAAAAGCCGGCCCGCCAGCAGGAAACGCGGGATCAGGCGCCCGACATCGGCGCCGATCGTCTACGTCTTGCCGTCCTAGCTGCGCATCTTGCTGAATATGAACCCGGCCGCGAAGGCAATCCCCAGCGACGCCAGCGGATTCGCACGCACGTAGTCCCGCGCTTTGGCCGACGCGCCAGCGCCCACGTCCAGCAGGCGTTCTATCTGTACTTCCATCGACTCGGACGCGCCGCTGGCCGCCAGCGCAGCTTTGTCCACAGCACGGTGTGCGCCCGCAGCGGCGCGATTGATCGCCGGCTTCGCCGACGACGACACTCGGTCGATGGCATCGTGCGCTGTAGCGCTCGCATCGCCAATCGCCTCAGCAGTAACGTCACGTGCTGTTGACGTGCTGAATTTATCGTTCAACGTATTGCCCAATTGATCGTGATGCATGTTGTGCTCCTATGGGTTTGACGAACCGGCGCCGGGCTGCCGGTCTGGAATCCGGTTACTGCCGGAAAACACTTTGCGCATTCAGTGCAGATTCAAGCCACCGTGACCGAACAGACCTAGCAAGCCGATGATGATCAAATAGATCGCCACGATGTAGTTCAGCAGACGTGGGACGACCAAAATAAGAATCCCGGCGATCAAGGAGACCAGCGGGCCAAGTATTAGCGTTATGTTCATAAGGTGTACCTCCCACCGCAATGTAGCGCCCCGATAAGCGCGCAAACATCGGCACCCGTCCGATTGTCTTGTAGGACAACCGGCGGAGGCGGGAAACTAATTCGGTTTCGGGCCCCCGCCTTTCGCGGTCCACGACGCAGCTGTCTCCGATCCAGAGCCTCAACGCATCGATGGTCGAGACGAGCTCGTCGTCGATTCGTTTGATGTGCGCGGCGAAGAGCGGATTCAACTGGCACGAGGCGGTGCCCATCTTCAGTTCCCGATGGACCGCGACCAGCCTTTCCAGCAGTGCGGCGGCGGACTCATGTCCCCCGGATCTTTCGGAGGAGAGCTCCCGGTCGTCGCCCATCACGGGCCTCCGCGACCGCCGACGGCGCCGTACACCTGTCCGGTGCCGTAGCTCGATTCCTGGGATGCGAGCAGTACGTATATCGCGGCCAATTCCGCAGGTTGGCCGGGCCTGCCCATCGGCGTGCTGCTGCCGAACTCGGCAAGCTTGTCGCGCGGCTGTCCGCCGGTTACTTGAAGCGCGGTCCAGAAAGGTCCTGGCGCGACGGCATTGACCCGCATACCGGTCGGCGCCAATTGCTTGGCCAAACCCTTGGTAAAAATCATGATCGCGCCTTTGGTGGCGGCGTAGTCGATGAGTTTCTCGTCCGGGTCGTAGGCGTTGACCGACGCAGTATTGATAATTGTGGAGCCGGCCATAAGATGGGGTAGCGCCGCTTTCGTGATCCAGAACATCGCGTACACATTGGTCTTGAAAGTTTCGTCAAACTGCGCGGTGGAAATGTCGACAATCGAATCGTCGGCAACTTGTCGCGCGGCATTGTTGACAGTAATATCGAGGCCACCAAGCTTGCGAACAGCGACGTTGACCAGCCTCATGCAGAAGGCTTCTTTCCGAATATCACCCGGGATGGCGACCGCGGTGCGCCCGGCCGCGCGAATCAGCGCAACGACTTCGCGCGCATCTGCCTCCTCGGCCGGAAGATAGTTAATCGCGACATCTGCGCCTTCGCGCGCATACGCAATTGCAGCCGCCCGCCCTATCCCGCGTCGCCGCCGGTGATCAGTGCCTTCCGCCCGAGTAACCGGCCGGATCCACGATAGCTTTTTTCGCCGTGATCCGGCCGGGGAGTCATGCGACTGGCGAGCCCCGGCCATGGCTGCTGCTGCACCGGAAACGGCGGCGACGGATAGGAGGCGTCACCGCTTGACGGGGAGGCGCTGTTTCGCGAGCCGCCGCGCGAACAACTTGGTGCACTTGCGCTGGCGCCGTTGCAACGCCCTGACGCTTGCCTGCTGAACGCTTCATAAACCTTTTGTCCCTGCGAGATCGGCGGGGCGACCGGCCGCGAGTTGCAATTCACCGGTAGCGCGGTCGTAGATCAAGCTCATATGGGGCTCATCAAATCGCGGCACTCAATTCGGGGCGTCTTCGGGCGGCGAATCAATGCGATTCCGGCAAAGAGCGCCGCGAATATCAGCGGTCCGATCCGGATTTCGCGTTCAATCAGATACAGCATCGCCGTCGCGACCAACATCGTGACTGCCGCGAAACCCCCACAGGAACGACGACTTGTTAGAAAGCATTCGACTATGTTTCCCGTGATGTTCCTGCGAGTATCTTGCGGACAAGATCCGGCGGCCGGCACTCAGCACTATGTTTTCCAATCCTAGATGGTGCCCGCACAGAAACAATCGGCGCGAATCTGAATGTCGTGTAGGAGAACTCAAGCGCAAAATCCGCTCCGTCCAATTCCCCTGAACCGCTTCTCCCTTTTTCGCCGTGGCGTTTTTCCTACATGCGATTCGTCCGTCCGCTGATTGGCCACGAATCACCGAGCCTTAGACTCGGCGCAAACAACCGGATCGAGGCGTCAACGTGCAAACAGTGGAAGAAGCGCTACGTCATGCATACGTGGTGCGCGACGAACTCCAATCCATTGTCGACGAATCTCGACCTGGCTGGTCCAGCCACGATATGGATTTGGAAGCGCGCTATTTGCGTGCAGCCCATGCCTTGCCTTCAGCCAAGGCACGCGTGGCATTACTCGAAGAGTTGGTCGGTGAACTGACGCCCGTGACCTCGGCGGACGCGACCAAATATCCCGATCACCGCATCGCCGATTACAAGACTTTTGCCATTACCGTCAGCGTGACGCGTGGAAGCTCGGGTTTCGAACCCTTGGTGACGGTCGACCGGCGGGCCCCGCCCCCTGCGCGGACGCATTCTCTGGTCGGCGACGGACTCACCTATGACAGCAGGGATGCCGCCTTGGCAGCGGGAGTAGCCCGCGCTCAAAACGCCATCGACGCGTGGCACGTCCGGACGCAAGGCACAACAGCGGCGCGGGAGTGAATCATCGGCTTCCGCGAGGTGCGTGGCGCTCGGGAGGCGCGGAGTTGGAAAACTGCCGACGATGCCCGCTGTGGGAACGCGCAACCCAAGCAGTGCCTGGGGAAGGACCCGCAAGCGCGCGGCTCATGCTTCTCGGCGAACAGCCAGGCGACGAAGAGGATTTGCAAGGACGCCCTTTTGTCGGCCCCGCAGGCAAGCTATTGCGCGGCGCCCTCGTCGAAGCGCGCATACCTCCCGATCAGTGCTTCCTGACGAACGCGGTCAAGCATTTCGGCTGGGAGCCAAGAGGAAAACGCCGCATCCACAAGACGCCGGCTCAACAGGAAATCGAAGCTTGCAGTATCTGGCTCGATGCCGAAATCGCGCGAGTCAAACCGGCCTTGATCCTTGCGCTCGGCGTTACGGCCTTGAAGGCGCTGACCGGACGCAGCTTGCGAATCGCTGACGCGCGCGGCTCAACCCTCGGCCACCGCTGCGGCGCGGCCATCACGGGCACGTATCACCCTTCGGCCGTCCTGCGCGCGCCCACGCCGGAAGCGCGCGACGCTTTGCGAACGCTGCTCGTCCAGGATCTGGTTGCGGCGTGGGACCGACTGACCACCACGAAATAGCGCGCTCTTGCGAGCGAGGTTGCATCGAGCGCTAGTCCGCGGCCCTGGTGCGATCGCGTCCAGCAGCCGCGCGATCGGAGCGTTTGTTGGTTTCGATCGATACGATCGTACAGAGCGCGTTCTGCCAGCGCGCCGATGCGCCGTGCGTGCCCGTCACTGAAATTTCCGTGATCGAGATGCCGATCCTGTCCTCGATTGCCCGGATCATTGCGGCGATTTCCGGGCCTATCTCGGCACAGAGTTCCTTTTCCGCTTTCGCAATCGAATGAAAAGAGTCGCCTTCCGCAGACATCGCTAGCTCCTTTTCACCTTGGAACAAAATATTTTACGATCGCCTCCTTCAAGGTCAAGCATGTCCGCCAGCGGACATTCGCCGCACGCCCACAACGACGGTTCCCTGGGTCAGACCTTGCCGGAACGCGTCGCGGTCGTGTGCAAACCGCCTCGACTCGACGGCAGCGCACCTTCGACCGGCTCGAAGAAAATCCATGTCGCCTGGGGAAATTTCTCGTGAATCGCCTCCTTGCAGTCGGCAATCGCCTGCGTCAACTCACGCGCGCTCGAGAAGCGCTTCATGCGGGCCTGAACCGCGACGACGAGATCGTCCCCGTGCTGCAGGGTCACCAGTTGAGTCAACTCGGCGATTTCGTCGCGCCCATTCAGAAATTCACGCAGTGCCCGGAGCGTCTTCGGCGAAGCGCTCTCCCCGATGAGGAGGCTCTTGATTTCGATAGCAAGCGCAGTGGCGACCACGATGAGCAAAAGACCTATGCAAACGCTGCCCACGGCGTCATAGATACTGTTTCCGGTCGCGATGGTCAGCGCAAGTGCCGCGATCGCGAGGCACAGGCCCGCTACCGCCGTCAGGTCCTCACCGAGAATGACGATCAACTCGCTGTGCCGACTTTCCTTGAACCAGCGCCACAGGGTTCGTTGTCCGCGCACGACGGCAATTTGCTTGGTCGCGGTCCACAGCGAAAATCCTTCGGCGGCGAGCGCGAACAGGATGATGGCGGCGGCGAGCCACGGCCGATCGACGGCGCGCGGAGTTATCAGCCGGGCCACGCCCTCGACGATTGAAAATACTCCGCCCACGCTGAATAGGAGCAGCGTGACGACGAAGGACCAAAAATAGGTCGCGCGGCCTTGCCCCAGCGGATGTCGCGCCGACGGGCGACTCCGCGCCTGTTTGCGCCCAAGTAGCAGCAAAGCTTCATTGCCCGTGTCCGCTACCGAATGACATGCCTCTGCAAGTAGCGCTCCGGACCCGGTAAAAACTGCCCCGCCCAATTTCACTGCAGCAATCGTGGCGTTGGCCCACAACGCCGTGAGAATGGACGCGCCAGGGTCGGCAGTTAGCTGTTCCGACATTGAAAGAGGGCTCAGGCGCTCCGCTTTGCGGCCGCCAAAGCGTGCGCGCACTCGACGTGCCCGCAACCGCAGTTTTGATTGGCGCCGGATTCGGCGTCGTCCTTGCACTCCTCGCTGCAGAACACAGCCGCCGAATGGACAAGGCAAGTGCATGGAACGTGCCCACATTTCACGGTTCGCGGATCGCTAACGTCTGACTTGGTCGCTTGCGTCATTACTCTCTCCTGCATCTGCGATGTCACCGCGAACAAAAAGACAACTTTAACCACTATTGAAACGTCGCCTATCGGCGTAGTTCTGATTTGCGCGTAGGAAAAGATGCCAGCCGTGAACGCATCGACCCCTATCAAAACAGACCGACGGTAATGACACTTGCGGCCGTGTCCGCTACCGTACATGCTGTGCTGCGATGCAGTGGCTGCAGTACAGTGCGCGCATTGCGTTCACCATTCGACATCGGGTCCGTCCCTTGTGCCGTCTGTTGGATTCTCCAACTACGTTCACAAAGGAAACTGCGTGTCGAAACCTGCGCGGCCGTCGGCGCCGCCGCTTGCTCAGCACCAAATCTGATTCTCGCATCGTTGTCGAAGACGGCGCGCCTTCAACTGCTGCGCGAGGCCGAATTGGTCGAGTTCACGTTCGGCGAAATCGTCTATGAGTACGAGGCTCCTATTCGCCACGTCTACTTCCCGATCGACAGCTATATTTCGTTGGTGACCCCGAGCGGCGCGGCCGAAAGCATCGAAGTGGGCATGATAGGCAACGAGGGCATTTTGGGATTGACGGTGCTGCTCGACGTGAGCACGTCGCCGTTGGTGGCAGTCGTCCAAGGGCCCGGAACAGCGCTTCGCCTGAGCCTGCGCCGCTTTCTTGATGCGGTGGAGGAACTACCCACGCTTCGGACTAGTTTGAATCGCTACTTGTTTGTCCTGACCAGCCAGATGGCGCAAAGCGCCGCCTGCAACAGGTCTCACCTTTTGGACGCACGCCTCGCGCGTTGGGTGCTCATGACGCAGGATCGCGCCCAGAAAGCTACGTTCCGCATGACGCACCGGTTTCTTTCGTACATGCTGGGTGTACGCCGCCCGGGCGTGACCGAAGCCGCCGGCCGTCTTCAGGAGGCCGGCTTTATTCGCTACGGAAAAGGCGAGCTGACCGTGCTCGATCGAAGCCGACTGAAAAGCGCCGCGTGTCCATGCTATGCCGTCCTCAACGACCTGTACCGGCAGCACCTGAATATCCCAAAGCAGGCCTGAACTTCTGTTTGTTGGCGCTCGCCCGCGCGCCTGACGCCGTCCCAGGACGCCGTCTGCCTGCGTTCCACAGTGGCTGCCGCGCCCGCTAAAGCGAGCCGCCGCCAGCCTATGTCCTACTTCCGAATCGGAATCATGCCTATTGCTGCTATAGGAGCTACGCCTTAGATTTTGCCCACCCAACGGTGCGCCCTGGCGGCGAAAGGAGGCAATCATGGACGAAATGGCAATAGGCGTCGTGCCCGACGACATCCAACTCTCAGAGGGTTTCGGCGTGGCGCCGACTGGCGAGGGAACGCGCCGGGACGACAGCCATACCGAACAGGTGCGCTACAATAAGCGGCAGCGTTTCGCCAATGGCAAAGCCGCCGCGGATGCAGCCAAGCTGCTCGGATGCGCGCTCCATATTCCGACCCGGGCCGAACTGGACTCGGCATTTCCGCCGGCCCGCCAAGCGGCGCGCAGGATGTACGTTGACCCCGATAGACTCAACAGGAACGATCGCCCCAACAGGGAATAGATGAATCCGTCGCAGGTCTCGCCGCGTTTCAACGCTCCCGCACCTGTCACGCGGTTGGCAGTTTGGCTGTTGTGCGGGATGTGCCTGCCATCGATTGGCTATGCGCAGGTCTATCGCTGTACGGTGGACGGCAAGGTCAGTTTTTCAGACACGCCGTGCCGCGATGGCCACGAAGTCATCACCGCGCCGACCTCGCCGCGCGATGGCATTCCTCTGAATCCGCAGGCGGAGGCCAACCTCGGCCACGTCGTCGTTGGGCAGACGCCCCAGCAGGTGCAGCAAGCGTGGGGAGCCCCCAAGACCAAGCGTATCGACACTGACGCGACCGGCAAGACTGAGCGATGGATTTACGATCGCCCCGGAGGGTCGGCAATGGTCAACTTCACCGATGGGAAAGTGGCGTCGCTTAACGAGCAGCAGGGACCCACGCCTTCGGCAAACACTAGCGCGAACCCAAACCCCGTGGCGGTGGCCCAGGCGCCCGAACCAAGCAAGGAAGAAATTGACGGCCGCGAACGCGCGGCGAAAGCCGGCGAGCGCAGATTCGTGCGTGAAAATACGCCTTTAACCGAGGTTCGGCAGCGCATCGGCGAACCCGACTCGAAGGAAATGAGAGATGCCGGAGAGTGTTGGTACTACGCACCCACCCCTCTGGACTCTCAGACCAGCACAACCTTGTGCTTCGACCTGAGTGGCTATCTGTTTCGGGTAGATCGAAAGATCGAGCGCTAACGTAAACGTTAATGCGCCGGCCAGTTTCGCCCAGCGCGCAACCGTCATGCAGCCTGAAGCGTGGCGGACAACTCTGCCCCAACTGCTGACAAAGCAGCCGGTCTGTCCCGCCGGCGACTCAGCACTCAGTGAATCTCCACCCTCGGCAGTAGCGGCGAGGAAGTCCAGAAACCGGTCGTATTCGAGCGTCTTATCGAAAAACGCGTCCGCTCCGGCCAGCATCGAACGATCGTGGAAATCCTCGGATGAAAAGTTTGTGAGAATTATGACCGTCGTTCGCGGCTCACGAGCTTGCGCCCGGATATGACGCAGTACACCCAGGCCCGATCCCTGATGCAACTGCATGTCAGCGATAACCAGGTCAGGTTCCAGTTCTTCGAGCATGCCCACGGCCTCGAACTCCGAGTGCGAATGGCCCACGACCCGGCAATCAGGCAGCGCTGCCAGCGCCTCTTTGAGGCGAACGAGCATTACCGGCGAGTCCTCGAGAATCAACACACGCTTCGGCGATTTCATTGTCGTCCTCCCACCCAGCCCCCGGCCGATAAGCTTGCGGCGATGTTGCGGGAAGATGGCCCCAGGCTGAATAGGCCTGTATCTGAAACCTCTGTAGGACAATGACGGACGCCGTATCGGCGGCTCTCGCTGCTGCGAGCAATGTTGGTGAGCTCCACTTCGTTTATGATTTGGATTCCGATGAGAGCGAGGTCCGTCGTCGTCGCGCAAGCCGAACATGAGCAAGATACTTGTAGGCACGGCATCGTGGACCGATAAGAGCCTGATCGCTTCGGGTCGCTTCTACCCGGCGAAAAGCACGACGCCCGAGGAGCGCCTCCGCTACTACGCCACGCAGTTTCCGCTGGTCGAAGTCGACAGTAGTTACTACGCTATGCCTGCTCCGCGAGTCGCGCAGCTGTGGGCGGAACGCACTCCCCCCGACTTCACATTCAACATCAAGGCATTTCGCCTTTTCACCGGACACCAGACCTCACCGGCTGTATTGCCCAAAGGTATCGTCGAGGCCCTCGGTCCCACGGCCAGGAAAAATCTCTACTACAAGGACCTGCCGTCCGAGCTGACCGACGAAATGTGGCGGCAGTATCGGGCCGGCATCGAGCCATTGCGCTATGCGCGCAAGCTGGCAGCAGTGCACTTCCAGTTCGCACCCTGGGTCGCCTATCACCCGAGGAGCCTCGAACACATCGAGGAATGCCAGCGACAGTTGGAAGGCTACCAACTGTCGATCGAATTTCGCAACAAGACTTGGTTCGAGGGGAAACATGAGCAGGCAACGCTCGACTTCGAACGCTCGCGCGGCTTCGTCAACGTCATCGTCGACGAGCCCCAGGGAAGCTCCAACTCCATTCCGTCGATCTGGAGCGTGACCAATCCCGAACTGGCAATCGTTCGCCTCCATGGCCGCAATCATGAAACATGGAACAAGAAAAACCTGAATTCGTCTGCGGATCGATTCAACTACGATTACAGCGCGGAGGAGTTGTCAGGCCTTGCAGAGAAAATCGACGCGATCGCCGCGGCAAGCGTGCATGTCGTCCTGAACAACAATTTTGAGGACCAGGGTCAGCGTAATGCACGGACGCTTACGGAGATGCTTCCGCGAGCCGTGAAGCCGAGCCCGCTACCCGAACGATCCTTGCTGTGAGGAGCAGCAGCTTCGATCGCTCGCTACCAGGAGCATGACCATGTCCAAACCCATCCGCGTTCAACTGAGCCGAAACAAAGGTTGGCGCATGCCCGCCAATACCGTGAAAGTCGATCGCACGACAAGGTGGGGCAACCCGTTCGCTGCCACACGCGATCGACCGGTCGCGCAATGCGTCGCGCTGTTCGAGAGGATGTGGGCGGGCGCGTTCGTTCGCGGAAGCTCGCCTACGACGCAAGAACAACGGCAGTACATAGCGATGGTCAAGCGCGACGCCGATCAACTACGTGGCAAGAATCTCGCGTGCTGGTGTTCGCTCGACAACCGCTGCCACGCGGACATATTGCTGGCGTTAGCGAACCAGGCGCGCTAGAACACCCACAAGTCCTGAGGCGCGAGTTCGAGCCAGTGCTTGCCGCGCTCAAGCGGGCGATCCGCGTGCGCGCGCAACATGACTTCGTTGAAATGAAATACATGCTCCCAGTGATCGCCGAGAAACATTGACGTCGTCAACTCCGGTTGAATGCGATTCTCGCCGGGACCGTCGGCAATATGCACGCGCTCCAGCCGGATCATTCCGGTGCCCGCTGCGCCACTCCTGGCGCTTGGACGGGCACGACCCCACAGACTCCAGCCCGCACCGGATAGCAGCGCGCTGCCGTTGCGAATCTCCGTCACTGTGCCAGGGATGCGATTGTTGCTGCCCATGAAATCCGCAGTGAAGAGCGTATCAGGCGTGTTGTACATTTCCTGCGGCGTGCCCTGCTGTTCGATCACCCCGCCATTGAGCAACAAAATGCGATCCGACATCGCCATCGATTCAGCCTGGTCGTGGGTCACCACCAGCGCCGAGAGCTGCATCTCGACAATGAGCTCGCGCAACCATGCACGAGCCTCCTCGCGCAGCTTCGCATCGAGGTTGGACAGCGGCTCGTCCATCAGGATGACCGGCGGGTTATAGACCAGCGCGCGAGCGATGGCGACGCGCTGCTGTTGGCCACCCGAAAGCTGGTGCGGGAAGCGCTCGGTGAGGTGCCCGAGCGAGAGTTCTTCCAGCGCCTTTTTCACACGCGTCGCAATCTCGGCGGTTGGAATCTTGCGAAGGCGCAAACCGTACGCGACATTGTCGAAGACCGTTTTGTGCGGCCACAGCGCGTACGACTGAAAGACGAGTCCGAGGTTGCGGCTTTCCGCGGGAATTTCGAGGCCTGAGTCGCCATCGAAAACAATCTTGTCTCCGATACGGATCTGGCCGCGATGCGGCGCCTCCAATCCCGCGACGGCGCGAAGCAACGTCGTCTTGCCGCTGCCCGAGGGTCCGAGCAGCGACACGACCTCGCCGCGATTCAGCACCAGTGTGACGCCCTTCAGGATGGGGTTGTCGCCGTAGCTAAGGTGTAGGTTCTCGACGCTCAGTTCTGCCATGTTGAATCCTTGATGGGGCCAGCTAGTCGCGAAGCTGCACGCCAAGACGCAATGCAATTGCCAGGCCCACGCCGACGAGTACGACATTGATCAGTGACAATGCCGCAACGACGTCGATCGCGCCGCCCTGCCACAACGACACAAGCTCGGCTCCGATCACTTCCGTGCCTGGCGCGAGCAGGTATACGCCGGTGGAGTATTCGCGCTCGAAAATCATGAATACAAGCAGCCACGAACCCAGCAGTCCGTTTCGTATCAGTGGCAACGTGATGTCGCGCGAGACGCGGGCGCGGCTGGCTCCGACGGAGCGGCCCGCTTCCTCGAGCTCGGGACTCACCTGCATCAGCGACGACGAAATAAGGCGCATTCCGTACGCGAGCCATACGACGGTGTAGGCAAGCCACACGCTGAACATCGTCGAGCGCAACGGGGCGAGGAACGGAACGAACAGGAACACCCACAGGAACGCGAGGCCCGCAAGCAGGCCCGGAATCGCGCGTGGCACCAGGACGAGATAGTCGACAAAGCGCGACCAGTTGTCGAGTCGGCGATGCGTCGCGAAGCCGATCGCCGCATAGCACGCCACCGTCAGCGCACCGCCGACGGTTCCGATCAGGATCGTGTTAACGATCGCCCGCGTGTGTGTCGGTTCGTCGAACACCGCACGAAAATTGTCCAGCGTAAACGCGTCGGCGAGTTTGACCCCGAGTCCCCAGTTGGTGACAAAGGCGCGTAGCGTGATCCCGGACAGCGGCACAATAACGGTGACGAACAGGAACGCGAAAAGAATGGCCAGCGCGAGCCAGACCCAGCGTCCCAGCGGCAATTCGCGCATGCGCCCCGCTTTGCCCTTGATGGTCGCGTACTTTCGCGCGCCCTGGAGCAGCCGTCGCTGCAGCAGCACCAACGGGAAAGTGATCGCTACGATGCAGATGGCAACGGCGGCCATCAGATGGTACGAGGGCGTGCCCAGCTTGTTGGTCAGTTTATAGAGATAGGTCGAGAGAACCAGATGCCCTTCGGGATCGCCGAGGACCAACGGCAGGCCGAACAATTCGAAACCAAGAAAGAACACGAGCACTGCCGCGAACAACAAGGACGGCATGACCAGCGGCAGGCTGACCGATACGGCGACGCGAAACGGCGATGCACCGGCTATCCGCGCGGCCTCCTCCACGTCCGAGCCCAGATTGCGCAAGGCCGACGCCGCGTAGACGTACACATTGGGGACATGCGTGAGGCCGGCGATCAAGGCCATCGCGGGCACCGAATAGATTCCCCACGGGGCGACACCGAATAGATCTTCGGCCCACACGGTGTAAAAGCCGACCGGTCCTGCTGCGACGACGTAGCCGAACGAAAGGACCATCGGCGAAACAAAGCTCGGGACGAGAATCAGCGGCTGCAACCACCGCTTGCCCGGCAGGTCGGTGCGCTCCATCACGAACGCAAGCAACGCGCCCAACGGCACGGCGATCACCGTCATGCCGGTCGCAATCAAGACGGAATTGAGGCCCGCCTGCCAGAAATCCGAATCCTTGAAAATGAATGCATAGGCGTCGACACTGACCGCCTTGTGCACGTCGAAGAACGGCGCCGTGAGAAAGCTCTGGTAGAGAATCAACAACAGCGGCGACAGCACCGCTACGCCGGTGACGGCGATCGTCAGCGCGCGCATCGACAATATCGACGCGCCGTCGCGGCGCGGCCTCAGCGGCAGTGGCCCTGAGGTCGTCGACGACATTTATTTTCCCGAACCTGTCGCCAGGACGCCTTTCCAGTCGCTCAGGAACTCGAGCCGTTTCTTCGGATCGAGGTAGGTGACGATTTCAGCATTCACCGGGATCGGTTTCACATTCGCGCCGAGTTGCTTGTTGAGCGATGCGGCCGTGTACTCGGCGTCGACGTCGTTGCGGATCGAGAACAACTCGACGTCGCTGCCGATGAGTTTTTGTCCGCGCTGGGACAAGATGTAGTCGACCCACACTTTGGCGGCGTTCGGGTTTTTTCCCTGCTTGCCGATGAACATCACGCGCGACAGAACCAGCGTGTAGTCCTTGGGCAGCACGACGCCGAGATTCGGGTCCTTCTTCGCCCGGACCAGCGCATACGAACCCAGCACGTTGTAGCCGAGAAGATGCTCGCCGGACGACACTTTTTCCAGCATGTTGCCGGTGCTCGAATAGACTCGGTAGCTGGTGGCACCGAATCCTTTTTCCAGATCCTTCATGCCGGGGAAATACTTGGTGTCCTGCACGACGAACATGAATCCGACGCCGCTCTTTTCGATGTCGTATGTGGTGACTTTCCCTTTGAATTTGTCGGTCTTGGTCGCCATTATCTTGGCGAAGCCGGCATGGTCCTGCGGTATCTCGTCACCGGTTACCAACCGCTTGTTGTAGATGAACACGGCGGGTTCGTAGGTCGTGCCGTAGGCCTGATTCTTGTAGACCGCCCAAGTGGGAAGCTTGGAAGCTTCAGGCGATGTGTACGGCAACGCCTGCCCCTCGTCGACGAGCTTCACCTGAAGGTCCATCGCCGAACTCCACATCACATCAGCAGAGCCCTGCCCCGATGCCGCTTCTGCGATGAAGCGGTTGTACATCTCAGTCGAATTCATGTCGTTGTATTCGACCTTGATGTTCGGATAGAGCGCTGAGAAGTCCTTGATCAGCGGTTGCGCCGCCTTGGTGTCCAGTGCGCTGTAAATGACGACCTTGCCTTCCTTGTTGGCGGCTGCGATCGTCTGGGCGTAGTCGGCTGGATAGCCTGGCGGAACCTGCGCGGACGCGGTGAAGGCGACCGCGGCTATAGCTGCGATCGCTGGACGAAATATGTTCATGCTCGAATCTCCTTGGGGGGCGGCCGCGGCCACCGTCCGTGGACGGGCGCCAGCTCGGTGAAGGTGTGGAGGAATACTCGGACGCGCGAATTGCAAAGTCAAGCGCCTCGCCTCTTGCGGGCGATCGCTCGTCCGGTAGCCGGGCATTTCGGCATGTCGGCCGCTGCAGCTGGGACCTGCAACTGGGACCTGCAACCTTCGAAGTCGCGGGAACGTGCCAGGCAGCACACACCCGGTGCGCAAGCTAGATTTCGATCGGGGTACTGTCCGAAGAGGTGCCACGACCCTAAACAGGTCGAAACATACCCTACCGTACCGGTTCTGGCGCGACGCCTTGGAGGCGTGGTCTTCGTTACCAGATTGGCCAGTTCCTGCGGCGTCGCGCGAAGTTCGCGATCCTCGTCGAACGACGGCGATCGCGCACAACCGACATAAATCGACGCCCGGAACGTGTCCCGCGACGGTCCCAAGAGCCAGCCTCGCAGTGCTCGGATCTCGACCCTCGAAGAGGGTATGAGCAGGCTCGGAGTACTCGCCTCGCTCAAATGAACGCGCTTGGCTTCGTCACGAAACAACCGCCGATTGAGCGAACCGCTCTTGCCACCGACTAGACGGCTAACAATCCAGAGCTTCTGGCCTACCGCGCGTGTAATAGGCAATTCGGAGTTGGCAACGCCGAGTTGAGCGACGCCAATTTTCCTTGCCTTGGCACCGCGCCGGCGTCAGAGATTGTTAAGGATGAAGCGCGCGGTATCGCCCGTGAAGAACACGTTCGTCGCGTTTTCGCGCACCACGACGTTGGAGAACTTGTTCTGCACGTACTGCAACTCCGCTCCGGAGATGAAACACTCCACGAACACGTTGGAGTCGATTGCATAGCCCGGCGACGGCTTGCCGACAGACCATTTAATGGTAAAGCCCGGGTCATCGGTGTCGGTGAACACATCGCACAGAACGCCAGCTTGCGCTTGCGTCGCCAGCAAAGCGAGTACGGCCAGTAATCGTCTTCGTTTCATGAATTGCCCCTTAGTGTTGAGAAGAATTGCGCCGGAAGAGGCTCAACGCCTCGAGAACGAACGGCGCACAGAGCAGGCAGAGCAGCAGGAAGGTTTGATCCATAGCTAGTCCCGGCTACCGTATTGGTTGCTTAGAATTAGTTGCCTATTTGACTCTGGTCTTCTTGTCGGCACGATCGAGCGCCTGCTCGACGTCTCCTGCGCCCTTTTGGATCTTGCCGGCGACCTGGCGCGCAGCGCCCTTGGTCTGCTGATCAACATTGCCCGTCATCTCACCGACTTTACGTTGCACTTTGCCGGCGACATCGTTTGCGGTGCCCTTCACTTGATTGCGATTCATACTGCCTCCGTGTGCGCGGTTGTGCGCTGGGATAAACAGTACGTCTATGCTTCTCGCAACCCAATCGGCGAGCGTCCGAAACTATTGTAGGACTGCCCCGAACGTCCGCTATAGGCGGCTGGGGACTAGATGTGATCCACAGCTGTGATACGCTTTTTTGCGCCAAGCGAATCAAGCCCGTTACGCGCGTTTGACCTTTTTCTTACGCTTTGCTCGGAGCCTTCAAGGGAACGACGGGCGGCGCCAGTACCGCTGCCCAGAAATCGGCGATCTGTTTGGCGCCTTCGTTTATCATTCGCGTCGCCTGCCGCTTTCCTTCTGCTTCGATCTTGCTGCGCGCAACTGCACCGATCGTGTTCGCTCCGCTCAGCCACATGCTTAAAAACGGATTACGTTTGATCCATGGATTCTTCACAGGCCGGCCCTTTCTTGGCATCGCATCGGCTGAAACAATTTTCGCGCCCGGGACGAGATAGCCCCACCCACGTCAGGGCCAGTCGGCACTATTGTTTCACACGCATACCTGAGACTATGCTGATTCGGAGGATACTTGAGCCCGCACGAAGATTTACCTGAGACGACAACCGACGCGCACTCGACGCCGTCATGGTTGCGCGTGCGAAGCGTTCCTCTTGCCATCATCGCTTCGATCGCCGTCGTCGTTTTCGTGCAGTGGGCGAGCCCGGTACTGATACCCATTACCGCGGCGGTGATGCTCAGTTACGCGTTGACGCCAATGGTTGGCTGGCTACAACGACGCCTGTACTTGCCTAAGGCAATCGGCGCCGCGATTACCTTGGCAATTGTGCTGGCCGTTCTTGGTTTTGGGCTGCGAGCGCTGCAGCCACAGGCGATCGACGTATTGGATCTGGTACCGCGGGCGGTCCATAAACTCACCACGGCCTTAGGCGCGAATTCGAATCGTTCCGGAAGTACGGTCAGCAAAGTGACAAAAGCGGCGGCGGAAATCGAGACCGCAGCGAATGCGGCAACGGCTCCCGCCGGGACTCCGACTGCCGCGCCGCCGAAAGCCGCGGCTGCGCCTTCCAGGATCAATCTGCGCGAGTACCTGCTGATGGGCACTGCAGGTGCGCTAGCCAGCGCAGGACAATTCTTTGTGCTGATTTGCCTGGTCTATTTTCTTCTGATCACCGGCGACGCTTTCCGGCGAACGCTTGTCCGCGTAAGCGGCGATACGTTGTCCAAGAAAAAGGTGACGCTTCAGATCCTCGATGAGATCGATTCGCAAATACAGAGGTATCTGTTTGTCCAGTTGTTGACGAGCGCTCTCTTCGGTGTCGTCGCATGGATAATCCTGGCGACAGCCGGGGTCGAAAATGCGACGATGTGGGGCGCCGTGGGGGCGGTGCTCCATTTGATTCCTTATGTCGGCCCAGCCGCGTTCGTCGCTGTAATAGCACTGGTATCGTATGTACAGATCGAGACTCTGCAGCCGGTGGTGCTTCTGATCGCTGCAATACTGCTGAGCCTCGGTGCCATCGGTTTTCTCGTCGTACCATGGTTTACACAAAAGATTGGCCGCATCAAAGCAGTGACCGTGTTTATCGCGCTGCTGGTATGGGGGTGGCTGTGGGGCACCTGGGGCTTGCTGCTCGGAGTCCCCATCGTAATGGCCATCGTCGCAATCTGCGAGCGCGTGGAAGGGTTGGAGCCGATCGCTGCCTTCCTCGGGCAGGAACCTGACACCCAACCTGTTGTACGATCTCCAGTGGCGAGCAAAGAGCCTACGACATGAACCCACCCAAAATCAAAGTCCTGATTGTCGACGACCATGGTGTGGTGCGATCGGGATTCAGGGAAGTCCTCCAATCGACGGACGACATCGAAGTCGCGGGCGAGGCCGGCACCGCAGCGGACGCCTTCCGCCAAGCCGCCGCGAAGACCTTTGACATCATTCTTCTCGATATTTCATTGCCGGATGCACCCGTGCTTGAGACCGTGATGGGGCTTCAGCGCAAGCACCCGGATATGGCGATTCTGATCGTCAGCATGCACGACGAAGAGGCCTATGCGGTCAATCTGATGCGCGCGGGGGCCAGCGGCTTCTTCCCGAAAGCAGGTGCAGCCGCCGACTTGGTGCGAGCGATCCGGACAGTGGCGGCGGGAAAAAAATTCGTCAGCGCCTCGCTGGCGGAAACCTTCGCTTTGCAAACCACCGGGGACAAGGCCGTCCTGCCGCACCAAGCGTTGTCGACCCGAGAGTTTCAGATATTCATCCACCTCGCCGGAGGCAATACCGTCACCGAGGTCGGGAAAAAGCTGTTTCTCAGCGTCAAGACAGTGAGCACCCATCGCGCGCGCATTCTGGAGAAGATGAACTTCACCACCAACGCGGATATCACCGCGTATGCCCTGCAGCATCACCTGATCGGTTGACTGCACTGGAGACTGGCATGGCCATATCGACAGACCCGTTTCAAAAGATCGCTTTAGCGGAAAAGGAACTTTGCGCGGCTATTGGTCCGGAGATCGCAGCACTGGTCCGGCAAATTGAACGGAAAGTGGGCCTGCCGATCAACGCGATTCAAGTGGTGGGCACGCACGAGCCTTCGGCGCGCTGGCTCAACGCGACCTGCACTGTCCTAAGCTGAGTTGACTGGCTTTCGCCTCGTCGGCCTCGCAACGGGGGCCGGGGGGTACCGTGTAACTTAGCGGCTCGAGCCGCGATCGTTCTGCCGGTCTATTTTGGCGCTCCAGAGGCTTGTCGCCACGCCGAATGCAGCCAGTGCGATTGCCCCGGCGATTATCGCGCGAACAAGGGTGCGGATCTTGATCGCCCCGACATCAAGACCAGCAATCCAGAACGGCCAGACCTCGGACGCCAACAGCAATCCAGACACCAGCAACACGACCGCTGCCACGCGTGTAAGCGCAAATGTCATGGGTCCGGTCATGGGTCCTGTCATGGGTCGGGGCGAGTCGGTGATAAAAAAAGGAACCTACAGGAACTGTTGGGCGTTAGCTTAGCAGGGTACAGTTCGCGCGGACCCAGCGGCCCCCGCCGTCATGCGAACCGACGATACGGATCTCGTTGATCGGCAAACCCACCGATGCTTCGATGGCACGGACCATCTCGACGATGTCCGGGCCGAGCGTCACCCCTAGTTCTTTTTCAGCTTTGGCAATACGCTGGAATGACTCTGCCGTCGAATTCATTGATTGCCATCCTCCTGGTTGTTATTGCCTGTCGCCGCCGTGCCAGTAGTGCGTTGCAGCGCTGGTCGACAAAGACCGCCAGATAGTCCGTGATTCGCGCTTGGGCGAGCAACTAGGCAGCGATCCTGCTTAGTTTTGATCGTGAGCGCTTGCGTGTCTCCTCGGTGATGCCCACCAGCGGATCTGACTGGGCGGCTCGCGTTCAGCGCGGGAGTGGAAAGCAGAATGCCTCCGAGACGCTGCCGGACCTGTATTGGCATTTCCCAGCCGTCGGCCATGACGATTGTCGTCCTACAAAAGTCCCAGTACCAGTACGATATCTTGTGTGTTGAACAGTTGTTCAACACAAGTGTCTAGCCTTTCTGGACGACCTGGTCTAGACTCGTTAGCCCTCCGGGGCACACGGGCTGTTCACGGGCTGTGTACCATCGCACCCTTGTCCATGGTCATAACCAACCCACCGATGTCCGCAGTCGCCGCATTCCCGTTCGACAATTCCTTCGCACGCGAACTCCCAGGGTTCTACGTTTCGCGACAACCTGCGACCGCGCGAGCACCACGACTGCTCTTTCTCAACGCTTCGTTGCTGCAAGAGCTGGGTATCGACCTCGCTTCGCTCGACGACGCCGCAAAAGCCGAAATATTCGCGGGGAACACATTGCCCGCCGGTGCAGAACCCCTGGCGCAAGCCTACGCCGGCCACCAATTCGGCGGATTCTCGCCGCAACTCGGCGACGGGCGCGCGCTCCTTCTGGGTGAGGTGATCGACCGCCGAGGAGTGCGACGCGACATTGCCTTCAAGGGCTCCGGGCGCACACCGTTCGCCCGGGGCGGCGATGGCAAGGCCGCCGTGGGACCGATGCTTCGAGAAGTGCTGGTCAGCGAGGGAATGCACGCGCTGGGCATTCCCACGACTCGCGCCCTTGCGGTGGCCGCGACCGGCGAGGAGGTCTACCGCGAACGTGTTCTTCCCGGCGCAGTACTGACGCGCGTGGCGGCGAGCCACATTCGCGTAGGGACGTTTGAGTTCTATGCTTCGCGAGGCGACTTGGAAAGCCTGCGTAAGCTGGCCCAATACACCATCGCGAGACACGATCCCGCACTCGCGTCGACGCCGCAGCCCTTCCTCGGGCTCCTGCGCAACGTCGCCGAACGTCAGGCCGCCCTGGTTGCGCAGTGGATGAACGTAGGTTTCATCCACGGCGTGATGAACACCGACAACATGACCATATCGGGCGAAACGATCGACTACGGTCCCTGCGCGTTCATGGAGGCCTACGATCCCGCCGCGGTGTTCAGCTCCATCGACCACCATGGACGTTACGCCTACGCGAATCAGCCCACTATCGCGCGCTGGAATCTGGCGCGTCTGGCCGAAACGTTGCTGCCGCTCTTGTCTGACGACGCCGACGAGGCAGTGGCGCTCGCTACAGAGGTCATCGCTGCGTTCCCGACGTACTACGCGAGGCGCCTGCTCGCCGGACAGCGCGACAAGCTTGGGCTGCGCCGATCAGGCGCGGACGACGATGCCGGCGATACGACCCTCGCCGAGGACTGGCTGACCCTGCTTCACGCTCATCAGGTCGATTTCACGCTTGGGTGGCGGCGCCTGGCAGACGTAGCCGCCGGCAACGAGACGTCATTGCGCGCGCTGTTTGCGGATGCGAGCGCTCCCGATGCATGGTTGTTCCGATGGAAAGCGCGTTGTGCGAGCGAGGGCTCAGGCGGCACGCGTGACCTGAGCTTCGAAGGCGCGGAGCGTGCCGAGGCAATGCGCCGCGTCAATCCGCTCATCATCCCCCGGAACCATCGCGTGGAAGAAGCGCTCGACGCCGCGTCGGATCAGAACGATCTCGCGCCATTCGGTCGCTTGCTTGATGCCGTCAGACGACCCTACGACGAGGCGGCCGAATTGGCGCCCTACGCCGAACCAGCGTCTGCCGGTGTCACGGCGGCTTATCGCACGTTCTGCGGCACCTGATCGAACCTCGATCAGTTGGCGCTGGCGATGAGATTTTCGACATCTGTCCACCGTCATGGAAACCGGGCCGGAAGCAGACGGCACCTCGATCCCATCGATTCTGATATCGTTCAGAACCGCTTTCCCGTTCGCGCGCAAGGAGGATGAAATGAGGTCGCGAGAATGATCCATACGCAAATGAGTGCGCAAATGAGCACGCAAATGAGTACTCCCGTCAAACCGCCGCGCCGGTCCAACGCGCTTGGTGTCCACTCGTTGAATCGCTTCGTGATCAGCGTTCCGACGCTTGACGACGCCGAGCGCTTTTACCGAGCGTTCGGGTTGGAAACGCACCGGGAAGGCGATCGACTTGACCTCGGCACGCACGGCCACGAGCATCGCTGGGGCAGCGTTCATGCCAATCGCCAGCCGAAGAAATTGCAGTACTTGAGTTTCGGCGTCTACGCCGAAGACTATGCTGCGCTTGCGCAGCGGATCGCCGCCAACGGCAGTTGCCCGCCGCACCCGCTGTCGGATGGTAAAGGCGCATGGACACGCGACGCGGATGGCACGCCGGTGCAGGTCATCGTTGCGCCCAAAGTGTCGCCATCGGTAAAGTCGCCTCACGCTGAGCTTGCTTCGGCCGCACCGGGTAAAGGCGCCGCGCCCAATCGCAAATCGGCAGGCACCGTTCGGCCGCGGCACCTGTCGCACGTGCTCCTGTTTACCCCCGACGTCGATCGCCAGATCGCGTTTTACCGCGACGTCCTTGGGCTGCGCCTTTCAGACCGATCGGGCGACATCATCGCGTTCATGCACGGTCCGCATTCCAGCGATCATCATCTGGTGGCGTTCGCAAAATCGCACGCACCGGGCTACCACCATTCGAGTTGGGATGTTGCGAGCATCGACGAAGTGGGCCTCGGCGCTGAACACATGAAGCTGCAGGGTTACACCAAGGGTTGGGGCGTCGGCCGACACGTGCTGGGCTCGAATTACTTTTACTATGTGCAGGATCCCTGGGGAAGCTGGGCGGAGTTTTCGCACGACATCGATTTCGTGCCGGCCGACGTCGACTGGGTCGCGGCCGACCATCCGCTTGAGGATTCGTTCTATGTCTGGGGACCCGGAGCGCCGGAAGACTTTGTCACGAATCACGAGCAGCCTGTGTAGTATTCGCGTTCACAAGAAATCAAACCGATGCAACGGCAACATAGCCGCCAATGGAGGAGCATTCAATGAAGACCCTTTTACGTCCCGCTGCTTGGGCTGGCATCGGCATCTTTGCGCTGGTTACACTCGCAACCGGCGCATGGGCGCAAGGCACACAGGCGCCGATCCGGATCGGGAGCACGCTGGCACTGACAGGCCCGCTCGCCGCCACCGCCCTTGTCCACAAAACCGTCGGCGAAATCTACGTCGAGCAACTCAACAAGCGCGGTGGGCTCCTCGGACGGCAGGTCGAATGGATCGTCAAGGATGACCAGTCCAAGCCTGACCTGGCCCGTACCCTCTACGAACAGCTGATCACCGTCGACAAGGTCGACCTGCTGATGGGCCCCTATGCGACCGGCGCGATATTGTCGGCAATGGGCGTTGCTCAACGCTACAACAAGGTGCTGGTGCACCACACGTTCGGCATTCCGTCGATGGCAAAGTACGACATGCAGTTTCCCGCGTGGTCGCTTGGACCCGATCCTGCCACCACCGTGCCGAATACCGTTTTCACCGCGCTCGCTGCGTCGCCGCAACCTCCGAAGACGATCGCTGTGGTGACCAGCAAATTTCCTTCGGTGCATTTCATGTCGCTCGGTGCGCGCGATGTCGCGAAGAAGCGTGGGCTCAATGAAGTGCTCTTCCTCGAATGGGACTTCGGCAATCTCGACTACGGCCCCATCGCAGCGCGCATCAAAGATGCCAATCCGGACTTCCTCTGGGTTGGCGCGATCGGACTCGAAGGCAACCAACTACTCGAGGCGATGAACAAGATCAACTACACGCCGAAAGAACATTTCTACATGTACCCGGCGCCGGGACCGATGTCCAAGTCTCCGCTCGCTAAAAATGCACTGTCGATGACGGTGTTCGAAGAACATCCTCCGTTCACCAACGCGCCCGGCGCGAAGGAGTTCATCGCCCTCTATCACGAGCGCGCCGCGAAAGCTGGCATCCCGGACACTGCTGTCGAAGTCCAGGCGGCGGCCTCCTATACCGCGTGGCAAATACTCGAAGCCGGCGTGCGCGGCGCGAACAGCCTGGACGACAAGGCCATCGGCGCGTGGCTACGCAAGAACTCCGTCGACACGATCCAGGGACGCTTGCATTTCGACGGCCTCTACAACTATGGCGACGACTTGATGCGCGTGAAGCAGGTGCAGGACAGCCGCTGGGTCACTGTCTACCCGAAGGAATACGCCGCACCCGGCGCGACACTGCAAGTGCAATGAGGATTGCAAGTGCAATGGGGGCGCGAACGCTGCGCTCGCCGTGACGTTCCCCAGCCCTGCCCTGCTCGCGCAGTCAGCGCTTTCCGGGGTTTTCATCGGCAGCCTCTATGGCTTGCTGGGGCTCGGCCTCAGCCTGTCGTGGGGGCTCCTGCACATCATCAACCTCGCGCATTTCGGATTCGCATTCCTCGCGGCGTACCTGTGCTATCAGTTGGCGAGCGTCGGCGGCATGGACCCGCTGCTTACGCTCTTCCTTATCATTCCGCTGTTCTTCATGCTGGGCGTCGCGGTGCAATGGCTGCTGTCGCGCTTCTCTGTTTCGCCTCTGAATTCGCTGCTCGTGACGTTCGGCCTGACCGCAATCATCGAAGCCGGCATCCAGGGCGCGTGGACCGCTGACTTTCGCAAGCTCGAATCGGTCTATGCCGGCGAGAAGTTCCGCATCGGCGCGCTATACGTTCCGCTTCCCGAGCTGATGACCTTGCTGGTTGCGTTGGGCTTGAGCTTCGCGATCTGGGCGGCAATGCGTTACAGCAACCTCGGACGGGCGTTGCGCGCGCTGGCCGAGGACGCGCCGATCGCCGCTGCCTTTGGCGTTAACCGGCGAGCGCACGCACTGCTGCTATCGGGCGTGTGCGCCGCGTTGGCGGGAATCGCCGGCGTATGCCTGGCGTTGAGCTTTACGCTTACGCCATCTCAGATCTACGCTTGGGTCGGCGTCGTTTTCGCCACTGTAATGCTGGGAGGCTTGGGCTCTGCCGTCGGTCCCTTGGCGGCCGGCATCGTGATAGGTGTGACCGAGGCGCTCACGATGGCGTTCGTGTCGCCATCTTGGGCGCCGATGGTGTCGTTCACGCTGCTGATCCTGCTGCTGTTGTTGCGTCCGGAGCGGACCTGAAGCGCGATCGGGCGCTCGCTGCGATCGTCGTCGCGGGCATCGCGCTCGCCGCGATTCCTTTCCTGCGCTTGCCGGCGTTCTACGAGTCGTTTCTGTACCTGATCCTGATCTGGATTACGCTGGCGACGTCATGGAATATCCTGTCCGGTTACTCTGGCTATTTTTCGTTCGGCCACGGTGCGTTCTACGGCGCAGGCGTGTACACGACGGCGGTGCTTGCCGGTCAATTCGACATTCCTTTTCTCTGGACTTTGCCCGTCGCGGGACTGGTGGCCGCGCTGCTCGGCATAGGTCTCGGCGCAGTGGTGTTTCGCGTGCGAAGCGTTCGCGGCGAATTGTTTGCGCTGCTAACCCTCGCCGTAACATTCGTGCTTGCCACGATCGTGCAGAACACGCCGATCGACGGCGGACCGGGTGTGTACTTGTCCGCGGTGAGCGTACCGGCCATTGCCCCGACCACGCCGGGCAGCTTCTATCTGCTGGCGCTGGCGCTTGCCGTAGTCAGCGTGGCAGCAGCGCGCGTGATCGCGCGAGCGCGGCTCGGACTGGGACTGTTCGCGATCCATGACGATGAGGACGCGGCCGAGGTGATGGGTGTTCCCACCTATCGCTACAAGCTCATTGCGTTCGGCATCTCCTGCGCGCTGGCGGGCATCGCCGGGGGCATCCAGGCGGTCTTCGTGTCGTATGTCACCGCCGGCAGCACGTTCAACATCACCGTTCCTCTGACTGTCATATTGATGTGCGTGCTGGGTGGTACGAGGCACTGGGCGGGACCCGCGCTCGGCGCGACCGTGATCACGTTGCTGCTGTATGCGTCGACCGCAGCCGACCAGGCAGTGACGGGCAAGGCCATCACCGGTGCCGTCCTCGTTGCAGCTGTGCTGTTCATGCCCAACGGCATCCTCGGCCGCTGGCGCAGACGCGCCGGGCGGCAATCGACCAACGCCCCCGCAGTGGCGTCGGCGCCGATTACGACTGGGGCAACTGAGGCGGCTGAGGCAACGCAGACAACTGAGCGCGAACCTGTGCGCAGAGGCAATCGCGACAGCGTGCTCCTCTCCGTTCAAGGACTACGCAAATCTTTCAGCGGAGTGCGGGCGCTCGATGGCGTGGAGCTCGACGTGTTCGATGGTGAAATTCTCGGCGTGCTCGGCCCGAACGGATCCGGCAAATCGACGCTGATCAATGTCGTCAGTGGCCACTACCGCGCCGATCTGGGGACCGTCATGTTTCGCGGAAGGGACATCGCACAGCTCGCGGCGCACCGCATCGCTCGCGCCGGCATTGCACGCACCTACCAGATTCCGCGGCCATTCTCGCACTTGAGCGTGCGCGACAACGTCGCGCTCACCGCAATGTTCGGCGGCGGTGGACTGGCTCGCGCGGAAGCTGACCACTCAGCCGCGCGATGGCTGGCGTTCACCGGGTTGAGTGCGCGAGCTGAAGGGCTGCCGGGAGCACTCAACCTGCACCAGACCAAGTTCCTCGAACTTGCGCGCGCGCTCGCGGCACGCCCGCGCCTGTTGATGCTCGACGAAGTTCTGTCGGGACTCACGCCGGCCGAGATCGACGAAGCCGTGCATCTCATTCGTCGGATCCGCGATCAGGGCACCACGATCATGCTGGTCGAGCATGTGATGCGCGTGGTCACGGCCTTGTCCGATCGCATCGTCGTGCTTGACCAGGGCCGCGTATTGGCGCAGGGCAGCGCGACTGAAGTGATGGCGCGCCCCGACGTCGCGTTCGCCTATCTGGGGATAGTCCATGCTTGAGGTCCGCGATTTGCGCGTCGACTACGGCGCAGCGCCCGCCCTTTGGGGAGTATCGCTGCGCTTACGCGAAGGACAGTTCGCCTGCGTCGTCGGACCCAACGGAGCGGGCAAGACCACGCTGATCAATGCGCTCGCAGGTCTCCATAGCGCCCGCTCGGGCACAATCACGATGGCAGAACGCGATCTCACCACGCTGGCCGCCCATCGCTTTTGTGCATCGGGGATCGCGATCGTTCCCGAAGGCCGACGTTTGTTCACGCGGATGAGCGTGCGAGAGAACCTCGAAATGGGTTGCTATCTGTCCACCGCACGCCGCGACCGGAAACGCTCGATGGAGCAGGTCTGCACGCTGTTCCCCGCCGTGCGCGACAAACTCGACGCCCCCGCGGGTGCTCTGTCGGGTGGCCAGCAGCAGATGGTCGCGATCGGCCGCGCGCTGATGGCGAAGCCACGCCTATTGTTGCTCGACGAACCTTCGCTCGGCCTGTCGCCGGCCATCGTGGATGTCATGTTTCGCGCGATACGCGAAGTCAACGCGGCAGGCACCGCGGTACTGCTGGTCGAGCAGAATGTCGCGAAAGCACTCGAATTGGCCGACTACGCGTACCTGCTCGAAGAAGGTCGCATCGTCGCCGAAGGCTCGCCTGAATCGGTATTCGCTGCGCCCGATTTGCGCCGCGCGTATCTGGGCATCGCGTAAGGACAGTCAGAGGCCAGCGGGTCGCGACGGCCCTGTGCTCGTCGACCAAAACGGCTGCGAAGAAATCCGCAACCGCAAAGCCCCGGTTCCGGTCGATGCGAGGGCGCTATCCCGGCTAAAGTCAGAACTTCAGTCCGACGGACAAGATCGTGTAGCGGCTCGCCGCGTCCGGATTGAACCCATAAAGACTGACGCGTTGCGTTCGCGAAACTCGCCTGCGCAAAGATGCCGCGCTGCAAGTCACGATCGTTGTGTACGACGTGGGTGCGCTGGCCGACGAGTCCAAGACGCAGCCACTCGACCGGCCGCCAGCCGAGTTCCGACCAGGCGTAGAAATAACTGTCCGCGTGATTATCGCGATCGCTCACATATTCCGCTTCGATATACGCGTCGAACGCGCGATAGCCGAAGCTCGCTTCGACGCCGGGCACGAACGCATGCGCGGACCCGAAGAGTACGCCGATGATCGGTGTGATCTCGGCCGTGACTTCTTCGCCAGCTGCGAACTTCCAGCCGACGAAAGTCGATGTCGCGTGGCGGGCCTCGTAGTTGTGGCGCATTTCGAGGCGAAACGCACCACGATCGAACGCGGCCACACCCGAGCCGAAATCCGGCTCGTCACGCATCGCATAGTAGAAGCCCGTGACATTGAAGGCCATTTTCGGCGGCTCCGGCGTCAGCGCTTCTGCTTTCGGCGGTTCCCCCGCCGGCGCCTCAGTTGGCAACTCCGCTGCGTGCGTCCGCGTTCCGACCACGCACGCAAACACGACAGCGCCCGCGACGGCGAAGCAGCGTGCGCGCCTCATCCGCCGAGCGCGTTTACGGCCGCGATCAGCGCGACGCCCAGGAGGGCCATCAACGAACCGGTGACAGCCGGACGCACATGCCCAGCATAGCGACCAAGCGCAAAGCCAGCGAGGAACAGCATCGCCAGCGTAACGAGGCGCGAGAGACGCATTGCTAGCGCGGCATCGCTGACGATCATGAAAGGAACGACAACCGGGAAAGTAGCCAGAACTACAAGGAGGAAAATGCCGAGCGCCGCGGCCCAGTCGTCACGCCCCAACTTGGCGCCGGAGAGCGCCGGCTGCGCAAGCAACCGCCGCCGCATTCCTTCGAGTTCGTCCTTGCCCGTCATGACCGCGACGTGCGGAGGCAATGCCTGCTCGATCAGGCGATGCGCCGATGCGCTATCCGCCGTCGCAACTTCTTTCGCCAGGGTGCGATTGCGGGTACGTTCGGTCAGCGTACGGATCAGGTACATGACGGCATCGACGAGTCCCCATGCGAGATTGCAGCCGAGTGCGGCGGCAAGCGTCACTCGCACATCGCTGTGGCCGGCGGTGGCGATGGATAGCGACCCTACAATTGTGACCGCCATGATCAGCCCGAACAGGATCTCGGAAATCCTGTCGATGGGATCGAGCAGCGCTTCTCGCTCCTTTGGCCCTGCGTTGTCCATCCGTTATCTCCCAAAAAAGAAAAGGCACCGCGGCAACGCCGCGCTGTCTGAATCCCACGGTCTCGTCTTGCCTTGGAGATTATGACCCCAAGCCGGCCGCCGGCGAACGAGAAACGACCGGGCCGTCACCCGCCTTCGCGATTCGCGAAGCGCCAGGTGCGCTCGAACGGCAACCGCCATTTACGCGGAGCAATGAGTTGGTCCATCGCCGCCGGCCCCCAGGAACCGCGCGCGTAGAAGTCGACGGGAGGGGGTGCTTCGAGCAGTGGCGCCGACAACTCCCATAGGCGTTCGATGCCCTCCGCGGTCGTGAAAAGCGTGTGGTCGCCACGCATCGCGTCGAGAATCAACCGCTCGTACGCTTCGAGCACTTCTCCTGCCAGAGCCGTTTCATGCATGGCGAACTGCAGGCTCTGCTTGTCAAGGCGCATTCCAGGCCCCGGTCGTTTACCGTAGAACGAGAGCGACATTTTCGACGCGTCGGCCAGATCGAAGGTCAAATGATCGGGGCCTTGTGTACTAACGCCCGACCCCGCCGGAAACATGCTTTTCGGCGGCTCTCGAAACGCGATCGAAATAATCCGTTGTCCTTCGGCCAGTCGCTTGCCCGTGCGCAGAAAGAAGGGCACGCCGGCCCAGCGCCAGTTGTCAATCGCGCATTGCAGCGCGATAAAGGTCTCCGTCTCCGACTTGGGGTTCACGCCTTTCTCGGTCCGATAGCCTTCGTACTGCCCGCGCACAACCTCGGCGGGCATGATCGGAAGCATGCTGCGGAAAACCTTGTTCTTCTCCTCGCTGATCGAACGCGGTTCGAGGTGCGTTGGCGGCTCCATCGCGGTGAACGCGAGGATCTGCATCAGATGAGTAACGACCATGTCGCGATAAGCGCCGGTCGACTCGTAGAATGCGGCGCGGCGGTCCAGACCCAGTGTCTCGGGCACATCGATCTGCACGTGGTCGATGAAGTTGCGGTTCCAGATCGGCTCGAACAACCCGTTGGCAAAGCGAAAAGCAAGAATGTTCTGCGCAGGTTCCTTGCCGAGAAAATGGTCGATGCGGAAGATCTGCTCCTCGTCGAACACGTCGTGCAATCTGGCGTTCAGCGCGACGGCACTTGCGAGATTGGTGCCGAACGGCTTTTCCATGACAACGCGCGATCGATCGACGAGACCGGCCTCGCCCAGCATGTGCACAGCGGGTAAGGCTGCGCTGGGCGGAACACTCAAGTAGTGCAGTCGCCGATTCTCGACGCCGAGCGTTTGTTCCGCTCGCGCAACCGCTGCTCTGACGCCGCTCGCGCCGGCACTCAGCGACACGTAGTCCAGGTGATTCGCGAACGCCGCCCAATGTTCGTCGGCAATAGTGCGACTCGAAAATTCATCGAGTGCAGCGCGCGCGAACGTTCGAAACGCATCAGGCGTCAATTCATCAAGCGATACGCCGATGATTCGGCATGCTGGAATGAACCCTTTCGTCGATAGATGGAACAAACCGGGGAGCAATTTTCGCCGCGAGAGGTCGCCGGTCGCACCCACCAGCACCACGATCTGCGGGTACCGCGGACCCACGTCGACATTGACGACCTCTGACATCCGCCTGATCCCTTCGCGTGCGATGGACTGCGAAGAACGTATAGCGCATTGCGGCGGAGCGCAACCACTAGCGGCCCGGATCGGCTGGCGCGCGGTCGTAGGGCGCGTTTGCACCGATCAGGTGCTGACTGAGCCTGGCGACCCCGGCGCTGGTGCGGTCCTGGTACGATCCTGATCTTGAAATCAATGGCTTGCCGGGGTGCGACGATTGGCACGATTGGTGCTGCGCATCCGCGCCTGCCTGCGGTCCGTGAGAGGGGAGTGCCATGACGAACCACCCGGCTAGAGAGATAACTGAGGAACTAACTGAGGAGGTCTCGGCGTCTGCTACGGGACTCCTGAATCGCAGATGGCTGCAATTGACCATTGGCGTCATCGCCATGATGGCCATTTCCAGCCCGCAATACGTCTGGACGCTGTTCGTCAAGCCGCTGCAAACCACAATGAGCAGCAGCTTGGCGGCAATTCAAGTGACGTTCTCGGTACTGATCGTCGTACAGACGTGGCTCTCACCGCTGCAGGGATTCTGGATCGAGCGCTTCGGCGTACGGACGCTGTTTTCTATCGGCGCCGTGCTGGTCGGAGCAAGCTGGGTCCTTGGCGCCCATGCGGCATCGCCGATGCAACTCTATTTGACTTACGGATTGCTCGGCGGTCTTGGCACCGGGATTATCTACATCGGCATCGTCGGGCTCATGGTCAAGTGGTTTCCCGATCGACGCGGTTTCGCAACGGGCATGGTAGCGGCCGGCTACGGTTTCGGCGCGATCGTGTTTACCTTTCCGGTGGACTCGTCGATCAAGGCAAACGGCTACGAAAGCACGTTGATAACTTTTGGATGTGTCTTTGGCGCAGTCCTTCTGATCACAGCACAACTTCTGCGCCGACCACCATCCGGCTGGCGACCCCCTCGTCCAGCGGCGATGCGCGCCGCGGTCGCCCAAACCGGCCGGCAATTTTCGCCGAAGGAAATGCTGCGCACGCCGATATTCTGGTTGATGTTCGTCATGATGACGATGATGTCGACGGGCGGCCTGATGGTGACATCGCAGATCAGTGTGTTCGCCCGCGAATTCGGCGTGGCGCAGGTGTTGGTATACGGCTTGGCCGCGTTGCCGTTGGCGCTCACCGTCGATCGCGTCTTGAACGGCATCACGCGTCCGTTCTTTGGCTGGATTTCGGATCGAATCGGCCGGGAGAACACGATGGCGCTTGCGTTTCTGCTCGAGGCCGCGGCCGTATTTCTGTTGCTTACTTTCAGGACGGATGCTGTGGCCTTTGTGCTCCTCTCGGGGCTCGTATTCTTCGGCTGGGGCGAGATCTTTTCGCTGTTTCCGAGCACCCTCACCGATACCTACGGTGAACTGCATGGGACGACAAATTACGGGTTCCTCTACATCGCCCAGGGAATCGGATCCGTGCTCGGTGGTCCGGTCGCCGCGTTGTTGCACGACCAGATGGGCACCTGGGTCCCGGTGTTTTATATCGTCATCACGCTCGATATTCTGACGGCGCTGCTCGCGCTGCTGGCGCTCAAGCCACTGCGCGAGCGATGGTTCGGGCGCGTCGGCGCTATCAAGGCGCCTCCCATAGGACGGCTCGCCGAGAGCTAGCGGGGTCTGGGTAAGGCAGACGTCTGTTGCCGATGCACTGGATGGCTACAGGAATCCAATCGAAATCCACGGCACGGCAGCGACGACGATGAGCCCCAAGACGAGCGCCAACAGGTAGCCCACGATCGGACGCATGCCTTCGTCCGGCTTCACCCTGCCGATGGCGCACGCGGCGTAGTATCCGACGCCGAACGGCGGCGCGAAAAGGCCGATGCCCATGGCGAGCACGACCACCATCGCGTAATGCACTTCGTGGACGCCCACCTGTCGTGCGATCGGAAAGAGCAATGGGCCGAAGAGCACGATCGCCGGAATGCCTTCGAGCACACTTCCCAGGACGACGAAGGCGACGATGGACACCGCGAGAAAGGTGAACTTGCCACCAGGCAGGCCGCCCATGAATTGCGCCAGGTCGCGCGAGAATCCCGATTGCGTGAGCGCCCACGCCATACCGGTCGCTGCGCCGATGATCAGAAGGATCGCCCCGGAAAGCGATGCCGTCTCCACGAGCATCGGCATCAGACGCCGCCAGTCGAACTGGCGATAGATGAGTAGCCCCGCAAGAATCGAGTACACGACGCCGATCGTCGAGACTTCGGTCGCCGTCGCCACCCCTTCGACGACGGCAGCGCGAATGACGAACGGCAGGGCCAGTGCGGGCAGCCCGATCACCAGGTTGCGCCCCACTTCGCGCCAGCTCGCGCGCCGCACGCCGCTAAGGTCGTCCGTGCGATAGCGAAAGCCCACGACGACGCATAGCATCATGCCGAGCACGATTGCCGGCAACAGACCGCCGGTGAACAAGGCCGCAATCGACACACCCGTGACCGATCCGATGGTGATCAGCACGAGGCTGGGTGGAACCGTCTCGGTCTGCGCGCCGGTGGCGGCAAGCAGCGCGACCAGATCGCCAGACTTGGCACCGCGTCGCTGCATCTCCGGGAAAGAGCACCGGTGTGACGGCGGCCATGTCGGCTGCCTTCGAGCCGGAGATGCCAGAGACCAGGTACATGGCACCGACCAGCACATACGACAGCCCACCTCGGACGTGGCCGATGAGGCTCGCGAGGAATGCGACCATCACGCGCGCCATGCCCGTCATCTCGATGAGCAAACCAAGGAAGACGAAAAGCGGCACGGCGAGCAGGATCAGATGGCTCATGCCTTCGTCCATGCGGCCCACAAGAACGCCCGTTGGTACCCTCGTGGTGAACATCAGGAAGCCGAGCGTGCCAAGCCCGAAGGCAAAGGCGATCGGCACGCCGGCAAAGACAGCCGCGCCTACCAGTCCCACGAAGAAGATGAGCAGGTTTACGTTGCCGAGCCCGGCGAACGCGGGACGTGCCAGCCACAGCGCGCCGATGATGATGGCCAGCGAGAGCGAGCGCCATCGCCTCCTGCTTCCAGCGGCCGAACAGGATGATTCTGAGTCCGGCCATGATCGCCATCAGCGCGAATCCCACCGGCAGCGCGGCAGCCCGGAAAGCGTTCGAGATTTCGAGCGCCGGCGTGGTGATCACACGTTCGTCGGCCGCATACTCGAACGCGAACGGCAGTACCACCACGAGAAACAGCAAAGGCGCCATCAGCGCGAGCGCCTCCAGCAACGCCCGGCGGGACGGCCCCGCCGATGTCACGAAGGCCGTCATGCGCATGTGGCCGCCGTTGCGAAACGCAACGACCGCACCCAGCATTGCGAGCCAGATGAACAGGATCGACGCCAGCTCGTCGGACCAGACTAGCGGTGCATGAAATACGTAACGGGCGACGACCCCCGAAAAGAGGATCGCCGTCTCCGCGACGACCAGCAATGCGGCGAGGACCTCGGCCGAGCGCCCGAGGAAGGCGTCGAGGATCCCGGCCGTCCGTTTCACTTACGCGAGTTTGCCGGAATACTTCTCGAGCACCGCCCATGCCTCGGCGCCGTACTTGGCCTTCCACTCCTCGTAGAAGCCCGCCTTGCGCAGCTTGTCGCGGAAGCTGTCGGACTTCGCCTGGTTGAACACGAGGCCTTTGTCGCTGAGGTCCTTCTGCAGGCCGGCGTTGAGTTTCGCCACGTCAGCTCGCTCATTTATGGCTGCGGCATTGACGTGCTTGGTGATGATCGCACGCAGGTCCGGCGGAAGCCTTTCCCAGGCCTTGCCGTTGGCGAGAAACCAGAAGCCGTCCCACATATGGTTGGTAACGGAGCAGTACTTCTGCACTTCATATAGCTTCGCGGTCTGGATGATGGCAAGCGGGTTCTCCTGCCCATCCACGATCTTCGTCTGCAACGCCGAATAGACTTCGGCGAAGTTGATAGAAGCGGGTGAAGCCTCGAAGGCCTTGAACATCGATGTCCATAATGGCGACACTGGAACGCGGATCTTGAAGCCTTTAAGATCGTCGGCCGTATTGATGGGTTTGGTCGAGGAGGTAATCTGGCGGAAGCCGTTGTCCCAGATCTTGTCCATCGGGACGATGCCCGCTTTGGCGATCTGTGCGCGCACGTAGGCGCCGAGATCACCGTCGAGAGCCTTCCACACTGTATCGTAATCGGCGAACGCGAAGCCGATGCCGGTGATCGAAGTGGCGGGGACCAAGGTAGAAAGGATGAGGCCGGATAGCGTGAAGAACTCCAGCGCGCCCGACCGCAGCTGGCTTAACGCGTCCGTGTCCGAGCCGAGCTGATTGTTCGGAAAGATCTGGATGTCGACCCGACCTTTCGTTTCGGCACGGATCGCGTCCACCATCTCCTTCGCCCGGATATTCATCGGGTGCGTGACCGGCAGGTTGTTGGCGTACTTGTAGCTGAACTCCGCCTGCTGCGCATACGCGCTGCCGAGCGGGAGCCCGGCGGCGGCGCCCGCTGCCGTGACTTTCAGAAATTCGCGTCGCTTCATTTTTGCTTCCTCCTTGTTTTCATCGGACTGAATTGCTTGCGCAGCGTCGGCAATCCCACGCCAAGCGCCTCGAAGCCGCCGTCGGCCGCGAGCGTCTGGCCGTTAACGTAGCTCGCCTCATCGCTACAGAGAAAGAAGACTGCAGCAGCGATCTCCTCTGGCGTGCCATAGCGATTGAGCGGGATGGTGTCGTAATAATCCTGGCGGATGGCGACGCTGTGCACGAGACTCGCCATCGCCGTGTCTACCGGACCCGGCGCCACGCAGTTCACCCGGATGCCGACGGTCCCCAGCTCCGCCGCGTACTGCTTCGTCAGGTGAATAAGTGCGGCTTTGCTCGTGCCGTAGGCGACCCGCAGCGTGCTCGCGCGCAGGCCCGAGATCGACGCGATGTTGACGACCGCCCCGCCGCCGTTCTTCATCATAATGGGCGCGCAGGCGTGAGTGCAGATGAATGCGCCGCCCAGATTCACCGCCAGAACGCGCTGCCACTCGGTGACCGACGTTTCCAGTATCGGCTTGAAGACCGCGATACCCGCATTGTTCACCAGCGCATCGATGCGACCGAAACTCTTGGCGACTTGTCTGATCGCTGGGTTGACTTGGCTTTGATCGGACACGTCGCAGACCAGAGGCAGCACGCGGTCGGAATCGTGCAGGCGCTTGGCGGTGGCCAGCAAAGTTCTGCGATCGATATCCAGAATGGCGACACGATAGCCTTCCGCGAGGAAACGCTGCGCGACGGCGAGGCCGATGCCGCGAGCCCCACCGGTTACGACTGCGACAGGAGCGTCGGATTTTGACTGTCGTGGCATGGGAGTATTAAGCGGATATGAGATCGACCGAACCAGGGACCAGCGAAACATGGGCAGCAGAGGCTCGTTGCCGCGCGCATTTTACCGCGGCACGTCGGTCTGTGGGGCATTGCCTGGGAGCGTCGCATCGGTTGCCGCTTCGTAAAATGCGATAGACTTTCCAAGCCAATGCTCCCTCCGGATTCATTGTCTCGCCTGGTCGCATGCAGCGCCGTTCTCATGGCGATGATCGTCCTCGCCCACCCGGCGTCCGCCCGCTTCGACCCCGCGCGCGCTGCCGTTGAGTCGTCGGCGGTGGCCGCACAGTTCCCCGATCCTGATCTCGTGTACGACACTCCGGGCTTTCGGGCCGGCCGCAGCGATTTCACATCGCACGCGGAACTGATGGCCTTTGTGAGCGAACTGCAGCAACGGTCCAATGGATTTACGCTTCGAACGGTGGGCGTATCGAAGGAAGGGCGCGCGATTCCTTTACTGGTGTTTACGTCGCCGACGACGACCACACCTGAGGCCATGCTGAAAAACGGCAGGCCGACGGTCCTGATTGTGGCCCAGCAACACGGCAACGAGCCTGCGGGGAGCGAAGCGGCGCTGGTGATCGCAGAGCGCCTTTCCAACGGCGACTTGAAGCCTTTGCTCGAAAGCATCAATGTCCTTATCGTGCCACGGGCCAATCCCGACGGCGCCGAAGCCTTCGTTCGCGATACACGCCTAAACATCGACATGAATCGCGATCATCTGCTGCTGCGGACCTCGGAAGCTCGCGCCATCGCTGCCGTCGCTCGCGAGTATCAACCGGATGTCGTGATCGACGCGCATGAATTCACGGTCATGGATCGCTGGATCGCCAAGTTTTCAGGCGTCATGTCGTACGACGCTCTCATTCAATATGCGACCGTCGGAAACCTTCCTTCAAAAATTACCGACATGGCGGAAGTTCGGTTTCGCCCGGCTATCCTGGCGGCACTCGCCAAGGCGGGACTCACCCCGCATTGGTATTTCACGACCGAAGCCGGTTCGGACGATAAAACGGTTTCAATGGGCGGCGTGCAGCCGGACACCTGGAGAAACATCGGCGGGCTGCGCAACGCGGTAAGTTTTCTGTTGGAAACGCGCGGAGTGGGCATTGGCCGCGCCCACTTCAAGCGGCGGGTACGAACACACGAGTTGACAATGGAAGCATTGCTCCACGTGACGGCGGCCAACCCCGCGGAGGTGCTTGCCCAGACGCGCGCGGCCGCACGGGATGTTGTCGCATCTGCATGCAACGGCAGTTACGTCGTCGAGAGCGACGCGACCCGCACAAAGACGACGCTGACATTCCTGAACCCGGATTCCGGAATAGCGAAGGAAATCGAGGTGCCCTGGCGTTCCGCATTGGATATTCGAACGCTGCGGACGCGGCCTCGGCCGTGTGGCTATTTCCTCGACCAATCGCAGCGTGACGCCGTCGCTCGAATTCGCGATCTTGGCGTGGTGGTCGAACAACTCAGCGAGCCGATCGCCGCAAACGTCGAGCGCTTCCACGTTGTCAAAAGCGAGCGTGGCAAGCGAGCCGACGGCCGCGGCGCAATCGACGATCCCGACGGCGTGCTGCGCATCACGGTCGAAACCGAAACGGTGAATGTCAGGCTACCGGCGGGCACTTACTACATTTCGCTTGCACAGCCCCTTGCCAATCTGGTCGCCGCGGCGCTGGAGCCCGATTCACAGAACAGCCTGGCGGCGAACCGGTTTCTGCCGATCGCCGACGATCAACTGGGATTCCGCGCCCTCGCCCCACTCTCTGCGCCGCGACACGTCTGGGAGGAGCGCTAGCGAAAGGAATCCTCAGATACGCAGCTCGGAACTCGGAACGACGATGCTTGAGAAATATCTTTGCTAGCCCGTGCAGATAGGCCATTGCTACCGAAATTTCGGGTCTCGCGCGATCGCCATCTTGCGCGAGCGCAATCACTTTTGCGTAATACTTCATCGCTTTGTCGTGGTCACCGGCCAGCGCGGCGGCCTGCGCCGCCCGTATGCGCCGCGAAAGCGGTTGGGTTGGCGCAGGAATGAAGCTTCGAATGCCTTCAGCGCCTCGGTTGGCTGCCGACTTCGAGCAACATTTCGCCAAGAGCTCCCGCGCGGGCACGATGGGGCCGGGCGTAACGATGTGCTTTTCCATCGAGTCCTCAAGGTCGGCGGCAGCGCGCATCGACGACAGGGCATCGATCTGGGCGCCCTGCGCAAGTGCAATCCAGCCATCGACGGCCAATCTCTGAACGTCCACCTGATTCGACCAATAGGTATTTTTCTGAACCGCGAGTCCATCCCGCAACTGCACAAGAATCAACTCCTCGTTCTTTGCGGACGCTACATCGCCGGTGCGAGCGTAGGCGAGACCGCGCGCGAAACGAGTAATGGCATCAGGGAACAGAAACGGGGTCGAGCGAGGTTGCAACAGCATTGCCTCCGCCAAGCGTGACGTCCACCACGTATCGCGCTGGCATCGCGGCAAGCGCATAGTGCCCAATGAAGACGGCGGGGTTCACGCTGAGCGAGGCGCTCTCCGCAACGACGCGTTTCGCATCCGCGTCCTCCCCAAGCTGGAGATACGCGTTGACGAGGTAGTGCATCGCATGCGCCTGCTCTTGCCCATTGTTTTCCCTTGGCGGCCGCCGCTGAGCGGACATTGGATTCGATCGACTCCTGCCACATGCCGAGCCGAGTAAATATGTGCGAGGGCATGTGCAAGGCGTGGGGGTTGTTCGGCGCGATCTGCGCATAGAGTCGCGCTGCGCCAAGCCGCGCTGAGCAATGGTTGGGTAGTCGTAACTGTGAATCAGGTAGTGGGCAACGCCGGGATGTTCTGGCTGCTGCAAAAGCACCTTCTACAGGATGCGGCTGCCTTGAGCTGGTTAGCGTTGAGGTCTTGTCGGTAAGTGATGCGGTCATGTAGAGCGACAGCGCATAAAAGATATGTCGCCTCCGCGTCATCCGGATAGCGTTGCGCCAACACCTCCATCGCATTTCGTAGGCGAGGCGGCGCGCACGGAAATGGATCCTGTCGGGCATCCCGGTAAATCAAGTGGACGGCGGCCGGGATGAGTCGCGTTGACGCTGCGTATTCGCACCGAGCGCGCTTGGCCCTATCGAGTCCCGTCAGAACGTCCTTGCTCGCGTTGGCGTTCGGCTCCTGCCGGTGAGCGGGATTAATGCTGGGCGGCCATCGCGAGCCCCCAATAGGCGATCACGCAATCAGGGTCCTGCCGCAGCACCGCATTGAAGCCTTGGATGGCCTCCTTGGCCCAGAACGAGTGCAGGAGCAACGCCAATGCGCGGTCAAACTGCTCCTTGACCGCGGGGATGCAGCAAGATCGGAAAGTAGACTTGCCGAGTTGTTCGGGCGGAGCAGGCGTTCGGGCTTGCTGCGCGCTGGAGATATCGACGCCAACAACTATCGTCAGAACGGTCAGGATCAAGCGCGCTATTTGCATGGTGATGCTCCGTGAGGTTCGACCCACGCACCCCGTCAAGCGGCGCGTCGAGGACAGACTGGCGTCGCCTGGAACACGCGCTCCTCAACGTCGCCTCGCATGGGCACTGTCGCTAATTACTTGGGTGAAGTAAATGGCGTAATTAGGAATAGACTCCTTCAAATAACGGAGTAATAATAGGTGTCATGGATAAGCTTGCTGCCATGACGGCTTTAGTGCGAATAGTGGAGAAGGGAAGCCTTACCGCGGCCGCGAATAGCCTTGATATTTCCTTACAGTCTGTAGTCCGCGTCCTGGCGACGCTTGAACGTCAGCTGGGCGTCTCCTTTGCTGAATCGCACAACCCGCCGAATGCATTTGACCGACGAAGGAACTCGATCCACGCCGTCCTGCGTCCAACCGGGTAGGTCGCTGTCCTACAGCTATATCGGAGGATCGTCCGTAGTCGGGGCTTTTTAATGTCGCATAATAGGCGCGGCCAGCGACTGTATTCCATTTTCTCAGGGCGTGACGCACCTGCAGCCTGCAAGGATGCGTACCGAACACAGACGCTGGCGGCGAGGCGGCAACACCGCACGTCCAATCAGCAGACTACAGTGAACATATTGCTTGTCGAAGATAACGACCTCCTCAGGTCACTCGCAGGAGAGATGCTTCGCGAGTTGGGCCACGAGGTGACTGCCGCCGCAACGGCGGAAGAAGCTTTGGGGATGATAGACCCGTCGCTTGTGTCACTCGTAATGACCGATATCAGTCTGCCAGGCGCGTCGGGGATAGAGCTCACTCGAAAAGTACAGTCGCAATATCACGACTTGCCGGTAGTGATCACTTCGGGCCACGGTGAATTCAACCAAGCACTTCTCGAGAAACATTTTCCACGAAATGTCTGGTGGCTGCAGAAACCCTATGATTTTGACGGTCTCGAGACGGTGCTGCGCAAAGCCGCCGGCCTCGTATAAGTAAAGTGGAGCCGGTTTGAAAGCAACAAGCTATTCGCTGACCGTCGCCGACGACAGTCGTTATCGCTTGCTGGTCGAAGCCGTAACCGACTATGCGATCTATTTGCTTGACCCATCGGGGATTGTCTCGAGTTGGAATGCCGGTGCTCAGCGTTTCAAGGGATATACCGCGGACGAAATCCTCGGCGAGCATTTCTCCCGCTTTTACACGGAGGATGACAGGAAGGCGGGCGCGCCGGCCCGGGCGCTCGAGATCGCGACGCGGGAAGGACGCTTCGAAAACGAGGGCTGGCGAGTTCGAAAGGATGGGACGCTGTTTTGGGCGCATGTGGTCATCGATGCCGTTCGCTCGCCCGACGGCGTGTTACTGGGATTTGCGAAAATCACGCGCGACATGACCGAGCGCCGAAAAGCGGATGAGTCGCTGAGAAAGAGCGAAGAGCAATTCAGACTGCTGGTGCAGGGCGTTACCGACTATGCGATCTACATGCTCGATCGCGAAGGTCGCGTCTCCAGCTGGAATGCCGGAGCGCAACGCATCAAAGGCTATCTTCCCGAGGAAATTATCGGCCAACATTTCTCCCGCTTCTATACCCCGGAAGACGCTGCCAATGGGGAGCCGGCCCGAGCGCTCGCCACCGCGCTGAACACTGGGGGCTATGAAAAGGAAGGATGGCGCGTGCGCAAGAACGGCGACAAGTTCTTGGCCAGCGTCGTCATCGACCCCGTCCGCGATTCCTCCGGCACTGTGGTCGGATTCGCCAAGATCACCCGGGATATTACCGAACGCCGCAAACGCAGCGGGAATTGGAGAAGGCGCGAGAAGCGCTGATGCAATCGCAGAAGATGGAGGCGCTCGGCCAATTGACAGGCGGCATCGCCCACGACTTCAACAATCTGCTGATGGCCGTATTGAGCAGTCTCGAACTGCTCCAGAGGCGGATTCCGCAGGACCCAAAACTTCTCGGCCTCATCGACAACGCAACACAAGGAGCGAAGCGCGGTGCGGCACTTACGCAGCGTATGCTCGCTTTCGCGCGACGTCAGGACCTGCTGCTGCGCCCAATCGACGTGCCGGCCGTGGTCAAAGGCATGAACGAGTTGCTGATGCGCTCGCTGGGCCCGTCGATTCGAATCGAAACGCACTTCCCCTTTTCGATAAGTCCGGCAAAGGCCGACGACAATCAGTTCGAACTGGCCCTGCTCAACCTTGCCTTGAATTCCCGCGATGCAATGCCAGGCGGCGGCACGATGCAGATCTCCGCCCGGGAGCAGGGAGTCGTCGATGGGGACACGACCGGGCTGTCGCCCGGACGCTATGTCGTGGTCACAGTGAACGACAACGGAAGCGGGATGGACGCCGAGACGCTAGCGCGGGCGACTGAACCTTTTTTTACAACCAAAGGCGTTGGCAAGGGCACCGGCCTGGGCCTGTCGATGGTCCACGGGCTACTGGAGCAGTGCGGTGGCAGACTTATCATCAAGAGTACCCTCGGCAAAGGCACTACCGCGGAAATGTGGCTCCCCGCCGTAACGAAAGCCGCGCAGGAGCTCGATTCGACCGCGCGCGACACCGAACCGCGAGTGCGAAATTCCGCCAAGCTCGTCGTTCTTGTTGTGGACGACGATGATCTGGTTCTCAGCAACACGATCGCCATGCTCGAGGATTTGGGGCACACGCCGCTGCGAGCCTCCAGCGCGTTGGAGGCTATCTATACGATCCGCAAAGATCCGCGCATCGACGTTGTGGTGGCAGACCACGCGATGCCCGGGATGACCGGCGCCGAATTGATCGCCATGATCAAGCGCGAACGGCCCGATATAGTGTCGATACTCGCGAGCGGATACGCTGAACTGCCGGACGACGTCGATCGAACGACGTCCAGGCTCGCAAAACCATTCACACAGGAGCAGCTTCAGCGTGTGATTGCCGAGCAGGCATCGCCGCAAGCCCACGCACCGGCCTAGCGGGCCGCGCGGAACTCCTGCAGACGCTGGCATTACGTAGAAATTCGATCACCGCTCGCTCGGTAATCCTGCGCGAGGCGCCTGTTTTCCTGCGTTGAAATGCGTGCAGACTACCGTCCGTCCAACGATCGAAGACGACCGGGTTGATGTAAGACTTCCTGCATACCGCGGGGGTGTTGCCCAATTCAGCGGCTACGGCTTTCACGGTTGCGACGATGCTTGCCTTGATCGCGGCGTCGGTCCGCGGGTCCGGCCATGGGGCAGATTTAAGGAGTTCAATTGCTCGCAACGTTGCTCCCCACGTCCGGAAGTCCTTTGCGGTGAAGTCGTCGCCCATTGCTTCTTTCAGATAGGCATTCACCTGATCGGAGCCGATGGGACGCCTGTTGCCGGTTTCGTCCCGGTATTGGAACAACTCCTGTCCAGGCAGCTCGTGACAGCGGCGGACAAGGCGTACGAGGCGCTTGTCCGACACCGAGATTTCATGCTCCTTGCCCCCTTTCCCACGAAAGCGGAGCGACATCGAACCGCCTCGCAGAAACGTGGCATGGCGGTTTCGCAGAGTCGTAAGACCGAAACTATTGTTGTCTCTGGCGTACTCGGGATTGCCAACCCGCACGAGCGTTGCGTCAGCAGGCTCACGACGACCGCCAGAACCTTCGACCGCGGCAACGCTTTCTTCGCGAGATCCCTGCGCAGTACTCGGCGCAATTTGGGAAGGGCAGCGGCGAATCCGATCATTCGGTCGAACTTTGCCTGGTCACGGACCGTGCGCCACTTAGCGTGGTATCGATATTGTTTGCGCATCCGGGCATCGCGTCCCGTGGCCTGAAGATGGCCGCATGCGTGAGCGCAGATCCAAACGTCCTCGTAGGCCGGTGGGATAGCCAGGCTTGCGATACGGCGCAGCTCCGATTCCTTCGTCACTGGATCGCCGCTGGAATTTACAAAAACAAAACCATCGCCCTTACGAATCCGTCGCAAGCCGGGCATTTGGTCATTGACATAGACGAGACCGGCCGATACCGCCATTTCCGCCGCCGCCGCTTCGCTCGGCGCAACTGTCATCGAGCTGTTTTCGTTCGTCGCCATCGCTTAAAGATCCCTCTCGCCGGGTGATTGCACAAACTTGCCGCGCGGTCACGTCAGAGGAGCGGCCTCCCATTTCGGCCGCATTTCTCGGCCCCACTTCTTTGGGTCTTCGTTGTGCATCTGTTCCATTTGCTTTGCTACGTCCGGATGCTTTGCCATTACATGCTTGGTCATCAGCTTCACCATTTCCTCCCATGAATCAGCCGATAACTTCTGATCACATTTGCCGCCCAGTTCCCTGCATGTCATCGTTTTCATCGTCGCTGCTCCATTAACGTGCCTGCTGTCCAGCCACACAAAGCGAGGGCGGCCAACGCGTGAATCGTTGACCGCCCTCACGGCCCCCCGATGGGAGCCGACATCCCGCTTGTCCGTATGAATGACTGCAGCGTACGTATTGGCGTGAGGCGCCGCCATCAGACCAACTCTGATTTCCTTGTCGGCGCAACTCGCCGCAGTCAGTGGCCACGACTGAGTCCGCTATGCCGCTTTCCGCCTGCGCGCACTGGTCGACGCTGGTTTGCTGCTAAGCCGTTTGTCACGCCCGACCACATACTCGCGCCCCATCTTCGCGCGCTCCTCGTCTGAATACAGCTGTCCGAGATCGTGGAAGATGTCGCTTTCCTCTTCTTTTATGTGGTGCTCCAAAGCCTCGTGAAGTACTTTTGCGTGCGCCTTCCACATATCGGTCGAAGTATCGGACGACGCTGCAAGACGGCTCAGAAGAATGTCGGCGACGTTGTGCTCAACCAGCCCTTCGTTACCCGCCAGCCTCGCTTCCGCCGGCTTGGATTTCATCAAGCGCTTATAGACGGCGTCTTCTTCGAGACCGCGAGTGTGCGACAAGGAGAGGCTTGAGTTGGCCCAAAACCGACCGGCGGCGAACAGCAGTCGAAGCTTCCGCCAGCTCCGTGGCCAGCTCGCGTATCTGCAAGTGGTCCGCATGCAGGAACGCGCGGACGTCTGGCTCGCTATAGGCACCAAGCGAGGAAAGTACTGAATCGATCATGCTCATGGATATGTCCCGATGTTGTAGGCGTGATCGAGGGTACAGACGGACGAAACGTATCGGGATAGGCGCGCCCTGATTCGCGCGTAGGACGGAGACTACCGGACAGACCGGCTGCGCTAAGTTGGTTACTCGGCGCGCGCCTACATCGGAATCAGCCATCGTCTGATTCTCGGTCAAGCGTACTAAGGGCACGCTCGCGACACTCGGTGGCGAATCCGTCGCCGCATATATCGGAGGAGGATTTCGTGGCGACTCAGACCAAAGCGCAATCCAAGGTGAAGAAAGCAATGGAAGAACGCAAGGCGGGCACGCTAAGGAGCGGGAGTTCAGGCAAGAAGGTGACCAGTCGCAAGCAGGCGATTGCCATCGGGCTGTCGGAAGCGCGCCAGGCGGGCGCAAAGGTGCCCAATAAAAAGTAGGCGTCGCATTATCCGTCAAACAGCTAATGCTCAATGCGATGGAACCGTTCCCCAACGCGGCATTTTCCAGGAGCAGATCATGATCAAGTGGGCAATCGTGTTTGCGATAATTTCCATCGTCGCCGGCATTTTCGGATTCGCCGGCATTTCAGCGGACAGTGCGGCAGTAGCCAAAATGCTGTTCTTCATTGCTCTCGCGATATTTGTCGTATTTCTGATTGCGGGCCTGGTCGTGGGCAAGAAATTGAACGACTAAGCAAGCGCGGCCCGCGCCGAGGAATGGGTCGTCGCGGCTTAGTCGCCGCTCCTCGGCGCCCGTCGAGCAAGGCGCCGCGCCGGATTTTTATCCGACTGTCACGGCCACGCGCCGCGACGGCTCGGGCCCGCCCGGCTACCAGAGCGATCTCCCGTTTGTCCTACAAGACATTCAGATTGCTTCCGATAGCTGAAACTAATGCAAACGACAAAATTGGAAGGTTTGCCGCGCCGCCAGGGCGATTGCTGCCTGTAGCGCGCCGCGGCCTACTTTGCAGCCCGGGAGGCGCATGGCGGACGCCGGCAGATCTATCGAAGCGATTCGGTATATTGTCTTTCGCAGGATGGCTCGTGGCTTGTGCCACAAGATGTTTAGCGGCGTTCAGGCCGTCCAGTTTGCGACCGAACTATGCCGACGCAAGCTGCAGACGCGCACTCCCGGCGAGATGGATACTGAGCTTGCCAAGATTGCGTCGCAGGCGACCGACGTAGTCAAGGCGTGCCGATCGTTGGCCGACTGGTTGTGGCCGGACAATTCGTCCCCCGAGGCCTTCGGCGAGGCACTGGCCGGCTGCGTAAAGCTAGCAGCCGACGATTGGATGCTGCGCAGCATCCAAGGAAGCGTTCATGTTTCCAAGTCGGCCGAAGCGGTCGTCGTATCGCGTTCGATGGTGTATGAGTTGGTATCGCTCTCATTGCTCGCGCTGATCGACGCTTGCGGCAATGCATTGGATATCGAGCTCGCCGCTGAACTCGTGGATTCCGAGATCGTTCTAAACGTCAAATCGCATCCCTCGACCCGCGAAGCGCCTCCTGCGCTTCCACTCCCGCGCGCCGACGAAAAGTTGGATTGGCGCGACGTGATGCTCGTCGCCGAAGCTCATAATGTGAAATGCTCATGCAACTCTGCAGACGCGTCGATTACGTTGCGCTTCGAGCAGCGTGTCGATGCAATGGCCGGCTCGCTTCAATGAGAGGAATCAAAGGTAATCTATGAAAATCCTGGACCAGCCCGTCGAGAAGAAACGACCGCGGCCGAAAACAGCTCGTCACAACGATGCCGCAGCCGAAGCGACTGAATCGCTGGACCGCCGCGTGCTTCTGGCTGCGATGCAGGCTGTGGCCGACGGCGACTTCTCGGTGCGTCTTCCCGATCATTGGACCGGCCTCGACGGAAAGATCGCCGATCGTTTCAACGAGATCGTCGCCTCCAACCAGCAGATGGCGCGGGAGTTGGCGCGCGTCGGCGAAGTCGTCGGCAAGCAGGGCAAGACGCAGCAGCGCGTGCGGTTTCCGCGCGCGATCGCGGCGTGGGGCGAGATGCAGGTGTCGGTCAACACGCTGATCGACGACCTCGTCCGTCCGACCACCGAGGTCACGCGCGCGGTGACGGCAGTCGCGCAGGGCAACCTGCTGCGAGACGATGCGCCTTGACGTCGAAGGCCGTCCGCTCGAAGGCGAATTCCTGCGCTCCGCGACGATCGTCAACACGATGATCAAGCAGCTGGGCGTGTTCACCTCGGAAGTGACGCGCGTCGCGCGCGAAGTCGGCACCGACGGCAAGCTCGGCGGCCAGGCGCAGGTACCCGAGGTCAGCGGCGTCTGGAAGGACCTCACCGAGAGCGTCAACCTGATGGCGAGCAACCTCACCGCGCAGGTTCGCAACATTTCCGACGTGACCATCGCCGTCGCCAGCGGCGACCTCTCGCGCAAGATCACGGTGGACGTGCGCGGCGAGATTCTGCAGCTCAAGGAAGCCATCAACACGATGGTCGACCAGCTGCGCTCGTTCGCGTCGGAAGTGACGCGCGTCGCGCGCGAAGTCGGCACCGACGGCCGTCTCGGCGGTCAGGCGGTGGTGCCGGGCGTCGCCGGCACATGGAAGGACCTGACCGACAACGTCAACCTGCTCGCGGCCAATCTGACCACGCAGGTGCGCAATATCGCCGAAGTGACCACGGCCGTGGCGCGCGGCGACCTGTCGCGCAAGATCACGGTCGACGTCAGCGGCGAAGTGCTGGAGCTCAAGAACACCATCAACACGATGGTCGACCAGCTCAACGCGTTCGCCTCGGAAGTCACGCGCGTCGCGCGCGAGGTGGGCACCGAAGGCAAGCTGGGCGGCCAGGCGCAGGTGCCCGGCGTTGGCGGCACGTGGAAGGACCTTACCGACAACGTCAACTTCATGGCGAGCAACCTGACCGGCCAGGTGCGCAACATCGCCGAGGTCGCGACCGCCATCGCGACGGGCGACTTGTCGAAGAAGATCACGGTGAACGTCAGCGGCGAGATCCTGCAGCTGAAGGAAACGCTGAACACGATGGTCGATCAGCTCAACGCCTTCGCGTCCGAAGTTTCGCGCGTCGCGCGCGAAGTCGGCACCGACGGCCGGCTCGGCGGTCAGGCGGTGGTGCCGGGCGTCGCGGGCACGTGGAAGGACCTGACCGACAACGTCAACCTGCTCGCGGCGAATCTGACCACGCAGGTGCGCAACATCGCCGAGGTGACCACGGCGGTGGCGCGCGGCGACCTGTCGCGCAAGATCACGGTCGACGTCAGCGGCGAGGTGCTCGAGCTCAAGAACACCATCAACACGATGGTCGATCAGCTCAACGCGTTCGCCTCGGAAGTGACGCGCGTCGCGCGCGAGGTGGGCACCGAAGGCAAGCTCGGCGGTCAGGCGCAGGTGCCGGGCGTGGCGGGCACCTGGAAGGACCTGACCGACAGCGTCAACTCGATGGCGAGCAACCTGACCGCGCAGGTGCGCAACATCGCCGAGGTCGCCACCGCGGTGGCGCGCGGCGACCTGTCGCGCAAGATCGCGGTCGACGTCAAGGGCGAGATCCTCGAGCTCAAGAACACGCTCAATACGATGGTCGACCAGCTCAATGCGTTCGCCGGCGAAGTGACGCGCGTCGCGCGCGAAGTCGGCACCGACGGGCGGCTCGGCGGCCAGGCCGTCGTGCCCGGCGTCGCCGGAACGTGGAAGGACCTCACCGACAACGTCAACATGCTCGCGGCCAACCTGACCACGCAGGTGCGCAACATCGCGGACGTGACGACGGCGATCGCCAACGGCGACCTTTCGAAGAAGATCGCCGTCGACGTCAGCGGCGAAGTGCTGGAACTCAAGAACACCATCAACACGATGGTCGACCAGTTGAACGCCTTCGCCTCGGAAGTGACGCGCGTCGCGCGCGAAGTCGGCTCCGAAGGCAAGCTGGGCGGGCAGGCGCAGGTGCCGGGCGTCGCCGGTACCTGGAAAGGCCTGACCGACAGCGTCAATTCGATGGCGGGCAATCTGACGGCGCAGGTGCGCAACATCGCCGAGGTGACGACGGCCGTCGCGCGCGGCGACCTGTCGCGCAAGATCACGGTCGACGTCAAAGGCGAGATCCTCGAGCTCAAGAACACCATCAACACGATGGTCGATCAGCTCAACGCCTTCGCCTCCGAAGTCACGCGCGTGGCACGCGAAGTCGGCACCGAAGGCAAGCTCGGCGGCCAGGCGCAGGTGCCCGGCGTCGGCGGCACGTGGAAGGACCTGACCGACAACGTCAACTTCATGGCGAGCAACCTGACGGCGCAGGTGCGCGGCATCGCCGAGGTGGCGTCCGCGATCGCCGGCGGCGACCTGTCGCGAAAGATCACCGTCGACGTTCGTGGCGAGATTCTGCTCGTCAAGGAAACGATGAACACGATGGTCGAGCAGCTTCGCGCGTTCGCGTCGGAAGTGATCCGCGTGGCGCGCGAAGTCGGCACCGAAGGCAAGCTCGGCGGCCAGGCAGTCGTTCCCGGCGTGGCCGGCACTTGGAAGGACCTGACCGACAACGTCAACCTGCTCGCGGCGAATCTGACGACGCAGGTGCGCAACATCGCCGAGGTGACGACCGCCGTCGCGCGCGGCGACCTCTCGCGCAAGATCACGGTCGACGTGAGCGGCGAAATCCTCGAGCTCAAGAACACGATCAACACGATGGTCGACCAGTTGAACGCGTTCGCCTCCGAGGTGACGCGCGTCGCGCGCGAAGTCGGTACCGAAGGCAAGCTGGGCGGCCAGGCGCAGGTTCCCGGCGTCGGCGGCACATGGAAGGACCTGACCGACACCGTCAACGTCATGGCAGCCAACTTGACCGAGCAGGTGCGCGGCATCGTCAAGGTCGTGACCGCGGTGGCCGAAGGCGATCTCAAGCAGAACCTGTTCGTGCAGTCCAAGGGCGAGGTCGCGGCGCTGGCCGACACCATCAACGACATGACCAAGACGCTCGCGATCTTTGCCGACCAGGTAACCTCGGTCGCGCGCGAAGTCGGCGTCGAAGGCCGCCTCGGCGGTCAGGCGAACGTGCCCGGTGCGTCCGGGACGTGGAAGGACCTCACGGGCAACGTGAATCTGCTCGCCGCCAACTTGACCAATCAGGTGCGCGCGATCGCCGAGGTCGCGACTGCGGTAACCAAGGGCGACCTGACGCGATCGATCCAGGTGGAGGCACGCGGCGAGGTCGCCGACCTCAAGGACAACATCAACACGATGATCGACAACCTGCGGCTGACCACCGACCGCAACACGGAGCAGGACTGGCTCAAGACGAACCTGGCGCAGGTTTACCGGCATGCTGCAGGGCCAGCGCGACTTGGCGACCGTCGGGCGGATGCTGCTCTCCGAGCTGGCGCCGCTGGTCAATGCGCACCAGGGACTGATGTATCAGATGGCCGACGACGGAGGCGTCGCGCCTGAGAATGCTCGCGAGTTACGCCAACGCGGTCGACGATCCCTATCCGGACGAGATCGCGCTCGGCGAGGGATTCATCGGCCAGTGCGCGCTGGACCAGCGTCGCATCATGCTCACCAACGTGCCCGAGGACACGGTCGCGGTCGGGCCCCGTATTCTTCAATGCGCTGCCGCGCAGCGTCGCGGTCTTTCCGGTGATTTTCGAAGGCGAGATCAAGGCGGTGCTGGCGCTGGCGTCGCTGAACGAGTTCGACTCCTCGCACCTCGCGTTTCTCGAGCAACTGACTGCCAACATCGGCATCGTCCTCAACAGCATCGAAGTCACGATGCAGACCGAGGCGCTGCTCAAGCAGTCGCAGCAGCTCGCTGCGGAATTGCAGGCGCAGCAGACGAGCTGCAGCAGACCAACGATCAGCTCGGGCAGAAAGCGCAGCAGCTGGCGGAGCAGAACGCCGAGGTCGAGCGCAAGAACCGGGAAATCGAGCAGGCGCGGCGCGCGCTCGAGGAAAAAGCGACAGAGCTGGCGCTGACTTCGAAGTACAAGTCGGAGTTCCTGGCGAACATGTCGCACGAGCTGCGCACGCCGCTCAACAGCATTCTGATTCTCGCGCAGCAACTCGGCGACAATCCGGAGCGCAATCTGACGCCCAAGCAGGTCGAGTTCGCGCGCACGGTCCATGGTGCGGGCACCGACCTGTTCAACCTGATCACCGACATCCTCGATTTGTCGAAGATCGAGTCGGGCACGGTGACGGTCGATGCGGAAGAACTCATGTTCACCGACATCGTGGCGACGGTCAGCCGCGCGTTCCGCCTCGAGGCCGAGCGGCGCAAGCTGGACTTCGACGTGCAGATCGGTTCCGCGCTGCCGCCGCGGGTCTTCACCGATTCCAAGCGTCTGCAGCAGGTGCTCAAGAATCTGCTTTCCAACGCCTTCAAGTTCACTTCCGTTGGCGAAAGTGGCGTTGCAGATCGACGTCGCCGGACGAGGGATGGAGCAAGGAGCATCCGATACTCGGCACCGCCGAAACCGTCGTATCGTTCCGCGTGACCGATACGGGCATCGGCATCCAGCCGGACAAGCAGAAGCTCATCTTCGAGGCATTCCAGCAGGCGGATGCCGGGACCAGCCGCAAGTACGGCGGCACCGGGCTTGGGCCTGGCGATCAGTCGCGAACTGGCGAGCCTGCTCGGCGGCGAAATCACGTTGCAAAGCGTGCCCGGCGAGGGAAGCACTTTCACGTTGTTTCTGCCGCTGCGCTACGTGGGTCCGATGGAACCCGAGGGCACCCGGGAACGCGGCGCCGAACGCGGCGCGCAGCTTCCTTTCCGGCAGTGCGCAGCGCCGAACCGGCACTGTCAGCCGATCCCCGACGATCGCGAGAAACTCATTCCGGACGAGCCCGTCATGCTCATCGTCGAGGACGACCCAGGTTACGCCCGCATCATCGTCGACCTCGCGCGAGGCAACGGCTTCAAGGTGCTGGTCGCGAGTCGCGGCGCGGACGCGATCGACCTGGTGCGCCAATACCGGCCGACGGCGGTGTCGCTCGACGTTTTCCTTCCCGACATGCTCGGATGGACGGTGTTGAGCCAGTTGAAGCGCGATCCGGCGACGCGGCATATTCCGGTTCAGGTCGTGACGCTCGACGAGGACCGTCAGCATGGGCTGGCCCGCGGCGCGTTCGCTTTCGTCGCGAAGCCGGCGACGACGGATGGCCTCAACAGCGCCTGTCGCGGATCAAGGCTTTTTCGACGCCCCGGCGCAAACGACTGCTGGTGGTCGACGACAACCAGGCCGAGCGCGACAGCATCACGGCGCTGCTTGCCCACGACGACGTCGACATCACGACCGCGGGTACCGGAACCGCGGCGCTGATTGCGCTCAACGAGCAGCCTTACGACTGTGCGGTGCTCGACCTTCGGTTGCCGGACATGTCCGGCTTCGAGGTGCTGGAAAGGATTCGCGACGAGCCCAGCTTAAGGGAACTTCCCGTCGTGGTGTTCACCGGCAAGGAGCTGTCGCCCGAGGAGGACGCGCGACTGAAGACGCTTGCGCGAAGCGTCGTGGTCAAGGGCGTGGAATCGCCGGACCGGCTGCTGGACGAAACCGCGCTTTTCCTGCATCGCGTCGTTGCGGATCTGCCGATCGAGAAAAGAAAGATGCTGGAGCGGCTGCACGGCTCGGACGAAGATCTCATCGGCAAGCAGGTCCTCGTCGTCGACGACGACGTTCGCAACATCTTCGCGTTGAGCAGCGTGCTTGAGCGGCGGGGCATGAGGGTACTCAGCGCGCAAACCGGCCACGAGGCCATTGCGTTGCTCGATGCCAAGCCGGATGTCGTGTTGATGGACATCATGATGCCGGAGATGGACGGGTACGAGACCATGCGCAAAATCCGGCAGCAGGCCGATGTACCGGCGCCTGCCCATCATCGCGCTCACGGCCAAGGCGATGAAGGGCGACCGCGAAAAATGTCTGGAGGCCGGCGCCTCGGACTACCTGGCAAAGCCGGTGAACACCGAGCAGCTGCTTTCGGCGCTGCGCATGTGGTTGCATCGCTAGGTTCACGAGCCCGGGCTCGGACAGGAGCCGTCAACATCCTGATGGTCGACGACCAGCCGGCGAAGCTGCTGGTCTACGAGGCCATGCTCGGGGAACTGGGCGAGAAATCTCATCAAGGCCAACGCGGCGCGCGAAGCGCTCGCGCATCTGCTGAAGGACGACATCGCCGTCGTCCTGATGGACGTCAGCATGCCGGAGATCGACGGCTTCGAGCTCGCGGCGATGATTCGTCAACATCCGCGCTGCCAGCGGACCGCGATCATCTTCGTTTCCGCGATTCACATGTCGGATCTCGACAAGGTCAAGGGCTACGAAACAGGTGCGGTCGACTACGTTTCGGTGCCGGTTGTGCCGGAGATACTGCGGGCGAAGATCCGGGTCTTCATCGAACTGCATCGCAAGACCGCTGAGCTCAAGCGACTCAACGATGAACTCGAGGAACGCGTGCGCGCGCGAACCAACGATCTCGAGGCTTCGCTGCGTCATCTGCGGGAGAGCGAGACCGGCTGCGGCATCAGGGTGAGGCGTTGGCGGAGGCGGATCGGCGCAAGGACGAATTCCTCGCCATGCTTGCACATGAGTTGCGCAACCCACTGGCGCCGATTCGCACTGCGGTCGAAC
>CAVVOR010000009.1:0-606027 GCA_963749795.1 uncultured beta proteobacterium
TCGCGGATATCGATGATCGGGATGGCCGGCAGGCTCATGATGCGAAATGCCGCTGGTTTGGCCCCTTCCGGACAATTCGACCGATAGTATAGTGCCGGCCATCCGACGGCCACGAGGGAACGCCATGAACATCGCACGCCGACATTTCCTGAACCTTGCCGCGGGCGCCGTCGCGATGCCCGCCGTATCGCGCCTGGCGCATGCGGACACTTATCCCTCGCGGGCTGTGCATGTCATCGTGCCGCAGGCGGCCGCCAGCTCCACCGACATCCACGCCCGCCTGATCGGGCAATTTCTGCAGGACCACCTCGGCCAGGCCTTTGTCGTCGACGTCAAGCCGGGCGCCGGCGGCAATGTCGGTACCGAGTTTGTGGTGCACGCGACGCCCGACGGCTACACGCTGCTCACGGTGAACTCGCAGAACGCCATCAGCCCGTCGCTCTATCCCGATCTGACGTTCAACTTCCTGCGCGACATCGTGCCGATCGGCCAGATCAGCCTGGCGCCGATGATCATGGAGGTGAACCCGTCGGTGCCGGCCAATACGGTTCCGGAGTTCATCGCTTACGCCAAAGCCAATCCCGGCAAGATCAGCATGGCGTCGGCCGGCGTCGGCGGCCCGCAGCATCTCGCCGGCGAATTGTTCAAATCCATGACCGGACTCAATCTGGTGCACGTGCCCTATCGCGGCTCGACGCCGGCGGTCACCGACATGCTCGCCGGCCAGGTGCAATTGATGTTCGACGTGACGCCGACGGCGTTGCCGCAAGTCAAGGCCGGCAAATTGCGCGCCGCTCGCCGTGACCACGAAGTCGCGCACTCGATGCGCTGCCCGATGTGCCATCGCTGTCCGATTTCCTGCCCGGCTACGAGGCCGAAGGCTGGCTCGGCATGGGCGCGCCCACCGGCACGCCGCCCGAGATCATCGAAACGCTCAACAAACAGATCAACGCGGCGCTCGCCGACGACAAGATCAAGCAACGGCTTACCGATATCGGCGTCGTCGTACACGGCGGCTCGGCCGCGGATTTCGGCAAATTCATCGCCAGCGAAACCGCGAAATGGGGCAAGGTGATCAAGGACGCCGGCATCAAGCCCGATTAGGATTTTGCCCCATTTCCTCCTACACTGCGCCGCGGGCGCGGGCATGAACGAGGAGGCCACAATGTGCGAGCTTTGTGCGGCGAAAGCCGGAGCGCCGCGGATGGCGCGGCGAAATTTCTTGCAGCTCGCGGGCATCGCAGCCGGATTGACGATAGCGCCGCCCGCGTTCGCCAAAGAAACAAAAACTCCGCCAAAACCGGAAAACGTGCTGTCGCCCGATGCCGCGCTCGACCGGCTGATGAAGGGCAACACGCGTTATATCGACGGCCTCACCAAGCGCCACGATTTCAAGCATGAACGCGAAGTTTTGAGCAAAGGGCAAAATCCGTTTGCCGCCGTGCTCAGCTGCGCCAATTCGCGCATCGCGCCGGAGCTGTGCTTCGACACCGCGCGCGGCGACGTCTTCGTCTGCCGGGTCGCCGGCAATTTCGCCGACGAGGAAATCATCGCGAGCTTCGAATATGCCGTGCATGTGCTGAACACGCCGCTGATCATGGTGCTCGGCCACGAGGCCTGCGGCGCCGTCGATGCCACCATCAAGTCGATCAAGGACGGCACCACGCTGCCGGGACATTTGCCGGCGCTGGTGCATGCCCTGACGCCGGCAGTCGATGCCGCGCAAAAGCAGCCCGGCGATCTGCTCGCCAACGCCATCCGCGGCAACGTCGCGATGAACGTCGACAGGCTGAAGACCACCGCGCCGATTTTGAAAGCGGCGGTCGACGACAAGAAAATCCGCGTCGTCGGCGGCGTCTACGAGCTGAAAACCGGGCGCGTCGAACTGCTGAGCTGACCGCGCCTGCGCCCGCATCACTCCGCCTTGATGCCGGCGGCCTTGATGATCGGCCACCACTTCTCGATCTCGGCTTTTTGCAGCGCGCCGAGCGCCGCCGCGCTCTGCTGCTCGGGCGGCGGCACGTCGAGGCCCAAATCGGCAAAGCGCTTTTGCACGACCGGATCGGCCATGGCGGCCACAGCGGCGCGATTGAGCTTTGCGATGATGTCGGGCGGCGTGCCCTTGGGCGCCCACAGGCCGTACCAGATATTGATGTAGAGGCCCGGCAGGCCGGCCTCGTCCACGGTCGGAATGTCGGGCAGCGATTTCAGTCGCGTCTTGGCGGTGACCGCGAAGGCCCGGATCTGATTGTCGCGCACCCGCTGCGTCGCTTCCGACACCTGGTCGAACATCATGTCGATGCGTCCGGCCATCAGGTCGAGCAGCGCCGGATCGGTGCCGCGATAGGGCACGAATTGCAGATGGGTGCCGGTGAGATTTTGGAAATAGACGCCGGAAATGTGCGAGCCGGAGCCGACGCCCGCGGTGCCGATGGTGGCGCTCGGATTGGCCTTGATCCAGGCGACCAGCTCGGTGAGGTTTTTCGCCGGCAGCGTATTGCGGCTGACGACCAGCATCGGATTGGCCGGCAATTGCGCGATCGGCTCGAAATCGCGAACGAGATCGTAGGGCAGCGCGTAGATCGCGCCGTTGACCACGTGCGTGCTCCAGTGGCCGATGCTGAGCGTGTAGCCGTCGGGCGTCGCTTTCGCGACACGGCCGACGCCGATGCTGCCGGCGGCGCCGGTGACGTCTTCGACGATGACATTCTGCCCGAGCGTGCGGCCCATATGCTCGGCCATCACGCGGCCCACCACGTCGGTCGGACCGCCGGCGGCGAACGGCACCACCATGGTGATCGGCCGCGATGGATAATCGTCGGCAGCCGCGGCAACGATGGCGCCGCAGCCGAGCATCAAGCCGATGGCGATTGTCGATAAGTTTTTCATCGCCCCCATCTCACGCCTCAAATTGCGAAAAGTCGATCGGTTTAAGGCGATCGAGCGTGCGGCGAATTGGCGGCAGCGGATATTTCAGGCCGGTGGCGCAATTGAACAGCACCACCTGGTCGCTGCGCTTGACCCTGCCGTCAGCGAGACTTTGCTTGTAGGCCGCGTAAGTCGCGGCACCTTCCGGGCACATCAAAAAGCCCTCCTCGCGCGCCACCTCGTCGAGCGCCTCCGTAATCGCTTCGTCGGACACCGCGATGGCAAAGCCGCCGCTCTCGCGCACCGCGCGCAAGATCAGAAAATCGCCGATCGCCTGCGGCACGCGGATGCCGGCGGCGATAGTGTGCGCGTCTTCCCAGCGCGGCGCGTGCTCCTCGCCCGCCTCAAAAGCGCGCACCATCGGCGCGCAGCCCGCCGCCTGCACCGCGACCATGCGCGGGCGCTTTTTGCCGATGAAGCCGATCGCTTCCAATTCGGCGAACGCCTTCCACATGCCGATCAGGCCGGTGCCGCCGCCGGTCGGATAGAAGATGACGTCGGGCACGGTCCAGCCGAGCTGCTCGGCGAGCTCGAGCCCCATGGTCTTCTTGCCTTCGATCCGATACGGCTCCTTCAAGGTCGAGACGTCGAACCAGCCGACTTTTTGCTTGCCCTCGCCGACGATTTTTCCGCAATCGTCGATCAGGCCATTGACGCGATAGACGGCCGCGCCTTGGATGCCGATCTCGCTGAGATTGATTTCCGGCGTGTCCTCGGGACAGAAGATCGTGGTCTTGATGCCGGCGTGGCTGGCATAAGCCGCCAGCGCCGCGCCGGCATTGCCGTTGGTCGGGATCGCCATGTGCTTGATGCCGAACGCCTTGGCCATGCTCACCGCCATGACCAGGCCGCGCGCCTTGAACGAGCCGGTCGGCAAGCGGCCTTCGTCCTTCACCAGAATTTCGCCGCCGCGCAATTTTTTCGCCATCCCCGGCAGCGGCACCAGCGGCGTCATCGTCTCGCCGAGGCTGACGATGTTTTCGGCGCGCCGCACCGGCAAGAGCTCGCGATAGCGCCACAGATCGGGCGGACGCGCTCGCCAGCGCGTCCTTGCTCAGCGCCTTTTTCACGCCGTCGAGATCGTAGCGGACCAGGAGCGGCTTGCCGGCGCGCGAGAGATTATGAATCTCGTCGGCGGCGTAATGCTCGCCGGTCATCGCGCATTCGAGATGGGTGACGAAGGTCGGCCGCTCGGTGGTCAGGTTTTCGTTGGCGTGCAAGGCGCGTCTCCGGTGGCGGGTGCGCAGTCTAGCGCATATCTACTCATCCTGACGCGCTTCGATGGTGCGGTGGATGTGTGCAAGTCGTCGCCGTGAAATTGATGTGATCGACGTTTTGCGCGGAATAGTTGCTGTCACCGTGGATGACAAAGCACACTGCTGTGAACGCCGCCAAATCAACGGATCCTCTGGCCGGAAAGCTCAATCGAATATCGTATTGGCGATCAATTGAGGCAGGAGATTTGGCAAGATTGGGATCGACCACAAGGCGGACGAATCGCTTCGGATACGCCAGGCGCGTCGAAACGTGAATCCGATCCGAGCAAAGCAGAACCGATCGCGCTTCGGGACCAGCGGAAGTACGGCCTCGCGACTCGCGGCGTTATAGCGCGCCCGGGCTACAGAGGTTTCCAGTTCGCCTCGATATGGATCGCCGCCTGAAGGCCATGACGATATGCCGGACGCGGCAGTGTTGGCGTTAGCCGCGCAAGACTTCGCGCTCATCCAGGCGTAATCCCATGACAGCCATTTTGCGCAGCCCCGACGTTCTCCGCGTAATAGCGATGCGGGACGTGAATGCAGCCGAAGCTGCCCCGGCGCGATCGAAGGAGACGACCACGGAGGTGGGGCGGAGGTATTGGTAACGGGCGCCGAAGCCACCGTAATAGGCAGGTTGCCCATTCCGTTACAAATTTGAGCAGTATCGTGAAATTTGTTCTGAAATCCGACACCGTTCCGGGCCAGCGCCCGCCAAAGGCCGCCGAGGCCATCATTGCTGAATGTACCGCGCTGTGCAAATTCGTCGGCAGCGGCTTCAATTGGAAATTGACGAAAGTATCAACGATACGGCGAATGAGAAGCGTCCCATGATGTCTTTGAGACGGAGTTTGCGGACCTTCCGGGCCGGCGTTGACTTCTTTTCTTAGCACGATGCGATCCGCAATCGAGAATCGATCAGAAATCAGGGATGACGATGTGGCCTTCCGCGCTGCTTTCGGGTTTCGCCGCAGTCAATCTTGGCTACGTTCACAGCCCCAAATACGCCTTCCTGATCTCCGGCTTCGCCGCAAGCTCCGCCGGCAACCCTTCCATGAAAATGCGCCCTTCGGCGACGACGTAGGCGTAGTCGCTCAGCGCCAGCGCCAGATGCACGTTCTGCTCGACCAGCAAAATGGTGAGGCCGGCTTCCTTCAGCCGCTTCAGCGTCGTCAACAGCTGATAGACCACGACCGGCGCCAGCCCGAGCGAGAGCTCGTCGATGATCAAAATATCGGGGTCCGACATCAGGCCGCGGGCGATCGCCACCATCTGCTGCTCGCCGCCCGAGAGCGTGCCGGCCTGCTGGCGGGCGCGTTCCTTGAGCCGCGGGAACAGGCTGAACACCTGCTCGAGGCGGTCGGCGTATTTGGCGGCGGCGCGCTTGGTGAAGGCGCCCATTTGCAGATTTTCGGCGACGCTCATGGCGCTGAACAATTGCCGGCCTTCGGGCACCAGCGCAAAGCCGCGCGCCGCCTTGGCGTGGGTCGGCAGCCGCGTCACGTCCTCGCCCTCGAACAGCACGCGGCCGCGCCACGGCGCGATGGTGCCGGCGACCGCGCGCAACGTCGTGGTCTTGCCGGCGCCGTTGGCGCCGACGATGGCGGTGAGCGCGCCGCGGCGGGCTTTCAGCGACAGCCCCCACAGCACCTGCACCTCGCCGTAGCCGGCTTCGAGGCTGTCGACTTCGAGGAGCGCGTCCGCCATCACGCGCTCCCTTGCAGCGCCGCGGCGAGCTTTGGATCGCCGAGATAGGCTTCGATCACTTGCGGGTTTTGCGCGACCTCGCCCGGCAGGCCTTCGGCGAGCTTTTCGCCGTAATTGAGCACGACGATGCGGTCGGACAGGCTCATGATCGCCTGCATCAGATGCTCGATGATCAGGATGGTGACGCCGCGCTCGCGGATGCGGCGGATGATGCCGATCATGTGCTCGACTTCGGTCGGGTTGAGGCCGGCCAAAACCTCGTCGAGCAAGCAGCAGCGTCGGCCGCGCCGCGAGCGCGCGGGCGAGCTCGAGGCGTTTTTTGCCGGCGATGGTCAGATGCAGCGCCAGCGTTTGCAGGCGATCCTCCAGCCCGACGAAGATGGCGGCTTCGCGCGCCGCGTCACGCGCCTGCTTGAGCGGCAAGTTCTCGCGGCCGAAACAGGCGCCGACGGTGCAATTGCCCTCGACCGTCATGTTCATCAGCGGCTGCACGATCTGATGGGTGCGGGCGAGACCGCGGCGCGCGATCAGGAACGGCTTTTCGCCGGTGATGTCGGCGCCGCGAAAAAAAATCTTTCCGGTCTCCGGCGTGTAGACGCCGTTGATCAAATTGAACAGCGTCGATTTGCCGGCGCCGTTCGGCCCGATCAGGCCTAAAATTTCGCCCTCGCCCAACACGAAGCTGAGATCATTCACGGCTTGCAGGCCGCCGAAGCGCTTGCCGACGTGATCGAGCTGCAGGATCGCCGTCATTCCAGCACCTTCTGGGTGCGCGGGAAGCGGCTATAGATGAAACCCATGAGCCCGCTGGGAAAGAACAGCACGATGAGGAGAAGCAGCACGCCGGAGATGACCAGTTGGAAATGCGAGAACGTCCCGGAGACCAACAGATAGCCGCGCAGCTCTTCGTAGAGATACGCGCCGAGCGCCACGCCGGTGACGGTGCCCTGCCCGCCCAGCATGGCGACCACCAGCGCCTCGGTGGACAATGACAGGTCGAACGCGTCGGACGGCTGGATGAAGGCGCTCTTGAAAAAATAAAGCCCGCCGGCGACGGCGGGCAGGATGGCGGAGGCGCTGTAGACATAGGCTTTGTAGCGCGGCGTCGGCACGCCGAGAATGGCGGCGGCGTCTTCGTTCTGGCCGATGGCGAGAAGGCCCAAGCCGAATTTCGAGATTTTGATGCCGTAGCTGAGATAAAGCGACAGCCCCATGGTCGCGACCAAACCGAAATAGATCACCCACAGCGCGCGTCCCGGACCGCCGAGCGGCGTAAACACTTCGGGCGAGATGTAGATGCCGGCCGAGCCGCCCCACGGCTCGAAATTCTGCACAAAAGCCTGCACGCCTTCGACGATGCCGATGGTGGAGAGGGCAAAAAACGGCCCGCGCAGGCGCAGGATGCCCAGCCCGAAGATGAAGGCCAGCGCGCCGACACCGATGCCGGCGGCGATGAGGCTCAATGCAAGCGGCCAATGATGCGCGTCGACCAGCCAGACGCAAATGTAACCGCCCAGCCCGAAAAACACGATGCTGCCGAAATTGATGTAGCCGGCATAGCCGAGCATCAGATTGAGACTGGAGGCGAGCGTGATGTAGACGGTGGCGAGCGCCAGGCTCTCGCGCAACTGAACATCGTCGCCGAGCGCCGGAAAAAGAATGAACGCGGCGACCACCAGCGTGATGATCCAGAAGAATGGCCGGGTCACCATCGCCGGCATCACAAGGCTCCGCGCCGCGACGCGAAAATGCCGCCGGGGAAGGCGATCAGCACCAGGACGAACAAGGCGAATTCGATCACCAAGGTCCAGCTCACCGGCACGAATGGCGTCACCGCGCCTTCAAGCAGGCCGAGCGCGACGCCGCCCAACAGCGCGCCGACCGGATTGCCGAAGCCGCCGAGCACGGTGACGACAAAACCTTTGAGCTGATAGCCGTCGCCGGAGAGCACGGTGAACGGAAACAACGTGCCAATCAGCAAGCCGGAAACGCCGGCGAGAGCAACGCCGCAACCGACCGTGACCGCGAGCACGCGGGTGGTCGGAATGCCGACCAGCTCGGCTGCCTCGCGATTATTGGCGACCGCGCGCACCGCTTTTCCCAAACGCGTGCGATGCAGGAAAAGATAGAGCGACGCCGCGATCACCGCCGCCAGCACGGCGGCAAGGATATGGGCGCCGGGAAAGGTGTAGCGGCCGAGGCTGACGCCGGGCAGCGACACCGCGACATTGAACAGCGCCGTGCCCCACACGCCGGTGCCGATGCCGATCAACACCAGGTTCACCGCGAAAGTCGACAATAGGCTCATCAGCGGCGGCCGGCCGACCATGCGGTGCACCGCGATCCAGTAAAGCGCGACGCCAGCCGCAAAGCCGCCGATCAGCACCGGCAGCAAGGCGAGATAGGGCGGCACGCCGAGCCCGGTCGCCAGGAAATAGAGCGCGAACATGCCGCCGACGATCATGGTGCCATGGGTCAGGTTGATGACGTCCATGACGCCCCAGATCAACGTGAGCCCCATGGCGGACAGCCCATAGACGAGCCCGACCAGCACGCCGTCGATGATCGAAGCGATGATGCCGAGCATGTTGTGCGCTTGGCGTGTCGGGGCCGGCGGCAAAGAACCGCCGGCCCGCGTCCGGTTACTGGCTGGCCGAGATCGGGTAGATCAGATTGGCGGACTGCGCCGCCGCCGGCCAAACCACTTGCCGGCCCGGCTTGCCGTCGACTTTTTGCCACTGCGCCAGCACCATCTCGTGCGCCGTCTGCAGCCCGTGGTGGCCCGGATCGGTGGCAAACTTGATGTGGCCGAAGAACGTGGTGACATCGATTGAGTTGAGCGCTTCGGTGACTTTTTCCGGATCGATGGAGCCGGCTTGTTCGATGGCGTGCTGCAGGATGACGCCGCTGGTAGTAGCCGGACGCCGAGTGATAGTCGGGCTTGGCGTTGAATTTCGCCTGATAGGCTTTGGCGAATTCAGCGGTGGTCGGGCCGAACTGCGGCTTGTAGGAGACCTGGATCTCCCATTGCGACGGCACGGTGACGCCCAAGGCGGGCGCCCCGAGCTCGCCGAATTTGTCGTCGGCCGGCGCCACCAGGATCGACACCCATTTCATGTTGGCCTTCTGGTCGTACATTTGGCGCGCCAGCGTGGCGCCATCGGAATAATGGCCGCCGCCGAGGAACGCGTCCGCGTTCGATGAGATGATCTTGTTGACGATCGGGCCGAAATCGGTAGTCGACGGCGCGTAGGATTCGTTCAGCACGATGTCGAGGCCTGAAGTCCTTGGCCTGCTGGGCGGCCGAAGCCAACACCGTCTTGGAGAACGGATCGTCGGAATAGACCATGGCGATCTTGGCTTGCGGATTCTTCGCTTTGAGCGCTTCGACCGCGCCGGAGAGGTAATGGCCGGCGGAGGTGATGACCATGAACAGGTGCTTGTTGCCGAGCAGGAACGGCTTCTCCTCGGCGCCGCCGCTGACGATCATGACCTTGCCGTACTGCTCCGAAATCACGGTCGCCGGCGCGGTCAGTCCCGACGAATAGGGGCTGAACAGAAAGTCGGCTTTGTCCTGGACCACGAGCCGGGTGTAGAGCTGCTGCACCCGGCCGCCGACCGACTGGTCGTCGTAGCTGACGAAATTCACATGATAGCTCTTGCCGGCGACCTTGATGCCGCCGGCGGCATTGACCTCGTCGCGCCAGAACTCGTAGCCGCGCTGCTGGCCGAGCGAATCGACATTGAGCGGGCCGGTCTGCGACGCCGTAAAACCGACAGTGATGGTGTCTTCGGCGAAGGCCGGCGCGGCGAACAGCGTCGCTGCGGCGGCGATCAAGCAAATCCGTTTCATCTGTTCCTCCCTGTGCGCCCCCGCGCCGGCGGCCGCAAACGCGCCGCCACGACCTTTGATGATAGCCTTTTGGCCTTGAGCTTTTTGGCGGAGAATGCTCCGCGGATCGGCAAAAAGATCGCACAATCCAGGGGCGAAAGCCATGCAGAACTCATTGCCGCAGCCGCAACGCCGAAAGGCACGGAATTGCTGCCGGCGTCAGGCAGTTTGCGGCGCGTCGCCTCGCGAATCCTTGCCGCGGCGGACGGCGACGATCTCGGCCAGGATCGAGATCGCGATGTCGTCGGGCGGTCCTGATCGCACCGAGGCCACGTATCGAAGATCGCCATCACCGCTCGCCACGGCAAGGGAGCGGCTGTCGGCTGTCGGTACCGGGCATTTGTGACAGTCAGTTTCCCCTCGACCGTGGCAGAAGGGTCACAGCCAGGACGGCTCGACCGTGCTAGCTTGTGCTCAATTCAACCCCGCTCCTCCCGCGGGGACCAAATGGGCCGCTCTCACGAGCGGCCCTTTTTTGTGCCCATGCGCGTTCGTTGAACGCACCCTCCGCCCGGGCACGGCGCGGCTTATTCCCCAGCGGCCTCTTTTCGCAGTATCCTGCCTGCCGAAAACGCCCGCAGGAGAAGCCCGATGGACATGAGCATTGGCGTGCTCGACCACTACAATGTGTCGACCCGCAAGCTGAAAGAGACCGTGCAGTTCTATGAGGACGTGCTGGGATTCAAGAACGGCCCGCGGCCGCAGTTCGATTTCCCCGGCGCCTGGCTCTATAGCGGCAGCCAGCCGGTGCTGCACCTCAACGACATTGCGCACACCGACCGGCAGCAGCCCGCCGATTCCGGCGTCATCGACCATGTCGCCTTCGGCAGCCGCGGTTTTGAGGCGATGAAAAAGCATCTTTCCGGCAAGGGCGTGCCCTACCGCATCAACCAGGTGCCCAACAGCACGCGCTGGCAAATTTTCTTCCGCGACCCCAACAACGTCGAGATCGAGCTCAATTTCGAGACCAAGAACGAGATGGCGGCCTGAGTGTCCAGGCCCGGGCTACTGCAGCGCTTCGCCGTGCTGGGATAGATCCAGTCCCTCGAATTCGCTTTCCTTGCTAACGCAACGGCGCGAAGAGTTCGATCGCTTTGAGGAGGGCGAACGTCGCGACGCCCGACCGCGCGACCGTCGCTCCCATCCCGGCGAGTTGGATCTAAAGCTGCGCGGTATTGCTGTCGATGAGCCCGGAAGCGCCAGCGGGAGGATTTGCGCTGATCGATACCGCCGCGGCCGTCTGCGGGACAAGCGCAAGCGGCCCGATTACATTCGAGCCTGCGCTAACGCGCCGCAACAGCCGATGCCGGATTTTGGAGTGCGTTGGCAACCTGCGCCGCAGACGCTTCGTTTGGACATGTGCAATAGAGAATGATGTCGCGGTCGCGAGGCAGGTCCCTGACGTGTTGATCGACCGCCTGCAAGGGCACGTGCAGTGCGCCGGGAATGCGGCGTGGTTCGAGCGCGCGCGCGGTCGCTGAGCGGACGTTCCACAACGGTGGGTGCCGGGTGTGTCTCCATCAGGCGATAGAGTTCGTCGACACTGATGCTGTCGCCATTCGCAGCATCGAGAAAAAGCGTCGTCGTTCCCACCACTTGTATGCGATGTAAGCCGCGAGCAGGCCCGCGATGCCGTAGAGCGCGAGCGTTCCCACGCTCTCCATCTGTGTCAGCAGGTGCGAGATCCCCTCTTTGAGCAACATGCCGACACCGACGCTGGCGCCGACCCAAAGCGATGCGCCGGCGCCGTTAAACAACAGGAAGCGGCCCCAGCCGATGCCGGTGGCACCTGCCAGCGTAAGGCGATCGTCGAGAGGCCTGGAACGAACTTGGCTATCAACAGCGCATTAACGCCCCAGCGTTCAAACCGCGATTGAGTTTCGCTGACGCACGAATCCGGCGTAAGTGAGACGCGGCACAAGGTCTTCATGACGCGACTGCCGAAACGCCTGCCGGCGATGTACCACGTGACGTCTGCGAGCAGGCATGCGATCAGTGCGACGATGAAAAGTGAAGGCGTAGACAGCTTGCCATCCGCTGCCAGCGCGCCGGCAATCATCAACGTTGGAACGGCCGGAATCGGAAGCCCGACCTGTTCGATCAGCACGTTAGCGAAGACCACGAGCAAGCCGTATTGCCCAATCATTGCAACGATGTCGCTCATTACTCGTTCTCCGCTTGTAAATCGGTAACTCTCGGCAATCGCTTTCGAGGCGCGAGTTTGACACTCCCGCCCGTATTGTCTACCTTGATCCCGGGTCGAATATCGCCGCGCGCCCCAAAGTCCAACCTGCGGGCGCGTCAAACAATGTGGCGGCCAGTGCGTGGAGGAGTCGATACATGAAAAATTCCATCATTGCAGCAGTGATTGTGATCATGTCCGCGAATCCGGCGATCGCTCAGAACACGACAGCCCGACCGCGCCCCGCTGCCAACGCCCCGGCGGCGCCGATCCCGGTGTCCGTGCCCGTCCCGATGGCAGCACGCCCGACCTGACCGAAAGCAGGGCGAACTCAGATGCTCGCGTCTGCCTGGAATTTCCGACCAAGATGCAGATCATCAAGTGTTCCGAGAAATACCGTGGCACGCACTCCGCACACGGGAACGTAACGGATACCCAGCCTGATAGCCTAGATGCCGCCGGTTCACGGTAACTCAAGAGTACCGGCAACCGGGGACGCTCCAGGTTCAGTCAGCGGTCACCATTTGCAGCCGCCATCGCCGATGGCGCTCGCCAGGAGTGCGGGCACCGCCAGCAGCCCGAAGCTGGCATAAGCGTTTCGACAATCGGGCTTGATCGCTTTTTCCATCGCGCGCGTTTCCTTCGACACTCGTTCCGGGGGAGGTGGAATAACCGACCAGACGCCGTTCGATCCCGTTCCTTCGCTGGCGATCTCGCGTGCACGCTGGCGAGCCGCATCGAGATCGATGTGCGGCGTCCCGCCGGCCTCGGTCGACGGAACGACGACATCGTGCCGCGGTTTGAAAATATCGGCGCCGGGATCGGGCGTTCCAAAGTGGATTCGCGGCAACTCCTCGGGTGGCCAAGGACTGCCGCGCGCAGGACCCCGCTGGGACGGCGGGCCGGACGGGAACCGTTCCCGGCTGATCGGCAGGCACCGTCGGCGTCGGCGCGGCGGGTGCCGCTTGTGAGGGGCGCGACGGGTTCGGCGCGAGGCTCGAGCGTCTGCACGGGGGCCAGGTTTTGCCTCGGCTGGTGGTGATGGGATGCGGTCGATGGGTGCGGGTACGACCGGCATTTCGCGCGGCTCGAGCGGCGAGGTTGGAGCAAGCTCGCGCGTTGCGGGACGGCGGCGCTGCGCGCGATCGGCAACGGTGTTGCCGTTGTTTCGCGCGGCTCGATGGCCGGGGCCGGGGCGAAAGGGCGCTGCGGCAATGTCGGAACGGTGCGATCGATCGGCGCCGGCACGGTTGGCGTTTCCCGGGCCTCGATCGGCGAAGTCGGCGCAAGCTCACGCGTTGCCGCCGGGGGCGCGAAGTGTTCGATCGCGGGTGGCGTGACCGGCGTCTCGCGCGGTTCAATCGCCGGGGCCGGGGCCAGGGGGCGCACCGGAGGAGCAGCAATCACTCGCTCGATCGGCGGCGGTGCCGTCGGTCGCTCGCGAGGTTCGATGGGGGGCGTCGGCCGAAGCTCGCGCGTCGCGGGCGGCGGTGCGACACGTTCAATCGGCAAAGGCATCGTTGGCACTTCGCGCGGCTCGATCGCAGGTGCAGGCGTGAGCTCGCGGGTCGGGGCGGGGGGCGCGACGCGTTCGATGGGCAAGGAACGTCGGCGCATCGCGCGACTCGAGGGTGGGTGCCGGGGCGAGCGGGCGTGCGACGGGCGCGGGCGCGAGCCGCTCGATCGGGGTGGGTGGTGTCGGTGCATCGCGAGGAACACGAGCGCCGGCGCGGGCGCGAGTTCGCGGATCGTGACCATCGGCGAAGCGCGTTCGAGCTGCGGGGGTGCGATCGGCACTTCGCGCCGCGGCAGTTCAACCGGCGGCGTCGGACTCGGCGCCGCAGGCGCTGTTGCCTGTGACCTGCGGCGCGGTGCGGGGGCGCGGGCGCGAGAGGTCGATCCGCTTCAACGGGCGCCCGACGATCGAAGCGGGGTAGCGGGTTGGTGGCCGGCAGCGTCGTTTGCGGCGCCGTGCCGATGGCCGGGGCCAGTCCCGCGTCCGGCACCACCGTCCCGCTGTCGGCTTCGGTCGAGGGTGTCGGGGTGGCCAATTCTGGCGGGAAAGTCGGCGACGCGGCCTCGGGCCGAGGCAGCAATTCGCTGCCGGCCGAATCCTGCTCGAGCCCAGGCGACAGTCTTATTCCAGCGCCACTCTCCGGCGATAGGGGTTTCAGGCTGACATCGAGCGCCTGGTCGTCCGTCGCTCCCTGGTTGCCGCGGCGCCCACCGACGGTCGCCGTGCCAAACGCCAGCCCACGATCACCAGGTGCAGCAGCATCGACAGTGCGATGAACTGCAGAAGCGCAGGGCGCTCGCTGAAGGCAGAAGAGAAGTCCGCGCTTGCTGGACTGACGTATCGGAACACGGGCGTGAGGCGAGGGACGACACGGCGCGGAACGCGTAAGTCGGACGCGAAATCGCGTCGAATGCGGCGTCGGGGACGTGGCGCAAATGATGGAAGCCACATAGCTTACCGCGTTCGCGGGGCGATGAGCGAAGCTTCCCTGTCAGCGGTTGATCAGCGTTGACGTTAAACTGGAAACCTCAGTGGAAACCTCTTTCGCCGCCGACTGTCCCTGAAATGTAGGTCCCGATCCTGCCCGAGCGAAAAGCCAATGGCCGAACCGACCCACTGGGCATTCCCCACCGAGCTTCAGCCTCGCGCCAGCGATTTGTCGTTCGATCTGGCGCGCACGCTGGATTCGGTCGTGCTGCTCCGGGCCGAAATTCCGGACGACGCATTCACTGCGCCCATCCTGGTACGGAGCGCATAGGCAATGGCGTCGTCATCGGTGACGATGGACTGATCCTGACGATCGGCTATCTGATCACCGAAGCCGAAACGATCTGGTTGACCACCAACAACGGCGCGGTAGTCGCCGGACACCCACTCGCGTACGACTTTGCCACGGGCTTCGGGCTGGTTACGCCGTTGGGGCGTTTTCCAGCGCCGGCGCTTCCCCTTGGATCGAGTAAGGATGTCACCGTGGACGACGAGGTCTTCGTGGTAGGTCACGGCGGCCGCGCCCACGCGCTGCGCGCCAAGCTGGCTGCGAAGCGCGAGTTCGCCGGCTACTGGGAGTATTTGCTCGACGAAGCGCTGTACTCGACGCCGCCGCATCCACAATGGGGCGGGGCTGCGCTGGTCACTCGAAGGGACTGTTGCTCGGCATCGGTTCGTTGCTGACCGAGGAGATTTTCGAAGGCAAATCGGTGCAGGGCAATATGTTCGTTCCCATCGACCTGCTTTCGCCGATCATGAACGATCTGTTGACCCGCGGAGCCTCGGCAATGCCGCCACGGCCATGGTTGGGGATGTATACGGCGGCGGCCAAGGGCGTCGTCGTCGTTGGCGGCCTCGTCCAGGGAGGGCCGGCCGACACTGCAGGCATTCGTCTTGGCGACACGGTTCAGGCTGTAGGCGATGAACCGGTGGAGGACATCGCCGCTTTGTTTCGCAAGGTCTGGGGTGTTGGACCTGCCGGTTCCGAAATCCCGCTCAGGATCGCCCGCGAAAGCGAAGTTCTCGAGGTGACAGTTCATTCGGCCGATCGCGCGGATTTCCTCAAGAAACCGTCACTGCAGTAATCACGCCGACAGGCTGACTATCCCGGTACGCGAATTCGGGTCGTCGAGTCAGTGGCTACCAAAAAAGACGGGCCTTGCGGCCCGTGGAAGGAAAATTCGCCATACGTTGCTACCCAACTCGTGCTATGACGCAAGAGACGCAGCAACATCCGCGCCACAAAAAATAATGTCATCCATTCATGATGTTAAGACTGCGATATACAACAAATGTAAAATTTGCCGCCCAGCAGCACGAGTCGTAAAGAACAACATGTCCTGCACGGTCGAGGAACAGACTGCGAAATTCCGGGCGCTGCGTTGCGATGCCCGAGCTCATGAGCGGCAGGTATTATTCGCCTACCAATAGGCTGTGCGGGGGGCCGGCAAGGTCCCCAAAAACAAGGAGGAGCCGAATTGAGTCAGATGGCGGCGTCTGCGCTCGGCACGACATTTCCCCGGCTGCTGCTCCAACATGCTGCCGACCGCGGGAAGCGTCCGGCGACGCGCGAGAAGGATCTCGGCATCTGGCAGACGTGGACGCTGGGCGCAGGTCGCCGCCGAAGTGCGCGCGCTTGCCTGCGGGCTCGCGGCGCAGGGTTTCAGGCGCGGCATGCACCTCGCGATCATCGGCGACAACCGCCCGCGGCTGTACTGGTCGATGATCGCGGCGCAGGCGCTGGGCGGCGTTGCCGGTGCCGATGTACCAGGATGCGCCGGCGGCCGAATTCGTGTTCGTGCTGAACGACGCCGAGATCGCGTACGCGGTGGTCGAGGACCAGGAGCAGGTCGACAAGATGCTCGAGGCGCAGGCCGCAGGTGCCGACGCTCGAGCACATCTACTACGACGATCCGCGCGGCCTGCGCAACTACGAGGGCGTGACGAGCTTCGAGCAACTGCATCGAGATCGGCCGCGAATTCGACGCGCGCGCATCCCGGGTTCTTCGACGCCGAAGTCGCCAAGGGCGCGCTCCGACGACGTCGCGATCATGCTCTACACGTCGGGCACGACCGGCAAGCCCAAGGGCGTGTGCCAGACGCACGCGGCGTTCATCGCCGCGGCGCAGGGCGGCATCGCCTTCGACCAGCTCAGCGCCGACGACAGCATCCTGTCCTACCTGCCGATGGCGTGGGTCGGCGACCATCTGTTTTCCTACGCGCAGTGGCTGGTCGCCGGGTTCACGATCAACTGCCCCGAGTCGGGCGACACGGTGATGACCGACCTGCGCGAGATCGGACCGACGTACTATTTCGCGCCGCCGCGGGTGTTCGAGAACCTGCTCACGCAGGTGATGATCCGCATGGAGGACGCGAGCGCGATCAAGCGCTGGCTGTTCGCGCATTTCATCGGCGTCGCGCGCCGCTGCGGCGCCGACATCCTCGACGGCAAGCCGGTCGCTCGCGTCGATCGCATTGCAATATGCGCTCGGCAACCTGCTCGTTTACGCGCCGCTGCGCAACGTGCTCGGCATGAGCCGCATCCGCGTCGCGTACACCGCGGGCGCGGCGATCGGTCCCGACCTGTTCCGCTTCTATCGCTCGATCGGCATCAACCTGAAGCAGCTCTACGGCTCGACCGAGACCTGCGCCTACGTCTGCCTGCAGCCGGACGGCGGCGTCAAGTTCGACACGGTGGGTACTGCCGGCGCCCGGCGTCGAGGTGAAGATCGCCGACAACGGCGAGGTGCTGGTGCGCGGACCGATGTTGCTGAAGGAGTACTACAAGCGGCCCGATGCGACCGCCGAGTCGATCGACGCCGACGGCTACTTCCACACCGGCGATGCCGGCTTCTTCGACGGCGACGGCCAGCTGAAGATCATCGACCGCGCGCAAGGACGTGGGCAAGCTCGACGACGGCGCGCATGTTCGCGCCCAACTACATCGAGAACAAGCTCAAGTTCTTCCCGCACATCAAGGAGGCCGTCGCGTTCGGCAACGGCCGCGACAGGGTCTGCGCGTTCATCAACATCGACATGGGCTCGGTCGGCAACTGGGCCGAGCGGCGCGGCATCGCCTACTCGGGATACACCGACCTCGCGGCCAAGCCGGAGGTGCATGCGCTGATCCGCGAGTGCGTCGAAGAAGGTGAACGCCGAGCTCGCGCAGCGAAGGCGGCGCTCGCCGCGTCGCAGATCCACCGCTTCCTCATCCTGCACAAGGAGCTCGATCCCGACGACGACGAGCTGACGCGCACGCGCAAGGTGCGGCGCGGCTTCGTCGCCGAAAAATACGCGGTGCTGATCGACGCGCTCTATGCGGGCAAGACGGTGCAGCACATCGAGACGCTGGTCAAGTTCGAGGACGGCCGCACGGGCATCGTCGCCGCAGACCTGCGCGATCGCGGAGGCCAGGACGTATCCGCCCGGCCGGCGCAAGCAGCGTGAGCACTGCGGCCGATGGGACGAACGGCCGATGACATCGGCGCGCAGCGATCGGCGACGTCGATCGCTCAAGCTCGACGACATCTCGCTCGCGTTCGGCGGCGTCAAGGCGCTGACCGACATCAGCTTCGACGTGCGCGAGCACGAGATCCGCGCGATCATCGGCCCCAATGGCGCGGGCAAGAGCTCGATGCTCAACGTGATCAACGGCGTCTATCGGCCGCAGCAGGGCACGATCACGTTCCGCGGCAAAGTGCGGCGCGACATGAACACGCACGACGCGGCGACCCAGGGCATCGCCCGCACGTTCCAGAACATCGCGCTGTTCAAGGGCATGACGGTGCTCGACAACATCATGACCGGCCGCAACCTCAAGATGAAGGCGACCTTCCTCGAGCAGGCGATCTGGTTCGGCCGCGCGCGCACGCGAGGAGCTTGCCAACCGCGCACAGGTCGAGGAGATGATCGACTTCCTCGAGATCCAGCACATCCGCAGGACGCCGGTCGGCACGCCTGCCTTACGGACTGCAAAAGCGGGTGGAGCTTGCGCGGGCGCTCGCCGCGGAGCCGTCGCTGCTGCTGCTCGACGAGCCGATGGCGGGAATGAACGTCGAGGAAAAGCAGGACATGTGCCGCTTCGTCCTCGACGTCAACGAGCAGTACGGCACGACCATCGTCCTGATCGAGCACGACATGGGCGTGGTGATGGATATCTCGGACCGCGTCGTGGTGCTCGACTACGGGAAAAAGATCGGCGACGGCACGCCCGACGAGGTCCGCAGCAACCAAGCGGTCATCGACGCCTATCTCGGCGTCGCGCACTAGGAGGCGTCGCCTTGGCCCGCATACTGCGACGCTCGACCTCCGCGAATGCCACGTACGTTGTCTGCGTTCGCTTCACGCGTCTCGCGCCGCGTCTTCGGCAATGATCGTCACCATCGTCCCGGCGCACTAGGTCGACGATGCAATTCTTCTTCGAAGTCCTGATCGGCGGCCTGCTCTCCGGCGTGATGTACTCGCTGGTCGCGCTGGGCTTCGTGCTGATCTACAAGGCCTCGGGCGTCTTCAATTTCGCGCAGGGCTCGATGGTGTTCTTCGCGGCGCTGACGTTCGTCGGCCTGCATCGAGCAAGGGATTCGGCTTCTGGGCGGCGCTGCCGGTGACGCTCGTCGTGATGATCGTGCTCGGTCTCGCCGATCGAGCGCTTCGTGCTGCGGCCGCTCGTCAATCAGCCGCAGATCACGCTGTTCATGGCGACGATCGGCCTCTCGTTCTTCATCGAAGGGCTGGCGCAGCTCATTTGGGGTGCGAACGTGCGCGGCCTCGACTTGGGTATCGCAGGACGAGCCGATCTGCAGTGGATCTCCGATACCGCCGGCATCAACGTTTCCAAGTTCGATCTCGCGGCGGCCGGAATCGCTGCGCTGCTCGTCACGTCGCTCGCGCTATTCTTCAGCCGCACGCGCATCGGGCGTGCGCTGCGCGCCGTGGCCGACGACCACCAGGCGGCGCTCGCGGTCGGCATTCCGCTGCAGCAGATCTGGGGCATCGTGTGGGCGGTTGCCGGCGGCGTCGCGCTCGTCGCCGGCCTGTTGTGGGGCGCGCGCAACGGCGTGCAGTTCGCGCTGACGTTCGTCGCGCTGAAGGCGCTGCCGGTGCTGATCCTGGGCGGCTTCGAATCGATACCGGGGGCCATCGTCGGCGGCCTCGTCATCGGCGCCTCCGAAAAGCTCGCCGAGGTCTATCTGGGACCTTCGTCGGCGGCGGCATCGAAGGCTGGTTCCCGTACGTGCTGGCGCTGGTTTTCCTGCTGATCCGGCCCGAAGGGCTTTTCGGCGAGAAGATCATTCGCCGCATCTGACGCCAAAGAATCGCACACATGTTCTATCGCGAAGCCGGCCAGTTCAGGACTACCTACGAGGCCGACGCGGCGATTTTTCCGCATGCGGCAGGACCGCATTGCGATCGCGGTGATCTTGTTGACTCGCTTTCGTGGGCATACCGCTGACAGCGAGCGCCCTATTTGTTCTCGGCGATCCTGATACCCAGCCTGATACTCGCGCTCGCCGCTTTGGGCCTGAATATCCTGACCGGATACGCGGGACAACTCTCGCTCGGCGCCGCCGCATTCATGGCCGTCGGCGCATTCGCGTCGTACAACTTCGTCCTGCGCGTCCCCGGCATACCTATACTGGCCGCGTTCGCCGGCGGCGGCGCCATGGCGGCAGCGGTCGGCATCGTTTTCGGCTTGCCGAGCTTGCGCATGCGCGGCTTTTATCTCGCCGTCGCGACACTGGCCGCGCAGTTTTTCATCATCTGGTGCCTGACCAAGGTCGGCTGGTTCACCAACTACAATTCTTCAGGCGTCATCACCGCTCAACCAATCGTGATCCTCGGTTATGTTTTTGAGACACCGGTCGCCAAGTACCTGCTTGTGCTCGCTATCGTCGTGCTGATGGCGCTCGCGGCCAAGAACATGGTGCGCGGCAATGTGGGCAGAAAGTGGATGGCGGTGCGCGATATGGATGTTGCTGCCGAAGTAATCGGCATCCGTCTGTTATCGAGCAAACTTCTCGCGTTTGCGGTCAGTTCGTTCTACTGCGGTGTCGCCGGTGCGCTCTTCGCATACGCGTACCTGGGGACCGTCGAGCCTGAGGCCTACAGCCTCGATCTTTCGTTCCGGATCCTGTTCATGATCATCGTCGGCGGCGTCGGGCACGATACTCGGTTCGTTTCTTGGCGCCGCGTTCATTACGTTGCTGCCGATCGTGCTCAGCACCAGTGTGACCTATCTCGATGCGACGCTGCATCTGGGAATCGCGAGCAGCGTCGCGTCAAACGTCGAGTTGATGGTCTTCGGCGCGTTGATCATCGGGTTCCTTATTGTCGAACCACACGGCCTCGCACGGCTGTGGCAGATCGCGAAGGAGAAGTTGAGGCTGTGGCCTTTCCCGCACTAGCGCCGGACTTTCACCGTCGGCTCATATTCCAGTTACGCAACGCAACGTTGACATCGGCGCGCGTGTCGTCGATGCTTCGCTCATCGCTCGTCCAAAGAAGCGGTTCATTTGAGGAGAAAGCTATGAAGGGTATCAAAGGGGCGTTGCTTGCCCTGGCGCTGATGTCGGCCGCGACCGCGGTGTCGGCGCAGAATCAACAGTACATCCCGATTCTGTCGTATCGCGTCGGCGCCTATGCCGCCGGCGGCTCCGGTTACTTCGGAGGCGCCATTGACTACTTCACCCTGATCAATCAGACCGGCGGCATCAACGGCGTCAAGCTGTTCTGGGAAGAATGCGAGACCGAGTACAACGCGGCGCGCGGCGTCGAGTGTTACGAGCGGCTGAAGACGAAAAACGGCGGCGCGACGACCGTCGAGCCGCTGTCGACCGGCATCGCCTACGGGCTGCTCGATCGCGTCGCCAAGGACAAGATCCCGATGACGACATTCGGCTACGGCAGCGCCAACACGGCCGACGGCAGCGTCTTCGAATGGGCTTTTCCGCTGGGCACGACGTATTGGGACCAGGCCGCCGCGATGATTGCGTACCTGACCCAGAAGGAAGGAGGCAGCCTGCGCGGCAAGAAGATCGTTTACCTGTATCACGACTCCGCCTACGGCAAGGAAGCGATTCCCGTTGTCGAAGCGCTGTCCGCCAAGAACGGTTTCGAGTTGATCAAGATACCGATCACGCCGCCGGGACTCACGCAGGAATCGCAGTGGCTTCAGATTCGCCAGGCGAAGCCCGACTACGTCATCCTCTGGGGCTTCGGAGTGATGAATCCCGCCGCGCTCAAAGCGGCCGCGAAGAACGGGTATCCGCGTGACAAGATCCTAGGTGTGTGGTGGGCGGGTTCCGAAGAAGACGTCATTCCCGCGGGCGACGCAGCCAAAGGCTATGTAAGCGCCGCTTTCTCGGCGTCGGGCACCAACTTTCCGGTGATGCAGGACATCAAGACCAAAGTCTACGGCGCTGGCAAGGGCAACCTCGAGGACAAGGAACGCCAAGGCAACATCTACCACACGCGCGGAGTCGTCTACGGCATCCTGATCGTCGAAGCGATTCGCACCGCGCAGGCCAAGTACGGCAAAGGCAAAGTGATGACGCCTGAACAGGTTCGCTGGGGCCTCGAGAACATCAACCTCACCGATGCGCGCATCAAGGAACTTGGCGCAACCGGCCTCTTCCCTCCGATCAAGACGAGCTGTCGCGATCATGAAGGGTCGGGGATGGTCAAGTTCCAGGCTTGGGATGGCACCGGGTTCAAGCAGATGTCGCCGTTCATGGCGGGCGATCGCGAGCTGGTGCGCAAAATGGTCGAGGAGAGCGCGGCCAAGTACGCAGACGGAGAAAGGCATCAAGCCGCGCGACTGCGCGAAGGTGCAATAGGAGAGACGCTGCTTTCGTCCCGGACGAAAGCAGCTCTTCAAAGGCCGGTGGCAACAACACGCTTCAGGCCACGGACGACATTCGATGAGTGAGCAAGCCAGCGCAACGCGTCAAGCCAGCGTAACGCCCGCGTCGGATTACCTCACGATCAACAACATCGAGGTGATCTACGATCACGTCATCCTGGTGCTCAAGGGGGTTTCGCTCGTGGTTCCGCGAGGCAAGATCGTCGCCTTGCTCGGCGCCAACGGTGCGGGCAAGACGACAACGCTCAAGGCCATTTCCAATCTGCTGCGCGCCGAACGTGGCGACGTGACGAAAGGTACGATCGAATTCGACGGACAGCGCATCGACCGCCTGACGCCCAACGAACTCGTCAAACGAGGCGTCTGCCAGGTGATGGAGGGACGGCATTGCTTCGCGCATCTGACCGTCGAAGAGAACCTGCTCACCGGAGCATTCACGAGCAAGGCGTCGCGCGCGACGATCCGCGCGTCGCTGGAGAAGGTCTACCACTACTTTCCGCGCCTGAAGCAACGGCGCACGAGCCTGGCTGGCTACACGTCCGGCGGTGAACAGCAGATGACGGCGGTCGGACGCGCGCTGATGGCAAAGCCGAACATGATCCTGCTTGACGAGCCGTCGATGGGCTTGGCACCCCAGATCGTCGAGGAGATTTTTGAAATCGTCGGAAATCTCAACAGGAAAGAACAGGTCAGTTTCCTGCTTGCGGAGCAGAACACCAATGTCGCCCTGCGCTTTGCCGACTACGGATACATCCTTGAAAACGGCCGAGTCGTAATGGACGGTGTTGCCACGGAGCTGGCGCAGAACGAGGACGTCAAAGAGTTCTACCTTGGATTGTCGACTGCGGGCAGGAAATCGTTCCGCGACGTCAAGCACTACCGGCGCAGAAAACGCTGGCTGGCCTAAGCGCTCGGGCGCACTGAAGGGCGAATCTCCGGTGGGCGATTTTTTCGATGGTCTCGAGACGAGAGACATGGCCGCGCGCGAGCGCGCGCAGTTCGCCATGCTGCGCGTGCAGCTCGCGCATGCCAAGGCGCACGCGCCCGCATTCGCGCGCAGCCTCGCGGGAGTCGACCCCGCCGACATAAGCACGCGCGCAGCGCTTTCGCGCTTGCCCGTCCTGCGCAAGTCCGAGCTGCACTCGCTGCAGAAGCAGCAACGACCGTTCGGCGGGCGTGGCCGTCGCGGGCTGGGGCGCGAAAGGAAATGCGGCGCGGGCCGCTCGCGCGTTCGCTTCCCCCGGTCCGATCTATGAGCCCGAAGGCGCGGGCGCCGACTACTGGCGCCTTGCCCGCGCGCTTTATGCAGCGGGGTTTCGGACCGGCGATCTGGTGCATAACTGCTTCTCCTACCACTTCACGCCGGCAGGTTCGATGCTCGAAAGCGGTGCGCTGGCGCTGGGGTGCACCGTGTTCCCCGGTGGTGTCGGGCAGACCGAGCAGCAGGTGCAAGCGATGTCCGATCTCGCGCCGAATGGCTATGTCGGTACGCCCTCGTTCTTCAAGATCATCCTCGACAAGGCCGACGAACTCGGTGTCGGCGTGGGCAGCGTCACCAAGGCGCTGTTCTCGGGCGAAGCCTTTACCGCGAGTTTGCGTACGTTCGTGGCTGCGCGCGGTATCGACGCCTATCAGGTCTACGCCAGTGCCGACGTGGGTTCGATCGCTTACGAATCGTCGGCACACGACGGCCTGATCATCGACGAGGGCGTGTTGCTCGAAATCGTCCGCCCAGGCACAGGTGATCCGGTACCGCCTGGCGAGGTCGGTGAAGTCGTCGTCACGCTGCTCGGCAATCAAGACTACCCGCTGATCCGTTTCGCAACGGGGGACTTGTCGGCGACGATTCCTGGCGTGTCGGCCTGCGGGCGTACCAACATGAGAATCAAGGGTTGGCTCGGTCGCGCCGACCAAACGACGAAAGTGAAAGGGCATGTTCGTCCACCCGTCCCAGGTCGCTGACATCGTCCGGCGACATCCGGGGATCGAGCGGGCACGCCTGGTCGTCGACAGTCCCGGGGGCAGCGACAGGATGACCTTGCACATCGAAGCGCGCGAGTCCGTCAGCGCCGACGCTCTTAGTCGCTTCGATTCGCGAAGTTACAAAGCTCCGCGGCGAGATCGCCGTTCACGAGCCGGGCACGCTCGCCAACGACGGGAAAGTGATAGACGATCAGCGGCCGATCGATTGACGGGGCAAGTCTTCGCGGGATTGGCCAACTTGTCGGCGGCCCATGCTACGATTGCCGTACAGGGTTCCACGTGACGGCGGTGTCAGAAAAATGTCGAAAAGTCCCACACCAGGCGACCCGCTAGCGCCGCTAGCAGAAGAAACGCTCCGTGCCATTGCCGCGACCGGGGTCGTGCGCAGTTTCCCGAAGAATGCGATCCTGATCAACGAAGGCGATACGGCCGATTCCTTGTACATCGTGCTGGCCGGAAGGGTGAAGGTCTTTGCCAGCAATGAGGCGGGACGCGAAATCGTGCTCAGCTTTTTTGGCCCGGGCGAGTACGTCGGCGAGATGTCGCTGGACGGCAGTCCCCGATCGGCGTCGGTGATGACCGTCGAGCCCACGACGTGCGCCGTCGTCAATCGCGCGAGTTTTCGTGAATTCGTGCTCGTGCATCCCGACTTCGCATTGAATCTCGTCGAAAAGCTGATTCAGCGCGTTCGCGTCGCGACCGAGAACGTCAAGAGTCTGGCCCTCACCGACGTCTATAGCCGGCTGGTCCGCCTGATCCTGGCGCTCGCCGTCGAGCGCGACGGCAAGCTGGTGGTGCCCGAGAAGCTCACGCAGCAGGACATTGCCGAGCGCGTCGGCGCTTCGCGCGACATGATCAGTCGATTGCTGAAAGACCTGGTAACCGGCGGTTACCTCGACGTCAGCGACCGCACGATCACGGTCCTGAAAAAACCGCCTACGGGTTGGTAGGCCGCTTAGGGCTGAGCGCGGCGGACCAATCGCCGCGCCGGTACGCCTCGTCGTCGATGAGGCATCCCGGATACTCGCGCAGCGCTGATCGGCTTCAAGCCGTCCTGGCTGCGCGTGAATACTCCGCAAGCAGTGTACCGATTTCTCAGCCGCGCAATGCCGCGCTCGCGCTCATAGTGAGCTCGTCCGGTAATGAGTCGCTGTTCATACCGGCGCGGTATCGAAGCACGATCAGTGCGAGAGCCGCCGTGAGATTCCTAGCCAGGAGATTCCAAATGCACACACAGGATGATTCGAAGTTGACGAGCGCACGTGTCGTGGGCGCGCTCAAGGCGGGCACAATGATCGCGGTACTCGGATTTATAGTCATCATGGTCGAGCGTCCGATGATATTCGCTGCCTCGGAAGTGGGGACAACGCCGGACGACGTGTCTTTCCTCCCGCGGGCGGTCCTTACCGACGGCGCAAACGACGCATCGAACGCAACTGATGCGCGCAGAGCCGACGATAAGGGTCCGGCGTGGAATTTCGCCGCGCCGGGAAGCGAAGCTCCGCCGATGTTTTGACGACAGACATCCCGGGCTCAGCGGCCAGTGGCTGCCGAGCCCGGAGACCGTTTACGGCATGAAGCAGCGGCGGGCACGGCTGGCGTACACACCGAACATCGCCGCTAGATACCGCCCATGCAAACGTACTTCACGTCGACATACTCGTCGATCCCATACTTGGAACCTTCGCGTCCCAGGCCCGACTGCTTGACGCCGCCGAACGGTGCGACTTCGGTCGTGATCTGTCCGGTGTTCACGCCGACCATGCCGTATTCGAGCGCTTCGGCTACGCGCCAGACGCGTCCGATATCGCGCGAATAAAAGTAGGAAGCGAGCCCGAATTCGCTGCGGTTGGCGAGTTCAATCACCTCGGCATCGGTGTGGAAGCGGATGAGCGGCGTAATCGGCCCGAACGTTTCCTCGCGAAAGATCTTCGCCGCCGCGGTGACTTCGGTGAGCACCGTCGGCTCATAGAACGTTCCGCCCAGCACATGGCGCTTGCCGCCGGCGACTACGCGAGCACCCTGCGCCTTTGCGTCGGCGACGTGTTCCTCGACCTTGGCGAGCGCCTTGGCGTTGATCAGGGGTCCTTGAGTGACACCTGCATCGGTACCGCGCCCGACCTTCAGCAGTCCAACGCGCTTGGCGAGTTTTTCAGCAAACGCGTCGTAGATCTTGTCATGCACGAAGATGCGGTTTGCGCTGATGCAGGTTTGTCCCGAATTGCGATATTTCGACATCATTGCACCATCAATGGCGGCATCGATGTCGGCGTCGTCGAAAACGATGAACGGCGCATTCCCGCCGAGTTCCAGCGATATCCTTTTGACCGATGATGCGACTTGCTGCATAAGCAGCCGGCCAACACCCGTCGATCCGGTGAACGAGAGTTTGCGCACCGTGGGATTTGACGTCATCTCGCCGCCGATCGCCTGGGCATCGCCGGTGACCACATTCAACACGCCGGGCGGAAATCCCGCACGCTGCGCGAGCTCCGCCAGCGCCAGTGCCGAATAAGGCGTCAATTCCGAAGGTTTGATTACGACTGTGCAGCCGGCCGCCAGCGCGGGCGCGACTTTGCGGGTGATCATCGAGGACGGAAAGTTCCACGGCGTGATCGCGGCGCACACGCCGACTGGTTGCTTGATCACGACCAGCCTCCGATCGTTGCCGATCGTGGGAATCACGTCGCCGTACACGCGCTTGGCCTCTTCGGCGAACCACTCGACATAGGCGGCACCCATTGCGATTTCGCCCTTGGCCTCGGCCAGTGGCTTGCCCTGTTCGCTGGTGAGGATCAGCGCGAGGTCGTCTATGTGCGTCAACTGCAGTTCGGCCCACTTGCGGATGATAGCGGCGCGATCCTTTGCCGTTTTCGCTGCCCAGGCGGCGAAGGCGCGCTGCGCGGCGTCGATGGCGCGCGCTGTTTCGGCAGCGCCCAGCATCGGCACCGTCCCCAGTGGCGATCCACTGGCAGGGTCGGTCACTTCGAGCGTCGCACCGGAGTCAGCGTCGACCCATTGACTGTCGATGTGGCATTGCTTGCGAAACAACGACGGATCCTTGAGTGCCAATTGCGGTTGTGGTTCGCGGGTATCGGGGGACATGGTTACTCCTGCGGTGTAGCCGGGCGCGAGGGAATTGCGCTCAGAACCGAAAATTATAGCTGATGCCGCGCGCGACACCGCTGGGCATGCTTGCCGCAATCGAAAGGACCTACGCAGTAACGCCGGCTACTTGCCTTTAGGCTTGAGTGTCACCAGCGCGACGCCTGCGAGCACCAGCGCAGCGCCGACGAGCTGGATCCAGTGCACCGATTCGCCGAGAAACCACCAGCCGAGCCAGATCGTGAACAGGGGCCCAAGCGATCCGAGCAGCGAGGTGCGACTGGCGCCCATGCGCTTGATCGCTTCGGCGATCAGATAGGTCGGCAGCACCGTCGAGAAGAACGCCATCGCCAGCGATAGCAAGTGAATGCGCAGCGGCACTGAGAGCGCCGTCACCGGGCGCGTCAGTGCGAATTGCACGAACACGAACATCGACGACACCAGCATCGCCAAGGCGATGAAGCGCAAGCTGCCGACGCGGGCAATGACCGGCCCCGCTCCGACCAGATAGACCGCGTAAAGGAATGAACTGGAGAAAACCAGCGCGGCGCCGAGCCAAAGGGCGGCAGCGTCGCCGGCGAAAGACAGATCGCGTGCAAAGACCAGAAATATTCCCGCATACGACAATGCCAACGCCACCAGAATGCGCCCCGTTATGCGCTGCTTGAAGAACAAGGCCGAAAGCACCACGACGATCGTCGGGTAGAGGTAGAGCATCAGGCGCTCGAGCGACGCGGTAACGTACTGGAGCCCGATGAAATCGAGCAGACTTGCCAGGTAATAGCCGACAAAACCAAGCCAGACGATCGCCACCCAGTCGTTGCGACCCAGCGGTTTGGTGCCGCTGCCCCGCGCCGCCCACCACGCCATTACTGCGAAAAATGGCGCGGAATAGAGCATCCGGAACGTCAGCAGCGTGACCGGGTCGATCGTGATCCACGCATAGGCCAGCTTGATCAGGATGGCCTTGAACGCGAAACCGAAGACGCCGACGATCGCCAGCGTCGGTCCGATCCAGCTGGCGTGATGCGAAGCCTGGGTCGACGAAGCGGGGCGAAGCCGACTGCGGTGTCACTCCCACCGCACCAGGCCCCAGTAGGCGGTGGCGAGGATCAGCGCGCCGAAGGCTATGCGATACCAGGCGAAGGGAACGAAGTCATGATGAGCGACGTAGCGCAACAGGCCGCGTACCGCGACGAACGCGCTCACGAACGCAACCACAAAACCAACCGCGATCATCGACAAATCGCTTGCCACGATCAGGCTCCGATTGCGGAACAGTTCGTAGCCGGTCGCGGCGAACAGTGTCGGGATGGCGAGGAAAAACGAGAACTCGGTCGCCGTTTGCCGCGACAAACCGAACAGCATGCCGCCGATAATCGTCGCGCCGGACCGCGACGTGCCGGGGATCAGCGCGAACGCTTGAGCGAGTCCGATCTTCAGCGCGTCGGGCCAGCGCATCTCGTCTACGCTGTTAATCCGCGCTGCGCCCGGACGCTGGCGCTGTCTGCGTTCGACCCATAGGATGACCAGCGCGCCAATGATGAATGCTGCGGCGACCGGGATCGGCGCAAACAAGTGAGCCTTGATCAGCTTGCCGAAGGCGAGGCCAAGGAATGCCGCCGGAAGGAAAGCGATGATCAGGTTACGGACAAAGCGTTGCGCCGATGGGTCGCTGACGAGACCGCCTGCGACGAGAAGCAGCTTGACGCGATATTCCCAACACACCGCGAGAATGGCGCCGGCCTGGATGACGATCTCGAACAATTTCGCGCGGTCGCCCGTATAGTCCAGCAGCGAACCGGCGACGATCAGATGGCCAGTTGATGAAACGGGAAGGAATTCGGTCAGACCTTCGACCAGGCCGAGAATCGCGGCCGTCAGCGCGGTGGGTTCAGTCATGGGAGCTGTGCAATAAAAAGGCCGGGCAACTCGCGCTGCCCGGCCCCGCTATTGTATCCCTCGGCTGGTGTATCCGTCAGGTGATCAGCGTCATGCCTAGCGCGGCGACAGTTCCGCCAGTATCTGCGACAGCATGTCGTTGTGATTGGCGGGTACCTGGCCGTCAGGCGTCATATGGTTAATGATCTGCGGCAGCACCTGCGCCAGGCCGTCGGCCGCCTGGGTTTGCGAAACGCCGAGCTGCTGCGCCGCCTGATCGATGGATCCGCTCCCGAGTATCTCGGAGAGTTTGCCGCCGCTCACCGGCATGTTGGGGCCGGGCTGCACCCATGAGTCGGCCTCTTCACCCATGCCGTGCTGCTGGAATTTCCCCAGGATGCCCGGCAAGCCTCCGTGCTGCTGTATCAGCTGCATCGCCATCATGATCAACGGGCCGAGCGCCGCCGCGGCACCGAGACCGCCAGCGCCCGAGCGCGAACCTCCGGCCAGGTTGCCGAGAATATTGCCGAGCGGATTGTCCATGCCGGGCGCATTGCCCGTCGCGTTGCCGGTCGCATTGCCCGTTGCATTCCCCAAGCCGCCGCTCATGCCACTCGCCAGACTGCCAAGCAAACTATCCAATAAGCCCATTTCGTTCTCCTGATCGTCGGGTCCGGCGCATTTGCCGCGCAGTTACCACGCAGTTGCCACGCAGTTGCCGCCAGTTGCCATGCCTTGCGCGCGACTCCGGGCACAAGGTCCTGATTGTACGCTTGCGAACCAGGGTGCCCTACTTGACTTGAGCGCGCGCGAGCCAAACAACGGCCGTGGTCAGCGCTGTCCCCGGGCGATTTCCGCGCGCAGGCTGGCGACTTCCAGCTTCAATGCATCAAGTTCGTCGCGCAATTGGTCGACGCTGGTTTTCAGGTCCACGACATCAAGCGTGGTCGACTCGTCTGCCGCGGCGGGTGCAGCATCGCGCGCTGGTGCCGCGTCGGGCGCCGGCTGCCCGGAAAGCAGATGCATCCACCGGGTCTCACGCGCCCCGGGCGCCCGCGCCAATTCGACGACCAGCGGACCGGCATCGCGCGAGGAAAGTTCGCGCAAGAAAGCGTCGACCGCGGATGTGTCCGCGAACTTGTGCAGGCGATCGGTGTTGACGCGAAGTTCACCGATGGTTTGCGGCCCGCGCAACATCATCGTCGCGAGCAAGGCCACCGACTGCGACGGAATGCCCAACACGCGTTCGACATTGTGAGCATAACGCAGCACGCGGCCTCCGCTCGATTCGACGATCAGTGACAAGTCCTTCAGCCGATCGATGGTGTCTTGTACTTCGGCCTCGGACGCAATCAGTACCGGATCACGGCTGGTCTTCTGGTTGCATCCCGAAGTCAGGGCGTTGAGTGTGAGCGGATACGTATCAGGTACCGTGCGCTGTTTTTCCACCAATACGCCAAGCACGCGTGTTTCGAGCAGCGATAGCGGGGGAAGCCTGGCGTTCATCGCTTCGTTCCTGGCGTGACGGTCGACATGCGTTGCGCTTTGGCGTCGAGTCGCGTCACTTGCGGCCGTATTTCGCGGTAATGGCAGCCTTCCCGATGTGGTTGGCGTTGATCATGTAGCCGACCAGCGCCCCCGACGCGTTCTGGTCGGCGTCGATCTTCGCGACCTTCAGCGCATAAACGGTAAAGATGTAGCGATGCGGCCGGTCACCTTGAGGTGGACAGGGGCCGCCGTAGCCGAAACTACCGAAGTCGGTGCGCGATTGCACCGCGCCGTTCGGCATGGTCGTGCTCGCTGGCGTCCCCGCGCCCGCCGGAAGGGACGTCGTCGAGGCAGGGATGTTGAACACGACCCAGTGCCACCAGCCGCTACCGGTCGGCGCGTCTGGATCGTAGACCGTTACGGCAAAACTCTTTGTCGCCGCCGGTGCATTCTTCCAGCTAAGCGAAGGCGAAACGTTGCCGCCACTGCAGCCGAAACCCTTGAACACCTGCGCGTCGGCGATGGTCGCATTCTGCTTAAGCTCCGCGCTCGACAGCGTAAATGGTCCCTGGGCGACGGCACTGGCGGACAGAACCGCGAGGGTGCAAAGCAGCAATGACTGGGCGACAAACGAAGCGACTGAGTCAGCGATGGACCGTTCCATGACAACCTCCTTGGCGATGTGCCGCGTTGCGGGATCTTGGTTGTGCGTTTCGTCCAGCGAAAGAACTGCGCACTGTTGCGACCGCATGCGAGTGCCGTTAGCGCTGGTGTCCCGGACTCGCGGGCCGTACACTTGGCGCAATTCTATCCGCAACGAGGGTTCTCGGGCCGAGACGCGAGAGCGCCCTCGAACGAAATCGAACGGAACGGCACCAGACTGCGTGAAAAATGGCCAACCAAACCGACGTAACGAATATGGCGTTGTTCTGCGATTTCGAGAATGTCGCGCTCGGCGTTCAGGACGCCAAGTACGATCGTTTCGACATCGGCAAAGTGCTCGAACGCTTGCTGCTCAAAGGCAGCATCGTGGTCAAGAAGGCCTATTGCGACTGGGATCGGTACAAGGCGTTCAAAGCGCCGATGCACGAGGCCTCGTTCGAACTGATCGAAATCCCGCATGTGCGCCAGTCGGGCAAGAACTCGGCCGACATCCGCATGGTCGTCGACGCGCTGGATCTTTGCTACACCAAGGCGCACGTCGAGACCTTCGTCATCATCAGTGGCGATTCAGATTTTTCACCGCTGGTCTCCAAGCTGCGTGAGAACAACAAGATCGTCATCGGCGTCGGCGTAAAGAATTCGACATCGGATCTGCTGATCGCCAATTGCGACGAGTTCATCTTCTACGACGATCTTGTGCGCGAAAAGAAGGCCACCCCACGCAAGCCGGCCGCCCGCGGCGCATCCGCGAGCGACTCCAAGCGCACAGTCAAGGCGGACGAGACCAAGCCAGCGGTGACGAAAAGCGACGGCGAGTCCGGTGAGGCGAGCAAGGCACCCGCCAAAAAAAGCGACGATGAACGCAGGCAGCAGGCTCTCGAGCTGATTGTGGAAACCGTCGAGGCGCTGGTCACCGAGCGTGGCGGCGACGAAAAAATCTGGGGATCGATGGTCAAGCAGGCATTGAAGCGCCGCAAGCCCGGGTTCACCGAGTCCTACTACGGCTTTCGCTCGTTCAACGCGATGCTCGAAGCGGCCGAAAAAGGTGGCAATCTGAAGCTCGAGCGCGACGAGAAATCGGGGGATACATTGTACGACTCGGAGCACACGACGATTGAGCGGCGCATGAGACGCGTTCGCCAGTATCTGGTGGCGGCAGTTGCCTTCGGCGTTGCGCTCGGCGTCGGCGCCAACGAACCCAACCTGACCGTGAGCGTCGGCGGTCGCACATCGACCTACGCACCGGAAGCGCTGCTCGGCATGCCAGCGGCAACGGTGGTCAACATTCCCGACGACGTTGCTTACAAGCGGCCGATGACATTTCGCGCGGTGCCGGTCGCTGTCCTGCTTTCCGGCGTAACCCCCGACGACACACTGCGTTTTGTCGCCACCGACGGATTTGTCGCGACCTTTTCTGCCGCGGCGTTGCTGGCGCGGGATACTGGCTCGGCTGTGAACCCGGGTTCAGCGTCCGTCGCGGTCGCCTATATTGCGGTCGAGCCCGCAGACGCGCCTTGGCCGCCGCTTAAAGCGGGGGAATCAGCCAGCGCGGGGCCGTTCTACCTGGTGTGGCTGCGTCCCGAGCGTGGAGGCATCACTCCCGAACAATGGCCGTATCAGATCGCCCGCATCGAAGCGGTCGCGCCGTTGGCCAAACGCTATCCGATGCTTGCACCTGCTCCGACGCTGAAGCCACACGACCAGATAAGGCACGGCTATGCCGTTTTCGAAAAGAACTGTTCAGTCTGTCACACGCTCAATCTTGGCGGGGACGCAAGCATCGGGCCGGATCTGAACGTCCCTTACAATCCGACCGAGTATATGCGCGTCGACTCGTTGCGGCGATTGATCCGCGATCCCCAGTCGCTGCGCCGCTGGCCCGCGGCGAAAATGCCCGGCTTCGATGTGAAGCACTTGAGCGATCGCGACCTCACTGATCTGCTCTCGTATTTGCGGCATATGGCCGATCGCAAGGTCGCGGTGCCCGCAGCGAAGTAGCGCGGTTCCCGTCGCAAAAAAAGGGCGGCCGCGGCCGCCCTTCGCGTTTGGGGCTGCGCTCAAGCTTTGCTGTAGATCTCCGCGCCCTTTTTAACGAACTCAATTGCCTTGGCTTCCATGCCTTTCTCGATGGCGGCCGAGTCATCGACGCCGAGTTTGGCCGCGTAGTCGCGCACGTCCTGCGTGATCTTCATCGAGCAGAAGTGCGGTCCGCACATCGAGCAGAAATGCGCCAGCTTGGCGCCGTGCTGCGGCAAGGTTTCGTCGTGGAATTCGCGTGCCTTGTCCGGATCGAGCCCGAGGTTGAACTGGTCTTCCCAGCGGAACTCGAAACGCGCCTTCGACAACGCGTTGTCGCGGATCTGCGCGCCCGGATGCCCTTTGGCAAGATCGGCCGCATGCGCGGCGATCTTGTACGCCATGATCCCGTCCTTGACGTCGTTCTTGTTCGGCAAGCCGAGGTGCTCTTTCGGCGTGACATAGCAAAGCATCGCGGTGCCGTACCAGCCGATCATCGCCGCGCCGATCGCCGACGTGATGTGATCGTAACCGGGGGCGATATCAGTGGTCAGCGGTCCCAGCGTATAGAACGGCGCCTCGCCGCAGAGACGAAGCTGCTCGTCCATGTTGTACTTGATCAGATGCATCGGTACGTGGCCGGGGCCTTCGATCATTGTCTGCACATCGTGTTTCCACGCGATCTGGGTCAACTCGCCGAGCGTGGTGAGTTCAGCCATCTGCGCTTCGTCGTTGGCGTCGTAGCCTGAGCCCGGACGCAGACCGTCGCCCAGACTGAAGCTCACGTCGTACGCCTTCATGATCTCGCAGATGTCCTCGAAGTGCGTGTACAGGAAGGATTCCTTGTGGTGGGCGAGACACCATTTGGCCATGATCGAGCCGCCGCGCGACACGATGCCGGTCATGCGCTTGGCGGTCATCGGGATGTAGCGCAGCAAAACGCCAGCGTGAATCGTGAAGTAGTCGACGCCCTGTTCGGCCTGTTCGATCAGCGTGTCGCGATACATCTCCCACGTCAGCTCCTCGGCTTTGCCGTCGACTTTCTCCAGCGCTTGATAAATCGGCACCGTGCCGATCGGCACCGGCGAATTGCGGATGATCCATTCGCGCGTCTCGTGAATGTTCTTGCCGGTCGACAAATCCATAACCGTATCGCCGCCCCAGCGCGTCGACCAGGTCATCTTTTCGACTTCCTCGTATATCGACGAGCTGACCGCCGAGTTGCCGATATTGGCGTTGATCTTCACCAGGAAATTGCGGCCGATGATCATCGGCTCGGCTTCCGGATGATTGATGTTGGCGGGAATGATCGCACGGCCTCGGGCCACTTCGGAGCGGACGAATTCCGGCGTAACGATTTCCGGAATCGATGCGCCGAAGCTCTGGCCCGGATGCTGGCGAGTGACCAGCGCGGGAAGTTGCTTCAGCGCTTCTTCGCGTTGCAGATTCTCGCGGATGGCGATGAACTCCATCTCGGGCGTGACAATGCCGCGTCGCGCATAGTGCATCTGCGTTACGTTGCCACTAAGATTTCCACTGAGCGTGCCTCCAGCCTTCGCGCGGCGAGGTTGCCGATGCAAATCGAAACGCATGCCTTTGAGGCTCGGGTCCGCGAGCCGTTCACGACCGTACGCCGACGTCAGACCAGCGAGCTCTTCGGTGTCGCCGCGTTCTTCGATCCAGCGCGCGCGCAGCGGCGCCAATCCTGAGCGGATGTCAATCTTGACCGCCGGATCGGTATAAGGCCCGGACGTGTCGTAAACGACGATCGAAGGATTTTTCTCCAGACCGAACGAGGCTGGCGTATCGCCTTGTGCGATTTCGCGCATCGGCACGCGGATGTCGGCGCGCGAACCTTCGACATAGATCTTGCGGGAATTCGGCAGCGGCTCGACGGCGGCAGCGTCTACCTGCGCGTCACGGGCAAAGAACTGGTCGTTGGCATTCATCGCGTTCCTTCGCTAATGCAAATTGCATTGCAAACGGCGAAGGAAGCGGGGAGATGGACTCCGGATACGCTTCCCTGCGCCGGCATTATCCGAACAGGTTCCAAGGGTTTGATCTCACCGCTGGCGCCCGATGTTGCCGAGCGCCAGAGGACCCCTAGCGTCAGTGGTGAAGGTACGCCAAACCGTCGTGCGCGGCAAGCGCGCGCCGACGAGAAACTCAGTTGCCAACTTAGTCGCCGACGGACGGAGCTGGCAAATGCGCCGGGTTGGGCGACGCGCCGGGTCCTGCGTCGGACGGCGAATCGGATTGCTGCGGATGTCGCCTCGACCACCATTGATGCAGACGTTCGAAGTAAAGGTAGATGACCGGCGTGATGAACAGCGTCAGCACTTGCGAGACGACCAGGCCGCCAACCACGGCAAGTCCGAGCGGTCGCCGCGCTTCACCGCCGGCGCCGAGCCCCAGCGCGATCGGAAGGCTGCCCATCAGCGCCGCCATTGTCGTCATCATGATCGGGCGGAAACGCGTGATGCAGGCTTGATAGATGGCATCGTGCGGAGCCATCTTTTCCTTGCGCTGAGCCTCGAGCGCGAAATCGATCATCATGATGGCGTTTTTCTTGACGATGCCGATCAGCATGATGATGCCGACAAACGCATACATGTTGAGTTCGATGCCGAACAGCCACAGCGTGACCAGCGCCCCGAATCCCGCGGTCGGCAGTCCGGAAAGGATCGTCAGCGGATGGATGAAACTTTCGTAGAGGATCCCGAGCACGAGATAGATTACGAATACGGCGAGCACCAGCAGGATACCCATGCCGCGCAGCGACGACTGGAACGCCTGCGCGGTTCCCTGATAGATGCCGTTGATCGATGCCGGGATCCGCATCTCGGCCGTTGCTTTGTTGATATCGTTGATCGCGTCGCCGAGCGCGAGCCCGCCTCGCAAGTCGAACGAGATCGTCACCGACGGCAGTTGACCGAGATGCGACACCGCCAGCGGGCCGACTGTCGGCCGCAGCGTGGCAACGCTGTTGAGCGGCACCAACGCGCCGGTTGCCGAACGAACATAGAGCAGCGACAGCACCGAAGGATCGGTCTGGTAGCGTGGCTCGAGTTCCATCACCACCCAGTACTGATTGGTCGGCGCATAGATCGTCGACACTTGGCGCTGGCCGTACGCGTCGTACAGCGTGCTTTCGATCGATTGGGCCGAGACGCCGAGCGCAGAGGCCTTGTTGCGATCGATGTCGACGATCACCTGCGGTTTGGCGATCTGCAGATCGCTGGTCACGTCGACCAATCCCGGAATCGAGCGCAAGCGTTCCTCGATCTTCGGCGCCCACTGATACAACTCGACGATGTCGGTGCCCTGCAGCGTGTACTGATAGGTGCTCTTGGTGAGCTGGCCGCCGATGCGGATCGCGGGGACGTTCTGCACGTAGGCCTTGATCCCCGATATTTTCGAAAGCGGACCCCGCAGCTGCTGAACGATGGTGTCGGCGTTGGGACGACCCTCCCGCGGCGTAAGCGTGACAAAAATGCGGCCGAGATTGAGCGAGGGACTCGGGCCGCCGCTGCCTATCGACGACATCGCGCCGTAGACGTAGGGATTCGCCTTGACGACGTCGGCGACCTGGCGCTGCAAATCGGACATCGCCACGAACGACACGTCCTGCGCGCCTTCGGTGAAAACAAGAATCTGTCCGGAGTCGTCCGCGGGCAGGAAGCCCTTCGACATCGTCGCGAAAAGAAACCCGGTGCATACCGTGATCGCCGCAAAAGTCGCCAAAGTCAGCGGCTGTCGCCGCAATACCCACCCAAGCGCTCGCCGGTAGCGGTCGAGCAGCGCGTCGAAGAAACGCTCGCTGAGCGCATAGATGCGGCCATGTTTCTTCTGATGCTCGTCGACCAGCATCCGGCTGCACAACATCGGCGTCAGGGTCAGCGACACCAAGCCGGAAATGAGCACCGCGACGATGATCACAACCGCAAATTCGCGCAGCAGGCGACCCAGGATGCCGCCCATGAAAAGCACCGGAATAAATACGGCGACCAGCGACAAGGTCATCGATACGATGGTGAAGCCGACTTCCTTGGAGCCATCGAGCGTGGCGCGCATCCTCGACTTGCCCATTTCGAGATGGCGCGTAATGTTCTCCAACATCACGATCGCGTCGTCGACGACGAATCCGACGCATAGCGTCAACGCCATCAGCGATAGATTGTCGAGGCTGTAGCCGAAGGCGTACATCGCCGCGAAAGTGCCGACGATCGACATCGGGAGCGCCAGGCTCGGGATGATCGTGGCCGAGACGCTGCGCAGGAAAACGAAGATCACCGCGACCACCAAGGCGAGAGCCAGCAGCAGCGACTCCTGCACGTCGCGCACCGCCGCCCGGATCGGCACCGAGCGATCGTAGAAAACGTTGAGGGTGATCGCTGGAGGAAGCTGCGCCTCGAACGTCGGCAGGATTTTCTTGATCGCGTCGACGATCTCGATAGTGTTCGTTCCTGGCTGGCGCTGCACCGCAAGCATGATGCCGCGGGTGCCGTTGAACCAGGCGGCGATCTTGTTGTTCTGGACACTGTCGAACACGCGGCCAATCTCACTCAGACGCACTGGCGCGCCATTCCGATACGCGACGATCATCGGCGCGTAGGCAGCGGCATTCATCAGCTGGCCCGTCGCCTGGACCGAGGTCGCCTTGTCGTTGCCATAGAGCGTGCCGGTCGGAAGGTTGACATTGCTGTCCCCGATCGCTTGCTCGATGTCGGTCAGCGCTATCCCGCGTGTGGCCAAGGCATTCGGATCGAGCTGGATGCGAACCGCGTATTGCTGCGAGCCGTATACGGCCACCTGCGCGACGCCACTGATCGTCGAGATTTGCTGCGCCAGCAAGTTCTCCGCGTAGTCGTCGACGGTCGCCAGCGGCAACGTCGCGGACGACAGCACGATGTTGAGAATCGGCGCGTCCGCGGGATTGACCTTGCGCTGCGTCGGCGGCGTCGGCATCGACGAGGGGAGCGAGCGCGCTGCAGCGGCAATCGCCGATTGCACGTCCTGCGCGGCGGCATCGATGTTGCGATCAAGCGAGAATTGCAGCGTGATCGTCGCTTGTCCATCGGTGGAGGTCGACGTCATCGAATCGATGCCGGCAATCGTCGAGAACTGCTTTTCCAGCGGCGTGGCGACGGCCGACGCCATCGTGTCGGGACTGGCACCGGGCAATTGCGCCGACACCTGGATGGTTGGAAAGTCGACGTTGGGCAGCGCGTTCACCGGCAGCAGGCGATAGGCGATGATGCCGAAGATCAATATGCCGGTCATCACCAGCACGGTCATGACCGGACGGCGGACAAAGGGCTCGGCGATATTCATGACGCGCGGTCGGCAGTTCAGGGTGCGGCGTTCACGACGCAGGCGCCGTCTTGCCGGTGTTCACTTTCATGCCGGGCGCCAGGCGCAGTTGGCCGACGGTCACGACCTCGTCGCCTGCGCTCAAGCCGCTAGTCACGACGGTTTCATCGCCCTCCGTGCGCGCAATCTTGATCATGCGTAACTCGACGGTTGTATCGGGCTTGACCACATAGACGTATTGTCCGTTCGGGCCGTTTTGCACGGCCGCTGACGGTGCGACGATCGCGTCTTTCTGGTCGAAGAGAGTCAGCACAATGTTTACGTACTGCCCCGGCCAGAGCGCCTTGTCGATATTCGCGAATTCAGCCTTCAACTTGATCGTGCCGGTCGTCGTATCGGCTGCGTTGTCGATGAACGAGAGCTTGCCGGCGACGGGAGCGTGTGTCGTGTTGGTGAACGCGGCGCCGACCTGGAGCTCGCCATCGGCAAGATACTTGCGAATGTTGGCGATGTTCTGTTCCGGAACCGAGAACGAGGCATAGATCGGTACGACCTGGTTGATGACCACCAGCGGGTTGGTATCGTTGGCCTTGACCAGATTGCCCTGCTGGATCTGGATCCGGCCGGCATAACCGGTGACCGGCGATCGAATCGTGCAGTAGTCGAGCGACAGCTTGGCGTTGTCGATCGCAGCCTCGTCGCCGCTTACCGTCGCGGCGGCCGTTTCGGTATTGGTGCGCACCTGCGCGTAGGCGTCGGGTGAGATGAAGTTCTTCGCCAGCAGATCCTTGTAGCGTTTTTCCTGCTCGGCCGCCCGGTCGTAAAGGGCCTTGTCGCGTAACAGGTTGGCCTGCGCCAGCTTAAGGCTCGCGGCGAAAGGACGCGGATCGATCTCGAACAGGACCGCCCCTTGCCGGACTTCGTCGCCTTCCTTGAATTTGGCCGATAGCAACTGCCCGTCGACACGCGCCTTCACCGCAACCGAGGTGTAAGGCTCGACATTGCCGATGGCGAGGAGCCGCACTGGCATGGTTTTGGTTGCGACGGCAACCGCTGTGACCGGGACGTTGGCCGGCCCTTTCTGGACGGCCGCGCGCGATTCCTTGTTGTACTGCGAAAACAATCCGAGCGCGACGCCCAGGACAGCCAGCGCGGCGACGATTGTCAGGATTTTCTTGCCTGAGGCCATTGATTCCCTGTTTCTCAAAGCTTCGCGGTATGGACCAGCGCCAGACGGAGAGATTCCCCGGCGTGCCGCTCGCGGTCCGGCTAGGGCGCGGCAACTGACTATTGTCGCGCAATTGGGACGCGAAGTCGCCGGGAAGACATATCCTGAAACAACCGGCCGCAGGGAGGCGGCTCATTCGTCACGCCCATGTAGGCTACGGGCGGGGGTCGTTCGATATAATTCGGCCGTTGCGGGTGTAGCTCAATGGTAGAGCAGAAGCTTCCCAAGCTTACGACGAGGGTTCGATTCCCTTCACCCGCTCCAACTACGGCCTGATATACGCCCACCCTTGCTGCTGCCGCGTCATCAGTTCGACAACGCCGGCAGGGACGTAGCCGATTCCATTGAGCATATCTGTTCGCGTCAACTTCTGTCCGCGCATGGTGTTTTCGCACGCCAACACCTTGACGCCCGCCGCTGACGCTTCGTCGATCCGGCCGCCGACCGGAGAATCCATTTTCAACATGCCGATGCCCGGCCCATAGGCGACAATCTCGATATCGACATTGGGCGCGCCAAGATCGGTCTGGATATTCTTTGCGTTGTTGAGCGCAAGGTTCCATTTTGCAGGATCATTGTCGCTGACTTGAATGACGACTCTGGCGCGCTGCGCGCTTGCTTGCGTCGATTGGGCCGATTGGGCGACCGCGCCGTTCGAAACGACTAACGTCGCAATGACTAATCCCGCTGCTGCAAGAATGCGAAGCATGCCGACTCCTGGAAATTGCGTTGCGCTGGATATTATGGACGATTCGGCCCCGGCGGCGAAGCACACTCCCGCCAGGATGCAGCGCTGATGTCCAAACTGGTCCAAATACCGCTGGCCGCGATCCTGTTGATCGTCGCCGCGTCAGCCTGCTTCACGACCGTCGACGTGACGGTCAAGCATCTGAGCCAACGCTACCCGGTGCCCCTGCTCGTTTGGGCGCGATGGGGCGTGCAGGCGTTGCTGATGGTCGCCGTGCTGGGTCCCACGATGCGCTGGGACCTGGTGCGTACCGACAAGCTCTGGCAACACCTGGTGCGCGGCGCGGTCCTGATTTGCTCGTCGCTGTGCTTTTTTTCGGCCGTCAAATATTTGCCGCTGGCCGAGGCAACCGCGCTCAACTACACAGCGCCGATCCTGGTGACCCTCATGGCGCCATGGTTCCTGCGCGAGCACATTTCCCTGCCCCGCTGGTGCTTCGTCGGAGCCGGCTTCGCCGGCATGCTGCTGATCGTGCGGCCCGGCACGCAGATGCTCGATTCCGCATCGTTGTTCGCGCTCGCGGCAGCGGCAGCCTACGCGATCTACCAGATCCTGACCCGAAAGATGGCAGGGGAAAACCTGCTGGTCCTGCTGTTCTATCCGTGCCTCTGCGGGGCCGTCATATTGTCGATCGTGGTGCCGTTTCTGCACGATGATGTGTGGTACCCGATCTCCGACATCGGCTTGTTCCTGCTGATCGGCGCGATGGGTGCATTTGGCCACCTGCTCTTCACCCGGGCATTCAAGCTTGCCTCGGCATCGGCGATCGCCCCTTTCACCTACATCCAGCTCGTGTTCTCAACGCTCGCGGCGTGGATCGTCTTCGGCACCTTCCCCGACGCATTTGCGTTGACCGGCATGGTGCTCATCGCCAGCAGCGCGGTGACGCTCACCTGGTACGAGCGCTGGCGCGCCAGTATTCCCCAGTCCGAGCCGGCAGCGGTCGACTGACGGCGCGCCTGAAGGGGGCATCCGACGATGGGCAGTAATAAGAGCCTGCGGTAGAATTGGCCTGACCACCTTACCAAGCTCGCCCGATTGCCGGCATGAAACCGGCAAGCCTGACTTCCTCGCGCCGCCCTGATTTTCATCCGGAGACAAGAATGAGCAACGAAAAACCACGCATTGGATTTGTCGGCCTGGGATTGATGGGCCACGGCATGGCGAAGAACATCGTCACCAAGGGGTTCCCCCTGACGATACGCGTGCACAAGAATCGCAAGCCGGCGGAAGACATTCTCGCGGCGGGGGCGAAGGAAGCCAAGTCCAACGCCGACTTGGCTCGCGTGAGCGACATCGTGATTCTCTGCGTGACGGGCTCGCCGCAGATCGAGGAAATCGTCTACGGGGACGATGGCTTGCTGAGTGTCGCGCGCGAAGGGCTCATCGTTGTCGATACGTCGACCGCGGAACCCGCGTCGACGGCAAAGATTCGCGGCGACCTGGCAAAAAAAGGGACGCTGTTCGTCGATGCGCCGCTGGCGCGCACGCCGAAAGAGGCGGAAGAAGGACGGCTCAATACGATGGTCGGCGCAGACGATGAGACGTTCGCGCGGCTAAAGCCCGTGCTGTCGGCGTACTGCGAGAATGTGATCCACGTCGGCCCGCCCGGGCACGGCCACATGCTGAAGCTCGTGAACAACTTCATGTCGCTGACGATTGCCGCGGCGACCGCCGAAGCATGCGCTGCATGCGCGAAATCCGGGCTGTCGATCCGCAAGTTTCACGAAGTCGTGTCGGCGGGCGCGATCAACTCCGGCATTTTTCAGATGCTGCTTGGCAAGATGCTCGAATCGGGTGATCTGTCCGGGCTCAAGTTCACGCTGGTCAACGCGATGAAGGATATGCGCTACTACACGCACTTCGTCGAAGCGCTGCCGACGCCCGCCATCGTCGGCGAAGCGGTGCACCAGAGCCTGGTCAACGCTAACCTGCTCGGTTTCGGCGACAAATACGTGGCCTCGCTGATCGAGGCGCAGGAGAAGCTCGCGGGCGTGGCGATCGTGCCGCGTTAGGATCACCGGGTGCACGCGGCGTCTGGCAGGGGTATCCTTGGCGCCTTGGAAAATTTCAGGAGCTCTGCAATGGCCCTGACGCCTTCGCTTTGGGAAAACCCACTCGGCACGGACGGCTTCGAGTTCATCGAATACGCCGCCCCCGATCCGGCCGCGCTGGCGCGATTGTTCGAGCAAATGGGCTTCGCAGCAATCGCCAAGCATCGCTCGAAGAACGTATTGCTTTATCGGCAAGGCGACATCAATTTCATAGTCAATGCCGAGCCCGGCAGTTTCGCGCAGGGCTTTGCGCGAGTGCACGGACCGTCGATTTGCGCGATGGCAATTCGCGTCAAGGACTCCGCGCGCGCATATGAGAGGCTGGTCGAGTTGGGCGCGTGGGGTGTGGAGATGCGTCCAGGCCCGATGGAACTCAACATTCCGGCGATCAAGGGCATCGGCGATTCATTGATCTACCTGGTGGACCGCTATCCGGGCAATGGCACCGGCGTGTCGATCTACGATGTCGACTTCGTGCCCATCGCCGGTGTCGACCAGCATCCCGCAGGTGCGGGGCTGACCTTCATCGACCATTTGACGCACAACGTGCACCGCGGACGAATGGACGAATGGGCGAGTTTCTACGAGCGGCTGTTCAATTTCCGCGAGGTTCGTTATTTCGACATCGAAGGCAAGCTCACGGGACTCAAAAGCAAGGCAATGACCAGCCCTTGCGGCAAGATCCGCATTCCCATCAACGAGAGTGCGGACGACAAAAGCCAGATCCAGGAATACCTGGTCGCATATCACGGCGAAGGTATTCAGCACATCGCACTTGGCACTGACGACATCTACGCCGCAGTGCCCGCGTTGCGCAAGCGCGGCGTAGCGTTTCAGGACACTCCCGACACCTACTACGAGGCACTCGCGAATCGCCTGCCCGGGCATACCGAAGATACCGAGCGCTTGCGTCAGGAACGCATTCTGCTCGACGGTGCGCCGGCCGAGAATGAAATGCTGCTGCAGATATTCACCGCCACGGTCATCGGTCCCATTTTTTTCGAGATCATCCAGCGCAAAGGCAACGAAGGGTTCGGAGAAGGAAATTTCCGTGCGCTGTTCGAATCGATCGAACTCGATCAAATCCGGCGCGGCGTACTCAAGGGCTGAAACGGATACCGGCCGTCAACGCGCCCAATCCGAATAGTCGCGAGATCTGATTCGTGCTTTCCACCCTCGGCTTTTCCTTGCTGCGCCGTCTGGCTGACGGCGATTTGCATTCGGGTGAAGCGCTCGCCGAGGCAGTCGGTATGTCGCGCGCCCGCGTTTCGCAAGTGCTGAGGGAAGCTGAAACCGCAGGCCTCAAACTCGAGCGCGTCCGCGGGCGAGGCTATCGCTTGCTCGATCCGGTGCCATTTCTGGATCGCTCGACGATCGTCAGCGCACTGACCGCGCTTGGCGTGCCGCCGAAGACATTGATGGTCGACGTGATGGACAGCGTGGATTCGACCAGCAGCGAGCTCGCGCGGCGCGCCGTGCGAGGCGACATCCATCGCCGCCTGCTGGTCAGCGAAGCACAGACAGCAGGCCGCGGCCGCCGGGGTCGAAGCTGGACTGCGGTCGTCGGCGGCAGCCTTACCTTTTCATTGGGCTGGCGTTTCGAGCAGGGCGCCGGATTCCTGGCGGGCCTATCACTGGCGGTAGGGGTCGCCGTGGTGCGCGCGCTCGAGGCGGCGGGCTTTGCGGGAATCGAACTCAAATGGCCCAATGATCTTGTTTATCGCAACGCCAAACTTGGCGGGGTATTGATCGAACTCTCCGGCGATGCGCTCGGACCATCGCAGGTCGTCATCGGGATCGGTCTCAATATTCGCCTGCCGAGTACCACGCGCAAGAGCATTCCGCAGCCAGTGACGGACCTGGCGACGATCGCCGGCGCAACGACGCCGATTGATCGCAACCTGCTCCTGGCACACCTGGGTCGCGAACTTTGCGTGATGCTCGAGCGTTATGCGGCCGAGGGGTTTGCGCCGTTCATCATCGAATGGCAGCGCCGCAACGCGTTCAAGGGGAAGGCGGCCGACGTGCTGCTGCCCGATGGTAGCAGCGTGTCAGGCGAGGTCATCGGGGTCGACGCCAGCGGCGCACTGGTCATCGATCATCGCGGCCGTCGTTTGCGTTTTGTCTCGGGAGAAGTCTCGCTGCGCAGGCATTGATCGAACTTGCCCGGGAAACGACGGAGCTTTCTGTCGCGACGCGGGTCGTGGATAATCGCGTAATGACCTCACTGACCTTCCGGGCCGACGTGCCGGTGCGCAGCACCAAATCATGAGAACACTCGTCTTCCTGCTGCTGCTGGCCAATCTCACGCTGTTTGGCTACATCAAACTCGACAGCATAGGCGGAGGCGAGGGCGTTCGCCTGTCGCAACAGGTGCAGCCAGCGAAGATCACGTTGCTCTCGCCGCAGCAAGTCGCGGCACTGGGGCCGGCCAAGGCGGCAGCGCTTGCCGATGTTTGCGTCGAATGGGGACCTTTGTCCGACGCCGACCGCGCGCGCGCTCTCTCGCGCCTCGAGCCGCTTGATCTGTCCAAGCTGATGAGCCAGAAAAAAGTCGAGGTCGTATCGAATTTCTGGGTGTTCCTGCCGCCTGCCGCGAACAAGGCAGCCGGCGAAAAGCGCGTGGCGGACCTGAAGCAGGCGGGCGTGTCCGACGTGTTCCTGCTCGATTCGGGACCGCAGCGCTTCGCGATATCGCTCGGCGTCTTCCGCAGCGAGGATCTCGCCCGCGCACGGCTGGCAGCACTGCAAGCGCAGGGCATATCCACCGCGCAGATCGGACCGCGAACGCAATCGGTGCAGCAAACGGTTCTGGTGGTCCGCGATCCACCAGCGCCGGCGATGGCGCGCCTGAAGGAGTTGCAGGCAGATTTTCCGGGCAGCGAAACCCGGATCGGTTCGTGCGACCGGCCCGCCGCCTGACCGAGCGGACCCGATGCAGCGCCCGCAAACCACAGGGCCCAGGCAAGAAACGGCACCGACGTCCGCCGCGATCCGGATTGCGGCGACGCCGCACGATATCGGTCTGGCGCGAGAGCTTATCCTCGAGTACGCCAAGTGGTTGGGCGTCGACTTGTGTTTTCAGGGCATCGACGAAGAGCTGAAAAGCCTTCCGGGGGCCTATGCCGCGCCGCTCGGTCGGCTGCTGATCGCCGGAACGCCGGGTAGCGCATTTGCGTGCATCGCGCTGCGCTCACTGGGGACCCATTCAGATTCCAGCGACGATCAGAGGCGCACGGGCGAAGTCAAACGCCTCTACGTCCGGCCTTCGCATCGCAACCAGGGCTGGGCGCGTCACCTCACCAAGGCTCTGCTCGAAGAGGCGCGCGCGATCGGCTATCGCGAGCTCAAGCTCGACACGCTCGACTGGATGAGCTCTGCACGATCGCTCTATGCGGACATGGGATTCGAGGAGTGCGCGCCGTACTACGCGAACCCACTTCCTGGAGTCATCTACATGAGCCTGCAACTCGCCGGACACGTTCCGATAGAAGGTTGAGCTGATGCCGAGCGATCGCGTATTTCTGAGTCAGGGCGAAGCCGACGCGATCGAGGCGAAGGTCGCCGACATCGAAAAAGCGGCTGATGTGCAAATTGTCGTCGCGATCGTCGGCAAGGCGGACGCCTACATCGAACTACCGTGGAAGGCGTTTGCGTTGGGGTCGGCGCTTGCGGCGCTGGCACTGGTCATTGCCGATGCGATCCGCCCCGACTGGCCGGCGACGCATCTCGCCCTGTCTCATGCGGTGACCGTGCTGGCCGCCGGTGCGACCTTCGCTCTGGTGGCGATCTACGTCCCCGCCTTCGGGCGGCTTTTCCTGCGGACGACGCGACGCGATCAGGAAGTGCACCAGTACGCCCAGGCGCTTTTCCTTCGGCGCGAACTGTTCGCGACGCGCTCGCGCAATGGCGTGCTGCTGCTGACCAGCATGTTCGAACGAAAGGTCGAGGTGCTTGCGGATGTCGGTCTGCGGCAGCGCATCGCCGAGCCTGATTGGCACAAAGTGATCCAAGCCATGACCCCGCTGCTCGGCGCGCGGCGCCGTGTCGACGCGCAACTTCGAGGTCTCGACGCGATGCAAGCCATGCTCACGGACAAGGGGCTGCCGGCGGGCGTGGGCGCCAATGAACTGCCCGATCACCCGATCCAGGAACGAGGCTCGCGATGATGCGCGCGTGGCGATTCTCCGACGCTGCCTTGCGGACGATGTGCGCCGTCGTGCTGCTGACCATCGTGTTGGCAGGCGCCGCCTCCGCCGCCGATGTCCCGTTTCTTACCGGGCGCGTCGTCGACAATGCTGAAATTCTGAAACCCGCCACCCGTGACAAGCTGACTGCGACGCTGAAGACGCATGAAGACGCGACCGGCGATCAGATCGCCGTATTGACCATACCGACGATCAATGGCGAATCGATCGAGGAATACGCAACCAAGGTGTTCGAGAACTGGAAACTGGGCAAGAAAGGCAAGGACAACGGCGTCCTGATCATCGTCGTACCGCAGGACCGGAAGATGCGCATCGAAGTCGGGTACGGACTGGAAGGCACGTTGACCGATGTTGCTTCGGCGCGGATCATTCGCGATCGAATGACGCCACGCTTCAAGGAGAACAACTACGATCAGGGCGTCAGCGATGGGGTCGACGCGGTCATTGCGCAACTGGAAGGCAGGGGCGACGTGACTTCGGGTGCGGACGCGTCATCGTCTTCCAGTGCCAAATCGTCGTCCGGATTCATGATCGAGACGCCCGACATGCCTTGGCAGCAAAAGATTCTGCTCGGCGCTTTCATATTCGGCGTGATCGGATTGTTCACCGTGATCGGCGTGCTGACTCCGGGCGTCGGCTGGTTCCTCTATGTGTTCTTGATTCCGTTCTGGGCGATGTTTCCGCTGATCATCCTCGGCACTCACGGAACGTTCATCCTGCTTTGCGTCTACGTGATCGGTTACCCGCTGGCCAAGTTGATCCTGTCGCGCATGCCCTGGTACCAGAAAGCTGCGCAGGATTTGAAAACCAAAGGCCACGCCAGCATCGGCGGTTTTGTCATGAGCAGCGGCGGGAGTTCGTCCGGTGGGTTTTCATCCGGAGGCGGAGGCGGATTCTCGGGCGGTGGCGGCAGCTCCGGCGGCGGAGGCAGCTCAGGCAGTTGGTAACAGGCGCTTCGCTCGCCGCCTTGGGTGCGACTTACGCGGGACCGAGCGCTGCGTGGCTGGCCGCAGCGATTTCGCCTATCCAACGGTGTGCAGCCGGGACGGCGCCAGTCCAACGCAAGAAACCGTGGATCATTCCGTCGCAACGAATCAATTGCACGGCGACGCCTGCGGTCTGCAGACGTTGCGCATAATCGATGCCATCGTCGCGAAGCACGTCGTATTCGGCCACGGCGATAACGGCGGGCGCCAGGCTCGACAAGTCATTCGCCGCCAGCGGAGAAAGCTGTGGCGATTCCATCGCAGCGTCGCCGCGATAGGTGTGCCAGTACCACTTCATCTGCAGCCCCGACAGATTGTAGCCTTGGGCAAATTCCCGGTACGACGCGCGCGAGCACGTCACGTCCAACGCGGGATACAGCAACAATTGCAGAGAGGGTTGTCGAGCACCCGCCGCACGAAGCCGCAGCGTGAGGGCTGCAACGAGGTTTCCACCCGAACTGTCGCCGACCACCGCGAATCGAATCCCGTCGCCGCCCAGCGCGACAGCGTTTTCATTCGCCCAACGCCACGCCGATTCGACGTCGTCGAGCGCGGCGGGGTAGACGTGCTCGGGCGCGCATCGGTAGTCGACCGCGAGGACAACGGCGCCCAGGCGTTGCGCAAGGATGCGGCAAAGCTTGTCATGTGAGTCGAGCGACCCCGTCACCCAGCCGCCGCCGTGCGCATACAGAAACAGCGCAAGCGGAGTAGTACTTGCGGGACGATAGGCGCGCAGTGGAACCCGGCCGGCGCTGCCGGGTGCGTGTGCGTCGGTCACCGCCGCAAGCTGCACAGGCTCGCCGCCCAGACGCTGAGGCGCCGATTCAGCCGCAAGCCGCAATTGCGCGACGTCAGGCGAAGCGGAAGGAACGACGTTGAATACGGTGTCGAGCAGATGTCGGATGTCGCGATCAAGCATGATGGATTCGACGGAGCAAAGAGCCAATGATGGTACCTGAATGCGGGGCATGAGCGATGCGCGGTTGATGAAGGCTGACTAAGCTTGACGCGGCATGGTTGACAACGGACCGACCAGCCCTTACCTTAACCCTAGCGCCGATTTGATTCGGGGGTGACTCCGCAGCTTGCGGGCGCTATACAAATGCAGCTAAAGCGGCTTTCGACTGAAACCCGCTCGGCGGCTAGCTGATCGGGTTTTTGTTTTTGGATCTCCGGCTTTAGGACGATTGATGGCTACAACCGACAAGACCGCGTTGCTCACGAGGTTGCTCCGCGAGAGGATCCTGATCCTCGATGGTGCGATGGGGACCATGATTCAGGGGTACAAACTTGGCGAGGCCGACTATCGCGGCCCGGTCGCGTGCGGCCTGCACAATCACTCGCACGACGTCAAAGGCGACAACGATCTGCTGGTGCTGACCAGGCCGGAGGTCGTGCGCGAGATTCACACGGCGTTTCTTGATGCGGGCGCCGACATCATCGAGACCAACACGTTCAACGCAACCAGCATCGCCCAGGCGGACTATCAGCTCGAAGGCAGGGTGCGCGCGATCAACCTTGCCGCGGCGAAAATTGCGCGCGAGTGCGCCGACGCCGCGACCGCGAAAACGCCTGACAAGCCGCGCTTTGTCGCTGGCGCACTTGGGCCGACTAATCGCACTGCAACGATTTCACCCGACGTCAACGACCCGGGCTTTCGCAACGTGAGCTACGACGAACTCGTCGCGGCCTATACCGAAGCGATCGACGGCCTGGTCGAGGGAGGTGTCGACCTGCTGTTGGTCGAGACGATCTTCGACACGCTGAATGCCAAGGCTGCATTGTTCGCCATCGACCAGTATTTCGAACAACACCAGATGCGACTGCCGCTGATCGTGTCCGGGACGATCACCGATGCATCGGGACGAACGCTGTCGGGGCAGACGACCGAGGCGTTCTGGAATTCGGTGCGGCACGCGAAGCCGCTCGCCGTGGGACTCAATTGCGCGCTGGGTGCGGCGCTGATGCGTCCCTATATCGAGGAAATCTCGCGTGTGGCCGGTACGTTCGTCTCCTGTTATCCGAACGCCGGCCTGCCCAATCCAATGAGCGACACCGGTTACGACGAGGCGCCGGCGACGACGGCTGCGCTGATCGGTGATTTCGCGGCGAACGGTTTCGTCAATATCGTCGGAGGTTGCTGTGGCACGACGCCCGACCACATTCGCGCCATCGCCGAGGCGGTCCGCCACATGCCGCCGCGAAAAGTGCCTGCGGAAGAGATGGACGGGATCGTTGTCTAATTGCTACCGCAGCCGCTGATGTCACGCCCGCTGCGACTGGCCGGCCTCGAGCCGCTGACGATCGGTGACGATACCTTGTTCGTCAATGTCGGCGAGCGCACCAATGTCACGGGCTCGCGCGCATTCGCCAAGCTGGTAATCGCCGGCGACTACGCCGGCGCGGTCGAAGTCGCTCGCCAGCAGGTGCAGAACGGAGCCCAGATCATCGACGTCAACATGGATGAGGCGATGCTCGATTCGCGCGCCGCCATGGTGAGATTCCTGAATTTGATCGCCGGCGAGCCCGACATCGCTCGCGTTCCGGTGATGATCGATTCCTCCAAATGGGAAGTGATCGAGGCTGGCCTCAAATGCGTGCAGGGCAAGCCCATCGTCAACTCGATTTCGATGAAAGAGGGCGAGGCTGCGTTCGTGCATCAGGCAGCGCTGGTCAAGCGCTATGGCGCGGCAGCGGTGGTGATGGCTTTTGACGAAAAGGGCCAAGCCGACACGTTCGAGCGCAAAACTGAAATCTGCCGGCGCGCGTACGAGTTGCTGACGCGCAAAGTCGGATTTCTCCCGGAAGACATAATCTTCGATCCGAACATATTCGCAATTGCGACAGGCATCGAAGAGCACAACAACTACGCCGTCGACTTCATCAATGCGACGCGGTGGATCAAAGAACATCTGCCGCATGCGAAAGTTTCCGGCGGCGTATCGAACGTGAGCTTCTCGTTTCGCGGCAACGACCCGGTGCGCGAGGCGATCCATACCGTGTTTCTCTACCACGCGATCAGGGCCGGCATGACGATGGGGATCGTCAACGCCGGACAGCTCGGGGTGTACGACGAAATCGATCCCGTGCTGCGCGAACACGTCGAGGACGTGGTGCTGAATCGCAAGCGCGATGACGGCGAGAACCCGACCGAACGACTGGTGACGTTCGCCGAGTCGTACAAGTCCAAAGGCAAGCAGATCGTCGAGGATCTCGCCTGGCGGGCGACGTCGGTCGAAGAGCGCCTGTCGCACGCGCTGGTGAAGGGCATCACGACCTTCATCATCGAGGACACCGAAGAAGCGCGCCAGAAGATCGAGCGCGAAGGCGGCAAGCCGATCTCCGTCATCGAAGGACCCTTGATGGCGGGAATGAATGTCGTCGGCGACCTGTTCGGTTCCGGCAAGATGTTCTTGCCGCAGGTGGTCAAGAGTGCGCGAGTGATGAAGCAGGCCGTTGGCCACCTGATTCCTTTCATCGAAGCCGAAAAGGCGCGGTCGGGCAACAGCGGCAAGCCCAAGGGGACGATCGTCATGGCGACGGTCAAGGGCGACGTTCACGACATCGGCAAGAACATCGTCGGGGTAGTGCTCCAATGCAACAACTTCGATGTCATCGACCTGGGCGTCATGGTTCCGGCGCAGAAGATCCTGCAGACAGCGCGTGAGCGCAACGCCGATATCGTCGGTCTTTCCGGGCTGATCACGCCGTCGCTGGAGGAAATGGCGCACGTTGCGCACGAAATGCAACGCCTCGAAATGACGCTGCCGCTGCTGATCGGCGGCGCGACGACATCGCGCGTTCATACGGCAGTGAAAGTCGCGCCCAATTATTCTGGCGTCACGGTGTACGTCCCTGACGCGTCGCGCGCCGTGGGCGTTGCAAGCAAGCTTCTTTCGGACGAAGGCAGGGATGCCTATGTGGCCGAGGTCGCCGATGACTACGAAAAGATTCGCGTGCAACATGCGGCAAAAAAAGGACCCGCGCTGATTCCGCTCGTCGCGGCGCGCGCCAACGCCTTCCGGGGCGACTGGACACACTACGTTCCACCCAAGCCGCGACTGATTGGGCGGCGAGACATCAAGCGTGCTGATCTGGCCGAGCTGGCGAAATTCATCGACTGGGCCCCGTTCTTCCAGACATGGGAACTATCAGGACCGTTTCCCGCGATACTCGATGATGCGGTCGTCGGCGAAGCCGCGCGCAGCGTCTACGCGGAAGGCCAGGCGATGCTCAAACGCATCATCGAGGGACGCTGGCTGACAGCGAACGGCGTCATTGCGTTGATGCCGGCCAATTCGGTCGGCGATGACATCGAGCTGTATGAGGACGAAACGCGGTCGCGAGTCGCGCTGACCTGGTGCAACCAGCGGCAGCAGAACGTACGGCCGTCGGGCAAACCCAATTACTGTCTTGCCGATTTCGTTGCACCCAAAGCATCGGGCGTTGCCGACTATGTCGGCGCGTTCGCGGTGACCGCGGGACTGGGCATCGAACGCAAATTGTCCGAGTTCGAGGCAGCGAAGGATGACTACAACGCAATCATGTTGAAGGCGCTCGCCGATCGATTTGCCGAAGCGTTCGCCGAGTGGCTGCATATGAAAGTGCGACGCGAGTATTGGGGCTACGCCGAAGACGAGCATCTCGACGGCGCGGCGATGATCCGCGAGGAATATCGCGGCATTCGACCTGCGCCGGGCTATCCCGCGTGCCCCGACCACGAGGTCAAGGCGCCGCTATTCGCGCTGCTTCAGGCGGCGGACATCGGCATGTCGGTCACCGAGAACTACGCGATGCTTCCCGCTGCTGCGGTGTCGGGGTTCTACTTTGCGCATCCCGATGCAACGTATTTTGCCGTAGGGCCGATCGGCGACGATCAAAAGGCGGATCTGCTGGCGAGAAAGAAAGCGGCGGCGCGTTAGCGTCCTGACGCCGCGCACCGCAACCGTACAATGGTTGCCCCTGTACCGTGCCCGAGGCAATGCCTGTTCTGACACTTTCCAGTCTGCGTACGAGGGACGCTGGTCGCAGCCGCCCGCTGCGCGTCGTCGCGTTCTGCGCAGCGTGGTGCGACACTTGCAATCAATTCCGCGCAGTGTTCGAGCGCATCGCGGCAACGCATCGCGACGCATGCTTCGTGTGGCTGGACATCGAGGACGACAGCGAAATCTGCGGCGATGTCGACGTCGAGAACTTTCCGACGCTGGCGATTTTTAGAATGGAAACTCCACTGCATTTCGGCGTTTCCCTGCCGCACGAAGCGAGCGTCGTTCGGCTGGTCGACGAAATGGCGGAGCGCGCGACCAGCGTTGGCGATGCGCCTGCAAGCGTATTGGAACTGGGCCGGCGCCTGCAGGACTATCTCGGTTAGACCCTCGGCGGCGACATCGAGCCGTCAGTGCCAGTTTCCTACCGCACGCCGCGCCGCGTCGTTGAGCGGCCGCGCGACGAGTCCGCTTTGTGACACCGTGACGCTATAGCGGGCGCCGTCGGACATCGGCACGTAAGTCGCGCTGCCGTAGAGCGCGTCGGCCCAGGGCACATAGCGGCTGTACGAGTGCACCAGGCTCCAGACATCTATGCGCCCCGGAGGATTGAGCGCGAACACCGTCCGATCGGGCCCGCGCTCGCGTTGCACATCGGCGTAGCGCCCGCTGATCCGGTCGAGACGATAAGCCGTGTCGAAGCCGAGAACATTGACAAAGGCGTGCCATTTGAGGACGCGTGCATCGATCTGCCATTCGTCGCCGCGCAATGTGAATCGCTGCGTCTCGCCCGCCGGATAGGTGAGCAACGTGTCGTACTGCCGCTCGCCGGTGCGCTTGAACTGCGCTTCCACCGCCGCCTGCTCGTTCGTCAGGCGCGCGTAGGTGAGGAGGTTGACGCCGATCAAGCCAACGCATGCTGCGGCCAGGAAGAACACCGCCGACGACAGCCCATGCATGACGCAGCCGCCGTAACGTCGGTCGCGCAGACGCCGAACTGCGAAGAGCAGGAACAAGAGGCCGACGAGGACGCAGACGGCGATGGCCGCGCTAAGTAGCATGCCCGGAGTCCGGCGACAAATCGAGGCGCCATTATGGCACCGGTCGTAAGGCAGCAGCGGGCAGCAGCGGGCCTTGGCGGATCGAGTCGAATCCCGTCGAGGCCGTTTTGGCGTAAAGTATTGGCGCCGGTCGACGCGTCCACCAGAGACCGCGACACGCGCCACTCGAGGAGGCTCCATGCTTGGCAACATGATGCAGACACCGCTGTTGATTTCGGCGTTGATTCGTCACGCCGACGTCTACCACGGCGACACCGAAATCGTTTCCCGTCCCGGCGCCGGCCAGACGCATCGCTACACCTACCGCGACGCACATCGGCGATCACGGCAGCTCGCTAACGCGCTGACCGCTCTGGGCGTCGCTGCTGAATCGCGCGTGGGCACGCTGGCGTGGAATACCCATCGGCACTACGAGCTGTATTTCGCTGTGTCGGGCATGGGCGCAATCATCAATACCGTCAATCCTCGACTTTTTCCGGAGCAGATCGAATACATCGTCAACCATGCGGACGACGAGGTAATGTTCTTCGATCTGACGTTTGCTCCGCTGATCGACAAGATCGCCGCCAAATGTCCGCGCGTGCGGCATTGGATTGCCTTGGCGGACCGCGCGCAGATGCCGCCGACGGCATCGGTGCCGCTGCTTTGTTACGAGGAACTGGTTTCCGGCCAACATGACCGTTTCGAGTGGCCGGTTTTCGAAGAGAACACCGCTGCCTCGCTCTGTTACACGTCGGGAACGACCGGCAATCCCAAAGGCGTGCTGTTTTCGCACCGATCGACGGTGCTGCACGCGCTCGCGAGCTGCTTACCCGATGCGATGGACTTGTCGGCGAGCAACGTAGCACTCCCGGTCACGCCGATGTTCCATGTCTTTTCCTGGGGCTTGCCGTACGCGGCGACGCTGGTCGGCATGAAACTGGTATTGCCCGGCGCGCAACTCGACGGCGCGAGCCTCTACGACTTGTTCGAGAAGGAAGCTGTGACATTCACCAGCGCCGTGCCGACGGTGTGGCTCGGGCTGCTGCAATACCTCGAGGCGAACAAACTGAAGCTGAGTACGCTCAAGCGCGTAGTGATTGGCGGCTCGGCCTGTCCACCGGCAATCATCGAGAAATTCGAGAACATGGGCATTGAAGTGCTGCACGCGTGGGGCATGACCGAGACGAGCCCGTTTGCGACGTCGAATCACCCCAAGGCCAAGCATCTTTCGCTTCCGCTCGCCGATAGGCGGAAGCTCAAGGCCAAGCAGGGACGCCCGGGGTTCGGCGTCGAACTGAAGATCGTCAATAGCGAAGGCAAGGAACTTCCTCGCGACGGCGCGGCATTCGGCGACCTGCTGGTGCGCGGTCCCTGGGTGACCGCCGGGTACTACAGGGGCGAAGGCGGCAGTGTATTGCGCGATGGCTGGTTTCCGACCGGCGACGTGGCCACTTTGGATCCCGATGGCTACGTGCAGATAACCGATCGCTCGAAGGACGTAATCAAGTCAGGCGGGGAATGGATCAGCTCGATCGATGTCGAGAATTTTGCCGTCGCGCACCCGGCCGTCGCCGAGGCCGCAGTGGTAGGCGTTGCCCATCCGAAATGGGACGAACGCCCGTTGCTGGTAGTCGTCCGGAAGACTGGCGAAGACGTCAGCCGCGAGCAGATGCTCGACTTCCTTCGCACCAAGGTGGCCAAATGGTGGCTGCCCGACGACGTTATCTTTGTCGACAGCCTGCCGCATACGGCGACCGGCAAGCTCTCCAAACTCACCTTGCGCCAGCAGCTCAAAGACTATCGGTGGCCGGCGGCGCCCGGTTCGCCTTAGGCCACGCCTTCCGCCCGCGCTTTCCTGCGTCGGCACAGGACTGGGCGAGTCGCGGCGCCGACGCAAATGAAGTCCCGCAAGTGCAGGACGCAAGTGCAGGACGCAAGTGCGGTACGCAGCGCCGTCCCCAGAACGCCGGACGGTGCCGCGCCGTAGTCTGCCGCCTAGCCCAGGTTCCCGATGAAATCGCCTTTGCCCACTTCGATTCCGTTGTGACGCAGAATTGCGTACGCGGTGGTCACGTGAAAATAGAAATTGGGCATCGCATAGTTCAACAGGTATTCGGTGCCGGTGAATTTGTGCGGCTGTCCGCGAACGGGACGCACGATCTCGCGCGATTCGGAGCCATCGATCTGGGAGGCTTTTTGGGTCGCCAAAAACGCCAGCGTGCGGTCGATGCGTGCATGAAGCTCGGCGAACGTCTTTTCGTTGTCTTCATACGCGGGAGGCTCTGCGCCGCCGAGACGGGAAGCCGTGCCGCGCGCGAAATCGCTGGCGATCTGGACCTGCTTTGTCAGCGGCAGCATATCGGGATACAGGCGAGCGCCGAGCAATACCGATTCGTCGATCTTCTTGGCGTGCGCGTGCGCCGCGCCTTTTTCCAGAATTGCCTTGAGGTTGGTCAGCGCCCGAACGAATACCGGCACGCTGGCTTGATACATGGATAGTGTCATCGTCGTTTCTCCAGTGGGGACGCGGATTGTACCAAGGCTCACATCGTCGCGGGCCCGACCGGCGGCCGGAAAGGCGCCCTTCGGCGACAGGCTTTTTTTTAGCGCTGCAGCCGCCCATAATGACAGCGTCAGCAACCTGCAGCCGGGAAGACGATGGCCGAGCGCGATGAAATGAGCGGATCAAAAAGCCGGGAGCCGAAATGGCGCTTGCACGGTGTGCGCGTCGTACGCGCTGACGAACTCGACCCCAACACCGCGCAAACCCCAGGCATGAACCGCGCGGCTGCTATCACGCACGCCCGCACCGGCGCGGAGAAACTGTGGGCGGGTACGGTGGTGATTCACCCGAACGCCAAAACCGGCGCCCACCATCACGGCCCGGTTGAAAGCGTGATCTACGTCGTCAGCGGCAAGGCGCGGATGAAATGGGGCGATCGACTGGAATTTACCGCCGAGGCCGGCCCCGGCGACTTCATCTACATCCCTCCTTATGTGCCGCATCAGGAAATCAATGCCAGCGCCGATACGCCGCTATCGTGCGTGCTCTGCCGCAGCGGTCAGCAGCCCGTCGTCGTCAACCTGGACATACCCGCGGTCGAACCCAATCCCGAGCAGGTGCACTGGGTCGACAACATTCACCCGCCGCCAGCCGCGTGACGAGCCATCGCGTCGACGCGGGCCTCAAAGGGCAGACGATGAGTGAGTTCTACCTGCAGGGCGCTCGGCAATTGCAGGACCGGTTCGATACGCGGCGGCTCGCCGATCGCATCGAGCAGCGTCTGGTCGTCGATCATATTGGCGACGACGACAAGGCTTTCATCGAATCGCGCGACATGTTGTTCCTCGCGACCGTCGGTGAGGACGATCAGCCGAACTGCTCCTACAAGGGAGGCGCGCCCGGATTCGTTCGCGTGCTCGAGCCCAAGCTCATCGCGTTTCCGAACTACGACGGCAACGGCATGTTCGTGTCGATGGGCAACCTTGCTGCCAGACGCAAAGTCGGCATCCTATTCATCGACTTCGAACGTCAGCGGCGTTTGCGCCTGCTGGGAGAGGCGACGATTTCGCTGGACGATCCGCTTCGGGCCGGCTACCCCGAAGCGCAATTTATCGTCCGCGTTGCGGTAAGCCGCGTGTTCCCGAACTGTCCGCGTTACATCCACCACTATCGACTGGTCGAGCGGTCGACGTACGTCCCGCACGCGGGCACTGAAACGCCGGTGCCCAACTGGAAGAAAAGCGACTGGGCGTGCGATGTGTTGCCGGAAAATGATCCGGCCCGAAAGTAGCCGACACTTCAAGCACTCGGCCCAGGAGTCGGACCCCGAGAGGGCGACTCCAATGGCAAACCCTAGGCGCTCTCGAGACCTCGCTTCTTGTGCCAGTCGGCGATCGACTCGTTCGGAAACTCGGCGAAATGAGCATGGCCGCGGCCGGTGGGCACGTCGGCCCACGGAGCGGCATAGTCGAGCATGATCTCCACGTCCTCGGGCGGCCTGGGCAGCGGCGTGTCGATGGCCGAAGCGAACGGATATACCCATTCACTCCATCGCGGGTCCCACACCCATAGCGCGCTGCCGCATTTGCCGCAGAAATGTCGGCGCCCTTTCGACAGCGTCGCTTTGGCTGCACCGGACTCCTTGATGCGCGCCCGGTAGACGGCGATGTTGCGTTCGCCGCGTACTTTCAGCGTCGATGTTTCGCCCATGATGTTGATGGCGTAACCGCCTCCGCCCGCGGTCTTGCGGCAGATCGAGCAGTAGCAGCGCATATAGGGTTGCGGCGTGTGGGTGACGACGGAAAATTTCACGGCGCCGCAGTGGCACGAGCCTTTGAGTTGCATCGCCTTCTCCCGTGTTGTATCGACCGAAGCTCGATCATAGCGCCGTCGAAGCGATGTCGTCACGACGAGGGGGAGCGCGTGACTTTAGCGTTCGCGTGGATCGAGCGCGTCACGCAAACCGTCACCGAGCAGATTGAACGACAGAACCAGCAGGAAGATCGACAAACCCGGCCAAATGGCCATCCACGGCGCGTTATCGATGTAATTCTTGGCGGTATTGAGCATGCTCCCCCAGGACGGCGCAGGAGGCTGCTGGCCCAAGCCAAGGAAGGCGAGACTCGCTTCGGCGATGACGGCCGCGGCAATCGCCAGCGTCGCCTGGACGATCAGCGGCGCGACGATGTTGGGCAGAATGTGCGTCAGGGCGATACGCAAGTGCGAATTGCCGATTGCGCGCGCCGCCTCGACATAGTCCTCGACCTTCACCGCAAGTACTTGCGCGCGCGTCAGCCGGATGAAAACGGGAGTCGCAGAAATGCCGATCGCGATCATCGCGTTGGTCAGGCTTGGCCCCAGGAACGCTGCCAGCGCGATGGCGAGGATCAGGAACGGACAGGCGAGCATCGCGTCGGTAATCCGCGAAATGAGCGCGTCGGCCCAGCCGCCGACGTAACCGGCGAGGAGCCCGATCGGGACACCGAAAACGAGGGAAATGCAAACCGAGACAATTCCCGCCAGCAGCGATGCGCGCGCGCCCCAGATGACACGCGAAGCGACGTCTCGGCCGATTTCGTCGGTGCCGAAGAAGTGCGCTGCCGTCGGCGCCTTGCGCACCGCGCTGAAGCTGGTCTGCAAAGGATCGTGCGGCGCGACCCACGGCGCCAGCAGGGCCAGCAAGACGAAGAAGACGATTACGCCCAGGGCCAGCATGGCACCGCGCCGGCGGAACAGTCGACGGCGGACGCGTTGCCCCGGGGTTAGCTGCGGCGCGCGGGAAATCTCTGCGGCGAGGGCGGCCATCGGACGAACCGCGATCAGCCGCGCATCCGCGGATTGACGACGAAGTAAGCCAGGTCGGCGACAAGGTTCAGCAGGATATACGCGGTGGCGGTGAACAGCACCACGCCCTGGACCACGGCATAGTCGCGGTTGAAGACGGCGTCGACGATCAGCTTGCCGAAACCGGGAATCGTGAACACCTGCTCGGTGAGCACCGCGCCGGAAAGCAGCGTCCCGAATTCCAGCGCGCCGAGTGTGATCACGGGCACCAGCGCATTGCGCAAGGCGTGTTTCAGGACGACGACACGCTCGTCGAGGCCTTTGGCGCGAGCCGTCCGCACATAGTCGGAATTGAGGACCTGCAACATGGCGCTGCGCGTGTGCCGCATCAGCACCGCGGCGATGGCGTTGCCGAGCACGAACGCCGGCATGATCATCGCGGCGAGATTGGCTTTCAAGTCTTCGAACGGGCTTACATAGCCCGACGCCGGCAGCCAGCCCAGCGTAACCGAGAACAAAAGGATCAGCATGATGCCCAGCCAGAAATTGGGCGTCGACAGCCCCCACAACGCGAAAATATTGGCGGCGTAGTCCCAGACGCTGTCCTTGGCCACTGCGGACACGATGCCTGCCGTGATTCCCACGGTCAGCGCGATAACAATCGCCAAAGCCGCGAGTTCGAGCGTGACCGGGAGTTTGGCCATGATCAGCGCCAGCACCGGCTGCTGGATGCGTACCGATTCGCCAAGGTCCCCTTTGAGCACGCCGCCTGCCCAGTACAGGTAGCGGACCGGCAAGGGCTTGTCCAGATGCATGGTCTCGCGCAGATGCGCGATCACCGTCGGATCGTGGTCCTCTCCGGCGAGAATCAACGCAGGATCGCCCGGGAGCAACTGCTGCAGACCGAAGATCAGGATCGACACAAAGAACAGTGTCGGGATGATCGTGACGACGCGTTGAATGAAATAGCTAAACATGCTCGCTGGATACGGTGCGGCGTCGCGTTGCCCGACTGCACGTCAGCTCGGCTGTGCCGAGTCGCGCCAGCGGCAACCGGGTAAGCATTGAGCTGATCTCGATCGCGTTCAATGAGCGCGCCGAGATCCAGCGCTCAATTCATCCTCAAGCCTTGCAGTCTGACCAGGCCGTCGGGCACCGGGCGCAAACCGTTCAGTTTTGCCGTCTGCGCCCACAGCCAGTGCCGGTGAAACAGGTAGACGATCGGGCGGTCCTTGAGTGTGATGGCGGCGATTTGTTCATACGCTCGTCTGCGCTCCGCCGGGTCGAGCGTGGTTCGCGAGCGCGTCAGCAGCTCGTCGACTTCGGGTTTGCAGTAGCCCGCATAGTTAAGCGGCTGCTTGCACGCATCGAAGCTGAAAAGATTGCCGTCGGGATCGGCGCGGCCGCTCCAGGCCAGCACATAGGCTTCGAACTGGCCTTTGTCCGCCATGTCGAGCGAGGTCGCGAATTCGGTGGACTGAATTTTGATGTCGAAGCCCGCCTCCTTGACCATCGCCTGCACGACCTGGGCGATTTTCTGCGCGTCGGACGTCGTCGCCGCCACCAAGGTGATCGTCGGATTGGGCACGCCGGCTTCAGCGAGCAGCGCTTTGGCACGCGCGACATCGCGCTTGGGCACCGGCACGTTCTTCGCATAGTAACCATTGGTGGGGGCCACCCATTGGTTGCCAACGTCGGCTTCGCCATCCATCGCGACTTGCACTATCCCATCGCGGTCGAGCGCCAATTCGAACGCCTCGCGCACCCGCGGGTCTTTCCCGAGCGGATTCTTTTGCGCGAGTTCGCTTTTTCCCACGTTGATGGTTATCCCCTGATAGCCGATTTCGGTAATCTTCGAGATCTTGAAGCGAGCGTCATCCTTGAGGCTGGGAATGTCCGACGCGGCCATGCGTTCGATGATGTCGAGCTGCCCCGAGCGCAAGTTGGCCAAACGAACCGTCGAATCGACGATCGGCGTGTATACCACCTTGTCGAAATGGATCTCAGCCTTGTTCCAGTAGTTCGGATAGCGTTCGAGCACGATCTTGTCCTGCGCGACCCGCTCGACGAACTGGAAAGGTCCCGAACACACAGGCTTGGTGCCGAACTTGTCGCCCGCCGCCGTTGCGGCCTTCGGCGAGACCATCATGCCGGCGCGATCGGCGAGCGCGGCAAGCAGCGGAGAGAAAGGCGCCGCCAGGTTGAGCCGAACCGTCGACTCGTCGACCACGTCGACGCTGGTAACGGGGGCCAGTTCACCTCGGCGATTCGAACCCTGCATCGTCTTGTGGCGTTCGATGTTGAACTTGACCGCCGCGGCGTCGAGCTTCTCGCCGTCATGGAAAGTCACGCCTTTGCGCAGCTTCAGCATCAGCGCCTTCTTGTCGGCCGACCACTCGTAGCTGGTCGCCAGTTGCGGAACGATGTTGAGCTTGTCGTCGATGTCGAACAGTTTGTCGCAAAGCGCTGCAAATACGACGCGCCCGACAAAGGTCCGGGCCAGCGTCGGATCGAGAATGTCGGGATCCTCGGCCAAGCCGAAACGCAAGGTTTGCGCGAGGGACGCTGTAGCGGCGAAAGCGGCGAAAGCGGCAATCAGCGTCGCGGCCGAAACTCGGGCCACGCGGGTCACGCGGGTCAATCGGGTCAGTCGCGATGTTCGCGGCGGGAGGTTCATGCGCGGCGTCTCCTGTGAGTCGATGGGGTTGACGGGTGTGGGAACGAAGTAGGCGGCGGCGACAGGGCTATTCCTGCGCTATTGTAGCGACGCCGGACCGTGTCGAGGCCCCCCCGGCATAACACTCACTTCGCGCTCAACGCGCACTCACTGTGCTTCACTGCGTCCTGCGCGCCACATTGAAGCGGAGGATTGCGGCCTCGATCTCGGCCCTGTCCGTGACGCCTGCGGGCCGTTGCCGACCGGGCAGACAGCCAAGAAACGGTTGATAGCGTTCCAGGCTCTTCTCGTACAGCCGACGCAACTCGACCAGCGGCTCGGGATGGTCGTCGACCCGAAGGTCGAGAAAGGAGTAGGCCTCGTCGCCATGAATCAGCAAGGCGGCGGCCTGTTTGCCGCGCTTGTCGCCGCCGGCAGCTTCGCCAGCGTCCATCGCGGCGAGCAACCGTTCGGCCAACGAGAGATGGTGGTTAGCCTCGTAGGCGGCGGCGGTGTCGGCGAGGACTCGCGGACCTACGAGCATATTGCCGGCCACCGAGTAGCCTTGCGCGCACACATGCCCGCACCAGGTTATGCACGCGGAACCCGTGAACGCAGCGCCGCGCCCAGCGCCATCGATCACGTGCAGTTGGCGATGGTCGCGGCCTTCGTCAGCCGCGGTCAATGCCGCCACGACGTCAGGGGCGCTGACGCCGTCGCGCAGTAGCGACAGGCCGTCCGCGCCGTAGAGCGGGTTGACCAGCGCTTGCGTCGACAGGGCACCACGACCACTCAGGATATGCGGGCACAGGGCGCCGACGGCGAAGAAGCGGCTGGCGACTGCGACGCCGAATGCGCCGGACGCGTCGCGCGCAACGATCGACCAGGTCACGTCGCCGCTAGCGACGTAAAGCGGAGCAGGCGCCCCCGCGCACGTCAGTCAAGGCAGGAGAAACTCAGGAATTCCTCGGGATCGTCGGCCTGCGCGTGGCCGAAGCTGATTCGCCCGCTGCCGCGCAGCGTGAGCTCTTCCCGACGGAGCATTTGTTCCGACTCGCCGTCGATGGTGACCCAGCTGCCATTGGAACTGTGATCGACAAAAACAAACTTGTCTCGCCTGCGCTCGATGCGCGCATGCATGCGCGACGCCTTCCGGTCAGCCACGACGACATCGTTCTGCAGGTCGCGCCCGAGCGTCAGCACCGAATGCTTGTCAGTCAACTCGATCTTGCGCAGCCCGTGCGTCAGCTTGATCATCGCCGGCGCAACGGCGACGCGCGGCGACATGGCGGTGAGCTCGTCTTCGGATTCCTGCCAGATGACTTCGAACATCCCGATGTCGTGCTCCTTGCCCTTGAGCGTGTGCGCCGCGTGATCGCGTGTGCGGTTGCGCAGCACAGGTGACATCTCGGACACCGTCTGCGCCGACGTGAAAATTTGCCCGCTGGTGGCGAACGAGGTCATCCGCGCCGCGACATTGACCGCATCGCCGAACACATCCTCGCCCTCCTCGATCGTCGGGCCGAAGTGGAAGCCGACATGCATCGTGATCGGAGTGCCGCGGCTGGTGCGCTGGGCGGAAATTCGTATCTGGATCTCGATCGCCGCCCGCGCCGCCGCATCGGGCGTGGGGAACGAGGCGAGCACTTCATCGCCTATGGTCTTGACGACGCGGCCGCCCTGGTCGACGCAAATCTTCTTGACGATGCCAAGACAGCGATCGATCGTCTGCTGTGCGTCCGCATTGCCCAGCACCTCGTATAGCTTGGTGCTGCCGGAAATGTCGGCGAACAGGATGGCGGCGTTGCGCGTGGGGGAGGTCATTCGAGGACTAATGGCGTACGTGTCGCGCAAGTATAAGGCATCGCGCCGGACTCATGCTCTGGCAGGCTTCTTGCCGAGGATTTGCAATTGACTTGGTCATGGCTGACGCCTACTATCACCTGTTCGTCGCCACCGCTTTCGACCAACGGCCCGACGGACCCCGAAATGATGAAATCATGGACTTGGCTGGCCTTCTGCTGGTTCCTGCTCTCCGGGCCCTGTCTCGGCGCCGATGCAGGGACAATAACGCTCCTCGTCGGGAAGCCTAAGCTCCTGCGCGGCACGACGTGGTTCAACATTAAGGAGGGCGCGCGCATTCGCGATGGCGACGTCCTCGATCTTCCCGCGGGCGGACAATTCCAGCTCGAATTCCTCGATGGCGGTGCGGTGGGCGTCATCGGGCCCGGCGCATTGTATCTGGTCGCAGTGACGCCGAAGGCTGGCAAGCAAACCGCGCTCGACGAGATGATGTTGACCCGGGGCTGGCTCAAAGTGGCCACAAAGCCGCCGGGCGCGCGGGTTCGGCTGCGCACCGGGCTGGGAACCGTCTCGACATCGGAAGCGGCCGCAGTCGTACATTCGACCGGCGACACGCTGGAAGTATTCGTCGAGACCGGGTCGGCTAAAGTTGCCGAGCCGGGCAAACCGGAAGTCGAAGCCAAAGCGGGCAACTACATGAGTCGTGCCGCCGGCAAGCCCGCATCGTCGACCCAGCGTGCGCCCGCCGAGTTCGTCAGCGGCTTGCCGCGGGACTTCATGGATCCGCTGCCGGTTCGCGTCGACAAGTTTGCGACGCCGGTCGAACCGATCAGCGACCACGAAGCCACGTACGCGGAGGCGCAGCCATGGTTGAATGGACCTTACCGCGCGAGCTTCCTCAAGCGTTTCCAGGCCAAGCTGGATGACCCCACCTTCAAAGCCGCGATGTTGAGCAGTGGCAAGACATACCCTGAATGGACTGCGCCCGCCGCTGCCGCGCCCGCGAAAGTCGAGACTCCACCACCACCTCCGCCGGCCAAGGCCAAAGAGCCCGAGCGGGGATTTCGCTGGCCCTGGGAGCACTGATACATGCCGAACATCCTGAACCTGAAGCTCATCTGGAAATTCAATCTGGCGCTCGCGGCGATTTCGCTTTTCGCATTCGCGCTCGCCAGCTTGATTTCATATCGAGTGCTGCACGGCAATGCGCGCGACGAAGTCTTGCAGAACGCCCGCATGATGATGGAGTCGGCTCAGGCGTCAGCGAATTACACCAATGCGCAAATCAAGCCGCTGCTCGAGACGCAGCTCAAGTACAAGTTCGTTCCGCAGTCGGTTCCCGCGTTCGCTGCGACCGAGCAATTCAACGAATTGCGGAAGGAATACACCGACTATTTGTTCAAGGCCGCAGCGCTCAACCCGACCAATCCTCGCGATCACGCCACCGACTGGGAGATCGACGTCATCAACCGCTTCAAGGCGACGCCGGGTCCGACCGAAATCATCGGCGAACGCGATTCCGACAAAGGCCGATCGCTCTATCTCGCGCGTCCGATCCAGATCAAGGACCCCGCTTGCCTGACCTGCCATAGCACGCCTGACGTCGCGCCGAAAACGATGATTGAAACTTACGGGTCGAACAACGGTTTCGGCTGGAAGATCAACGACATCATCGGCGCGCAGATCGTGACGGTGCCGACTTCGGTGCCGGTCGCGCGGGCCAATAACACGTTCAAGATTTTTCTGCTGTCCTTGCTGGGAATATTCCTGTTTACGATCGCGATGCTGAACCTCATGCTGTACTGGTTCGTGATTCGCCGCGTTAACCGGCTGTCGAAACTGGCCGACGAGGTCAGTCTGGGCAACCTCGACGCCGGCGACTTCCGGACTCGCAGCAAAGATGAAATTGGCGTGCTCACCGATGCGCTCGGGCGCATGAAGACGAGCATGGTCCAGGCGATGAAGATGCTCGATGGCTGAAAAACACACAACGTCCGCTATGGCTGAGCCGGAAAAAATCGGCAAGTACACGATCCAGAACGTCCTCGGCAAGGGCGCGATGGGTGTCGTCTATAAGGCGTTCGACCCCGGTATTGAGCGCGTCGTCGCGATCAAGACGGTGCGCAAGGATCGCGTCGATCCGGATCTGGTCGAGCAGTCGATGGCTCGGTTCAAGAACGAAGCCAAGGCGGCGGGACGCCTGCTGCATCAGAACATTGTCAGCGTCTACGAGTATGGCGAGGACAAGGAGAACGCGTTCATCGTCATGGAGTACGTCGAAGGTGTCGGCTTGCGGGACTACATCAGCCGTACGCCGACCATCGATCTGCCGCAGATTACCGCCATCATGACGCAGCTGCTGCGTGCGCTGGATTTCGCGCACGAGCGCGGCGTTATTCATCGCGACATCAAACCTGCCAATCTGATCCTGACAGGCGATGGCACGCTCAAGGTTGCAGACTTCGGCATTGCGCGCGTCGACACTTCGAACCTGACGACGCTGGGCATGGTGATGGGGACGCCGTCGTATATGTCGCCCGAACAGTGCCAAGGCTTGGCGGTGGATCGCCGTTCGGACTTGTTCAGCGCCGCCGTGGTGCTCTACGAAATGCTGGCCGGAGAGAAGCCGTTCTCGGGAGCAACCGAAACTATCGCTTATAAAATATGCCACCAGCCGGCCCGACCGCCGTCCACCTTGTCGCGCCTTCCTTTGTCGCCGACGATCGACGCTGTTCTCGCAACCGCGCTGGAAAAGAGTCCCGAGGCACGATTCCAGAACGCGCGCGCGTTCAGTCGTGCGCTGCGTGAGGCGCTGAACGCGCCCGCGGTCGATAACCCGGACGAGACCCAGGCAACCCAGATCAATCTGAAGACGATGCCGATGCAGGTCGTGCCGATGAATCCGCCGCTGGATGAGACGGTCATGCGTCGCGTCGAGCGGCAGCTCGCGCATTTCGTCGGACCGATGGCGAAAGTGATGGTGCGCAAGGCGGTCGCAAAAACGACCGACCTGACGGAACTCTACGCGTTGTTGTCCGAGAACATCGCCGACGAGGCCGACAAGAAACGCTTCAACGACGGCATGCAGAAGGTGCTGACGGACCAGACGGGAACGGGTACGGTCACGGTTGCCGCTGGCCAAATCAACCTCGCTGCGGCGACTGCCCCGGCCACAGGCGAGCAGTCACAAACCAAGTCCAAGGCGGCTCCGCTGGACCAGAGTTTTGTCGACCAGACGACGACGCGGCTCGCGGTCTATCTCGGGCCGATCGCCAAGGTCGTGGTTACCCGCGCGGCACAAAAAGCCGGCAGCCAGCAGGAGTTCGTCGAACTCGTTGCCGGCCACCTCGGCACGCAGGAGCGTGGCGCGTTCCTGCACGAAATCGGTTTCGATCAGCCCGAAGGCAATACCCAACAGGGCTGACAGCACGCGTCAGCGTGCTGTTCTCCGAGCACGCATCAGCGTGCTGCCTGCTGCTACAAGCGTTCGATGATCGCGGCGATGCCTTGGCCGCCGCCGATGCACATGGTGATCAGTCCGTAGCGTCCGCCGGTACGCTGCAATTCATACATCGCCTTGACTGTCAGGATGCACCCGGTGGCGCCGATCGGATGACCCAGCGCGATGGCGCCGCCGTTGGGATTCACCTTGGCGCCATTCATCCCCAGTTCCTTGCTGACACCCAATGCCTGGGCAGCGAACGCTTCGTTCGATTCGATCACATCCATTTGATCGAGATTAAGCCCTGCCTTGGCGAGCGCTTTCTTGACGGCGCCTACCGGTCCCATGCCCATGATCTTGGGATCGACCCCGGCGTGTCCGTAGGCCAGTAGCCTCGCCATGGGTTTCAGGCCTTTTTTTGCCGCGGTGGCGCGGTCCATCAATACGACTGCAGCTGCGGCATCGTTGATGCCCGACGCATTGCCGGCGGTAACGGTGCCATTTTCCTTGATGAAGACGGCCTTCAGCTTGCCCATGCCTTCGGCAGTCGATTCGCCGCGAACGTGTTCGTCGGTATCGAATATCGTCGGGCCCTTTTTGCTTTTGAGTTCGATCGGCAGGATCTGATCCTTGAAATGCCCCGCAGCGATCGCGGCAGCGGCGCGCTGGTGGCTCTGAACCGCAAACTCGTCCTGCTGTGCACGGCTGATGCCGCATTTGGTGGCAACGTTTTCGGCGGTCACACCCATGTGCATCGTGTCGAACGGGTCAGTCAGCGCACCGACCATCATGTCGATCGACTTGTTGTCTCCCATGCGCGCACCCCAGCGCTGGGTGACATTGGCGTAGGCTCCGCGACTCATGCTCTCCGCACCGCCGGCGACGGCAACGTCGACGTCGCCGAGCATCACGTATTGGGAAGCGGAGACGATCGCCTGAAGCCCGCTGCCGCAGAGGCGGTTCAGAGTGTAGCGCACCCGAGCCATGCGGCAAGCCGCCGTTGATCGCCGCGACGCGCGACAAGTACATGTCCTTGGCTTCGGTATGGATGACGTTGCCGAACACGCATTGACCGACTTCCTGCGGATCGACCTTGGCGCGGGCAACCGCTTCGCGGACGACGCGGGCGGCGAGGTCGGTCGGAGGAATGTCCTTGAGACTTCCGCCGTAGTCGCCGATGGCCGTGCGGACGCCGCTCAAAATAACAACTTCTCTAGCTTCACTCATGATGGATCTCCGGGAGACAGCCTGCAATGATATACCGTGGACGCTGCGCCGCAACACGGCAGCCAAGCGCCAGGTCTGGCGACGATGGTCTCTACAAGTTGGGTCGGGCTCGTCCGCGTTCAAGCACGGCGAATGACCCTCAGCAGCATGAGGTTTTCAAATTACGCCGGTTGCAGGCGGAATCACGGACGCGGCCGCCAGCGACCTGCCGATCCGATACAGACCTTCGAGCACCAGATTCTCATGCAGTTGAAACGGAATCGTCAGGCGCGGACTCAATGCGCGCGCGGCGCCGCCGGAAATGATGCAGACGAGGCCCGCTTCGTGCGCCGAATGCATTCGATACAAACGCTCTATCGCGCCTGCCTGCGCGTGCTGGCAGCCGCTGGCGATTGCGTCGACCGTCTGGGTCGGATTGTCAACGTATTCGCCGTCGGCATCCGGCAGGGCGGCGGTATGCTGATGCAACGCTCGCAGCATCAGGCCGACACCCGGCAGGATCACGCCACCTTTGAATTCGCCGTCGGCACTGAGGAGATCGATCGTCGTCGCGGTGCCGCAGACGACGACCAGCGCAGGTTTCGACCCGACCAGGTGGCGCGTCCCGATCAGCGCTGCCCAGCGGTCGCTGCCGAGTTGGGCGGGATTGCGATAGCGATTGATGACGCCGCATTGTTTCTGTTGCGGAATGACCCAGTGCGGGGCGGGCGCGTCCGGCCAGACTTCGAGTACGCGGATCGCCGTCGCGCGTTCACGCGTTCCCGCGACATTGGAAATAACGATGCGCGCCGGCGCAGGAAATTTCGAAAACTGCGCGGCGAGTCCGGCTATTTCCTCGAGCAGCACATGACCCGACTCCAGGCGGTTCTCGCGCGCATCGCCGGGGCCGAGCGTGCGAAACAGGCCCCACTTCAGGAACGTGTTGCCGATATCGATCAGCAACTCGTAGTCGGGGGTGTTGGCCGGACTCATGGCGACGCCATTGTAGGGCGGCGGCGCCTCTTTGGGCGCTTGGCGTGAATCGGCCCAAGGGCCGGGCGGGTTTCTGGAGGAACCGCGTAACGTCAAACTTGGCCGAGGCGGTTTGCCTTTGGTCGTTCGCTTCGGCTATCGTTGCGCCCTCATGCCCGGCGCGGGTTGCGCGCCAACCGCTGACCGACCGGCTTCAGGAGATCCTCATGTCGACTCGACATCCTTGTTCGCCTGATACGCGCGGGTTGGCCGGTCTTGCGCGGCGCATTGCCCTGGCGTTGGCGCTGGGGTCGGGCGCGGCGCTCGCGCTGATTTCCGTTACGGCCAACGCGCAGTCCACATTACGCGTCGTCAAGCACGCCGACTTGAAGGTGATCGATCCGATCTGGACGACCGCCTACATCGCGCGCGACCACGGTTACATGATCTACGACACCTTGTTCGCGACTGACGCCAACAACCAGATCCAGCCGCAGATGGTCGAGCGCTACACGCTCTCGCCCGACCAGCTCACCTATACGTTGACCTTGCGCGATGGCCTGCTCTGGCACGACGGCAAGCCGGTAACCGCCGAAGACTGCGTAGCGTCGATCAAGCGCTGGGCGGCCAAAGACGCGATGGGACAAAAGTTGATGTCCTTCGTCAGGGAAATGCCCATCGTCGATGCTCGGACCTTCCGCATTGTGCTCAGCACACCTTCGGGACTCGTGCTTCCTGCTTTGGGTAAGCCTTCGTCACTGGTTCCTTTCATGATGCCCAAGCGCGTTGCGGAAACCAGTCCGAACGAACAGATCACCGACACCACGGGTTCGGGGCCATTCGTGTTCAAGAAAGACGAATGGAAACCCGGCGACAAGGCCGTCTATGTGAAATTCGACAGGTACAAGTCGCGCAGCGAGCCTCCGTCCGGCCTCGCGGGTGGCAAAGTCGCCAAGGTCGACCGCGTGGAGTGGAAGGCGATCGCCGATCAGCAGACCGCGGTAAATGCGCTGATCGCGGGCGAAATCGATTTCATCGAACAACCGGCGCACGACCTGTTACCGCTATTGCGCGCCGACCCGAACGTCAAGCTCGTCGACTGGAACCCGCTGGGCAACCAGTACGCACTGCGGTTCAACACGACGGCCAAGCCTTTCGACAATCCGAAAGTCCGCCAGGCGCTGCTGTATGCGTTCAACCAGGAGGATTTTCTGAAGGCGACGATCGGCGACAAGCAGTACTACAAGGTCTGCAAAGCGATGTTCGTATGCGGAACCCCGTTCGCGTCGGACAAGGGAACCGCTGACCTGTTCGGGTCCAACTTCGTCAAGGCGCGCGAACTGCTGAAAGAGGCTGGCTACGACGGGACGCCGATCGTGCTGTTGCACTCTACCGACCTCGCCGTGCTGACGAACCTCGGCCCAGTGGCGAAATCGCTGATGGAAAAGGCGGGATTCAAGGTCGACATGCAATCGATGGACTGGCAAAGCGTTGTCGCGCGGCGAGTCAAGAAGGACGTACCGGCGCAGGGTGGATGGCACGCGTTTCTGACCTCATGGGCGTCGGCCGACGTCCTGAATCCGGTATCGACGGCGTTTCTGAACGCGAGTTGCGACAAGGCGATCTTTGGTTGGCCGTGCGATGCCGAACTCGAGAAACTTCGCGACGAGTTCGCGCACGCCACCACGCCCACACAGCAGAAGGCAATAGCCGAAGCAGTCCAAGTTCGATGGACGCAATATCCGACACACGTTTACCTCGGGCAGTGGTACCAGCCAGGCGCGTCGCGCAAGAATGTGGACGGCTATGTCGTCGCGCCCGCCTCGGTATTCTGGAATATCAGCAAGAGCGGCAAGTGACCGCGTGGCATCGTAGTCGATGATTGCCTACATCGGCCGCCGCTTAGCAGCGATCGTCCCGGTAATGGCGATCGTCGCGGTTATCGTTTTTTCACTGCTGCGACTGACGTCGGGCGATCCGGCAGCGATCATCGCCGGTGCATCGGCGACAACGCAGGATGTCGTTGACATCCGGCAGAAGCTCGGTCTCGACCGTGGAATCGTCGAGCAATTCTTCATCTGGATCAGTCACGCTTTGACCGGTGATTTCGGCGAGTCGTTCTATTTCAAGAAGCAGGTTGCCGACCTGGTCCTCGATCGCGTCGGACCCACGCTGGCGCTGGCCGGCGGTACGCTGCTCTTATCGGTATTGATCGCGGCGCCGTTGGGCATACTGGCCGCCGTTCGCCGAGGCACATGGATCGACCGCGCGGTGATGGGCTTTTCGGTGCTCGGATTTTCTGTGCCGGTATTTGTCATCGGTTACGGGCTGATCTACCTATTCGCCATTCGGCTCAACTGGTTGCCGGTGCAAGGCTATCAACCGCTCGCGCAGGGTTTCGTCGGATTTGTTTCGCGACTGGTGCTTCCGTGCCTCACGCTGTCGGTGATCTACGTCGCGCTGGTTGCGCGCGTCGCTCGCGCCAGCGTCATCGAGGTTCTCGGGCAGGACTATATTCGGACTGCTCGCGCCAAGGGCCTGTCCAGCGCAGCGGTGCTGCTGCGTCACGCGTTGCGCAATGCCGCGGTGCCGATTGTTACCGTCGTGGGCGTCGGTATTGCGTCGCTAATCGGAGGGGTGGTCGTCGCCGAAAGCGTGTTCAGCATTCCAGGCCTGGGCCGGCTGACGGTCGACGCCGTCCTGGCGCGCGATTACCCCACGGTGCAGGCCGTCATCCTGTTGTTCTCGCTCGCTTACGTGCTGATCAACCTGCTGGTCGATCTCACGTACACGGTGCTTGATCCGCGAATCCGCTACTAGTTGCGCGCAAGCTTTCCTTTCCAGCCCGTGCCTCCCATCGACACCATTGCCCTTGCCGGGAATTTCGCGCCCGTTGGCGCGCGTGGGATTGCGCACCGGCTGCTGCGCGAGCCCTCCATCGTCTTCGGCGCGACAATTCTTTTGATCATCGTGTTCATCGCCATCGCGGCGCCGTGGCTGGGTACGATGGACCCGGCGGCGATCAACCCGTCGATCCGCAACCAGTTGCCGGGCTTCGAAGAGATCGCGCGGGATGGCGAGGGGCACGAGAGCACTATCGTGCATCGGATGGGCACCGACACACTGGGACGCGATGTCTACAGCCGCACGCTGTACGGCGCACGTGCCTCGATAATCGTCGGCAGCGCCGTCGTCATCCTGAGTATTGCGATTGGGCTCGCCATCGGCCTGGCAGCCGCGGGCATTCGCGGTATGGACGGCATCCTGATGCGCGTGATGGACGGCTTGATGGCGATCCCACCGATTCTGCTTGCGATCGCACTGATGTCACTGACGTCGGCCGGATTGTTCGCTGTCATCGTCGCGATCGTCATTCCCGAGGTCCCGCGCGTGGCCCGCCTGGTACGCTCTGTCGCGTTATCGGTGCGTGAGGAACCTTACGTCGAGGCGGCCAGAGCGATCGGTGTGGCTCCGTTGACGCTGCTGCTGCGGCACATCCTGCCGAACACCATGCCGACATTGATCGTTCAGGCGAGCTATGTTTTCGCCTCTGCCATACTGGTCGAAGCAATACTTTCGTTTCTCGGCGTCGGCATCCCGCCCGAGACGCCGACCTGGGGCAACATCATGGCGCAAGGACGCGCGCTGTTCCGCGTGTTCCCGCACAATATTCTCTACCCGGGGATATTTCTTGCGCTCACCGTACTCGCCGTCAATATGCTGGGCGACGGCTTGCGCGACGTCCTCGACTCGCGAGCGACGGCGCGTCGGTAGGCTTAGTTTGGAATCGGCGAACTTCAGTCGACAGGCGTGCGCTGCATGTCGCGGTCGCTGGCATCACCGCTAGTCGCGTTGCCAGCCGAGCCCCCGGACAGCGTGCCGCGCACGTCGATCGATACCCGGGACAACACCGCGCCTTCTGCATCTTCGAGAAATATCGTGTGTCTTCCTCCTGTTGGTTGCCAGAGTGCGTGTCCGCGCTCATCGGCGATCACGTCGGCACTCATGCCGCTACCCAGGTCACCGTCTATCCGCCAGCGCATTCCCGCGCGCGCAGGCGATGCCGTGAGCGCTACGCGCTGCTGCGTCGTCGGAATGTCCGGGTCGAGCGCGATAACGGTGTCGCCGACGGGATAGCGAATGCGCGGCGTTGCTGCGCCTGCGCCGTCGATTGATTCGGCGTTGACGACAGCGCGCATAGCCGTGCCGTCGATGAACCACTCTTCGCGCGAGGCCTCGATTGCGGGTTCGAAGGCAACCTCCTGACGACGTCACGCCTCGCGGCGAGCGAGGCGGCAACGAAGCGGTGGTTCTGTGCAGGTAGTGCACCAGATCGCGCCAGATCGGCGCCGCGCCGCTGACGCCTGACACATCGTGCATCGGGGCGCCAGAGAAATTGCCGACCCACACGCCGATGGTGTAACGCCCGGTGAATCCCACGCACCAGTTGTCGCGCATGTCCTTGCTGGTGCCCGTCTTGGCTGCGCTCCAGACACGCGTCGCCAGGGAATTCTCAAGGCCGAAGCTCGTGGCGCGGGCCCCGCGATCCGACAGAATGTCGGCGACGATGAAACTTGCTGCGCGTCCGAAGACGCGCTTCGAAGACTTGTTGTCGGTAATGCTGCGCCAGTGCGCAGGGCTCCACAGACCTCCGTTGGCGAGCGCGCGATAGGCGTTGGTCAGCGCAAAGAGATTGACGTCGGCGCCGCCGAGGGCGAGCGACGCTCCGTAGTAGTCGTCGGTTTGCGTCAACGTAGTGAGCCCCAGACGTAGCAGCGCATCGTGGAAGCGATCGATGCCGACCAGGCCGAGCGTACGCACCGCGGGAACGTTGAGAGAACTCGCCAGTGCGGTTCGCGCGCTGACCATTCCGCGGAAATCGCGATCGTAGTTCTGCGGCACGTACATGCCGCGCTCTGTCGCAATCGCCACCGGGCTGTCGTCGACCAACGATGCCGCGGTCAGCAGCTTCGAATCGATTGCCAGCGCATAGAGAAACGGCTTCAGTGTCGAGCCTGCTTGCCGCGCCGCCATCGCGCCGTCGACCTGCGCGGCCGCCGAGAACTCGTCGCTGCTGCCCACGTAAGCGAGCACATCGCCGGTCTCGTTGTCGAGCACCACGATGGCGCCGTCCTCGACGCTGCGCGACTCGAGTTCGGCGAGATGCTCCTTCATCGACGCAATCGCGAATTGCTGCAATGAGGCATCCAGGGTGGTGACGAGGCGTTCGCCCGGTGCCCTTAACAGCTTCGCTGCGAGATGAGGAGCGAGATTCCAACGTGGTCTGAGGCGATACGGACCCGCCAATGCAACCGTCGCCGTTGCGCGTACCTCCTCGCAGAGTACGTCCGGCGAGGCCTGTGCCGCGACCGCACAGGCGCGCTGCGCAACTGTCGTCGCTGGCGCATTCGGGCCGCGCAGCAACGCGACCAGGATCGCCGATTCACGCGCATCGAGACCCGCGGGCGTCTTGCCGAACAAGGCCCAGCGCTGCCGCATCCAGACCCTTGATCTCGCCACGATACGACGCGAGATTGAGATACGCCTCCAGAATCTGCCGTTTGCTCCAGTCTTGTTCGAGGACCAAGGCGGCGCGCGTCTGGTCCCATTTCTGCGCCAACGTGCGAGTACTTGCCGTGGGCGCCAGCGCCGGATCCAGCATGCCGGCGAGCTGCATCGTCAACGTCGAGCCGCCGCGCACACGACGGCCGTCGAGCGTTCGCCAGAAGCTGTCCCAGGCAGCGGTGGCCAGTCCGCGCCAGTCGACGCCGTTATGTTCAAAAAAGCGCCGGTCCTCGCCGGCGACGACGGCTGCGGACATCGCAGGGGAAATATCGGCCAGCGAAACCCAGTCGAGGCGACGCACTCGCGGATCGACTCGCAGTTCCGATATCGGCGTGCCGTTGCGATCGAGCAGAACGGCTTCGGAAGTGACAAAGGACGCTTTCACGTCCGCGAACGAGGGCAGGGACGCAACCGCAGCCGCTGGTGCTTGCGCAGCTGCTAACCACGGCACGAAAAACGTACCCAGCATCGACAGCAATACGATCATCAATGCCGGACCACATGCGGTGGCGACCCGCTGCGTTCTTCGCGCCCCTCGTCTGCGCGCACGTCACGGCCGTATCGTCCAATCGGCGTTGGGCGTTTCGCCGAACATTTCCGGCGCGTACATTGCCTCGACCCGCGTCGTCGGCAAATGAAACTCACCCGGATTGTTGAGGCGGACCGTGTATTCGACGCTGAAGCTGCCTTTCGGAACGAAGCGGTAGTAGGCGCGGAATCCCTGGAAAGTGCGCTCCTCGAAGGCAGGCCAAACGGCGCCGCGCTTTCTTTCGTCCTGCGTCGCCATCGTCGAATCGCCGCCGAGGCCGCGCCCCAAAACCGTGGCGCCGGCGGGAATGGGATCATCGACCACGACCCACGACATATCGCTTTGCGCGTCGATGTCCAGATGCACGCGCGCGACATCGCCGCGGCGCCATTGACCGCTGGTCGTCTGTTGCAGCGGCGTGATCGTGCGGGTGACCTTGTACCCCGACGACAACGCAGACTTGAGCGGAATCGCCGCGAGGCTTTGCAATGTGATCCACGGCGCGCCGGCCCCTCGTGTACAAGCGTGACATTGTCACGCTGCGAGGGCCAGGGCAGCAGCTTGTCGAAAACCTTGCCGCGATCGTCGCTCTCCCATGCGTGCGTGACATTCGCCTGCGCCAGTGTGGCGCTGGTCGTGCCAGTAACGGTGGTGCGTTTCGAATGCAGCAGAGAATTTTTCCAGCGCGAGCGCGCCCCAGGCATTGGCCACCGTGGTATTCCAATGCCCATGCTGCAGGCGCGCGAGCGTTCCGCGTGCGAGTCGCGGCATGTCCTCACGCCATGCCGGGTCGTCGAGCAGCGCAAGCAACAATTTGTTGGCGTTGGAATCGGCGGAGACCATCAGCCACCACAGCGCGTCGGTTTTCTCGGTAGAGAAGCCCATCGTCGTGCCCTGGAAGTTGAGACGCGAGCGAAGGATCTGCGCGGCCTCTTCGATGCGCGCGTCCCGCTTCGGCAGCTTGGGCGAACGCTTGAGAATCCAGTACCAGTCGATGACGGCGGACGTCGGCCAAAGGTTGGGCTCGATCGCGATACTGTCGAGCCATTTCGCATTGAGGGCTTCCTTGCGTCGCGACAACGCTTCCAGCGCGGCAATCTTGCGTATCGACAGATCCGCAGTTGGGAGCGCCGAAAAGCGGACCACACGACCTTCGACAAAACCGATCAGCGCGTTTTCCATGCGCGTGCGCGAATCGTCGGGAATCTCCCAGCCGGATTCTGCCGCAACCGACAGGACGTACGCGGTCAGGCTGTCGTCGCCGTCCTTGAGCACCGGCCAGTACTTGACCATTCCCTCGCGATCGAGATAGGCGGGAAGGGTACGCATGAGCGCGTCCCAGCGCGATGTATCGCGCAACCCCACCGCGATCGACGTCTGTTGTTCGAAGCAGCTGTATGGATAGCGCGACAGGTATTCGCGAACGCCCGGCAGTTCGCCGGCAAGTGTGGCCTGCATGCTGACATTGACGCCGCCGCGACCAGCGACGGCATCGACGGGACGCTGCACCGCGACGTCTTGTGGGGCGGTTAACTGGAATATCGTCGCCTGGAATGTGCGCACGGGAATCGCGGGGACAACCGTCTGCGAGGTTTTCAACGTGTCGCGCGTCGCGGCTACGGGGTCGCCGACCGTGGCGGCGCCTTGTTGTCCGCTGCTGTCGATCTGCCAGTCGAGACGCGTTGCATTCGTCGGCACCGCGACGTTCCATGCGACTTCGCGCGCCTGGCCCGCGTCGAGGTCGATGGCTTGCGGCGCCAGCGGCGGCGTATTCGCCTCCGCCCCGACCGCCGTCACGCGCGGGGCCACCGAGACGCGCATGGGGCGCGACGACGCGTTGCGGACGGTCACGGTTGCGCTGAACTGGTCGCCCTCGCGCACCAATGGCGGCAAACCGGGCAGCAGCATCAGGTCCTGCGTCGATCGGATCGATATGAAACCGGTCCCGAACAATTGCGCACCGGACGATGCGACGGCCACGATCCGGAAACTCGTCAGCGAATCGTTGAGAGGGACATCGACGGCGGCGTTGCCGGCGTCGTCGAGTACCACGCGCGCACGCCATAGCAACAAAGTGTCGAACAATTCGCGAGCCGACTGACGTCCGCCGCCACCACCGGCGGCGATGGCTTTGCGTCCGAAATGGCGCTTGCCGATCACCTGCATCTGCGCCGTCGACGTTTCGACTTCTTCGCCGCGTCGCGTCATCATGGCGTCCAGGAGTTTCCAGCTGTCGTTGGGCAGCAGTTCGAGCAGCCCTTCGTCTACGGCAGCGATGGCAACTTCAGCACCGCGAGGCGGAGCGCTCCCGTCGGCGCGACGCACACTGACCATCACTTTCGCGTGATCGCGCACCTTGTAAGCGTCCTTGTCCGGGGTCAGCTTGACGCTGAGCTCGTGTGCGACCCAGCCGACGCGAATTTCCGCCAAGCCCATCTTGAACGACGGCTTGGCGAGATCGATCAATGCGGTCGGCGCGACGCCCGCGATGCGTCCGCGGACCAGAAATACCGAAACGAACACGTTCGGCGCGTACTCCGGCTTGATGGGCACCTCGATCACGGGGTTGTCGCGCTTGATGACTCGAACGAACGATTCCAGGACGCCTTCGCGTTCCACGGTGACGAGGGCGGTTGCCTCCTGAAACGGCATCCGCACCTGCAAGCGCGCGACGCCATTCGGTTCGTAGCGTTTTTGCTCCGGCAGAACGTCGACGCGGTCGTTGTCCGACGCGGCGAACCACCAATCCTCGCCAGTGGCGACCCAGGCATCGGCGCGGGTGACGGCAAGATTGCCTATTTCGTCGGTCGTCTGCGCGCGCAGGATCAGGTTGCCCGATGCCGGAGCTGCGACGTCGCAGATCAGCAAGCCGTGCGCGTCGGTTTCGCCGGAGCACAGCGTGCCCAGGCGCCGGGTTTCGGCACCGTGTTCGTAAGCGTAGAAGCCACCGATCAACCTGCGCCGGTGCGAATAGGTTTCACGCTTGAATGCGTCGGCCGCAACTTTCACGCCGGTCAGCGGTTTGCCGCTGGTATCGACAGCGGCGATCGTAAACTTCAGCTTCTCCTTCGATGCAACCCAGCTATCGGGTTTGATGCCGAGAACGACGCGTGCCGGCCACACCGGCGTCCGTGTTGCGGCGGTCAGCGTCTCACCGTTGGGATCGCGATACTCGAGTTCGGCGACGAGGTCGCGCGCCTGTTCGCTCCGTCCGATATCCTTGACTGCGGCGCGCATGCCGCCTGCCGCGTCGAGCGTCAGCGGCAATTCGGTGCCGCGTTGGCGAGCCGGTTCGCTCGGCATGGCGCTCTCGTCGTCGTCACCCATGTCCGAATCGGCGAAGGTATTGCCGTCAAAGCGTGCGTAGGCATCGCCCTGTTCCTCGCGACCTTCCTTGACGTTGCCGGCCGCGAACGCGTAGTCCTCGAAGTCCGGGAAAGTCACCGATCGGGTTTCGGTCTGCGTGCGCAGCTTGACCGGCAAGCCGCCGGCGCCGGCACCTGCGAGGTAGTTGACCTGCACGTCGAAACTGACACCTGCAGGGTTTACGAGCGGCGTGTCAGTCGCCTGCAATCGTGCCCGCATCAGCGGCACGCGAAAAGCCTCGACGCGAAAGCTGCCGATGTAGCGGTCCTGCCTCGCGGCACGGCTGGTGCCCAAGGAGTCGCGCATGCTGATCGTATAGGTCCCGAGATCTGCATCCTTCGGAATCCCGAAAGCGGCCTCGCCGTGCGTCGCATTGGCGTCTGCTGCGGCTCCCGCCGAGTCCCAAGTCACCGGCACGCTGTATTTGCGGTCAGACCCCTGATGGCGGATCGTCAGCGTATCTTCGAGTGCCGGCCTCGGCGGCAACGCAAAGCCCTGGCCGACGAGTTTGCGCACAAAGATCTTCATCGAAGCTGTATCGCCAGCTCGGAATAGCGAACGATCGAGCACCGCATGAGCGACGTAGGCCCCCCGATCGTTGCCGGTCGGCACGTTGAAACGCCAGGGACTGATGCCTTCATTCCAGTCGGAAAAAACAAATGCCGTGTCGGCGCCAGCGCGCGCCGTGACGAAGTAGGCTTTGCGATAGTTTCGGCCGCAGCGCGGCAACGATTCGAGTTCAGGCAGTTCGGAGTCGACGCGCGCGATGCCCTCTTTGTCGCTGCGTCCCTGCCAGTAGGTCTTTCCCGCGCAATCGCGCACGCTGACTTGCGCATTCGGCATGGGTTTGCCGTCGGCGAGACGTGTTACCCAAACGAGTGAAGACTCGCGTCCGCGCTTGAAGTGCACGCCGAGATTGGTGACCAGCGTCGTTGTGCGCACGTAGTAGGGTTTCCGCTCACCGAACAATGCAGCGCCAAGCCGGGGGCTCGCCAATTCCATGACATAGAAACCGGGCGCCGCCAGCGGGATGCCGATGACTTCGAACGCTTTGGCTCCGCCGGGCTTCGGGACCGCAATCGCCTGACGCTGATCCTTGGACGTGAATATCGACCGCGCGTGTCCGTCGAACTTGACTGTCCAGCGATCTTCCTCCTCGTCGTATTCGCGTTCGACACGCTCGCCGGCTTCGATGCGACCGAACCATTCGACGATCTGCATTTCGTCGCCCGGATTGATGCGCGCGAGCTGTCCTGCGATGGAGCCGTCGCCCGACGTCGCTTGCGCACGACCCAAGGTACCGATGCTGGTCGCGACGGCGGATTCCACATTGCGCACGGTCACGGGCAGCAACGGCGTCGACTTGTCGGGCAAAGCCGCTTCGAGGATGCCGAACGTCGCGGTGAACTTCGCAAGCGGTGGATTCTCGTCGGTCTTGACTCGCAGCGGGAACGAACTCGAATTGGACAGCGGACGACCAGCGTCGTCCTTAAGGCCGGCAGGCAGTTCGATTCTGAACGTGTGGTTCTCGGGCAGCCCGGGCCCGAAGTCCACACTCTCGACAGCGTCGATCGCAGCGTCACCGCCGTCACGCTTAGGCAACTTGGCTGCATACGTTCTCCCGCCGACGTCGACCAGGTGGATCCTGGCCGCGTCGCGCGCTGCGATCGGCGCCGTAAAGCCAAGAGTCAGCGGCAGGATCGGCATGCACTGCGCGTCCTTGTTCACGCGCTGGCATGAGAAGGATGCGCGAAACGTCGGACGAACCTGGAAGGCGATCCCCTGATCGGCCGCCGTCGCGATGCCACTCGCCGAGGCGATACCTTTGCCCCACACCAGCTTCACCTCGGCATCCGCCGGCAGCGTTCGCGCGCAGGCAAGCGTTACCAGCGGCGAATCCGGAGCGTCGCGCAGGCGAATGAATTTATCCTCGTCGCTGCCGGTGACCGGCAGGCGAAACGTGACGCTGCGCGCACGCCCCGATTCGTCGTCGAGAAGCAGGGCGCGTAAATACGTGGTCGCGAAGGATTTCCGGTTGTCGAGCACGATTTTTCGCTCGTCGCCGGTGACCATGCGGACGCCGATCCGTTCGTGGATGCCAGCGGCCACGCAATGCGCGCCGGCAGTGATGGTTTCCGCGCGCGCCGGCGCATCGAGGCCCAGGATGAAAATCTGGTTTTCGTCGATGCGACTGCCTTCCCACGGCAGACTGCGCAGGATCGCGGGGCCCCCCGTGTTGAATTCGAAGCGCTGGCCTGTGGGCAGTATCGTTCCATCCAGCGCAGCGACGCCGGATTTGAGGGAGAAGCCGCAGCGCACGCCTGCGGGAAGATCCCGATCAAAGTCGTAGATCCAGTTCTTGCCGTCGGCCCAGCGCCCGTGCCCCTTTTCGACGCAATCGATGGTGAACGGGTCAAGTTCGCGAGGATCGCCGAAAGGCACTATCGCGCTGGCGAAACGCGCCGTGACCTGACGTACCGCCTTGACTTCGCCCTGCGGGGAAAAGAAGGTGACGGGTTCCGCAGCGCGGACGGGGCCGGTGCAGGAAAGTACCGCGAGTCCGGTGAAGGCGAAGAAAGTCAGCGCACGCAAAAGCATCAGTGTCCCTTTTAGCAGCCGAGCGAAAAAGCGATTGGAATCGAGTTCGAGTCTAAGGAGGGGCCCACGATGAATTGCAGCAGAACAAGCGATCCCGCGCCTGTCGTAAACGCGGCAAAGTGCCGGTCAATAATGACCAAAACGAGGCACGAAAGCCTTAAGGATGCCGGTCGACGTCGTAGTACTTCCACTGCTGCCGAAGGAAGGGATGCTGCTTGTACCCTTTGAGCCACGGCTGGGCGACGATGTTGTCATAGGCGTTGAGATCGATCAGCCACGGCCCGTAGTTCAGGACGTACGTCGTCATCTTGCGGAACTCCGCGGTGCGCTCGGGGCCGTCGGGGAGAACGAGCGAAGCTTCGAAGGCTCGATCGTATTCGGGCAGGCGGAAACGTGCGTCGTTCGAGGTGCCCACGTTCTTGCCGTAAAGCGGACTGACAAGAGCCTCGCCGTCCGGTTGCGTTGAGATCCACGACAAACCCCACATCTGAAGCTGTCCGGCTTCGGACATCTTGTTCAGCTCGGGCCACTTCTGGATGAAGAAGGTGAGCCGAATCCCGATCGCGTCCATGCATCTCTTCCACAGTTCGTCGTTGATGTGGTCGATCGCTGCCGGCGTCGTCGCCTTGGTGATCGTCAAGGGCTTGCCATCAGGCGTCTCGCGATAGCCGTCGCCGTCGCGGTCGATGTAGCCGAACTTGTCGAGCAGCGCGCGCGCTGTCGCGGGATTGTAGAGTTCGCCCTTGGGCATCGTCGGATCGTGGCCGGCGAGCCCCGGAGGGACGAGTTGCGAAGCGGGTTCGGCCTGACCGTGTCGCACTACTTCGATTTCGGCGCGCCGGTCGTAGCCCATGATCATCGCCCGGCGGAGCGCGATCTTCGCCGGCGTATAGCCGCCAACGACCGGATCATCCATGTTGAAGAAGAAGAAACTGAGCGATGGTTCGACCTGTCGATACAGCTTGACGCCACGTTTCACGTATTCGGGCTTCAGCGCGTTGCGCGTCAGCACGTTGTCGGCAAGCGCGCGCGGCAACTCCATATAGTCAAGTTGCCCGCTGTCGAACGCCAGCATCCGTGGTTGAGCTTCCTCGATGACGCTGATTTCGATGCGGCCGACGATCGGCACTTTCTTGCCGGCATTTGCGCGTGCGATCGCCGCGTCGCCGGGTTCGCTGCCCTCGCCGGGGACGGGATACGTCTCGTCGCGGTAGTCCGGATTCGCCTCGAGTACGATCTTCTGTCCGCGAACCCATTCCTTCAGTCGATACGGCCCCGTGCCGACCGGGTTCTCCATCACGCGATTCGACGAGTCGGCGTGGGCGTCGACGACCTCGCGCGCGACGGCCGCAGTCGATTCGTCCGCCAGCCAGTATTTGAACGTGTAGTTGGGGTCCTTGAAACGGATGCGCAGTGTGTAGCGGTCGATCGCCTGCAAGCCTTCGATCTTCGCGTTGTAGTCGAACTTGCCGGTCTTGCGCGCGAGTTCGAGGACGTCGTCCAGACCGGCCAGGCGGTGATCGTAGACATACAGCCAGTACGCGCGAACCTTCGGGTCGAAGATGCGTTTGATGCTGTATACGTAGTCGTCCGCGGTCAATTCGCGCTTTTTCCCTTTGAATGCCGGATCGGCGGCGAAGTAGATGCCCTTCTTCACCTTGACCGTGTAGGTCCTCCCGCCGTCGCTGATCTGCGGCATGCCGTCCGCGGTATTGGGTATCAGCCGCGCAGGTCGCGCGAAATAGTCGTACGTGTACAGCGGTTCGAATATCGCGCGGCAGATGTCGAACGAATAGGTGTCGTAAACCGCCTGCGGATCAAATCCGTTCTCGGCTTCCGCTTGCGAGACGTGAATGGTCTTGCCGAGGTCGGCGGCCAGGACGGAGGGAGCGAGGATCGCCGCGAGCCATGCCATGCCCGCGATACATCGCTTGGCGACGCGCAGCGCCCTCGCTCTTCGCTTCGGCTGCGAATTGTTCGTCATCGTCGTCCTTTCTGCAATCGTCGCCGATCAGCCCTATCGGACATGATGCTCGCTCATGGCGATTGCGTCTGCGTCAGAAAACGCCGTAGACGACCCACGCCGTCCGCGAGACGGTCCTCGGAGGCGGCGAAGCACCAGCGCGCGAAACCCGCGCCCTCGGGCCCGAACGCGCTGCCTGGCGCCAGTCCGAGCTTGGCCTCGCGCACCAAACGCTTGCAAAAAGCGAGGCTGTCATCGACACCCGCGACTCGAAAAAACACATACATCGCTCCGCTGGGGGCGAATGCCTCGATGCCGGGCAATGCCGCGAGCTGCGCGGTGAGCAGGTCGCGTGCGCGACGATACCGCGCCAGCGTGTGAACAATTGTCGGTTCGCCGTTGCGGATCGCGACCGTGCCCGCGCGTTGCACGAACGCGGGCGAGCACGAGTTGTTATATTCGATCAGTTTGCCTAGATCGGGCATCAACGCCGGAGGCGCAACGATCCAGCCGAGGCGCCAGCCCGTCATCGACCATGCCTTGGAGAAACTGTTGGTGCTGACTATGCGATCGTCGGGCGCGGCGATGTCGAGGAACGAAGGCGCGCATTCGCCGCCGTCGTAGTACAAACGCTCGTAGACATCATCGGCGACGATCCAGATACCGTGCCTGCGACAGTGAGCAAGGATGGCGCGCTGGCTGCCTTCGTCGAGCGTCCAGCCAGTAGGATTGTTCGGCGAGTTGACCAGCAACACGCGCGTAGCTGGAGTGAGCGCGGCGATCAGGGCATCGATATCGAGCGTCCAGCCCGCGCCTTGACCCCGCCCGCAGTACAACAAGGGAGAACGCACGACGTTCGCGCCGAGAATCTTGGGGATCTCGGTGAGATTGGGCCATATCGGTGTGACGCAGACCACGCGATCCCCGGGATTGACGAGCGCCTCGACCGTCAACATCAACGCCGACATGCCCGATGCCGTCACGGCGATCGTGTCGGGTGATGTCGATCGATGAAGGCGCGAAAGATAGGCAGCGATCGCCGAACGCAATTCAGGGACGCCGAAATTCTGCGTGTAGAACGTTTCACCGGCATCGAGCGCTGTAACGGCCGCATCGCGAATGAATGCCGGAGTGACCTCGTCGGGCTCGCCGAACCAGAAAGCGAGCACGCCGGCCTCGCCCATGCCGGCGTTGGCTACTTCGCGAATCTCGGAAGCGACGAGCGAGCGCACCGCGGTTCTCGCCGAGAGATCGAATGGGGACATGCCGAACGTAGTCAAGAAGGCTGGGCAGCATTGGGGCGCGACAGCGCAGCGTCGTTATACTGTGCGCCCGCTGCGACGGCAAGCATGACAGGAACAGTGACAAAACACGGAAGAGTGCGGCGGACGCAAAACCAGCTGACGCGGGACGAGTAGCGGCGCGGAGGTCGTGCCGCGCGCGGCGCCTCAAGGAAAGGCTGCTACACTCAAGACCCGCTTCTTTTCGCGCCGTTCATTTGCCTAACTCTTTCGCAAACCTGCCGTGAGCATGCTGGTCAGTCTTATCGCAATCGCGCTTTGTAGCGGTTTGGGCGCGTTCGTGGCTTGGCTCACGGCGTCGTGGTTGGGTATCACGGGAATAGCCGGCGCCCTGCTGATGATTGTGGTTGGGATGTTGGCCGCGACAACGTTGTTCACTGCCGTGATCGCGGTGGGTCGCGCCCTGCATTTGATTCGCTGAACGTCACTCCCAGGGCCGTGACCGAGCGAGGGCCGACCAAAAGGGGAAGACTCGGCCGAAATGCCGCGTTGCCCTGAAGCGCAGTTCGCGGCAACATGTGGTTCGACGACATGCCGCTCAACCGAAGGGTCCTCCCCCTTTTCGCCGGCCCAGCCGACCTCACTCAGGCATTGTCGGCGGTCGTCGCCATTCGCTGAACTCCATGCCCGGCGTCCAAGGTCATGTCCAAGGTCAATGGACCGTCGGTGCGCACATCCCGCGCCATGATCATCACGGCCAGTGCGACCAGGATGCTGAACACAACGCCTATCGCCAGTGCTTCGGCAGCCAGTTGACTGAAGTCGCGCCAGACCTTGGCCGTCGCAGTTGAAGGTTTGGTAGCAGGCATGAAACTCTCCACAATGAATGGGGCCCAGCAAAGGGGTCGCCAATGGCGCAAGCTAACGTGGCGCCTGGGTCGTTCGCCACAATGCGATTAGGATCCCTTGATGCGGCCTTCGCGCGGCGACGTGGTGGCACGCTGACGAAGAATAGTGGCGAGATTCTGACGCGTGGCTTAAGCGCGCCCGCGGCCGAAGGCCCTGAGGTATATTGCCCCGCATGAGCCGCCGCATTGCCATTGTCGAAGACGAGCCCGCGATTCGCGCCAACTACACCGATTCGCTGAAAAAGCAGGGCTACGACGTGTCCGCCTACGCCACCAGGCGCGACGCACTTGCGGCATTCAGGGTGCGCTTGCCGGATTTGGCGCTAATCGATATCGGTCTGGCCGACGATGTCGACGGCGGCTTTGCGCTGTGCCGGGAACTGCGCGCTCTGTCGGCAACGCTGCCAATCATTTTTCTTTCCGCGCGCGATTCCGACTTCGACATTGTCGCCGGACTGCGCCTGGGCGCCGATGACTACCTGACCAAGGACATCAGCCTCCCGCACCTTTCGGCGCGCATTGCTGCCTTGTTTCGACGCAGCGACCTCCTTGCCGAACCGCATGCGACCGAGGATGTGATCGAGCGCGGAAAACTCACGCTCGACTTGAAACGCCTGAGTGCTGTTTGGGCCGGCAAGCGCATCGACTTGACGCTGACCGAATTCTGGATGGTGCACACGCTGGCGCGGCACCCCGGTCACGTCAAGGATCGCGACAGCCTGATGCGCGACGCCAAGATCGTCGTCGACGACAGCACCATCACCTCCCATATCAAACGCATACGGCGGAAATTCCAGGCGCTCGATCCAGACTTCGACTGCGTCAACACGGTCTACGGCATGGGGTACCGCTGGAACGCTGACGAATCATGAAACGCGCGCGTATCGCGCTCGGCATCCGCGCGCAGTTGCTGTTGGTACTCACGGTCTTTCTGGCGATCCCCTGGCTTGGCTACGAATACGTGCGCGAACTCGAGCGCTTCCTGCGCGACGCGCAGCAAAAAACGCTGGCGGGGACGGCACAGGCGGTCGCGACGGCGCTGCACGATCGTCCCCGCCTGTTTGACGTTGCCAATAAAGGGGAGTCGCTCACCCGAGAGCGAGGGGTCGGTGGTGTCGAAGGCGACGTCATCCGCGGAGAGACGCAGGCGCCACCATCGCGCGAGGCGAGTAACGGCGGGGGTAACAGCTCGGGCAGTAGCTCGACAGCCGACATTGCCCAGATCATTCAGGGTCTGTCGCGCACGACGGCGCGCATCTGGGTCATCGACCGTCAACTCAACGTGCTGGCGCGCGCGGGCAGCCTTCACCGGCAGGAGGCGGTCGAAGAAACCCCATCCGGCTCGCCGGTGGCACGCGTGTGGCGTTGGCTGGAACGCGAAACCCTGCACCCGCTGTATGCGCTGGTGCTGCGCCAACCTACCGAGGACTTCGTCGACGAACCTGCAGCCCGCGTCGAAATTCCGGCGCGCGAAGTCGACGGCGCGCTATCGGGCATTCTTACTACCGATCGCCGTTCGACCGAAGACGACAAAGCGGTGATCGTTTCGGCTGCGCATCCTATCTGGGTTGGCGACCAGGTGAAGGGCGCTGTCATTGTCGAAGAGACAACCAACGCCGTCCTTGCCGAACGCAACCGCGCGTTCGAGCGCCTGTTCAGTATCGTCCTCGCGGCGCTGCTGTTAGGCTCGATCGCGCTGACGCTGTATGCATCGCGCCTTTCCGCGCGCATTCGCAGACTGCGCGACCAGGCCGAGGCTGCCATCGATGCCGAGGGTCGCGTGCGCGGAAGCCTTGTTGCTTCGCCGGCTGGCGACGAGATCGGCGATCTTTCGCGCAGCTTTTCCAATGTACTGACAAGACTGGGCCGATACGCGAGCTACCAAGAGAACATGGCGAGCCGGCTCTCCCACGAACTGCGCACGCCGGTGGCTGTCGTGCGCAGTTCGCTCGACAATTTACGGCTGGCCGACCTTCCCGATGAGGCAGGCGTCTATATCGAGCGGGCGCAAGGTGGTCTCAACCGTCTGACCCATATCCTGACTCGAATGACCGAGGCCACGCGCCTGGAACAGAGCCTTGGTGACGCGGATCGGATACGTTTCGATCTGGGCCCGTTGTCGCAGGCTGCGTCGACGGTTATCGCGCCGCGTATCCGCGGCATCGCCTGGAATTGCTCCGAGCACCTGCCGCGTTGACAATCGATGGCGTACCTGAGCTGATCGCGCAAATGCTCGACAAACTGGTCGCCAATGCAATCGAATTCAGCGCCGCCGAAACTCCCGTCGTGATTTCGTTGCAGCAAACCGACGCGACCGCTCAATTGTCGGTCGACAATATCGGACCTCTGCTACCGCCGGAGATGGCGGCGCATCTGTTCGATTCGATGGTGTCGCTGCGCAGTGAACAGGATGTCAGCGGACAGAATGACGGCGCACCGAATGGCAGCGGACCGAGCGGCCGCGAACAGCGCGCACCTGAACCACACCTCGGACTGGGACTGTACATCGTCCGCCTGATCGCCGAGTTTCATGGGGGTCGGGTAGAGGCTGCAAACCGCCCCGATGGTCGAGGCGTCGTAGTCACCGTCGCGCTACCGCTTGCCGTGTAATCGCGCTGCGGCGACTACGCTGCCGCCGGAGAATTACATCAGCGATAATGCCGGCTGTCACGTCCGACCGAGCCGATCATGCCCACTAATGTGTTGCAGCATCCCGCCCTAGTCGCTGCCTTGATGTTGACTGCGTCGAATCTGTTCATGACGTTTGCCTGGTATGGTCATCTCAAGAACATGCAGGGGCGCGCATGGTGGATCGCGGCGCTGGTCAGCTGGGGCATCGCACTGTTCGAGTACCTGCTGCAGGTTCCGGCCAACCGCATCGGATACACGACGATGACGCTGGGGCAGCTTAAGATCATGCAAGAAGTGATTACGCTGCTGGTGTTCGTCCCGTTCGCATTTTTCTACATGGATCAGCCGCTCAAGCTCGATTACGTCTGGGCGGCATTGTGCATGGTCGGTGCCGTGTACTTCATATTTCGCGCATGAGCGCATTGCGCGAACTGCTTGCCGATGCCGCCAAGCACGCGGCGGCGGGACGTGTCGACGAAGCGTTGAGCAGTTACCGTCGCGCACTCAAGAAATCTCCGGCCCTGCCGGAAGCACAATACAACGTCGGCGTCCTGCTGGCGCGCAAGGGTGATTTTGTCGAAGCGGAAAACAGTCTGGTCCAGGCGTCGCGACTCAAACCTGAGTGGGCGCAGGCGCTGCTTGCCCTGGGACATCTCTATTTTCGCCAAGGGCGCTTCGCTGACGCGGCGACCTCGTTCGAACGCGCTACAGAGCGAGCTCCCGAGTCTGTGGAGGCGCTGTTCAACCTGGCCACTTCGCGCGATCGCCAGCGTCGCTGGAACGAGGCTATTCCGCCGCTTCGCCGCGCGCGGGCGCTCGCTCCGAACAACCCTGACATATGGTCCGCGCTGCGCGGCCATTTGCTGCTGTTCCACCGCGATCAGGAGGCGTTCGACGATTTCCTGCTGTTCGAGGCGCAGGCGCCGTTATCCACTCGCGTTGTTACGGCGGGTTTTCTTTCCGCGCGCATGGCCGAAGGAGTGGCTTACGAGAACAAATATTTGCCGCTCGCGCTGGATTGGCCTTACAAGCTGGGCGAAGGCCCCAACGCCGCGGTGGCGGTCGTGCATGCCCAGTATTTCGACGTGCCGCGCGAGACGCTGCTGCGGGTATATCAGACGCACAACCGCGTTCGTCAGCAGGAACGCGGAGCCATGGATGACCTCGCCTCGCCGCCTGTCGGTCGAGGGGAGCGCAAGAGAATCGGTTACCTGTCTGCCGATTTTCGCTCTCACGTCATGGGCAAGCTGATGCTGGAAGTCTTCCGCCGCCACGATCCGGAGCGCTACGCGGTTCACGCTTATTCGCTTGGCGTGCGTGAGATCGAAGACGGCATCACGGATGATTTTCGGTCGACCTGCGCGAGCTTCGTCCGGCTCGACGACATCGACGATCTCGGCGCCGCGAAGATCATTGCTGCCGATAAGCTCGATGTCCTCGTCGACCTGATGGGACACTCGGCCGCGTCCCGACCGACGATACTTCTCTACAAGCCGGCACCGGTGATCATCACGCATCTGGGCAATCACGGCCCCGTGGCGCTGCAGCAGGTGGACTTCAAGCTGACCGATCGTCACGCCGACCTGCCGGACGCCGCATCAGTACCAGCTCGAAAAACCGCTCGTGCTCGACGCGTGCGTGCTGCCCTTCAGGCGAGTCGCGGCCAGCCGCTGTGGATGCGGTGACCCGGGCCGGACTCGGCATCGCGCCGCAGGCGGTCGTGTTCGGGACGTTCGTGAGCATGGTCAAGCTGTCGCCGCGCTGTCTCGATCTTTGGCGGCGGATACTCGATGAGTTGCCGGGAAGCGTGCTTGCGTTCTCGCCGCCCGGTGACTCCGCCCGCGCCATGTATCTGCGCCGGCTCGCCAGCTTCGGAATCCCACCCGAACGCATAGTCGTTCGTCCCGTGGGCGCTGGACGACGCCGCCGATCGCGCGCGCTATCGGCTGATCGACGTCGTGCTCGACACCATGCCCTACACGGGTGGAGACACGACCGCTGCGGCACTGGATATGCATGTGCCTGTCGTTACGCGTGTCGGCGAACGCCAGGCCGAGCGCATGACGCTACAGCTTGCTGACGCACTTAGGGGTCACCGAGACGGTGGCGCGCACCGACGACGAGTATGTCGAAATCGCTTGTCGGCTTGCGCGCGATCGCGGGTGGCGCGACGAGGTTTCGGCGGCGATCGCGAGCCGATTGATGGACTCCGGCTTGGCGGATTTCGAGCGGTACACGCGCGCGCTCGAAGCAGCTTACGATTCCGCGTTGCGCTTGACGTCGGCACCGGTCGTCGCCAATAGCTGAAAGCCCAGGCCATGCATCTGCACATCCTCGGCATCTGTGGCACCTTCATGGGCGGGATCGCGGCGATCGCGCGCCACGCCGGGCACAAGGTGACCGGCTGCGACGCAAACGTCTATCCTCCGATGAGCACCCAGCTCATGTCGCTCGGTATCGAATTGACCGAAGGCTATGACGCGAGCCAGATCGAGACAGTGGCGCGCGATGCCGATGTGTTCGTCGTCGGCAACGCGATATCGCGCGGCAACCCGCTGCTCGAAGCCATACTCGATGCCAACCGGCCGTATACGTCGGGTCCGCAATGGCTGGCCGAACAGGTGTTGCGCGACAAATGGGTGCTCGTCGTCGCGGGCACGCACGGCAAGACAACGACCAGTTCGATGCTGGCATGGATACTTGAGCACGCGGGGTTGAAGCCTGGTTTCCTGATTGGCGGCGTCGCCGTTGATCTCGAAGTGTCGGCGCGTTTGTCGCCTGACGCGCAAGGCCCGTTCTTTGTCATCGAAGGCGACGAATACGACACGGCGTTCTGCGACAAGCGGTCCAAGTTCGTCCACTATCGTCCGCGAACCGCGATCCTGAACAACCTCGAATACGACCATGCAGATATTTTTCCCGACCTCGCAGCGATCGAAACGCAGTTTCATCACCTGGTGCGCACGGTCCCTCATCAAGGACGGTTGATCGTCAACGGGGCGGAGGCGAGCCTGCAACGCGTGCTTGCGCGCGGCTGCTGGAGCGAGGTTGAGCGCTTCGGTGTTGCCGCGGTTGCCGATACGGGCGCGGACTGGACCATCGCCGTCGACGGCACGATCAAGCTCGGCGGAGCGCCGCAGGGCGTGCTGAAATTCTCCTTGCTCGGGCGGCACAACCAGCTCAACGCACTGGCAGCGATCGCCGCAGCGCGTCACGTCGGCGTTCCCGTCGCGCACAGTCTCTCGGCACTTGCGGTATTCCGTGGCATCAAGCGGCGACTCGAAATCCGCGGCAAGGTCGACGGCGTCACCGTCTACGACGATTTCGCACATCATCCGACGGCGATTGCGACGACCATCGACGGCCTGCGTCGCGCAGTCGGTCGCGAGCGCATCTTCGCGATCATCGAGCCCCGATCGAACACGATGAAGCTGGGCACGATGAAAGCGCAATTGCCGGCGAGTCTGGAAGCCGCCGATCGCACATACGGATACGCGGCGAACCTCGGCTGGAATCTTGCCGACGCACTGGCGCCGCTGGGGAACCGCGCCAGCGTCCACGACGGTCTCGATGCGCTGGTCGACGCCGTGGTGCGCGACGCGAAACCCGGCGATCATTTGCTCGTCATGAGCAACGGCGGCTTCGGCGGCGTGCACGAGAAACTGCTGGCGCGATTGAGCACCCGCGGTTCTTGAGCCGGACAGCGCGACGGCACGATGCGCAATCGCATCATCTACCTGCACGGCTTCAACAGTTCGCCGGCGTCGATCAAGGGGCGGCAACTGGCGCGCGCGGTCGCGGCGTTGCCCATACCGTCGCGCCCGGACTTCTGCCTGCCGCCGCTAGCCGCATCGGCCGGCGGAGGCGATAGGCGCCGTCGCGGAACTGATCGAGCTCTCAGGCCGAACGTGCACTCACGCTGGTGGGCAGTTCGCTCGGCGGATTCTATGCAACTTATCTCGCTGAACGCTTCGGTTGTAAGGCGGTTCTGATCAATCCGGCGATCCGGCCGCATGCCGATCTTGCGTCGTATCTTGGTCCGCAAAAGAATCCGTACACCGGCGACGAATACGAACTGACGACGCGGCATCTCGACGAACTTCGCGCGTTGTCTGTGTCGAAAATCACGCGCTCCGAGCGGTATTTTCTGCTGGTCGAAACCGGCGACGAGTTGCTCGACGCCCATGCGTCCATCGCCTACTATCGAGGCGCTTGGCAATACACGAGCAGTGGCGGCGACCATGCATTCAGCCGATTCGAGACGCAGATTCCGGCAATTCTGCGGTTTGTGACAAATGCCGTGACAAATGCTGCGACATAGCTGAGACGTAAGTGCGATGGTGCGATGCAATATTGGCGTCATGCCAGAGAGCGTAAAATAGCGTCCATGTCCTGGCGAAGTCGCCTCTCGCAGCGAACTTAGAATCCGCCATGTCGGTGGCGGACCAAGCATCGCGCCGACGGCCGCGACCGCCATCAATCGTTCCGTTGTGCTGCGTTCCCATCAGGAACCCGGTGACAACGTCGATAAACGAAGAGACCGAGCGATCCTCGAGTCCAAAGATCTGGAGTACCAGTATGAGTGCAAGCATTAAGCCTAAGTCCCGCATCGGCAACACGATGTCGGGAATCGATTCCTCGACGAAGCTGATCGAGATCGAGCGCGAATACGGCGCGAATAACTATGACCCGCTGCCCGTCGTCGTATCGCACGGCGAAGGCGCATGGCTGTGGGATGTGGGTGGGCAGCGCCTGCTCGACATGATGTCGGCCTATTCCGCCGTCAGCCATGGCCATGCGCATCCACGAATTGTGGCGACGCTGGTCGCGCAGGCGCAGCGGCTCGGCGTGACCTCGCGCGCGTTTCACAACGACAAGCTGCCGTTGTTCCTCAAGCGCTTGACTGAGGTGACGGGCTTGCCGCGCGCGTTGCCCGCCAACGGTGGTGCCGAAGCGGTCGAGACTGCGCTCAAGGCGGTGCGCAAATGGGCGTACCAGGTCAAGGGCGTTTCCGACGATCAGGCCGAAGTCATCGTTTGCTCGGGCAATTTTCACGGGCGCTCGATATCGATCGTCGGGTTTTCGTCGGAGCCGCAGTACCGCGACGGATTCGGTCCGTTCGCGTCGGGTTTCAAAGTGATCCCGTTCGGCGATAGCCGGGCCTTGGAAGCTGCGATCACGCCGAACACCGCCGCGTTCCTGGTCGAACCGATCCAGGGCGAGGGCGGCATCAACATTCCTCCGGCGGGCTACCTCGCCGAATGCGCGCGCATCTGCCGCGAGCGGCGCGTGCTGCTCATCTGCGACGAGATCCAGACCGGCATGGGTCGCACCGGAAAATTTCTGGCAAGCGATCACGACAACGTCAAACCCGACGGCGTGATCCTCGGGAAGTCGCTCGGTGGCGGCCTGCTGCCGGTGTCGGCTTTCGTTGCGACCGACGAACTGATGCAGGTATTCAAGCCGGGCGATCACGGCAGCACATTCGGCGGTAACCCGCTGGCGGCAGCGGTCGGTATCGAGGCGATCGATGTACTTTTCGACGAAGGCCTGATCGAGCGCGCGCGTGACTTGGGCGATCACCTGCTTGCGCAGCTCAAGACGGTGAAGAGCCCGCTGATACGCGAAGTTCGCGGCAGGGGTCTCTTCATCGGTCTCGAAGTCGATGCGCGCAAGACCGACGCGCGCAACGTCGTGCAGCGATTGCTCAAGCGCGGCATTATTTCCAAGGATACCCACGGCACGGTGGTGCGCTTCGCCCCGCCGCTGGTGATTACGCGCGAGGATATCGATTGGGCCGTCGAGCAGGTACGCGCGGTCTTCGCCGAAATGGACAAGGGCCTGCGTCGAGCGGCGTAATCTCGGAGCGTGGCCGGTCAGGCATCCGGCCACAAGCGAATCCAGGGTCGCCGGGCGGCGCGGGCTTATACTAAGGCGTGGCCAAACCCTCGCTTGCCGACAAGCTTGTCGTTGCGATTTCTTCGCGGGCACTGTTCGACCTGACGCAGAGTCATCGCGTCTACACCGAAGCGGGCGTCGACGCGTATCACCAATACCAGATCGAACACGAAGAAGAAATGCTGGAGCCCGGTCCGGCGTTCGTGCTGGTCAAGAAACTGCTGCGCCTGAACCGTCCCGATAAGCAGTATGTCGAGGTCATCCTGCTATCGCGCAACAGCGCCGATACGGGGCTTCGCGTGATGAATTCGATCATGCACCACGGGCTCGACATCACGCGTGCCGCATTCACCAAAGGCGAGCCGACGTCGCGCTACGTGCCGCCGTTCGGCGCGCACCTTTTTCTTTCGGCCGATACCGAGGACGTCAAGCGGGTGCTGAACGACGGTTACGCCGCGGCGACGATCGTGCCCTCCGCAGTCGGCAAGAACGAGACAGACGAACTCAGGATCGCGTTCGACGGCGACGCGGTCTTGTTTTCCGACGAGGCGGAGCGCGTCTATCAGCAAAGCGGCCTGGCGGCGTTTTCAAAGAGCGAATCGGACGCCGCCCTGCGGCCGCTGTCCGGCGGTCCGTTCAAGGAATTCCTTGCCGGCCTGCACCATATCCAGTCCGATTTTTCCGACGACAAGAGTCCGATACGCACCGCGCTGGTCACCGCGCGCAGCGCGCCGGCGCACGAGCGCGTGATCCGCACGCTGCGTGCATGGAACATCCGCATCGACGAAGCCCTGTTTCTCGGAGGGCTCGACAAAGGCGAATTCCTGCGTGCCTTCGGCGCAGACATATTTTTCGATGATCAGCGCACGCACGTCGAATCGGCGGCGAAGCACGTCGCCACCGGACACGTTCCGCACGGCGTCGCCAACGAAAGCTAGCGGCCGTCCGGCGGTTTACTCGACGATGCGACCGTAGAACGGATACTGCGGGTCGCTGTATCCGGGCGTCGATGGATGCCCGGGCCGCACCAGCGAATCGATCAGCGCTTCGTCGTCGTCGTCGATATCCTTGCCGATCGCGGACAGGTAGTCGTTCCAGTGTTCGAGCGTGCGCGGACCGCCGATTACCGAGCTGATGAGCTGGTTGCGCAACACCCACGCCAGCGCGAACTGAGTCGGAGTGCAGGCCTTTCTTCGCTGCATGCGCTTTGATCGTCTGCGCCATCGCGATCGACTCCTCGCGGAATTCCGTTTCCATCATGCGGCGATCCTTGCGCGCAACACGCGAGTCGGCGGGCGGCGCGGCACCAGGAGAATATTTGCCGGTGAGGATCCCGCGCGCCAGCGGACTGTAAGGCACGACGCCGATGCCGTGGTAGTCGCACACGGGCAGCACCTCCACTTCCGGCATGCGGTTCATCGCGTTGTAGTAGGGTTGGCAGACGACCGGTTGCGGGACGCCAAGGTCTGCGCACACGCCGACGACTTCGGCGATGCGCCAGCCGCGATAGTTCGAGATGCCGAAGTAGCGGATCTTGCCGCTCCGGATGAGATCGCCGATGGCGCCGATCGTCTCATCCAACGGCGTATCGTTATCGTCCTTATGCAGGTAGTAGATGTCGATGTAGTCGGTCGCCAGTCGCTTGAGGCTGTCGTCGCAGGCCTGCATGATCCAGCGGCGCGAAAGGCCGCCGTCCAGCGGCGCAGCCGTCATCACGTTGCCGACCTTGGTCGCCAGAATCCAATGTCTGCGGTTGGCGGCGATCGCCGGGCCGAGGATTGATTCCGATGCGCCCTTCGCGTAGACGTCGGCGGTATCGATGAAGTTGATGCCGGCGTCAAAGGCCGCATCGATGATTCGCTGCGCCGTCGTGGCGTCGGTGCGGTCGCCGAACATCATCGTGCCGAGGCACAAGGGCGAAACCTGCAGGCCGCTGTTGCCTAGGCGGCGATATTCCATTGCGTACTCCTGCGTGAGACGTCGACCCAAGCATCGTGCAGCAAACTATCAGCGCCGTGCAAGCCGCGGAACGCGCTTGCGCGCGGTATAATTCGCGCCTCCTTCCGCAGCATGTTTGCTTCCCATGCACGTTTTTTTTGAGGACGACGGCGCGTTCAAGGCTGGCACCGTGCTTGCCGACAACGACACCTCGCTCCAGGTGGAAGCGGCGTCGGGCAAACGCCTGAAGATCAAGGCTGCGAATGTCTTGCTGCGTTTTGCCGACCCGACACCTTCCGCGCTGCTGTCCGAAGCCCAAGCGCTCGCGACTACCTTCGATCCCGATTTTCTCTGGGAAGTGAGCGGTGGCGGCGAGTTCGGCTTTGCCGATCTTGCCACCGAATATTTCGGACGCGTGCCGCGCGCTCCGGAGGCCGCGTCGCTGGCGTTGTGCTTGCATGCCTCGCCGATGCATTTCTATAAAAAAGGCAAGGGGCGCTACAAGGCCGCGCCCGCCGACGCCCTGAAAGCGGCGCTGGCGGCGACGGAGCGCAAGCGCCGCGAAGCCGAGGCGGTCGGCGCATGGGCCGACGAACTCAAAGAGCATCGCCTGCCAGCTCCATTGCGCGACAAGCTGCCGATGCTGCTTTACCGCCCCGACAAGCTGGCTCCTGAGACGCGCGCCGTTGCCGCCGCCTGCGACGCGTTGCAAACCAATTCACTTGCGCTGCTGGCGGCCTGTGGCGCGATCCCGTCGACTCACGATTTTCACTACAACCGTTTCCTGTCGGAGGTTTTTCCGCGCGGCATCGGCTTTCCCGACTACGCGGCGCCTGTCGAGGCGCCCGCATTGCCTCGCGCTTTGGCGCGGGCCTTCTCGATCGACGACGCGGCGACGACCGAAATCGATGACGCGTTTTCGGTGAGGCCTCTCGCCAACGGCAACCTCGAAATCGGTATTCACATCGCCGCGCCCGGCGTCGCGATCGAACGCGGCTCGGCGCTGGACGCCATCGCGCGCGCACGGCTGTCGACGGTATATATGCCCGGACGCAAGATCACGATGTTGCCCGGTCCCGTCATCGAACGATTCACGTTGTTGGCGGCGACCGACCGTCCCGCGTTATCGCTTTATGTCGAAACGGCGCCCGACGGAACGCCTCTCGGCAGCACGACGCGTCTGGAAAGCGTGCCGATCGCTGCCAATCTGCGCCTGGACACTATCGGCGAGCAGTTTGCGCAGAGTGCCTCGCCAGGCGAGCCCGAATGGACTGACGAGCTTCGGTCATTGTGGCGACTTGCGCAAAAGCTTGAAACGGCGCGCGGCAAGGCCGATGTGCAGCGCGTCGACTACAGCTTCCTCGTGGACTGGGACGCGGCTCCCGACGGCAAGGTTGCCATTCTGCCGCGACCGCGTGGATCTCCACTCGACAAACTCGTTGCCGAATTGATGATCCACGTCAACAGCCAGTGGGGAAGACTCCTCGCGGATGCCGGCGTGCCGGGGCTTTACCGCACGCAACAGGGCGGCAAGGTCAGGATGAGCACCAAGCCGGAGCCCCATCAGGGCCTCGGCGTTGCGCAGTATCTGTGGGCCAGCTCGCCGCTGCGCCGCTACAGCGACTTGGTCAACCAGCGCCAACTGTTGGCGGTGACTGGACGGCAGCAAGGCGCCCTATGGCGACGGCGACGCCGAACTTTTCGCCGTGCTCGGCGATTTCGAACTCACTTACGCGCAATACGCCGAGTTTCAGAACCAGATGGAGCATTACTGGTGCCTGCGCTGGGTGGCGCAGGAAGGCGCTACAGAGGCAACGGCGACGGTGTTGCGCGACAACCTCGTGCGGTTCGACGCTTTGCCGCTCTATTTGCGCATTCCGGACCTCCCCGCGCCGCCTGCCACACGCGTCCGCCTGACGCTCGGGCGCATCGACTTCCTAACTGCGACCATCGACGCTCGCTATCTGGGTCCCGCCGCTGACTGAAATCGCCGGCGGGGGCGATATACTTCGAGATTGGAAAGCTACGCGCCGCATACGCCGCCCAATTCGACCTTGAACATCCTCGAGACGGAACGCCTCGTCCTTCGCTGGCTGAACGCCGACGATGCGCCATTCATTCTCGAGCTTCTGAACGATCCGCTGTGGATCGAGTTTATCGGCGATCGAGGCGTGCGCAGTGTCGCTGCCGCGCGCGACTACATCATGCAAGGCCCCGTCGCGATGTATCGAGGAATTCGGCTTCGGCCTTTATCTGGCCGAATTGAAATCCTCGCGCGCGCCGATCGGCCTTTGCGGGCTGATCAAGCGCAAAGACCTCGACGATGTCGATATCGGGTTTGCGCTGCTGCCGCAGTATCGCGCCAGCGGTTACGCGTTTGAAGCGTCGGCTGCGGTAATCGCCTACGGCCGCGACCGTTTTCAGTTGCGCCGCATCGTTGCCATAGCGTCGCCTGCCAACCTGGCTTCTGCCAGGCTGCTGGAAAAACTCGGCCTGCGTTTCGAGCGGAAGCTCATTATGCCGGGGGACGACGAGGAGCTCGACCTGTTCGCGTCCGACGCCGCGGACAACAAAGCGGCAGACGTCGCGGAATCGCGCCCGCGCTGTTAGAGGCAGGCCAACCCTACGTTGAAGCCCGATGCCGACGCCTAAGGTTCCCCGAACCCGCTCCTCGGCGACGCCGACAGCGCCCGAGGTCAAGAAGCCTGCGGCAGCGCGTCCGCGCGCCCGCGTGGCGAGCGTCTCACCGCCACCGGATACCGACAAAGCCGCGGGCAGTTCCGCCATCCGAGAAGACCAGCTCGCAGACGTCGCATCCGGCAGACGCGCCTAAACGACCAGCGCGGACGCGCGCGGCATCCGCGCTTGCCCCGGCGCCTGCGACTGTGCCACGCGCGCCGCCGCGCGCACGCGCCGTAGCGGTCGCGCCGACGCGGACCTTGTCGCTCCCGTTCCTGTTCGACCAACCGCCTGCCGACCGTTTGCTTACGATCGCGATCGGCGGATCTGTGCTCCTGCATGCGATCGCGATGGCGATTCATTTCAGCCCGGTCGAATTTCCGAAATTCGACCGCAATACGCCGCCGATGGAAGTTGCGCTCGTCAACGCCAAATCGAAGTCCAAGCCGACCAAGGCGGAGTTGCTCGCGCAAGCGCATCTCGACGGCGGCGGCAACACTGACGCTGATCGTCGGGCCAAGAGCCCTCTGCCGATCCTGCCCAACGACAGCACCAATACCGAGTTGGCGGTCGCAACGCAGCGGGTCGAGGATCTCGAGGACCGCGCCAAGGAATTGATGGCGCAGCTCAAGGCGCAGTCCACAGTCAGGGCGCCGCAGCCCAATCCGACCGACGTTCCGGACAAGACCGATTTGCCGACAGCAACCGAACTGATGCAGCAGACATTGGAGGCAATGCGGCTCGAGGCGCAGATCGCCAAGGATATGGACGCATATCAAAAGCGTCCCAAACGACGATTCGTCGGCGCCCGTGCTGAAGAATACCGATTCGCGCGCTATGTCGAGGACTGGCGGCTCAAGGTCGAGCGCATAGGCAACCAGAACTATCCGGAAGCAGCACGTGCGCAAAAATTGTACGGGAGTCTGCTACTGACGGTCGGCATTCGCGCTAACGGAACCATCGAGGGCGTCACCGTGGACCGATCATCGGGACAGAAGCTTCTCGACCTGGCAGCGACAAAAATTGTCCGTATGGGTGGACCTTATGCGCCGTTCCCCCCGGAGATTCGACGCGATACCGACATCCTTTACATCACGCGCACGTGGACGTTCGCTCCCGGCGATTCGCTGACGAGCCAGTAGTGCCGAACGCGTCACCCGACCGCTACGCCGTCATCGGCAATCCCATCGCGCACAGCAAATCGCCGCAGATCCACGCGGCTTTCGCCGAGGCGACAGGGCAAAGGATGAGCTATGAGCGTCTGCTCGCGCCGCTCGATGGCTTTGCGGCGACGGTCGAGCAGTTTGTGGCCGACGCCGGTGGTCTGGGTCTCAACGTGACGACACCGTTCAAGCTGGATGCCTTTGCGCTTGCACGGGAAAGAAGCGAACGCGCACTCGAGGCCGAGGCGTGCAACACCTTGGCATGGCGCGCCGACCACTGGTTCGGCGACAACACCGATGGCGCCGGGCTGGTGTCGGACGTGGTGCACAATCTGGGTGAACCGATCGTCCGGCGCGACTTGCTGGTGATCGGCGCAGGCGGGGCCACCCGAGGCATCCTTGGCCCACTGCTTGCGCAGCGACCGCGGCAGCTGGTCATCGCCAATCGAACGGAAACCAAGGCGGCGGATCTGGCGTCCCGGTTCGCGTCTCGTGGCAACATCAGCGCGCTGCGCCTCGCCGATCTTGCGAGGCCTGCGCTTCGATATCGTGATCAATGCGACGACTTTCGGCCAAGACGCCGATGCGTCGCCAGAACAATGGCCGCCGAGTTTGTTCGCCGCCAATGCGCTGGCCTACGACCTCAGTTACGCTGACCAACCGACAGCGTTCCTTCGCTGGGCGACAGAGCAGGGCGCCCAGCGCGCCGTCGATGGTCTCGGCATGCTGATCGAGCAGGCGGCTGAAAGCTTTGTTGTCTGGCGCGGTGTGCGGCCCGATACCGCGCCCCTGTTTTCGCTTTTGCGGCCACGGCCCTAGCATGACGCGCAAGCTTGCCCGATGGATATTGTGGGGCGTCGCGCTTGTCCTTGCCGCGTTCATCCTGCTGCAGGGATGGTATGCCGCGCATATCTGGTGGTGGCGCGATCACGCACCTGCGCAGACGGCATTCATGGCAACGAGGCTCGCCGAACTGCGGAAAACCGATCCGCAGGCAAAGCTGCGCTATTCATGGGTTCCGTACGAACGCATCGCTACGACCTTGAAACAGGCGATGATCGCAGCCGAGGACGCCAAATTCATCGATCACGACGGTTTCGACTGGGACGGCATTCAGAAAGCAATGGACAAGAACATGCGCAAAGGTCGCGTTGTCGCCGGCGGGTCCACGATTTCGCAACAGCTGGCGAAGAACCTGTTCCTGTCGGGGGAGCGCAGTTACTGGCGCAAGGGCGAGGAAGCGATCATCACCGTGATGCTCGAATCCATCCTCGACAAGCGACGAATATTCGAGATCTACCTGAATGTGATCGAATGGGGCGACGGCATTTTCGGGTGTGAGGCGGCTGCGCACCGGTACTTCGGCGTCGGCGCGGCTCAGATCGGCGCCGAGCAGGCGGCGCGTCTAGCGGCTATGGTGCCGGACCCGCGCCGCTTCGAACGCGCGCCAGGTGCGAAGACGCTGGCAAGACGCGTTCCCATCATCCTGGCTCGCATGCCGTCGGCGGAGTTGCCCTGAGCCTCGCCGTACGGCACGATACGGGCATGGTCCCAACCCATCGCGTGCTTCCGGTGCTGCTGCGAATCTGCGCCGACATCGACCGCGTGTTCCTGGTCGAAGTGGGCCCGTTCGGCAAGGAACTCTCCCGCGACGCGCGCGAAGCGTGGCTCGCGACAGGGAACAAGACCAAGCCCGTCGATGCCGAGCAATATGTCGCCTTGCTCGCGCGACATATCGACGATCCGGTCAGGCGCGAAGCTTTTGCGCGCGACGCGCGCCAATGCATCCACTTGTAGCGGGCGTAAGCGCACTGCCAACGAGGAGGTAGGCAAATGCTGTCCAACCGTTCGATCACTGCGCAATTCACCGTAGTCTTTGTGCTCGCTTTGTTGTTGATCGCCGCGTCCTTCTATCTCGTGCTCGACAGCGTCTACCGCAGCCAACTCAAGTCGCAGGCCGAAACCGTTGCCGACAACGTCGATGCGTTCGGGAGCTGGGTTTCCCAGTACGGACGCGTGTGGGTGCGCGATGACAACAAGAGCTATCTGGGACAGGTCACGCTGGTGAACGCGAGCGATACGACGCAGCAACCGACCGCCAGCCCCGCGATCTGGCATTTCTATTCGAAGAATCCGGCGCTCGCGCAGCGCGAATTCTCGGAAGTCGTCGAAAAGTCCGCGTCGCCGGCAAAGTTCCGCGTGACCTCGCACAACTTCATGAACCCGGTCAACAAACCGGATGAATTCGAAGCGAAGGCGCTCGAAAATATCCGCAGCAAGCACCTCTCCGAGTATTACGAAATGCTGCCTGACACTTATCGTTATGCGCGAACGCTCTACGTCAAGGCATCGTGTCTCGCCTGCCACGCCAGCGCGGAGAACGCGCCCGCTGACGTCAAGGAGCGCTACGGCACCGAGCGCGGATTCGGTTTCCACGAAGGCGAGGTGGCGGGCATCATCAGCGTCAAATTGCCGACGCGCTCATTCTGGAACGTCGCAGCCGGCGTCATCGGGCCGATGCAGATCGCGCTGTTGCTCAGCGCATTTCTGATAGCCGTGCTATTCATCCAGTTCGCGGTCGTGCGTCCGATCCGCCGGCTGACCGCCGCGGCCGAAAGAATATCGATCGGGAAGACCGCGGACCTCGGCACCGCCAAGATCAACCGCAAGAGCGGCAACGAACTGCACCAGTTGATTCTGGCTACCGAGCGTCTGCGCGCAAGCCTGATGCTGGCGATTCAACGCAGCAGGCGATCGGCGCCGAGCGCAGAAGCGATTCCGCCTCGCGTCGCGGAATAAGCGACGGGCCCCGACTGTTTTCCCTCGCTGGGGTCGATAAAACCGGAAGCGGGCTGCCGATGGTTCGCTGCATGCAAGCCCGAATTCCAACGAAAGCCATCATTGCCCGATACGCTGCCTCATCCTGATCTGGTCGCCGCTCTGCCGCGACTGCGCCGCTATGCGCGCGTGCTGACGGGCGATCTCAACCGCGCGGACGATCTGGTACAGGACACGCTGGCGCGCGCATGGGAAAAGCGCCAGCTTTGGCAGAGTGGAAGCGATTTACGTGCGTGGCTGTTTACGATCATGCATAACGTTCATGTCAACCAATATGCGATACGCAAACGCGAGTTTTCAGAAAGTTCGATGGACGCCGACGATGGTCCAATGGCTGGATGGGAAATACCCGTTCGCGCAACCCAGTCCGATCGCGTCGAATTGCTCGAGGTATTTGTGCAGATAGGCCGCCTGCCGACGGAACAACGCGAAGTCCTGATACTTGCGGCAGTTGAAGAACTGCGCTACGAGGATATCGCGCGCATTCAACGCGTGCCGATCGGAACCGTCATGTCGCGGCTCAACCGAGCCCGGGAAAAATTGCGCCGCATGACCAACGATGTACCAGCGCCGCTGAAGGTCATCAAATGAATTCCAAGCTAACGATGAGCGACGACGAGATCAACGCCTACGCCGACGGCCAGTTGCGGCGCGAACGCAACGCGGAAATCGCCGCAGCAATGGCGGCCGACCCGGGCCTTGCTGCGCGCGTTACTGACATTCGGCGTCAGAATGCCAGGCTGCGCGATGCTCTGGACCCTTGGTTGACCGAGACGCTGCCACGCGAACTGATCGACGCGGCAACCGCACCTGCGCGGGGCCGCCGAAGGGTCTCGTGGGCGTGGCCGGCGCTGGCAGCGGCGTGCTCGCTGGTGATTGGTCTGGGCATCGGATGGGTTACGCGCGGTGAAGTGTTACAGATGGCGGGAACGCCCGTCACGTTTTCGCGGCAGGCCGCGCTTACCCATGCGTTGTACGCGACCGATCAGAATCGTCCGGTCGAAATCTGGGCCAACGAGGAAGATCGGATGGTGCGCTGGCTGTCCAAACGTTTGAGTTTCCAGTTGCGCGCGCCCAACCTGAACAGCGTCGGCTATGAACTGGTGGGCGGTAGGTTGGTGGCCGGTAACGAAAAACCCGGTGCGCTGTTCATGTATCAGAACGCCGACAAGCAGCGCATCTCGCTGCTCATCCGCAAGGATCGCGAACCGACACCGGAAACCGCGTTCCGTTATGCGCTGGAAGATGGTGTTGGCGTTTTCTACTGGATTGACAACGACTGCGGCTACGCCTTGTCTGGCAGCGTCGACAAGTCGCAATTGCTGGCGATAGCGCGCGTCGTTTACGGTCAGTTGGCGGCGCTCGACGCTGCTCCTTCGAAACCTTAAGCTGATTGCTCCAGCTGTCGGGAGCATCCTCCGCCGTCGGCGAGGATCGCCGTGCATCAGGCGACGAGCCTGCGCTGACGAGTGGGGAGGCGCCGCGCAAGCGCCCGCCAGGCTATCGCCGCATTCGTTCCCGCCGTAGAATGCAATCGGCTGCTTGCTTTCATTCCACGCCACCAGGAACGCCCGCCATGCAACGCCGACCCGCTGAAGTGGGCGATCGACTTTCCGCAATCGAAACGCCTGCGCTCGTGGTGCAGCTCGATGTGCTCGAGCGCAATCTCGACCGAATGGCCAGTGCAACCAAAGGTATTCGCTTGCGGCCACACGGCAAGGCACACAAGTGTCCCGACATCGCACGCCTGCAGATGGCGCGCGGAGCAGTGGGCGTCTGCTGTCAAAAGACCGATGAAGCGATCGCTTTTGTCGAAGGCGGGATCCTCGATGTGCTGGTCACCAACGAAGTCGTCGCGCCGTCGAAAATTCAGCGCCTCGCCACGCTGGCGCTTGACGCGACCGTAGGCGTCCTGGTCGACGACCAAACCCGCGTAGCGGCACTTTCGGCGGCTGCAGTCGCGGCGCAATCCACGCTCGACGTCTATGTTGAAATCGACATCGGCGCCCATCGCTGCGGCATCGCCCCGGGCGAGGGCGCCCTGCGTATCGCGCAGGCCGTCGCCGGTGCGCCGCAACTTCGCTTTCGGGGTCTGCATGCCTATCACGGGCCGGCGCAGCATCTGCGCGCGCCTGAGGAACGCCGCGCGGCGATCGCCAACGCCGCGCTATTGGTGAAGAGCACGCGAGCCATGATCGAGGACGCAGGCATCGCGTGTCCCGTTGTCACCGGTGCAGGTACCGGGACCTGGCGTCATGAAATAGCCTCGGGCGTCTGGACGGAATTGCAGCCCGGCTCTTATCCGTTCATGGACGCCGACTACAATCGCAACGAACTTGGGAATGGCGATGTTGCCTTCGAGCAAAGCCTGTTCGTGCTCGCCGGGGTGATGAGCATGCCCACCGCGGATCGCGCCATCGTCGATGCCGGGCTCAAGGCCTTCGCATTCGACTCGGGCTTGCCGCAAGTGTGGGGCCGCAAAGGCGTGAGCTATGTGAAGGCGACCGACGAACACGGCGTACTCGCGATCGAGGCCGGCAATGAGGCGACACTCGGGATCAACGATTCTGTGTGGCTCGTTCCGGGGCACTGCGATCCGACTTTCAATCTCTATGATTGGATCGTTGGCCTGCGCAATGATCGCGTCGAAGCGATCTGGCCGATCAGCGCGCGAGGGGCGTTGGCCTAAGCCGCGTGCGCGGGCACAACCGCGATCGCAAACGCGCTGCTACAAGGTGACCGTACCGCGCGACGAGCGCAACATGGCCGCCAATCGCGGCGCGGCGTCGTAAGTGATCTTGATGGTTTCTGCCAGCCCCAGCGCAGCCATCGCGGCGCGCATCTTGTCGGGCTCAGGATGCGCTGCGGCGATCGCTGCGACCCGAACGCCCGTGTCGGGCAACGAATCGCCGGGATGATGCTCGTCGCCCCATTGGATTAGCGCCGGCGCAACGCCGGCGCCGGGACGCTGCCCATCGCCCGGGATGGTGATGCGCCAGTGGAGTCCCGCCCGCGTCATCGACTGCGGCGTGCCGAGATCGATCGGACACGCCGCCACGGCGGCGTCGATATCGTCGACTCGCGCCGCCCAATGCACGAGGCGAGGTTGCTGTTGCAGCAAAGCGCGCATGAATGGTCGGTCCAGGTCGAACCAACGCGGACGGTCTGGCTTGGCGCCTTCCGGATCGATCGCGATCACTTCGATGTACTCGCGAGGTCCCAGCCGCATCAAGCTGTTGTGCGTTCCCATCGCAACATGCTTGCCACCGCGCCGCGGCCGGACGCCGAACCGGGCTTCGAGAAAGTCTTCGCCTTCCTCCAGCGTGTCGGCGGCAACGACCAGGTGATCGAAAGTCGCGGCGGTCTTTGCGCTCAAGCGTCGAGTCGCTCGTCGGCGCGGAAATCGAGTTCGACCTTGGCGCCATTCGGGTCCAGAAAAAATATCTGCCAGACGCCCGAGCCGACTTGCCGGCGGCAACTGTGTTCGACGCCGCGCGCCTTCAGCAGGGAAACGGTCTTCGCCAGATCGTGGCCGGTAAAGGCCATGTGATCGATGACTCCCGCTTTGAGTTCGCTTGCCGGCCTGCCGCCAACGACGTGGAGGATGGGCTGCCCATCGGCGTAAAGCCACGCACCGGGGAAAGGCAGCGGGGGCCGGTCGCCGTTCGCGAGTCCGAGCAGCTCGCCGTAGAAGCTAACCGTCTTGTCGACATCGTCGGTCAGGATGGTGAAATGGTTCATGCCTGTTATGGCCATGGTTGACTCCTCGGATCGGCATGCGCGCGTCTAGATCAGCACGATGTCGTATTGCTCCTGGGTATAGATCGACTCCACCTGCAGCGAAATCGGTTTGCCGATGAAGTCACCGAGTTGGGCGAGGCTCTGTGACTCCTCGTCGAGAAAAAGGTCGATCACCGATTGCGAGGCCAGGATGCGGAATCCACGCGCGTTGAATTGCCTCGATTCGCGCACGATCTCACGCAGGATTTCGTAGCAGATCGTTTGCGCGGTCTTTACCTCGCCGCGGCCGGTGCAGGTAGGGCAAGCTTCGCAAAGCACGTGCGCCAGGCTTTCACGCGTGCGCTTGCGCGTCATTTCGACCAGCCCCAGATGGGTGAAGCCGTTGACGGTCAGCCTCGTACGATCGCGATCGAGCGCCTTGTTGAATTCCGCCAGGACCGAAGCGCGGTGCTCGGCGTTTTCCATGTCGATGAAGTCGATGATAATGATGCCGCCGAGATTGCGCAGACGGAGCTGGCGTGCGATGACGTGGGCGGCTTCGAGATTGGTCTTGAAAATCGTATCGTCGAAGCTGCGTCCGCCAACGAACCCTCCGGTGTTGACGTCAATCGTCGTCATCGCTTCGGTCTGGTCGATAATCAAGTACCCACCCGACTTCAGATCGACGCGTCTCGCCAGCGCCTTCTGGATCTCGTCCTCGACCCCATGCAGGTCATAGAGCGGCCGATCGCCGACGTAATGCTGGATGCGGTTTAGGATGTCTTGCGTGTACTTGTCTGCGAACTCATGCATTTTCTGGAAGGTCTCGCGCGAGTCGACGAGGATGTAAGTCGTTTCCTCAGTCGTCATATCGCGCAGGACGCGCTGCGCCAGGTTCAGGTCCTGGTAGACCAGCGATTGCGCCGGCACGACGCGCGATTTCTCGGTCAGGTCGCTCCAAAGCCTGGTCAGGTAGTCGATGTCGTTCTGCATCTCGCGCTCGGTCGCGGTCTCCGCCATCGTGCGGATGATGAAACCGCCGGCGAGCCCTTCGGGCAGGAGGTGCTGGAGGCGCTCGCGCAGATTCTCGCGCTCAGCTTCGTCTTCGATGCGTTGCGAGATGCCGATATGCGAATCCTGCGGTAGATAGACCAGCAACCGGCCGGCGAGGCTCACCTGGGTCGATAGGCGTGCGCCCTTGGTGCCGATCGGGTCCTTGATCACCTGGACCAGCAGTGACTGGCCTTCGTGCAGAATCCTTTCGATCGGCTTGTTCTCGTGACCGTTCTGGCGGTGCTCCCAGATATCAGCGATATGGAGGAACGCTGCCCGCTCCAGGCCGATCTCGACAAACGCCGACTGCATGCCGGGCAGCACGCGGGCGACGCGGCCCAGGTAGATGTTGCCTACCAGTCCCCGCGCACTGGCACGTTCGATGTGCAATTCCTGCACGACGCCCTGCTCGAGCATCGCTACCCGCGTTTCCTGCGGGTTTACGTTAATGAGGATTTCGTGGGACATGAATCGATCCGCATCCTAAACGCGCAGCATCCGCGTGCGCGCGGCCATTTTCGAAAGGCTCGTTATAGCACGTGAAACCCGATGCGTCCGAGAATCTCGGCCGTCTCGAACAGGGGCAGCCCCATCACGCCGGAATAGCTGCCCTCCAGATGGCGGACGAAGCCTGCCGCGCGACCCTGGATCGCGTACCCGCCGGCCTTGTCGAACGGTTCACCGGTCGCGACGTAGCGTTCGATCTCGTCAGCGGACAGTATCCGGAACGTAACTTTTGAAGACGACAGCGCGAGGGCGACTTGCGCGTCCAAACGGATGGCGACACAGGTGATGACGTCGTGGGTGCGGCCCGAAAGCCGCGCAAGCATCGCGGTCGCGGCCACTGCGTCGTCCGGTTTTCCCAGCACCATGCCATCGATCACCACCTCGGTATCCGCTGCGAGTACCGGCCGTTGCGGTATCGCGCGCTCGATCATCCGATGCCAGCCAACGGAAGCCTTGGTGCGGGCGATGCGCTTGACGTAGTCGACGGGGGGCTCGTCCTTGCGCGGTTTCTCGACGACGTCCCGGCGACGGCCGGCCGCTTCGCGCAATTGAAGTTGCTCGAACTCTACCCCGATCTGTCGCAGCAGTTCATGTCGGCGAGGGCTTTTCGACGCGAGGTAGACCGAAGGGCGTTCGGTAAGAACGAAGGGCTTGTTCATTCGCGATGATAAGGGTGTCCCGATAGCATGCTGACCGCGCGGTAAAGTTGCTCGGCCAGCAGCACCCTCGCCAACCCATGAGGCAATGTTAGCGCGGAAATCGCCAGCGTGATGTCGGCGTCGCGCTTCAATGTAGCTGCCAGACCGTCGGCGCTGCCGATGACGAACGCCACCGCGAGTCCGCGGTCGCGCCAATCAGACAAGGTCGAGGCGAGTTGCGCCGTGGTCCAGTGCAAGCCGCGCTCGTCGAGCGCGACCACGAAAAATCCCTTGGTCGCACCGGCAATCCGCAGTGCCTCGGCCGCGAGAATCTGTTCCGTGGTCTTGCCGCGGTCGCGCGATTCGGGCTTGAGTTCGACAAGTTCAAGGGAAAAGTCGCGGGAAAAGCGACGCGCATAGTCCTCATACGCCACCCCGACCCAGCCTGGAAGCTTGTGGCCGAGAGCGACGATGCGTAGTTTCACGTCAGATGCATCCGATATGACGAATGCGATTGCGATTGCGCAAAGGCGGAGTCGCGCGAGTCGGCGCCGCGCAAGCGCCAGTCGGCCATTTTTGCGTTGCCCTTATGCAGCGGCGGCAGTCGCCCGTCGACGAGATGCGGGCGGCATCCATAGTTCCTCGAGGTTGTAGTAGGCGCGCACAGCTGGCTGCATGATATGCACCACGGTGTGACCGGCGTCGACGAGAACCCATTCGCCCGATTGTTCGCCTTCGATACCGACGATCGTGGCGCCCGCTGCCTTGAGTGAATCTCGTACGTGGTGGGCGAGTGCGTTGACCTGACGGTTGGATTCTGCCGTCGCAACGATCAGGGTGTCGTACAGACTGGTGAGTTTACGGACATCGAGCACGACGATGTCGCGGGCTTTGATGTCTTCGAGCGCGGTGACTGCGATCTTCTGAATCTTGTTATGACGCATCCGGTGCGGGCCCATAGAGTTGGTTCTGGTCAATATAAGCCAGAACTGCGGTGGGAAGCAAACCGCGGATCTCATCACGTCCCGCGGCACCGCGTGCCAGTGCAGCACGGATTGCAGTTGCCGATATCGGCTGCGGTGTGACGGTCTGGCGCATGATGGCGCCCGCCAGTTGGCGCGAAAGTCGCATCGGATCGGTCGTATATCGTCGATCCCATTGCGCGCGCAGCGACGGGTCCAGCTCGTCGATGGACAGCGGCACCCCCGGACGTTCAACGACGACGAAATGCGCCAGCGTGAACAAGCGCTCCCAATGATGCCAATGCATGAGTCCTGCAAATGCGTCGCTGCCGAGGATGAGTACGAGCGGCCTCGTCGTATCGTCGCCGTGCAAAGCTTCCAGCGTGGTCACCGTGTAACTCGGGCCGCCGCGCACAATCTCGCGATCGTCGGCGACGAGTCCGGGAAACTCGGCGCAACCCAATGCCGTCATCGCCAGGCGGTCGGATGCGGCGGCGACCGGTGCGACGCGATGCGGAGGCGTGCCCGCCGGTATCAAATGGACTCCGGTCAGCGCGAGCGTATTGCGAACCTCGACAGCGAGGCGCAGATGTCCGTAATGGATCGGGTCGAACGTCCCGCCGAGAACACCGATCGCGCGATTCATCCTTCGCTCCGACCCACGACCGTCAGACATTCAGCCCGCACGCTTGCCGACACCGACAATCAGCGCTTCCTCGATATCGATATCCCCCTGCAACAGCCGCAGAACCTCGTCATTGATCTCGTCCGCAGCGTGCATCTGCATGAGTTCAGCGCGTTCAGCATTGACGGCGGTGAGCCACAAGCGTCGCTGTGAATCGTAGGTCGCATCCAATCGGTGGCGGCGCTCCGCGTTCGCCGAATACCGATCCAGCCGGTGCTGATACTCGCTCAGCAGCCCATTCGCGAAGGCGATTTCCTCGGGCGCCTTCAGCCTCGGCAGATGCTTGCGCAGCTCGTCGGTCGCCGCTTGTGCAGTGGCAATCCTGGCGGCACGCTCTTCGCGCTCGGCGATGCTGTCGCCGCGTATCTTGAGCCAGCGGATCACCAAGGGCAGGCTCAGGCCATTCACCAGCAGTGTGACGATGATGACGCTGGCCGCGAGCAGGATGATAAGGTCGCGTCCGGGAAACGGTGCGCCCGAAGCGGTTGTCAGCGGAATGGACAAGGCCGCTGCCAACGTCACCGAGCCGCGTATCCCCGCCCATCCCGTCAGAAATACCGCGCGTGGACTGTGGATGCCTTCGCGATCACGGATTCGTTTGAACAACAGCAGCGGCAGATACGCCGCCGGGAAAACCCATAGCACGCGCAAGACGATAATCGCGAGCGAGAGCACGGCAACGTATTCGGCCAGTTCCAGCGCGCTGGCGCGCGATAGGCCGCCGATGATCGAGTGCAGCTGTACGCCGAGCAGTACGAACACCATACCGTTGAACGCGAATAACAGCATCGTCCAGACTTCCCAGGAATTGGCGCGAGTCGCGGCGTCGAGATCCCTCGTATCGAGCGCACCCGCGACGAGCCCGGCACCAACAATCGCCAGGATGCTGCCGACACCCAACGCTTCGGCGGCGAGGTAAGCAGCATAGGGCGTCAACAGCGAAATCAGCGTCTGCATCGTCGGATCGTTGATACAGAATCGCTTGAGACCTACGCGCAGCTTGCCGATAGCCCATGCGATCGCAGCGCCGAGCACGAAGCCGCCTCCCGATGCGACGAAGAACTCGAAGATTGCGGCGTTCCAGCTGAACACGCCCGTTGCTGCGGCTGCAACCGCAAATTTGAACGCGATCAAGCCCGACGCGTCGTTTATCAGACTTTCGCCGCTGACGATGGTCGACACGCGCGAAGGAATCTTGAGATTTCCGGTAATCGCGCTGACGGCAACGGCATCGGTCGGCGAAATCACCGCACCCAGCGCGAACGCCGCAGCGAGCGGAAGGTCTGGAATCAACCAATGCATTAAATAGCCGACGACAACCACGGTCAGAAAGACCAGGCCAAACGCGAGCAGCAGCACGGGCCGCAAGACACGGATCAAATCGCGCCTCGGGATGAGCCATCCATCGGCGAACAGCAACGGCGGGATGAACAGCAGGAAGAAAATCTCCGGCGGAACCTGAAGCGTGCGGAAGACTGGAAGAAACGACAGCAGCACGCCGCCAGCGATCAAAAGCATCGGCAGCGGGACTCTAACCCACTTACCGACGGCGGCAACCGCCGTCACCAGGAGCAGCAGAGCTAGCGTTATCTCGATGAGTTCCATGGCGGAGCGGTAAGTCAGAAGCCGCTTCCCGGCGTGGCCAAAAATGCGACTTCCTCCGGCGTGGAGACGCGTCCCAGAATTGCATTGCGATGAGGATAGCGGCCAAACAGCTTGATGACTCTGGCGTGCTTGATCGCCCACACGAGAGGTTCCCCGAAACCCGTCTCGTCGCGCAGCCTGGTGTACAAGGCGAGCGACTGTGTTTGCGCGGCAGGCGACTCCGCGTGCTCGAAAGGCAGGTACAGGAACCAGCGCTCGAGCTTCGTTAACTGGGCATCGAGTTGCTGCTCGACCGCCGTTGTCGCCACCGCGAGGGCCGCGACGTCCCCGGCGAAGGCGCGCTTCGAGTCCCGAAATGCGTTGCGCGTGAATTGATCGAGCAGCAGCACGCGGGCAAGCGTCGCGCGAGGCGTCGTCCAGTCGGTCATGCCGCCCGCGAGTGCCGCCTCTATCGTCTCGCCGAAGCGAGCGCGGATCTGCCCGTCAAATACGGCATCCTTGCGAAACCACTCGTCGCGCACGGTGCCGTGAAGTGCGCTATCCGGAGCACCAAACCAGAAATCCAGAATGTCGTTCGGCAGGGTTTCCATGATTGGTGTGGGCTCCGCCTGTCTGCGCCTATGGGCCGCTGCGTTGTTCGATAGCGATCGCGTGCCGCAACGGGCTTTAGTTGCCGATCGGAAACTTCCAGTACACCGCGTCGACCGTCTTTCCCTGCTGCGCCAGCATATTGGCCTTCAGCGCCTGACCCAGGGCGTAGGATTCGCTGGTGCCGTAGGTGCGAGTGCCGTCGGGGCGCACTCGCACGAACACAACGGCGCGATCGTCGTCGAGCACGATCGAGCGAACATCGGCGGTCACGCCGTTATCCGCAAGAAACACCGTCGCCGCACCATCCAGTTCGAGATCGGTCGTATCGATCAGCAGGCGGCGATTGAGTCCCGCAAGAAACAAGGCCATCGCTCCCAGCAGCAGCCCAACCACGATCGCGACGACCGCGTCGAAGATGGCCCTCGGCCCCCATATATAAGATACGCCGGCGACGAGCAACGTCAGCAGGATGCCGAGGAGGGCGACTGCGTCCTCCAGCACGACGGCAAGTACGGTCGTGTTGTTGCGGTTGGCAATCACGCCTTTCAGGCCACCGATCTCGCGAAGTGCTATGAACAGGGTGAACGACTCCAGCGCAAGCGCAAACAGGATGAGACCGATCACCAACGGGGTAAAAGGTTCGATCGGCGCCTTGGATGCAAGCGAATGCACGCCGTGATAGATGTTCAGCCCGCAACCGACGAAAAAAATACTGACAGCGGAGACCAGCGCCCAGAAGAACTTCTCCTGGCCGCGACCGAACGGATGCAGCCGATCGGCGGGCGCGCGTGCGCGCACCTCGCCAACTTTAAGCAATATCTGGTTAGCCACGTCGGCCAGCGAGTGGACTGTTTCGGCGAACAGGGTCGGCGAGCCCGTCACAAACCAGGCGAAGCCCTTGGCTGCGGCGATGGCGGTGTTGGTGCCGATGGAAATGGAGACGGAGTTGGACATCGAGGCCGGATGGGAGAGATCGAAAGACCGATCGCCGCCCCTTCGTCACCTTCTCATCTGCGTTCTGGGGCTTTTCCGGCCGCAAAGAAGCGGCCGGTGGCTTTGCGAACTTCGAATAGCCTGGCAGAAACGCACACTAGGTACGCACCTGCCCGTTGCCGAGGACGATCCATTTCTGACTGGTGAGTCCTTCCAGGCCAACGGGCCCGCGGGCGTGAAGCTTGTTGGTCGACACACCGATCTCGGCGCCGAGTCCGTATTCGAAGCCATCGGCGAATCGCGTCGAAGCGTTAACCATCACCGAGCTCGAATCGACCTCGCGGACGAAGCGCATCGCGTTGGTATAGTCTTCGGTGACGATCGCGTCGGTGTGTTGCGAGCCGTACGTCGCGATGTGTTCCATTGCCGCGTCCAGGCTTTCGACGACGCGGACGGCAAGTATCGGCGCCAGATACTCAGTGCGCCAGTCTTCCTCGGTCGCTTGCTTCATCGCAGGGACGAGCGCGCGCGCCGCGTCGTCGCCGCGTAGTTCGACACCCTTGTCGAGGTAGATCTTCGCCAGCGGTGGCAATACGCGCGGCGCGATCGCAGCATGAATCAGCAGCGTCTCCATCGTATTGCACGGGCTGTAGCGCTGCGTTTTCGCGTTATCGGCGATACGGATGGCCATGTCGACATCGGCGCGCTCGTCGATGAACACATGACAAACACCTTCGAGGTGTTTGAGCACCGGGACGGTGGCTTCCGCCGCAACGCGCTGAATGAGGCTCTTGCCGCCGCGCGGGACCAACACATCGACGTAGCTGCTCATCGTCGCCAGCAAGCCGACGGCGGCGCGGTCGGATGTCGCGATGGCCTGAACCGCGTCGACGGGCAACTCAACCGAACGAAGGCCTTCGTGAATGCTGGCCGCAATCGCCTGATTCGAATGCGTCGCCTCTGAACCACCACGCAGAATGCAGGCGTTGCCAGCCTTCAGGCACAAGCCTGCGGCATCGGCCGTGACGTTCGGCCGGGATTCGTAAACGATACCGATCACGCCCAAAGGGACGCGCATCTTGCCAACCTGAATGCCGGTCGGACGATAGTTGAGCCCGCTGATTTCGCCAACCGGGTCGGGCAGCGCGGCAATTTGCCGAAGCCCGTCTGCCATTGCCTGGATGCGCGCGGCGTTGAGCGTAAGACGATCGACGAAGGCCTCATCGTCACCTCCGGCACGCGATGCCGCGACGTCCTGCGCGTTGGCGGCGAGCAGCCGCGCGCTGTCGCGGACGATGGCGGCGGCCGCCGCCTCGAGTGCTGCGTTCTTGGCTTGGGTGGACGCCCTTGCGACCAGGCGCGCCGCGGCGCGAGCGCGGACGCCCACGTCCTGCATGTACGCGCGCAAATCGAGGTTCGGGACGTGCAAATTGCTCATGCGGGCATTGTAGCGCGATCACGCCGCGCAGCGCACGGGCGTCTGGGACGACGGTCAGAACTTGTGCGCGTCCAGCGCTCGCACGCCCTGCGCGGTTCCCACCAGGATGACATCGGCTCCGCGATCAGCGAACAAGCCGTTGGTGACAACGCCAACGATATTGTTGATACGGGCTTCCAGTTCCGTCGGGTTGAGCATCGTTAGGCCGTCGACATCGAGGATGATGTTGCCGTTGTCCGTGGTGAACCCCGACCTCAACGCCGGCTGCCCTCCGAGGCGTACCAGTTGCTGGGCGACGTGGCTTCGCGCCATCGGAATCACCTCGACCGGGAGAGGATATTTTCCCAGGACATCGACCAGTTTGGATTCGTCGACGATGCAAACGTAACGTTTGGCGACCGCAGCGACGATCTTTTCTCGTGTCAGGGCGCCCCCGCCCCCTTTGATCATTGCTCCGTGTGCGGTTACCTCGTCGGCGCCATCGATGTAAACAGGCAGGTAGTCGACGTCCGAAAGCTCGACTACCGGAATGCCGTGGTCTTTGAGTCGTTGGGCGGTCTTCGCCGAACTCGCGACGGCGCCTTTGATGCGCTGCTTGATCGAGGCAAGCTCGTCGATGAAGAAATTCGCGGTCGAGCCGGTGCCCACGCCAATATAGGCGTCGTCGACGACGTGTGCGATCGCGGCGCGGGCAACTTCCTGCTTGAGTTGATCCTGCGCCATCTTGCTTGCTTCGATCTTGTGCGAAACCATGCCGAACCGGTGTGACATCGTATGACTCCTGCTGCTATTTTTTCTTCGGCACGTAAAGGTCGGTGATAGTTCCTTCGAACGCCTCGGCAGACATTCCTATCGTCTCCGACAACGTTGGGTGCGGATGGATCGTCTTGGCAATATCGACTGCATTGGCGCCCATTTCAATCGCCAGCGCGACTTCCGCGATCAGGTCCCCTGCGTTGGAGCCGACGATGCCGCCGCCGATGATGCGGTGGGTCTTGTCGTCGAACAGAAGCTTGGTCATGCCTTCGTCGCGGCCGAGCGACAGCGAGCGGCCACTCGCTGCCCACGGGAACGAGGCCTTGCCGTACTTGACGCCTTCGGCCTTGCACTGCTCCTCGGTCTTGCCCACCCACGCGACTTCCGGGTCGGTGTAGGCGACGGATGGAATGACGCGCGCGTCGAAGTAGGACTTTTCGCCGGCGGCTGCTTCGGCCGCGACGTGGCCTTCGTGGACCGCTTTGTGCGCCAGCATCGGCTGACCGACGACATCGCCGATTGCGAAAATGTTCGACACATTGGTTCGCATTTGTTCGTCGACTGGAATGAACCCGCGCTCGTCAACTTTGACGCCAGCTTTGTCCGCGCCGAGCTTCTTGCCGTTCGGCGAGCGGCCGACCGCCACCAGCACGCGATCGTAAACTTGCGGCTCGGCGGGAGCCTGTTCACCTTCGAACGAAACTTTGAGGCCGTTTTTCTGCGCCTCGACTTTGGTAACTCGCGTTTTCAGCATGACTTTTTCGTAACGCTTGTCCATGCGTCGCGCGAAAGGCCGAACCAGATCGGGGTCAGCGCCAGGCATCAGCTGATTCAGCATTTCCACGATACTGATCTTGGTACCGATCGCCGAGTACACCTGCGCCATCTCCATGCCGATAATGCCGCCGCCGATCACCAGCATGCGCCCCGGGACGCCACCGAGTTCGAGCGCGCCGGTCGAGTCGATGACTCGCGGATCTTCGGGAATGAAAGGCAGCTTGACGGCCTGCGACCCTGTCGCAACGATGCATTTCGCGAAGCGGACGACCTGCTTCTTGCCGTCGCTTGCAGCGACCTCGATATGGTTTGCATCCACGAATGCCCCGACGCCGGTAAGCACGGTGACTTTGCGCTGCTTGGCGAGTCCTGCAAGGCCACCGGTAAGCCTCTTGATCACCGATTCCTTCCACGTCCGCAGCTTGTCGATATCGATGGCTGGCTTGCCGAAGGTGATGCCGAAATGGCTCATTTCTTCGGCTTCGTCGACCACTTTGGCCGCGTGCAGCAGCGCTTTCGACGGTATGCATCCCACGTTGAGGCAGACGCCGCCGAGGATCGGATAACGCTCGACCAGCACGGTCTTCATGCCGAGATCGGCGGCGCGAAAAGCGGCGCTGTATCCGCCGGGCCCCGCCCCGAGTACGACCATGTCGCATTCGATGTCGACTGCGCCGGCGTACGTCGACGCGGCTGCCGGCTTCGGGGCGGCTGACGTCGGCGCGGAGGGCGCTACTGTGGCTGCATCTGCACTGGGCGGCGGTGCCTTGGAGGCCGAGGCGGCCGGTGCCGCGCTCGCCGAGGGAGCAGCTGCGGTCGCCGCCGTCGTCTCGAGCGTCAGGATCAGCGTCCCTTGGCTCACCTTGCTCCCGAGCTTGACGTGAATGTCCTTGATCACGCCCGCGGCGGGCGAAGGCACATCCAGCGTTGCCTTGTCAGATTCCAGCGTCACCAGCGAATCCTCGACTTTCACCGTATCGCCCGGCTTGACCAGGATTTCGATCACCGGCACGTCGGTAAAGTCGCCGATATCTGGAACCTTGACTTCGAGTGCGCTCATCGCGGCCTCAGGAGAACAATGATGTGTGCGGCAAAGGCGATCGCCGCAGCGACCAGATTATGCGAACCCGCGGCTTCGCGGCAGAAAACATGGGGCCGGAATCAGTGGACTCAACTGAGGCGAACTCAACTGAGGCGGACTCAACGGAAGTGAATTCAAGCGAATTCAATTGACGTCCCGCGCGAAAGGCCGGCCCAACATCCAATCCTTGATCGCCTGCGCCGTCGGAATTTCCCGACCAAAGTATCCATGGGGCGACAAGGGCTCGCAAGAGTCGGTTTGCGGCGGATCGCCACCGCTGACGCTGACCAGCGGAAATTGCTTTGCCAGTCGTTCGACACCCGTGTAAGGGCTGGGACGGCAGCGATCGTCGCGATGATGAACCAGCAGTACCGGAACTTTGATCGTCGAGAAATCGAAACTCGAGAGGCCCGGGCCCATGCGGTCGGGGTAACTGACGGTCGAGCTCAGCACTACGCCCTGAATCATGTCGGCGAGGCTGACGCCAAGTGCGGCCGCGGAAACGGTGCCGCGACTGGTGCCAACCAGGAATATTTTGGCGTTCGGGAAGCGCGTCTTCAAGTCGCGCAGCACTAAACGGATATCGGTCGCATGATTGCTGCCCAAGCGGAACGTATCGCTCATTCCATCGGGAGGTGCATCCGACGGCGAATCGACGATAGCGTCGACGAGCTCTCCATCGGCGAATTGCGCGCGGACACGGATCAGGAAATTTGCGCCAGGTCCGAATTTGACACTGCCGCTTTCCGCTCGCCGCTTTAAGCCTATCGCTCCGCCACTTCCGACGAATGACACGACGACCACGGTCGGTTTCGCATTCGCGCTCGCATCCTGCACCAGCAGGTACGACACGGTCACACCATCGCGCGTGGGGATCGTCACCACTTCCTCGGTGGCGAGGCATGCTGACGGAAAGGCGGCGATCACAGTCGTTGCCAACACGGCGACGAGCGCGGCAGCCGCTAGCCGGCTCATAACATCGACCGTCGCATGTCCGCCAGCAAAGTGGCGAGAAAGGTATTGAAGCGCGCCGCCGTCGCGCCGTCGATGACACGGTGGTCATACGAAAGCGAGAGCGGCAGGATCAGGCGTGGGATGAATTGCTTGCCGTCCCATACCGGTCGCGTGCTCGAACGGCAGACGCCCAGAATGGCCACTTCCGGCGCATTGATAATGGGTGAGAAATAGGTGCCGCCGATGCCGCCGAGGCTGGAAATAGAAAAGCATCCACCCTGCATGTCGGTAGGACCCAGCTTGCCCTCGCGCGCCTTCGCCGAAAGCTCGCCCATTTCCTTGGCCAGCGCCAATATGCCTTTCTGGTCAGCGTTCTTGATCACCGGGACCACGAGTCCATTCGGCGTATCTGCGGCAAAGCCCACGTTGTAATACTGCTTGAACACCAGCGAGTCACCATCGAGCGAGGCGTTGAAGTCGGGGAATTTTTTCAGCGCCACCACACAGGCTTTGATCAGGAACGCGAGCATCGTGACTTTGATGCCGGACTTTTCGTTCTCCTTGTTCAACTGAACGCGAAACGCTTCGAGTTCGGTGATGTCGGCGTCGTCATGATTGGTAACGTGCGGAATCATCACCCAGTTGCGATGCAGGTTGGCGCCGGAAATCTTCTTGATCCGCGACAAGGGCTTGACTTCGATCGGCCCGAACTTCGCGAAGTCCACTTGCGGCCAGGGCAGCAGGCCAAGCGCCAAACCACCACCCGCACTCGCGCTGGTCGTGCCGCCGGTCGCGCCGCTCATCACCTGCTTGACGTGGTTCTGGACGTCTTCTTGCAGAATTCGCTCGTTCGGGCCACTGCCTTTGACGCGCGTCAGATCGACGCCGAGTTCGCGTGCAAACGCGCGCACCGAAGGCGACGCGTGCGCCTGCTTGAATGCAGTGCCGTCGATCGCTACGGCGGGGGCGGCGGAGGGGGCGGCCGCCGATGTCTGCGGCGCGGCTGCCGGCGCTTGGGCCTTGGGCGCTACGGGAGGCGGAGCCGCTGCTGGCGCTGCGGCGGTGGCAACAGCGGGAGCGGCGGGAGTAGATGCGTCGGCGTCGGCAGAAGCTTTACTCGCAGCCGGCGCCGAGCCTGCCGTTTCGAGCGTCAGGATAACGTTGCCTTCGCTCAGCTTGTCGCCCAGCTTGACCTTGAGTTCCTTGACCACGCCCGCAGCGGGCGCAGGGACGTCCATCGTCGCCTTGTCCGACTCCAGCGTCACCAGCGAGTCCTCGGCCTTCACCGTGTCGCCGGCTTTGACCAGAACTTCGATTACCGGCACGTCCTTGAAATCGCCGATGTCGGGGACCTTGACTTCGATTGTGCTCATACCGACCTCGAGGCTTATCGAAAGATTGGTGCTGTTACCACGCCGTGACCACGTGGTTTACCACAATCGCGGCTGCGGAATCCGCGTTTAAAACCGTCTGTTCGTCATACCGTCCATGGCGCCGGCTTGGCAGCGTCGATGCCATACTTCTTGATCGCTTCGGCCACTTTGCTCGCCGGGAGCGTGCCTTCGTCGGCCAGTGCCTTGAGCGCTGCGACGACGATGTATCGGCGGTCGACTTCGAAGAAACCGCGCAATTTCTCGCGCGTGTCTGACCGTCCAAAGCCATCGGTCCCCAGAACCGTATAACGTGCGGGGACGAACTCGCGGATCTGTTCGGCGAACGCACGTATGTAGTCGGTCGCAGCGATTACGGGTCCGTCTTCTTTTTTCAGGCAGACAGCGACGTGCGACACCTTTTGTTTGGCGGTCGGATTGAGCATGTTCCAGCGCGAAACGGCATACCCATCGCGCGCGAGCTCGGTGAACGAAGGGCAGCTCCACAGGCTGGCGGATACGTCCCAGTCTTTACTCAGGAGTTCCGCGGCGGCAATCGCCTCGCGAAGGATCACGCCCGATCCGAGCAACTGGACTCGCGGTGCCTTTGCGCTCTTGCTTTCCGCTGCCTTGAACAGATACATCCCTTTGATGATGTTCGCTTCCGCACCCGCGGGCATCGCCGGTTGCGCGTAATTCTCGTTCATCACCGTAAGGTAGTAATAGACGTCTTCCTGTTCGGCATACATGCGGCGCATGCCGTCCTGGATGATGACGGCGAGCTCGTAGCCGAATGTCGGGTCATAGGAAACGCAGTTCGGGATCGTCGATGCGTACACATGCGAGTGACCATCCTCGTGCTGCAGTCCTTCGCCGTTGAGGGTCGTGCGGCCGGCCGTGCCGCCGAGCAGGAAGCCGCGCGAACGCATGTCGCCCGCTGCCCAGGCGAGATCGCCGACGCGCTGGAAGCCGAACATCGAATAGAAAATGTAGAAGGGAATCATCGGCACGCCGTGCGTCGAATAGCTGGTCGCTGCCGCGATCCAGTCGCACATTGCGCCGGGCTCGTTGATGCCTTCCTGCAGGATCTGCCCGTCCTTGATTTCCTTGTAGAACATCAACTGGTCGGCATCCTGCGGCGTATAGAGCTGGCCCTGCTGGTTCCAGATACCGAGTTGGCGAAACATGCCTTCCATGCCGAAGGTGCGCGATTCGTCCGGAACGATGGGGACGATGCGTCTGCCGATATTCTTGTCGCGGAGCAGCGTCTGCAGGATCTGCACGAACGCCATCGTCGTCGAGATCTCGCGATCGTCGGTGCTCTTCAGAAAGCGCTCGAGCGCCGACAGTTCGGGAACCTTGAGCGATTCCGCTTTGCGTCGGCGCGTGGGCAGGTAGCCGCCCAATTCGTTTCGCCGGGCCTTCATGTACTCGGCTTCGGGAGAACCTGGCTCGAAATTGACCAGAGGCACTTCCTCGAGCTTGTCGTCCGGGATCGGGATCTGGAAGCGATCGCGAAAACGACGGATCGACTCGATCGACATCTTCTTCTGCTGGTGGGTGATGTTCTGCGCTTCGCCAGATTCACCCATGCCATAACCTTTGATGGTCTTGGCCAGGATCAGCGTTGGTTGTCCCTTGTGCTTGACCGCGGCGTCGAAGGCGGCGTAAACCTTATGCGGATCGTGGCCGCCGCGATTCAGGTTCCATATGTCCTCATCCGACCAGTCGGCAACCAGCGCCTTCAGTTCCGGCGTGTTGAAGAAATATTCACGCACGTATGCGCCATCCTTCGACTTGAACGTCTGATATTCGCCGTCGACGCATTCCATCATCCGGCGCATCAGGATTCCCTGCTTGTCGCGCGCAAGAAGCGTGTCCCAGTGAGTGCCCCAGACGACCTTGATGACATTCCATCCGGCGCCTCGAAATTCTGCTTCGAGTTCCTGGATAATCTTGCCGTTACCTCGAACCGGCCCGTCGAGGCGCTGCAGGTTGCAGTTGATCACAAAGATCAGATTGTCGAGCAACTCGCGCGCCGCCATCCCGATGGCGCCCATCGATTCGGGCTCGTCCATCTCGCCGTCACCGCAGAAGCACCAAACCTTGCGACCTTCGGTCTGGGCAAACCCTCGGTCCTGCAGGTACTTCATGAACCGCGCCTGGTAAATTGCCATCAACGGCCCGAGTCCCATCGATACAGTCGGAAACTGCCAGACGTCGGGCATCAACCAGGGATGCGGATACGACGACACACCCTTGCCGTCGACCTCCTGGCGGAAGTTGTCCATTTGCTCGACCGTGAATCGTCCGAGCATGAAAGCACGCGCGTACACGCCGGTTGCCGAGTGGCCCTGGAAGTAAACGAGATCGCCGCCGTGATCGGCTGACGGCGCATGCCAGAAGTGATTGAAGCCAACGTCGTATAGCGTCGCGGCCGAAGCGAAGCTCGCGATATGTCCACCGACATTGGTGTGCTTGTTTGCGCGAACGACCATGGCCATCGCGTTCCAGCGCACATATGAGCGGATCCGGTGTTCGATCGCCTGATCGCCTGGGATGCGTACCTGTTTTTCGACCGGAATCGTATTGATATAGGCCGTGTTGGCCGAGAATGGCACATGCGCCCCGGAGCGCCGCGACTTGTCGATCAGCTGTTCAATAAGGTAGTAGGCGCGGTCGGGACCCCCGTGCTCAAGGACACCGTCGATGGCGTCCAGCCATTCCTGTGTCTCTTGCGGATCCGGATCGGGTTTCATGTCCATCGGACGCTCCTCACAGATTCCTCTGACGCTTTTCGGCATGCGGTGCCGGAATGAAGGCCGCCGGGAAGTCGATTGTATGCGTGGCCGCCCTGGGCCGCATCGAGCGCTGCAATGCCCTGCCGCCGGGCTGCGGGGCGAGGGGCGGGCGCAAAATCAGCCGGCGGCCACGCTTCGCGTGCCGAATTCGACTATACCACATCGTGGAAATGGTTTCCAAATGAGCCGAGCCATTCCGTCTGCTGCGCAGGTGCTTCGCAGGAACGATCAGGTTCGGGCGACATCCACTAGTCCCGCACGTGCAAGGTTCGCGTCTCAGTAATGATGGCGTGCAGGCTCTGATCATGTGGCGCAACGGGGATGTCATCGACGATTTGTACGTCGAATGCGCCCGCGACTCGCGCAGTGTCGGGGCGAAGCAAAGGCAGCAAGCGATCGAAGTAACCGCCGCCGTAGCCGATGCGATGGCCGTGCGCGTCGAACGCGACGCCTGGCACGAGTACCCAGTCGATGGCGTCGAATGGAACCGGCGCACAGCCCGCACGGGGTTCAGGGATGCCGCGATAGCCGACCTCGAGATCACGTTCTTCGTCGTCGACGCAATAGATCTCGAGCATCCGCGTGCTTTCGATTGACGCGAGGTGCGGCGACGATCATCCGCTTCGCTCGCGCGGCCACCAGCAACTCGCGCGTGTCCCATTCGCTGCCGAACGGAAGCGTAACGAGCGCCGTCTCGGCCGCGGCGAAAGCCGTCTGCGTGGTCAACGCCGACGCGATTGCGCGGCTCGCTTCGCTACGGTACTGCGGCGACAACGCATCGCGCGCGCCGAGCACACGCTCACGCAGTGCGCGCTTGCGGGCGTCCAGCGTATCGTCTCGGCGAGACTGCGCCTGCTCGCCGACATCACGGGAGGAGTGCGTCACGCGTCGCATGTTACCGCAAGCGCGGCGGCACCCGCGCCGGCGTCCACCGGCAACGCCTATAATGTCGCCTTGCCTGCCCTGAAACCTCTTCACTGACCCAATGAACAACAACCATCGACATCATCGCGCGAGACGCGAGCGCCTGATCGCAGACATGCGCCACCAGACCGGCGGGGGAATTGCGGCGATTCCCACCGCGCCCGAAGCGATCCGCAATGCCGACACGCATTATCCTTATCGGCCGGACAGCCACTTCTATTACGTGTCGGGTTTTCCGGAAGCCGAAGCAGTCGTCATCCTGCTTGCGGGAGCGGCCGAGGGCGACTCCAAGCAAATACTTTTCTGCCGGGACAAGAATGCCGAGCGGGAAATCTGGGATGGCTTCCGCTACGGCCCCGACGCGGCGCGTGAAATTTTTGCTTTCGACGAGACCTATTCGATTGGCGAGCTGGGAGCGAAGCTCGCTGACTGGACCTGCGATCGTCCGGCGCTGTACACGCCGATCGGCCTGTATCCCGCCTGGGACGATCTGATCACCTCCACCCTCAACGAAGTGCGCACTCGCGTGCGCACCGGCATCGCGGCGCCCGAAACCGTGGTCGACGTGCGCGCGGCGCTTTCGGCGATGCGCCTGACCAAGGACGCCGACGAGTTGAAATTGATTCGTCGCGCCGCCGACATATCCAGCGGGGCGCACCGGCGTGCGATGGAGCACACGCGGCCCGACTGGTACGAGTATCAGGTCGAAGCCGAACTCCTGCATGAGTTCCTGCGCTCGGGTGCGCAGGCGGTTGCCTATCCGTCGATTGTCGCGTCGGGACCCAACGCCTGCGTGCTGCACTATCGGGATAACGATCGCCAGATGCAGTCCGGCGACCTGTTGCTGATCGATGCTGGCTGTGAATATCAAGGCTACGCGTCGGACATCACCCGCACTTTTCCCGTGGACGGCAAGTTCACCGGACCGCAGAAGGCGATTTATGAGCTGGTGCTGGCGGCGCAATTGGCATGTATCGACGCGGTCAAGCCGGGACAAACCTTTCACGAATATCACGCCGTGGCGGAGCGCGTCCTCGCGCAGGGGATGATCGATCTCAAGCTTTGCTCAGGCTCGCTCGATGCCGTCCTGGAATCGGGCGACTACAAGCAGTTCTATATGCATCGTGCCGGGCACTGGCTCGGACTCGACGTGCACGATGTTGGGCTCTACCGCATCAACGGCGAGTCGCGCGCGCTCGAACCCGGGATGCTGCTCACGGTCGAACCCGGCTGCTATATCCGGGCAGGGGACAAGGTCCCCGAACAATTCTGGGACATCGGCGTGCGCATCGAGGACGACGTGCTGGTGACCGCGAGCGGCAACGAAAACCTCACGGCTGCCGCGCCCAAGACCGTCGCCGACATCGAAGCGGTAATGCGCAAGTAGGTCCGTCGTCGATCGACGCGTGGATCGGTAAATGCAATCCAGAGATCGTCGAACCGATTCGGGCGCCATCGTGCACGATGTGATCGTCGTCGGAGCGGGGCCTGTTGGGGCAACGCTCGCCCTCGCCCTTTCAACCAGCGGTCTGGATGTCGTTGCACTCGATGCGCGACCACGCGGAACCGCCGGCCGCAGCGATCGCTCGCTGGCGCTATCGCACGGGGCGCGCCTGATATTCGAACGCCTGAATGTCTGGAGCGAAGTCGTCGGCGTGGCGGGCGCGGTCACCCCCATCACCACGATCGACATTTCTCAGCGCGGGAGCTTCGGTGCGGCAACACTGGAGGCGGATGAGCAAGGTGTTCCAGCGCTGGGGTATGTCGTAAGTTATCGTGCCCTGCAAGGCGCCCTGGACGCTGCGCTGCAGCGCGCAGGCACGCACATCGAGCACGGTGTGACCGCGCGCAGGATCGATGCGACGTCCGCCTGCGCGCGCATTAGCGTTGATGGTGCCGGGACCGGAAGCGAATGGCTGTGTCAGCTGGCAGCGGTCGCCGACGGCAGCGGCGATATCGTGCCGGGCATCGTCCGCAAACGCCACGACTACGGCCAGGTCGCCTTAACGGCGAAACTCTGGACACAGCCACCCGCACCGCGGAGTCGCCTACGAACGATTCACGCCGGAAGGACCAATGGCGCTACTGCCGGAAGGTGATCATTACGGATTGGTGTGGACCACAACTCCCGAGCACGGCACCGAATTGCTTGCTTTGTCGGACTCTGCATTCATCGAAGCGTTGGCACAGCGCTTCGGCGCGCGCGTTGGCTCGCGGTGCGGCGCCGTCGACGCGTTGCGGGTCGCCGCTCGTTTCCGCTCGCCCTCGAATTTGCCCAACGCGTCACAGATTCTCGCGTCGTGCTTCTCGGCAACGCAGCGCAAGCTCTGCATCCCGTTGCGGGACAGGGTTTTAACCTTGGTGTGCGCGATGCCTACGAGCTGGCGCAAACGCTGCTGGATACGGCTCCGGATCAAATTGGAGCGAACGACGCATTGCGCCGCTACGCTCGCCGCCGAACGAGTGATCGATGGACCGGTATCGGATTTACGCACGGCCTGCTGGGTATTTTTGGCAACGATGCAGCGCCGCTGCGTTTGCCGCGCGGGTTGGCGCTCACTATGCTCGACAGTTCGCCCGCGCTGAAACGCGTCTTCGCTCACGCGATGATGCACGGAGTGCGTTGATTCGAAAGTCGGACCACTTGAGTGATGCATCAACCGCGCAATGCAAGATGCGTGCGCCCGACACTCATGCTCCAAAATAGCAGACTTGCGAAACTAAGCAAGATTAATTCCCGCACGCACGAGTCTTCCGAAAAATAAATTCACTCGCTAATGTTGTGATGGCGCGATCTGCGCAAGACTATCGCGCCGCAAACTCGGTATAATTCGTTCCCCTCGCGGTCGTTTCGCCCGAATCACCAGCGGTCAATCCGGCAACTAAGCAGCAACACAAGAGCAGAGTGCGTATAGAGTGCGTATCGGTCCCTATCAGATAGAAACGCCGCTCGTTGTTGCGCCCATGGCGGGTGTGACCGACCGGCCTTTTCGCCAGTTGTGCAAGCGCCTGGGTGCCGGACTCGCGGTGTCGGAAATGGTCGCGTCCAATCCGAAGCTCTGGCACACGGAAAAGTCGCTGCGCCGGACCGACCACCGCGGTGAGGTGGCGCCCGTTGCGGTGCAGATCGCCGGGGCCGATCCGGCAATGATGGCCGATGCCGCGCGCCATAATGTAGACCGCGGTGCTCAGATCATCGACATCAACATGGGCTGTCCCGCCAAGAAGGTCTGCAATGTTGCTGCGGGCTCGGCTTTGCTGCAGAACGAACCGCTGGTCACCGCTATTGTCGAGGCGGTCGTGGCCGCCGTATCAGTCCCGGTGACGCTCAAGATTCGCACCGGCTGGAACCGTGCAAACCGAAACGCGGTTGCCATTGCGCGCATCGCGGAAAGCGCAGGCATTGCGGCGCTGTCGGTGCATGGACGCACACGCGAATGCGCTTTCGTCGGGCCCGTCGAGTACGAAACCATACGCGCCGTCAAACGGGCGGTGGGTATTCCTGTGATCGCCAACGGCGACATCGATTCGCCTGAAAAGGCCCGCGACGTATTTGCGCGGACCGGGGTGGACGCGGTGATGATCGGTCGGGCAGCGCAAGGGAGGCCCTGGATATTTCGCGAGATATCGCATTTCCTCGAGTGCGGAGAGTTGATGGCGCCCCCGGCGGTGACTGAGATTCGCGAAGTCATCGTTGAGCATCTTGCCGATCACTACGCTTTCTACGGCGAGCGCGACGGGACGCGGATCGCCCGCAAGCACCTTGGCTGGTACACGCGTGGCCTGGTGGGAGGTGATGCCTTCCGCTTCGAGATCAACCGTCTGGACAACTCCGCCGAGCAACTCGCTGCTGTCGCGCGGTACTTCGATCAACTCGCTGCACAAGGCGACCACCTGATGTACGTGGGGCAGGCGCCGGCTGCGAATTCGTGGGCAGAGGAGGCCCTTGCAGCGTGAAAAGAACCGTCCGCATGAACGGCGGCAACGAAATTTGCCGCAGCGTCGAGAAGTCGCTTGACGAATACTTCCGTAAACTCGATGGCGAGCCGCCGCACAGCGTTTACGATATGGTCATCACGAACGTCGAGCGCTCGTTGCTCGCCTCGATCATGACGCGCGCCGGCGGCAACCAGACGCAAGCTGCGGACATGCTGGGAATGAATCGAAATACGCTGCGTTCCAAGCTCGCAAAGTACAAGATCCGGTAAACTCCTCCAGGCGGTTGCGCGGTCGGACATCGTTTTCGGACGCCGGTCTCCCGTTTGTATAAATCCAGCCTGGAACCACGTCGGCCCGATGTTCATGGCAACGCTCAAGCCAACGCTCAACGCAACGTCTAGGCCAACGCCGAAGCCAGCGCGAAGACCGCGCATCGACGAATGAACCTGCCAATCGGCGCACCGAGCACCGCACGCGTGACGCAGGCCCTACTCTCCGTTTCCGACAAGACCGGCCTGGTCGAGTTTGCCCGCGGGCTCGCGGCGCTAAACATAAATATCCTTTCGACCGGTGGAACCGCAAAGGCCCTGGCCGACGCCGGAGTGAAGGTGACCGAAATCGGCGCGTATACGGGGTTTCCCGAGATGCTCGACGGCCGCGTCAAGACGCTGCATCCGAAAGTGCACGGCGGCATACTCGCCCGACGCGACGTCTCCGAGCACGCCGCTGCGCTGGAGGCGCACAATATCCCGACCATCGACTTGGTGGTCGTCAATCTGTACCCTTTTCAGGCGACCGTTGCCAAGCCAGGCACGAGATTCGACGATGCAATCGAGAACATCGACATCGGCGGACCGGCGATGGTACGCGCTGCCGCCAAGAACTATGCGCACGTCGGCGTCGTCGTCGACCCGGCTGACTATGCGGCGCTGCTCGACGAACTGCGTTCGAATGGCACCGCCCTGGGCGCGCAAACCCGCTTTCGTCTGGCACAGAAGGCGTTCTCGCACACCGCCGCCTACGACGGCGCGATCAGCAACTATCTGACGGCAAGGGACGCAAGCGGTGCGCCGCAGCCATTTCCCGATCGCATCAATTGGCAGGGCACCAAAGTCGAGGACCTGCGCTATGGCGAAAATCCGCATCAGCGCGCGGCGTTCTATCGCGACGAAACACCTGCCGCAGGTTCCATTGCCTCCTATCGGCAACTTCAAGGCAAGGAACTCTCGTACAACAACATCGCCGACAGCGACGCGGCCTGGGAATGCGTGAAGACGTTCGCCAAGCCGGCGTGCGTCATCGTCAAGCACGCCAACCCTTGCGGTGTTGCCATCGCGGCGGCCCCGCTCGACGCCTACCGAAAGGCACTGGCCACCGATCCCACGTCGGCGTTCGGCGGCATCATCGCTTTCAATCGCGAGGTCGACGCGGCAACTGTCGATGCGGTCGCTGCACAGTTCCTGGAAGTCCTGATCGCCCCTGCCTATACCGCAGATGCGATGGAACGCATGGCGAAGAAAAGCAATGTGCGCGTGCTTCAAGTGAAGATTGCGGGTCCGGGCGCCGACGGCACGACGGCGTGGGAAATGAAACGCGTCGGCGGTGGCATGCTGGTTCAGGATCCCGATCTGTATAACGTCGGGCCGGGCGAGATCAAGTGCGTGACAAAAAAGGCGCCTACGCCGCAGCAGCTCGACGATCTGCTGTTCGCCTGGCGCGTCGCCAAATTCGTCAAGTCGAACGCCATCGTCTACTGCGCTGCCGGCGCCACGCTCGGCATCGGCGCAGGGCAGATGAGCCGCGTGGATTCGACCCGCATCGCTGCAATCAAGGCGCAGCACGCGGGGCTTTCGCTTGCGGGATCGGTCGTGGCTTCGGACGCATTCTTCCCTTTTCGCGATGGCTTGGACGTAGTCGCCGATAACGGCGCGATCGCAGTGATACAGCCCGGCGGCAGTATGCGCGACGCGGAAGTGATCGCTGCCGCCGATGAGCGCGGAATCGCAATGGTATTCACGGGAGTGCGCCATTTTCGCCACTAGAAAACTACTGCGCGCCCCGACTCCTTTGTCGTGCTCAGTTGGACACGAGAGGCTCACTCCTCGCCGTACGGGACGGTACTGTCTTGGAGTCTCGCTGCGGGCCCTCAGTTGGCAACTGATTCGGCAACTGATGGATTCGGGGCTGCTCGCGACGTTTTCCCCGCCGGGACGCAATGAATCTGCTGGTCATCGGCTCGGGCGGACGCGAGCACGCGCTCGCGTGGAAGATTGCGCAATCGCAACGGGTGGGCAAGGTCTTTGTCGCGCCGGGTAATGCCGGCACGGCGCACGAGCCCCACCTGACCAACGTCCCTTTGACTGGGATTCCCGCGCTAGTCGCATTCGCGCTGCGCGAACAAGTGGCGTTCACCGTGGTCGGCCCGGAAGCTCCCCTCGCCGCCGGCGTTGTCGACGCCTTTCGTGCGGCCGGGCTCAAGATCTTCGGGCCGACGCGGGCAGCCGCGCAACTCGAAAGCTCGAAGGACTTTGCCAAGTCCTTCATGACACGGCATCGAATTCCGACTTCCGAATATCGCAGTTTTACCGACGCTCACGAGGCGCACGCCTATATCGACGCGCGCGGCGCGCCGATCGTGGTCAAGGCCGACGGGCTAGCGGCGGGCAAAGGGGTGGTTGTGGCGACCACGCTCGCGGAAGCGCACGACGCGATCGATGCGATGCTGGTCGAAGGGCGCATCCCCATTCAGCATGGGGCCGATGGCGCGCGAGTCGTTGTCGAAGATTTCCTCACCGGTGAGGAAGCGAGCTTCATCGTCATGGTCGACGGCAGGCACGTTCTGGCGCTGGCCTCGTCGCAGGATCACAAGCGACTGCGCGACGGCGACCAGGGCCCGAACACCGGCGGCATGGGAGCATATTCACCAGCGCCGGTCGTAACGCCGGCAGTGCATGCGCGAATCATGCGCGAGATCGTGTTGCCGACCGTCAATGGCATGGCGGCGGACGGGATTCCGTATACGGGCTTCCTGTATGCGGGCGTGATGGTTGATGCGGCGGGCCGCCCGAAAACACTGGAGTTCAACTGTCGCCTGGGCGATCCGGAGACGCAGCCGATCATGCAGCGGCTAAAATCCGACCTGGTCGATCTGGTCGAACACGCAATCAACGGCACGCTCGATCAGGTCGACGCCGACTGGGATCGCCGCGTGTCGCTCGGCGTGGTGCTGGCTGCAGCGGGTTACCCGGAGAGTCCGCGGCGCGGCGACGTGATTCACGGGCTGGGCAAGACGCGCGACGATTGCATGGTGTTCCACGCGGGGACCGAAGAGCGCGACAGCGAGGTCGTGACCAGCGGAGGTCGCGTGCTTTGCGTCACAGCTATGGGCGATACGGTGCGACAGGCGCAACGCCTTGCGTACGAGGCCGTGGCCGATATTCGCTTCGACGGCATGCAATACCGCAACGATATCGGGCATCGCGCGATGACACCGCGCAAGGCCTGAGGCGTTAGTATTCCGCTTTCCCCCAACGCGCAGCCACTGCAGAATCCGACCAGATCCCATGGAAATCGCTGACGCAGGCGACTACTTTAGACAGCTGCAGACACGCATCGTCGAACGTCTGGAGGCAATCGACGGCGGGCAGTTCCGGCGTGACGCCTGGGACCGTGCGGAAGGGGGCGGTGGCATCAGCCGCGTCCTCGAGGGTGGTGGCGTGCTCGAGCGCGGCGGAGTCAATTTCTCGCACGTCAAGGGAGAGCGTCTGCCGCCATCGGCAAGCGCGACGCGACCGCAACTCGCCGGCCGTGGCTTCGAAGTAATGGGCTTGTCGCTGGTGTTGCATCCGCGCAATCCCTATGCGCCCACCGTGCATATGAATATCCGCCTGTTCGTCGCAAGTCAGCAAGGCACCGAGCCGATCTGGTGGTTCGGCGGCGGGATGGATCTGACTCCCTACTACGGTTTCGATGAAGACGCCGTGCATTTCCATCGAAGCTGTCGCAGCGCGCTGGCAGCGTTTGGCGACGACTATCACCCGCGTTTCAAACGCTGGTGCGACGAATATTTTTATCTCAAGCACCGCGCTGAACCGCGCGGTATCGGTGGCATCTTCTTCGATGACCTGAACGATCGCGATTTCGCAAGCTGCTTTGCCTTAACTCGCAGCGTTGGCGACAGTTTTCTCGGTGCGTACGAGCCGATATTGCTGCGACGGAAGGATACGCCCTACGGCGAGCGCGAACGCGAGTTCCAGGCGTACCGTCGAGGACGCTACGTCGAATTCAACCTTGTCTACGATCGCGGTACGCTTTTCGGGCTGCAGTCCAACGGGCGCACCGAAGCAATCCTGATGTCGCTGCCCCCAGTCGTGAACTGGCGCTACGACTACCGTCCCGAGCCGGGCAGCCCGGAAGGCCGCCTTTACACCGACTTCCTGATCGAGCGCGATTGGCTGAGATAAACGATCCAGCCGACGACGCGCATCTGGTCGAACGGCAAGTCGACAGCGAAGACGTTTTTGTAGGCTCGCTGCTGCACGTCAAGCGCGACAATGTGTTGCTGCCTGACGGCCACAAGGCGACGCGAGAGTATATTGTGCACCCGGGCGCGGTAATGATCGTGCCGTGGCTTCCCGACGGAAAACTGCTGTTCGAGCGTCAGTTCCGATATCCGCATCGGCGGGTGTTCATCGAGTTCCCTGCCGGCAAGATCGATCGCGGCGAAGATCCACTGGCGACTGCAAAAAGAGAACTGTTGGAGGAAACCGGCTATACCGCGGGGCATTGGACGTTCATGACGACGATGCACCCGCTGATCACCTACTCGACCGAACATATCGACGTCTACTGCGCCGATGAGCTGACGCAGGGAGAAGCGAAACCCGACGCGGGCGAATTCGTCGAAACGTTTTCTGCCAGCCTCGATACCGCACTAACGTGGCTCGATCGTGGCGACATCACCGACGTCAAGACGATGCTGGGCTTGCTGCTGCTGGCGCGCGCGCGGCAAAAGTCGCCGTCGTGACGCTTAAGCACGAGACGATGACGCGGCGCCTTGTCGTCAGTGGCCGCGTGCAGGGGGTCGGATTTCGCTATTCGTTGGCAGACGAAGCGCGCTCGCTCAATCTCGTCGGCTGGGTACGCAATCGTCGCGACGGGACCGTGGAAGCGATAGTCAGCGGCGCGCCGCGTGCAGTCGAGGCGCTGGTGAAATGGGCGCATGAAGGACCACCTGCTGCGCGCGTCACTGCCGTCACGGTGGACGCAGTCGACGGTCAATTCAGCGCTTTCGAGATCCTTCCTACCGGTTAGACCAAGGCGACCCGCGGCGAGGCGGCGTAGATGTCTTTCCACGCCGCGTAACTCGCGGTCGAGAGCAGTGGAAAGACCGCGACCAGGCCTACGCCGAAGCTCAGCAGCCCCAGAAATATCAAAACCGCTGCCAGTGAAGCAAACAGCAACAGGGGGCCAACATTTAGCAGGAATCCTCGCCAGCTTCGCGCGTACGCGCTGGGAAACGACGCGCCTTCAAAGAGCACTGCGAATGGCACGAACGCGACCGGCAGCGTCGCCATCCCTCCGGCGACGAATAGGGCGACTTGCACCGACGTCGGCAGCGAATCCTCATTCAGCCCGGGGTCGAGCAGATTGACGCCGCCGAGCACATACGCTGTGACGGCTTCCGCGGCAAACACCAACAACGATGAAGAGACGATTGCCGCGAGCGCGCTGGGCTTCGCGTTGAACGCGCTGACGATGTGACGCAGGCGCAACGGCTCGTCATGATCGAGCGCGGCGGCGCCGATCAGCAATCCGCATTCGATGACGGGCGAAATGACCTTGCCGAGAGCCTCGCCCACTCCAGGGATCATCGAGAACACCAGATCGCTCGCGAGGGTGGCAAGACCGAGCCCGCACCAGACCACGGGTGCGCGCTTGAACAGGCGCATGGCTTCCTCGTACCACCTGAACGCTTGCGCGACCGGAACCGCGCGCGCCGGACCGGCGATAGCTGGGACAAAAGCTTCCGTGACTTAACCTCGTTGCGGTGACGGCCTTTCGGCCCGTCAACCGTTCAACGCCTCGCCCAGGTACGCTTCGCGCACCTTCGGGTTCGACAGCAGTTGCTTCGCTTCGCCTGACAGGATGATCTCCCCGCTTTCCATCACGTATCCGCGATGGCTCATTTCCAGTGCCAGCCGCGCATTCTGTTCGATCAGCAGGATGGTGACGCCCTCGCCGGCGATGGTGAGCACCGTCTCGAAAACTTTCTGCACCATCAGCGGCGCGAGGCCCATCGAAGGTTCATCGAGCAATAGCAGTTTCGGCCGCGACATGATTGCGCGGCCCATCGCGAGCATTTGCTGCTCGCCGCCTGAGAGCGTGCCCGCGGTTTGGCGGCGGCGCTCCTTCAAACGGGGAAACAGCGCGAACACGCGCTCGACGTCCAGCTTGATCGACGGGCGATCGTTGCGGCTGTAGGCGCCCATGGCGAGATTTTCCTCGATGCTCAGCGCGCCGAATACGCCACGACCTTCGGGGACCATCGACAGACCGCGACGCACGAGGCGGAACGGAGCTTCACCGGTGATGTCCGCGCCATCGTAGTGAACCGTGCCTGATGTCACGGGTTGCAGCCCGGTGATGCCTTTCAGCGTCGTTGTCTTGCCGGCGCCGTTGGCGCCGATCAGGCACACCAATTCGCCAGGATGAACGACGAGGTCGATGCCTTTGACCGCTTGGATGCCGCCATACGCCACCCTCAGTTGCTTCAACTCGAGGAGCGCATCGGCGCTCATTGGATCGCGTTGCCGGTCGGCGTCAATGCGATTTCGCCACCGAGGTAAGCGGCGATGACCTTGGCGTCGTTCTGCACGACAGCGGCGCTCCCTTCGGCAATTTTCCTCCCGTAGTCGAGGACGAGTACGCGATCGCAGACGGTCATCACCAACTTCATGTCGTGTTCGATCAGGAGTATGGTTGTGCCGTCGCGGCGTATGTCCTCGAGCAGGAGCTTTAACCCTTGCGTTTCTGTCGCATTCATTCCTGCGGCAGGCTCGTCCAGTGCGAGCAGTTTTGGATCGGTGGCCAGCGCTCGCGCGATCTCGAGCCGACGCTGATCGCCGTAGGCAAGGTGTTTTGCCAGATCGTTGGCGCGCTTGGCGACGCCGACGTAGTCGAGCAACTCGTACGACCGTTTTTCGATGGCGGCTTCTTCGGCGAGCGTCCTGCGGTCGCGAAGAATCGCGCCGAATACGCCCGCGCGAGTACGGACGTGGCGACCGATCATCACGTTTTCCAGGGCAGACAAGTTCTGGAACAGCCGAATGTTCTGAAACGTGCGGGCGATGCCACGTTTGGCGACTTCGTTCGGCTTGAGCCCGTCGAGCGGCGCACCATCGAAAGTGAAATTGCCGCCGTCTGGCGCATAGATGCCGGTCAGGACGTTGAACAATGAGGTCTTGCCCGCGCCGTTCGGACCGATGAGGCCGTAGATCTCCTGCCGGTTGATGGTGAAGCTGACGTCGGTCAGGGCATGCACGCCGCCAAAGCTCTTGCCGATCCCTTCTCCAGCGAGCAATACGGAGTCGTTCACGCGGCGCGGGCTTTATTGATTTCGAGCTCGCGCTTGCGTACCGCCGAGGGCCAGAGGCCGGCCGGGCGATACAGCATGATCGCCACCAACGCGATCCCGAACACCAGCAAACGCACAGTCTCGGCCTCGATCCAGATGCGGCCGAAGATCGCCATTTGCAGCGGCTCCATGGTGTAGCGCAGCACCTCCGGCAGCAAGGTAAGGAGCAATGCACCGAGGATCACGCCAGGAATATTGCCCATGCCGCCGAGGACGACCATCGACAACACTATGATCGATTCGAACAAGCCGAAACTTTCCGGGCTGACAAACTGTTGCGTCGCCGAGAATATCGCGCCTGCGATGCCACCGAACGATGCGCCCATCGCGAAAGCGAGGAGCTTGACGTTGCGGGTGTTTATTCCCATCGCCTTGGCCGCGACTTCGTCCTCGCGTATCGCCTCCCACGCGCGCCCGAGGCGCGAATCCTGCAGGCGGACGTTGACGATGATGACGCCAATGGTGAGCAGCAATAGCACGTAGTAGTATTTTTGTGGACCTGAGAACGGTATGCCGAGCAGCGATTCGCTGCGGGCAAACGAAAAGCTCCCAAGGCGAAACGGATCGATGAGATTGATCCCCTGCGGCCCATTGGTAATGTTGATCGGAGAGTTTAGATTGTTGAGGAAGATGCGGATGATCTCGCCGAAACCCAGCGTCACAATGGCCAAATAATCGCCGCGGAGTTTCAGCGTTGGCGCGCCCAGCAGCACGCCGAACAGGCAGGCGATCGCAGCGCCGATCGGTATGATGATCCAGAACGGCAGATGAATGCCGAGATGCGGAGACGCGAGCAGTGCGTATACGTATGCACCGACTGCATAGAAGGCGATGTAGCCCAAATCGAGCAGGCCTGCAAATCCGACGACGATGTTGAGCCCCAACGCCAGCATCGTGTAGATCATTGCGAAGTTCAGGATGCGCACCCACGCTTGTCCGGCGAGCGCAGCGACGAAGGGCAATGCGGCGAGCGCAATCGCAACCAGCGCGATGCCGGCCCAGACCCTGGGCGGGATGGTGCGGTCAGCCCTCATCGAAGAGACTCGCGGCGAGTGGAACGCATCTACGCATCAGGCGCGATCGGCGACCTTCTCGCCGAGCAGGCCCGATGGACGAAATATCAGCACGAGGATCAGGACGAAGAAAGCGAACACGTCCTGATAGTTGCTGCCGAACAGGCTCACTTGCCCGTCGTTGGCGGCGCATCGCTGCTCCAAGGTGTCGCTGAGCCAGTGTAATCCGCATACATTCGATACGTCGCCGATGTACCCCGCGCCTAGTGCTTCGATGATCCCCAGCAGGATGCCGCCCAGCATCGCTCCGGCCAGATTGCCGATGCCGCCCAGCACTGCCGCGGTGAACGCCTTCAGGCCGAGCAGGAAACCCATATAGTAGTGAGCGATGCCGTAATAGGTCATCACCATCAGACCGGCCACTGCGGCGAGCGCCGCACCAATGACGAACGCTGCCGAGATGACGACGTTGATGTCGATCCCCATCAGGCCGGCAACTTCCGGATTTTGTGCCGTCGCGCGCATCGCCATGCCCAGTCGCGTGCGCTGTACGACCAGCACCAGCGCTGCCATCAGCAGCCCGGCGAGGCCCACGATCAACATCTGCAGATCGGTCATCGACGCGCCGAAAATGTCGTGCGGGGTCGGTTGGATTATCGTGGGGAACGTCAGGTAGTTGCGCCCCCATACCATCAACGCGAGGTTCTGCAGGATGATCGACATGCCGATCGCCGTGATCAGCGGCGCCAGCCGCGGCGCCCTGCGCAGCGGGCGATAAGCGATCTTCTCCATCCCGTAAGCGATCACCATGCAAACGATGATGGCGACCAAAAGACCCACCAGGATAATCACTACCGATGGCAACGGTGCGTGCGCGCCCAATAGCCCGGTGATGACGGACAGCGAAACCATCGCGCCAATCATCACCACTTCGCCGTGCGCGAAATTGATGAGGCCGATAATGCCGTAGACCATCGTATAACCGAGCGCGACCAGCGCGTAGACGCTTCCCAGCGTCAGGCCATTGATGATTTGCTGCAGGAAAATATCCACGAAGGGCTGATTCTCCACTGCGCTCCATGCGCCGGCAATCCCTATCGCGCGAAGGGGATCGGTTCTGCCCCATGACAGTGCCAAGCAGTGGATGGCAAATGCGGACGGCGAATGCGGCAGGAGGCGATTGCGCGGAGCGCGGCTACAAAAAACAACGGCGCCACATGGGCGCCGTTGTCCTTCCCATCGCGCGAGGCGACAGTTGACGCGGTTTACTTCTTCGCTGGCTCGGCGGCCTTCATTGCGGGTGCAGGTGCGGCAGCGGGTGCAGCAGCGGGTGCAGCAGCCGGCGCAGCCATCGCCGCGGGCGCGGCGGCGACTTTCTCGGTCTTTCCGCCGACGTTCATGGCCATCGGAACCAGCGCACCATCCTTGACGGTATATAGCGTGATCGCGCCGTTCTTGGTGTCGCCGTGCTCGTCGAATTCGACCTTGGCGGTGATGCCGTCGTAGGAAATCTTGGCCAGCTCAGGCAGGTATTTCGCCGGGTCGGTCGAGTTCGCCTTCTGCATTGCCGCGATCAAGGTCATCGTCGCGTCGTAAGAGTACGGTGCATAAACCTGGATCGGGCCGTATTTCGCGGTGAAACGCGTGACGAAGTCCTTGGCATTGGCCATATTGTCCGGCGGAACGCCTGCCTGCGTGCAGTACTGGCCTTCGGCCGCGCCACCCGCCAGCTTCGGCCATTCCGACGAGCAAACGCCATCGCCGGCGATGAACTTTGCCTTCATCCCCAGTTCCTTCATTTGCTTAACCATCGGGCCACCCTGTGCGTCCATGCCACCGTACATGACGATGTCCGGGTTCTTGGCCTTGATCTTGGTCAGGATCGCCTTGAAGTCGGTCGCCTTGTCGTTGGTGTATTCGCGGGCCACTATCGTCGCGCCGGCGGCCTTGGCTGCCTTTTCCGTTTCATCGGCCAGACCCGACCCATAGGCGGTCTTGTCGTCGATGATGGCGATTTTCTTGGCGCCGAGCGTGGTTACCGCTTCCTTGCCGATGACTCCGCCTTGCTGCACGTCGTTCGCCATGACGCGGAACGCTGTCTTGAAGCCTTGCAGCGTGTACTTGGGATTGGTCGCCGACGGCGAAATCTGCGGAATGCCGGCATCGCTGTATAGCTTGGACGCGGGAATCGTCGTCCCTGAATTGAGGTGACCGACCACTCCGGCAACCTTGGCGTCGACCAGTTTTTGCGCGACTGTCGTGCCTTGCCTCGGGTCAGCCTGATCGTCTTCAGCAACCAGCTCGAATTTGATCTTCTTCCCGTCGATCACGATGCCTTTGGCGTTGGCGTCGTCGATGGCCAGGCGAGCGCCGTTTTCGTTGTCTTTACCCAGGTGCGCCTGGGGGCCGGTGGTCGGAGCGACGTGTCCGATCTTGACCACGGTCTGTGGGACTGCTGGGGCCGCAGCGACTTCGGCTTTCTTGGGCTCTTCCTTGCCGCAGCCGTAGGCGGACAGCAATGCCGCGGCGACAATCGTCATGCCGAGCGAGCGGTTGAAATTCATTTGGTGCCTCCTCAATGGAAAAAACGACAAAAACTGGCAGCACGGGATTATTCGCCCGACGGCTTATACTGTCAAATACAACTCTTTGGTCCAAAAGTCTTAATTGACGTTATTGAGGCGTGCGTTTCATCGCAGATGAAGACGCCTTGGCCCGCGAGTCGGCGTTTCGTCGGCGGACGGTTGTTTCGTCGACGCCGGAGCGCCTACACTCGCGGCCGGTTGATTTGCGCCGCCGGACCTTTGGCGCGGTCGTCAAATCCGAAGTCGGCGCCCGATGCATCTAAGCTTTGCGATTCGGCCAGCGCTTCGCTTTCGCAGCCATCGTGGTCCAGGGGTTTTGCGGGCTCGATCTCGGAGGCGCTGGGAGGAAAGTCGGCAGACAGCGTTTGGCGAAACGAACCGGCAGTGCCGGGATCTAAGCGATAAGCGTCCGCGCTCGGCACGCGCCAGGCGAAGTTGAGCAGCAATCACTCTAGGGAGAGCAGCCGGCTATGGTTGCATGGTTTACGCGGCGTCGACTCATAGGCGCGTTGACGGTATTGGTGGTCGTCGGCGGCCTGATCGCCTTTGCCGCGGTTCGCAATATGCGCGCCTCCGCGGAAGCGGCGGTTCCCCCTCCGGTGACGCTCGAATTCACGTCCGCCGACGTGGCGATAGTGTCGCCTAGCGCGCTCGCGCGCTGGCTTCCGGTGTCGGGAACGCTCCAGCCGGTCAACCAGAGCACGGTCAAAGCCAAGGTATCTGGCGAAATACGAGCGGTAACCGTACGCGAAGGCGACTCGGTAAAGGTCGGCCAGGTGCTCGTGAGATTCGACGCCGCGGATCTCGAAGCACGGCTCACCGACCGGATCGGCGCGCTCGAATCCAGCCGCGCACAGCTCGCCTTGGCCGAGAAGACGCGGGCGCAGAATCTCGCGCTGCTCAAGCAGAACTTCATTTCGCAGACGGCTTACGACAGCGCGGAAAGCAATTTCTCGGTCAACCAGGGCTCGCTAAAGTCCAACGAGGCACAGGTCCAGCTTGCGCGAAATGCGCTTCGTGATGCCGTGGTCACTGCGCCGCTTTCAGGAACAATCTCCAAGCGACACGTCCAGCCCGGCGAGAAGGTGGGATTCGACGCACCACTGCTCACCATCGTCGACCTTGCGCGCATGGAACTGCAGGCAATGGTCCCTGCCAACGATATTCCGGAGATTGTCATCGGCATGCCGGTGGAGTTGGCGATCGACGGCTTTACCAGCCGACACTTCAGTGGTCAGGTGGAGCGCATCAATCCGACGACGGAGACCGGGACGCGCGCCATCATCGTATTCGTCCAGATTCCCAATCAGGATGCCGCACTCAAAGGTGGGATGTTCGCGACCGGTCGCATCAGGCTCACGGCCGCGGCTTCGGTGCCGACGTTGCCGGCGGTAGCCATTCGGAACGAAGCTGGCCAGACGTATGTGTGGACGATCGACAACGGTAAGCTGATCCGGCGCAACGTCACCGTTGGAGGTCGCGACGAGACGACCGGACGCGTCGAGGTCAAGACGACGTTGCCCGTCGGCACGCCGATACTCGCCGCGCGTTTCGACAACTTGAAGGAAGGTGCGTCGGCGATCGTGCGTGCCGCCCAGCCGACGCCGGCGTCGCCGCAGCCGGCTGCCACGACACCCGTGCCGGTGGTGCCTCCCGCCACGCCCACCAAAGCCACGAGCTAAGCGCCGCAGGCGCGAGCCCGCTTATAGCGAGTCTCCCATGGTCATCACGCGCATTTCGATCGACAACCCCGTGTTCGCGACGATGGTTATGGTCGGCATTGCCGTCCTGGGTCTGTTCGCCTACAACCGCTTGCGTGTCGAACAGATGCCTGACGTTACGCTGCCGTTCGTATTGGCGAGCACGAGCTACCCGGGCGCGTCGCCTGAAGTCGTCGAAACCGATGTGACCAAGCCGCTCGAATACGCGATCAATACGGTTTCCGGTGTCAGCCTGATCCGATCGAACTCCCGCGAAGGCCGTAGCGAGGTATTCGCCGAGTTTCGGATGTCGACCGACATGGGCAAAGCGATGCAGGACGTGCGCGACAAAATCGCCCAGGTTCGGCCCAGCTTTCCGCGCGACGTCAAGGATCCGCTGGTGATTCGTGCCGATGAGGAGAACACCCAACCCGTAGTATCGCTCGCGATCCTGTCGCCGACGATGAGTTTGCGCGATCTCACCTCGCTCACTGACCAGACAATCATCAAGGGGCTGGAAAATGTTCCCGGCGTAGCACGCATCAACGTCAACGGCCGCATCACGCGGCAAATCCTGGTGCAGATCCGGCCGAACGCGCTGACTGCGCTCGGCATTGGCGTCGACCAGGTAAGCAACGCCATTCGCGCCGCCAATCAGGACGTGCCCGCCGGACGCATCACGCGGGGCCAGAGCGATTCCGTCGTGCGCGTCGAGGGCAAGATCAAGGACCCGGCGCAATTCGGCCGCATCATCGTCGCCCAGCAAAACAACTCGCCGGTGTACCTGTCGCAGGTCGCCGAAGTGATCGATGGCGAGAAGGAACCGGATTCCATTGCGCGCATCAATGGCCGGCCCTCGATCACGCTCGACCTGCAGAAAGATCAGGACGCGAACATCGTCGATACCGGCAGGGGTATCAACGCCGCGGTCGCCGCGCTCAAAGCGCGGTTACCGTCCGACGTGGAAATACGCATTGTCAATTCGACGGCCGAGCAGGTCGAGCGCAGCGTCAATCGCGTCAAGGAGACCATTCTCGAAGGCGCGTTGCTGACGGTGCTCATCGTTTTCCTGTTTCTGCATAGCTGGCGTAGCACGGTCATCACCGGCCTCACTCTGCCGATCGCGGTCATAGCGACCTTCATCGCGCTCTATGCCTTCGGCTTCACGCTCAACTTCCTGACCTTGATGGCGCTGTCCCTTTGCATTGGACTGCTGATCGATGATGCCATCGTCGTTCGCGAAAACATCGTGCGCCACCTGGGCCTGGGCAAGACCCACGTCGCTGCGGCGCGCGAGGGCACCGACGAAATAGGACTGGCGGTGATGGCCACCACGTTCGCCATCGTCGCGGTATTCGTGCCGATCGCGTTCATGAGCGGCATCGTCGGCCGTTTTTTCTTCCAGTTCGGCCTGACCGTAACCGTCGCGGTACTGGTCTCACTGTTTGTAAGCTTCACGCTCGACCCGATGTTGTCGTCGGTCTGGCACGACCCGCCGGGATCAAGGTTCAAGCGCCTGCCGTGGCTCGGTCGCTTCATGGATCGAGTGGAGCGCGGCATCGAGTGGCTGCATTCGCGCTACGGCGCGATTCTCGAATGGGGACTCATTCACCGCAAGGCCGTGCTGGCCATTGCCGTGCTGTCTTTTTTCGCAAGCTTCGCGATCGTGCCGCTGGTGGGAACCGAGTTTGTCCCCGAGGCCGACCAGGGTTTTATTTCTCTGCGTTTGAACACGCCGGTGGGATCGAGCCTGGACTACACCGACGCCAAGGTGCAGCAGGTAGAGGCAGCGCTGAAGACTTTCCCTGAGGTCGTCCTGGCGATGACCACGATTGGCACTGAGGACGGCCGCAACTACGCTCGTATCAACCTCAAACTTACCGACCGCAAGGACAGGTCCAAGAAGCAGAAGGAATTGGAGCAGGCGATCCGCAAGGCTTTGCTGCCTATTCCTGGCATCGAACTGGCTTTTGGTTTCGATCGTCCGGTGTGGGTCAATCTGCTCGGTCCCGATCCGCAGACGCTGACGACGCTGATCAATGAATTCGCGCAAAAGGTGGCGAAAGTCCCCGGAATCGCCGATCTCGAGACGTCGGAAAAAGCGGCCACGCCGGCGTTGTCGATCCGGCTCAACAACGACGCCGCGTCCGACCTTGGTATAACCGTACAACAGGTCGGCGCGACGATGCGGCCGCTGCTTGCCGGCGATACGGTGAGCTATTGGCTTGGACCGGACGGAAACAACTACGAAGTCAATGTGCAGTTGCCCAAGGATCGTCGCGAGCTCGCATCGGACCTCGGCAATCTTTATCTGACGAGCAACCGCGTCGGGGCGGATGGAGCGCCGCGGATGGTGCCATTGCGGCAAGTCGCCGAGATCGTCGAGACCACGAGCCCGCAGATCATCAAGCGGCAGGAATTGCAGCGCAGAGTCGCGCTTTACGCCAACGCACAAGGACGTCCCTCCGGTGACGTGAACTCCGACGTGCAGGCGATCATCAAATCGACGGTGCTGCCACCAGGCTATCGCTTCGACGTAGGTGGACAAGCGAAGGACATGCAGGAATCGTTCGTTGCCTTGCTCTACGCTGCGGGACTTGCGGTCATATTTATCTACTTGATACTCGCCTCGCAGTTCGCCAGCTTCACTCAGCCGGTTGCGATCATGGCGTCGCTGCCGCTTACGCTGATAGGCGTCTTCCTGGCGCTGTTGCTAACGGGCACTACGCTCAATCTTTTCTCGATGATCGGCTTTGTGATGTTGATGGGACTGGTCACCAAGAACGCCATATTGCTCGTCGACTTCGCCAACCGCGCGCGCCGTGGGGGAGCCAGTCTCCACGATTCGCTGCTGCAGGCGGGCCAGGTGCGGCTGCGTCCGATTCTGATGACCACTGCGGCCATGATCGGCGGCATGACACCGTTGGCGCTGGGCCTGGGCGAAGGCGGCGAAACGCAGGCGCCGATGGGACGCGCGATCATTGGGGGCGTCGTTACATCAACGCTGTTGACGCTGGTGGTCGTGCCGGTGATTTACACCTATCTCGACGGACTCACGGAATGGCGCCGAGCCCGGCGCAGAGTCGCCGTGCAGGAGGACACTCACGCGGGCGCGCCCGCACCGCTAGCCGGCGATTGACGTGCGATACGATTCGATCGATAATAAGTGACCGTGAGTCAGTTGTGACCAATTGCGGTCCGTTCCGCTAACGCTTGGCCATCGACGCCAGACGATTCAACAATCAAGAATTCCGACCGACGATGGATTTCGAGCAGGCCCGCTTCAACATGATCGAGCAGCAGATCCGCACCTGGGAAGTGCTCAACCAGGACGTCCTCGATTTGTTGTTCACGCTCAAGCGCGAAGACTTTGTGCCGACCGCGTATCGGCCCTTGGCGTTTGCCGATCTCGAAATCCCGCTGGGCGACGGTGAGCGCATGTGGGCGCCGAAACTTGAAGCGCGCGTGCTGCAGGAACTCGACCTCGAGCGCGGAGATTCAGTGCTCGAAATAGGAACCGGCAGTGGATACTTCACGGCCTTGCTGGCCCGATCGTGTAACGAGGTGACCAGCGTAGAAATCAACGCGCACTTTTCGGCCGAGGCGCGGGCCCGGCTTGCCCGGGCCGGTGTCGGCAATGTCAAGCTGGAAATAGGCGACGGCGCGCGTGGCTGGGGCGATGGCGAATACGACGCCGTCGTACTGACCGGTTCCACCCCTGAACTTCCAACATCCTGGTTGCAGCGACTCAAGCCCAACGGACGGCTCTTTGCCATCGTCGGTGATGCCCCGGTGATGACCGGGCGCCTGATGCGTTGGACCGCGCCCGGCGCGGTCGCCAGCGTGGACCTGTTCGAAACCGTTATTGCGCCACTGAAGAATGCGGCGCAGCCCGAGCGTTTTGTATTCTGATTGGGTGGTAGCCGGACCGTTCGGCGCAATCAACCGATTTAGCGGCGAGGGTCTCGTTTGCCGCCAACCTACTGGATTCCGATGATGTCGAAATATTTTCGCGCAGCCGTCTTGGGCGCCGTGCTGATGGGCGTGTTCAGTGGCGCACGAGCAGAGGACCTGTTGCAGGTCTATCGTGACGCCTTAGCCAGTGACCCGGTATTGGCGTCCGCGAAAGCGACGTGGACAGCAACCAAGGAGGCGATACCGCAAGCGCGTGCCAACCTGCTGCCCGCGGTCAATCTGACGGGTGCAGTGACAGGACAGGATTACTACACGCGCCTTCACAGCGATCCCACGGTAAGTTTTCGTGATCGGTATCCGCAGTACGCGTACACGGTGTCGGCGAGCCAGCCGCTTTATCGTCGACAGAACTCGATCGCGCTCGATCAGGCCACGCAGCAGGTTGACCAGGGCGACTTCATACTTTCGTCGGCCCAGCAGGATCTGATCGTCCGCGTTGCGCAGGCGTATTTCGACGTCCTGCTCGCGCAGTTCAACATCGAACTGACCGAGAGCCAGAAGGCGGCAGTCAGCGAAAATCTGGCGCAGGCCAAACGCAATTTCGAGGTCGGAACTGCGACGATTACCGACACCAACGACGCGCAAGCCAAGTATGACCAGATCATCGCGCAGCAGATCGCCGCACAGAACGATCTCGACAACAAAGTCGCCGTGCTGCGATCGATCATCGGCCGTGCTCCGAAGGATCTGAAGCGCTTCGGTGGAGGATTTCAGCCGGTGGTGCCGGCGCCAAACGCGCTCGAACCCTGGGTAGACAAGGCGCTGCACGAGAATTTCCAGGTTCGGATCGCGCAGTCAAACTACGATATTGCCGCCCTCGAAGTCGATCGCCAGCGCGCAGCGCACTACCCGACTGTCGACCTTGTCGCCAGCTTTGACCAGGGATACGCGGGGGGCGCATCGTCAGCGACCCTGTCATCGGCTTTTCCAACCGATACGCGCCTCGGGCAGGTTGGAATTCAGCTCAATGTTCCGCTTTACGAAGGCGGGGCGATCGATTCGCGGGTGCGCCAGGCGCTCGCCAATCAAGACCGGGCGCGACAGGATCTCGAGGCTGCACGACGCGGCGCGACTCTGCTGGCGCAGACCTCGTTTAGCGGTGTCACCAGCGGCGTCGCGCAGGTGAAGGCATTCGAGCAGGCGTTGGCATCGGCGCAGGTATCGTACGATTCGAACAAGCTTGGTCTCGAAGTCGGCGTCCGTACCAATCTCGACGTGCTCAACCAGCAGCAGCAGGTATTCCAGACGCGTTTCAATCTCGCTCAGTCGTACTACCTGTTCCTGATCAACAGACTCAGGCTCAAGCAAGCGGCGGGAACGCTGTCCGACGCCGACGTCGAAGAGATCAACCGTGATCTGAGGGGCTAACTGAGCTTAACTAAGGCGCAAGGCTCAGAAGGTCACTGCGGGCGAAGCCAGTCCCATAGGCGATCAGCGGCGCCCCGATGGACGGAATGGAACGCGAGCGCCGCTGCGCGCATTCGATCACGCTGGGCCGCGTCGCTGAGCAGTGCGTTCACTGACGATACGAGCGACGCAGCATCGTCAATGCGAAGCGCCGCGCCGGAAGCGATGGCGCCTGTTGCCGCTTCGGTGAAGTTGAATGTGTGCGGGCCAATCAGCACCGGTGTCCCGAGCGCCAGCGGTTCGATCAGGTTCTGCCCGCCCAGCGGCAGCAGGCTGCCGCCGACAAACGCGACATCGACGGCAGCATAGTAGGCCATCATCTCGCCCATCGAATCACCGAGCACGATACTGACATCGGCCGGCACCAGTCGATTGTCGCTTCGTCGCGCAAAGGGAATGCCGCGCGAACGCAGCAACTCGGCGACAACCGCGAAGCGCTGAGGGTGTCGCGGAACGATGATCGACAGCGTCTGCGGCGGCAGTCGCGCACCGGCCAGCGCGTCGAGGATCAGCGCTTCTTCGCCATCGCGCGTGCTGGCGGCAATCCAGGTCGGACGCGTCGGGCCGAAGATCAAGCGCAGTTCCGAGCCGAGCGTTCGCGCAGTCGATGGCACTTCCACGTCGAATTTCAGATTGCCGGTGACGATCGGGGATGGGCCACCCAGCGTCGCCAGTCTTGCCGCGTCGGCCGGGGTTTGTGCGGCGATACCCGCGAGTCGTCCCAACATTGGACGCGAGAGCGCTGAAACGCGACGATAACCGGCAGCCGAGCGCTCGGACAGGCGTGCATTGACGAGATAGAGCGGAATGCCCAAGGCGTGGCCTCGCGCGACGAGGTTGGGCCAAAGCTCCGTCTCGATCAGGAAGCCGGCGAGCGGATGGAAATGCTCGAAGAAGCGCTGGACTGCAAACGGGACGTCGTACGGCAACCATCGCTGAATCACCGTATCGCCGAACAGTGCACGTCCGGTTTCACGTCCGGTCGCCGTCATGTGAGTGAGCAGAATCTGCGTCTGCGGAAACGCGGCTCTCAATCGCTGAATCAGCGGAATCGCTGCCCGCGTCTCGCCGACTGAGACCGCGTGCACCCAAAGCACGGAATGCGGGATCGGGCTCGTGTCGTAGCGGCCGAAGCGTTCGCCGACGTGCTCGCGGTAGCCTTGCTCGTTGCGGCCGCGCCACCACAGCCGAAACGGCAACAGCGGCAGCGCGGCCAGCCCGACGGCAGAGTAGAGGGCGCGAGCAGGCTCCATCAGCAGTTCAAGTCAGCAGCGTGGATCAGCACGTCGGGAATGCACGCAGTACTTGGCCCGCGGCGGCGATGACGTCGGCCGGTGACGGAATGATGCCTACGCCGCCCAAGTCGCGCCCGGCGGCGCTGGTGTGTGCGACGCCCGAGAGACGCGGATCAGTCGCAACGTAGACAGAGATCGTCGGCGTGCCCAGCGCCGCGGCCAGATGAAGAAGTCCCGTGTCGACGCCACACACGATTGCGGCGCCCGCAAGAAGGGCGGCCAGTTCCGGCAAAGATTTTTTGGGCAGCACGCTCGCGCCGGAAATATTCGTGGCGAGCGACTCGGCGCGGGCGCGCTCGACGTCATTGCCCCACGGGAACAGGACCGACAAGCCTGCCTGGCTAAAGTGCTCGGCCAGTGCTCTCCAATGCGCACTTGGCCAGAGTTTGTCGTCGCGGCTGGTGGCATGCAGGAATATGGCGTACTGCGTCGGCGGCGCGTCGATGATCGGCGGCGGCGAGAGATCGAAGTGCGGCTGGCCGCGCGGTTCGTACCCGAAGACCTGGCCCGCAAGTTGGCGGCAACGATCGATCAGGTGCTGCTCCGGGTCGACGCGATATGCGCGGCGATACAACAACGTCGTCACGGGCTCACGGCTGCTGCTGCGGTCCAGGCCATAAATCGGGCCACGCGCCATCGCGCCCACCAACGCCCCCTTGACCTGCTCCTGCAGGTCGAGAATTGCATCGTAGCGCTGAGTCCTCAGGAGGCGTCGAAACGCCGCGACTTCGCGCCACGTCGCCCGTGCCGTCAAGTCGTGGCGCCAGCGGCGCAACGCGATCGGAATTATGTCGGCGACGTCGCGATTGAGCGCGACCAGCGCGGTAAAGGGCTCTTCAGCAACCCAATCGATCGCCAAGTGCGGATGCCGCTCACGCAAGTCGTGCACGACGGGCATGGCGTGGACGATGTCACCCAACGACGAAGGGCGGATGATCAGCGCGCGTTCCATGTGTGTTGTGCGGATGCGATCAGCAACAAAGGGCGAAAATCACCGCCGCCGGCTGTGGCATGTGCGTCCCCGTGGCTTGTACGTCCCTTTGCACGTAGAATGAGCGCCGCACGCCAGCCACGCGGCTGCTTACAATGCTGCGCCCGTCCACGTCCGACGCGATGCCCGCCCCGTTTGCCTTTAGTCTCGTAGTGATCACGCGTGACGCCAGCGACCAACTCGCCGCGTGTCTGCAATCCGTCGAGTTCGCTGCCGAGAAAATAGTCGTCGATTCCGGCAGCCGCGATGATACCGTAGATATTGCTCGACGCTGCGGCGCGCGCGTGATTGAGCAGTCCTGGCTGGGTTTCGGTCCACAAAAAAACTTCGCGGTGAAGCAGGCAGCGCACGATTGGGTTTTGTGCCTGGATGCGGACGAACAGCTGACGCCGGAGCTCGCACGCGCGATCTCATCGGCATTGTTGGCGGCAGGCGATGGGAACCAACCATATGTTGCCTATCTGCTGGCCCGTCGCAATCGATTTCTCGGACGCTGGCTCGCCCACGGCGAAGGTTATCCCGACTGGACGGTGCGTCTGTTCGATCGGCGGCACGCGAAGTGGAGCGACGATCTGGTGCATGAGAACGTCGTGGCGGCCGGTCCCGTCGGCCGGCTTCAGGGCGACTTGCTGCATTCCTCGGCCGAGTCGCTGGAAGCGTATCTGGATAAGCAAAATCGCTACACAACTCTGCAGGCCGAAGCCTTGCATGCGAAGGGTGAACGAGCAACACTGGCGCGCATGCTGGCCTCTCCTGTCGTCAGGTTCGTCCGATTCTATCTGTTGCGCGGAGGCTTCCTGGACGGTATCCCGGGGCTGGTTCATATCGCCATTGGCTGCAGCAACAGTTTCTTCAAGTACGCGAAGCTGCGCGCGCTGGAGCAAGCGGAGCATGGGCGATGAAAGTGATCCGATGAAAGTGGTCCGATGAAAGTGCTTGTGACCGGCGCGGCGGGATTCATCGGGATGCATCTGGCGCTGCGCCTCGCGCGCGACGGGGTCGAGGTAAGCGGCGTCGACAGCTTAGATCCTTATTACGATGTCGGGCTGAAACGCGCACGGGCGAAATTGCTCGCCGCCGCGGGAGTCCACTGCGAAGTCGTCGATCTCGCTGATGCGAAAGCGACGCGAGCGGTTTTCGACCGTGGCAATTTCAGTCACGTCGCACACCTCGCGGCGCAACCCGGGGTTCGCTATTCGCTGATCAATCCCGCCGCGTACCTGAGGAACAATATCGACGCCTTTGGCGCGGTCATCGAGGCGTGCCGGCATAGGGCGTCGAGCACCTGGTCTATGCATCGAGCTCCAGCGTGTACGGCGCCAATCACGTGCTTCCCTTCTCGGAGGACCAGAACGTCGATAACCCCGTGAGTTTGTACGCCGCAACGAAGAAGGCAAACGAGCTGATTGCCCACAGCTACAGCCATCTGTATCGCCTTCCCACCACGGGCCTTCGCTTTTTCACTGTCTATGGCCCCTGGGGGCGTCCCGACATGGCGCCCGCGCTGTTCACCCGGGCGATTCTGGACGGCGTCCCAATCAAGGTCTTCAACTACGGCAAGATGCGGCGCGACTTCACTTACGTCGATGACATCGTGGAGGGAGTCGTCCGCGTCCTGACGCGACCGCCGGCGGCGAACGAACACGAGCGCGCACCGTATGCGATCTACAACATCGGCAATCACACTGCGGTCGAACTCGAGGCATTCATCGCCGAACTCGAGCGTCTGTTAGGCCGGCCCGCGATCAAGGAATATCTTCCCGCTCAAGCGGGAGATGTGCCCGCGACATTCGCGTCGATCGATCGTCTGACCGCCGCAACCGGTTTCGTGCCAAGCACAACGCTCGAACAAGGGCTGTCGTCGTTTGTCAGCTGGTATCTGGAGTACTACGGCACACCGGACGCGCCCCAAAGTGCGGGCGAGCGCGCGTGATAAAATCGCCCGCTCTCAACGCGGAGGCGGCATGATTCTGGTGACCGGTGGGGCCGGGTTCATCGGCGCCAATTTTGTTCTCGACTGGCTCGCGCGGCAGCGACGAGCCGGTCATCAATGTCGACAAACTGACCTACGCCGGCAATCTCGGAAATCTCGCAGCGCTGCAAGGACGATCCCCGGCATGTGTTCGTGCGCGGCGACATCGGCGAGCCAGGCGCTGGTAGCAACTGCTGGCCGAGCACCGTCCTCGCGCCATCGTCAATTTTGCCGCCGAGAGCCACGTCGACCGCTCGATCCACGGCCCGGCCGAATTCATCCAGACCAATATCGTCGGCACCTTCACGCTGCTCGAAGCGGCGCGTGACTACTGGAACGCGCTGCCGAGGGCGAGCGCCCGCGATTCCGTTTTCTGCACGTTTCCACCGACGAGGTCTACGGCTCGCTCCGGCCCGACGACGGCCGGCATTCTGCGAGACGACGCCTTACGCGCCCAATAGCCCCTATTCGGCTCGAAAGCGGCGTCGGATCACCTGGTGCGTGCCTACCACCACACTTACGGCTTGCCGACGCTCACGACGAATTGCTCCAACAACTACGGTCCCTGCAATTTCCTGAAAAACTGATTCCGCTGATGATCCTCAATGCGCTCGCCGGCAAGCCGCTGCCGGTCTACGGCGACGGCCAGCAACGTGCGCGACTGGCTCTATGTCGGCGATCATTGCGCGGCGATTCGCACCGTGCTCGAGCGCGGGACGCCGGGCGAGACCTACAACATCGGCGGCAAGCTGAGATGACCAATCTCGACGTCGTGCAGACGCTCTGCGGCATCCTCGACGAGCTGAACGGCCGGGCCGCGACTACGCGGCGCAGATCAGCTTCGTGAAGGATCGTCCCGGCCACGACCGCCGCTATGCAATCGACGCCAGCAAGATCCGCAGCGAACTCGGTTGGGCGCCGCGCGAGACTTTCGCGTCCGGCCTCGCGCGCACCGTGCGCTGGTACCTGGACAACGCGTCTTGGCTGCGACGCGGTCCAGACAAAGGAATACCGGAAGTGGATGTCGCTCAACTACGCAGCGGCAGTCGCATGACTGACGCCGCAAGGGCATCATCCTCGCGGGCGGCTCCGGCACGCGCCTGTATCCGGTGACGCAAGTGATCTCCAAGCAACTGCTGCCGGTCTACGACAAGCCGATGATCTACTACCCGCTGTCGACGCTGATGCTCGCCGGCATCCGCGAGATCCTGATGATTTCCACACCCGAGCGATACGCCGCGCTTCGAGCAATTGCTCGGCGACGGTACGCGCTGGGGCATCATCTCTCACTACGCGGTGCAACCAATGCCGGACGGACTTGCGCAGGCGTTCGTGATCGGGCGCAATTTCGTCGGACGCGACAGTGCTGCCCTGATGCTTGGCGACAATATTTTCTACGGCCACGATCTGCAGCCGATGCTCGCAGCGCGCGAATGCCCGCAGGGGCGGAGCGACGATATTCGCGTATCCGGTGGCCGATCCCGAGCGTTACGGCGTCGCCGAATTCGATGCGCACGGCCGCGTACTGAGCCTCGAGGAGAAACCGAAACATCCGAAATCGCACTACGCGGTGACTGGCCTCTATTTCTACGACAACCGGGTTTTGGACGTCGCGGCATCGTTGCAGTCCGTCAGCGCGCGGCGAATTCGAGATCACCGACGTCAACAAGGACTATCTCGACAAGGGCGACCTCGCGGTGGAATCGATGGGTCGCGGCATGGCGTGGCTCGATACCGGCACGCATGAGTCGCTGCTGGAGGCCGCGCAATACATTGCGACAATCGAACGCCGGCAAGGATTGAAGATTGCTTGCCCCGAGGAGATCGCTTATCGCCAAGGTTACATCGACGCCGCCGCGCTGCAGGAACTGGGTGTCTCGATGAGCGGCAACGGATACGGCGAATACCTGCTCGGCCTGTTGCGCGAACCCGCCGTTCGCTGACAGTGCGAGAGCCGTAACCAACGCTTAGCCTTGTCTGATGAAAGTCACTGCTACCGAATTGCCCGACGTATTGCTGATCGAACCCAGGGTCTTTGGAGACGCTCGCGGGTTTTTTTTCGAGAGCTACAATCGGCGAACGCTCCAGGCCGCGGGCTTCGATGCCGAGTTCGTGCAGGATAACCACTCGCGCTCGGCGCGCGGCGTGTTACGGGGACTGCATTATCAGATCGAGCACGCGCAGGGCAAGCTGGTGAGGGTGATTGTCGGAGAGGTTTTTGACGTCGCTGTTGATTTGCGCAGAAGCTCCCCGACGTTCGGCCGGTGGGTCGGCATGACTCTGTCAGCGGAAAACAAACGCATGCTCTGGATTCCTCCGGGTTTTGCCCATGGTTTTCTGGTGACGTCGGATGCGGCCGAGTTTCTCTACAAGACCACGGACTACTGGTATCCGGAGTTCGAGCGCAGCCTGCTGTGGGACGATCCCACGCTCGGCATCGACTGGCCGCTGTCCGGCGCGCCGACGCTCGCGCCCAAGGACGCCGCCGGATACCCGCTGGGCGAGGCCGACACCTTCCGTGACGCGGCCGACGATACTCCTTACAGGTGCCGCAGGTCAGCTGGGATTCGAACTGACGCGTGCGTTGCCCTCCGCGGCGAATTGGCCGCCTTTGACCGCACGACTCTCGATCTTGCCGATCGCGACGCGCTGGTGCGCACCGTGCGCAAGGTGCGACCGCAGATCATCGTCAACGCTGCGGGCTATACCGCCGTCGATCGCGCCGAAAGCGAGCCTCACCTGGCACATGCGATCAATGCCGACGCGCCCGCAGTCCTGGCCGACGAAGCCAGGCGCATCGGCGCGGTACTGATTCACTATTCGACCGACTATGTGTTCGATGGCACGACGAACACGCCCTACGGCGAAACTGCGCCGCCTAATCCGCTCAGCGTGTACGGACGCAGCAAACTGGCAGGTGAGCATGCAATCGAAGCGACGGGCGCTGCGGCGCTGATATTCCGCACGAGTTGGGTATACAGCTTGCGCGGCCAGAATTTTATGCAGACCATGTTGCGGCTGGCCGCTGAGCGCGACGAAATACGCGTCGTCGCGGACCAGTTCGGCGTTCCCAACTGGAGCCGGACACTGGCTGAAGCGACGGCCACTCTAATTGGACGCGGCGCTGCAGACCTATCGGATCGCGCGGGCCTCTACCACATGAGCTGTGTCGGACAGGCGAGCTGGTGGGAGTTCGCGCGTGCGATCATCGGCGATGGGGATCGGCCTCAGGTCAAAGCCATTACGACGGCAGAGTATCCGACGGCAGCGCGACGTCCTGCCTTTGCGGTGCTGGCTACGGAAAAATTCCAGCGAACCTTCGGATTTACCCTCGCTCACTGGCGCGACGCGCTCGTTGCCTGCAAGGCCTCGGCATAGCCGGCGGGAGTTCTCGGTCCGTTCTGCGAACGCCGGGCTGATCGCGAATCGCTCGTTCAGTGGAGCCCTGCCACGTACTGCGCAACTGCTTGCATTTCGGCGTCGCTCATCCTGCTGGCGATTTGTGCCATGACCCGTCCGTTGGCGTCCTTGCCGGCCTTGTCCATGCCACGCTCGCCGGCCTTGAACGACTTCAGTTGCGCGAGTGTGTAGTCGGCGTGTTGACCCGCGAGACGCGGGTAGCGCACGGGGATGCCGACTCCGGTGGGTGCGTGGCAGGACGCGCACGCGGGCACGCCTGAGGCTCCATTGCCTCCGCGATAGGTCGCTCGCCCGTTCGATGCGATGTCCGCATCGCCGGCGGTCGAGCCCTTGGGCTTCTGCTGCGAGAAATAGACCCCCAGCGCGCGCATGTCATCAGGCGTCAGCGCACCGACCATTCCCTTCATCAGCGCGTTGCTGCGCACGCCGTCCTTAAAATGCGCCAGCTGCAGGGTTATATATTCGGCCTGCTGTCCAGCCAACGAGGGGTTTGCCGGTATTGGACTGTTGCCGTCTGCGCCGTGGCAGGCTACGCACGTCTGGTTGACAATTTCCTTGGCGCGGGCGAGGTCGGGCTTGCCGGAACCAGGTTTTGTGGCCGTGGACGTATTTTCGGTCTTGCCTGCATCTTCGGCCAGGGCCGCTGCGCTCAAGGCGGCGGCGATGCACGCTGCCGTCAGCAACGACGCGAGTTTCATTTCTTGCGCTCCCGTTTTTCGTGGTCCGTCGGCGCAATGTCACTCGAATTGGACAGGGCCCTGATCGGGTCCGTGCAATGCGTCCGAGGCGTACCAGGCGACATTGTACCGAAAGTGCAACAAGCTGCCCTGAGGGCGTTAAGCTTAAGGCCCATGCCCCATCCGTTGCACCACGCAGAATTCCTGACAACCGCGGCCGAGTGGCATCAGCTTCCGGACGGAGGCTCGCCGGAGATTGCGTTCGCCGGCCGGTCGAACGCGGGCAAGTCGTCGGCGATCAATGCGCTCGCTCAGCGCACCCGTCTCGCGTTCGTCAGCAAGACGCCAGGACGCACGCAAAACATAAACTTCTTCCAACTGCGCTCTGGGGCACTTCTCGCCGATCTGCCCGGCTATGGCTACGCGAAAGTCCCAGAAGCGATGCGACGTCACTGGCAACAGTTCATCGCTCGCTATCTGGCCGAACGCGTTCCCCTCGTCGGATTGGTGCTGGTTATGGACGCGCGTCACCCGCTAACGGAACTCGATCGACAAATGCTCGACTGGTTTCTTCCGACCGGTCGAGGCGTTCATGTACTTCTTACAAAAGCCGACAAATTTACGCCGAGCGAGCAACGTCGCACGCTCGAAGCAGTCCGCAAGTTGCTGACCGCCGACTATGCGTTGCACGCGGCCCGCATAGGCGTGCAGACATTTTCGGCGACTCGACATCTGGGACTCGACGAAGCAGAAACCGCAATCGGCAACCTGCTCGGATCCTCTGTAGTACCGACGCAGAATACGGATGCAGTGGACAAAGAAAGGCCCCGACATCAAGGGGAGTGATTCGGGGCCCAAGAACGCCCTGCGATCGGTAGGGTTACACAACCGGAGGGCACCCGCTCAGGGAGGAAAGCGGGAGACGATATTCCGTCTGCCCTTAGGACCTTGTTCGCCGTCGCGAGTTCCCTTTGCAACAATTGAAGTGAGCGCGAAGTGAGCGCTGAGCAAGCACTGCAAACAGTTTGCGAATGCGGGCGAACGATCGCCGCCTCGGCGCTCGCGCCGCAGTGCGTGTGTCCGAATGCGAATGCAGTTGCTCGGAACGGTCGTGCCGCGCTACGATGCGCTGCCATTTTCTTTCTCTTTTACTTTCCCAAAGCCTTTCGCCCGTCGGGTCAGAATGCAATTTGCCGGAAAATTTCCTGAGCGACGCCAGCGCCGTATGCGGCGCGACGATTTTTCGCGACGGTTGATGCGCGAGAATCGCCTTTCGAGCGATGATCTGATCTATCCGGTGTTCGTGCTCGACGGAAAGGGCCGCGAAGAACCGGTGCCTCGCTGCCTGGCATCTCGCGCAAGAGTGTGGACTTGCTTCTGGCCGAAGCCGAGAAATGCGTAAGTTTGGGAATCCCGGCCATCGCATTGTTCCCTGTGGTCGCGTCGGAATTCAAATCGCTCGATGCCGCGGAGGCATGGAATGCCCAAGGGTCTGGTGCCGCGCGCGGTGCGCGCCCTTAAAGCGCGCTTCCCGGAACTGGGCGTCATCACCGACGTTGCCCTCGACCCGTACACCAGCCACGGTCAGGACGGTCTGCTCGATGCCAGCGGTTACGTGGCGAACGACGAGACCGTCGAGGCGCTGACGCGACAGGCGCTTTGCCATGCCGAGGCGGGGGCCGATATGGTCGCGCCATCCGACATGATGGACGGCCGCATCGGGGCGATGCGCGCGGCGCTCGATCGCGCCGGCTTCGACAAGCCGCGCATTCTTGCGTACTCCGCAAAATATGCATCGAGCTTTTACGGCCCCTTTCGCGATGCAGTCGGATCGGCGGGGTCGCTCGGGGGTGGCAACAAGTACACCTACCAGATGGACCCGGCGCAACGGTGATGAAGCGCTGTGGGAAGTTCACCTCGATCTGCAGGAAGGCGCGGACATGGTGATGATCAAGCCGGGACTGCCTTACCTCGACATCGTGCGGCGAGTGAAGGATACGTTCGGCGCGCCGACCGCGGTTTATCAGGTTCAGCGGCGAGTACGCGATGCTGAAGGCCGCTGGCGCCAATGGTTGGATCGATGAGCGCGCTTGCGTCATGGAGTCGCTGATCGCATTCAAGCGCGCCGGAGCGGACGCGATATTGACTTACTTCGCCTTGTCCGCGGCTGCGCTGGCTGCGCGAACGCGACTAGTTGCCGAGAACTTCAGGCCGAGTCGGAGGAGGATTCCGCCAGCAGCGCACGCAGTTCCGCCGCGGTTAGACGATCGTCGTCTTGCGAGCGCCGCCGATTCCGACGCTCCTGCGGCGATAGAACAACGAGCAGGACGGTATCGTCGCCGGTGCCCCCACGCAGCAATGTCCCTCTGTCTCGCGACGGCAACGCGGCGTAGGGTATTTTGTCGTTGAGCAGAGCCATTTCCACGTTCTTCACATCTTCGGCTTCGAGTTCCAGCCGCGGGTCGCTGTGCTCGGTCGCCCAACCCGCGGCGACACCTCCGACCAGGACAGGATTCCAAGCGGCCAGGCGCTCCATCCACCGGAGGGCTCCGGTCCGAAGCGACCGAATCGACACCGCCTGTTCGACCGGACGAAACAGGTTGTTGTAATCACGCAACGCTTGCTCGATCTCCTCCCGTCCCGGTAGCGACTCGCGTTCTCCCAATCCGAGTTCGCGGCACGCCTTGCGCTTGGCCATGCCCCAGTCGGTTATTCCGTGCTCCGCGATCAGGCGTGCCGTTGCCTGGGCGATCCGAGCCCGATTGCGCAGGCTGTTGCGTAGGCCATGCGGCGAATCCATCAGCGACATCACGTATCAAAACAACTGGTTGCGGACTTCTGGCGCTGCCTGATTGCCTGGGCCGAGCGACTCGTCCCGTTTGTGTGGCATGAACTCGCCGTAGAAGTATTCCAGGATTCCTGACCGGTCATCGTTAGCCCGTAGACCCGTCTCCGGATCGATGCGCGCGGTTACCACGCCCGGCGGGGGCTTGAGCGGGACCTCAGGAACGCCTTTCAGGACCTTGCTCATGAAGTTAATCCAGATCGGCAGCGCGGCGACCGCCCCGGTCTCATCCTTGCCCAACGTCCTGGGCTGGTCGAAGCCGATCCATGCCACGCCCACAAGCTCCTGGTTGAAGCCGCAGAACCAGGCGTCGATGTTCTCGTTTGTTGTTCCCGTCTTCCCGGCGAGATCGGCGCGCCCGAGCTGCATCGCACGTGTCGCGGTTCCGCCGGCGACGACGTCGCGCATCATCGTCGTCATGATGAACGCGTTTCGTGGGTCGATCGCGCGCTCGGCCGTCGTGCCGGCGATGGTCGGAGCGGCCTTCGACACGAGCTTGCCGTGACTGTCCTGGACGCGGTCGATCAGATACGGGGCGACGCGAAAGCCGCCATTGGCAAAGACACTATATGCCGTGGCCATCTGCAGTGGCGTCGCCGCGCCGGCGCCGAGGCCCATCGTCAGATACGCCGGGTGTAACTTGGGATCGAAGCCGAAGCGCGTGATGTAATCCTGTGCATACTGCGCTCCGATCGCTTGCATGACGCGCACGGTGACGAGGTTTTTGGATTTCATCAAGGCGGTGCGCAGGCGTATCGGCCCATCGAAAGTGCCGTCGTAGTTTTTCGGTTCCCATGGTTCGCCGCCCGTTTGAGCGGAGTCGAAATACAGTGGCGCGTCATTGACTACCGTTGCCGGACTGAAACCTTTTTCCAGTGCGGCCGAATAGACGAACGGTTTGAAACTGGATCCGGGTTGCCGCAGTGCCTGCGTCGCATGGTTGAACTTGTTGCGGTCGAAATCAAAACCACCGATCAGTGAAAAGATTGCGCCATCGCTCGGTCGCATTGAAACGAACGCCGATTCGGCCTGAGGCATCTGCCCGATCTGCCAGCGACCCTTGTCGTCGGTGCTCACGCGGATCACTGCACCGCGACGGATTCGGCCCGTGGCGGGGCCTTTATCGCTCAAGGCGCGAGCGACGAACTTCAAGCCGTCGCCGGTCACGGAGATCGTATCGCCATCGCTCAAGATGGCGCTGACCGCCGTGGGCGAGGCTTCCAGGACGATCGCCGCGACGAGATTGTCGCCGTCACTGGTCTCCTGAAACGCGGCGTCGAGCGCCTGCTCTTGCTCGGTGGCGTCGGTCGGCAGGCTCACATAGGTCTCGGGGCCGCGATACCCGTGGCGGCGATCGTAGTCGATCACACCGCGACGCACGGCGGCATACGCGGCATCCTGTTCGCTTTTATGGATCGTCGTATAAACGGTCAGACCGCGCGTGTAGCTGTCCTCGCCGTAGGTTTCGAAAATTATCTGTCGTGCCATTTCGGCAACGTATTGCGCGTGGCTGTCGTACTCGCGAGGCGTTTCCTTGGCTGCAAGCGGCGTCGCCTGGGCCTCCGCGTACTGGGCGTCAGTGATGAATCGCAGCTCGTGCATGCGGCGTAGGACATACATCTGACGGACCCTCGCCCGCTTTGGGTTCACGATAGGGTTGTATGCCGACGGCGCTTTGGGCAGTCCCGCAAGCATGGCCGCCTCGGCGACGCTGATCTGCTGGAGCGGTTTTCCAAAGTAGATCTGGGACGCAGCCGCAAAGCCGTACGCACGCTGCCCCAGGTAGATCTGATTGAGATAGAGCTCGAGTATCTCGTCTTTGCTGAGATTGGCTTCGATCTTATATGCAAGCATCACCTCGCGTAGTTTGCGAGTGAGTGTTCGCTCACGGGTTAAGAAGAAGTTCCGGGCGACCTGCATCGTAATCGTGCCTGCGCCCTGCTGCGTCCCGCTGGTCAGATTCGTCAGAGCCGCCCGTACCACCGATACGTAGTCGACGCCGCCGTGCTGATAGAACCGTTCGTCCTCGGCTGCCAGGATCGCTTGGCGCATGACATCCGGGACTTCCTTGATCTTAACGACCGCCCTGCGCTCCTCGCCAAACTCTCCCAGCAGTTGCCCTTCCGACGACAGGATCTTGAGCGGAATCTTGGGCTGGTAGTCGGTAAGGGTCTCCAGGGAGGGCAGGGTGGGGTATAGCAGGGCGAAGACGAAAGCGCCCGAGAAGGGCGCCCACCAAGGCCAGGCCGACCAGGACCGAGGCTAAATAAAGGAGCCACCGCTTTAGCATGGGTGAATGAAAGTTACCGGGAAGCGGGGCAGAGCCGCGATTATATGCAGGGTTAAGTTCAAAATAAACTTGAAAAAACAGTTTTACATGGTTTATATTTGCTGCCAGGGTTTAATGTAATTTATATAAATTGCGCCTAAGCTTGCCATGTTGAAGGAAAAACTCGATTCCGCGTTTGCTTTCTTGCAGACTAAGTCGCCGCCATTAATTGGTGTCGATATTAGTTCGTCTGCATTGAAGCTCGTCGAGCTGTCGGAGGCCGGCAAAGGCACCTACAGGCTCGAGCGATACACCATTGAACCCCTGACAAAAGACCTGGTGACCGACGGCAACATCGTCAATCTCGACCAGGTCAGTGACGCGTTGAGGCGCGCCCACAAGCGCCTCGGCAGCCGGAACAAGCACATAGCGATGGCGTTGCCGACGGCGATGGTCATCACCAAGAAGATCATCGTTCCCGCTGGCCAGAGCGAAGAGGAGCTCGAGCTCCAGGTCGAAGCCGAGGCCAACCAGTACATTCCATTTGCATTAGATGAGGTCAATCTGGACTTTCAGATCCTCGGACCGGCGCCAAACAATCCTGAGGACGTTGAGGTGCTGATTGCGGCATCGCGCAAGGAAAAGGTGGACGACCGGGTGGCGATCGCCGACAACGCCGGACTTCGTCCGCAGGTGATGGACGTCGAATCGTACGCGACCGAAGAGGCGTTCCAGATGATAGCGCCGTCGCTTCCCGCCAACGGACGAGACCAGAACATCGCCCTGGTGGATATCGGCGCCCATGTAATGCACTTCTATGTGCTTCGGAACAATCAAATCCTGTTTTCCCGCGATCAGGCTTTCGGCGGCAACCAGCTCACTCACGACATACAGCGCGCGTTCAATTTATCACCGGAAGAGGCCGAATCGGCGAAGAAGAATGCCGGACTGCCGGAGAATTATGACGCGGATGTGCTCCAGCCGTTCATGGAAACGCTGGCCCTGGAAATCACCCGCGCCCTGCAGTTCTTCTTCACGTCGACCTCCTACAGCCAGGTCGACCAGGTCGTCCTGACCGGCGGCTGCGCGCTGCTGTCTGGTCTGGACGAACTCGTCGCTAAGCGCGCAGGCGTAAACACCATCGTCGGCAATCCGTTCGCAAGCATGACGGTGTCGGATCGAATCCGGCCGCGGCAGCTGGCGGCTGACGCCCCCTTGCTATTGATCGCCTGCGGCCTCGCGCTGCGAGGGTTCGAGTAACCATGGTCCGCATTAACCTACTGCCGCACCGCGAGCAGAAGCGCCAAGCCAGGCAGCGGCAGTTCGTCTCGATGGCGATCGGGCTGGCCGTACTCGGCGCCGCTATCGTTGGCCTGGTGCACGTGGTTATCGCCGCGCGTATCGACAACCAGAACAGCCGCAACGCGCTGCTGAAGACTGAAATCACGGCCCTGGATCAGCAGATCAAGGAAATCGACAAACTGCGTGAACAAACATCAGGCGCTGCTTGCGCGCAAGCAAATCGTAGAGACGCTGCAGTCCAACCGTACCGAGGCCGTCCACTTGCTGGACCAACTCGTTCGCCAGTTGCCGGACGGCCTGTATTTCAGGTCGCTGAAGCAGGTCGGCGCCAAGGTGACGCTCAACGGCTACGCCCAGTCGAACGCGCGAGTGTCGACGCTGATGCGCGCGATTGAAAGCTCGCCCTGGCTGAGCTCACCGGAACTGATCGAAATCAAATCGGTGCCGCTCGACAAGCAGAAGGTCAATGAATTCACGCTCACTTTGCAAATGAAACGACCGGTCGATTCCACCGCGACCACCGTCGCCGGACCGAAAGTTGGCGGTGCTCCGGCGAAACCCGCTGCTCCGGCGCCTGCGGCTAAAAAGGCGGCCACATGACACTCGACGACATCCGCCGACTGAATTTCCGTGACGCCGGCAACTGGCCGATGCTGCCCAAGCTGGTCGTGCTCGGCGCCCTGCTGCTGCTCATCCTCCTCGCCGGCGCGTATTTCGACTGGAAGGATCAGCTCGAAACGCTCGACAAGGCCCAGGGGGAGGAGGAGACCCTGCGCAAGTCGTATTCGGAGAAGAAAGCGAAAGCAGTCAACCTCGAACTCTACGTGCAGCAGCTCAAGGAAATCGAACAGGCTTTCGGCGCGTTGCTGAAACAGCTCCCGAACAAATCCGAAATGGACGCGTTGTTGACCGACATCAACCAGGCGGGACTCGGACGCGGACTGCAGTTCGAACTGTTCCGCCCGGCGACCCGCGAGCGCATGGCCGATTTCTACGCCGAACTGCCGATCAGCGTGAAGATCACCGGCAACTATCACGACATGGGAGCGTTTGCGAGCGATGTCGCGCAGCTGCCACGGATCGTGACACTCAACGATATCGCCATCGCCAACGACAAGGGTACGTTGACGATGGACGCCACGGCGAAGACGTTCCGCTACCTGGATGAGGATGAGGTAGCGAAGCAGCGTCGTGCTACCAAGGATGCGAAGGCCAAGAAATGAAACGGTGGCCGGTCATCTTTGTGAGCGTCTGTCTGCTCGCCGCGTGTGGCGGCGAAAGCCATCAGGATCTGCGCGCGTGGATGCAGGAACAGGGAAAAGGCGCGAGGGGGAAATTGGACCCGTTGCCTCAGGTCAAACCGTACGAGCCATTTACCTATAACGCTTTCGACCTGCCCGATCCGTTCAAGCCACGCAAGATCGAGACGGTGAGGAGCGGCAGCAAGCTTGCTCCCGATCTGAATCGACGGAGGGAGCCGTTGGAATCCTACCCGCTGGAATCGCTGCAGATGGTCGGGACTCTGCAGCGGGGCAAGGATACCTTCGCGTTGGTCAGAACCACCGACAAGGACGTCTACCAAGTCCGAGTCGGCAACTATATGGGCCAGAACTTCGGCGTCATCGTTGGCATCGGTGACGCCGACGTGAAGCTCAAAGAACTGGTGCAAGACGGTGCCGGAGATTGGACCGAGCGAACAAGCACTCTCCAGCTCGCCGATGCGGACCAAAAACAGGAGCGACGCAGATGAGCCCCTTGCCGAACACAGTACTAGCGACAGGCCGACTTTGGCGAACACGAGCCGGCATCGCTGCGCTTGCTACCGTGCTCGCTCTCTTCGGCGCCGGGCGCGCACTCGCGCAGAGTGCTAACAGCATCGACAACGTCACGGTGTCCAAAGGTTCGTCGGGAAGCACCATCATTCGTCTGACGACCAAGGCGCCGCTGGCCAACCCGCCCGCGGGCTTCGCGATCAGCAACCCGGCGCGGATCGCATTGGACTTTCCGGACACCAGCAACGGTCTCGGGCGCACGACGCAGGAGGTCGGTGACCCGGCGCTGCGCAGTGTCAATGTCGTCCAGGCGGGCAATCGTACGCGCGTCGTCCTGAACCTGAACAAGGCTCAATCGTTCGAAACGCGCCTCGAGGGCAATACGGTCGTCGTCACCCTTAACGAAACGGCGGCGGTTGCTGCCGATACGCCGCTGGTCTCGCGTTTCGCCGAAGCCAAGCCTGGCGAGGTTACCCACGCCTTACGCGATATCGATTTCAGGCGCGGCAAGAACGGCGAAGGACGCATCGTCGTCGATCTGTCGGACAACAGCACAGGGATCGACATCCGTCAGCAGGGCAAGTCGCTGATTGTCGATTTCATCAAGACCTCGTTGCCGCGAAATCTGGAGCGACGTCTCGACGTCGGCGATTTCGCCACTCCCGTCGTCACCATCGACACCTTCGAGCAGGCCGGCAACACGCGCATGGTGATCGAACCCAAGGGACTTTGGGAGCATTCGGCATATCAGACCGACACCCGCTTCATCGTCGAGGTCAAGCCGGTGCAGGAAGATCCGAACCGGCTGACGCAGGGAACGCGCGCGGGCTACAAAGGCGAGAAGCTGTCGCTCAATTTCCAGAATGTCGAAGTGCGCGCGGTATTGCAGGTGATCGCCGACTTCACCGGCCTCAATATCATCACCAGCGACACCGTCAATGGCAGCCTGACGCTGCGGCTGAAAGACATTCCGTGGGACCAGGCGCTCGACATCATCATGCAGACCAAGGGCCTCGACATGCGAAAGAACGGCAATGTCGTTCTGATCGCGCCTCGCGAGGAACTTGCGGTGAAGGAAAAGCAGCAGCTGGAGTCGATGCAGCAGATCAACGATCTGGAACCTCTGCAGACCGAGATGTTCCAGCTCAACTATCAGAAAGCTGACGCAATCAAAGCGTTGCTGTCGGATAAAGACGGCAAGTTCCTGTCGAAGCGTGGAACGGCGGTCGTGGATGGGCGGACCAATATCCTGTTCGTTCAGGACACCGGCGCGAGACTCGAAGAAGTGCGTCGCCTGATCCGTCAAATCGACATCACAGTGCGGCAGGTGGTGATCGAAAGCCGTATTGTCATCGCGGACGACAAGTTCGGGCGTCAACTCGGCGTGCGCTTCGGCATGCAGACCGGATTCACGCTTAATCGCCGCTATGCAGGCGGTATCGGCGGCAGCCTGAATACGCAGCCCGTCGTCAGTTCGACCTCGGGAACGTCGATTACGCGCGACACACGGACGCAAACGCCATTCGAACTCGCGTCGGGTATCGCCAGCGCCGGCTATTCCGACTCGCCTCAACTGAATGTGAACCTGCCGGTCGCAAATCCTGCGGGCCAACTGGCGTTGACGCTCATCAATCTCGGCAGTGGCAACCTGGTCAACCTCGAACTGTCGGCGCTGGAAGCAGACAGTCGCGGCAAGGTGGTATCGAGTCCGCGCGTCGTGACTGCGGATAACCAGAAAGCGCACATCGAACAGGGCACCGAGATCCCGTACATTATCCAGGGGACGAACAATTCGCTGCCGACGGTGCAATTCAAGAAGGCGGTGCTGTCGCTGGATGTGACGCCGCAGATCACGCCCGACAACCGCATCATCATGAATGTCGAAGTGCGCAAGGATACGGTGGGTCAGACCGTTGTCATTGCCGGCAGCCAGTATCCGGCGATCGATACTAAAAGCGTAACGACGCAGATCGCCGTCAACAACGGAGATACTGCGGTCATCGCCGGAATTTACGAGGAAACACTTAACAACGACGTCACCAAGATCCCATTCCTCGGCGACCTTCCTTGGCTCGGTTATCTGTTCAAGACGACCAACAAGAACGTGGAAAAAACGGAGCTGCTGATCTTCCTGACGCCGCGCATCGTCAAGGAATCGGTGACCGCGATCAGATAATCGCGGGATACACGCGGCTGCTCGCAAGCCGTCCACGTATGCACTAGAATGCCCCGATGCAATTGCATCGGGGCAATTTATTTCTGGTGGGCATGCCTGGGAGCGGCAAGTCGACGCTTGGGCGCTTGCTTGCCAAGCGTCTCGAGAAAGCCTTCTACGACACCGACGTGGAGCTTGAACACCGGCTCGGCGTTCCCATTCCAGTCATCTTCGAACTCGAAGGCGAATCAGGCTTTCGCGATCGCGAAGAATCGGTGCTCGCCGACCACGTCGTGCGTGTCAACACGATCCTCGCGACCGGCGGTGGCATCATCCTACGCAGTTGCAATCGCGAGCGCCTGAAAGAGAACGGCACCGTCCTTTATCTTCACGCGACTCCAGACACGCTCTGGGAGCGCACGCGCCGCAGCAAGCATCGTCCGTTGTTGCATGCGGCCGATCCCTACGCGCGCCTGCAGGAACTGTACGCATTTCGCGATGCGCTCTATCGCGAAATCGCCGACATAATCGTCGAATCGGATCAGGAGCAGGTCAATCGTCTTGCACAGCGTCTGGAGCAGCAGCTGCGCGCCGCTGCGCAAGCGTGACCCGAAGCTGATGCAGACACTGACCGTCGCGCTCGGGGCGCGCAGCTATCCGATTCATGTCGGCACTGGCATTCTCGGTCGCGTCGGGGCGGTGCCGCCGCTCGCAGGCACCGCGCGAGCCGTCATTGTCACCAATCCCGTCGTTGGCTCCCACCATCTGGCGACATGCACCGACAGCTTCACACGCGCCGGAATCCGTTGCGAGGTCATCGTCGTTCCCGATGGCGAGGCGCACAAGAGCTGGGCGACGCTGTACGACATCCATACACGCCTGATCGAGTTTGGCGCCGAACGTTCCACCGTGCTTGTCGCTCTCGGCGGGGGAGTTGTCGGCGACCTCACCGGGTTTGCCGCGGCAACCTACCAGCGCGGAGTGCCGCTGGTGCAGATCCCGACTACCTTGCTGGCGCAAGTGGATTCGTCGGTGGGTGGCAAGACCGCGGTCAACCATCCACTCGGCAAGAACATGATCGGTGCGTTCCACCAGCCTGCAATGGTGCTCATCGACACGGCGACTCTGTCCACCTTGCCTGAGCGCGAATACATTGCCGGACTCGCCGAAGTCATCAAGTACGGCGCTGCACTGGACGTGAGATTCTTCTCATGGCTCGAAGCCAACATCGACGCCCTGCTCGCGCGCGACCCTGTCGCCGTCGAGCACGCTGTTCTCGAAAGTTGCCGCATCAAGGCGGGTGTGGTCGCCGCGGACGAACGCGAAACCGGGCAGCGTGCGCTGCTGAACTTCGGCCACACCTTCGGGCATGCGATCGAGGCGGCAACGGGTTATGGCACCTGGCTTCACGGCGAAGCGGTCGCTGCCGGGATGGTGCTAGCGGGCGCCTTGTCGCAACGGGTGTCGGCGCTGGACGCGCGCGATCTCGAGCGATTGACACATTTGATCGCCGCAGCGCGGTTACCGACCGCGGCTCCGGCGATTGCGTTCGAGCAATGGATGACGCTGATGGGCCGTGACAAAAAGAGCGAAGCGGGAAAGATACGCTTTGTGCTCCTCGACACACTCGGTCACGCCTCGGTGAAGAGCGGCGTCGACAAGGACGATTTACGCGCGCTGCTGGCTTCGTGACTGCCTAGCCGACCGCCGCAATGAAAAGCGGCGCCTGCAGGCGCCGCTCCATGCTGCTTCCTGCCTATTGCGTTGTCCCTACGGCTTGCAAAGGATCTTGAACGCGTCGTTCGTCGTCTTGGAATCGATGACGATGAAGTCGTACTCGTTTCTGGGCGAAAGGCCACCCGAGCCAAGTCCGTCGACCAATCCGGAGATCGAGATTGCGCCAGGGCCCGCTAGCGTCCCGTCGGGCGGGGCGAGGATCGGCACCGTTTTCGGTCCAATCGTATCGAAGGCGCCTGTCGCGGAAACGTTGTACGGCGGCGTGCCACCTGAGATGACCACCTGGAACGTCTTGCCGTTGCAGCCGGCCGCTCGCACGTCGATCGTGCCCGGCTGGGCAACGACGCTTCCCGGATTGACCACCGGCGGAGGTGCTACAGGTCCGAGCAGGCTCTCTAAGGTGGCTGTTGTTGTCTGCCCTGTGGCATCGACGACCGTGAGAATCAGCGGATTGAGGCAGATCCCGTTGGTAATCACCGAGAACGCGCCGCCGAACGGAATGTTGGTGGCGTTAAGCAGCGTCACCGCGCTGGGCGCCGACGAAGATGCGGCGTAAGGTGGCGTGCCACCGAACACTCGATAATCGACCCGGAACCCAGCCACGCAGCCTGAATTATCCGGAGCGGTGATGGAGGCGTCTTTCGGGATGATCGATAGGGCAGTCGGCTGCACGATGGTGAACTGCCCGTTCACCGCATTGCCGGTAGTCAGCTCGGTGGCGCGTATCGTTGCTGGCTGCGTCGCCGCGCCAACGTTGGCTTGAATCACGACCAGCGCAGTGCCCGTGCCGTCGGAGACGACAGTCAGAGACTGTACGATCGGCGTCGCCGGATTGTTGCTCTGGATACCAAAATCGCCGTCGATAACATCGAATTTCACTTGGCGGTTCGCCAGCCCGACGCCTCCCGCGCCAGTGACTGTAACCGACACGGTTCCGGTCTGGCCCGAACAGATCGTGCTCGCGCCACACGCAGGCGAACTCGGCTTGATTGTCAGTGTGCCGAAAATCGGTGCCGCCTTGACTGTGACCGTCGCCGAGGCGTTGGTGCCGAGCGTGTCGCGCACGGTAATCAGCACCACGGTGTCGCTGGCGACGTTCGCTGGCAACAACACGATCGTCCCCGTAGAGGTCTCTGCCACCGGCAGGACCGCGGTATTGCTCGATACGACGAAATACGGCGCTACGCCGCCGGTAATCGTCAAGGTCGCCGGCGTGTTCGAGTAAACGGTCGCATTCGCGGGTAACACGAACACGGGGCCTGGTGTCGGTGCGCCCGGCGCGAACGGATTGTTCGGAGCTCCGCTGCCTCCGCCGCAACCGCCGAGCAAAACTGATCCGCTCAGCGCGCTAATCGCAAAAACGAGCCGCAGCCACCGAGCATTCATTGGATTGGGCACCATGTAAGTATTCCTGATGATGTTGTCCTAAATATTGAGTCGCCGAAAATCTTTTTGAACGTTGAGACAAGCATATACGCGACTTTGTTGAGATTAAAGCGCAAGTTTGAGGTCGGCGCAAGTGCTTTTGGCGGCTGGCGGGCGCCGTTTACACCACAAAGTGGCGTTTGGTTGCCGCGACGCAACAAAATCGCTAGTATTGCTACGTATCGCCCCTACCTGTCCCCGCGCTCGGTCGTCCTCAGGCTAGGTCGGCGCCATCGACTCCCGACGAGGGCCAAGTGGAGCAAAAGCAGCAGAATCTGGCGTCTTTGCCACCAGTCCGGCAGGGTTTGTACGACCCCGCCAACGAACACGACGCTTGTGGACTCGGTTTCATCGCTCATATCAAGGGCGAAGCCAGTCACGAAATAGTCAGTCAGGGTCTGCAGATCCTGAAAAACCTGACGCACCGCGGTGCAACGGGTGCCGACCCGTTGCAGGGCGATGGCGCGGGCATTCTGTTACAGATGCCCGACGCATTCCTCAGGCGGGCTTGCGGCCGCCAGGGCCTCACCTTGCCCGCACTGGGCCAATACGGCGTCGGCATGGTCTTCCTGCCGAAGGAGCCGGCCTCGCGCATGGCGTGCGAGCAGGAAATCGAACGCGCGATAGCGAGCGAAGGCCAGGTGCTGCTCGGTTGGCGCGACGTGCCGACCGACAACTCAGGCCTGTCGGAAAGCACCAAGGACGTCGAACCGATCATCCGTCAGGTCTTTATCGCGCGCGGTTCCAATCGCGTCGATCAGGACATGCTCGAACGCAAGCTGTACATCATTCGCAAGAAATCGGGACACGCGATACAGGCGCTGCAGTTGCGCCACGGCAAGGAATTCTACGTGCCGTCGATGTCGTCGCGCACGATCGTCTACAAAGGCATGCTGCTTGCGCATCAGGTCGGCGAGTACTACCTCGACTTGCGCGATCCCGCGATGGTGTCGGCGCTCGCAATGGTGCATCAGCGGTTTTCGACGAATACGTTCCCCACCTGGGATCTCGCACATCCGTTTCGCTTGGTCTGCCACAACGGCGAGATCAATACCTTGCGCGGCAACGTCAACTGGATTCGCGCGCGGCAGCAGGCGATCGCCAGCACACTGCTCGGTGAAGACCTCGACAAGATCTGGCCGCTGATTTACGACGGACAATCCGACTCGGCATCATTCGACAACTGCCTCGAGCTGCTGTTGATGGGGGGCTATCCGCTGGCGCACGCGATGATGCTGATGATCCCGGAGGCGTGGGCCGGCAATCCGTTGATGGACGAGGACCGGCGCGCTTTCTACGAATACCACGCCGCGTTGATGGAGCCGTGGGACGGGCCCGCCGCGATGGCGTTCACGGATGGGCGACAGATCGGCGCCACGCTCGATCGCAACGGGCTACGTCCCGCGCGCTACATCGTCACCGACGATGATTTGGTGATCATGGCGTCCGAAGTCGGCGTGCTCGACATTCCTGAACGCAAGGTCATTAAGAAATGGCGACTGCAACCGGGGAAGATGTTGCTTGTCGACACCGTGCAGGGCCGCATCATCGACGACGACGAACTCAAGCGCACGCTGGCCACTGCCAAGCCGTATCGGGAGTGGATCGATCGCACGCGTATCGCGCTGGGCGACTTGCCCGATCCCGCGCCGCCGCTGTCGTCGCAGGTGCCGCTGCTCGATCGTCAGCAGGCGTTCGGGTACACGCAGGAGGACCTCAAAGTCATCCTCGCACCCATGGCGCGCAACGGCGAGGAGGCGATCGGCTCGATGGGTAACGATGCCGCGCTGCCGGTGTTGTCGAATCGGCCGAAGGTGCTTTACAACTATTTCAAGCAACTGTTCGCGCAAGTGACCAATCCGCCGATCGATCCGATCCGGGAGGAACTGGTCATGTCGCTCGTCACCTTCATCGGTCCGCGTCCGAACCTGCTTGCGGTTGATATCAGCGCCGATGCCACCGACCTGCCGATGCGCCTGGAAGCCGACAAGCCGATCCTCACTGCCGGCGAAATGGAAAAGATTCGCCATATCGGATTGTTCACCGGCGCGACCTTTCGCTCGCTCGAACTCGACATCTGCTATCCGACGGCGTGGGGCGCAGCTGGGATGGAAGCCGCGCTGGCGAGCCTGTGTGCGCGCGCCGAGGACGCGACCAATCTTGGCTACAACATTCTTATCGTCTCGGATCGCAATGTTTCGGCGGAACTGATGCCGATACCGGCACTGCTGGCGACAGCCGCAGTCCATCAGCACCTGGTGCGCAAAGGTCTTCGTACCAGCACTGGCTTGGTCGTCGAAACGGGTTCGGCGCGCGAGGTGCACCATTTCGCGCTGCTCGCGGGCTATGGCGCGGAGGCAATACATCCTTATCTTGCGCTCGATACGCTGGCGCAACTCCACCAGATCGTGCCCGAAGTCTCGCCCGAGGAATCGGCGAAGCGTTTCGTCAAGGCGATATGCAAGGGTCTGTACAAGGTCATGTCCAAGATGGGCATCTCGACCTACCAGTCGTACTGCGGCGCGCAGATCTTCGAGGCCGTCGGCCTCAACCACGGGTTTGTCGACAAGTACTTCACCGGTACTGCAACCAACATCCAGGGCATCGGTTGGTTCGAGGTTGCCGAAGAGGCATTCCGATTGCACCAGCTCGCTTTCGGCGACAGCCCGGTACTCAAGGATTCGCTGGATCCGGGCGGCGAATATCAGTATCGCTCGCGCGGCGAAGACCACATGTGGACGCCTGACTCCATCGCCAAGCTGCAGCACGCAGCGCGCGCGAACAATCACGCGACGTACGAGGAATACGCCAAGCTGATCAACGATCAAAGCCGGCGGATGATGACGTTGCGCGGCTTGTTCGAATTCAAGTACGCCGCACAGCCCGTGCCGCTTGCGGAAGTCGAGCCTGCGGCGGACATCGTCAAGCGTTTTGCGACCGGCGCAATGAGTCTTGGTTCGCTGTCCACCGAGGCACACACAACGCTGGCAGTGGCGATGAATCGCATCGGCGGCAAGTCGAACACGGGCGAAGGCGGTGAGGATTCGCGGCGCTATCTGCCTCTGCGCAAAGGCGAGACGATCAAGTCGCGCATCGAGGGCGTCGTTGCCGATATCCCGGTGAAAGAGGGCGATTCATTGCGCTCACGCATCAAGCAGGTCGCATCTGCGCGTTTCGGCGTAACGGCCGAATACCTCGTGAATGCAGACCAACTGCAAATCAAGATGGCGCAGGGTGCGAAGCCCGGCGAAGGCGGTCAACTCCCCGGACACAAGGTTTCCGAATACATCGCGAAGCTGCGTTTCTCGGTGCCGGGCGTAGGCCTCATTTCGCCGCCGCCTCATCACGACATCTATTCGATCGAGGACCTGGCGCAACTGATCCATGACCTCAAGAACGGCAACCCGCAGGCGTCGATCAGCGTAAAGCTGGTATCCGAGGTTGGCGTCGGAACCGTTGCCGCGGGCGTGGCCAAGGCCAAAGCGGATCACGTCACGATCGCCGGGCACGACGGTGGAACCGGCGCATCGCCGGAGTCCTCGATCAAGCACGCGGGTACGCCGTGGGAACTGGGGCTTGCCGAGACGCAGCAAACGCTGGTGCTGAATCGTCTGCGCGGGCGCATTGCGGTGCAGGTCGACGGACAGATGAAGACCGGCCGCGACGTCATCGTCGGCGCGTTGCTCGGTGCCGACGAATTCGGCTTCGCCACCGCCCCGCTCGTGGCCGCGGGTTGCATCATGATGCGCAAGTGCCACCTGAATACTTGTCCGGTCGGCGTCGCGACCCAGGATCCAGTGCTTCGTGCAAAATTCACCGGCGCGCCGGAACACGTCATCAACTATCTGTTCTTCGTCGCCGAAGAGGCTCGCGCCATCATGGCGCAACTCGGTGTTCGTCGTTTCAACGATCTGATCGGTCGCGCCGACCTGCTCGAGACGCGAACGGGTATCGATCACTGGAAAGCGCGCGGTCTCGATTTTTCGCGGATTTTCTATCAGCCGCCGATGCCAGCGGAAGTTTCGCGTTTCAAGTGCGAAGAACAGGATCACCGACTCGATCGCGCGCTCGATCACAAGCTGATTGCAGGCGCGACCGAAGCGATCGATCGGAAAACGCCGGTCCGTCTCGAACACAGCATACGCAATCTGCATCGGTCGGTCGGAGCGATGCTGTCGGGTACGGTGGCGCGGCGTTATGGCCACGATGGACTCCCCGACGACACGATTCATGTTTCATTCACGGGTATCGCGGGCCAGAGCTTCGGTGCATTTCTCGCGCGCGGGGTCACCTTCGAACTGCAAGGCGCCACCAACGACTATGTGGGCAAAGGTCTCTCGGGAGGACGCATTGTCGTTTATCCCGATCCGACGTCACCGGCGAAGGCTGAAGAAAACATCGTCATCGGCAACACCGTTATGTACGGCGCGATTGCAGGTGAAGCCTACTTTCGTGGCATTGCGGGTGAACGCTTCTGCGTTCGAAATTCCGGCGCCACGGCGGTGGTCGAGGGCACCGGTGACCACGGCTGCGAGTACATGACCGGAGGGACCGTGGTCGTGCTCGGGCGCACCGGCCGAAACTTCGCCGCCGGCATGAGCGGCGGAGTCGCCTATGTCTACGATGAAGACGGGGCGTTTGCGCAACGCTGCAACACGGCGATGGTCTCGCTCGAGCCTTTGCTCACCGAGGCCGAGCAGACGCGTGCTGAAGCGGAGCTCGCCGCGCGCAATTGCGCAATGCTGCGCCACGACGACAAAGCCGACATGGTCTTGCTGCGCGAACTGATCGAGCGTCACCTCCGGTTTACGGGCAGCACGCGCGCGCTCAGCATTCTCGATCACTGGGATGTGATGCGGACGAAATTCGTCAAAGTGTTTCCGACTGAGTACCAGCGTGCATTGCGCGAGCTGCATGTCGCTCGAGCGGCAGCGCGGGCGACCGATCCGAAGAAACAGAGGGCGACCGCGTGATGGAAACTGTGTGATGGAAACTGCGTGATGGAAAGCATCTGATGGGAAAGTCGACAGGATTCATCGAGCTACAGCGCATCGCCGAAGTCGCGCTGCCGGTGGAAGAGCGCGTGCGCAATTACCGCGAATTCATTCTGGCCCTCAAAGACGACGAGGCGACAAAACAAGGCGCGCGCTGCATGGACTGCGGGATCCCGTTCTGCCAGTCGGGATGTCCCGTCAACAACATCATTCCTGATTGGAACGATCTCGTTTACCGTCAGCAATGGCGCAGCGCGCTCGAGATGCTGCACGCGACCAATAACTTTCCGGAATTCACCGGGCGAGTGTGCCCGGCGCCTTGCGAGGCCGCCTGCACGCTCAACATCAACAATGACCCGGTCGGCATCAAGTCGATCGAACACTTCATTATCGACAAAGGCTGGGAAGAAGGCTGGGTTGCGCCTCAACCGCCGGCAAGTGAAGACCGGGAAGCGAGTTGCCGTGGTCGGATCGGGGCCTGCGGGCATGGCGTGCGCGCAGCAACTCGCGCGCGCGGGACACGACGTCGTGCTGTTTGAAAAGAACGACCGCATCGGCGGCCTGCTGCGCTACGGCATTCCCGATTTCAAGATGGAGAAATACCACATCGACCGACGCGTCGAGCAGATGCAGGCCGAGGGCGTGGAGTTTCGCGTCAATCAGCATGTCGGTGGCAATGGAACGAACGGCGTCTCCGCTGCGAGCCTTGTCGACGAATACGACGCCATCGTCCTGTCGGCAGGCTCCGAACATCCGCGCGATCTCAACGTGCCGGGTCGGGACCTCGACGGCGTCCATTTCGCGATGGATTTCCTGCCACTGCAGAATCGTCGCGTCGCTGGCGACAAGAACGTTCCGCCGCTGTCGGCCAAGGGTAAACACGTAATCGTCATCGGCGGCGGCGATACCGGCTCCGATTGCGTGGGCACGTCGAATCGCCACGGCGCCCTGTCGGTGACGCAGTTCGAACTTTTGCCGCAGCCACCCGCTCACGAAAACAAGCCGCTCGTCTGGCCGTATTGGCCAATGAAGATGCGCACGTCGTCGTCACATGAAGAGGGTTGCGAGCGCGACTGGGCGGTTCAAACCAAGATGTTCAAGGGCGAAGGCGGTCAGGTCCGGGCGCTGCGTCGCGTGTCGCGTCGAGTGGAAGGACGGCAAACTGCACGACGTGCCCGGCAGCGAATTCGAACTCAAGGCTGACCTCGTGTTGTTTGCAATGGGCTATCTGCATCCGGTGCACGCCGGCATGCTTGACGCGCTCGGACTGGAATACGACGCTCGCGGCAACGTAAAGGCGGATACCGAAAGCTATGCCACGTCGCGCGGCAAGGTATTTGCCGCGGGCGACACCAGACGTGGACAGTCGCTGGTCGTCTGGGCGATTCGGGAAGGGCGTCAATGCGCGCGCGCGGTCGACGAGTTTCTGATGGGAAGCTCCGACCTTCCACGCTAGGGCCTTCGCCGGGTTAACCGATGACAGAAGTTGTCCCGCTCGATCTGGCGAGTTGGCAGCCTGCGCTTACTCCTGATGCCCGGCAGCTCGCGGTTCGGACAATCGAAGGCGGCGGCGTGCTGGTGCTGCCCCATCTGGCTTTCGTCCTCAGCCAATCCGAGAAGCGGTTCCTGTCACCACGCTGGTCCGATGGTCGCGCCAAGAACATCAGTCTCGATGCCGGGGCGGTCAAAGGGCGGCCGGCACCGATGCAGATATCGCCGACTTGACCGCAATGATTGCGAGGTTCGCTTCCAGCGCGGCAGACTCTGGTCACTACCTTGTTCCCGTCGTATGCGCCGTACGTCAAACGCGCGCGCACGAGCTATCGTCCGCAACCCGCTGTCGGGCGCGCGGTATCGTGGCGCAAGGACGATTCGCGTCTGCACGTCGATGCCTTCCCATCGCGGCCGAATCGCGGCGAGCGCATCCTGCGAGTGTTTACCAACGTCAGTCCCAACGAGGATCGCGTTTGGCGAGTGGGCGACAACTTCGAGGCCGTCGCGCGGACTTTTCTGCCGAGCATTCGCGCGCAATGCCGGCCGAGGCCAAGTTGCTGGCGCGTTGCATGTAACCAAGGGCAGACGCAGCGACGTATGATCATCTGATGCTCGGCTTGCACGATCGCTCAAAGGCCGACCTCGCGTATCAGCAGAATTGCCCGCAACAAGTCGTGCGTTTTTCTCCGGGAACTACATGGCTGTGCTTTTCCGACCAGTTGATGCATGCAGCCATGTCGGGACAGTTCATGCTCGAGCAGACCGTCCATTTACCGATCAGCGCGCTCTATGAACCGCAGCGTTCGCCGCTGGCCATCCTCGAGCGCCTGTGCGGACGGCCGTTGATTCCCGCGGCATGATCACCGCGACGCTCAGATCCTGCGGCGCGCGAGCAGTTCACGAGCGCCGGCGCGGTTTACGCCCTACAATAACGCCATAGGTCTTGCGGGCGGCGCGGCGATGACGTTGATCGCCCAGCGAAGCCTTCGCATGTTCTCCGAACCCGATGATTCCACTGAAAAACGATACATTCCTGCGCGCGCTTCGCCGCGAGCCGACCGAATACACGCCGATCTGGCTGATGCGCCAGGCCGGGCGTTACTTGCCCGAATACAACGCTACGCGCGCGCGCGCCGGCAGCTTCATGAAGCTGTGCACCAACCCCGAGCTCGCGACCGAAGTCACGTTGCAGCCGTTGGCGCGCTTTCCGCTCGATGCCGCCATTCTGTTTTCGGACATCCTCACCGTGCCGGACGCGATGGGGCTCGGCCTTCATTTTGTCGAAGGCGAAGGCCCTCGCTTCGGAGGCCCCTGGTCGATGAGCAGGCGATTGCCAAGCTCGCCGTTCCCGATCCGGCGCGTCTGGCATATGTGTTCGATGCGGTGGCGTCGATCAGGCGCGCGCTCGCCGGGAAGGTGCCTCTGATAGGTTTCGCCGGCAGTCCATTTACGCTCGCGTGCTACATGATCGAAGGCGGTGGCAGCGCCGACTTCGCCCGCGTACGGCGGATGCTCTATACGCGTCCGGACCTGATGCACCGAATCCTGTCGATCAACGCCGAATCGGTCGCGGCCTATCTCGCGCAGCAAGTGAAACACGGTGCCGAAGTGGTAATGATTTTCGACACCTGGGGTGGATTGCTGACGAGCGAGCGCGCTACGGAACGTACTCGTTGTCGTACATCGAAACCGTGCTCGATCGCCTGCACGCGCATGTCGGCGCAGACGACGCCTACGATCGTGTTCACCAAGGGCGGCGGGCAGTGGCTCGAACGCATCGCCGCGACCGGGTGCTCCGGAGTGGGTCTCGATTGGACGACCGATATGGCTGCGGCGCGGGCCGCAAGTGGGCAAGCGGGTCGCCCTCCAGGGTAACCTCGACCCGGTCGTTCTGCTGACCACTCCCGAAGCCGTTTGCGAACAAGCGCGCATTGTTCTGGATGCCGCCGGTTCATCGCCCGGCCATGTCTTCAACCTGGGGCACGGGATCACGCCGACCACCCCGCCGGAGAACGTCGCGGCGCTGGTGGACTTTGTGCATACGGAATCGCAAAAACGACTGGCGCCGCGTCGGCTGTTCGCTAGAGGGTCGAATCGCGCGAAGCCGCGCCGCTACTGGCTTCGCGAGGGCTTGACAAAGGGCGAAAACCTGCTCTCCCGCGTGTTACTTATGCACAGCGGGTATCAGCTCGATGCTTCCCTACGAAGGCCTCCAGCAGCGTTCAGGTTCGAATCGATAAGTTATTGATTCTGAATTTTAATTTTTTGCTGAACGCCGTGCGTCATGACGGCGGTCTGGTCGTTGCGAGAAAGGCCTGTTTGGCGGCCGCACAGTTACGCACAGATTTGTCCACACTCGGCCCGGCTCCTACAACAGCGCTAGGAAAATGAACGACTTGGAGGCGAAACTTGCCAATGCCCGTAATGATTTGTAATGTTCCGACCGCCACAAGTTGCGCCTTTTCGGGCCAATTCGCGGGCGCGCCGGTCAGCCCTAGCGACCCGCCAGGCAGACGACGATGGCGATTGCTCGAGTGGCACTGCCGGTCGCGGCGCATCAGACGTTCGATTACTGGCTGCCCGAAGGACTCGATGCTGCGCGCGGCGCAGTGGTACGGGTGCGTCTGGGGCAACGTCGTTTGACTGGCGTCATCGTCGAACTCGTCACTCGCAGCGAATTGCCTCCCGAGCGTATTCTTCCTGTCGAATCACTCGTGCCGGGAATGCCGCCGCTACCAGTGGACTTGCTGGATCTGGCGGCCTTTGTCTCGACCTACTACCAGCAACCGCTGGGCCTCTGCCTTGCACAAATGCTGCCGCCGACCGGCTCGGATCCGCGTGCCGCGTCGGCGGCTGCTTACCGCCTGACGGCCGCCGGCATGGCGGCGCTAGCGGACCGCAACGCAGCCCGTGCGCCGCGACTGACGGCGCTCCGTGAGCTGCTGAGCACCCCTGGCGGCGCCCGCGCGGTCGACATCGCGCAATTGGGTGCGCATGCACGACGTACGCTCGCCGGCTGGCGACGCGCCGCATGGGTCGAACCGCTCCCGTCTGCGGATGTGGTGGAAGCGACACCCATCGAACTCAATCCCGATCAGCAGGCCGCGCTCGCCGCGGCATTGTCGGAACCGGCGGCGTTCAGCGTTGCCCTCCTTCAAGGCGTTACCGGGAGCGGCAAGACCGAGGTCTATCTGGGCGCGGCCGCGCGTGTCATCGCCGCCGGCGGACAGGTACTTCTGCTGGTGCCGGAGATCAACCTTACCCCGCAGTTAGAACAACGCATCGCGTCGGCATTGCCCGGCGTTCGCGTGGCCGTGTTGCACAGCCGACTGGCGGCAGGAGAGCGCAGGCTTCGCTGGCTCGCGTGCGCGAGCGGCGAAGCGCAGTTGATCGTCGCTACGCGCCTAGGCGTCTTCGTTCCCGCGCCTGCGCTGGGCTTGATCGTCGTCGATGAAGAACACGACGCTTCCTATAAGCAACAGGACGGCGTGCGCTACCACGCGCGCGACGTCGCGATCTATCGCGCCAGGCAGCGCAAAGTCGCGGCGATACTGGGTAGCGCAACGCCTTCGCTGGAGAGCTATGCGCAGGCGATCCGCGGGCGCTATCGGTGGCTGAAGCTTCCGCGCCGCGCCAACGCGGCGGCGGAGTTACCCCGGGTGCGGTTGGTGCCGAGCCGCATGGAGGATGGAGGTGACGGTATAGGGCCCGAACTGCGAGAGGCGATCGACGTGTGCCTTCAGCGAGGCGAGCAATCGTTGCTGTTCATCAACCGCCGCGGTTACGCGCCGTCGCTGCTTTGCGTTGCATGCGGCTGGAAAGCGCAATGTCCCCGCTGCTCGGTGCGGCTGGTCGTGCATCGCGAAGGCGGGCTATTGCGCTGTCATCATTGCGGTCACGACGAAGGGCTTCCCCGTGCTTGTCCCGACTGCGGCAACCAAGATCTGTTGCCTCTGGGACTGGGGACCCAACGGCTGGAACGGGCGCTGAGTGACAGATATCCGAAGGCCAGGATCCTGCGCGTCGACCGCGACACCACGCAACGCAAAGGCGCCTTTGCCGACATGCGCGAAGCGATCGACGCGGGCGATGTCGACATCATGGTCGGAACGCAGATGCTCGCCAAGGGCCACGATTTTCCGCGGCTTACCCTTGTCGGTGTGCTCGGCGCCGACAACGCGCTCTATAGCGCAGAGTTTCGCGCGACCGAGCGCCTGTTCGCGCTGCTCGAGCAGGTATCGGGCCGCGCAGGCAGGCGCGAACTTCCGGGCGAAGTCCTGGTGCAAACCGATTTTCCTCGGCACCCGGTATTCGAAGCGCTGGTAGACGCATGATTTCGACCGTTTTGCCGGCACGCTGCTCGCCGAGCGCCGATCACTGTCGCTACCGCCATACGGGCATCTTGCGTTGTTGACCGCTGAAGCCAAGTCGCGTGAGACATTGTCGTCCTTCCTCGACTCCGCTTCGTCGTGCGGGCAGGCAATCGCCGCAGAGCAGGCGCATCCCTGTCAAGTTTATCGCGCCGATACAGGCGAGCATGGCGCGCCGAGCAGGACTCGAACGCGGCCAGGTGCTTGCGCAGAGCGACGATCGACGCTCGTTGCAGGATTTCCTCCCGCGCTGGCGGACCGCGTTGGAACAACTCGGCGAGAGGCGCGTTCGCTGGAGCCTCGATGTAGACCCGTCGAGCTTTGCATGATCCACAGTCAGGCGCCGGTGGTGCAAGTCGGCTTCGAGTGGCGCTCGCACGCTATAATCCAACGTTTTTCGAACACTGCGGCGCATGGCGCCATCGAGACGAGTTTTGATTGATATCAGGCAACAGCTTTCCGACTGGCTGATGGCGGGACTCGCCCGCATTGCTCCGGAGCACGCACCCTCGTCCTTGGTGCTCGAGCGTCCGAAGCAAGCCCAGTTCGGCGATTTTGCCACCAACGCCGCACTTCAACTCGCTAAAACCCTAAAGCGCAATCCGCGCGAGCTGGCGGCTGCCCTGGTGGCGGCGCTCGAACCACAATCGCTGGTTGCGCGCGTCGACGTCGCGGGAGCGGGCTTTGTCAACTGTCACATTGGCCGACAGTGCGCGTCAGGAGGTCGTCGCGCGCGTCCTCGCCGAAGGCGATCGCTACGGGCGTGCTCACGAGCGTCAGACGAAAAAAGTGATCGTGGAGTTTGTCTCGGCCAATCCCACCGGTCCGCTGCACGTCGGCCACGGACGAGGCGCAGCAGTAGGCGACGCGATCGCGCGCCTGATCGAGACACAGGGCTTCGAAGTTCATCGCGAGTTCTACTACAACGATGCCGGCGCGCAAATCAACAATCTCGCGTTGTCTGTGCAGGCGCGTATTCGTGAGGCGCGCGGCGTTTCGGCGCCATTCCCCGCCGACGGCTATCAGGGCGAGTACATCCGCGAAATCGCACGCGACTACGCCGCGGCACACGCTGGCGATCCGCTTGGTGAGACATTTGGAGGCAATCCGCGCCTTCGCGGTGGCAGCGCTTCGGCGCGAACAAGATGGCGATCTGGCGGCCTTTGGCGTGCGCTTCGATGAATATTATCTGGAGTCATCGATATACAGCGACGGCCTGACCGACCAGACAGTCAAGGCGCTGATCGCGACGGGCAAGACTTTTGAGGAAGGCGGCGCGCTCTGGCTCAGGACTACCGAGTATGGCGACGACAAGGACCGCGTGATGCGCAAGTCGGACGGCAGCTATACGTACTTCGTGCCGGACGTCGCATATCACGTGACCAAATGGCGGCGCGGCTACCAGCGCGCTATTACCGAGCTCGGCGCCGACCATGCAGGATCCCTGTCGCGAGTGCAGGCCGGACTGCAGGCTCTGAACATCGGCGTTCCGCCAGGTTACCCCGACTATGTGTTGCACCAGATGGTGCTGGTGATGCGCGGCGGCGAAGAGGTCAAGCTCAGCAAGCGTGCCGGCACCGGCGTCACGCTGCGCGAGTTGATCGACGAGGTCGGCCGCGACGCGGTGCGTTTTTTCTTTCTGCTGCGAAAATCTGATTCACAGCTCACGTTCGACGTCGATCTCGCCCGCGCTCAAAGCGAGGAAAACCCGGTTTACTACGTCCAATACGCGCACGCGAGGGTTTGCAGCGTACTCGACAAGGCGGGGCTCAGCGTCGCCGACGCTCCAGCGCACTTGCGCGATGCCAGCCTTGCTCCGTTGACCAGTTCGTACGAACGCGCACTTCTTTCTCGACTCGCCGATTTCCCGGACGAACTGGCGACTGCCGCGCGAGAGCTGGCGCCGCATCTGGTGACCTTCTATCTGAAGGAATTGGCGGCGGAATTTCACAGCTACTATAATGCCGAACAGTTCCTGGTCGACGATACGACGCTGCGCAATGCGCGCTTGGCCTTGGTAGTCGCGACTGGGCAGGTCATTCGAAGCGGGCTTGCCATTCTTGGCGTTAGCGCGCCGAAACAGATGCGCAAGGAAGTCGTCGACAGCGCAGACACTGCACACTGAAATCGCAACGAGGAACGATGAGCGGAAGAAAGCAGAAACCATCGGCAAACGCGAAACGCAACCGACGAACCGTCCGCGGTGGAATGGTGCTGGGCGTCTTTGTCGGTCTCGTGCTCGGTTTGGCGATCGCCCTCGGCGTCGCATACTATCTCGGCCGGACGGGTTTGGCGCCGCACCTGCCGGGAGCGGCAACGAAGGATGGCGCGCGTGCCGGCAAGCCTGACGCCGCTGTCACCGCCGCGGCGCCGGACAAACCGCGATTCGATTTCTACAAGATCCTGCCGGGCGCGGAAGAGCCGAAGGTCGGCACCGAGCGCAAGCCAACAGACAAGGCGTGTAGAGCGCGGTCGATGACAAGACCAATCCGCAGGCCGGCCACCGCGCCGGCGAAAGCCTCGGAGCGCCTGTGGTTGCAGGCCGGCGCATTCGCCAACGAATCCGATGCAGAAAGCCTGAAGGCGCGCCTTGCTATGTCAGGGTGGGAAGCTGCCGTGCAGGCGGCGACGGTACCCGACCAGGGCGTTCGCTACCGAGTGCGCCTCGGACCGTATGACAACACCGACGAACTCAATCGCATCAAATCTGACCTGAGCAAGAACGGCTTCGACGTCGCGGTGATCAAGAACCAGTAGATAAGACCGGCGGGTCCACCGACAAACCGGCCCAGCGGCGCTCTCACAATCGGTACAATCGCGGGTCAGCATTCCTTAGGCTGCAAACACCCGGTTGAACTTCCCGGGCCAAAGCAGGACCAATAACCGCTCGGGGCAGACCCCAATAGCAGGAGAATTGAGTGAACAGCATGACCAAGTTCTTACATGCCGCAATCGTTGTCGTGGGCCTGGTGGCCTTGCCGTTCGCCAGCGTGAGTGCGGCGGAATTGGTTGAAGGCAAGAACTATTCACGACTCAAGATCCCGGTGCCGGTCGAAAGCGGCAACAAGATCGAAGTCATCGAGTTTTTCTCCTATGGTTGCCCGCATTGCAACGACCTCGAGCCGTATCTGCAAAACTGGTTCAAGACTATGCCTGCCGACGTGCAATACCGGCGCGTACCTGTGATGTTCCAGGAACGCTGGAAATCGCTGGCGAGGGTCTACTACACGCTCGATGCGATGGGTGAGGACGTAAAATTGTCGCCCGCGGTTTTCCAGGCCATCCACGGCAATGGTTTGTCGCTGTACGACGAGAAAGTTTTCTTCGACTGGGCCGCCTCCAAGGGGCTGGATCGCGCCAAGGTTGCCGGGATCTACAGTTCGTTTGGCGTCGACAGCAAAATGAAACGGGCGATGGCGCTCGCCCAGACGTACAACATCCAGTCGGTGCCGACGATCATCGTCGATGGAAAGTTCGTCACCTCGTCCGATCGCGTCGGCGGACACGCGGGAATCCCTGCCGCGATCGACGAGTTGGTGATCAAGGCCCGCGCGGATCGACCGAAGGCGTAACGCGCTGGGCGCAACGTGAATTCCCGCCTCGCGTGAGATTGTGAAGGTTTTTCTCACCGGGGCAAGCAGCGGCATCGGAGTTTCGATTGCGCGCCATTACGCGATACGGGGCGCTTCGCTGGGGCTGTTCGCCAGACGCTCCGACGCGTTGGCGCAGGTGGCATCGACGCTGCCGTCTGCGGAGTGCGCCACCTACGTCGGCGATGTGCGCGACGCGCAGGCCCTGCGCGCTGCGGCGGACCAGTTTCTGTCGCGGTTCGGACCCCCGGACATCGTCATCGCCAACGCAGGAATCTCGATCGGGACACTGACGACGCACGCCGACGACAACGCGCAATTCCGCGCGATCTTCGACACCAACGTGCTGGGCATCGTCCATACTTTCCAGCCATTTCTGCCGGCGCTCACCTCGGCAAGACACGGCAAACTCGTGGGGATCGCGAGCGTTGCGGGATTTCGCGGCGTACCGGGCTCGGGTGCCTACTCCGCATCCAAGGCCGCAGCAATAACGTACCTCGAAAGCCTCCGCGTTGAATTGACGGGTTCAGGTGTCGCGGTTCTCACGGTTTGTCCCGGGTTCATCGAGACACCGATGACCGCAGGAAATCCCTATCGGATGCCGTTCATGATCTCGGCGGACAAGGCAGGCGGCTTGATCGTGCGAGCGATCGACAAGGGCAAGACGTTCTACGTTCTGCCTTGGCAAATGAAGTACGTTGGCAAAATCTTGCGGGTCCTTCCCCGCCCGCTTTACGACCGATTCTCGGCCAAAGCCAAACGCAAGCCGCGCGCCAACGCCTGATGCGCCAGCGGGCCGCGAACGCAACTACGCGAACGCAACCGCGCGAACGAAACTGCGATCAAGGCGCGGCCGATTTGCCGCGCCTCGCCGGCAACCGCTCAATCGGCCCGCAATTTCGCGTAGCTACCTGGCGCGGCTTCCAGCACCTTGGATCGCGCGGCGCGGCCGGACTTCGAAGATGTCTTTCCGATCTCGCGTGCCGGCACCTGTGATCCGAGATGTGGTTTGAGCCAGGCCAACCAATCATTCCACCACGAGCCGTCGTGCTGTTTAGCGCCGTCCAGCCACTCCTGCGGTGTCACCGGATGTTTGTCGTTGGTCCAGTAGCCGTACTTGTTCGCAGCTGGTGGATTGATCATCCCCGCGATATGTCCCGACCCCGACAGCACGAAGCGTGATTTTCCGCCGAGAATCTGCGGTCCCGCATAAGTGGTCTTCCACGGCGCGATATGGTCTTCCATCGCGGACACAAAATAGGTCGGAAGAGTGGCCTTGCCAAGATCGATTGGCGTGCCGGAGAGCGCGATGCCTTGCGGCTCTTTTAACGCGTTGCGCATATACATGTTGCGAAGATAGAAACTGTGCATCTTCGCAGGCATGCGTGTGGAGTCGCAATTCCAGTGCAACAGGTCGAATGGGAACGGGTCGCGTCCCATCAGGTAGTTGTTGATCACGAATGACCAAATCAGGTCGTTGCTTCGCAGCATATTGAACGAGTTGGCCATTTCCGAGCCATCCAGATAGCCGCGCTCGTTCATGCGTTTTTCGAGCGCCTGGACCTGCTCTTCGTCGATGAACACGTCGAGCTCGCCCACTCCGGTGAAGTCGAGAAGCGACGCCATGAAGCCGGCGCTGACGATACGCTTGTCCTTTTTTGCGGCAAGATAGCCCAGCGTTGCGGCCAGCAAGGTGCCGCCGAGACAATAGCCGAGCGACGTTGATCTCTTTTTCGCCGGTCGATCCTTCGATCGCCGTGAGGGCCGCCAGGATGCCTTCTTGCATGTAGTCGGCGAAATCCTTGCCAGCGAGCTTCTTGTCCGGATTGACCCACGAGATCACGAATACGGTGATGCCCTGCTCGACGCACCACTTGACCATCGAATTCTTTTCACGCAAATCGAGGATGTAGTACTTGTTGATCCACGGCGGAACGATCAGCAGCGGTCTCTTGAATACCTTCTTGGTGGTTGGCTCGTACTGAATGAGTTGCATCAGCTCGTTCTGAAAGACGATCTTGCCCGGCGTGGTCGCGATATTGACCCCGAGTTCAAAAGCCTTGCTGTCGGTCATCGAGATCTTGAGCTGGCCGTTTCCGCGCTCGATGTCGTCGAGAAGGTTGTTGAGGCCCTTGACCAGGTTCTGACCCGATGTCGCGATGGTCTCCCGAAAGACTTCAGGATTGGTCAGCGCGAAATTCGACGGTGACCATGCATCGATGTACTGACGAGTGAAAAAATCGACCTTCTTCTGCGTTTGCTGGTCCAGGCCTTCGACGCTCGCGACCGCTTCATGCAGCCAGCGCGCAGTGATCAGATAGGACTGCTTGACGTAATCGAACAAAAAATGCTCCTGCCAGTCTTCGTGCCGAAAACGTCTGTCGCCTTGTGCCGGTTCGGCCACCGGCGCTGAAGCCTGGCCCATCAATTTCAGCATCGACGATTGCCAGAGCGCGGAATAATTGAACAAGAGGTTCATCTGCGTTTCCGCGAGCCGATACGGATTGGCGAGCATCTTGGCCGACAGTTCGAGGAAAGCCTTGGCCACGCCGAACTCGTCAGCGGGCGGCGGCGATCCCGATTGAGCCTTGCGAGCGAGAAAATCCCCCAGCAGTTTCGCGCTCTTGTCAGCCGCGCTGGCGAGCGATTCCGCCAACACGATCGGATCGAAACCCGGCTTGCCGGCTGCTTGCTCGTCGGACGTTTTGCTTGTCTTGGTGGTGCTGCTCATCTGATGCGTCTCCAGGTTAGATCAATTCAGGTCAGGTAGCCGGCCGATGGCTTCGCGCCGCACGAACCTGATCCGCCGCCCATCGGCATCGACCGAGCGCTCCAAGCGCCCGGCGTGCCATAGGAAGTTGAGATGGGCGATCGCCTCGCCCATTGCGAAAAAACGCTGCTGCAGATCCAGTTCGCGACGGAACAGAACGGGCACGATGTCGGCGGCCGATTTTGGCGACGTGGCGGCGGCTTCGAGTTCCGCTAGCCGGGCCACATGATGGGCGCGCAGTTCGGCGACTCGAGCGCGGGCACCGACAAAGGGGAGGCCGTGCGAAGGAAGTATCAGCGTGTCGGCCGGCATATCGTCGAAGGCGCGTAGCGACTCGAGAAAGCGCTTGAGCGGGTCACCTTCGGGTTCGGTCGGCCACACCGCCACGTTGGTGCTTATTCGAGGCAGCAACATATCGCCTGAAATGCACACGCCCAATTCCGCGCAGTACAGCGAGGCGTGCTCCGGCGCGTGGCCATACCCCGGGATGACCCGCCAGCTGTTCTCGTCAATGCGGATGTCGTCGCCCGCGAGCAGACGCTGGTAAGTTTGCGGTAGCTCCGGCACGCCGCGGACGTAGCCGTTGCCGCGAGCCTCAAGGGCCACCGCGTGTTCATCGCCCAGTCCGTGGGCGCGGAACAAGGCGACCATGGCCTTGATGTCGCAGCCTGGTTGCCCGCGGGCGATAGCGTGAGCGGTAAGGAATTCCGCGGCAGGCATCAGCACCGGACAGGCGAAGTGGAGGCTAAGCCACGCAGCGTTGCCAACGTGGTCGGGATGGTAGTGGGTCACGACAACGCGCGACAGGGGCTTTCCCGCGAGCGTCGTATCGAAATGGCGTGCGCCAAAGCGCGCGCGTGTCGGCGTTGCCGTAACCGCAGTCGACCTGGGTCCATGCCGACCCATCGGCGAGCAGCCACAGATTGATATGGTCGAGCGCGAAGGGCAAGGGCATGCGGATCCAGCGTATGCCGGGGCCGACGTCGTGCGCGACGCCCGCGGCGGGGGCGTCCGCGAAGGGATAGCGCAGTGCAGGAAAGGGTGGGGCGCTCATGGCAACTGAATGGAAAACCGCGCGCTCCGACCGTGGCCCGGAAGCGGATGCCAGGCGACAGGTTTGTGCGACGCAGCATGCTCGTGGAAACCGTGCCTGGTGTCAAGTCTACGCCCCTTCGGTGCGGTGTTTTCGGCCTTGGCCGCGGGGTTTGCGCCAGCATCGGCCCCCACGGTCTTGTGGTATCTTGGTTCGTTGTCCCGTTGATGAAATCCCCCGCAATGCCCGCCGGTTCCGATCCCAGCGTCTACACCATTTCTGATCTGGCGCGCGAATTCGCGCTGACGACCCGCGCCATTCGCTTCTACGAGGACGAGGGGCTTGTATCCCCGCATCGCAGTGGTCGGTCACGCGTCTACGCCGAGCGCGATCGCGTGCGCATCAAGCTGATTCTGCGTGGCAAGAGGCTGGGGCTTTCGCTGACCGAGATTCGTGAACTGCTCGATCTCTACGACGTCAGCCGCAGCGAGCGCCCCCAGTTGATCAAATTTCTGGAGATACTGGCCGCCAGGCGGTCGATGCTCAAGCAGCAGCAGGAAGACATCGCCATCGTTCTTGCCGAAATCGACTCGCTGGAACGGCAATGTCGCAAGAGGTTGCGCCAGACCGCGGGCGGGACCTAAGCGCAGCCCCGGCAGCCGGTTGACGTTTACGTAAACGTAACTTACGATTCAGCTTCAGACACGACCTGAGGGCATCCACCGTCCGGGAATCGACAAACGCGGCGCACCAAGCAATGCTTAACTTCCCCTCTCTTGATTTTCGTCTCGGCGACACGATCGACATGTTGCGTGCGACGGTGCAGGAATTTTCCTCTGCCGAAATCGCACCGCGCGCATCTCAAATCGACCAGCATAACCAGTTTCCGCACGACCTATGGCGCAAGATGGGCGATCTGGGCTTGCTCGGCATCACGGTCGAAGAAGAATACGGCGGCACCGGAATGGGATACCTCGCGCACGTCATCGCGATGGAAGAAATCAGCCGGGCGTCGGCGTCGGTGGGTTTGTCTTACGGGGCGCACTCGAATCTTTGCGTCAACCAGATTCGCCGCAACGGCAATGCGGCGCAAAGGCGCAAATACCTGCCGAAACTCGTTTCCGGCGAGCATGTTGGCGCGCTGGCGATGAGTGAACCGGGGTCCGGTTCCGACGTGGTGTCGATGCGGCTTCGCGCAGACCTCAAAGCCGACCGCTACGTGCTCAACGGGAACAAGATGTGGATCACCAACGGGCCGGACGCCGACACGCTGGTGGTTTATGCCAAGACCGACATCCATGCCGGTCCGCGCGGCATTACCGCGTTTCTGATCGAGAAAGGCATGCCAGGGTTTTCCACTGCACAGAAGCTGGACAAGCTTGGCATGCGCGGGTCCAACACCTGCGAGCTGGTTTTCATCGACTGCGAAGTACCGAAGGAAAACATCCTCGCCGAAGAAGGGCGCGGCGTGAACGTACTGATGAGCGGACTGGACTATGAGCGGGCGGTGCTCGCCGGCGGTCCTCTCGGCATCATGGCCGCGTGCATGGATGCCGTACTGCCCTACGTGCATGAACGACAGCAGTTCGGACAGCCGATCGGAGAATTCCAGTTGATGCAAGGCAAGATCGCTGATATGTACACGACGCTGAACGCCTGCAAGGCCTACGTCTACGCCGTCGCCCAAGCCTGCGACCGCGGCGAAACCGCACGCAAAGACGCCGCCGGTGCGATACTCTATGCAGCAGAAAAGGCGACCTGGATGGCCGGCGAGGCAATTCAGGCGCTGGGTGGCAACGGATACATCAATGAGTATCCTGTCGGCCGCCTATGGCGCGACGCCAAGCTGTACGAAATCGGCGCCGGAACGTCGGAAATACGGCGAATGTTGATTGGGCGGGAACTGTTCAACGAGACAAAGTGACGTTTCGGTGCGATTGGGCGAGGGTAACTCGAGCGTAGTGAGAGTTAAGCCGCGAAGCGGCGGCCGAGACCAAAGCGACAAGGAACGTCGGAAATACGGCGAATGTTGATAGGGCGGGAACTGTTCAACGAGACGAAGTGACGTTTCGGTGCGATTGGGCGAGGGTAACTCGAGCGTAGTGAGAGTTAAGCCGCGAAGCGGCGGCCGAGACCAAAGCAACAAGGAACGTCGGAAATACGGCGAATGTTGATAGGGCGGGAACTGTTCAACGAGACAAAGTGACGTTTCGGTGCGATTGGGCATTCGCAACAACTCGACGCAGGGAAAGTAACAATGGCTCTGGAGATGCGAGAACGCTGTGAACGATGTTCCTGGCCTCTGGTCGCCGACGCGGATGCCGCGTACATCTGCAGCTACGAATGCACGTTTTGCGTCTCGTGCGCCAACGTCCTCAATGGCGTTTGCCCGAATTGCGGCGGTGAACTCGTGCGGCGCCCGCGTCGGGTATCCAAGCCATCCGGCGGCGCAGCGCCAAACGCGTAATCGCCGAGCTGGTCGGCGAGCGGAACGCCGCCGCGTCAGCCGAATCCGTAAGGAGTAAACCGCGTGCAAAACGACCCGATAGTAATCGTCGGCGCCGCCCGGACGCCGATCGGCGGTTTTCAAGGCGACTTCGCCGCGCTGGCCGCAAGTGATCTCGGCGCCGTCGCAGTCAAAGCCGCCGTCGAGCGAGCCGGAATCGCGCCGGGCGATGTCGACGAGTTGATGTTTGGCAACTGTCTCTTCGCGGGACAGGGACAAGCTCCCGCGCGTCAGGCGTCGCTGAAGGCCGGCCTGCCCGTATCGGTGAATTGCACGACCTTGTCGAAGATGTGTGGTTCGGCGATGAAGGCGACGATGCTCGCGCACGACGCGATCATCGCGGGCAGCGCCGACATCGTCGTGGCCGGCGGCATGGAGAGCATGACGAACGCACCGTACCTCCTGCCCAAGGCGCGCTCGGGCATGCGCATGGGCCATGGGACGGTCGTTGACCACATGTTTTTCGATGGCCTTGAGGACGCGTACGACAAAGGCAAGCTGATGGGGTTCTTCGCCGAGCAGTGTGCCGACAAATATCATTTCACTCGTGAGGCGCAAGACGAATTTGCATTGCGTTCGCTTGCGCGCGCGCTGGCCGCCAACAACGACGGGACGTTTGGGTGGGAGATTGCGCCGGTGACGGTGGCGGGGCGCAAGGGCGACGTCACGATCGATAAGGACGAGCAGCCGGCGAAAGCCAACGCCGAGAAGATCCCCGGACTCAAGCCAGCATTTCGGAAGGACGGCACCGTAACCGCCGCGAATTCGAGTTCGATCTCGGACGGCGCGGCGGCCCTGGTGCTGATGCGACGTTCACTGGCGGAGAGCAAAGGCCTGCGACCGCTCGCGCTGATTCTTGGCCACGCCACGCATGCGCAGGAACCTGGTTGGTTCACGACCGCGCCCGTGGGCGCAATGAAGAAGCTCTACGACAAGGTCGGCTGGACACCCAAGGACGTCGATCTATACGAAATCAACGAGGCGTTCGCGGTGGTAACAATGGCAGCGATGAAGGAGCATGGTCTTCCCGCGGACAAAGTCAATGTGCACGGAGGTGCGTGCGCGCTGGGCCACCCGATCGGCGCCTCCGGCGCGCGCATTGTTGTCACGTTGATCGGCGCTCTGCGGAAACTCGGCAAGCGACGCGGCATGGCCAGCCTTTGCATCGGCGGCGGCGAAGCAACCGCACTGGCGATCGAACTCGCATGACCTCGTTGCATGAGATGAGCTCACGCGATAACTCGACGAATCCTGCGGCGTCGAAAGTCGTATTCGAATCGCCCGAGATGAGCTTGCGTGCTCCGTCGCATCGACAACGACTGCCGGCGGACCGAAGCCTCCACCTTTCCCCGTGATCGTGGGTTGTCCGAGGTCCGGCACTTCGCTGCTGGCGGTGATGCTCGACGCTCACTCGCAGCTAGCGATCCCGCCTGAGACGACTTTCCTGCCGAGGGTCATGGGCATGCGTGGTGAATCGGCGTCGCTTCGCAGCGAGTTCTTCCAGACCGTCTCCACGGACCGCGTCTCCGTCTCCAATTGGTCGGACTTCGGGCTCGATATCGACGCTTTCCGGCATCGGCTCGAAGCCATTCGGCCATTCACACTGGCTGCCGGCGTGCGCGCGTTCTATGAGATGTATACGCAAAGCCAGGCGAAGAACCGCGCCGGGGACAAGACGCCGGGGTACGTCTACACGATGGATCACATTCAGGCGCTGTTGCCGGAGGCGCATTTCATCCATGTCATCCGCGACCCTCGCGATACGGTGCTGTCATGGCGAAAGGCGTGGTTTGCGCCGACACAGGATCTTGGTGCTCTTGGTCAATTCTGGCGCCAGCACATCGAAGTCGGGCGGCGCTTGGGCACTTCGCTTCGACACTACATGGAATTGCGTTTCGAGGATCTTGTTGATCATCCGGAACGCGAACTGCGGCGCGTTTGCGCGTTCGTCGGTTTGGACTACGAACCGGGGATGCTCGATTTCGCCAGTCGAGGGGAGGCCAGAATTGCGCAGTTGCAGGGGCGGCAAACGCTCGATGGACGGATGGTCTCGCGCGAAGAGCGCACGAGCATCCACGCCAATCTTGCCAAGTCGCCCAGACGTGACCGGGTCGGCGTGTGGCGCCAAGAGATGCCCGCGTCCGAACAACGTCGCGTCGAAGCAGCTGCCGGGCCGCTGCTGGCTGAACTGGGTTATGGAGTGCCTGCCTGATGCCGACAATCGACAGCCTGGTGCTGTTCGCACTGGCGAGCGCATTGCTCGCGCTGACGCCTGGGCCCAATCTTCTGTACCTTGTCTCGCGCACGCTATGCCAAGGTCGCCGCGCAGGCATTGTCTCGCTGGCGGGTACATCGCTCGGGTTCGTGTTTCATGTGTGCGCGGCCGCGCTCGGCTTGTCGGCAATATTCCTGACGGTTCCGGCGCTGTACGATCTGGTTCGTTTTATCGGCGCCGCCTACCTGATTTGGCTTGCGTGGGAGACTCTGAAGCCAGGCGGCCAAGGTGTGTTCGCGCCGCGCACGCTTCCGCCCGACGGGTCGTGGCGCCTTTTTCGAATGGGCCTTTTCACCAGCGTCCTCAATCCCAAGGTCGCGATGTTTTATCTCGCACTGTTTCCGCAGTTCATCGACGCAACGCGCGGTAGCGTGCTGACGCAGGGGCTGGTACTGGGCGTACTACAGATCGTCATTAATGTGGCCAGCGACCTGATGTTCGTTTTGGCGGCTGGTTCCATCACGGCATGGCTCGCACGACGCCCGTTGTGGAGCGCTGTCCAACGGTATGTGCTGGGAGTCGTTCTGGCCGGGATCGCGGTGCGACTGGCCGTCGATTCGCGGCGATGATGTGATGAATGTGCCGCGTTGCGATTGTGACGGAGGTCGGCCGGTCTCAGCGTGCCGAATCGGGCGTGCGTCGAGGGCTCCATGCTGTTGAATGAATCGCAGGAACTGGTGCGCGACACGATGCGCACGTTCGCTCGCGAGCGCCTGGCGCCCTTCGCTGCGGAATGGGACCGCACGCATGCCTTCCCGCGATCTGCGCTGAAGGAACTGGCCGGTCTCGGCGCGTGCGGCATGGTTATCCCGGATGAGTACGGCGGAGCGGGGCTGGACTACGTGTCGCTTGCCGTCGCGCTCGAGGAGATCGCGGCCGGCGACGGAGCCACGTCGACGATACTGAGCGTGCAGAATTCCGTGGTGTGCGGACCGTTGTTGGCATTCGGTAGCGCCACACAGAAGGAACGCTATCTGAAGCCGCTCGCCAGCGGCGCAATGATCGGATGCTTCTGTCTTACCGAGCCACATACCGGTTCCGACGCCGCGGCCATCTCCACGCGCGCGGAACTAACGCGCGACGAGAATGGCAGCCACTACGTCCTCAATGGAGTCAAACAATTCATTACGTCGGGCAGGCACGCGGATATCGCGATCGTGTTCGCGGTCACCGACCGGAACGCCGGCAAAAAGGGAATTTCAGCTTTTATCGTCGAAACTGAATCGGCTGGCTACAACGCCGATCGGATCGAGGAGAAGCTGGGACAGCGCGCATCGGATACGGCCCAGGTCGTGTTCGAGAACTGCCGCGTCCCGTCGACGAATCTGCTCGGTCGCGAGGGCGAAGGCTACCGCATCGCGCTAGCGAACCTCGAGGCGGGACGCATCGGCATCGCGGCGCAGGCTGTGGGTATGGCGCGGGCGGCTTTCGAAGCCGCGCTTAGCTACGCCCGCGAGCGCACCACGTTCGGCAAACCAATCGTCGATCATCAGGCGGTCAACTTCCGGCTCGCGGACATGGCGACACAGATCGAAGCGGCGCGTCAACTCGTCTGGCACGCGGCCGCGCTGCGCGACGCGGGATTGCCGTGCCTGAAGGAAGCGTCGATGGCCAAGCTTTTCGCATCGGAGATGGCGGAGCGCGTGTGTTCCGATGCCATACAGATTCACGGCGGCTACGGCTATGTATGCGATTTCCCGGTCGAGCGCATCTATCGCGACGTGCGCGTCTGTCAGATCTACGAGGGCACCAGCGATATCCAGCGACTGGTGATCGGCCGGGCGCTCGTCGCCTGAAGGCATGAGGGAGGTCAATATGCCCGCATCGATCGATTTCTACTTCGATTTTTCCTCGCCCTATGGTTTCATCGCATCGGAAAAGGTAGAGGCCCTTGCGAGCAAACACCAGCGCAACGTGCAGTGGCATCCGATGATGCTCGGCGTGGTCTTCAAGCAGACCGGAGGGGTCCCGCTGACGCAGATACCCATTAAAGGCGACTATTCCCGTCGCGACTTCACTCGCAGCGCGGCATTCCACGACGTCGCTTTCCGCATGCCCTCGGTCTTTCCGATTTCGACGCAGGCGCCTGCGCGGATCGTGCTTTGGCTTCAACAGACACATCCCGGCACGGCGGTTGACGCCATCCACGCGTTATACCGCGCCTACTTCGTCGATGACGTCGATATTTCGAATCCCGATCGGGCGGCTGCGATTGCCGGGCGTTGGGGCGTCGATCCGGGGGACGCTCGATCGGCCGTAGACAATCCCGATATCAAAGACCGCCTGCGACGCGAGAACGAGCAGGCGATTGCAGCAGGCGTATTCGGATCACCGTTCATCATCGTCGACGGCGAGCCGTTCTGGGGCATGGACCGGTTCGATCAGATCGAACGCTGGCTGGTAAGCGGCGCATGGCTATGATCCGGGATTCCACCCGATCGGCGAGGCCGCACCCACTGCAGAGCAAGCTGCAGCAGCTTTCATACGCAAGGCGACGCCGCAATGCCTGTCATTGACACCAAACTAGATTCTCGCGATGCCGTCTTCGCCGCCAATAGCGCCGCGATGGAGGCGTTGGTCGTCGACCTCAAGGCGAAAACGGCCGCCATCGAAATGGGTGGAGGCGATGCCGCGCGGAACCGCCATGTTGCGCGAGGCAAACTGCTTCCGCGCGACCGCATCCGCGGGCTGCTCGATCCTGGCTCGCCGTTCCTTGAGTTCTCGGCGTTCGCCGCGCACGGCATGTACGACGACAACATCGCGGCGGCCGGGATCATCACCGGCGTAGGGCGCGTCGCGGGTCGCGAATGCGTGGTCGTGTGCAACGATGCGACCGTCAAGGGAGGGACGTACTACCCGATGACCGTCAAGAAGCATCTGCGCGCCCAGGATATCGCGCGTGAGAACAGATTACCGTGCATTTATCTCGTCGACTCGGGCGGTGCGAACCTGCCGAACCAGACCGAAGTGTTCCCCGATCGCGATCACTTCGGACGGATCTTTTACAACCAGGCGACGATGTCGGCGGAGGGCGTCCCCCAGATTGCGGTGGTCATGGGCTCATGCACCGCGGGCGGGGCCTATGTGCCGGCGATGTCCGACGAATCGATCATCGTCAAGGAGCAAGGGACGATCTTTCTTGCCGGCCCTCCGCTGGTCAAGGCTGCAACCGGCGAGATCGTCAGTGCCGAGGAACTCGGCGGCGCGGACGTCCACACGCGAATCTCGGGCGTCGCTGACCACTTTGCATTGAACGATCACCATGCGTTGGCGATCGCGCGACGAATCGTCGGCAATCTGAACCGTGTCAAATCGGTATCGCTTGATGTGATTGCGCCACACGAGCCGAACTATCCGGCGCAACAGCTGTATGGCGTGATCAATGCCGACATCAAAAAACCCTACGACGTGCACGAGATCATCGCCCGCATCGTCGATGGCAGCGAGTTCGACGAGTTCAAGGCGCGGTACGGCACGACGCTGGTGACCGGTTTCGCGCGGCTGTGGGGTTACCCCGTGGGCATCGTTGCCAACAACGGCGTGCTCTACTCGGAATCAGCACTCAAAGGTGCGCATTTCATCGAGCTGTGCAGTCAGCGTGGGATCCCTCTGGTGTTTCTGCAGAACATCACCGGCTTCATGGTCGGCCAGAAATACGAAGCCGGCGGGATAGCCAGCGACGGCGCGAAACTGGTGACGGCCGTTTCGTGCACGAAGGTGCCAAAGTTCACTGTCATCATCGGTGGCAGTTACGGCGCCGGCAACTATGGCATGTGCGGCCGGGCGTTCAATCCGCGCTTTCTGTGGATGTGGCCGAATGCGCGAATTTCGGTCATGGGCGGCGAACAGGCGGCCACCGTGCTCGCCACCATCCGCCGCGACGCGATCGAAAGCAAAGGCGGCAGCTGGAGCATGGACGAGGAAGGCGCATTCAAGGCGCCGATTCGAGCACAGTATGAGCTTGAAGGACACCCTTACTATGCCAGCGCGAGGCTGTGGGACGATGGAATCATCGACCCGGCCGACACGCGCAAGGTGCTGGGACTCGCCATTTCGGCGTCGCTGAACGGCCCGATCGAGGCGACGCGCTTCGGCATCTTCAGGATGTGATGCGACATGGCAGCCAAACTTCAGCCGAAAAATCCGAAACGCGCCACGCAGGCGCGCCGTGCCGTGTCCGTCTGACGCGACGAGCTTCGAGGCGATTAACCTCGTCGTGCAAGACGCCATCGCGACGCTTACGCTCAACCGTCCCGATGTTCACAACGCATTCAACGAGACCCTTATCGCCGAACTCACGCTGGCGCTGCGCATGCTGGACCGCAACGATGCCGTACGCGCGGTCGTATTGACGGGTGCGGGAAAAAGCTTCTGCGCCGGGGCAGATCTGAACTGGATGAAAAAGATGGCCGGCTTTTCGCGTGCGCAGAATCTTGCCGACGCCGAGAAACTGACGGCGATGTTGGCCACACTCAACGGCCTCTCCAAGCCCACCATCGCGCGCGTACATGGTGCGGCTTATGGCGGAGGCGTTGGGCTCGTTGCCTGTTGTGACATCGCAGTCGCCGCCGACGATGCCGTATTCGCCTTGTCCGAAGTTCGTCTTGGCTTGATTCCGGCGACGATTTCACCCTATGTGGTCGACGCGATCGGCGTTCGCGCCGCGCGCCGCTATTTCTTGAGCGGCGAGCGCTTCTCTGCAAAGGAGGCGCGAAACATTGGCCTCTTGCATGAAGTGTCTGCGCCGTCGGGTCTCGATCAATGCGTGGCGACGCTGGTTGCCAAGCTTCTGGCGGCGGGGCCGCGAGCGCAGGCCGAGGCAAAAGCGCTGATCCGAGCCGTGGCACATCGTCCACGGGACGCTCGTGTGCTGACAGATACGGCACGAAGGATCGCCCGCGTGCGAGCGTCCGACGAAGCGAAGGAGGGCGTTGCTGCATTCCTTGGCAAACGCGACGCAGCGTGGCTGCGCCGCGAGAAATAGGAACGCCATAGGCACACCCATGGACCATTTCGACACTTGGCAACTGGTCGCTCTCGCGGCTGCGCTGGGCTGGGCCAGCGGCATCCGTCTGTATGCGGTCCTGTTTATCACCGGCGCGATCGGTTTTGCAGGCTGGTACGATTTGCCCACTCACCTCAAGATCCTTTCCCATCCGATGGTGTTGGCGGCGTCGGGCTTTATGGTGTTTGCCGAATTCTTCGCGGACAAGATTCCCGGCTTCGACTCGGTCTGGGATCTCGTGCATACCTTGATCCGCATTCCCGCGGGAGCTGCGCTGGCGGCAAGCGTTTTCGGCGACTCGCCACCCGCGTGGACCGTAGCCGCCGCGATCGTCGGCGGAACACTGGCAGCGGGCAGCCATTTCACCAAGTCGGGCGCACGCATGGTAATCAATACGTCTCCCGAGCCGATCTCGAACTGGGCAGCATCGTTCAGCGAAGATCTGCTGGTCGGTACGATGCTGTACCTGGCCTTGGCGTACCCGGTGGCATTTTTTGTCGTGCTCGCACTTCTCGTCGCGCTGTCAATCTGGCTGATGCCGAAGCTCTGTGCGTTTCATCGCCACGATGGTCGACAGAATTGCGCGCTGGTTCGGCGCGACGAGTCACAGCGAGTCGTGATGTTCGACAAGATTCTTATCGCCAACCGCGGCGAAATTGCTTGCCGTATCGCTCGAACAGCGCGACGAATGGGCATTCGGACGGTGGCCGTCTATTCGGATGCTGATGCGGAGTCGATGCACGTCGCGGCCTGCGATGAGGCGTACCGCCTGGGGCCGGCGGCGCCGCGCGAGAGTTATTTGCGCGGTGACAGGATTGTGGCGATTGCGCAGCAAGCGGGTGCGCAGGCCATTCACCCCGGCTACGGATTTCTCTCGGAGAACGAGGATTTCGCCGCAGCAGTTGCGGCGGCTGGACTCGTTTTCATCGGCCCCCCGCCGGCGGCGATTCACGCGATGGGCTCGAAATCGGAAGCGAAAACGATCATGGGGCGCGCCGGCGTCGCGCTGGTGCCGGGCTATCACGGCAATGACCAGAGCGACGAATTGCTGCAAGGGGAGGCCGACCAGATCGTCTATCCGGTGCTGATCAAGGCATCGGCCGGAGGCGGCGGCAAAGGCATGCGGATCGTCGAGCGCCGCGAAGAATTCGCGGCCGCGCTGGCGTCTGCGCGACGGGAAGCCAAGTCGAGTTTTGGTGACGACACGGTATTGCTGGAGAAATACCTGACTTCGCCGCGCCATATCGAAATCCAGGTGTTCGCCGATACATACGGCGAGTGTGTCTACTTGTTCGAACGCGATTGCTCGGTGCAACGCCGGCACCAGAAGGTTCTCGAGGAAGCGCCCGCTCCGGGCATGAGCGAAGCACGCCGCGCCGAAATGGGCCGCGCGGCGGTCGCCGCAGCCCGCGCGATTGGCTATGTGGGCGCAGGGACGGTGGAGTTCATTGTCGATGCGGGTAAACCCGCTGGCTCGTTCTATTTCATGGAAATGAATACCCGTTTGCAGGTCGAGCACCCGGTCACCGAAATGATCAGCGGCGTGGATCTGGTCGAATGGCAATTGCGTGTCGCCGCGGGCGAACGCCTGCCGAAGAAACAGGACGAACTTTCGATCGCGTGGTCACGCGATCGAGGCGCGGATCTATGCCGAGGATCCGGACCGAGGCTTCCTGCCGTCGATCGGTCGCATCACTCATCTTGACTCGCCTGCGACATCGGGCATGGTTCGCGTCGATACCGGTGTTCGCGCAGGCGACGAAATCAGCCAGTTCTACGATCCGATGATCGCCAAGCTGATCGTCTGGGGTGAGGATCGGCGTGAAGCGCTAAGGCGGTTGGCGCGAGCGCTTGAACAGTACCGCATTGTCGGGGTGACGACCAACGTCGCATTTCTGCAACGACTGATCGCACATCGCGCATTCGCCGAGGCCGAACTCGATACCGGCCTGATCGCTCGCCATCATGCCGAACTGTTTCCTCCCGCGGAACCGCCTTCCGCGGTCGCGCTCGCCATTGCGGCCGTCGCCGAACTCGTACGACTGCGCCGCGAAGCCGCAACGCGTGCGTCATCGTCGTCGGACCCCTATTCTCCCTGGCATGCGATCGATCCGTGGTGGCTCAATGCGTCTGAATTCGCGATGGTCATACGTTTCGTCGCCCACGACACTGAGTATCCGGTCTCGATTGCGCCGGTCGCAGCGACCGACGATCGATTGCTAGTCGACGCTGGCGGAAAACGGATGACGGTTACAGTGACTGGGGACGATGCTATGCCGCCGGGCGAGGTGCTGGGCACGGTCGACGACGTTCATTTCGACGCCTACATCGTCGTCGACGGGGACCAGCGTTACCTGTTCCGCGCCGGTGGCGTCGACCGGTTGCGCGTCTGGACCCGCTCGCACACGCCGACGAGGATACGCCGCATGCCGGCGGTCATCTCAGTGCGCCGATGTCGGGCACGATTGTCGCCGTACAGGTAAAGCCGGGGGACGTCGTCGCCAAAGGCGCGCCGCTACTGATACTCGAGGCGATGAAAATGGAACACACGATAGCAGCGCCCGGCCCGGGCACCGTGGCCGCGATCCATTACAGGCAAGGCGATCAGGTTCGCGAAGGGGCGAATCTGATCGACATCGAAGTATGAATCGTTTTCGCGCGCGCCCCCCAGCGTCGAGGGCCAAACCGCCATTGGGGCAAACAGAGTGACTCTGCCCGACAAGAATCCGGACGCGGTCCAGTCGCCGTGCACGAGCGTGTGCATGATCGATCAGGCCTCGGGGCTCTGCGTCGGATGCCTGCGCACACTGGACGAAATTGCGCAGTGGAGCACGCTGACAAACGATGGTCGGCGCGAGGTCATCGCCAAACTTCCCGATCGCCGTGCACTGCACGGCCGCGCGATCGAGGCACGATGGACATTCCATGGCGACGGCTGACTGGTACTTCGACTTCGTCTCGCCGTTTTCGTATTTGCAGTGTGAGCAGCTGCCCACGCTCGAGCGATCGATCAACATACGCTACAAGCCGGTGCTCTTCGCGGGACTGCTCAAGGCCAACGCCCATCGCGGGCCCGCGGAAATCCCGTCCAAGCGTCGCTTCACTTACCAGTTCGTCGCCTGGCAGGCGAAGCAACTCGGTATCCCGCTGAAATTTCCAGCTGCGCATCCGTTCAATCCGCTGCCGTTGTTACGATTGGCGATCGTCGCCGACTGCGAACCGCAGGCCATCCGGCAGATATTCCGTTTCATCTGGAGGGATGGCCGCCTTGGGGACTTGCCGATCGAGTGGGCAGAGCTGCTGGCGCAATTGGATCTTCCCAACGGGCAGGACGCGACAGCGCGCATTTTGGCATCCGACGTGAAGGATGCTTTACGCGTCAACACCGAAGAAGCGATCGCCCGCGGCGTATTCGGCGTGCCGACAGTGGCTATCGGCGACGAGCTCTTCTGGGGCGTCGATGCGACCGCGATGGTTGCGGACTATGTCGCGCAAGGCTGCAAGTTCGCCGATGCGGAAATGCGTCGCGTCGCTGATTTGCCGGTAGGCGTCGAACGCGAAGCCGTCAAGCGAAAGTAGATTACTTACCCGTGATTGTCCGGGTCGCGGCCAAGGCTTCGATCTCGCCATCTGAAAACCCCGCTTGGCGCAGTACGTCGCGCGACTGCTCGCCCTGCTTGGGGGCGGGACGCGCAATCGTAAAGTCGTGGCGAGTCATCCGCAACGGAGTTGCGTATTGACGACTGCCATCGGTTGCGGTCACGACCATCCCGCGAGCGCGCACCTGCGGGTCCTCGAGCGCCTCATCGAGCGTCAGAACCGGAGTGACGCAGCAATCGACATTTTCCAAACGCGCGATCCATTCGGCCTGGGTGCGCGTCGCAAAGGTCGCCGCTAGCTCGCGACGCACCGATTCGCCTTCGCTTCCCTGAGCGAACCGTCCCGCTACAAGGTCGGGGCGTGACAGCGCTTCGCAAAGGGCGGCCCAGAACTTCTGCTCCAGCGCCCCCACGGCAAGATAGCGCCCATCCTTGGTTGCATAGACGCTGTAACCGGGCATCCCACCTGTCAACAAGGCCTTGCCGCGCTTCGGCGTTGCGCCGTGCGTTTCGAGTGCGTGCAACGCGTAAATATTGTTGATCAACGACCCTTCGGTCATCGCGATGTCGATGTAACGTCCAATACCGGTTCGCGCCGCATCGAACAACGCCGCGAGAATGCCGGTCGCCGCGTTCATCGCGCCGCCGAGCAAATCAGCAATCTGCACATTCGACAGAGCAGGAGGGCCGCCGGCGATGCCGGTCTGATCGAGTACGCCGGCATAGCCTAGATAATTGACGTCATGACCGGGGCGGTCGCGATACGGTCCTGTCTGTCCGAATCCGCTGATGGAGCAATAGACGATGCGCTGGTTGACCGCAGCCACCGTGTCGTAGCCGATACCCAGCCGGTCGGTCACGCCGGGTCGGAAACTTTCAAGGATCACGTCGGCTTGCGCAGCGACGCGCAGGAATGCGTCGCGACCCGCAGGCGCCTTGAGATCGATCGCGAGGCTGCGCTTGTTGCGATTGATCAGGCGATAAACGCTCGACATTGCTCCGGTCGCGGCGTGCTTGCCTGCATCCAGCGTGCGAGCGTAGTCGCCTTGCCCGGTGTCCTCGATCTTGATAACGTCAGCACCCAGGTCGGCCAAGTGCAGAGTGCACATCGGACCGGGAAGCAGGCGCGACAGATCCAGCACGCGAATGCCAGCCAGAGGCGCGCTTCGCGCGGAAGTCGAAGGTCCGCTCATGGTTGTGCGTCGATCGGGATGCCGAGGTGCTGCTTGATCCTCTGCGCGACGACGATCGCTTCGGTCAACGTTGGCGCGAGGCAGGTCACATGGCCCATCTTGCGTCCGGGTCGCGCCTCAGCCTTGCCATATAGGTGCAACTTCGCGCGTGGTTCTTCCAGAACGATTCGCCAATCGGGTTCGCTCGCCATCGTCGGAAGTGCCGGCTTTGGACGCAAACCAGATGTCCCCCAGCAGGTTGATCATCACGGCGGGCCCATGCAAGCCTGTATCGCCGAAAGGCGAGCCCGTGAGCACCCGCACCTGCTGCTCGAACTGCGATGTCACGCACGCATCGATGGTGTAGTGCCCGCTATTGTGCGGCCGCGGGGCGATCTCGTTGACCAGCAGCCGTCCGTCGGTCAATACGAACATTTCCACGCAAAGAACGCCTCGGTAATCGAGCGCGGCGGCGACGCGGAGGGCGACATTGCGCGCACGCTCGGCGAGGTCAGGCGCGATTCGCGCCGGCACGATGCTGACGTCGAGTATGCCGTCGCGGTGACGATTTTCAGCGATGGGCCACGTGACGGCGGTGCCCGCCTCATTGCGCGCGACGATTACCGAAACCTCCATCGCGAGGGGAACACGTTGCTCGAGCACGCAAGGCACGCTACCCATACTGGTGAATGCTGCGGCCAAGTCAGCCATGTTGGGCACTTGCTGCTGACCCTTCCCGTCGTAGCCGAAACGCGCACTCTTCAGAATGCCGGGCGTCAGGCGCGCTGCCGCGGAGTCCGTCTGCTGTACGAGCCTCGATACATCGGCCGGCGTCGCGAGTGCCGCAAATGGTGCGACATCGAAACTCTCGGTCGCCAGAAATTGCTTTTCGCGAATGCGGTCCTGCGCGACCGCGACGCTTTGCGCTGTCGGCGCTACGCGCGCGCTCCGGGAAAGGAACTCGAGGCTTGCTGCCGGGACATTTTCGAATTCGGTCGTCGCTGCACGGACCAATGTCGCCAATGTGCGCAATGCCTCCTGGTCGAGGTAGCCTGCGCGCAGGTGTCGATCGGCAACCGAACCCGCGGGGCTGTCGTCCGCCGGATCCAGGACGGCGACGCGGTATCCCATGCTCTGCGCGGCCATGCAGAACATGCGACCCAGTTGACCGCCGCCAAGCAGCCCCAACCAGGAACCGGGCGGTATCACTTCGCCTTGGCCGCAGGCGGCAGGCGCATTGCGCGCACTTTGGTCGTCTGCGCGGCGCGAAACTCCGCCAGCTTGCGCGCCAGTTTCTTGTCGCTAAGCGCGAGGATCGCCACTGCAAACAGCCCCGCGTTGCTGGCCCCGGCTTCGCCGATGGCGAATGTTGCGACCGGAATCCCCTTCGGCATCTGCACGATTGAAAACAACGAATCCTTCCCCTGCAGATATTTCGACGGTATCGGTACGCCCAGTATCGGCAGGTGGGTCTTCGCAGCGAGCATTCCCGGTAGGTGCGCGGCACCGCCAGCGCCCGCGATGATACAAGCAAGGCCGCGCGCCGCTGCGCTTTCCGCGTACTCGAACATGGCGTCGGGCGTGCGATGAGCCGACAGCACTTTGGCCTCGGATGCGACGCCAAATGCGTTCAGCTGCGCGAGCGCATGTTGCATTACCTCAAAATCGCTGTCGCTTCCCATGACGACACCGACCCTGACCTTGCTGGGTTTCGTCACTTTCTGGCGTCCTGCCATGCTTGTCCTTTGAGCGAGCGACACGCGTCGGGGGGATTTCCTGGGCGCTCGATTGGCAACGCGTCTGCAAGCCTGGATCGACGGACTCGGCCCTCGTCCCATTGGCGCGAGTCGAGTGGAATTTTACCATCGCAACAAGGTGGCGGGACCGCGCTCGCCTCACATTGCGTCAACGTTCGCGGATGGGATGCGTTGAAGAGTTGGGGCAAGGTTTCAAGGCTGCTTGCCCTCGGCAGGACCTGCGGCGATACCCATACCAAGACCCGAACAAGACGAATAGACGATAATGTCGAACATGCCTGCGCCATCAAACCGCACCTACGTTATGCGTCGCGTCGGCGTTCGCCTGGCTCATCTTGCGACGATCGTCACCGCCTTGGTTCTCGCCTGCGGTGCCCAAGCCGAATCGGGCGATAGCGACTTCCTCGCGGCACGCGATGCATTTCTCGCCAGTGATGTCGCGACATTGGACAAGCTGGCGCCTCGTCTCAAAGGGTATTTGCTCGAACCCTATGTCACGTTCTGGCAACTGCGCATGCGTCTCGACGATGCCGATCCCGAACGCGTTCGCGCTTTTCTGGAACGATACGATGCGATGCCGCTGGCGGACACGCTGCGCGGCGATTGGCTGAAATCGCTCGCCAAGCGAGGCCAGTGGGCGGCGTTCGCGATGGAATATCCCAAGCGCGTGGGCGACGACGCGGAACTCGCCTGCTACGCGATCCAATGGAAACGGGCGCAATCCGGCGACGCAGCGTTGCAGGATGCCAAACCCTATTGGTTCAGCGGGCGAGAACAGCCTGAGGCATGCAACAGCTTATTCACCGCTTTGCAGGGCAATGGTGACATCACAACCGCCGATAGCTGGGCACGGTTTCGCCTCGCGCACGAAAGTGGCAGCGTCCGGCTTGCTGCGCGTCTTGTGGCGGAGTTGCCCGTCTCCGAACGGCCGCTGCAGAGCGACTACGACAGGGTCGAGCGCAGGACGTCCCAAACGCTCGCCAAAGGCGATTTTCGCTGGTCGACCCGGAGCGGTCGGGAATTGGCACTCTATGCGATCGATCGCGGTGCGCGGACCGACGCTGCGGCCGCACGCGCTGCGTGGGTGCGCTGGCGCCCGCATATGCCGATTGCCGACCGCCACTACGGCGATCTGCTGGTCGCGTTCGGCGCAGCGCGTCAGTTGCTGCCGCAGGCAAACGAGTGGTACCGCGACGTCAGCGATGTGGAAACGAATGAGCAGCAACGCGCCTGGCGAGTCCGTGCCGCGTTGCGCGTGCTGGCGTGGAACGATGTTGCCCAGGCGATCGACGCGATGCCCGAGGCGGAGATGCAGCAGCCGGTCTGGCGCTATTGGAAAGCTCGCGCGCTGGAAAACCAGGGGCGCCGCGACGATGCCACGCGTCTCTACGGCGGGCTCGCCGGCGAGCCGCATTTCTACGGCTTTCTTGCGGCGGAGGCCATAGGAGCGTCGATACTCCCGGAGAGCGAGCCGATCGTGGCGGACGACGCTGTGTTCGAGACGTTCGGCAAGCGCGAGGCAGTCAAGCGCGTGCTGCGCCTTTCGGCGCTCGACATGCGCTCCGAAGCGCAACGCGAATGGGTCTACGTCGTCCGCGGCAGCGATGACGCGACGCTATTGCTGGCCGCCGAGTTCGCGCGGCGCAATGGGCTCTACGATCGGTCGATCAACACCGCTGAGCGCACCCAACGCCGGCACGACTTCGCGCTCCGCTACCAGACGCCGTACAGTGACGAGATCAAGGCGGCAGTGGCCGAAAATCATCTCGACGAAGCCCTTGTGTTTGGTTTGGCAAGGCAGGAGAGCCGCTTCGCCGCCGACGTCGTATCCAGTGCCGGGGCGATTGGTTTAATGCAATTGATGGCGCCGACCGCGAAGTGGGTGGCGCGGCGAACGGGCAAGGCGGACTACACGATAGCGCAGCTTGGTCAGCCAGCGATCAATGCGCAGTTCGGCAGTTATTACCTGAAGCATGTGCTCGACCTGCTCGATGGACTGCCCGTGCTGGCGGTCGCTGCATACAACGCAGGCCCCGGTCGCGCGCAGGGCTGGCGCGCGCAGGTGCCGCTGGAAGGCGCAATATATGCGGAGACGATCCCGTTTACAGAGACGCGCGAATACGTGAAAAAGGTGTTGGCCAACGCGATGTTCTACCAGGCGCGGCTTGGTTTACCGTATGTCACGCTGAAGGACCGGCTGGGCGTTGTCACGCCGCGCAGTGCGGTCGACGTCGTCGCCAACTTGCCATGAGCGACGCGCGTATCGTGGTGCTGGGCGGCAGCGGTTTCGTCGGAAGACACCTGGTCGGCCGGTTAAGTGCCAGCGGGCGCCGAGTTGTCGTGCCCACGCGCAGCCGCGAGCGAGCCCGGCACCTCATCCTTTTGCCCACGGTTGATGTTATCGAGACCGACGTACACGATACGGCCCGACTCTCGTCGCTGGTCCGCGGCGCCGCAGCGGCCATCAATCTGGTCGGCATTCTCAACCCGTCGACCCGCGGCGATTTTGGCAGCGTGCACGTGGAATTCACGCGCAAACTGGTCGCTGCGTGCAAAGACCAGGGTGTTACGCGATTGCTGCACATGAGCGCGCTCCACGCCGACCCGAACGGACCGAGCCTTTATCTGCGCAGCAAAGGCGAAGCGGAAGCGATCGTCGCCACATCGGGCCTTCGTTGGACCATTTTTCAGCCGTCGGTCATTTTTGGACGCGAGGACTCGTTCCTCAATCTGTTCGCCCAGTTGCAACGATGGCTGCCTGTCATTGCGCTCGCGTGTGCGGACGCCAGGTTTGCGCCGGTATTCGTCGACGATGTTGCCGACGCGTTCATCCATTCGCTCGCCGACGACGCGACGCAGGGCCAGAGATATCCGCTGTGCGGGCCGCGCGAGTACACGTTGCGACAACTGGTCGCCTACGTCGGCGAGTTGACGGGAAAAAAAAGAATCATCGTTCCGCTGGGGCCCACATTGTCGCGTTTACAGGCGCGCGTGCTCGAACACCTGCCCGGCCAACTGATGAGCACTGACAATCTGCTTTCCATGCAGCAACCGAGCGTTTGCGGTTGCCCATACCCGTCGGTCTTCGGCGGTGTCTCGACGGCATTGGAGGCAGTTGTCCCCGAGTATTTGACTCCAGGCGCCGTGCGCAGTCGCTTCGATCCGGCGCGAGCCCGTAGCGGCCGCTGAAGGGCCCTTCCAGCTGGAGGCCGCTGCGGCGCGTGCTGCCCAGCTTCCGCCGTGTCCCGCATTGTCCTGTTGCAATCGCCATAGGCGTCCGTTACCGTGGCCCCACCATGCACGGACCAGAGCCTTCAATGAAGATCTACCGGGTCGGCGGGTCGGTGCGCGACGAACTGCTGGGCGGTGAGGCTACCGATCACGACTACGTCGTGGTCGGCGCGACACCGGAAGCGATGAAAGCTCTGGGCTACCGTCCGGTTGGGCGCGACTTTCCTGTATTCCTCCACCCTGATACGAACGAGGAGTACGCGCTGGCGCGCACCGAGCGAAAAAGCGGCCGCGGCTATCACGGGTTTGTTTTCCATGCTGCGCCCACGGTTACGCTCGAGGAGGATCTTGCGCGCCGCGACGTGACGATCAATGCGATGGCGCGGGGCAACGATGGGGCACTGATCGATCCCTACGGTGGTCAGGCGGATCTGCGCGCGGGCATACTTCGCCACGTCGGCCCGGCCTTCATCGAAGACCCGCTACGTGTCCTGCGAGTCGCCCGCTTTGCGGCACGCTTCGGATTCATGGTTGCGCCCGAAACCGAAGCGCTGATGCGCACGATCGTGAGCAAGGGTGAGTTGGCGACGTTGACGCCGGAGCGGATCTGGCAAGAGTTGTCGCGCGCATTAATGGAGGCGCGCCCGTCGCGTTTTTTCGCGGTGCTGAGACGCTGCGGCGCTCTCGCGCAGCTATTGCCTGAGGTCGACGCGCTATTCGGCGTGCCGCAACCGCCCGCGCATCATCCGGAAATCGACTCCGGGATACACCTGATGGAGGCGCTCGACTTTGCCGCCGGCGTTCACGACTCGCTGCCCGTACGCTACGCCGTTCTCGCGCACGATCTCGGCAAGGCGAGTACACCTCTAGAGAACTGGCCGAGGCATATCGCGCACGAAGCGCGGGGCGTCGAACTGGCGCAGGCGTTAAGCGAGCGTCTTCGTGTTCCCACTGAATGTGCCGACCTCGCGCGGCTCGCTGCGCGCTATCACTCGGTTGTGCATCGGTGCGAGGAGTTGCGACCGGAGACCTTGCTCGATCTCATACTTGCGAACGACGCACTGAGACGGCCGGAAAGGCTGGAGGGACTCATCCACGCCTGTGCGGCCGATAGCCTGTCGCGTCCTGGACGTGAGCATGACGTCTATGCGCCCGCTGCGCGGCTCCGTCACGCCTTGCAGATCGTGCGCGAGGTCGACGCGGGCGCTATTGCCGCTGCTCATCCCGGCGCAAGCAATCTCCCTGAGTTGATTCGCGGCGAACGAGTCAAGGCGCTGCGGCAATGGATGAAAAGCACCGCGAACGAAGGCCCGGACTCCCACGTTTGAGCGTCGCGCTCGGCCCGTCGGCCACGCACGGCGGCCTGGTCTTCAGAAGAAATGCGCGATGCCCATTATGACGCCGTTGGGCTTCGAGCCCGGCGCTGTCGTGTAGTCGTTGATGTTGAAGGAATACGCGGCGTTGGCTTGGTTGGCGATTCGAACCCAGCCCGCGTAAAGCGCCGTGCGCAACGACAGATTGTGAGTGTACGAAACTTCCCACTGCGCACTCGACGTTCCGGGTCCCTTGGTCAACGCGCCGATCGCAGTGCCGTCGACCGCGCTGCCTTTACCGTCGCCGGCGCGACCGTAAAAGACATAGAAACTGCCCTCGCCGACCGGCATCGTGGCCGATACACCGTAGAAATCCCGCGCGAGGTCGCCGGTCGGCGTGTCGTAGCGAAGATGTTCGTAGACCGCGCCCAACCGAAGTCCTACACCTCCAGCAACCTGCCCGAAGTCGTACGCGCCAGCGACCGAAAATGCTTCATCGTTGCGACCGGTAGGCCGGACGCGATAGTTATGCTCGTAGGCGACCCCCAGATCAATTGGGCCGTTGGAGTAGAAGGCACCGAGCGACCACACGTTTGCGTGTCGCTTCTCGGAGAGTGCATCGCCATTGCCGTCGCCATTCGGATCGTTGGAGGTGTCACGCGTCGCGAACTGCGCTTCGGCCGAGAATCCGTTGAGTAGCGGTGTTTCGTAGCGGAGCGAATTGCCGACACGTGCGTCGAATCCCCCTTGGTCCTTGGTCAGCGACCCTTGGGCCCAGAGCGCAGCAGTCGAGAGGATGGATGTGACGAAGGTCGGGGCGTTGCCGAAGATCGGAAGGATGTCGTCGTAAGGCGTCAGGTAGCCGCCAACCTTGAACGTGCCCCAATCGCCTTGCAGGCCGACAAAGGTCTCGCGTGAAGCCAGAGTCAAGCCGCCGGTATCGGTTTGGAGTTGGGACTCGAGTTGCATGATCGCTACCTGGCCATAGCCAAGGTACTCGATTCCGCGCAGCCCGAAGCGCGATGAGTTGCTGTTGATCCTGACAACGGAAGGGTTCTGACCGTCGGTCTGGACACCGTTGACGACTTCGACGTCCATGTTGACGCTGCCGTAGAGCCTGACGGTCGCAAATTGGGCATGCGCCGCCGGCGCGATCGCACAACCGCACACCAGGGCCAATGCCGCAAGGCTTCTAGCCATCGAAGCTGTCGTGCAGGTCGTGCGTCGCTGGATCGGCCACCGTGTTTTCACGCAAACGAATTCGAAATGAACCTGGCGGAAGTGTACCGCAGGTGCATTGCGTGTCAGAGGCGGTACGCGGTGACCGTCATCAGCTTGGCCGTGGCACGCATCAGTGCTTTGATCGGAAGCGGGAGCTCGTGCGCGCCGGCCTCGCTTGCCGCGATCCCGTGACGAATCTCGTCGGCCCGCATTGCCGTAACGATCGCGCGGCTCTTGGAATCAGCGATCGGCAACTTGTCGAGATGACCGGATAAATGCTCTTCCACCTGGCGCTCGGTCTCGACGACAAAGCCCAGGTTGCTTCCATCGCCCGCAAGCCCCGCCAGGAGTCCAAGGCCGAACGATCCGGCATACCAGAACGGGTTGATAAGGCTGGTGCGGTCATCGAGTTCGGCGAGGCGATCCTGAGTCCATGCGAGGTGCTGCTCCTCGTCCTGCGCCGCCATGGCCAGCCGCTTTCTGATTTCCGGGTTGCGCGTTACGAGCGCCTGGGCCTGGTACAACGCTTGAGCACAAACTTCTCCGGTATGGTTGACTCGCATCAGACCTGCCGCGTGCCGCCGTTCAGCGGGGTCCAGCAGTGGCTCGGACATTCCTGCGGCCGGGCTCGGGCGCACGCTCGATACAGTGCCGCCAAGCGTACGCAGGGCCCGGTCAAATCCGATGATGAGGTCGTCGATCATTGAAATGCGGATGAACAGAGAACGGAGCGGAAAAAAAACGGGCGTCCAGAGGACGCCCGAGCGATCACTTCAAACTCAGCTACAAAAGCAGATCGTCAGATCCGTCTAGAAATTGTGGATCAGGCCGAACACGAGACCTTGCGGGTCACCGCCCGTCGCCACGGAATAGCCGTTGACGTTGAACGTGTAGTTGGCGCGGCTCTTATTATTAACATTGACGTAGCCGGCGTTAACTTGCGTACGCTTCGACAGGAAGTACGAATAGCCGATCTCGTACATCTGCATGCTGGTGTTGTCGCCGTGTGCAAGTGAATTGATGCGCGGCGTCAAGTCGCTGGCGCCGCCTTTGCCGTCGCCCGCGTTGCCGTAGTACAGATATACGTTGCCGCCACCCAGCGGAATGATGCCCGTAACGCCGTAGGATTCACGCGTCAGGTCGCCGCCCGGTGTGTTGTATTTCAAGTACTCGTAGTGTGCCGCGAGGCGGACGACTCTGAAGTCGTAGCTGAACGCGATGGTGTACGCGTCGTCCTTCGCTGCATACAGGCCGGCGGTGCTGCCGTTGCTCGGGCCGTTGGAGCAGCTGGCGTACGACAAGCCGGTAGCAGCGTAGCAACGCAGCTTGTCATGGTGCGCCCAGGCAGCACTCGCCTGGATCGGCCCGTTGTTATAGAAAATCGCCGGGATAAGCGCGTAGCCATTCTTCTGGTTCTCGAGAACGGCGTATTGCACTTCCGCCGTGAATCCCGCCATCGTTGCGCTGTTCCAGCGAATACTGTTGCTGTAACGGTCGTCGTAGCTGCCGCTGACCGGGTTACCGCCGCCCTGTGCCGTGTTACCGAACATGGTCGAGGTCGCCATGATGCCGGTGTTGTAGTTGAACACGTTCGGCGCCCATGGCACCGTCGTGTCGTCATACGGCGAAAGTGCGCGGCCGAGCCAGATCTGGCCGAAGTTGCCTTGCAAGCCGACGAAGGTTTCGCGGTTGGCGATCGTGCCTGCGTTGGCCGCAGCGCCCGACAATTGAGGGTTGCCGTCCCAGTTGACCGAGTTCTCGACTTGGAAGAAGGCCGTCAAACCGCCACCGAGCGATTCCGTGCCGCGCAAGCCGAACCGCGACGAGTTGCTGTTCACGCGAGTCACGGTATTGTTCGAACCGTCAGGTTGTTGGCCCTTGACGAATTCGAGGTCCACATTCGCGCGGCCGTACAGGGTTACCTGTGCGGTCTGCGCCTGCGCTCCCAGCGGCAGCGCGACTGCGCCCGCGATGGCAAGAGCGACGAGTTTCTTATTCATGGAATCTCTCCTCTAACGATAAGATTGGCAAGCAAGTGAACGAACGAGCGATGCGCCTGCCACCGGAACCTTCTCAGGAGTAATGAGAAGTTGCCACGATTGTGCCAAATGGCCGATTCTGTTGGCAAGCTAAAACAAGCAGCCCCTAAAACCCCCGCCAACCATGTTGCTTTATTGCAACAAGGCAATACCTTTTATAGGGGCGTCGTCCGAGCGAGCGCACGCGTATAATTCGCTTTCCGCCGCCACTGCGACCTCCGGCGTACAAGACCGCCGAAAAATGGGCACAAACAAGACCTTGGCGAACGGTTTCTGCGCCAGTCAACGTACCGTCGCAGGCCGGTCTCAATGTTGACGCTGGCATCGACGGCAATCACCCTGCTCGTGGCCGCTCTCACGTTGTTCGTTTTGCGGCGCAGCCGCCAGTTGCCCCCCGATCTGCCTAACGCCCGGTCTTTGCATCGCAGTGCCATCGGGCGTGGAGGAGGTGTATCGATCTGGCTGGGATGGCTGGCCGGGACGCTCTGGCTGGCATCGCCTGCGCCATGGCTGTTTCCGCTCCTCGGACTTATCGTCGTTTCGCTTCTCGACGATCGTTTCGGCATAGCCGCGGGATGGCGCTTGCTGGCTCAAATTGTGGCCGCTGCGGCGTGGATCCGACTGGCTGGCCTGGATGTCGATTCTCTCGGTTTCGCGCTGGTTCTGCTGTCGGTGGTCTGGATGGCGAATTTGTACAATTTCATGGACGGAAGCGATGGCCTCGCCGGGCTCACCACCATCATTGGCTTTGGCACGCTCGGCGCCGCCGCGACACTCTCGGACCAAGGCGCGCCGATACTGGCGATTGCGATCGCCGCCATTCCTTTCACATGGTGCAACTGGCCGCCCGCGCGGGTGTTCATGGGCGACGTCGGTTCCGTGCCACTGGGGTTCCTGGCGGCTGTATTCGCCATCACTGGATGGCAGGCGGGCTGGTGGCCGCTATGGTTTCCTCTGTTGGTTTTCCTGCCGTTCGTAGCCGACGCGAGCCTTACCTTGTTGCTGCGGTTATTGCGCGGCGAAAAAATATGGCGCGCGCACCGCGAGCATGCCTATCAACGACTGGTGCAACTCGGGCTGGGGCACGGTGGGACACTCGCGTTGTATGGCGCGCTGATCGTGGGTACTTCGGGGTCCGCGTTCGCCGCGTTGCTTCGCGCGCCGACCGCCGGCCCACTGCTGCTCGCGGCGTGGAGCGTCGTTTTTGGTGTATTGTTTGCCGTTGTAGCCTATAGTTGGTCTATAAGAGGCAGCAGACTCGATGAAAGTAAGTGCTAACTGGCGAGCTGTACTAGCGTTCGCCCATGACGTCGCGGCGGCAGCGCTAGCGTGGGCGGGACTGTATTGGCTGCGGTACAACCTCGACCTTCACCAGTCGCAGCTGTCCGACATGGCGCAAACGCTGGCGTGGGTGTTGCCGTTGCAAGCCGGGATCTTCCTGGCGTTCGGTCTTTATCGGGGATTGTGGCGATTTGCCAGCCTGCCCGATCTCCAGCGGATCCTGCTGGCAGTGGCCCTGGGGTCCGTCGCCATCCCGGTTATTCTCGTGCTGCTACGCCTCACGGCGGTGGTGCCACGCAGCGTGCTGATCCTCTATCCACCGCTACTGATCTTCTTGATGGCGGGCAGCCGTTTTGCCTATCGCATCTGGAAGGAACACCGCCTCTATAGCCCGCTGGCGGCCCTCGGCGAGCCGGTTCTTATTCTTGGAGCGGGCGAGGCCGGCGCGCGTCTGACCAAAGAGCTTGCGCATAGCCGACAGTGGCGAGTCGTCGGTTTGCTCGACGACAACCCCGCCAAGCAGGGACGCCTGCTACGCAATATCAGTGTCCTCGGTTCGATCTCCGACCTACCGGTCTGGGCCAAGCGGTTCGGCGTTCGCACCGTCATCATCGCGCTTCCATCTGCCGCGCACGGCGTTCGCCGGCGCGTCACCGAGCTCTGCGCGGCGGCAGGCGTGGAGGCGCTCACGGTGCCTTCGTACGAGGACCTGATCAGCGGCCGATCGCAATTGAGCAAGCTGCGCCATGTCGAACTGGATGACCTCCTCGGGCGCGATCCGGTCGTCCTCGACAGCGCTGGCTTGAGTGACTGGCTCGGTGGCCGCGTGGTCATGGTCACAGGCGCGGGCGGGTCGATAGGCGCCGAACTGTGCCGCCAGATCGCACGCTTCAATCCGGCACGAATGATCCTGCTCGAGCTTTCGGAATCGGCGCTCTATCACGTCGAACAGATCTTGCGCGACGAGTTTCCATCGCTGCAACTTGCGACCCTGGTGGGCGATACCAAGTACCTGCCGTTGGTCGAACAGGTTCTGGCGCGCGAACGTCCGAGCGTAATTTTCCACGCGGCGGCCTACAAGCATGTGCCGTTGATGGAAGAAAACAACGCCTGGCAGGCCGTGCGCAACAACGCCTACGGAACCTGGGTACTTGCGCGCGCGGCGGCGGCGGCGAAAGTCGAGAAGTTCGTGCTCGTGTCAACGGACAAGGCCGTCAATCCAACCAATGTCATGGGGGCGTCGAAGCGGTTGGCCGAAATGCTTTGTGAGAATTTGCAGAACGGCACGACGCAGTTCGTCATCGTCCGCTTCGGCAATGTGTTTGGCAGCGCGGGCAGTGTGATCCCGCGGTTTCGTGAGCAGATCCTGCGCGGTGGCCCGGTGACGGTTACTCATCCCGAGATCACGCGCTATTTCATGTCCCTGTCGGAAGCGACCCAACTGTTGCTGCAGGCGGGGCTCATGGGAAAGGGCGGCGAAGTACTGGTCCTCGACATGGGCGAGCCGGTCAAGATCGTCGATCTTGCCCGCGACATGATTCGCCTCTCGGGCGCCGACCCCGATCAAATCCGCGTTGTGTTCACGGGACTGCGTCCCGGCGAAAAACTGTACGAGGAGCCTCTGGCCTCGACCGAGGCGACACTGCCTACGCCACATCCGAAGCTGCGCATCGCGCAGGCACGTCCGGGAGGTCGCGACAGCGTCGAGCAGATGGTGACATGGCTCGAGCGCGACCGTGCGGCGGCGGACGTCGAGGTTCGCGCATGGCTCAAGACCTGGATTCCGGAATACATGGCGCCGGGTGAAGTCGTGCCGGAAGGGCCGGTCACCGTTCCGTTGTTTGCCCGTCGCCGAGGCTGAGGCGCCGGACGCGATTCCGCGGCGCGATGTCTGTCAGCGGAACACGCAAGTCCGCGACCGCTGACATCACCGAGCGGTGACCAATTCCTCGATCGCTGCAATTACGCTATCGACTTCGATCGCGTCCATGCAACGCGGGTGCGGGCACTCGCTGATCGAACGTCCACAACGTCGTACCCACGCGATCTCGCGTTTGAACAACACGCGCTGATCACGACACGGAAATGGCGTGACGGTCACCGCCCGAAACGGCGCGTTGCGCCAGAATTCTCCTCCGCCGCTGATGGTCGCCGAACCCGGCCCGAACATTGCGACTGTCGGAGTGCCGACCACGCGCCCCAGGTGCGCCACGCCGGTATCGGGAGCAACCAGTAACTCCGCGTTCCGGATCAGCTGCCAAAGCTGCGGTAGCGCAAGTCGGGAATAGGTTCGATGACGCCGCTCCGGATCGATGGCATCAACGATCCCCTCTTCACCGCGTCCCGCCGACCATATGGGTTCGAGGCCTCGCTCAGCAAGCCATTGCGCAACTGCGCGCCAACGCTCACCGGTCCATTGTTTCAGCGGGGTGCTGGCGCCGACATGCAAAACTGCGTAGTTGCCCAAGGGCGCATCGAAAGGTTCGGCGCGCGGCGCCGGCCAGTCACGGGTTGAGTAGGCGACTGGCGCACTGCCGTCAGCGAGCATGGCGGTCATGTCACCCCACGCTGCGGGCGTCGCCGGATAATGGCGAAGTTCATCGATCGGAAGGCTTTTATGCGCGGGCCGATCACCGGCGAAGCCCACGATCCAGCGGCTGCCGAGCGCCAGGGCCAGCCAGCTGAATCGATTGTCACCGGGTATGTAGGCAAGATCGAAACCACGTTCGCGCCAAAGCGCCGAGGCAGCAGGGGCACGCGGATTCCAACCCAATGCACGCACGCCATAGGGTGCGCCCTGGTAAAGAGCCGCGTGCGGCTCAGCCACGGCCATCACTATGTCGGCGGAAGGGTGCAACTCACGAAGCTTCGCCAGCAGCGGTGTCAGCATCAGCGTATCGCCGAGCAACAGGTGATGCGCGATGAGAATGCGTTGCGGCGTAGCGACTGGGCGACGGCGTCCAACGGTGGCGGCTCGTTTCGTCAGCGCTCGCACTACGACGCGCGCGCGTCCCGCAAGCCGACTTGGGTTCCGCTGAGCCAAGGTCTGCAGTGGCGTCGAACGCGCTCAGTGACGACGGTGGACCTGCTCGTACGCGGCCCGGCGAAACACGTCTTCCATTCGATCCAGCATCGCATCGAGGCCGAACCGCGCCAGCGTGCGCTCTCTTGCGGCCGCGCCGATGCGCTGCGCAAGATGCTCGTCTCCGAGTACTCGATCGATGCCGGCGGCGAGAGCCACAGCATTTTCCTTGGCAATCACGATGGCCGTATGGTCTGCGATGGCCGCTTCACCGATCGCGCCTGCGTCAGTCGTGACGCACGGAAGCCCGGTCAGCATCGCCTGCAGCAGCGCCTGCGGCACGCCCTCGTTGGCATAGGAAGGCAATGCGAAAACGTCGAGTGAGGCCAGCCAAGGCGCCACATTGTGCTGATTGCCGGCAAAACGCACGCGTTGCTGGAGCCCGAGATCGGCGACTTGCGCCTGGAGTGCACTCCGCTGCGGTCCGTCGCCGATGATGACCAGCTGTGCGCTCCGATGCGAAACGAGGTTCATCGCCTCGACCAGGAATCGATGACCTTTCCAGCTTCGAAGTGAGGCGACAATGCCGATCAATGGCACGCCCAGCGGCAAGCCGACGCTGCGCCGGAGGACAGGCTTTTCGCCGGGACGGTAGCGGTCCGGATCGATGCCCGTAGGGATCGAGGTAATCCGTTCAGGCGCGACGCCGACGCTTCGCATCAGCTGGGTGCGTATGGCTTCGCCCGTGGTCACGATCTGTTGCGTCGCGCGCGTGTACAGCCAGCGCGTGAAAGCGTCGTTCGGGACCGCGACCGAGACATGACGCGTGCGCACGATCGCCGGTTTCGTCCGAAGCAGGTGCGTGGAAAGCGCAGCGAGCCAACTGTCGGTAGAGCTGTGCGAATTGACGACATCGAAGTTTTTCTGCGAAAGAAACCGACGCAACGCGAGCAATCCGGGCGGTCGCTTGCGGCCGATCGGAAGCGCCGTCACGTTGACGCCGAAACGCGGGGCCTCGTTGAAAATCTGAGCTTCGCGCGGGCACACGAGCTCGACATGGTGGCCGCGCACGCACATGCCGGCGGCTTCGGTCAGGATCCGGATTTCCTGGCCGCCCCAGCCGAGCGACGCCTCGGTGTGGAGAATGCGCACTCGCGCTACACCAGCTCGGTGACGGCGAACTGTATGCGATGCAGTTTCGCGTACAGGCCATCGCGCGCAATCAATTCACGATGCGAACCCTGCTCGACGACGCGTCCGGCATCGAGAACAACAATGCGATCGGCGCGTTCAATCGTCGACAGTCGATGGGCGATCACGATCGTCGTGCGTCCGCGCATCAGCGTGTCCATCGCCGCCTGAACGTGGCGCTCCGATTCGGAATCCAGCGCCGAGGTCGCCTCGTCGAGGATCAGAATCGGCGCATTCTTGAGCATCGCTCGGGCGATCGCGAGGCGCTGGCGCTGTCCGCCTGACAGACGCAAGCCGTTCTCGCCGACCATCGTGTCGAATCCGTCCGGGAGTTCTTTTATGAAATCGAGCGCGTGCGCGGCGAGCGCAGCTTGCTCGACGGAGGCCCGCGACGCGCCGGCCATCGCGCCGTACGCAATATTGGCCGCCACGGTGTCGTTGAACAAAGTCACGTCCTGACTGACCAGTGCGAGATGGCTGCGTAGATTGGCGAGCGTCAACTCGTCCAGATCGTGGCCGTCGAGCAGAATCCTCCCGGCGCTTGGTTCATAGAATCGCGGAATCAGGTTGACCAGCGAAGTCTTGCCACTCCCTGAAGGACCGACGAGGGCAACGCTTTGTCCCGGTGCTATCTTGAAGTTGACATCGATCAATGCATCTCTCTCGGCGTTCGCATAGCGAACCGATACGTGCTCGAATGCGAGTTCGCCGCGGACGCGTTCGACCTCGACTTTGCCGTGATCCGCCTCAGGTTTTTCGTCGAGCAAGCCGAAAATGCTCTCGGCTGCCGCGAGGCCGCGCTGGATGTTGGCGTTGACGCCGGACATCGCGCGCAGCCGGTCAAGCAGGGTCAGCAGGCCGACGACATAAGCCGCAAATCGGGGAGCATCGAAACCTCCCGTTTCGCTCTGCTTGAGAACCAGATAGACGATCAGTCCCACGACGCAGGCGGCGACGAACTGGAGAAGCGGGGCGCCGGCGGCGTCGGTCGACGATTGCTTGCTCATCGATTGCCGCAACTTGTTGGCGCCCGCAACCGCGCGTGCGCGCTCGTAGTCGTAGCCGCCGAAGATCTTGACGACGCGCTCGGCGCCGATGATTTCCTCGAGCACGTGAGTGATCAGGCCCGTACGCTTCTGCACGTCGCGCGCGACTCGACGCAGGCGGCGGCTGAAATAGCGAATCGTGAAGGCAACGAGAGGCAGCACGACGATGAATATCATGGTTCGCTGCCAGTCGAGCCAGAACAGCAAACCTAGTGTGCCCGCAATCGTCAGGGTGCTGCGCACCGCCGTCGTGATGGCAGATGATGTCGCCGCGGCGAGCTGATACGCATCGAACGTGAACTTGGAAATCAGGCGTCCCGACGACTGCGAGTCGTAAAAAGGCGTGGGCAGCGAAAGCAGCCGATCCACCATCCGTCGTCGCAGGTCGAACACGACGCGATGGCCGGTCCAGGCCATGCCATATTCCGAAATGTACGAACCCACTCCTCGCAGCAGGAACACCCCGACGACGGCGACCGGCAGTTGGATGGTCATTGCGGGATCCGGATGCTGCAGTTTCTGCACGATTGGCAGCACCATGTAGGCCATCACCGTGTCGCCCGCGGCGACGATCACCATGCCGAGAACAGCGAGTGCAAAAACCCACCAGTACGGGCGGACGTACCGCAGAAGGCGTCGATAGAGGGTCAGACTGGATGACACGGGAGGTGGTGGATCCGGCGCGAGGATGCCGGCGGGCCTTTGGAGGGCTGCGGGAATAGGCGAGGTCGCGATTATAGCGCGGGGGTCTTGGCCGGCTCGTTGGTGCGCGCTGCGTGCGCCGCCGCGAGCAGATCGCGATACAAAATGACCAATTGCAGCGTCATTGCCTGAGGGGTCAGCGCCATCGTTGCGTTTCGGGCCCGTTCGCCGAGGGTGGCTCGCAGGCCGGCATCGGTGAGTGTCCGCATGTGGGCGACCAGCGCGTCGACGTCACGCGCGGGGCACACGAAACCGGCACGGTGTTCTTCGAGCAACTCGGCGACGCCGCTCTTGGTGCTGGTGACCACGGGCAATCCGCAAGCCATCGCTTCGAGTGCTGCGTTGGGCATCGGGTCATACAGCGTCGGCAAGACGAAGGCGTCGGCGGCTCCGTAGAAAGGTTTCGGATCATCCATCGGTCCGAGCAAAGCAACGCGTCGGCCAAGGCCGAGGCTGCGCGCGAGGCGCTTGTACTGGCGTCGCGCTTTGTCGTTTCCGACGACGAAAAGATAGGTGTTGTCGGGCAGCTGAGCCATCGCTTGGATCGCGGTCGCCACTCCCTTGCGAACATAGCCCGATCCAACCAGCAGGAACACGATCCCATCTGCCGGCACTCCGAGCTTGTTGCGCACCGCGTCGCGATGAACTCTGAGGGCAGGAGAAAAGATATCGCTATCGACAGCGTTGTAGATAACCGGCAGCTTTTCTTCCGGCAAGCCGAACCGCTGCTGGATTTCTTCGCGAACCATCTTCGAGTTGCAGATGACCGCCTTCAACCACGGACTCGCGAACAGGCGCCTCTCCATCCTGAGAACGTAGCGGTGATATGGGCTGATCGACGTCACCCAGCGCCGCCAGCCCGACGCGCCTTCAAGGCGCTGATCGAGCCAGACGCGGTGCACACCGTCGCCTGCGCGATAGACGTCGCAGCAAAGCAGACGTTCGTGCGATTGCACCAGATCGGGCGCCTTCGCCGCGACGGCCTTGCAGACTCTGCGGGCAAATCCCCAGTCGCGCCACAGGCGCCCGATGTAAAACGGATCGCACAGGACGGGTTCGATCAGCTGCAATCGGGTTTTCGGCCAATCGCGCGTATAGAGCGATATCGCGACGCCGCGTTCGAGCAAGGCTTCGAGCGCCGCCTCGACAAAACGCTCGGCACCGCCATAAGGCGTATAGCGCTGGCGAACCAAGGCGAGACGCAGCATCTACGACCTCGGCTCGGTGGTAGCCAGGAGTTCAGCGATCGCTGCCTGCATCCGCGCCAGGGGCAGGGTGGTCAGGCATTCGGAGACCTTGCCGCCACCGCAGCCGTCATTCCCGCACGGGCGGCAAGGGTGCACGGTCGACGCGACGACGCGATGCGCAACCTGCCACGGCCCCCACATCGCCTCACCGCTCGGGCCAAACAATGCGACGACGGGGGTCTGCATTGCCGCCGCGATGTGCATCGGCGCCGAATCGACTCCGACGAACAGGCGCGCCTCGCTCGTCAGCGCGGCGAGCTCCCGCAAACTGAACTGCCCGGTCAGGTCAACGACGCGCGGGCGCGCATTTGCCGCCACGCCCAAGAGAATCTGATCAACCAGAGCGCGTTCGCGTGGGTCGGGCGCACCGGTGACGACGATCATCCAGCCATCGGCGCTCAGGCGATCGATCAGTGCCGGCATAGTGATCCGCAGGCCAGCATTTGAACAGCCACCGAGATCCCGGATGAAGCTGTATAAAACGCTTGGACGTGAGCCCGTGCTTGGCCATCAGCGTCTTGACCCGGGCCGCCGATGCAGCATCGGGAACGAGGACCAGTGCCTTGTCGTCCGGTGCCGGCTGGAAGCCGATTCGACGCAGACTGTCGAGATTGGTCTCGGCGGTGTGACGCGGCGTGTTTCGCGGCCAGCGGTAGTAATGGGTGAAGCTCGTCCGCCACAGCCAGTGCGAATCATCGAGGTGACGCGCGACGGAATAGCGCGGTCGCAGCAACCGGGTGAGCCACGCGCCGCGTGGATGCTCCGTCAGGTGCACGACCAGATCGTAGTGGCGAGCGTGCAACGCTGCCTGCAGGGACATTTCGCCACGAGCCTGCGCCCAGACCCCATCACGCTTCCACTGGCGATCAATGGTGTGGATCCGATCGATCGCCGGATGGCCTTCGAGCATGGGGGCTGTATCGCGATACACCAGCGCGTCAATGGTGGCCGCAGGCAAGGCGTGCTTGAGTACGGTGAACACCGGCGAAGTCAGCAGCACATCGCCGTGGTGTCTCAATTTGGTGACCAGTGCGCGACGGATCAGGCTCGGGTCGACGGGATCCGGCAGCACACTAGGCATGGCGGCAAGATAACAAAATGGCCAGTCCCTTACAAACCGGAATTCGGAGTCGGCGGGCGTTGGCCAGTTAGGACTTACTCAGCGAAACGGCCGCGCGGGTGTTTTATTCCATCGCATCGAGTACAATCGCCGCAACCCGGAGCGCCAGGTCACCTGCCATGCCTCACGAGCCTGCATCGTCCGCGCTCAAAGCGCAAATCCTCGCCGAGGCGCTTCCCTATATCCAGCGTTTCCACGACAAAGCGATCGTCATCAAGTACGGCGGCAACGCGATGACCGAAAATGCGCTCAAGGCCGGCTTTGCGCGCGACGTGGTCATGCTGAAGTTGGTCGGGATGAACCCGGTCATCGTCCACGGCGGCGGGCCCCAGATCGGCGACCTGCTCAAGACGATGGGCATACACAGCGAGTTCCGCCAGGGCATGCGCGTCACCGACGACAAGGTAATGAACGTCGTCGAGATGGTGCTGGGCGAGCTCAATCAGGAAATTGTCGGCCTGATCAACCAGCACGGCGGACGCGCCGTGGGTCTCACCGGTCAGGATGGCGCGTTCATTCACGCTCGCAAGCTGTTGCTCAAGAGCGAGACCAACAGGGACGAGCTGGTCGACATCGGGCTGGTCGGCGAAATCGAAAAAATCGATCCCGAACTGATTAACCTGCTCGACTCGCGGGACTTCATTCCAGTGATCGCTCCGATCGGTGTTGGCAGGGAGGGCGAGGCTTACAACATCAATGCCGACCTCGTCGCCGGCAAGCTCGCCGAAACGCTCAACGCCGAAAAGCTCGTATTGATGACCAACACGGTCGGTGTCCTCGACAAGAACGGGACGCTGCTCACGGGCCTGACCGCGAGTGAAATCGAGGCGTTGTTCGCCGATGGCACGATACACGGCGGCATGCTGCCCAAAATCGGTTCGGCGCTGGACGCGGTGAAAAATGGCGTCAAGAGCTCACATATCATCGACGGCCGGGTGGAGCACGCACTGTTGTTGGAAGTGCTGACGAACGAAGGCGTGGGGACGATGATCCGGGCCGATTAAGGACACGGAACAGCCCACGTTCTCGTTACCCGGCCCGATTCCGACGAGGGATCGATTCTGGAAAGCGTGGGCCGTACGTGGTTAGCAGGGGAGCGAACCATGGCAAGCAAGCCCGGAGAGCGACGGCTGCAGATTCTGCAGACCCTCGCCGCGATGCTGGAGACGCCGCGAGGCGAGAAAATCACCACTGCCGCCTTGGCAGCGCGCCTCGACGTGTCGGAGGCGGCGCTTTACCGACATTTTGCGAGCAAGGCGCAGATGTTCGAAGGCCTCATCGAGTTCATCGAAACGACCTTGTTCTCGCTGATCAACCGCATCACGGGCGAGAGCACCGATGGCGTCGCGCAGGCGACTCAAATGGTCGCCGTGCTCCTGGGTTTCGCTGAGAAAAATCCCGGCATGACGCGTGTGCTGATCGGCGACGCGCTGGTCAACGAGGACGAGCGCCTACAGGCACGAATGAACCAGCTCTACGACAGGATCGAGGCTTCGCTGCGGCAATCGTTGAAGATCGCGCAAGCAGGCGGCGCGTGGCGCGGCGACCCGATCGCCGAAGCGAACGTGCTGCTCGCTTTTGTCGTCGGTCGCTGGATGCTTTTCGCGAAGTCCGGGTTCAAGCGCCTTCCGCAGGACAACTGGGAGGCGCAGCAAAAATACCTATTTTCCTGAGTCGCGCGCCGTATCGGGCGAGCGCCCACACACGATGCATGCGGGATCCCGGCGGACCCGCACCTCGCGCCACTCCATCGCCAGCGCATCGAGCAGCAGGAGGCGTCCGGCAAGCGATTGGCCGACTTGCGCGATCAGTTTCAGCGCTTCGGCGGCCTGGGTTGCCCCGACAATTCCGACCAGCGGAGCGAACACCCCCATAGTCGCGCACCGCGTCTGTTCGAACTGATCATCCTCGCCGAACAGACATTGATAGCAGGGATTCTCCGGATCGCGCTTGTCGAACACGGCGATCTGCCCGTCAAAACGTATCGCAGCGCCCGAAACCAACGGCCTTTGCGACGATACACACGCGCGATTGACCGCGTGTCGCGTCGCGAAGTTGTCCGAACAGTCGAGAACGACGTCGGCAGCGGCGACCAGCGGGAGGAGCTCTTCCGCACCTACGCGCACGGGAACGCGAACAACGCGGACTTCAGGATTGATCGCGGCGATGCGGGCACTGGCGGCGTCGACCTTGCGCTGTCCGACGCTCGCGGTCTCGAACAGGATCTGCCGCTGCAGATTGGTGAGATCGACGTGATCGGCATCGACCAGCGTCAGCGTGCCGATCCCCGCGGCGGCAAGGAAGTGCGCTGCGGGATTGCCCAGACCTCCGACGCCGACAACGAGGACGTGCGCGGTACCGAAGCGCTGTTGCGCATCTATCCCCAGCTCCGGCAACAGCACGTGCCGGCTATAACGAAGGAGCTCGTTGTCGTCCATCGATAATGCGAACTGGCAAGGAAACTAACAAGGCAACTGAGAAACAAAACGCCCGGATCGGCCGGGCGTTTTGGTGCTGAACCTGCGATTGAAGAGCCCGCGGAAAATATCCGCGTGGCTCCTTACTGAGGTGCGACGGCCGCGACCGCGCGGGTCGACCCGATTACCGGCTGACCCTTCAGGCGGTTCATTGCCTGCTTTAGTTGGAAATCGTCGGCCGATCCAAATTCGATTCGAGGCGGCTGCTTGCCCGATGCGAGTTTTCGCCTTTTCGGCGTCAGCGTCGTCCGATCTTGACGCTGACCGAAGCGGCGCCAGCAGTGCTCGCTATGGTCTTGCCGTCGATTAAATGATGGTCGAGATTCGCTTCGCGCAGGCGATAGTCGCGACCGTCGTCGACCGCGACATCGGGTTCAATTCCCTTGGCCTGGATCGAGCGGCCACTCGGCGTGTAATAGCGCGCAGTGGTCAGTTTCAGCCCGGCATTAGGACCCAGCGGCAGAATGGTTTGTACCGAACCCTTGCCGAAAGTCTGCGTACCCATGACTGTCGCGCGCTTGTAGTCCTGCAAAGCGCCTGCGACGATTTCGGAAGCGGAAGCGGTGCCTCCGTCGACGAGCACGACCATCGGCACGCGCTTGACGCCCGGCGGCAAATCCTTCAGATAGTCTTCGCTCCGACCACGCAAATAGTCGCCCTTGTTCGACGACAGGCGCATGCGCGAGTCCGGGGAACGGCCATCGGTGTATACGACCAGTGCGTCGGGCGGCAGGAAAGCGGAGGCCACACCGACCGAAACGTTCAACAGGCCGCCCGGATCGCTGCGCAAATCGAGAACCAGCCCTGACAATTCGCCTTGCTTGTAGAGGTCGCGGATCGCCTTAGCCACGTCCTCGCCCGTGTGTTCCTGGAACTGGACGACACGCAGATAGCCATAGCCAGGCTCGATGAGCTTCGCGCGAACGCTCTTGAAATTGATGATTTCGCGTGTCAGATTGAAAGTCAAAGGCGTATCGACATCCTTGCGCGCGACCGTCAGGACAACGTCAGTCCCCGGTTTGCCACGCATCTTCTCCACGGCTTTGGAAAGCGCCAAGCCGCGCGTAACGATGTCGTCGATCTTGACGATCAGGTCACCGGATTTGATCCCTGCGCGGAAGGCCGGGGTGTCCTCGATGGGCGAAATGACCTTGATGATGCCGTCCTCTGCACCGACCTCGATTCCCAGGCCGCCGAACTTGCCCTGGGTATTGATCTGCAGTTCCTTGAAGGCGTCGGCATCAAGGAAGTCCGAGTGCGGGTCAAGCCCATGCACCATGCCGTTGATGGCTTCGCGGATGAGCTTGTCGTCGGCCACCGGCTCGACATAGTCCGACTTGATGCGGCCGAAGACCGCCGAAAACAGCTGCAAGTCCTCGTAAGGGATTGGCAAGCGGGTGTCGCGCTCCGCCAGGGCCGAGAAGTTGAGGCTGAGCAGAAGCCCAAGTACTGCGCCGATTCCGATCAGTCCCGCTTTTTTCCACATGCCCATCGTATGCCCCGTTTCATCGCGGTCCGCCGCGCCACTTTCGCTGGCCCGGTGTCCACGTTCGTCAATATAAGCGCGGCGGCGCCTTCTGGGCACCGTCACCGTGCGATCCAAGGCGTCGGATCGATTGCTTTGCCCTGGAATCGCATTTCAAAGTATACCCCCGTTTCCGGGCTGCCACCGCTAGCGCCGGCCTGTGCGACAACCTCGCCTGCATTGACCAGCGCGCCGACTGTCGACAACAGCGCGTCGTTGTTGGCGTACAGGCTCATATAGCCGTCGCCATGATCAACAATCAAGAGGTTTCCGAACCCGCGCAGCCATTCGGCGTAGACGACCTGACCGGCGGCAACCGATCGCACTGCCTGGCCTGGTGGACAGCGGATGAACCATCCCTTCCAGTGGGTACCGCCATCAGCACGTGGACCGCCGAAGCGGTTCGCAAGTTCCCCATGGACTGGTAATTCCAGCTTGCCGCGCATCCGGGCGAACGCGCTGTCCGGCACGACTTCGTCCTGGCCCGGACGGGAAGGAGGGCGCGGCGCTCGCTCTCTGATCTTGCCCAGACGCTCAATCAATCGCGTTAACCGTTCCTCATCGCGCTTGGCGGTTGACAGTTCGCGCCGCCGCAGCGACACGTCATGGGCGATGCGCGTCGCGACTGCCGCGCGCGCCTTGCGCTCGGCGCTCAGGGCAGTCTTTTGCGCAGCCTCGTCCTGCGTCAGCGCATCGAGCGTTGAACGTTGTGTCTCGATGTCGGCGGTAAGGGCCGCGATGCGTGCGTTGTCGGCACGCAAGTTAGCAACCAGCGCCGCACGCGCCTGCCCGATGTATCGGTAATACGCCAACTGGCGCGAGACTTCCGCGGGGTTCTGGCCGGAAAGGAAAAGCCTGAACGAGTCGGACTCGCCGCCGGTGTATTGCTGAACGAGCATTTGCGCGAGGCGTGCTTGCTCATTCGCCACGGTCGTCGATAGTGCTGCCGACTGCTGGCCCAGCGTGGTCAGGCGGGAGGTGAGGTTGGCACGCTCCCGGCTCAACTGGTAAAGACGCCTGTTGGTGTCCGAAATCGCGCGCTCCGACTCGGCGAGGGCGTCAACTGCCTCGACGCGATTGGCCTCCATGGAGTCAAGCTCCTTCTGCAGCGCAAGAACGCGTTGCCGAAGGTCGGTCAAACTGCTGCGAGTCGCCTCGATATCGGCGCTGTCACCGGGATTTCTGGCGGGCGCGGCAAGCGCGTCTGGCGCGATCACGACTGAGAGCGCTGTCGCCAGCATCGACGCAAGCGCCCACGCAAGCGCCCACGCGGTTGTCCTGCGAGCAACAGCCGCCGCAAACCTTGCCTTGATTCGGAATCGTTCCTGAGCGGGATCGGCGCCGCGTCGCCGCGATTTCATTCGCAGCGCGTGTTTCAGGTGCGTCGCGCAGCAGGCGCTGCCGTGGCGGCCGGCCGCGGAACAAGTTCGAAAAGCGCGCTGCCGGTCATTTCCTGCGCTGCGGACAGTCCCATCATCGCCAGCAGCGTCGGCGCGATGTCCTGCAGGGCGCCTCCGTCGCGCGCTTTGGCTGCGCGGCCAACGTAGAGGCAGGGAACGAGATTCAGCGTATGCGCCGTGTGCGCCTGTCCGGTGGACTCGTCGCGCATTTTCTCGGCGTTGCCGTGGTCCGCTGTAATCAGCACTTCGCCGCCGCGCGCTATTTGCGCCGCGACGACGCGACCGATGCAGATGTCCAGCGTTTCGATCGCTCGTATCGCCGCGTCGACATCGCCCGTATGCCCCACCATGTCGCCGTTGGCATAGTTGCAGACGATGGCGTCGTACTTCCTGCTCTCGATTGCCGCGACCAGCTTGTCGGTCACCTCGAACGCGCTCATCTCGGGTCTGAGGTCGTAGGTCGCCACCTTGGGCGAGGGAACCAGGATGCGATCTTCGCCCGGGTAGCTCGCCTCGACTCCGCCATTGAAAAAATAAGTGACGTGGGCGTATTTCTCGGTCTCCGCGATGCGCAACTGCTTCAGGCCGGCGCGAGCGACGATCTCGCCAAAACTGTTGTCGATGGTCTGCGGTGCGAACGCGCTTGGCAGGTGCGCAAATTCCTTGCCGTAAGACGTCAGGCACACGAAAGCGCCGAGACGAGGCACGCGCTTGCGGCTGAAGCCGGTGAAAGCGGGGTCGGTGAGGGCGCGGGTCATCTGGCGGGCGCGGTCGGCGCGAAAGTTCATGAAGACGACGACGTCGCCGTCCTCGATGCGGCTGGCTGCCGCCGATCGTTGTCGGCTTAACGAACTCGTCGCTTTCGCCGCGCGCATAAGCGGCAGCGAGGGCGGATGCCGCGTCTGGCGCGGCGTACGCGGCGACGCCATCGACGATCAGATCGTAGGCGAGCGTCAATCGTTCCCAGCGCTGGTCGCGATCCATCGCGTAGTAGCGGCCGACGATATCGGTGATGCGACAACCTGGGTAGTTCGCACATGTCTGGTCGATGAAGGCCAGTGAAGCGGCCGCGCTACGTGGCGGCGTATCGCGACCGTCGAGGAATGCATGCACGGCGACGCGAGGCGCGCCGTGCCTGGCGGCCAGCGTGACCATGGCGGCAATTTGTTGCTCGTGACTATGCACGCCGCCTGGCGACACCAGTCCCAGCACGTGCAAGGTCGTGCGTTTGTCGCGCGCCGTGGCGACGGCGGCCAGCAATGCTGCGATTGCTGCGAAAATTCGCCCGTCTCGATGGCGCGATCGATTCGCGTGTAGTCCTGGTAAATCACGCGGCCCGCACCAATATTCAGATGGCCGACTTCGGAGTTGCCCATCTGGCCGCTCGGCAGACCGACCGAACGTTCCGAAGCATCGATGGTCGTGTGCGCGAATTCGTGCCACAGCCGATCCCAGTTGGGTTTGGTCGCGCGGCTGACGGCGTTGTCGTCCGCCGCATCGCGACAGCCGACGCCGTCGAGTATCAGGAGGACGACGGGCGTAACGACTGTCGTGTCGGAATCTCGCGGGCATTGGTGAGTGAGGCTGAATGAGGCGCGGCCGGTTCGCGCGCTTTACGCTATCATTTTACCTTCATCAGCGACGGCCGGGATTCCCATAACTCATGTCCATGATTCAATTTCGTCGAACCAACTGGATGCTCGTCCTCGTGTTCGTTGCCTCCGGGGCGATGCTGCTGTGGCCGTTCATCGGGCGACCGTTGTCGGCGATGCGCGAAGTCGGCGCACTGCAGGCGACTCAACTGATCAATCGCCAGGACGCATTGATGCTCGATTTGCGCGAGCCGAAGGAATACGAGGGTGGCCGCGTGCCTAACGCGCTGCACATTCCCCTGTCGCAGCTTGCAGACCGCATCCAGGAACTCGGTAAGTTCACCGCGCGGCCCCTGGTCGCCTACTGCGATCGAGGCATGGTGGGCCGCGGCGGCAACCGCTGCATTGACCAAGCTGGGATTCAAGCAGGTGTATCTGTTGCGGGGCGGTGTGCGGGCGTGGGTGGATGCGGGTCTGCCGCTGGAAAAAGGCGGCTGATGGCGCGGTCGATGATGTACTCGACGGCGGTCTGCCCGTATTGCGTAAGGCCGAACGTCTGCTGAGAGCGAAGGGCGTGAACGACATCGACAAGGTGCGCGTCGACCTGGATCCGCGCGGCGCGTGGAAATGATGGAAAAGACAGGACGCCGAACGGTGCCCCAGATCTACATCGGCGACACGCACGTCGGTGGCTACGACGACCTCGTCGTGCTGGACCGCGCCGGTGAATTGACGCCGCTGCTGGCGCCGGTCGAGCCGAAGCATTCCGACGATCTGCCTGGGATATAATGCGGGGTTAGCACATCATCAGGAACTCGCATGGCAGACCAGCAAGCACCCACCGGCGCACCCGTCACTCCTTCGCTGTCGATTGAGAAGATCTACGTCAAGGATCTTTCGCTGGAAAATCCCGGCGCGCCAAAGTCTTTTTCGACGCAGGAAACGCCGCAGGTGGAAGTCGGCCTGCGGACGCGCGGCGAGCAGATCGAAGAGAATCTGTTCGAATGCGTGCTCACCATCACGGTGACCGCCAAGGCGGGTGACAAGACCTTGTTCCTCGTCGAGGCTGCGCAGGCGGGTCTTTTCCGCATCGTCGGCGTACCGATGGCGGACATTCAGCCCATCATGGGCATCCATTGCCCGACTGTGCTGTTCCCGTATATTCGCGAAACCATCGCCGATGCAATCACGCGGGCAGGATTCCCGCCAGTGCATCTGGACCCGATCAACTTCGAGGTCATGTATCAGCAGCAACTTGCCAACATGCCGCAAAACCGCCCTGCGGTCGCCGCGGCGCCGAAGTAGCAGATGTCGCGCGCTGGCTGCTGGGCGCGGCATTAGCGTTTGGCACCAGCGCGATTGCCAACGATTTTCGGTCGGTAAGCCGACGCTGCAGTCCTGTACGACGCGCCGTCGCTCAGGGCCAAGGCATTGTTCGTCGTCGGTCGTGACACGCCGCTCGAAGTCATCGTCAGCGTGGAAGGCTGGCTGAAGGTTCGCGACGCCGGAGGCACGGTCGCCTGGGTCGAACGAAAATCACTCGCCGACAAGCGCACATTGATCGTGCGTACGCCGATCGCCGACGTGCTCGCCGCGCCTGAGGCCAACGCAGCCGTTGTGTTCAAGGTCGAGCAAAACGTATTGCTCGATCTCGCCGACCCCGACTACGTTGCGAGCACGCCCGGCTGGGCGAAGGTGCGCCATCGCGACGGTCAAGTCGGCTACGTTCGCATCGCCCAGGTCTGGGGCCTGTAGTTCTCTCGCAACGTCCGGCGCATGACCGATAGCGTAGCCATTCTCGGCGCGGGCGCCTGGGGCACCGCACTCGCCGTACACTGGCGGCGTACGGCCCAGCCTCCGTCGTTGCGCCTGTGGACTCGCAACGTCGAGCACGCGCAGGCGATCCGCGCGGCGCGCGAGAACGCTCGCTATCTGCCAGGAATCGCTCTTCCTGAAGGTATCGACGCTGTGGCTGATCTTGCCGACGCGGTCGCCGGCGCGTCGCTGATCGTCGTGGCGACGCCGATCGGTGCACTGGTCGAGGTCGTCGGCGGAACTGAAGGGTGCTGACACAGGCGCCGTTGCTCTGGCTTGGGCAAAGGCTTTGTCGAGACTGATGCGGCGCCAGGCGTAGCGCTCGCGCATCGCGTCATCGCGTCGATGTGGCCAGCGCCGATTGGGGCGATATCCGGACCGAGCTTTGCCGAAGAGGTCGCCTGCGGCCTGCCCACTGCGCTGAGCGTGGCGATGACCGATAGGCGAGTCGCCGACGACGTCGCCGTCCGTCTGCGCAGCCAAACCCTTCGTGTCTACGTCAGCGACGATTTGACCGGGATTGAAGTCGGGGGGGCGGTGAAAAATGTGCTGGCGATTGCGGCGGGCCTGAGCGATGGGCTCGGCTTCGGCAACAACGCGCGAGCTGCGCTGATCACGCGAGGGCTGGCCGAAACAGGGAGGTTGTCGGAAGCGCTCGGAGGCAAGCGCGAGACGCTGATGGGCCTTGCGGGTCTGGGCGATTTGGTGCTCACCTGCACCGGCGACATGTCGCGCAATCGTCGCGTCGGTATCGCACTAGCGCAGGGCCGACCCTTGCCGACCATCCTCGCCGAATTGGGTCACGTTGCCGAAGGCGTTGCAGCGGCGCGCGCGACGCATGCGCTGCAGGCGGCGACCGGCGTGAATCTTCCGATTTGTGAAGGCGTGTATCGCGTTCTGCACGAGGGGCTGCCGCCGCGCCGCGCCGTCGAGACCCTGCTGACACGCGAACCCGGGCGCGAGTAGGTCCGCATCGTTCAGCACGCGCCTGATCAGTTAGTGCCTGGCGCCAGGCTTCGTAAACCGTCACTGCCACCGCGTTGGACAGATTGAGGCTGCGTACCGCTGGCCGCATTGGAATGCGAAGGCGCGCGTCGGGCGCAAATTCGGCGAGAATCTCGTCGGGCAAGCCCGCGGTTTCGCAGCCGAAAACGAAAACATCGTCGATCGACAGAGCGGTCGCGAAAAGTGATTGCGAGCTTTTGGTGGTGAGCGCGTAACGTCGCCGCGTCCCCAGCGCCAGGCGGCACGTCGGCCAGTCGCGATGCACGGTCAGGCGAGTGTATTCGTGGTAGTCGAGACCGGCGCGTTTCAGGTCGCGATCGTCCAGCCCGAATCCCAGCGGCTCGACCAGATGCAACTCGGCGCCGGTATTGGCTGCCAGACGAATGACGTTGCCGGTGTTGGGCGGGATTTCCGGGTGGACGAGAACAATCGCGATCATGGCAATGGGTGGGCTGGTGAAGCGGACAGCGTACGCGCCACGATCCAGTTCTGCACGCGACGCGGCTCCTGCGCCGCGCAGCGTCGTTGCGAACTCTGCCAGTGACGCTCCTGTCGTCATGACGTCGTCGACGACAGCGACATTCAAACCCGTCAGGTCAGCGTCGCAGCAAAACGCCCCACGCACATTGCGCGCCCGTTCGCTCCACGCCAGCGCAGCCTGAGGCGGTGTCGATCGGATTCGACGCACGCCTTCAGCCATCAGAGGTATGCCGCGGATCGCCGCGATGCCGCGCGCGATCTCGGTTGCCTGGTTGTAGCCGCGCTCGCGTTGGCGTGCGCTCGACAGCGGAAGCGCGATCAAGAGGTCCGGCGCCGCGGCACTCGGACTCGTCCACGACTGCCGCCACTGCGGCGGCAAACCATTCGGCGAGGGCAAGCCGGCCCCGATACTTGAACGCGTGCACCAGCCGGTCGACGGGGAAGGCATACGCGAAAGCGGCAATGGTCGCGTCGAACGGTGGCGAATGTGCGAGGCAGGCGCCGCAGAGCCCGCCCTGTCGCTTCGATGCGGGTAACGCACACACCGGGCAAGTGGCGCGGCCGTCGCCCAGCCGCGGCAGGTCGCGCGAGCATGCGACGCAGACCAGCTCGCGGCCCGATGAGGCAGCACAGAGTTGGCACCGTTGTGGCAGGGCGCGCCGGGCGAAGTCGATCAGGCTTCGTCGGGCGCGATCCGCTGCAGCGCCAGTGTCAAATGCAGTGAATGAAAAATTTGACAATGAAAGTTAGCTCCACGAAACTCGGTCCACCGTTATTGTAGCGAGCGAAAATTGAACGACATACCGGCCGTGCAGACGATTGCGCTTGTTCAACCTCGTACGCACGCAGGTTCCGCAACGACGTGGACGGTCGCGGCGGTCGAGGCGCTGTTGGCGCTGCCGATGGCCGACTTGCTTCATCGCGCGCAGGAAACTCATCGCGCCGCACCACGATCCCAATGCCGTCCAGTTGTCCACCTTGCTTTCGATCAAGACCGGCGGCTGTCCCGAGGATTGCGGTTATTGTCCGCAGGCGGCGCGCTATCACACTGGCGTCGACAACGAAGCGATGCTCAGCGTGAACGAGGTTGTCGCCGCGGCCTCGGCGGCCAAGACTGCCGGGGCGACCCGGTTTTGCATGGGTGCTGCGTGGCGCGGACCGAAGGAGCGCGATCTCGAACCGGTGCTGGCGATGGTGCGCGAGGTCAAGGCGCTTGGCCTCGAGACCTGCGCGACGCTGGGCATGCTTAAACCTGGTCAGGCCGAGCGCCTGCAGCGGGCGGGCCTCGACTACTACAACCACAACCTCGACACCGCGCCCGATTTCTACGGCGAGATCGTGTCGACGCGCGCGTACGACGATCGCCTGCAGACGCTCGACTACGTACGCGACGGCGGGCTTGCACGTCTGCTGCGGCGGCATCGTCGGCATGGGCGAGTCGCGGACCCAGCGGGCCGGCCTGATCGCGCAACTCGCCAATCTCGATCCGTATCCGGAATCGGTGCCGATCAACAATCTCGTGCAAGTCGAAGGCACGCCGTTGCATGGCACCGACGCCGATCGATCCGCTGGAGTTCGTGCGCACGATAGCGGCGGCGCGTATCACCATGCCGAAGGCCATGGTGCGCTTGTCGGCGGGCAGGCAGGAGCTGGGCGACGGCATACAGGCGCTTTGCTTTTTCGCCGGCGCCAATTCGATCTTCTATGGCGACAAACTGTTGACCACGGGCAATCCCGATGTCGTGGCCGACAGGCGATTGTTCGACCGGCTAGGGCTGCATCCGAGCGTCGATGCCATCTGACAGCAGGTGTTCGCGGCGCACGAAACCGTGTCGCGCCTGATCGCCGAACTCGACGACGCGCTGAAAGAGCGCGCCAATGAAGGTCTCGCGCGACGTCGCCGGATCGTGCAATCGCCGCATGCGGCGCGCATGGTGGTCGACGGCCGCGAAATGCTGCACTTTGGCAGCAACGACTACCTCGGTCTTGCCAACGACCCGCGCGTCATCGCCGCGGCTCAGCGCAGGTGCCGCGCGCTACGGCGTTGGAGGCGGATCCTCGCATCTCATCTCGGGCCATTTCGAATCGCACGATGCACTGGAGCGCGAACTCGCGGCGTGGGTCGCGCCATGCGACAACGCGCGGGCTGTGTTGTTCTCGACGGGCTATATGGCCAATCTCGGTGTGCTGACCGCGCTCGCGGGTCGCGACGATGCGGTCTTCGCCGACAAGCTCAACCACGCGTGCTTGAACGATGGCGCGCAATTGTGTCGTGCCGATTTTGTCCGCTACGCGCATTGCGATGTCGAGGCGCTGGCGGCGCGCCTTGCGCTGAGCAACGCGCGACGGAAGCTGATCTGCACCGACGGGGTCTTCAGCATGGACGGCGACATTGCGCCGCTGCCGAAGATACTGGCGCTGGCCGAGGCTTACGATGCATTGCTCCTGGTCGACGACGCGCATGGGTTCGGCGTCCTCGGTACTGGGCCCAACGGCGGTCGAGGCACGCTGGCGCACTTTGGCTTGCGCTCCGATCGCATCGTGTACATGGGAACGCTAGGCAAAGCCGCCGGCGTGGCCGGAGCGTTTGTCGCGGGCAACGAGGCCGTGATCGAGACGCTGATCCAGACGGCTCGCAGTTACATCTTCACCACCGCGGCACCGCCGATGCTGGCAAGCGCGCTCGGTCAGAGTCTGTCCCTGCTTCGAGATGACTCCGCACGACGAGCGCATTTGTTCGAACTGATCGCTCGCTGGCGTGTAGGCGCTGCAACCCTCCCATGGCATCTACTGCCATCATCGACTCCGATCCAGCCCTTGATCATCGGTAGCAACGCCGACGCGACGTACGTGAGCGAGTGTTTGTGGGAGCGCGGCATCTGGATACCGGCGATCCGACCGCCGACGGTGCCGAAAGGCTCGGCGCGGTTGCGCGTTACCTTTTCGGCGGCACACAGCTTTGACGATGTCGACGCGCTCGTTTCGACGCTTGCCCAGGTCGGCGCAAGCATCAACGATCGCCGCGGCGATGAGGCCACGACGCGATCGCGGGCCTATTCCGCGGGCGCTCGCGATCAAGCGTAGCCCGACAGCGTGGATGAATGAGAAGGGCGAATGACTCTGTCCGTCGAATCTGTTGGCGACGGCCCGCCGCTGGTGCTCCTGCATGGGTGGGCCATGCACTCAGGTTTATGGGCGCCTTTGGTGAAGCTACTCGCCGATCGGTATCGTTTGCACTTGATCGATCTGCCTGGGCACGGCCGCAGTTCACCGATCGCCCCGTACACTCTCGATGCGATGGCGGACGCGGTCGCTTCAACGTGCATGCCCTTGGTCGACGATGACCAGCGTTTGGATGTGCTGGGCTGGTCGCTGGGCGGGGCCATCGCGATGCGTTGGGCGCAGCGCTACCCGGACGCAGTCGCCAAGCTGATCCTCGTCTGCACTTCGCCCTGCTTCGTTCGACGCCCGGACTGGCCCCACGCAATGGAGGAGCAAACCTTGCGCCGCTTCGGCGACGAACTGTCGACGGCCTACACCGCTACGCTGCAGCGTTTTGTCGCGCTTCAGGTGCAAGGCAGTGAGCACGCGCGAAGCGTGTTAGCGCAATTGCGCGCGCATCTGTTCGATCGCGGACAACCTTCGCGAGAGGCGCTGCAGGGAACGCTTGAGACGCTGGCCGCGAGCGACATTCGCAACGACTCGGCCGCGATCGTCCATCCGTCGTTGGTGATAGCTGGCGAACGCGATGCGCTCGTTCCGTCCGCTGCTGGCGCATGGCTGGCCGCTGCGCTGCCCAACGGCCGTTATCTGCCTTTTGCGCACGCTGCCCACGCGCCGTTTCTGTCGCATCCTGAGGCATTTGTCGCGGCGCTAGACGATTTCCTCCGGCAGGAAGCTGTCGGTGGCTGAGCGCAGATCCGAGAGAGAACCTTCGCGCCTTGATCGTCGCAGCGTGCGGCTGGCATTCGAGCGCGCGGCCGCGACTTACGACAATGCGGCGGTCCTGCAACGTGAAGTGGGTCAGCGATTGGCCGAGCGCTTAGGCGTGATCCGGCTCCAACCCGCCGTTGTGCTCGACGCCGGTTGCGGCACTGGCGATGCGATGGGCGAACTGCGGACACGCTACCCCGAGGCGCTGCTGATCGGACTCGATCTGGCGCTTAACATGACGGTCGCCGCGCGCGCTCGTTTGACGCAGACCAGCGTTGAGGGCTCGCTGCTGCGTCGCGTATGGGCACTGCGGGCACTGCGGGCGCCGGCGCGCGCCGAGCGCTCGCAACTGATTTGTGCCGACGTCGGGCAGCTACCGCTCGCTCCGGATGCCGTGGATATGGTCTGGAGCAACCTCTGCCTGCAGTGGGTCGACGACTTGCCGCGGGTCTTTGCCGAATTTCGCCGCGTCCTCAAAGTGGACGGACTGCTTTCGTTCACGACCTTTGGACCCGACACACTGAAGGAACTGCGCGCGGCATTTGCCGCGGTCGACGGCGGCACTCACATCAACCGCTTTGTCGATATGCACGATGTCGGCGATATGCTGATCCACGCGGGTTTCGGCGATCCGGTCATCGATATGGAAGTGATTACCGTCACTTACACGGACCCGCTCGCGCTGATGCGCGAACTCAAGGCCATCGGCGCGCACAATGCCAACGCCGATCGCAGGCGCGGGCTGACCGGACGGCAGGGCTGGCAGCGCATGCTGGCCGCGCTCGATGCGTTTCGCCGCGACGGACGTATTCCGGCTACATACGAGATCGTATACGGGCATGCCTGGAAACCGAAACCACGGGTCTCGGCGGACGGACGCGCGATCGTGCGTTTCGAGCGCGGCCGTGGAACGCACACCTGACATGGCGACAGGTATCTTTGTCACCGGTACCGACACTGGCGTCGGCAAGACTCGAGTGGCCTGCGCCATGCTTCGTGCCCATGTCGGCATCGGGCTTCGCGCCGTAGGCATGAAGCCCATCGCCTCCGGCGTGCCGCCGGGCGCGTCCCTGAATGAGGATGTCATCGCGCTTGCGGCGGCGGGCAACGTCGATGCGCCGATCGAGTTCCGCAATCCGTACAGCTTCGATCCGGCTATCGCTCCGCACCTGGCCGCGAGGGAAGCCAATGTGCGCATCGACCTCGGCCGCATACGCAGCGCGTACGAGGAGCTTTGCACTCGAGCCGATCGCATTGTCGTCGAAGGCGCCGGCGGCGTGCTGGTACCGATCAACGACGATAGTGGCAACAGCGACATGCTCGATGTGGCGCGCGCCATCGGCGCCCCGCTTGTGTTGGTCGTAGGCTTGCGTCTCGGTTGTATCAATCACGCGCTGCTTTCGGTACAGGCGATACTCGCGCGGGGGCTCGTCCTGCAGGGATGGGTGCCCAGCGCGATCGATCCCTCGTTCGCGCGCATCGAAGAGAATGTCGCGACTTTGGAGCGGCGCATTGCCGCGCCCAGGCTTCCGACGATTCCGTGGAATCCAATTCCACGGAATCCGACATAAGGCGTTAGCGCGGCGCGTAGAAGCCGCCTGGGCTTGGCGCCGCCGCGGGTTCGCGCGCCCACGCGAACCCGTTTCCCATGACCGTTCGCATTACGGAAGTTCCATGCTAAGATTTCGGCGCCGTTCAGTGGACCGCAAAGTGGGCTGAACCAGGGGCGCACTGAGGAATCACTTGAAGGGACGTTCAGCTAGGCGAATTCATGGCCGACTCCGAAGCTGGAATCGCCTCCGAGTTTAGTGTCACGCTCCGTCGCAACGACTCACTAGGGTCGCGGGGCCGCAGATATTTGTTCGCGTGCTCGTGCGCCGTGTCGTTTGGTTTTGCGTTTGTGTTTGCGTCGCTCGGAGCATGGCTGGTGTTGCCGTACTCGGTGCTGGAAATGGTTGTGCTTTTTTGGGCTTTTCGGTGGTTCGATCGCCATGCCGCCGACTGGGAAAGAATTACCATAAGAGGTGATCGCGTGATCGTCGAGCATCAGGAAGACGGCAGGCGCGCCCTACGGGAATTCAATCGCCGGTGGCTGCGTATCGAGATTGGGGAGGAGCGATTCAATCGGTCGCCGGCGCTCGCGTTGTGCTACGCGGGCGAACGCGTGCCGTTCGGCGACTCCCTCACTGCCGTGGAGCGAATTCGGGTCGCACGGGATTTGCGTCGCCGGCTGGCGGCGCAACCGGGTTGAACCCGACGAATTTCGAAGAATCGTTGATGTTTTCGGGGACAGCATGAATCGTATTCATAACGCAGTGATTCAAGCGGCATGCGGGTTGCGGGCGATGGGGGCACGGGTGTTGGCGGGGCTGGTGGGGTTCGTGGTGCCGGGGATTGCGCTGGCCGATCGTGCCTGGAATTTTCAGCCGCCTGTCACGCCGATCGCTAAGGAGATTTTCGAGCTTCACGCGATCATCTTCTGGATCTGTGTCGTCATCTTCATCGTCGTTTTCGGTGCGATGTTCTATTCGATCTACGCGCACCGGAAATCGAAGGGCCACGTCGCCGCACAGTTTCATGAAAACACGACGGTCGAGATCATCTGGACGGTCATCCCGTTTGTCATACTGATGCTGATGGCGTGGCCGGCGACCAAGACGATCATCTCCATGAAGGACTCCTCGGCGTCTGACCTCACGATCAAGGTCACCGGGTCGCAGTGGAAATGGAACTACGATTATTTGAACGACGGCTTCGGCTTCTACAGCCAACTATCGACGCCGTTCGCGCAGATGGAAAACCGCGAACCGAAAGGCGAGCACTACCTGCTCGAAGTCGATCATCCCCTGGTCGTCCCGGTGAACAAGAAAATTCGCTTGCTCATCACCTCCAGCGACGTCATCCACGCCTGGTTTCTACCTGCGGGCGGCATACAGCAGGATGCGATTCCCGGCTTCGTCCGCGACGACTGGATGAAATTCGACGAGACGGGAACCTTTCGCGGCCAGTGCGCGAAGATCTGCGGCAAGGATCACGGCTTCATGCCGATCGTCGTCGAAGTGAAGTCGGAAAAAGACTACGCGGCATGGGCGGCCGAACAGAAGAAAGCGGCAAACGCGACTGCCGACGACCCGACCAAGGTCTGGGCAATGGCAGATCTGATGGCGCAGCGGCGAAAAGGTCTACGCGACGAATTGCCAGGCCTGCCACCAAGCCACCGGCAAGGGCGTACCGCCGGCATTCCCCGCGCTCGACGGGTCGGCGGTCGCGAACGGACCGAAGGCGGCGCAGATTCAACGGTGCTCAACGGCGTCAGCCACGACGGCAAGCCGACGGCGATGATTGCCTGGAAGGACACGCTGTCGAATCTCGACATCGCCGCGGTCGTCACTTACGAGCGCAACAGCTGGGGCAATCACACCGCGCGAAGCGATCCAGCCCGCCGAGGTTGGCGGCATCAAGGTCGCCGGCAAATGAGCCGCGCGACTAGCTGCGCCAACCGGAACCAACAAGAGTCATTCAGGAGCACGCGATGAGCAGCATTCCGCACGATCACGCCGCAGGCCACGATCACGAGCATGACGCACGCATCACCCCAGCGGGATCATGCGCTGGGTCATGACGACCAACCACAAGGACATCGGCACGCTGTACCTGTGGTTCTCGTTCATCATGTTCATCGTCGGCGGCATCATGGCGCTGACGATCCGCGCCGAGCTGTTCCAGCCGGGCCTGCAGCTCGTCGAGCCCGAGTTCTTCAATCAGCTCAACACGGTGCACGGCCTGATCATGATTTTCGGCGCGATCATGCCGGCCGCGGTGGGCTTCGCCAACTGGCAGGTGCCGCTGATGATCGGCGCGCCGGACATGGCGTTCGCGCGCATGAACAACTGGAGCTTCTGGCTGCTGCCGTTCGCCGGCGTGCTGCTGCTCGGCTCGTTCCTGGTCCCCGGGCGGAGCGGCCAGCGCGGGCTGGACGCTGTACCCGCCGCTGTCAGTGCAGGCCGGCATGGGCATGGACATGACGATCTTCGCCATCCACATCATGGGCGCGTCGTCGATCATGGGTTCGATCAACATCATCACGACCATCCTCAACATGCGCGCGCCCGGCATGACGCTGATGAAGATGCCGCTGTTCGTGTGGACGTGGCTCATCACCGCCTACCTGCTGATCGCGGTGATGCCGGTGCTCGCCGGCTCGGTGACGATGCTGCTGACCGACCGCCATTTCGGCACCAGCTTCTTCAACGCCGCCGGCGGCGGCGACCCGGTGATGTTCCAGCACATCTTCTGGTTCTTCGGCCACCCCGAGGTGTACATCATGATCCTGCCGGCGTTCGGGATCGTGTCGACGATCATCCCGGCGTTCGCGCGCAAGCCGCTGTTCGGCTACGCCTCGATGGTCTACGCGACCGCGTCGATCGCGATCCTGTCGTTCATCGTCTGGGCGCACCACATGTTCACCGTCGGCATGCCGGCCGCGGGCCAGCTGTTCTTCATGTACGCGACGATGCTGATCGCGGTGCCGACCGGCGTGAAGGTGTTCAACTGGCTGGCGACGATGTGGAAGGGCTCGATGACCTTCGAGACGCCGATGCTGTTCGCGATCGGCTTCATCTTCCTGTTCACGATGGGCGGCTTCACCGGGCCTGGTGCTCGCGATCGTGCCGGTCGACATCAGCCTGCACGACACTTACTACGTCGTCGCGCATTTCCACTACGTGCTGGTTGCCGGCTCGCTGTTCGCCTTCTTCGGCGGCATCTACTACTGGCTGCCGAAATGGACCGGCCACATGTACGACGAGAAGCTGGGCAAGATGCACTTCTGGCTGTCGATGATCTTCTTCAACATCACGTTCTTCCCGATGCACTTCCTGGGCCTGGCCGGCATGCCGCGGCGCGTCCCCGACTATGCGCCGCAGTTCACCGACTGGAACGTGGTCGCGTCGATCGGCGCGTTCGGCTTCGGCTTGTCGCAGCTGCTGTTCCTGTACATCGTGGTCAAGTGCATCCGCAGCGGCGCGCCGGCGCCGGCCAAGCCGTGGGAAGGGGCGGACACGCTGGAATGGACGCTGCCCTCGCCGGCGCCGTACCACACGTTCGAAACGCCGCCGGTCATCAAGTAACGAACCAGAGTCACCGAGCACTGAGCTCATTGAAGGAAGAGCGCATGGCCACCCTTCCGTCCAAGCAAGTCGCCGGCAGACTCCCGCCGCGCGGCGCAATCGTGCGCACGGCGCTGATCCTGTCGTCGATCGCGCTGGTGTTCTTCGGCGGCGATCATCGCCGCGCAGTACACGGGAGCGCCTGACGTCGGGCATGGCGGTGGTCGGCTTCGGCCATCTTCGGCTTTCTGCTGCTGCCAGTCGCGACGCGCGCTGATTGGCGCAAGGTGATCGCGATGAGCGATCAGCGCGACCACGACGATCGTAACACCGGACCGCGCCAATCGCAGGCTGGTGCGCAGGCTCGGCGTCGTCGTCGTCGTGATGTTCGGTTTCGGCTTCGCGCTGGTGCCGTTCTACGACCAGATCTGCAAGGCGACGGGCCTGCGCGACATCGTCGACCGCGGACGCGTCGAGAACACGCAGGTCGACGCTACGCGCACGGTGCGCCTCGAATTCGACGCCAACGTGCAGCAAGCTGCCGTGGACGTTTCCGGCCGCTGACGCCGGTCGTCGGACGTGCATCCGGGCGAAGTGACGCAGGTGCGTGTACGAGGTCGAGAACACGACCGACCGCGCCGCTGACCGGCCAGGCGATGCCGAGCTACGGGCCGCAACTGGCCGGCGCAGTATTTCCGCAAGCTCGACTGCTTCTGCTTCACCCAGCAGACGTTCGCGCCGCGCGAGAACGCGGCAGATGCCAGTCGTGTTCGTCGTCGATCCGAGCGCTGCCGAAGGATGTCGCCACGATCACGCTGTCGTACACGTTCTTCGAGGTCGAGGGCAGCAAAAGTTGAGCGGTCGCCTGCCGCGCGATTCGGGAAGTAGACACAATGAGTGCATCGCAACGGCGCCAAGCCGTACTACTTCGTACCGCAGCCGTCGTACTGGCCGATCACCGGCTCGTGCGCGCTGCTGTGCATGGGTTCGGCGCCGCGTTCTGGTTCAACGCGTACGCGTCCGGGCCCGTGGCTCGTGCTCGCCGGCTTCCTGCATCCTGCTCACGATGATGTTCGGCTGGTTCGGCACGCGTCGATCGACGAATCCGAGCGCCGCCTCTACAACAAGAAGGTCGACGTCTCGTTCCGCTGGGGCATGAGCTGGTTCATCTTCTCCGAAGTGATGTTCTTCGCCGCGTTCTTCGGCGCGCTGTTCTACATGCGCAACCTGTCGGTGCCCGAGCTCGGCGGCCTGGAGCAGAAGCTGCTGTGGCCGAATTTCACCGGCGCAGTGGCCGACCAACGGCCCTTATCTCAAAGACCCGTTCACGCCGATGGCGGCGATCGGCATCCCGCTGCTCAACACGATCATCCTGGTGTCCTCGGGCGGGACGCTGACCGTCGCGCACCACGCGCTCAAGACCGGCCACCGCGGCGCGCTCAAGCTGTGGCTGTTCATGACGATCGTGCTGGGCTTCACCTTCCTCGGGTTCCAGGCCCACGAATACATGCACGCCTACAGCCGAGATGAACCTGAAGCTGTCGACGCGGCGTCTACGGCTCGACGTTCTTCATGCTGACCGGCTTCCACGGCTTCCACGTGACGATCGGCGCGATCATGCTGTCGGTGATGCTCGGCGCGCGCGTTCCGGGGGCATTTCGACGCCGGAGCACCATTTCGCCTTCGAGGCCGCGGCGTGGTACTGGCACTTCGTCGACGTGGTCTGGCTGCTGCTGTTCGTTCTGGTCTATTGGCTGTAGACGCGGGCTCTAGACGCCGGGCGCTAGACCCCAGGTTCCAGACCGCCGGTTGTTCCGGCACGAAAAAGCCGCACGATGTCGTGCGGCTTTTTTTCGCAGGCTCAAGCGACGCGCGATACGCGCTGGCGTTGCGCCTGGGTCTTCAGCGCAAGCCGGCTGCGCCGATCCAGCCCAGCTTGTAGCTGACGACCAGGAAGATGATCAGGCCGCCGACAACGCGACGCGGATCGCCAGCGCCGTCACCATGCGCTTGCCCTGGCCGCGATCGTGGTAGAGGTAATAGAGCGCCGTAGCCAGCGTGGCGACGATCAGGATCAGGGCGCCGATGACGATGAATCGCATGAAGGCTGCTCGCGAAAGTTCGACGTGACGAAACTGAGTGACGAAAGTGAACTGACGAAAATGAAATGACCCGCCTTAGAATGACGAGTCTAGCCCAAGCCCAGACGGCTGCCAAATTCCCCGAGTTCATTTTTTCTTGGCGTTTTTCCTGACCCGCCGATTCCGGCCGGCGCTCGTGCCGACGCTGGCGACGTCGCGTTGCTGGTCGCGCACTCGCGCTCGGCAACTGGCAGCGGCATCGCGCGGAGGAAAAGGAGGCGCTGCGCGAGCAGTTCGAAGCGGCGTCGCGGCAGCCGCCGGTCGATCTTGCCCGCGAATCGACGCCGATCCGATGACGGCTGCGCTTTCGCACGGTGCGCGTCGCGCGGCGAGTACGACGCCGCGCGGCAGATCTTGATCGATAACAAGGTCGCACGCCGGCCGGGCCGGCTACGACGTCGTCGCGCCGCTCAAGCTCGTCGGCAGCGGCCGGCTACGTGCTCGTCGACCGCGGCTGGATCGCGCAGGGCGCGCGGCGCGCGGACTTACCTGCTGCGCCGCCGCCGGCGGGCGAAGTCGACGTAGACGGCCGCGTCAACCTGCCGCCGCGCACTACCTCGAGCTCAGCGCGAGCACCGGCGCGGGGCCGGTGATACAGAACCTCGACTTGCAGCGCGCATCGCGGCGGCGACCGGCCTCGAGCTGCTGCCGTTCATCGTCGAGCAGACTGGGGCCACCGCTGACGGGCTGGTGCGCGACTGGCCCGCGCCGGACTTCGGCATCGAGCAGAACCGCAGTTACATGATGCAGTGGTATTCGTTCGCGGCGCTGGCGCTCGTACTCTGGCTCGCGCTCAATTGGCGCAGAAACGATGAAGGTGAAACCGAGCAACTCTGACGGTAAAGCCGAAGGCGACGGCTGATGAGCGCCGAAAACGATAAAACGCCCGCCGCACGCTGGTACTGCTGGCGCTGTTTGCGCTCGCGCCGGTCGTCGCTTCGTATGCGGCCTACTACTGGTTGACGCCACCAAGAGCGTCAACTATGGCGAGCTGCTCGAGACGCCCGGCCCCCGCCCTGACCGGCCTGCGCTCGGACGGAACCGCGTTCGCGCTCGCGGACATGCGTGGCAAATGGCTGCTGCTGCGTCGTCGTCAGGATGTCAACGACAATGCATGCGGCGACGCTGCGCGGCGGGCCCTCTACGCGACGCGCCAGGCGCGCACGATCCAGGGGCGAGAACAGGAGCGGGTGGTCCGCCTGTTGCTGCAATCGACCAGCACGACGGTCGCTCCACCCGCTCGCCGGATCTGGCCACCGATCATCCCGACCTCGCGGTGGCTGCGGCGACCGCAGAGCAACTCGCCCGTCTTCCAATTCGCGCGGCGACGCTAGACAAAGGAGTCTCCATCTTCCTGCTCGACCCGCGCGGAAACCTGGTGCTGCGTTATCCCGCCGACCCCGACATCAAGCGTCTGGCCAAGGACCTCGAGCGCTTGCTGCGCGCGTCGCGCATCGGCTGATGCGTTAGTGCGGGAAGCTCTCGTTTCGACAGACGGCAGACATCCTCGCTGGGTCCGTAAAAAGGGTGCATTTTCGGCCGGTCGCGCCGCGATGACGGCGTCTGGCCGCCGCTGAGGCGCCGGCCGCATACGGGCGAGGGGAATCACTGCGTTGGCACCGGCGACGATGGTAAAATCGCCTTTTACCCTGCCGTGCCGCCAATGACCACCGTCGCCCTCGCGTGATAACCGCGCGCGCCAGTTTCTGGCGCTGACCAAGCCGCGCGTCGTCATCGCTGATCGTCTTTACCGCGGTGATCGGCATGTTTCTCGCCGCGCCCGGATTGCCGCCGCTCGGCGCGGTGCTGTTTCGGCACGCTCGGCATCGCGCTGGTCGCCGGCGCGGCGGCGGCGATCAACTGCCTGGTCGAGCAGAAAATCGATGCGGTCATGGCGCGCACGCGCGGCCGGCCGCTGCCGCGAGGCGAAATCACGTCGCCGCAGACACTGATCTTCGCTCGATCGTGGGCGGCGACAGGCCTCGCGTTGCTGTACTCGCAGGTCAATCCGCTGACGATGTGGCTCACGCTGGCGACCTTCGTCGGCTATGCGGTCATCTATACGGTGCTGCTGAAGCCGGCGACGCCGCAGAACATCGTCATCGGCGGCGCGTCGGGCGCGATGCCGCCGGTGCTCGGCTGGGCCGCGGTCACCAACGACGTTGCTCCCGAGGCGCTGCTGCTGTTTCTGATCATCTTCGTCTGGACGCCGCCGCATTTCTGGGCGCTCGCGCTCTATCGCGCCAAGGAATACGCCAAGGCGGGGCTGCCGATGCTGCCGGTGACGCACGGGCCGGAATATACGCGGCTGCAGATCGTGCTCTACACCGCGGCGCTGGTCGCGGTGACGCTGCTGCCGTTCGCCATCCGCATGAGCGGCTATATGTATCTCGCGGCCGCGCTGGCGCTCGGCGCGATCTTCATCGGCTACGCGGTGGCGCTTTGGCGTACGTACAGCGACGCGCTGGCGCGGCGCACGTTCCGTTATTCGATCTTGTATCTCGCGGCGCTGTTCTCCGCGCTGCTGCTCGACCATTACGTGCGGTGAGCTTTGTGCTGCGCGTCGAGTTCGGCTGGACCTCCGGCAGGGCCATGGCTTTGGGCATGAGTCGGGCTCCGCAGGTTGCGCGAAGGCTTCGGTCATGAAGCCCCGTGCGATTCTTCGCGCGCTGCTGTTGACGCTGATGCTCAGTGTGGTCGCCGCCTGCGGGCTGACGCGCCGAAATTCCAGGGATCCGACATGACCGGCGCGACCTTCGGTCGCGACTTCCAACTGACCGACCACACCGGCAAGGCGCGCACGCTCGAGGACTTTCGCGGCAAAGCCGTCGTGATGTTCTTCGGCTACACGCAGTGCCCGGATTTTTGTCCGACGACACTGTCCGAGCTTGCCGCGGCGATGAAAAAGCTCGGACCGGACGCAAGCGCGTGCAGGTGCTGTTCGTCACCATCGATCCCGAGCGCGACACGCCAGCGCTACTCGCGCAGTACGTGCCCGGCTTCAATCCGTCGTTCCTCGGCCTGTATGGCGACGCCGCCGCGACCGCGGCCGCGGCCAAGGAGTTCAAGGTCATCTATCAGAAACAACCGGGCGCGACGCCAGGAAGTTATTCGATGGACCATTCCGCGGGCACGTACCTGTTCGACCCGCAAGGAAGGCTGCGGGTATACGAAAGCTATGGCCCGGGGCCCGACGTCTATGCGCACGATCTGCGCCAGCTGCTGAACACCGCTGGCTAGCATGGAATCGCCTCGCAGCAAGAGCAGCGCAGCACCATCGGCACTGGGGGCCGACGCTTAGTGCAACTCACGGTTCAGGACGCGTTCGCGGTTGCAGCGAAGCACGAAGCGGCGGGGCGGACCGCGGACGCGCGCGCAATCTACGACGAGATCCTCGGGGCAATGCCGGAACATCCCGGCGCATTGCTGCGCATCGCGCAACAGGAACTCAAGGCGGGCGACGCCGCGCAGGCAGGCGAGCATCTCGAGCTCGCCTTGGCTGCTGCGCATAGCCAATCGTTGCCGACCCTCGACATCCTGATAAGTCTTGCGCGAGCATACTTCGCGAAGGACGACCGTGCCGCGGCAAAAGCGACATTGGAACGCGCACTTGTTCCGCCGCCGCAACGCGCGACAACGTTGACCCGCTTGGGACGAGTCGCCCTCGATATCGCAGAGCCAACGCTCGCCGAAAAGATATTTCGCTCGGTGACCGATGCCGACGATGCCGTCGCGGCGAGCGGATTGGCTCTGGCGCTAATCGCCCAGCGAAGGTTGCCCGAAGCAACCGATGTCGTCCGCCGCGCCACGGACCGCACGCCAAACGCGCTCGATCCCCTTCGTCTGCTCGCCTACCTCGAACTCGAACAGGGCAGGGTGACCGAATCACAGCAGATCGCGCGTCGCGGGCTCGAACAGCATCCGCAGGATGTCGAGCTGTCGCATCTGCTCGGCCGCGGGCTTCGGTCCGCGGGCGCATTCGCCGCCGCCCGCGATGTGCTGAGCGAATGCGTGGCGCTCGCCCCGGATCGGCCCGAGTTGCGACAAACGCTGGCTGCGACCTGCCTCGATCTGGGGGATGCAGCGACCGCACGTTTGCATCTCGAGCGTGCAATCGAACTCGGCGCAAACGAAGCCGAGACGTGGGACAACCTGGGCATTGCGCGACGGCTGCTCGGCGACGAAGAAGAGGCGATGGCCGCGTTTGAGCGTGCGCACATGGCTTCGCCGAAACTCACGCCGGCTCTAGCCAACCTCGTCTACGCCCAGCAGTATCTGTGCGAATGGACGGCGTTGGAGGCGAGCGAGCGCGCGCTGACCGAAACGCTCGATGACCCGGACAGCGATCCGCGTTGGCCGCCGTTCATCGCCCTGGCGATGCCGCTCTCGTCGGCGCAGCAACTCGAGGTGGCCAGGCGCTGGTCGCGCTCAATGCTGCCGGTACCCGTTGCGCCGCGCCGCGCTGCGCCGCGCAGCGGCAGGTTACGCGTTGGCTACCTGTCGGGGAGTTTTCACGAGCATCCCACCGCGCGGCTGATGGTGGGCCTGTTCGAGGAACACGACCGAAGCCGCTTCGAAGTCACCGGCTACAGCTATGGGCCAGACGATGGAAGTGACTGCGCGAGCGAGTGCGCACGGCTTTCGAGCATTGGCGAGATGTGCGTGATCTCTCTGATGAAGAGATTGCGCAGGCGATTCGCGATGACGGTATCGACCTGTTGATCGAGCGCAAGGGGCATACGCAAGGCAGCAGAATGGGGATCCTCGCATCGCGACCGGCGCCGGTGCAGATCCACTATATGAGCTTTCCGGGAACACTCGGCTACGACGCAGTTGATGGGATCATTGCCGACGCTGAAGTCGTTCCGCCGGAAGACGACCGTTATTTTCATGAGCGCGTGTGGCGGCTGCCTCGCAGCTACTACGTCAATGACCGGCGTCGGGGATCACCGGCACCTTCGTCGCGCGCCGACAATGGTCTGCCCGAGCAAGGCCTGGTACTGGCATGCCTCAATCAAAGCTACAAGCTGAGGCGACCGCTGTTTGCAATCTGGATGGAGGCGCTGCGTGCGCGGCCGGACGCTGTGCTCTGGCTTCTCGCGAGTTGGCCCCGCGCGCAGCAAAACCTGCTGCGCGGAAGCCACGCGTCACGGCGTGGATCCGAAGCGACTCGTGTTCGCGCCACCGGTCCGTCAGGACGCCCACATGGCTAGACTCGGCTGCGCCGATCTCGCGCTCGACACCCTGCCCTACGGCGCGCACACGACTGGCGTCGATGTGCTGTGGGCGGGCGTGCCGATGCTGACATGTCGCGGCGAGACATTCGCCGGCCGCGTTGGTGCAAGCCTGCTCCGCGCCGCACGAATGGACCGGCTCATCACCCGCAGCCTGGCCGAGTATCGCGAGCGCTTGTTGGAGCTTGTAGATGAACCAGTGATGTTGCGCGACTTCCGGCTGCACCTCGCGGAAACGCGCCAAACGAATGCCTTGTTCGACACCGCCGGCTTTGCCCGCGATTGGGAAAATCTGCTGCTGCAGATCTATGATGCCGCGGCGGGCGAGACCGCACCGCCGGTAAGCGACGCTTAGCGCTCGATCAACTCGATCTTGTAGCCATCCGGGTCCTGGATGAAGGCGATCACGGTGGTGCCGCCTTTAACCGGCCCTGCTTCACGCGTGACCAGACCGCCTTTGGCGCGAACCGATTCACAGGTGGCGGCAACATCGGGAACCATAATGGCAACGTGGCCGAACGCGTTGCCTAATTCATACTTGTCGACGCCGTAGTTGTAGGTCAATTCCAGCACGGCGTGATCAGGTTCATCGCCGTAGCCGACAAAGGCCAGCCGGTACTTCTGCTCGGGGCGATCGGTCGTTCGCAGCACGCGCATGCCGAGGACATCGGTGTAGAACGCGACCGAGCGCGGCAGGTCGCCGACGCGCAACATGGTGTGCAGGATCTGCATCAGAATTCCAGTAGCTCGTAGTCTTCCTTGCGTGCCCCGCAATCGGGGCAGGTCCAGTTCGGCGGCACGTCTTCCCATTTGGTCCCCGGCGCGATCCCGGTATCCGGGTCACCGAAAGCCTCGTCGTAGACGTGACCGCAAATCAGACACATGTATTTTTTCATTCGGTCGCATCAGCCTGGAGTAAAATCGCATTTTAGCAAGCATTCGTCGAGTGCCCGTGGCGCGATGGCCCGAACGGCTGGAACCCGGGCAGGAGTTGGGCAGTTTGCCGGTGTTGCCGAACCGATCTTTCTTCCGATAATTTTTCCGACTGGTTCTCCTTGCCCGGGCTAGCGCGGAATTTCATCGCAGGCAACCAATCATGTCTTCGCCGGCCGACCAGGATTCCGACTATCCCCCGATCGTTTTGACTTTTGCAGCGTCTGATCCGTCAGGCGGTGCCGGGATCCAGGCGGACATCCTTACGCTCGCCAGCATGGGATGCCATCCGCTCTCGGTGATCACGGCGATCACCGTGCAGGACACGCTCGGCGTCGAAGCCATGCAGGCGATCGATGCCGACTGGGTCGCCGACCAGGCGCGGTGCCTGCTCGAGGACATGCCGGTCGATGCATTCAAGATCGGCGCGCTCGGCAGCGTCGAGAATATCGCTGCCATCGCTGAAATCCTTTCCGATTATCCCGACGTACCGCTGATTCTGGACCCCGTGCTCGCGTCGGGTCGTGGCGACGAACTCGCCAACGACGAGATGGTTCACGCGTTGCGCGAACTGTTGCTGCCGCAAACGACGATATTGACGCCGAACAGCATGGAAGCGCGAAGGCTCGCCGATATCGAGGACGAGGAAGAGCCGTCCCTTGCGGTTTGCGCAGCGCGCCTTATCGAAAGCGGCTGCGAGTTCGTGCTGATCACGGGCACGCATGAGCCAACGACGCAGGTTATCAATACGCTATACGGCAAGACAGGGGTTGTGCGCAGTGACAGCTGGCAGCGTCTTCCCGGCAAATATCACGGCTCGGGCTGCACGCTGGCGTCCGCGATCGCAGCAATGCTCGCCAATGGGCTCGAACTGCCCGAAGCCGTTCGTGAAGCGCAGGACTACACCTGGCATGCGCTCCAGAAAGCTTACCGTCCTGGCATGGGACAGCATCTTCCCGACCGCCTGTTCTGGGCGCGCGAAGACGAAGCTGAACCGCGTGCGGACGATGCGACCGCGCCAGCATCGACGGACTTGCGTCGCCACTGAGTCGGCATTGGTTGGCATCAGTTTGGCGGCCAGTTGGCACCCAGTTGGCAGTCAGTGGACACTCAGTTCGCACTCAGTTGGCACCATAATCGGCGCCGAATCGATGCCTGAAACAATATTTGGCGCGGCGCGCGCGCCGGCGCGGACGCGAATTGCCGGCCTGTATGTGCTGACTCCCGACACCGATGACACCCAGTGGTTGATCGATCGCGTCGACGCGGCGCTTCGCGGCGGCGCGCAGCGTGGTCCAATATCGCAACAAAAATGCATCGCCGGCGCTTCACGTCGAACAGGCTTCGCGTTTGCGCGAATTGTGTCGCGGCCGCAACAGATGTTTCATCGTCAATGACGATGTCGGCCTTGCGGCAGCGACAGGCGCCGATGGCGTGCACCTGGGACGGGATGACGTGGACGTTGCCGCTGCCCGCGCGAAACTCGGTCCGGCGGCATTGATCGGCGTGTCGTGCTATGACGAAATCGGGCGCGCCGAGGCGGCCGCTGACGCTGGCGCCGACTATATTGCGTTCGGCAGTTTCTTTCCGTCGACGATCAAGCCGGACGCCGTGCGTGCAAACACCGCGTTGATCGGGATCGCCAAGCGACGATGGTCCTTGCCAGTCGTTGCCATTGGCGGTATCACCGCAGCCAATGGTGCGTCGCTGATCGCGGCCGGAGCTGATGCGCTGGCGGTGATCACTGCGGTCTTCGATACACCGGACGTCGAAATCTCCGCACGTAAAATCGCCGATCTATTCAACTGACAACTTTCACGGAAGTGCAAACCAACATGACCCGCAACGACGAACTCTTTGCGCGCGCGCAGAAAACCATTCCCGCGGGCGTCAACTCTCCGGTGCGCGCTTTCCGCTCGGTCGGCGGCACGCCGCGATTCTTCGCGCGCGGCGAGGGGCCTTATTTGTGGGACGCCGACGGCAAGCGCTATATCGATTACGTGGGTTCGTGGGGTCCTGCGATCCTGGGGCATGCGCATCCCGAGACCGTGCGCGCCGTGCAGGAAAGCGCCAAGCACGGGTTGTCGTTCGGCGCGCCGACCGAAATCGAAATAGAGATGGCCGAGACGCTGTGCCGCCTGTTGCCGTCGATGGAAATGGTGCGCCTGGTATCGTCAGGAACCGAAGCGACGATGACGGCGCTGCGCCTCGCGCGCGGCTACACCGGCCGGTCGAAGATCATCAAGTTTGAAGGTTGCTATCACGGGCACGGTGACAGTCTGCTGGTCAAGGCGGGTTCGGGCGCACTTACATTCGGACAACCTTCGTCAGCCGGCGTTCCGCCCGCTATCGCTGCCGAGACGATCGTGCTTTCGTATAACGATCTCGAGGAAGTGGCGAAGGCATTCGTCGATCATCCGAATGAAATCGCCGGCGTCATCGTCGAGCCGGTCGCGGGCAACATGAACCTCATAGCACCCAAGCCGGGTTTCCTGCAGGGCCTGCGGGAGCTTTGCGATAGACACGGCGCGGTGCTGATATTTGACGAGGTGATGACTGGGTTCAGGCTGCATTTGCAGGGGGCGCAAGGTCTCTACGGAGTTGCGCCCGACCTGACGACGCTGGGCAAGGTAATCGGCGGCGGCATGCCGGTCGGCGCGTTTGGCGGCAGGCGCGCGATCATGGAAAAGATCGCGCCTCTCGGCCCGGTGTATCAGGCGGGCACTTTGTCGGGCAATCCGGTTGCCGTTTCAGCGGGTCTTGCCACCTTGAAAGCGATCCAGGCGCCGGGCTTCTATCAGCGTCTGGGCGAACGCACGAAGTCGCTGACCGACGGGCTCGCCGCGGCGGCGAAAAAATCCGGCGTCGCGTTTTCGGCCCAATCGATCGGCGGTATGTTCGGGATTTATTTTTCGCCTGGCGTGCCGGACTCGTTCGCGACGGTGATGACCTCCGACAAAGAACGCTTCAATCGGTTTTTCCACAAAATGCTCGACGCGGGCGTGTACCTTGCGCCGTCGGCATTCGAGGCCGGATTCGTGTCGGCGGCGCATGGCGCGGCGGAGATTGACGAAACGCTGCGCGCGGCGACCGCATCGTTTTAGCGCCGGCGGGCAAAGCTCCTCTCCTTGATGAGAAACGATCCCTGTCCCTGCCGCAGCGGTAAACGCTACAAGGACTGTCACGGCAATCTTGCCCGGCCGTTCGTGATGCAGGTGGGTTTCGTCGTCGCAGGCACGCAAAAAGGGGGTACGACGGCGCTCGCGTCGTACCTGCTCGATCATCCAGAGGTCGGGCTGCCCGCGGTGAAGGAGGTGCACTTCTTCGACACCGAGACGCACTTCCAGACGCAGCCGGTCGACTACGGGGTGTATCACGCCTATTTCAAGCCCATGCCGAACAAGAAGATTATCGGCGACGCGACGCCGGTCTACATGTACTGGAAATCGGCGCCTGAGCGCATCCGCCAATACAACCCGGCCATGAAGTTCATCATGTTGCTGCGCAACCCGATCACGCGCGCCTACTCGCACTGGAACATGGAACGCGAGCGTCGGCGCGACACATTGAGCTTCGACGAGGCGATCAGGGTGGAGCACGAACGCGTGCGCAGCGCGTTGCCGTTGCAACACCGCGAGTTTTCGTACCTCGACCGGGGCTTCTATACAAAGCAGATCGAACGCGTCAGGATGTGCTTCCCGGCCGAACAGATGCTGATAATCAAGAGCGAGGAACTACAGCGCTCGCCGGCGACACCCCTGGCGAGCATTTGCGATTTTCTGGGGATTGCGCATTTCGCCGCGCCAACGCCGCGCACGGTGCATGCGCGTCCGTATGAGGCGCCGATGACGCAGGAGGCGAAGGATTACCTGCGTGCGGTATTCGCTGACGAGATCAAGCGTCTCGAGCAAGCGCTCGGCTGGGATTGCAGCGACTGGCTCGCTGAATAAATTCGAACGCGGACGTCGGGCGATGACGACATTCTAACGGAGCACCGTCGCCCGATGGCGACACTTCGCTTCAATACTCGCTTGCAACACATTGATTCACGCGAAGGTCCGAAGCATTGGCTATCGCTCGGCGTGCTATGATTCGACGACCCAAAAACGGGCGCGAACGAGCGATAAAGAAAGAGGCGTGGGCAACTTTGTGCGGTCGCGCGACTCTGAGGCTGACCGGCGATTCGTTGGCATCGATCGGTTCGTTGGTGGCAACCGAATCGGCGACTGAGTCAACAACCAGGTTGGCAACTGCGTTGGTAACCGCGTTGGCAGCTGAGTTGGCGGCAGGCAATCGAATCCTGGGCGGCGACTAAATCGGACGGCCGCACCAGAGCTCCTTGGACCCATAGCGCATGAACGCACCTGAACGAAAACGTCTGGGCGACATCCTGATCGAGCGCGGCAAGCTCGATGCGGCGGGCTTGGATCGCGCGCTGCGTTTGCAGCAGGAATCGGGTGAAAAGCTGGGTGCCCTGCTGGTCTCGCTCGGCGTTGTCGCGCAGCGCGAAGTATCCGAAGCCCTCGCGGCCCAACTTGGCTTGCCGCTGGTGGAAGCCGCCGGCTATCCGGAATTGCCCATTCTCGAAGAACGCGTGTCGGCGCGCTTCCTGCGCGAATCGCGCGCGCTGCCCCTCGCCGAAGACGAGAACGAATTGGCCCTGGCGATGGCCGATCCGACTGACACGTACACGGTCAATGCCTTCGAAATGGTCACCGGTCGCAAAGTGCGGCGCAAAGTCGCGATCCCGACCGAACTCGATGCTGCGCTCGAGCGCCTGTACGGTGCCGGGAAGTCGGCATTGGGCCAGATCGTCGGCGACGTCGAGCAGCGTGACGATATCGCATTCGATGCCGACGTCCAGCAACTGAAAGACCTTGCGTCCGAAGCGCCCGTCATCCGCATGGTGTCGTTGATCATCACCAATGCGCTCGACTCGCGCGCATCCGACATTCACATCGAGCCTTTCGAGAACCGCCTGATTGTGCGCTATCGCATAGACGGCGTGCTGCACGAAATCGAATCGCCGCCGAAGCGACTTTCGGCCGCGGTGATCTCGCGCGTCAAGATCATGGCGATGCTCGACATCGCAGAACGACGCTTGCCGCAGGATGGGCGCATCCGTTTGCGCGTGCAGGGCAAGGAAATCGATCTGCGCGTGTCGACCGTGCCGACGATGCACGGCGAATCGGTCGTGATGCGGATATTGGATAAAGGCGGCGTGGCGCTCGACTTCAAGAAGCTCGGCTTCGAAGACGACACGTTGAAAAAATTCATCGACGTTCTGATGGAACCGCACGGCATCCTGCTCGTCACCGGACCGACCGGCAGCGGCAAGACGACAACGCTGTACACGGCTCTCGATCGACTCAATCAGCCTGACGTCAAGATTCTAACTGTCGAGGATCCCGTCGAATACCAGATGGCCGGCATCAACCAGATCCAGGTCAAGCCGCAGATCGATCTGACGTTTGCCAACGCCTTGCGTTCGATCGTGCGTCAAGACCCCGACGTGATCATGATCGGCGAAATACGAGACCTGGAAACGGCGCAGATCGCGGTTCAGTCCGCACTCACCGGGCACATGGTGCTCTCCACCGTCCACACCAACGACGCGGCCAGCACGGTCAACCGCTTGCTCGATATGGGCGTTGAAGACTATCTGCTGACCTCGACCGTGGTCGGAATCCTCGCGCAGCGTCTGGTGCGCACGCTATGTCCTGTGTGCAGGACGACGTACACGGCGCTGCCCGAGATGGTCGAGGAGCTGGGCCTGCGCAAGTTCGCGCCTCCCGGCGACATCACCCTGTACCACGCCAAGGGATGCAAGGAGTGCGCGCAGACGGGATTCTTCGGCCGGATCTGCATTATGGAGATCCTGCCGATGACCGACCCGCTGCGCAGTCATGTGATGCGCCATGCGACATCGGCGGAGTTGCGGACCGAAGCGATAAAGGAAGGCATGGTAACGATGTACGAAGATGGCATGCGCAAGGCGCTCAACGGCGTGACGACCTTCGAAGAGGTTCTTCGCGTCACGCGCGAAAACTGACATGGCGCTCTATCGCTATCGGGCGGTAAACGCGGCCGGCGATATCGCGGCTGGCGAACTCGACGCGGCCAACGAAGCCGAGATTGTCGACCGCCTGCGGGACCAGGGCCTGATGCCGATGCGCGTCGAGGCGGCCGTCGGTGGCAAGAGCAGCAGCGCACTCGCCGCGCCGGAGGCGCGCCGGTCATGGTTCACACCACGACGTGTCACTCGCGACAACGTGCTGGCGCTCACGCGGGAACTCGCCACGCTGCTGCGCGCGGGGCTGCCGCTCGACCGCGCAATGGAAGTCCTGATCGGCCTCGCGCCGACACCGCCTGTTGCAACGTTGCTGCAAACCATCCGCGATGAAGTGCGCGGCGGCAAATCGCTGTCGCAGGCGCTGGACATGCACCGCAACGTTTTCTCGCGCTTCTACATCAATATTGTTCGCGCCGGTGAGGCGGGCGGCGCGCTGGGCACCGTCCTCAGCCGGTTGGCCGAGACAATGGAACGGAACAAAGACCTGCGCGAAAGCGTGCAGTCGGCACTCATCTATCCGACGATCCTTATCGGCGTCGCAGTCACCTCGGTGATGGTGCTACTGATCTTCGTCGTTCCCCAATTTCAGCAGACATTCTCGCAAGCGGGCAAAGCCCTGCCGCTGCCGACGCAAGTCGTGATCATCTTCGGAACGGCGCTGCGCAAATACTGGTGGCTCATCATCGCCGTCATTGCGGCGCTTATCTGGTTTATGAGACGCCGGCTGCAAAAGCCCGAGGTGCGCCTGCGCTGGGACGGGCGACTGCTGCGGCTGCCGCTGCTCGGCGACTTGCTGGCGAAGGTCGAGGTCGCGCGGTTTTCGCGCACCTTGTCCACGCTGCTTGCAAACGGAGTCACATTGCTTTCCGGACTCGCGATCGTGCGCGAAACGATGACCAACACAGTGCTGGCGCGTGCGCTCGAAGGTGTCATCACGCGGCTGCGCGAGGGCAAGGGCTTTGGCCGCCCGCTGATCGAAACGGGTATCTATCCAAGGCTCGCTACGCAAATGATTCTGGTCGGCGAGGAATCCGGGCGCCTCGAGGAAATGCTCAATCGCGTCGCCGACGTCTACGACCGCGAAGTCCAGGTTGCCATCAAGCGTTTTCTTTCGATTCTCGAGCCGGCGATGATCCTGGGCCTCGCGGTAATGATCGGCGGCATCGTGCTGTCGATCCTGATGGGCGTCATGGGCATGAGCGAACTTGTCAGCTAGGCCATCATCCATATCGGAAGGTCCGTCGAGAGGCGGAGGAGGGACCAACGTGAAAATAGTCAATACATTCGGGCAGCAACGTCAGCGCGATGCAGCAGTGGCATCTCAACGCGGCATGACCCTCATCGAAATTCTCGTCGTGCTGGTGCTGATCGGCATCGTGATGGGCATTGTCGGCGGCAACTACATCGGCCAGGGTGAAAAGGCGAAGGCGCGCGCGGCCAAGATCGAGATCGAACAGATCGGGCAGACGCTCGACCTGTTCAAACTCGAGGTGGGCCGCTATCCGACGACGCAGGAAGGTCTGCAATCGCTGATCACGGCTCCAGCGGGAGTGCCGAACTGGAACGGTCCGTACTGGAAGAAATCCACCGTACCGAAAGACCCGTGGACGCACGACTACCAATACGTGTCGCCAGGCACCCACGGCGCCTACGACATCATTTCGTACGGCGCCGATGGCAAGGAAGGCGGCGATGGCGCGGACAAGGACATCACCAGCTGGGACCAGTCATCGTCACAGTGATCACCGCTGAGATGTCCATGCCGGCCAGCGCTGCGGCGCGCGTCCGCGGCTTCACGATGATCGAGCTGTTGGTCGTGTTGACGCTGATGGGTCTGCTGATGGCGTTGGTCATGCCGACCTTTGGTGGTGGCGTGTCGACGACCGAACTTAAGAGCACTGCGCGTTCGATCGCCTCGGGTCTGCGCTTCGCTCGGGGTCAGGCGATCAACCAGCACGGCGAAGCGCTGCTGCAGGTCGACGTCGCGGCGCACACATTCCAGGTGCCTCCCGACACGCGCATCCATTCGATCGCACCGGGGATCGACATCAAGCTGTTCACGGCGCAACGGGATCTCATCAGCGACCAGGTCGGCGCCATCCGGTTCTTTCCCGACGGCGGTTCCAATGGCGGACGCATCACGCTTGCCGCCGGCGACCGCAAATATGACGTCGATGTCGACTGGCTGACCGGCCGCGTCGCCATCCTCGAATAGCGCGCCGTTTCGCCTCCGTCGTTCCGACATGCCAGTACATCACGCACCTCGATCGCTTCGCGCGTCTGCCTCGACGCCACCCGCAGCGCGGCGCGCAGCGGCGGGCTTTTCGTTGCTCGAAGTCCTCGCGGCGTTCGTCATTCTGGCGCTGGTCGGAACAGCGCTGTTTCGCGTCTTCGCGGGAGCGCTGGGCAACGCGTCGCTATCGGACGAGTACAGCAATGCGACGCTCTACGCCGAGAGCCAGCTGGCAACGCTGGGCGTCGACGCGCCTCCTCGCGCGGGCACATCGCAAGGCGTCTCGGAAGACGGCAAATACGCGTGGAGTGCGCGCATCGATCCGTTCAATCCGCCGCTAGGCAACACGCCGCCGGAGCAGGATCACAGCGCCGACACGATGCCGGTGCGCCTGTGGCGTGTCGCTGTCACGGTGAGCTGGCCCGGGCGTCGCGGGCAACGATCGCTCGATCGCGTTGTCGACGGTGCGCCTGGCCGCGAAGGAACTTACGCCGTGACCCCGGTCTTTGCTAGCCGTGCTGGGGGCCGCACTGCGGGCGCGGGTTGCGCGCGCGATTGAACGCCATGGCCCCACCTGAAAGAACCGGCTTTGAAAAGACGCAACGATCGAGGGTTCACGCTGATCGAGTTGACGGTCGCGCTGCTGTTGCTCGCGTTGATGTCGGCCGTGCTCTACGGCTCGCTTTCGTTGTCAGCGGACAGCTGGGACAAGGGCGAAGCGAAAGCGCAGCAGTCCGGCGACATGCGCCAAACCGAAGAATTCCTGCGGCAGACACTCGCAGCGCAACATCCGCTGCGCCTGCACAAGGTGCTGGAGCAACCGCTTTACTTTGCCGGCGCCAACGACACGCTGGCCTTCGCGGCCGCGGTGCCGGGTCGGGCAGGTGGCGGCATTTACTACTTTCGCATCGCGGCGGTGGCGGACGGCGACAGCTCGAAACTCGTATTGTCGCGCGCGATCCCGGACTATGCGGCGCTGGCCGTCCCGCAGTTCAACGACAGCGACAAATCCGTGCTCGCCGAAGGCATCGCGCAGGTCAAGTTTGCCTATTTCGGTCGCGATCCGGATGCCAACGATACGGTCCTTCCCACCTGGCGCGACCGCTGGGACGATCCGCAGACGCTGCCCTTGCTGATACGCATGGACGTCAAGACCGCGAAAGGCAGCAGTTGGCCGTCGTTGCTGGTCGAACCGAAGCTCGCCCCGGAAGCGGGTTGCCGCGCTTGGGATACCAATCGGAAACGGTGCACCGGAACATGATCGTGCGCCGAGTTTGCTCCGGACGGGTGTCGCGACAGCGCAAGGAACGCGGCATCGCGCTTTTGCTCGTTCTGTGGCTGACGGCGCTGCTGACGGTCATCGCCGGGGGCTTTGCCTACGCGATGCGCAACGAGGCGATGGCGGCGCGCAACACGATGTCGCAGGCGCAGGGTCGTGCGCTCGCTGACGGAGCCGTGCAGCGCATGGCGTTCGAACTGATGCGTCCGCGCACTCTCGCAGAAGCCTGGTCTCCTGACGGGACCGTGCACACCTGGGCCGAAGGCGACGCTCGGGTGAACGTGAACGCGCTCGACGAGTCTGGTAAAATAGATATCAATTCTGCACCTGAGACGCTGCTCAATGGACTCTTGCAGACCGTTGGGCAAGTCGACGCAGCCACGGCCGCCCGTTTGGTCGACGCTATCGGCGACTGGAAGGATCCCGACGACTTGCGGCGTCCCAACGGCGCCGAAGCGCCCGATTATCAGGCCGCCGGGATTGTCGTACAAACCCGCGAATGCATTGTTTGAAAGCGTTGCCGAAGTGCAGCGCGTTCTGGGCATGACTCCCGCGATATTCGCGCGTCTGGCGGGCAGCCTGACGGTCTTTAGCGGGATGCCGGGGATCAATCCGAGCTATGCGTCGCGTGCGGTGTTGATGGCTGTGCCGGGCGCGACCGACGCGATTGTCGACACCTATATCAGTCAGCGCAACGCGGCGCTCGCGGCCAGGCAGCCGCTGCCGCGTGTTTCCGCTTGGCGGCGGCGGGACCGCCATCAATGTTTGGCGGATTCGTGCCGAAGTAACGACGGCCGATGGCGCGATTTTTATCCGCGAAGCGGTGGTGCGTCCCGGACAACCGCCGGGACCGGCGATAACCGTGCTCGACTGGCAACAAGGCGACACTCCGATGCTGGTTGCGGCCGATGCCGCCCAGCCGACGCAATGACGACGCAAACGACTGCGCTACAAGTAAACATGGCGAGTAACTCCAGCAACCTCCGTCGCTACGCGCGCGATGTCGCGACGCGCCTGGGGCTGCCACGCTTCTGGCGTTGGTGGATGGGCGAGCTCGCGCCGTTGGTTCCGGCAGGATCGCTGAGCGCGCTAAAGCGCTGGCGCATGCGACCTATCATCGAATTGACCGAGCGCGAAGCAATCTTCTGGCGCCCGGAAATCGTCAACAACGCCGTTGAACTCGCCGCGCTGGCCAAGGTTGCCTTGACCGGCGAAGGCGCGGAAGTTGCGACGCTTGGACGTGCGGGAGTGGCCGCGGTCACGTCGGACGCGCAGGGGCAGGCATCGAGCGCGCCCAAGGTCTTGGTCGCGCTGCCCGAGCGACAGGTAATGCGCAAGACGTTGACACTGCCCGCGGCGATCGAAGAAAACCTGCGGGAAGCCTTGTCCTACGATCTCGATCGGCACACGCCGTTTCGTCCCGACCAGCTCTATTTCGACGCGGTCGTCGTCAGTCGCGACGCGGCGAGCAAGACGATACGAGTGGATTGGGTGGCGGCGTTGAAGACCATCGTGGACAACGCCGAGACGGCAAGCCGAAGGGTGGGGCGCGATCGTGCAGGCGGTGGTTCCGGGACCTGCCTCGACTCGCGTCTCCGGCCTCAATCTCCTGCCGGTCGACGCGCGCTCGTACGTGCAGCCATGGCGACGCTGGCAAATATGGGTGCCGCTGGCGTTGGTCGCCGCCATCGCGATCGCCGCGGTCGTAGTGCCGTTGATGCAAAAGCGCGAATACGCGATTGCGCTGACGAAAGAGACCGACGACGCCCACATGCAGGCGCTCGGCGCTGACGCTGTGCGCACGCAACTCGAACGGCTGCAGGCTGACTATAACTACGCGCTGGCGAGGAAGTACGCCTATCCGAGCGGGGTCGAGACGCTCGATGGGATTACGCGAGTGCTGCCCGACGACACGTGGCTTACGCAGCTCGAAATGAAGACGACATCGCGCGGCAAGGAAATCCAGCGCGACATCGTCCTGCGCGGCGAATCGGCGAACGCGGGCAAGCTGATTGCTCTGCTCGAGGATTCGAAGCTCTTCCAACAGGCGGCGCTGCGCTCGTCGACGACCAAGGTGCAGCCGGGTCCGGGCGAAATATTCGATCTTGGCGCGCAGGTGAAAAAACTCCCGCCGCCCGCAGCCGTGCCCTTGTCTGCCGTTCCCGACGCAGCGCCAGCGGCGCAGCCGGCACAATCGCTTCCTCAGCGCGCGCCGGCGGTCCAAGCTCAGCCCGCGGGTATCGTTCCGCTGCCTCTGCCTGCTCGTGCGTCCCCATCGGCTACCGGACCGGGCATCACGCCCGCTCCGCAGAGTGCGGTCGTACAGGGCCAGCCAGCATTCCCGACGCGAAAAGCTGCGCAGCCGAAGGACGAAGGCGCTGCTGCCAGTGAAGGCGGGAAGGCCGGCGAACCTGCTGCCGACGACGACGACTGATGACGACTGCCTCGACCTCGCCGTTGTCACCGCAGACTAGCCGCGCACTCGCGCTGCTGTTGTTGCTGCTGGCGATCGTGCTCGGCCTCGCGCTGCTGATCGCGCCGGTCTTTCTGTTGCACCTGCATTACGACGCGAACATCGAAACGATGCGCGATCAGCTCGATCGCTACCGCCGGGTCGCCGCACAGGCGCCGGAAACGAAAAAAGCCGTCGATGGCCTTCGGGCAAAGGATGGGCGTCGCTTCTACCTGACCAATACCGCGCCCAATCTCGCCGGCGCCGAATTGCAGGATCTCGTTCGCGCCGCGATCGAAAATAATGGCGGACGCATCACCACGATCCAGATCGTCGTCCCAAAGGAAGACGGCCGTTTTCGGCAGATCGGTGTCAATCTGCAGCTGTTCGCGACGACGCCCAATCTGCAAAAAATTCTCTATGCGATCGAGACCCAGGAGCCCTATCTGGAGGTCGAGAACCTGACTATCCGGCCGCTCAACGCATTCCGCAATTTCAAACCGGCGCCTGGTGTTGAACCTGAAGTCAGCATCATGCTGGACGTGATCGGTTTCGCTGGCATGGAAGCGGAAAAGAAATGAGTCCCAGCGTGCGCCGATGGCAAGGTTTGCTGTGGTGGATGGCGCCGATGCTGGCGCTAGCCGCGCTGCTCGGCGTCGAGACTGACTGGGGAAGGCAGATTCATCGCCTGCCTGCGGCGCCGGCGCTGATCGAGGGCAAGGCCATCGTTCCGTCGGTGTTGCCCGAATATCATCTCGATCCGGTGGCAAGTCTTAACGAGACCGTCGATCGCACGCTGTTCAACCCGACCCGGCGTCCCGCGCCGGCGGCACCGACGTCCGCCGATGGCGGCCCGAAGGCCATCCAACGCGGCCAGTTCGTACTCACCGGGACGACGCTCGCAGGCACTCGCAGCATCGCTTTCCTTAAGGAAGTCGCGAACGGCAAGGCGCGCACGGTGCAGGGCGGCGACAAAATCAACGGCATGGTGGTCTCGGAAATCGGGCCGGACCGCGTCAAGTTCACTTTGGATGGGGACGTCGAGGAATTGACGCTCAAGGTTGCGGCAGGGCCCAAGGCGAACGTCGCGGCCGCTCCCGCTACCGGAGTCCCCGCGGTCGCCGGAGGTCGGACAGGCGGCGGCTTTGGACGTCGCGCCGGCGCTGCCGCCGGTGCTACTGGCGAAGGTGCGCCGCCACCGAACGTTGCCGCGCGGCGTGCAGCGAGCCGGGCAGCCGCTGCAGCAGCCGCCGAGCAGGCACCCGCCGGCGCAGCGGCAGCCGGCCGGCGAGCAACGCCAGTTCCGACCCCTGGGCCAATGTGTATCAGAAGATGCAGCAAGGCGACAGCAGACCCAGCAGCCCCGACAGCGCGGGCGCAACCGATGATCTCGCGGGTCGGCTCAATTCAGCAGGGCAAGCGTTGCATCTATGCTTCGGTGTCACGGGGCGATGAATACCCGATGGTGTTGGCGTGGCAAGAAGCGCTTAGGAAAAAAATAATGTTCAAACGAAATCCCTTGCCGTACATCTTTTTGACGGCCACCTTCCTGCTCACAGCCTGCGCGGAGCCGTATCGCCCCGTGCGCGACCCGGATGCTCGCACCATGCCGACCGGCCCGCTGCTGCCGTCGACCCCGGCTACGAGTCCCGGAACCATTTCCGTGATCGCGCCTGCCGATGCGCCAGCTGATCAGGCAAAAGTCGTGCGCGGCACCGGCCAATTGGTCAAAGGACAGCTCGTAGGTGGCGGACTGCCTGCTCCTACGCTGGGCGCAATCGCGAGCGGACCCACGGTCACATTGAACTTCGAGGCGGCCGAACTGCGCGAAGTCGTCCGTAACATCCTCACCGATGTCCTCGGCGAGTCGTACACCATCGACCCGACGGTCGGGCGGGACGGTGACGATACGGACGACCACCGGCATCCCCCGCGAAGCCTTGCCAGCCACTCTGGAAATGCTGTTGCGCAGCAACGGCGCGACCATGGTCAAGGAAGGCACGATCTGGAAAATCGTTCCCGCAGCCAACGCAGTCAAAGGCAATATCACGCCGCAGCTCGGAAATTCCTCGCGCGCCTTGCCACCCGGCTATAGCGTGCAGATCATCCCCCTCAAGTACACGGGCGTGCGTCAGATGATGACCATACTCGAGCCTTTTGTGCGGGAGGCGACATCGATACGCGCCGACGATCTGCGCAACCTGATCATCGTGTCAGGCACGGAACAGGAACTCCGGCACATCCTCGACACGATCGACATGTTCGACGTCAACTGGCTCGCCGGGATGTCGATGGGGCTGTTCACGCTGCAAAGCGCTGATGTCAAGACGGTAATGACCGAACTGGAAAAAGCCTTGGGGACGCCCGACAAGAGCCCTCTGGCCGGCATCCTGCGCATCATCCCGATCGAACGCTTGAATGCTCTGCTCATCGTCACGCCGCAACCGGCATACCTGGACGAAGCGAAGAAGTGGATCGAGCGGCTCGACAAGGGTGACGCAGGCGGCGGCGTGCGCTTCTACGTCTACCAGGTGCAGAACGGGCGCGCCGAAAGAATCGCGCCGTTGCTGCAGCAGGCGTTCACCGGCCGGGTGACGCAACAGGCGCAAGCCGGGCCGCCGACGCTTTCGCCCGGCACGCCGTCGGGCACGATCGTGTCGCCTCCGTCCTACCAGGCACAACCGGGTGGCATACCGCCGGTCATGATCCCGTCGACGCCCCAGCCGACCAACATCGGGGCACAGCAACAGGGTGCGCCCACCACGCCGACGCCGGGGCCAGTGGCCCAGGCGGTCGCCCGCGCATTGGTCGCCAATGCGGCGGCAGGCGCCGGCGGCGAGGGCATCGGGGTCGTCCGCAACGTGCAGGTCGTCGCCGACAAGGACAACAACACCATCCTGATCGTTGCGACTCCGGCCGAGTACTCGATCGTGGAAACGGCGCTGAAGAAGCTCGATCTTCGTCAGCGGCAGGTAGCGATCCAGGTAACCATTGCGCAGGTCACCCTGACCGACGAGCTCGACGCCGGCATCGACTGGCTGTTCCGCGGCGGCGCTCCTTCTGGGCGCGGCAGCGGCGGCAACTTCAACAGCAGTACGCCGTTCAACCCGGCAGTCATCGTCAAGTGTTACCGACGCCGTCGGCCTGGCGCTGGCCAAGGGCTTCAACTACATCATCAATAACGCCGCGTTCCCCGGAGGCATTCAGGCCGTCCTGCGCCTGCTGGACACTTACGGCAGTACCAAGGTGATCTCCAATCCGCATCTGTCGGCCCTGGACAACCAGAAGGCGACGATCAAGGTCGGCACCAGCATTCCTATCAGTCAGCAGACCCTCGTCGGTGGGACCACCAACGCGGTGACCACGACCTCCTCCTATATCGATACGGGCGTTTTGCTGCAGGTAACCCCGCATATCAACGCGGGTGGTCTGGTCACGCTGGAGGTCGACGCCACGGTAAGCGACCCCGGCGCCTCGGCTTCGGTCGATGTCGCGCCGCCGATCAATACGCGCTCGATTCAAACCATCGTCGCCGTTCCGTCCGGCCAGACAATGGTCATGGGCGGGTTGATTACGGAAAACAAGATCAATAGTTCCAGCGGATTGCCCTATATCTCGAGGATACCGGGCCTGGGCGGTCTTTTCGGTGCCCAGAAACTCAACAACGACAGGGCCGAACTCATCGTTTTCATCACCCCGCAAGTCGTCGATACCGAGGCGGACTACGCCCGGGTCATCGAGGACCTGAGGCGCAGGATGGAGCAGCTGGAGGATGTGTTTCCGCCTCGGAAAACTGTCCCGTAGTGGCCCGGAAGGCCGGAAACCGTCTCCAAATGACGACGCGACCAATGTTGTTCCGGTGCAACACCCGGGGATGGTTGCATAAAACAGGAGTAAAGCAATTGACGCTACAGAGTGATTTATTTAGTCTTGAATCGAAATTTGCGTCGCTACGGCCGTCCGAACCAGGGGTAAAACCCAGGGGAAATTGGATTTTCGTGGCGGCAAAACGGTTGCAACGGGCAACGATTTCTAAGGGTGCGGCAGCGGTGTCGTCGAGTCGTGAGTCGATGTGGAGCGCGGCAAAGGTCGTGGCCGTGAGCACATTGGCAGCGGTTGCGCTGAGTGGTTGTGCTGCTTTTGGGGTCAGTAAGGATTCTGATCTCGCGGACGAAGCAGAAGGTGGTCACGGAGCGGGCAGAGGCCCGCTGGAACGCCCTGATCAAGGGCGATCTTGACGAGGCCTACACCTACCTCAGTGCTGGCTCGAAGGCTACGACGTCGCTGGAGGTGTACAAGGCGAGTATCAAGCCTGGCAGGTGGCGCGAGGCGAAGGTTGAAAAGGTCGAGTGCGAAGCAGAAGTTTGCCGGGCTACGGTCAACATTACGTTCGACGACCGAAGAATGAAGGGGATCCAGATGCCGTTGGTTGAATCCTGGATCATAGAGAATCGTTCGGCTTGGTACGTTTATCGCTAGGGAAGGATGGACAAACCACTGAAACGTTGCATTTATCGGACATAAGTGTAGGATGCTTGGGCCGAATTTGTTTGTAAACCGAAGTTGGCTGTAATAACATCGATGTGTTGTCGATCTCTAAAGTGATCACTTTAAATTTTGAAACATAGGAGTCATCAAAAACCATGAATACGTTCAAAAGAAAATCGCTGTACGCGGCTCTGGCCAGCGTAGGCGCGCTCGGAGTGATGGGGGCTGCGGAAGCAGTCAGCGTCAGCCCCGAGGGCGTCGGCCAAGCGCTGATTTACCCGTACTACACGACGCGTGCTGACGCACTGGGCAACGCCTACGCTTCGCTGCTGTCGGTAGTCAACTACCAGCAGCTCGGCCAAGGCTGTCAAGGTTCGCTTCCTGGAAGGCAAGAACAGCCGAGAAGTGCTTGACTTCAACTTGTTCCTGTCGCAGCACGACGTGTGGACTGCTGCGATTCTGCCGAATTCAAGCGGCGGCGCATCGGTCGGTACCGCGGACAAGTCGTGCACGTTGCCTGCCATTCCGGCAACCGGCAAGGACTTCGTCAACTACGCGTACACCGGCACGTTGAGCGACAAGGGCGGCGCCAGTCTGGACCGCACCAAGGAAGGCTACGTCGAAATCATCGAAATGGCGTCGTTCCCGTCGTTCACCACGACGTCGGCTTGGGTCACCCACGTAGCGGGCGTACCGCCTGGCTGCGCGGACCTGATTGCCGATGGCCCTGGGTTCGCTCAGGTCCATAGCGATATATTCCCGCTGACCGGGGGCGGCGATCTGTTCGGTGGCATGACGCTGATCAACGTGAATTCGGGTACCGACTTCACCGAAGACGCGGTTGCGCTGTCGAATTTCGTTAATTTGACGACAACGTGTACAACGACCCGGGTGTCATCAAGCCTGACCTCCGCGACGCGGATCTGATCAGCCAGGTCCTGTACCAAGCCGCGGGCGTTGTGGTTACGTCGATCTGGCCGGCCGGTGGCCGTCGGCGGCAATCCTGATCCGGTCAGCGCGGTGCTGATGCACGATCAGATCATGAACGAGTTTGTGCTGGATTCGGGTACTGCGTCGACGACCGACTGGGTCGTCACGTTCCCGACCAAGCGCTACTACGTCAACACGGGTACGGGCAATGCGCCGAAGCTGTTCCAGCGCAACTTCAACACGACGGAAGGTTCGTGCGATGACGTATCGCTCGCGCTGTACGATCGTGAAGAAACCCGGATCCAGGTGTTCGACTTCTCGCCGCCGCCGCCCACGCAGACCGCAGCTCCTCTGCTGGGAAGCGAACGTCCTGACGTTCAACGCCAAGGTAACGACGCCGACGGTCCTCAGCAGAACGCTGGGTTCCGTCAACACGTCGAACATCACGACCGGCTTCCAGAATGGCTGGCTGAACTTGGGCTTCCCGCCGCTGATCACGGGCGCCGACCCGTTCGTCCACCAGCTGCGCAGCAGCAGTTCGTTCGCCGTGTCGACCTTTGGCAGCTTTGCTTCGGCCACAACGGCGACGTACTTCGGTCTGCCGGTCGTGGGCTTCGCTGTGCAGTCGTTCAGCAATGGCACGGTGCCGGGCGCGGGCGGAAACGTCCTGTCGAACTACGGTGGCAACTTCATCCACAAGACAACGACCTTGATCACGCCGTAATCGATCAGGCGTTTAGTGTGAAAGCATCAAAGGCGGAACTTCGGTTCCGCCTTTTTTTTAGCTATCGGTCTTGAAGTCCAGGTCACTAAGTTCACTCAGGTCACTTAGGATCACTTAAATCATCGCGGCTGTTCACCCTGCTGCTCGCTGTCCTCCCCAAGCTGTCGGTCACGGAGTTGTCCCGTGCGCCCCAAGTCCATGCCGCAAACCGCCGTCGCTGTGTGACGTATGGCGTCAGTTCCTGGAACCGAACGGCCTTATTGCTCGGACGGACGGTTTACGATGAGGCTAGGCGCGCGCTATGACACGGGGGTATAATCCGCTCTAATAAAAATATTGCCTCTTGGCGCGGACATTGCATTGAGCTCAAAGCTCTTCGCTTCCGCGACGTCAAACTGGAGTTACGATGATCCGATTCTGTATTCGACAGGCTGTCCGTGTGTTTGCCGGAGCAGCTTTTTTTGCATGTGCCCTCAGCGCGCAAGCGGCGAACTTCACGTTTAACGATCCGAACTGCGCATCGTTCACGCTGAGGGTTCGGCGGGAAACTACACGCTCGCGTGCGCATCGCTTAGCTGCAGCATCAGCTCCAGCCCAGGCTACGCCTCAGCCCGGAACCAACGCTAAGCCTCACGGCGACTTGCAGCCCAGCGGCGTCGCTTACGCGTGGTCGGCCGGCGGCTCGAATGATCCAGCCTGTCCGGCCGCCGTCGGCCCGACGAGCAATAATACTGGTTGTTTCTGCGCCGTCTGACTGGTGGCGAACCTATCACCGTCAACGGGATGCGACTACCAGGTGGCCGCAACCAGTGCGACGCAACGGTGGCGGCTCAGCATCGACGAATGTGTCATGGTCGAATGTGGTCGTCACCAAGCCCAGCCAGTGTTCGATCACGGCGAATCAGAATCCGTTGCCTGCCGGTGGCGGCACCGTTACGCTGACCGCGAGCTGCGCCGGCGGAAGTGCTGTCGACAGCTGGACAAACTGGACCGGTCCGACAACGACGGTTTCGGGTAACACGGCGGTCGCGTCACTCACCCAAGCCGCGTCGTTCACCGTTACCGCGAACAATAGCGGTGGGTCCACGACGACACCGTCGTTCACCGAAAACGTAGCGACGTCCGGCGGCGGCGGCGGCGGCGCCATCAGCTGCAGCGCCCAAGGCTTCAATGCCACTACGGTGTTGACCGAACAGTGGCACGAACTGGCGCACCAACCGGCCGGCAACATGGGGCCGAATGATGCGCTGGTGGTCAAGTTCACCACGGGTCCGACTGCCATCAGCCAAACCGGCAAGATCGTGATGTTCTCGGGTAGCGGTCAGGATTCGGCGCACGATGCCTTCGTCTCGTCGACGCCTTGCGACTTTACGACCCCACCTTGCTGCCGAACCTCAAGTTCACGATCGGAACCAAGATCCCCCTCTCACCGATGCTCGCGCTCAATACCACGTACTACATCAACATCAGAAATTCGGCCGGCGCCCTCTGCCTCTCACCGACCTTGGGCGTATCGTGTAGCATGGCCGATTTCGTTATACAAGCCTGCTAACCTGAATTGAAATAGCGTTAGTGGTGCGACGTTGAAAGCGGCCCCGCTGCGGCGGGGCCGCGTTTTTGTGTGCAGTGAACTGCAGTTCGGCTATGGCGTCTAACGCCGCTGCCTTATCCCGGCCATCACAGCTTTCCTGTTGACGAGGTAACATGGTCCGCTTCTCTTTTCTCGCTGCCGCCCTGTGCGCGCAGTTTTTTGTCTTTAGCGGCGCACTCGCACAGTCGCCACCTTCCCTCAGTCTCGCCCTCAGTCGCGCCCGCGCCGGCTGCACCCGGCGTCGATGCAGCCGTGACGGGCGCCGACGACGAGATGCTCGTCGAGAACGCCCTGACCCGGCTGACCCGACTCGACTACAACGCCGACGTTCAGCGCGTACCTCCCGACATGCGCCCGGCCTTTGCCAGCGATCCCAAGCGCATAGGCTCGTACCTGAGCAACCTCCTGCTGGTCAAAACCCTTGCGGTTGAAGCACGCAAGGCTGGCGTGGACAATGATCCGCTGTTGCGTCGCCGGATCGAACTGGAAGCGGACCGGCTGATTGCTGAACGCGAACTAAAGCATATCGAAGACGCGGCAGGCGCCGAATTCGACGCGAGGCGCGCCGACTTCACGTTGAAAGCGCGAGAACTGTACCTGACCAACAAGGCAGCGTATCGCAGCGCTGAAGAGGTCAGCGCATCGCACATCCTGTTCGATACCAAGACACGCTCCCGCGAGGACGCGCTGGCTCTCGCGAAACAGGCGCGTGCCAAACTGATGGCCGGCGAGAATTTCGGCACCCTCGCCAAGGAAGTGTCGGACGACCCGTCAGCGAAAACAAACGGCGGCGCGCTCGGGTATTTCGGTCAGGGCCGCATGGACCCGGAGTTCACCAAAGCGGCCTTCGAACTCAAGAACGTGGGGGACGTCAGCGAGCCGGTGTTGTCGGCCTTCGGCTATCACCTGATTCGCCTCGACGGCCGCCATCCGGCCGAAGTGCAGCCGTTCGAAGCCGTCCAGGGCAAGATCCTCGCTGAAATGCGGACGGCGCTACGTCAACGATGCGCGCGAAGCCAAAATAAGCTCCATTCGCAACGACCCCGATCTGAAGATGAACAAGCCAGCGGTGGATTCGTTGGTATTCAAGCTCCGATACACTAAGCCCGCGAACGACTCCGCGCCCTGCGACAGGTGGCGCCAACGCCCCGCCCACTAGCAACACCTCTGATCACGCGGGCGACCGCGTCGCCCGGCTATACGCCGTCGCCCAGCGCTTCAATCAGCTGCAAAGTGTTCCGCGCCGCGTCGAACATCAGCGCCAGCAATTCTGCGGGGTTCCCGCGCTGGCGTAGCGCCGCGACAGCCGCGACGTAGCGCAGCCGGAGTCTCGCCGGAATCAGCACTGGGTGAAGGCCCGCTCGTTCGAGTTCCGCATTGGTGAAAAATCTGGCGGTTCGTCCATTGCCATCGAGAAACGGATGGCATCCTCCCAAGGCACGCAGAACGAGCACCGCACGTGGCAGGCCATCCGGCGCAGCGGCGAGGATCTGCGTGAAGAATTCACGCAGGCTGCCCGCTACTGCACGCGGCGGGACGAACTTGTGGGACGGAGCTGTAGAAGTGAGGTTCGGCAGAAGCTTGAACTGACCCGGACAGCACTCGACGCGGTGCCACGTCAGCATTGCGTGGCAGAACCGAACGCGCGCTTCCCATTCGGCTCCGGTGGCCAGGGGGCCAAAAGCCGACGATTGGCGCCTGCCGACCATTTCCTCAAATCGTTCGAAGTCTTCGCGGCTTCGTCGCCGTCGGTGATGTGCGCTGAGGCGGATTCGACGTGGGCGGAAACCCGAATGCTCTGGCGGATTTCTTCCAGACTCTCACCTCGATGGTGGGCGAAGTGGGCTTCAAGCGAAGGCCAATACGAGGGCAGCGCGCTTAAGCGAGGCCAGTCGGCCTTCGCATGTTCAGCAAACTCAGTGACTAACCGGGCGGCCAATTCCTCCAGGCGCGCGAGGTAGCCAGCGTCAACCTGCACTGGGCCTCTGCCGTCGCCGCCACGGCACGATCGAGTGCGACGGGATCCTTGTCCTCGACCGCGCGCACCAGCGCGGGTTGCAGGCGTTGATGTTCGCCGACGATGGTCAAGGCTTCGCGAGTGTCGCTGCGGGCGGAATCGGGGATATCGGCGAGGAGGCCTCGTTCGAGAAGGATCCTTGCCTCGGCATAGTGGTGCCGGACTGTTTCGAGCGTGCCGAGGTTGATCAGTGCCAAACCGAAGTCGGGTGCGATGCTTAATGCGCGACGCATCAACCGCTCGGGTTCGTCGAGTTCGCCGAACGCGCGGAGCGCGCAAGAGAGCTTGTTCAGAGTGATCGCGTTGTCGGCGTCACGCTCGTCCGCACGACGGTAGGCGTCGATGGCCGCGGCGAACTCGCCGTTGGCCATCAGCGCATCACCGTGGTTGGAGTGCAGGATCGCCCGCGTGGGCGCCAGCGCGGCGGCCCGAGCTGACGGCTCGAGCGCGGCCGCTTCCTGGCCCGAAGCGGCAAGCGCGACCGCCAAGTTGCCCCAGGCTTCAGGGAGCATCGGTTGCAGCTCGGTTACTCGTTGGAACGCCGCGCTCGCTTCTGCGTGCCGACCCGCGACGTACAGCGCCGATCCGAGTCCCAATAGCGCTCGGCTGTGATCAGGTGCGCGGCGCACAGCACTTTGATAGTGGGCTACCGCGCGATCGTAGTCTCGTTTCTTCTCGAGAATCCGTGCCAGCAGCAGATCCGGTTGCGGCGATTCGACATATGCAGCCGCCGCACGCGTAAGCAGATCTTCCGCCAGCGCACCATTCCCGTCAGCAGCCTCGACCATTGCGAGTGCGTGGAGCGTTGCGCCGTCGTTCGGGTCGCGCGTGAGCGCGTCGCGCAACACTGCCCTCGTCACCGCCACCCATTCGGAGGATCGTCCATTGCGCGCCACCCAGGTTTCCAGTTCGCGCCAAGCGCCCGCGTCGCGAGGATCGTTTGCGACCGCACGTGTCAAACCATCGATCGCCGAGGCGATCTGCCGCTGGTCGTCGGCGCTCGGGCCCGCGCCTTGAGAAGATTGCATTGGAAAGAACTGAAGGGAACTGAAAGCGGGTTCGACAGTGGCTCGAAGTGCGACGCGTCTTGAATCCGGTGCATGCGGGATCGCCGGAAAAGCTTACCACGGGCGACCCGATGGTGGCCTTGAAGCGGCCCTGCGGCGGCCGTGTGGCGACCTAGTGGCGACCTAGTGGCCGGCTGTTCTCGTTGCCGGGCTAACTGGTATCCTCCGGGCATGATGTCGACTCTGGACACTTCCGGCTCCGCGCGGGGCGGAGCCAGCTTGGCTGCGAGACACGCCGGTTTCGCGCGAAACCGCGCGCTATTCGGCAATTTCTTTCATCGCGAACTCTTTTCTCGCTATCTCGGCAGCGTCACCGGGTTGGCGTGGGCCTTCGTGCATCCACTGGCCCTGCTCGCCGTCTATCATTTTGTGTTCACGTCGATCTTTCGCGCGCGGCGTGATGGACGGGAAAAGCTTCCTGCTGTTCGTCGCGGTCGCGTTGTGGCCGTGGCTCGCCGCGCAGGAGGCTCTGCAGAGAGGGACGGTCAGCATCGCCAATTACGCCGGACTGATACGCAAGGTTGCGTTTCGCCACGAGATCATCATCTATGCGTCGGTCGCGGCAACGTTGACGCTTCAATTCGCCGGGTACTTGCTGGTGCTGGTCGTGCTGGCATCGTTTGGCGAGCCGGTTCACTTCGCCGGCCTGCTGCTGGCCGTGCCGCTGTGGCTGATCCTTGCGCTGGCGGTGACCGGCGTCACGTTGGCCTTCGCGGCGCTGCAGGTGTTCGTCAAGGATATCGAACATATCCTGACGCCAGTGTTGATGATCTTGATGTATCTGACACCGATTCTGTATCCGCTATCGCTGGTGCCTGCGGGCATGAGGCCGTGGGTGGCGGCCAATCCGTTCGGTTACCTTGTCGACCGCCTCCGCGACGCGCTGCTCGACGGTAAGCTGGGCGTGGGTTTCAACGACGCGATCGCCGTGCTGGTAGCCGTCGCGCTGTTCGCCGGCGGACGATGGGTGTTCCTGCGCTTGTCGCCGCATTTTGAAGATTTCGTCTGAACGCGTGGTTCGGTCGCAACGTTCCTCCATTTTGGTTTCGATCCCGGCGCGCCTGAATGGCGCCTCTGTCCGGCCGCGATCTTCGCCCCGTTTGCTGATGCCTGTGTTGCTGCATCTGTCCGGCGTCGGCAAGGATTACGCCAAACTCAATTCCAACGCGGGCCGCGTGCGGCTGGTGTTCGATCTTCTGCGAGGACGCGGCGCCACGCGCGTTTTTCAGGCGCTCGACCAGGTGTCGCTCGACCTGGCGCCGGGCGATTCGCTTGGCATCATCGGCGAAAACGGCGCGGGCAAATCGACGCTGCTGAAGATTGTCGCGGGAGTCATCACGCCGACTCGCGGCGATATCAGCGGTCAACGGTCGCGTCAGCGCCCTGCTCGAATTGGGTTCAGGCTTTCATCCCGAATATTCGGGACTTGCGAACATCGATCTGGCGGCGGCGCTGCTCGGCCTTTCGCCGAGCGAAATCGCCGCCAAGCGCGACGAGATCATCGCATTCGCCGACATCGGCGGACCACATCCACGACCCGATCAAGCACTATTCGTCGGGCATGGTCGTGCGCCTCGGTTTCGCGGTCGCGACCGCGCTGGCGCCCGAGCTCCTGATCACCGACGAAGTGCTGGCGGTCGGTGATGAATCGTTCCAGAAAAAATGCGTCGCCTGGATGGAGTCTTACCTGGCCAAAGGCGGGACGCTGATGCTTTGTTCGCACAGCATGTATCACGTCCAGAAACTGTGTCGCACCGCGCTGTGGCTAAAAGATGGGCGGGTAGAGCGATACGGCGCGGCAGCCGATGTTTGTCAGGCGTACCTCGCCTATCACGAGGAGAAGTCGGCCGTAATCAAGCGCCCGCCCGGCATTGCCGCCGCCGCTGCCGCTGGCGTCGCTGCGGCGTCTGGAGGGTTCTATGCGCTGAAACCGTTCACCATGCAGCCCGGCGACACGATCGCGGAGAATGCGGACTTCGCTGTGCGCGGCGAAGTCTATTCGCCCGACGGACGACCACCAGTGATCCTGGTCGGCATCGTTCGCGCAGACCAGACGCCGGTGTATGGCGTAGCGACTGACATGGATGGAGTCAAACCCAGCGCCGTTGCCGCTGATCGATACGCCTATGAGATTCAGTTTCCGGCGTTGCCCTTGTTGCCGGGCAAGTATTTCATTCGCGTGCACGCGCTGGACCCCGAAGGCGTGCGTATGTTCGACACCCTCGAGCGAGCGCTGGTGGTGACAGGTACGGGGCGCGAATTCGGCCTCGTTCGCATCGCGCACCGCTGGACGTCGACAGCGCCGGCAACGCCTACTGCTGTACCCATCGAATGACCAGACGATACCAACCGAGGGCCGAATTGAAGGCATCAGATGATCGCTTGACCAATATATCCAACCCACTGGCGCCGACGAGTGCTTTCGACCTGCAGAGGCCGCAGCCATGACCCTGAGCATCGTCGAGGTCGACGACGCAACTGGCGTCGCAGGCCGCCTTTTTCAGAAGACGTTCGGCCACGCGATCCCGGACTTTCCGCGTCATTTCGTCGCGCTGCATGATCAAGGAGACACGTTGCGCGCTGTCGCTTACGTCCACTATTCGGCGTGGGACGACCACGCGTGGCTGTGCGGCGGCGTTTGTGCCGATCGCGAGGCTTACCAGCGAGCGGAACCTGAAGAAGCTGTTGAATGGAAGCGTGCGGGCGGGCTCGGGGAAATCATCATGCGTACGACGCTGGCCAAGCTCAATGATCGGCCTGCAATCTTCGCCCACTGCGGTGAGCCGAGGCAATGGCAGCACGATCTGAACGTCGGCTTCATCCCGGCCGCCCCACCGACGACTTTGCTCGTCATCTGGAAACAGCTCGCTGGCTGAAGGCGAACAGCAGAACATGATCGACCGCGCACTGGCACTCGGTCCATTCTGACAGATGCGTGCGTTCGTCCTGACTTACCACTCGGGCAACCTGGCGGGCAACGACTATGCGAGCAACAATCTGCTCGCGCTCGCCGACGATCTCGAGCATCTGCATCAGACGCGCATTCCGGTAGTCCCCTTGCGCAGCATCGTCGACGCATTGCTGCAGGGAGACGGTGCGCGCCTGCCACCCAAGGTCGTCGCGATAACCCTTGACGATGGCCTGGACTTCGATTTCCTGGAATTGAATCACCCGTTTCACGGGCAGCAGCCCTCTGTTCGCGGTGTCCTGCAGCGGTTTGCACAACGCCATTCGACTTCGGCGCACGCGACGACTTTTGTCATCGCGTCGCCCGACGCGAGGCGCCAGATCGCCACGCGCGAAATGCTCGACCATCAGTGGATCAGCGATGCCTGGTGGCCGGCGGCGGTCGCCAGCAAGCTGTTTCATGTCGGCAGCCATAGCTGGGATCATGTCAGCCCGTCGGTCATATCAGCCGACGGCGAAGCGGGGAAATCGGGTTCCTTTCTGAGCGTCGACAATTTCGCGGAAGCCGATCTGCAGGTCCGGGTCGCCCACGATTTCATCGAGGCCAAAGCCTCGAATCCAGGCACGGCGCTGCTCGCCTACCCGTACGGCAGCGCGAGCAGCTACATGACCGACGAATATCTTCCCGTCCACGGTCCGCCGCACGGGACCATCGCTGCCTTCACCGGCGGAGGCGGACCCGTGCACGACCGCAGTGACCGCTGGCGTTTGCCGCGATTTACCTTCGGCATCGATTGGCGTTCGCCCGACGAGCTTCGGCGGGTGCTCGCCGATTGAGCTTGTTCTCCGAGGCGATCGAGGTGCATTCGAAGGGCGGTCGTGGCGTCCTCGATCGAGTAAAATAGCGGGCCACGACGCGTGACCTCGGCGGTTGCTGTCGTCCCCAGTATGCCTTCAGATCTCACCTTCACCGGCGAACGGTTCCTGCCCGATTGCGCGGGCGAAATCGCCTATGAGCATTGGCACCGCTACGCGTTCGCACGGCAATTCGCCACCGGCAAACGCGTCCTCGATGCTGCTTGCGGCGAAGGCTATGGCACCGCGCTGCTCGGCGCCGTCGCATCTGCCGCCGTTGGCGTCGACATCGATGCGATCACCGTGGCCCACGCGCAAGCGACCTATGGGGACGACGGCAATGGGCGCATCCGTTTTCTCCAAGGTTCCTGTACCGAGCTGCCGTTGCCGGACGCATCGGTCGACCTCGTCGTGTCCTTTGAGACCGTCGAACATTTGCAGGCGGCGGACCAGCCGCGGATGCTCGCGGAATTCGCGCGTGTGCTGACGCCCGAGGGCTTGCTGGTGATTTCGTCGCCGAACAAGCGCGTGTACAGCGATGAGCGCGAATACGTCAATGAGTTCCATCTCCATGAACTCTATCGCGAAGGGCTGGCTGAGTTGCTCGCCCCGGCATTCGCGGTGCAACGCTGGTATCACCAACGCGTTGCATCGCGGTCCGAAATCTGGGCGGAGCGTCTTCGCGATGGGGCTGCTCCGCGCAGCGCGGAGGTCACGGTTGAGAGCTGGCTCGGCGATGGCGCCGGCATCGAGCCGTATACGACGGCCGATGGCATGTATTTCGTAGTACTCGCTGCACGAAGCCCGGGCGCGTTGCCTGCAGCCTCTACCGACGGGTCTCTTTTCACCGACAGGGAAGGCACCGAGCAGAAGCGCTCCGCGAACAATGCGCGCGAAGTGCTCCGCCTCGACACCCTGCTTGCCGAGCGCGATGCTGCGCTCGACAGACAGACCGGGCACGTGCGTCATCTCGAGACGCTGGTCGCAGAGCAAGACGCCGTTCTCGACAGACAAACCGGGCACGTGCAGCATCTCGAGACGCTCATCGCCGAGCAGGACGCCGTACTCGAGAAGCAAACCGGGCACTTGCGTCATCTCGAGACGCTCATCGCCGAACGCGAGAACATCATTGGCGACATGGACAGGCGTCTGGTCGAATTGAATGAGGCGCGCGAGTTCCGCGAGCGCCTGGTCGCGGAACGCGATGCGACCATCGCGGCACTGCAGGGGCGGGAGGCGACGCTCAATGCGAGCGTGGCGACGCTTGAGCAGCGTATCGCAACCCTCCAGGCCGATTTGACTCGCGTGCCGAAGTGAAGGGGAGCTCGCCGCGCGCGGCAGCGCCAAATCCCGGACTTGAAGCATGCCTCGCCCTGAAATGACGCCGCTTTCATCTCAGGCCACGGCGGCGCGGACAATGAGCCATCCGAAGTCGGGAATCGCAATCGACATTGTCGTTCCGGTGTACGACGCCGCGGACGATCTGGAGCGCTGCGTCGACAGCGTCCTCGCGCACAGCGCCGGCGACTATCGGTTGATCCTTATCGACGACGCGTCGCCGGATCCTGCGATCAGCGCCTACTTCGACGCGCTGGCCCGGCGGGGGATTTCCAAACTCGTCTTGCTGAAGAACGAGAGGAACCTGGGGTTCACCCTCAATGCGAATCGCGGTATGCGGGCGGCGAGACCGCAGTCCGATGTGGTGCTGCTCAATTCGGACACGGTTGTCACCAGTGGCTGGCTGGCGGCGCTGGCGCGCTGCGCGCAATCAGACTCGACGATCGGGACGGTTACGCCGTTTTCAAACAACGCCGAGATATGTTCGCTCCCTCGCTTTTGTCAGAACAATCCCTGGCCGGCCACGCTTGATACCGAGCCGATGGTCGAGGCGCTCGCGCGGGCGGCAGTACCGACCTACCCTGATCTGCCCACTGGCGTCGGGTTCTGCTTCTACATCCGTCGAGCCCTGCTCGACGCGATCGGCGTATTCGATCCGGCGTTCGGCCTCGGCTATGGCGAAGAAAACGACTACTGCCTGCGCGCGGTAGGCGCGGGGTTCCGCAACGTCCTGTGCGAGGACGCGTTCGTGCTGCACACGGGCGGCAGTTCGTTCGGCGACAAGCGCAGCTGAACTCGCTGAGCGCAACATGAAGATCCTGCTCGAACGTCATCCCGGCTACCTCGACCTCGTGCTGGGCTATATCGCAGCCGACCCGATTCGGCCACTGCGCGAATTCGCGTTATCCCAGTACCGCCTGCTTACCGATTCGAATCCCGGCGTACTCCACATCATTCATGGGCACGGCGGCGGCACCGAATACCATGTCCGCAGCTCTGATCGCCGAGACGTCGACCGCTTTGCGACACTTTTTGTTGATCGCCGTCGGTGAACAGTGGCGATTCGAAGAGCACGACGCGGCGTCGAGACGGTGCTACGAATTCCGGCGCGGCACAGGGGAATCCTGGAGTGATCTGCTCGGTGGCTTGTGTTCGCGATTCGGTGTCGACCTTATTCATGTGCACAATATTTCCGGCTGCCGCGAAGGCTTGTTGCGCGCGCTTGCAGGAGTCGACGTGCCGTACGGCTACACCGTGCACGATCTTAATTTTGCGTGCCCGACGATTACTTTGCTCGATGCCAGGCACACCTACTGCGGGGCCGTGACGGATCCCGCCGTCTGTCGCGCGTGCCTTGCCGCTCAGCCCGCGTTTGCCGGCGTCGATATCGAGCATTGGCGAAATGAACATCGCAGCGCTGCTCGCGCGCGCTCGCGTTCGTGATTGCACCTTCGAAGTGGGCTGGTGCCACTCTCAATAAATACTTTCCCGAGCGCCGTGTGGACGTTATCGCACATGGTCGCGAGGTCGGGCCGGTGCGCGACCCTCGCAGCGACGCCGTGCGCACGACACTGGCGATGCCTGACGACGATACTCCGGTGGTGGCGGTGCTCGGGGCGATCGGCCCCGACAAGGGAGCGCGCCGCCTCGAGCGACTGGTGGAGCTCACGCGAGAGAGGGGTCTTCGAATTCGTTGGGTATTGATCGGTTACCTCGATCGCGGTCGCGAGCCGTGGCAGTCAGCGGACGGCGTCTTCACGATGCACGGCCCCTACGATGTCAACATGTTGCCCGCGTTGATCGAGCATTACCGCGTGCGTCTGGTCGCATACCCGTCCGCCGGCCCCGAGACATTCAGTTTTACCTTGTCCGAGGTGTGGGCCTTGGGGCGTCCGGCGATCGTTCCTCCGGTCGGCGCTCTCGCCGATCGCGTCGGAGCATCGGGCGGCGGCTGGGTTTGGTCGGAGGAAGAATGGCGCTCCGAAGAGCGCATGCTCGATCGCATTGCGCGCGTGCTCGATCCGGACGCGGCGCGACGAGTTCGCAGGGGCATCCGAGCGCGCACTTGCAGCGCCCCAGACGACGATCGCCGCGATGGCGACGGCAACGGTGGCGACGTATCGAACGGCATTGAAAAAATCGACCGGCGAAACGGAATCCACATCTGCGCCGATCGCAGCGCAACGTTGCGTCGAGGCGTTGGGCTATGTGCCGTGGCACCCGCCCAAGCCGCGCGCTACGGTTTCAGCAGGATCGATCGCGACCAATGGCGCTCACGAGCCCACGCCAGCAGTCTTAGCGAGCACTGCGGAGCCGACATCGACGATGAGCACGACCGCAACGGCGCCCGGCGTTCTCGAGCAGCTTGCTCGCGCGGCGCTTCGCATTCGTCATACGCCGACCGGAAGGGTTCTCTACCGACTCGCGCCCGCGTCCTTGCTTGCGGTATTGAAGGACCACTTGCCGCGGTGATCGGCGCGGGCTACAGCGAGTGGCTGGCGCGGGGCCAAACGCAGCAGAGCGCAGGTCGCCTGGTCGATGCCCTACTGTGCTATCGCGCCGCGCTCGAAGCCAACCGCTATTCCGTCCAGGCGCAATTTCATCTGGGTGAAGTCCTTGAGCGGCTCGGGCGGTCCAGCGAGGCCTTCGAGGCATGGCGCGCGGCACTCACCCTGCAACCTCGGCACGTGGCAGCGCTGATGGCATTCGGCGCCGCCGCGCGGCACGTCGGCAACCCACAAGAGGCGGCCGAAGCGTTTCGCCGCGCGCTTGCGATCGAACCGCAGAACGCGGCGGCCGCAAGAGGCCTGGGCCTGGCCCGTCTTGCACTGGGCGATGCGACCGTCTATGCCGATTTTGGCGCATTATTCCTCGGCGCCGTCGGCGACAAAACCATCGACGCTGCAATGCACGACCTGGCACGCCTCCTCGCCGCCGCGCCGGCATCGACTGAAAGAACCGGGCTTCTTGCCGAGATCGAAACCATCCAGGACGCTGAGCTGCCGCCGCTGCTGCTGGCGCTACTCGCGGAACACGCATTGTCGGAAGGCGCGGACGCGCGCGCGCTGTCCTGGCTTGCCCGCGCCGCGGAAGAGGGCGCGACCAGTGCAATCGACGATCCCGAAGCGCTGCGTCGTCTCGCTATCGTTGCCGGGCGGCAGGCTGATGCTGAAACGGACCGCGCTGCGTCTTCGTTGCCCCGATCGTGGGCGACAGCGTGGGCGACCCAATACGCGCAACGCTGCGCGGCTCTGCATGCGCCGAAGATCCCGTTGCTCTGGCCACGACGGCTTGCAGGTGCGTCGTTGCGCATTGCCTATTTGATCGACCTCGACCGCCCGTTGAAGATCGGCGCGGTGATCGTCGACGCCGCTCGGTTCGTGGCCGACGTGGCCGCAACGCACTCACCGGATCGCATCGTCGCATCGGTCTACACCGTCGGCCGGCGCGAAGACGCGCGTGCCGTGGCAACCGGTGATTCGAGCGGGTTCACGACAACACATCTGGGACCAAGCCCCGATCGCGCGGTCGCGCAAATGCTTGCCGACGCCGATCTCGACGCCCTCGTCGATTTGGCGGGGATGGCAGCCACAAGCGCCGCCTTACTTGCGCAGCGGCCGGCGCGCACCGTTTGGACACCTGCAGCATTGTTTGCCGCGCACGTCGCGCCCTTGGTCACGCATCAGCTACCGGCGCCTGCCAGCGGCGAGAGCGAGGTCTTGCCGCGTACCGACGCACGATCGAGGCCGCGATGCTCGGCGCGCTGATCGACGAGCCCTGGTTTGTCGACAGCGCCGCGTTGTCTCCCTCTGAAATGGCACAAGCTTGGCGGCGAGCGGTGAGCGCCCATCAGGCAGGCGACATTGACGCCGCTTCCGACGCGTATCGCGCGGTCCTCGATACCCAGCCTTCTTCCGCCGGCGCCCACTACTTGCTGGGCATCATCCACCGTGACCGCGGCGAAACATATGCGGCGGTAAGGGAACTCGCCGCCTCGATCAGCGCCGCCCCTTCTTACATCGACGCGCGCGTCGCGCTGGCCGACGTATTGCGGACGGCAGACGCCCCCGGTGCCGCGATCAGTTACTGCCGCGAGGGCTTGGCGCTGACGCCCGACGAGCCGGCGCTGTGGCGCGCGCTCGGGCTCGCGGAACTCGCCAAGGACCAAGGCGCGAATGCCCGCGATGCGTTCGAACGTGCACTCTCGCTCGCTCCGGCTGACGCAGAGACGCATTACAACCACGGCGTCGCGCTGCAGACCCTCAAGCGAAATGCAGGCGCCCTGCGTGCCTATCAACGCGCGCTGGTGCTGGATCCCGTCATGACCGCGGCCGAGTACAACATCGGCGTTATCTTCCGCGACCAAGGACGGGTCGACGCAGCGATTGCCGCGTTTGCACAGGTGCTGGCACGAAGCCCAAAACACGTGCAAGCGCACCACGCACTTTGCGAGACCTTGCTGGAAGCAAGCCGGTTCGAAGAATGGCTGCAGGCGTTTCGCCGTTTCGAAGCCCATTGCCCGAACGCCCTTTCGCTTGCAGTACAGGCGCTGCAGGCACGGCAGTACATGGGCGACCTCAGCGGAGTGGATCACTATCTCGAGCGCCTGCGCCGTGACGAATTCGTCCCGGCCAGCGAAACCGAACTGGCCGATTGCCTGGAGTCGCTGCTTCACCTCGAGCTCTATTTCGACGTCGACCCGCGCGACATGCTGGGTCTCTATCGCGCCTATCGCGCAGTCGCGCCGCGTGTCTACGGCGCACCGCTCGCCGCGTCGCCATCGCGCAAACCGGGCAGGATACGAATCGGCTACGTTTCCGGCGATCTGCGCAACCACGTCATGGGCAAGATGATGTGGCAAGCCGTGAGTCGGCACGACAGGGAACGCTTCGAACTGTTTTTCTATTCGCTCTCCCAATCGAACGATGACTGGACAGAGCGCTTTCGCGTGCTGGGCGATCATTTCGAGTCGCTGGCGGGCAAGTCAGAGCGCGAGGCGGCCGCCCGGATCGCCCTTGATGACATCGACCTGCTGGTCGATTTGTCCACGCACACCCGGGGTGCAATGCCCGGCATCCTGGCATTGAAGCCGGCGCGCGTGCAGCTCACCCACGTCGCGAGCGCAGGCTCGGTTGGCTTGTCGACGATCGATTTCAAGCTGACCGACGCTTTTGCGGACCTGCCCGAGAATGAGGCTCATCAGGACGAAGAACTGCTGATTATGCGCGGCTGTGCGTACCCGTATCGGCACGTAGCACCTCCGAACGCCCATCGCTACCATCGTCAGAGTCTGGGGATCGCCGCAGACGCGGTGGTCGTGGGCGCGTTTGTCGAACCCGATCAAACTCTCTCGCCGATGCTTATCGCTCTGGCGGGAAGTGCTGGAGCGCGTTCCGCAGGCGGTGCTCGCGATTTCTCCTCTCTCGCCACAACTGGTCGACGTCTATCGGCGGCTATTTGCAAGCGTGGCCATTTCGGCGGAACGCATGATCGTGTTGCCGGCGGGTACCGACGATGGCGACAATCAGGCGCGCTATCACGTCGTCGACTTCACGCTTGATACGATGCCCTATGGCGGAGTCAACGGGACGCTGGAATCGCTCGATATGGGGGTGCCGGTGGTCACGCTTTGCGGCAAGCGGCATGGCGAGCGTACCTCGTACAGCATTCTCGCCAATCTCGGTGTCACCGACACCGTTGCGCAAAGCGGCAGCGAGTACGTGGCGATCGCTGTGCGCCTCGCGACCGATGCGGCGTTCATGGCCAAGGTCAGGGAGGCGATCCATGCCGGTCTGCGACAATCGGCACTGACGGACATGGACGCACACACCCGCAATCTCGAAGCCGCGTACGTGGATGCGTTACGGCTTCGCACGCCAGCCCTGCCGACAGGACACGCCGATGGCTGAAGAACGGAACACGGGAGCTGCGGTGACCCGCGCGCAGCGCTTGCTGTCCTCCGGAGACTTGGCCGCCGCGAAGCGCGAAGCCGAAGGCATCCTCGCCGCTGTTCCGCGCGATGCCGACTACGCAGCCGCGCATCTGGTCCTCGCAACGTGCTGCGACCGCGCACAGCAGCTCGCCGCAGCGATCGAGCACGCCGAAGCCGCAATTCAGCGCGTGCCAGAGGACGCCGTTGCCCACTACGTACGCGGCGAATTGCTGGAACGGCACGGCGACAAGGTGAGCGCACTTGCGAGCATCAGGCATGCGCTGGAACTCAATCCGCAGTTTGTCCAGGCCGTCCATTATCTGGGCATCCTTCTGGGCGAAAGCGGCGATACCGCGGGCGCGGCCGCCGCGTTCGCCGAGACGGTGCGACTGCAACCGACGCATGCGCGCGCATGGAACAATCTCGGCAACGCGCAACGCACGTTGGGGCTGCTCGCCGAAGCCCAGTTCTCGTTCGGACGCGCGATCGAACTCAAGCCGGACTACTGGCTCGCGGCGGCCAACCTCGGAGGCATACAGCGGGACTTGGGCGAGGCGGAGCTTGCCGAGACGACATTGCGCGCGGCGGTGAAACGCAACGCCGACGCCGGGCAGAAACCCTTTCGTCCGCTATTGGTGTTGCTCGCCGGCGTGCTGCGTCTTCGCGGCGCGCTCGACGAAGCGGTGCAATTCTATTTGCAGGCGATCAATGCGGCGCCCGAGGAGAGCGGCCCCGAGTGGTTCTTCCTCGGACTGGTCTTAAGCGAGCGCGGCGATCTCGAACGCGCGCACGAGGCCTTTGCCCGGGCCCGTGCGCTTGATGCCACCGACCTTCGCAGCCTGCTGGCACTGCATCTGACACTGCCGATGATTTACCAGAACGCCGACGACGTTCAGGCTACGCGCGATGGCTTCGACGAAGGATTGAGCGTGCTGGAGGAAGAACTGGTCGCCAGCGTGCGCGCGCAAAAGTTGCCTGATGCACAGGTACTCGAAGGTTGTCGCTGGACCAATTTTTTTCTGGCTTATCAGGGACAAGACGACCGCAAGCTGCAGCAGCGATACGCGGCCATTGTCGCCAATGCCATCGACGCTGTCGCTCCGCATTGGCGCAAGCCGATTGAGCAGCGGTCGCTCGCGGGCCGGCGGATACGCATCGGGTTCGCTTCCGCGTTCTTCCATACCGGAACCTGCGGCCGCTATTTCAAGAGCTGGATAACGGACCTCGACCGCGACCGATTCGAAGTCTTCGTCTATCACCTCTGGCCCGGGATGGACGAGGTTGCGACCGCGATTGCAGCGAGAGCCGACCATTTTCGAACCTACGGGGGCAGCCAGGGGCGGCCATCAATCGTCGCGCCAGCGATTCGAGCCGACAACCTCGACGTGCTGGTCTACACCGAACTTGGCATGGACGTAACATCGTTCGCGCTCGCGGCGTTGCGGCTGGCGCCGCGACAGTACTCGGCGTGGGGCCATCCGGTCACGACGGGTCACGGCACGATTGACGCGTATCTGAGCTGCGAGGCGATGGAACCCGAAGGCGCGCAGGCGCACTACAGCGAACCGTTGGTGATGCTCCCGGGTCTCGGTACGCGCTACGAGAAGCCGGCGATTCCGGCGCCGGGGACACGCGCACAGTTCTCGCTTCCCGACGACAAGTTCCTGCTGCTTTGCCCGCAATCCCTGTGGAAAATTCATCCCGACAACGACGATTTGTTCGCACGACTCCTGCTGGCGAACCCGGAAGCGATGCTGGTTTTCTTCGGTGGCCGTCATCCGGCACCAATCGATCGCTTCATGCGACGACTTTCAAAGACATTGGACGCCAGCGGGATAGCGATCCGCGAACGGACACGTTTGCTGCCTCAGGTCGCACACGAGGACTATCTGCGGGTCAATCTGGCTTGCGATGCGATGGTCGACACGCTGCATTGGTCAGGAGGTAACACCAGCCTCGATGCGCTCGCCTGCGGCTTGCCGGTGGTTACGCTACCGGGGCCCTATATGCGTGGCCGGCAGAGTGCAGGCATGCTGTCGTTGCTCGGAGTGCCTGAACTTATTGCGCGCGATCAGCGCGACTATCTGGCCATCGCCTTGCGCCTCGCTGGCGAGCCGGCGTGGAGACGCGATCTCAGCGCCCGCATACTCGCCGGCCATCGACGACTGTTTGACGACTCGGAGCCGATCGAGCGCCTGCAACGCCTGCTTCAGGCCGACGACATCGTCTCGTTGTAGCTCCGCCACAGCTGCGTCAGACCGTCCTCGAAATCGCGCGTGTAGCGCGCCATGTCGAATAGTGGATACGTCTGGCGATTTGCGGCGAGCCTCGCGCGAATGAGGGCCAGCGAGGCACGATTGCGCGCGAGTCGCAGCGCCAGCGCTTCATAGTCTGCGAAACTCGTTGTCACGAGGTCGGGCAGGCCGATCGCGTGCAGCTGGCTTCCAGCGAGGCGAGTCACCAGCGTCTCTCCGGCGAGAGTGATGACCGGCAGCCCTGCGAGCAGCGCGTCGTTGGTGGTGGTATGCGCGCCGTACGGATAGGAGTCGAGGAAGAGGTCCGCTGCCGCGTGACGCGCCAGATGCTGTCCCTGCGGTACCTTGGGGGCGAATAGCAGGCGCGTGGGATCGATGCCTGCGTTGCTCGCCTCGCGCTGCAGGTTGCCCACGGCTTCGTCGCTGCTGCCCAGCAACCAGAGCACGGAGTCGGGCACTGCGGCGAGCAGGCGCATCCACAGCGCGAACATGTCCGGAAGAATCTTGAACGACTTGTTGAAGCAGCAGAACACGAACGCGTCCTCCGGCAGGCCGCATTGGGCGCGACTGGGCGGGGGGCCGCTCGGTGTGCGCGTCGTATCGCTCGGATACGACGAATTGGGCAACTGCCACAAGCGTTCGGTATAGAACGCTTGCATCGCCTCCGGCGCGCCGAAAGGGTCGACCATGATGTAGTCGTACCAATCGATTCCGAGCGTTCCAGGAAAACCGATGACGTTGACCTGCACCGGCGCGGGTCGCATCGCAAAAAGCCTGTTGTCGCCGTGCGCCGTATAGCCGTTAAGGTCGAGGAGGATCGCGATGTTGTCGCCGCGGACACGCTGTGCGATCTCGGATGACGGCAGCTGGCTGACGTCATGAAAGTGCTCGAAAGCGTTGCTGATTCGTTGACCGATGGGACCGGTATCGGTCGGCTGGAGACCGTAGGCGTAGACGTCGAAGCGATCACGGTCGATACGTTCCCAATACTCCATCGACAGATACGCCATCGGGTGTTCACGGAAATCCGCCGACACGAAACCGATGCGCAGCCGCTTGCCCTGCGGCGCCCTGGCGCGAGGCGCCGTCGCAACAGGCGCCCTGAGCGACGCCGCCCACCGCTGACTGGCGCGCAGCTGTGCTCGCGGCGTGCTTGGCACGCCCAGCAGCGGAAAGGGGTTGACGGCGTAGCGTTCGTCCGCTCGCGGTTCGTTGTCGAGCGCATGGTTGATCTGGTCGAACAATGAGTCCATTCCGCGCCAGATGCAGCGATGCTGGCGGGAGTGTACGAGCATCGACAGCGCGTAGGGGTTGCCGGGGTCAAGTTCAAGCGTTCGCAACAGGGCCGGCTCCGCCTCGGCGTAGAGGCCCAGGTTCATCTGCTGCGTCAACAAGCTGATCTGGATCTGCAGATCGTCGGGGTCCAGACGCGCGGCTTCGGCGAAGCTCGCGGCGGCGCCGACGAAGTCACGTGCATGCACCTGCGCGATGGCACGGCGCACCCAGATCGGCGTCGGGAACGTTTGCCGCAATGTGAACGCGCGCTCGTAGGTCTGCGCGGATTCGCTATAGCGTTCGCGTTCGTAGAGAACATTACCCAAATTGGCGAGGGCGTCTGGGTGAAGAGACTCGACGGCGAGCGCTTGGCGATAGGCGGCTTCGGCTTGGTCGAATTGGCCGGTCGCCTCGAGGGCGAGGCCGAGGTTGTTGAGCAGGCCGGCGTGTGCGGGAGCGCGCAGCAGCGCTTTGTTGTAGAAGGCGACGCCTTGTCGGGCTCGCCGCGCTCGCGATCAAGGTTGCCGAGATGAAAATTTGCTTCGGCGTCGTCCGGGTCGAGGAACAGCGCGTGACGCCAGGCGCATTCGGCAGCAACGAGGTCGCTGCTGCGCAGCGCTTCGCCGAGAAGGTTGTCGGCCGCGACGAAGATGGACAGATCGGCGGAAGAGGGGTCCGACGAACGTGCGAGCAGCTCGCGGCAAAGCGCCGCGACAGTCGAGTTGTCGTTGAGGGCGAGTGCGATGCGGGCTCGCACCAGCGAGAGGTCGGGACGTTGCGGCTGTTGCGCCAGTGCCCGTTCAACGCCGGCAACGGCAAGCTCGGGACGGCCTTGGGCGAGGGCGGCCTGCGCCTCGCGCCAGACCTCGTCGGCGGTCGTCGCATCCGGCGCCACCGCGCCACCGCCGGTGACGGCCGGAAGGGCACCGTGACAATCCTTGTAGCGCCTGCCGCTTCCGCAGGGACACGGGGCGTTGCGCGATTGCGGCGCAACGATCGCGCCGGCAGATGGGTCAGCGATCGAGTTGTTCACGCTGTCCCCATGCAGTCAGCAACAATTGTTCGAAGTCGCGCGTGTAGCGCGCCATGTCGAATAGCGGCCAGGTGCTTCGGTTCGCCGCGATACGCGCACGAACGCTTGCCAGCGCCTCGCGGTCGAGCGCGAGGCGCAGCGCGAGAGCTTCATAGTCGGAAAAGCTGAAGGTCACCATGTCGGACAGGCCGATCGCCCGCAATTGGCTGCCGGCCAGGCGTGTGACCAGCGTCTCTCCCGCGCAGGTGACGACTGGAAGCCCCGCAAGCAAGGCGTCGTTGGTCGTCGTGTGCGCGCCATAGGGGTAGGAGTCGAGAAACAGGTCGGCAACCGCGTGACGGGCAACGTGCTCTTCTACCTGGGCATATTGCGCAAATATCAACCGGGCTGGATCGACGCCCGCGGCACTCGCTTCGTTGCGCAGATTTTGTGCGGCTTCGTCAAGGTCTTCCATCAGCCAGAGGACGCTGCCCGGGACGGCCTTGAGCAGGCGCATCCAGATGGCAAATACGGCAGGCAGGATCTTGTACACGCGGTTGAAGCAGCAGAATACGAACGCATCTTCGGGTAGCCCGCATTCGGCCCGACTTGGCGCGGGTGCTTTGGGTGCTCGCGATGTATCGCTGGGGAACGAGGCATTCGGCATGTGCAGCAGACGTTCCGTATAGTTGCCTTGCATCGCTTCGGGAGCGCCGAAATGGTCAACCAGGATGTAATCGTACCAATCCGCACCCAGCGTTCCTGGGAAACCGATCATGTTGACCTGGACGGGCGCCGGCCTTAAAGCAAAAATACGCTCGCGCGCGTGGGTCGTATAGCCGTTGAGGTCGATCAGCACGGCTATCCGATCGGCTCTGATCCGTTGCGCGATTGCAGTGGCGTTTTCCGCGCTGACATCGACGCTTACATCGAAAGCCCGCGCGATGCGTGTGCCGTACTTCCCGGTGTTGGCGCGGGAAAGCCCGTAGGCGAAGGTTTCGAATCGATCGCGGTCGATGCGTTCCCAGTATTCCATCGACAGGTGCGCCATCGCATGGTCTCGAAAGTCCGACGAAACGAAAGCAACTCGTAGACGGTCGCTGGTCGATTCCAGCCGGGGCCTGACCGGACGCGGCGATTGCGCGATACCGCGCGCCCAACCCTTGCTCGCGTTCAACTGCGCCAACGGCGACGTTGGCATCGCCAGAATTGGAAAAGGATTGGCGGGATGGCGCGCGCCTTCGCCGTCGTCGGCTTCCAATGTACGATTGATGTCGGCAAACAACGTGTCGAGCCCAATCCAGCGACAGCGATGTTGCCGCGCATGGGCGAGCATCGAGAGCCCGTAGAGGTTGCCCGCATCGAGTTCGAGTGCGCGCAACAACGGCAGGTTCGACCGCCGCCCATTGTTTCTCCTCCAAGCACGCGCTTGCTAGGTTGAGCTGCACGTCGATATTGTCGGGCGCGAGCCGGGCCGCCTTGTACAGGCTCGCCTGGGCTCCACGCATGTCGCCGCTATGCTTCTGCGCCATCGCGCGTTGCGCCCAGACAGCGGCGGGAACGCTGGGCACGATGGCGAAGAGTCGATCGAAGGTGATGGCCGAATCGGCGTAGCGCTCGAGCGACAACTCGAGATTGGCCAGGTTGGCGAGCGCATCGCTGTGCTGCGGAGCGACAGACTAACACTTCCCGATAGCAGCGTTCGGCGCCGCCCCGATCGCCCGAGGCCTCGAGCGCGAGACCAAGATTGTTGAGCACGCCAGCGTTTCCGGGGACGCGTTTCAGCGCGTGGTTATAGTATTCGATCGCCTGCTCCGGCTTGCCGGCTTCGCGCTCGAGGTTGCCAAGGTGGAAGTTAGCCTCCGCGTCTTTCGCATCGAGTGCCAGCGCTTGCTGCCAAGCGAAAAGGGACTCGGCAGGATCAGTTGCCCGCAGAAGCTGAGCCGAGAAGGTTGTACGCGGCAACGGCGGTCGCGGCATCGATCGAGGGATCCGCGAGCAGTTGGCGGCATGTCTTCACGGCGGCGTCGGCATCCACGGTGATCTCACGCTGCGCGCGCGCCAGCGACGGTCCATTCGCGTTAGCGACCGCCGGCTCCCGCTTGGCTCAGCGCTCCGTGGCAATCCTTGTAACGCTCGCCGCTCCCGCACGGGCACGGCGCGTTTCGAGATGCCGGCGCGACGCTCATCGTTGACCGGCGTCGCTGTGTCCGCGATCCAGGCGTTCGCCAACCGAACGCGTTTCGGCCATTGCCCTGAGTGCGACTTGCACGGTCGCAACCACCGAACCCCAATCGCGCAGCGTCGGTTGCCTGAACAGGCGGACGGTCGGATACCACGGACTATCGTCGCGACCGAGCATCCATCGCCAGTCAGGCGCAAATGGCAACAATATCCAAGTGGGACGCGCCAGCGCTCCCGCAAGATGAGCGATGCTGGTATCGACCGAGATGACGAGGTCGAGCTCGGCGACAAGCGCGGCGGTTTGCTCCAGTGTCGCGTCGGAAGCGAGTGGCGTTACTTGTGCCTGACTCGGTAACGCGCGCAGCTCGCTAGCGCCGTCACCCTGTTGCAGCGAGTACCACGCAACACCGGGAACATCGAACAGGGGAGCGAGCGTCGTCAGCGAGCAAGACCGGTTACGGTCATTGCTGTGGGCTTTGCTACCTGCCCACGCGATGCCGATTTTGAGTTCGGGACCGCGCAGTTCCGAGCGATCGTCGCGCTGTTGCGCGCGCAGCGGCGGCGACCGAGATATAGGGCACGTCAGACGGAATCGTGTCGATCGATGTATTGAACAGTCGCGGCAAGGACAGGAGCGGGAGTTGCGCGTCATACGGAGGGAGCGCGTCGCCTGCCGCAATGACTTGAGCCACGCCCGGCAGCGTCGCGAGCAAAGGCTTTAGCGCGAGGGAACAATGGACGACGCAACGGGCGCCGAGTTGCGCCAGCAGTGGGACGTAGCGGGCGAACTGTAGTGCATCACCGAGGCCTTGCTCGGTATGCAGCAACAGCGTCTTCCCGTCCGGCAGGCGTCCGTCCCACTCAGGGCCCGCGAACGAGGCTCCCTTACCCAGTTCCGACAGGATGAGCCGGCTGTCGTACTCGCGCCAGCCTTCGGCAAATTGTCCATCGAGCAATAGTGCGAGGGACAGGTTCCAGTGCGCGTGTGCAAAATCAGGTCGCACGGCGATGGCGCGGCGAAATGCTTCGATGGCGCCTTCGACGTCATTGACCGATTGCAGCGCCAGGCCCAGATTGTTCCATGCCGTCGCATGGTCCGGCTTGAGATCTAGCGCGGCGCGATAAGCCGCGACAGCGTCGCTCTCCCGATCGGCCGCGGCCCGCGCCAGGCCAAGATTGTTGTGAAATTCGGGTTCGTTCGGCACCGCAGCGACCGAACGCTCAAGTAGCGGCAGGGCCAGGTCAAGCTGCTTGCGCTGGTAATGGATGACTCCGAGAAAGTGCTGTGCGAGCGGGTGGTCTGGCGCCTCGACAAGCGCATCGCGATAGCGCTTCTCGGCACCTGCGACGTCACCGCGTTGGTGCAAGGCCAATGCTTGCTGAATGCGCTCGTCGACGGATGGCCGCGCAGCGGGGGCCGCACGAGCGGATGGAGCGGCAGCGGGTGTGAACGCCGTGTCGCTGATCGCGCCGTGACAATTCTTGAATCGCTTGCCACTGCCGCAGGGGCATGGGTCGTTGCGACCTGCGGCTGGTGCGGCGGCGGCTTGGGCGGTCGCATTCTCGATCGCGGCGCGCGCCTCCGCGTGGTCCGGCGTTTCTTCGACGATGCGGAGGAAGATCGCCTTCGCCGCAGCCCATTGACCCATCGCCATGCAGTTGCGGCCCAACTGCAGCAGCTGTGGGGAACGCGCGATAGCCGGCGTGAAGTACGCAACGAGCGAGGCGAGTTCATCGGGCGGAACGACACGACAAAAATTGAACAAACCGTGAAAGCCGAATGGCTGGCCGACCGGATACGCAGCTTCGAAAGCGAAGGCGTCGGCCATCGCTTCAGAGCCGAAGCGAATGCCATGATCCCGTTCGAGCAACGGCCGGAAGACGCGGCATATCGTCGCGTCTTCGACCGCTTCCGCCTCGGACAACGCGCCGGCCTGAGGATCCTGGTCGCTCGCAAGCTCGATGCGAGCGTCCTGCAGCGCTTGCAGGAGCTTGCGCGAGCGGAGCGAAAAGCCGCCGTTGCCGACACGCTTGCCCTCAGGCTCCCAAAACCATTTCGCGCCGAGGTAGTCGCAATCGGTGAATTCGGCGCGCCAGGCCTCCGGGTTGACAACGTAGCCATCCCATTGGACGAGCAGCACGTGCCGCGTATCGATGTATTCCAGCAGGGATTTAAGTACCAGTTGAGAATATCGCGGTACGCGACGACAACGTTTCGATCCTGCGAATTTCTATGCCTGGCTCGACCAGGTTGCGGTCGGTGAGCAGCAGCACGCGGCCGAAACGAATCGCCGATGTCGATCGTCGCAGTGCGCGTACCGCCAGCGCGTGATTGGCCGTATCAATGCAGCAAAGCGTTACGTCCGGCAGTTCAATCATGCGCCGAGTTTATCCGGCCTGCGCTGCTACCGGTGACGCAGTCTCGTTGGGCAACGCCGCCGCGGACGACGGCACCGCGGAGGATGGAGCAAGCATGACCTCGCGCCAGACGATGATGGCCAAGACCACCACCAGCGGCGCGAGATGAAGACTCGCGCGATTGAGGGTTGTCTGTTCAGCGAGCCAGGCCGACGCGTTGGTGAACCACGAGACAAACAGAAGAAATCCGAGCCCCGCAGCGACGATGACGGCGAGCGGCGCGACCCTCGGCGTCCGCAATCGACGCGCGCCGAAAACGGCAGCGGCCACCGCGCCGTACCAGAGAAGGTTCCAGCTGGAGGACAGGAAGTACGCGCTTCCCAACGCTTGCCACTGCGGGTTGAAATCGAGTTGCAGGTGATAGCCGAGCAATGTGACGTCGCTGCGCGCCAGCGCCAGCAACGCGAACAACGCCAGCGCGAAAATGACACAGACAAGCTTCAGGCCGCGCTGAGGCATCAGCGCGACAATGACGGAGGGAAGCAGCAGCAGGGCCCAGACGTAGCCGGGTGTTTTTATCAGCGGACAGCAGATGGCCAAGGCGATGGCCAGCGCGGCATCGACCGGATCGCGTCGCATCGCCCAGCGATAGACGGCGAGCGCCGCCAGCGTGAACGTCGTGGCCATCGGCAGATCTGCGTAACCGGCGAGTGCGACGTGCGTGTCGAGCAAAGGCAGCGATGCGATGGCGTACGCTCCGCATAGCGCGAGCAAAGGGGCGATGCCTTCACCTCGCAGCGCCCCATACACACCCAGGACCAGCGAGAGCAACAACAGCAGCCAAGGCCAGTTCATTGCCGCATCATCCCACTGGCCCAAAGCGATGCAGCCCCAGACCTGAAGTAGCGGCATCGTCGCCGGATAGTTGGGCGCGGCGTCGAAATATGCACCGCCCGTGCTGGCGCCGCCGAGCCATGCGTCGGCCGGGACGAAGGGTGCGATGCGCCCCAGCTCGTACCATACGCGCGCCTTGGTCGCCCATTGCGCCCACGCATCCCACGGGTAGAGCGGCTGCCAGGCGACAGCGGCGGCGAGCAGCGCGACGCGCAGCACCAGCCACGCTACCAAGCCTAGCCACAGCACGCGACGCCAATCGGTGAGCGTCGGCTGAAACAGCGCGCGCAACGTCGCTGCAGCATCGGGCAAGGCAAATCGTTGTCTGCGCGCGGCGAATGCAGAAAGCGCGATCGCGGCGAGAACCAGCGGCAAGCCGATCGACAGCCACCCGAACCGTATGCCGACGAGGCTCAATAGACGCATCCATAAGGTCAGCAAGAAGACGCCGATGACGTAGGCAAAACCCAGGCGCAGCGCGGCACGGCCATCGCTCAAGTGGTTGCTTGGGCCGCCGCTTGGGCCGCTGCCGCGCGGCCAATCCACAGCAGCCAGCAACGACCATCCCAAGACCCATGGCAAGGCCTGACCCAAGGCAAGTGTCAGGTATCTCATGGGCGGATCCTGAACAGAGCCGACCCGTGTTCGACCAGGACGACTTCAGCGGCGACGGGCTGGCCGGCGTCCAGCCGCAGCAGGTGACGCGCCGCGTCGAACTGCACTCCCTTGCGTTGATAAGCGACGACGTAATCGCCCGGATGGAGCATGGCGGGCGTGGGCGCTGTGTTACGCAGTGGTTCGAAATAGACGTTGTACGGGTACAGATGGTAAGCGCCGCGGTCACGAAGGTAGTGCACGTCGGCAAGCATGAACACCCGCGCAGGCGGCGACGGCAACTTCGCTCGAACATGCTGGATGAACTCGAACAGATCGCCATCCTCGGCTGCCATGTGCCGCTCTTCCCACGACTTGCCTGCGTATTGTTCGTAGGTGATGCGCATCTGTCGCACCAGGTTCCATTCCCATTGCGCGTCCAGCACGAACCATCCGGCGAGGATCAGCGTGGCGATGACGCTCGCGCGGATCGCACCGACGCTGTGCGGCCGCCAGCGGGCAAGTAGCCAATACAGGGCCGACGCCAGACCGACGACGGCGGCGACGAAGAAGGGCAAGGGCAGATCCTGGATATCGCCGCCACCTATACGGGTGTTGATCGACGCCCCGGTCCAGTGCTCGAGCGCGAACCATTCGCCGAGCCGGTCTTTCAAGATCTGCGCCGCCGTCATCGGTCGCGCGGAAGCTCCGCGAACAAGCATGGGTTGCGCGAATCCCCCGAGCGACACCAGCGCGACGCCGCTGATCGTGCCGATCCAATTGGGATCTCCTCCCATGGCGATCGGGACGACATGCCCCGCTTCCACCGTCAGCGGTCGCGTGAACGTCCGTCCAGGCGCGTATTCGTTACGCCAGACCAACCCCAACTCGATGCCCGCGGGAACGCCGGATACATCCCAGACGAACACCGGATACCGGCTCGATCGAAATGACGTTCCGATCGAGATGACCGCGGTATTGCCCGCGTCGGGTGCGGCCAGCAGAAGACCATCACTCGTTGCTTGCGCCGACCCGCGCGTTACGCTCAACTCGCCGCCCGTCCAGCTGAGCGTGCGCGCGCCGCTAAACCAGTTTCCAGGAACTGAGACCGCGAGGTAGCCGAGGATGCACAGAATCAGGCTGAGTATCAGGAGCACGCCCGCAACGAGCCAGACGCGTGGCGGCGGCGGAGGCAAAAGCTCGGGCGCTGGCATTGGTGCGCCTGCGGTTGGCAGCGCGGGCGCTATCGGTGTAGGAATCAATGCCGAATCAGCGTGCGCTCAGCGGGCGTTGACGCTGCTAAAGACGTGCGAGACAGTCATCGTCAGGATACGAAAATCCAACCACAGCGACCAATTGTCGATGTAGTACAAGTCGTATTGTATCCGCGTCGCGAGATCGCTGCTCCCGCGCAGGTCATGCACTTGCGCCCACCCGGTCATGCCGGCCTTCACCAGGTGCTTTTGCATGTATCCGGGAACGTCCTTGCGGAATTGCTCGACGAATTCGGGACGCTCAGGCCGCGGACCGACCAGTGACATGTCACCGACCAGCACATTGAGCAACTGCGGCAGTTCGTCCAGGCTGTAGCGGCGCAAGAGGCCGCCAAGGCGCGTGCTTCGAGGCGATGCTTGCCCTGGCCAGACGGGCCCACTGCCTGCTTCCGCGTTTTCGGGCATCGACCGGAATTTCAACATGACGAAGCGGCGGCCATTCCAGGTGACGCGCTCCTGACGATAAAACACTGGTCCGGCCGACGTAAGCTTTATGGCAACGGCAATGATGACCAACAGTGGCGCGGCGACGATCAGCGAGAGCGTAGCGAGCACGAGATCCTCCGTGGCTTTGAGCACGCGCGATGCGCCCTCCATCGGCGAGTCGGTCAAACTGATGACCGGCATGCCCGCGATTTCCGAAAAGCTGTGGCGCAGAAGCTCGAACCCGAAGATGTCGGGGATATAGCGCAACAACACCGGATAGTCCTGCAACGCCGACGACAGTTGGCGAATTCGCCCTTCGTCGCGCAACGGCAGCGCGATCCAGATCTGGTCGACTCCGTCTTTTTCAATATCGGCGTAAAGCGAGTCAATAGTGCCGAGGACCGGAAGACCATCGATCATCGAGCCCGCGAGCCCCGGCGCATCGTCGTAGAACCCTCGCAGCGCATAGCCGCTCCATGGCGCTTCCCGCAGCCGGGTTGCGACTTCGCGCCCCAATTCGCCCGCGCCGACGATGACGACGTGCCGCAAATTGTAGCCGCGGCGCCGAAGCCAGCGCAGCGTCAGCCGCATCGAGACGCGCAACCACGCGTGGGCGAACAAACCGCCAATCATCAGCGATGCCACCCATACACGCGAATAGGTATCGCTGGTCTTGGTCGCGAAAGTGATCAACACGCCGATCGTCGCCATGATGAGCCACCCAGAGGCCAGCGCTTGCAGATCTTCGGCGATACTGGCACCGCGTTTCGGACGGTATAGATCGGCTGCAGGGAAAACGAGCGTGCTGAGCAGCGCCATGCCCATCAGGGCCACCCAATAGTTCGGCGGCAGAGCGAAGCTGCCGAGGTACCAGCGATAGGCAATGCAGCCGACGGCGATGATCAGGATCGGGTCGGTTACGCGCAACAAACGTTCGAATGTCGTCGCGTTGCTTTTGAGCAAATTGCGCGGAGCGGACAGCATCCTATGATTCTAGGCGACGAGCGTTACGGAATGCCACCATTTGCTGATCTACGTACGCTGTAAATCGTTCGCGGAAAACATCGGCCGAGAAACGTTGGGCATTCTCCCGACACGCGTCGTCGCTTATCCTGGCGGCTGACCGCTCGAATTCTTCGACCGCTGCCCGTATCGCGGGGGCGCTCTGGACGCTGAAAAATACGCCGGTGGGCTGCGCCGCATCGAGGCCGCGGATCGTCTCGAGGCTGCCGCCCCGTCCGAAGGCGATGACCGGCGTCCCGCAGGCCTGTGCTTCGAGCGGCGCGATGCCAAAATCCTCCTCGGCTGCGAAGACGAATGCGCGCGCGGTAGCGAGCAGATGATTGCGTTGGGCGTCGTCGATCTGGCCCAGCAGGCGCACGTTGGAGCCCGCACGCTTTGTAATTCTTGCCAACTCCGGCCCGCTGCCTGCGACCACCAACTGCCGCTCCGGCATTGCTGTGAACGCTTCGACGATCAGATCGACGCGCTTGTAGGGAACGAGGCGCGAGACCGTGAGATAGAAGCACTCGCGTTGAGCCGGCCGCTGTCTTTGCGCCACTGCTAGCAGTCCTGCGACGTCGACCGGAGGATAGATGACCTCCGCCTCGCGGCCATAGCTTGCTCGAATACGCTGCGCAATCGTTTCTGAAATGGCGACGAAACGATCTGCGCGGGCCGATGAGCGCAGGTCCCAGCGACGAAACCGCTCGAGTTGTTTACGTGCAAGCCACGCAATCGGACCGCGGTCGAGGCCCATTTGTTCGAGGTATTGCTCACGAAGGTCCCATGCATAGCGCGCCGGCGAGTAGCACAAGCAGATGTGCAGCTGGTTTGCGCTCGTGCGAGCCCCTTTGGCGACCGCATGCGAACTTGAAATCACCAGGTCATAGCGCGACAGGTCGAAACTTTCGACGGCGCGCGGCATCAGCGGAAAATACTTGCGGAAATGCCCGCGGGCGAAGGGAAGATGCTGAATGAACGACGTTTGCGCTCGAGCACCGTTCAGACGCCGACGATAATCGTCTGGGAAGAAGTCGACGACCGTGAACAGGTCGGCGTGAGGGTAGATCTGGAGTAGTTCGGCGAGGACGTTCTCGCCTCCGCCCCAGGTGTCTAGCCAGTCGTGGACGATGGCGGTGCGTGTTGATGATGCGGCGCTCGAGATCAACTTGCTGGCTCTGCAGCCATGGAGTCGCCTCGCGGATGCTCGAGTGCCGATGCGGTCTGCGCCGTAGCGACCGCCTCGATGCCGTGCCATTCGGCATACCAGTTGCCTCCGAAAATAACGTCCTTCAGGCGGGCCGCGCTTTCCCGCCATGTATATGGGGCAATACGGGAGGAATCCGGCGCCGATCCATCGCCTACGGCGAGCAGCCATGCGTGGAGGGCAGCCGCCAGACTCTCAGCCGACAGGCCGGAAAAATAAGTTGCGCTATTCCCTGCGATTTCGCGAAAAACCGGAAGATCACGAAGCAGGAGAGGCCGTTTGAATGCCGCGGCTTCGACGATCGGCAGGCCAAACCCTCACCGCGAGAAGCGAGGAGAACGCCGCTTGCGTGCAGGTAGGCCTGTTTTAGTTCGTCGTCGCTGGCCGCATCGAGCCACACCAGCCTGCGACCGAACTCGGGGTGATTGCGCAGGCGTTTCGCCAGCGAGTCGACCATCCAACCTTGCCTGCCAGCGATGACGAGAGTCGCGTCGGACCCGCGTTGCCAGAGGTGCTCGAACGCCGACAGAACCTGCGCGTGGCATTTTCGTGGTTCGATGGTTCCCACCACCAGGACGTTTGCGGGGCTAGCGCTGTTTCGGTGAGACGCTGCGGCGAAGGTGTGGGGGACAGAACCGCTCGATTGTCAACCGCGTCCGCCCCGAGATGAAACCAACCGATGTGCAAGGGACGGTCACGTCGGATGTCGCTATGAAGGAGCCACTCATTCAATTCGTCGGCCACTGCGCGAGAGATGCAGACAGCGCCGTCGGCAAGTTCAGCCAGCGTGACCAGCAGTCGTGCATCAGCCTTGAGCCCTCCTTCTCGAAAAACTCGGGATGCCGGACTAGCAGTAAATCGTAGACGACGAAATACAGGCGGACGCCCAGTTGCCGCATTTGTTCATACACTCCCCTGCGAACGGGTCGCGGCTGAATGAACAAATCGAGCGCCAGGAAGATGTCGCCGTTGCGCATTTCAATCGGCCCGTTCGCCAGCAGAGCTTTGTCAAAGTGAAGCATCGCCGCGGTGAATCGCCTCGCGTATCGATAGATGCCCGAGTCGTCACAGAAAACGGGCTCTATCCGAAAGCCCTCGGGAGGGGTGTCCAACCAAGCAGGAGCACGTTCCGCACCACGCGCTGAATGCCCGACTGCCAATCTCGCCGTACGAGCTCGGAGATGTCGACGAAGCACTGTCGGGGTCCGCGTTGAGATTGCTGCTCATTTTGGGCGAGATGCTGAGCCAGCATGAGCCAGTCGGAATCAGTTGACTTCGGAAGCTCCACCGTAGCAACCTCTTTGATTGCTCCGCTTACGCGTGTCGGTGCGCCGGTATCGGCAAATCTTTCGATGGCGGCGGAGTACCATCGGCGACCGTGCACGGATCGTGATCGGCAACGACATACGCACGGGCACGCCGGCCGAGTTCCGTCCTGCGGTTCGGCGCCTCCGCAGCTGAACTATTGCCGCCAGCAGTTCAGCGTTGGCAAACTCCGGCGCCAACTGGACCAAGCAGTCCCGGGGGAGTTCTTTGGTGGATCCTAGGGCGTTCGCGATCGTTGGCAATCCATAAGCCATGCACTCCAGCAGCGATGCGGAAGACTCTCCGCGCGACAGCGTGCGAAGCTGCACCGCCACATCGGCCGCGGCAAAGTAGTCGCGATAGACCTCCGGCGACGAATAACCCGCGAAATGAATGCGACGAGCCGCGATGTTGCGCGCCGCCTGTCGTCTGCATTCCGCGCCGTAGCCACCGCGGTGTTCTTCGCCCACAAAAATCAGATGAGAATTCGTGTCGCCCGCCAACCCGGGTTCGCCCCAGGTTTCGATGAGACGATTGTTGAGCTTTGTCGGTCCCATCACGCCAAACGCACAGACGATGTAATCGCGCTCGGCAAGTCGCAGGCGCTTGCGCGCGGCGGAACGGTCGGGTATGTCGGGAGCTTTCCGCAACAGCGGAATCCTGGCCCAATCGCCGAGAAACCGCGGCCATACCACCGGTCCGCGAGTTCCAGCGCGAAAGAGGAATGGACAATCACACCGTCCGCCTTCCGCAGTACCCCCAGATTGGCCGGATATTTCCAGCTACAGCATCGGGATCCGGATCGTTCCACAAGCTTTCAAGGGCGCTGTACCCGTGCGCCTCGTACAGCGCCTTCTGCCAGGTCCCCGGCGCGATCCCAACCCTGTCCATTTCGCCGATCACGCCGGTAAGATAAAAGTCGTGCAACACGATGGTGCCCGGGCGGCGATCGAGCAATCAACATGTATCGATGAAACTCAGAGTTCCCGAAGTGATAGAGCACGCGATCATATTGATGCGCGTTCCCGTCGAACCATTCCGGGTCGCGAATGCGGGTGTTGGCGCGAATCCAGGCATCGCCCACCGTGGGCTGATCAACGATCACATCGATGTCGTAGTGACGCGCGAGCTCGGGTAAGAGTTCCGCGCTGTAGTCGGCGATCCCGGATCGCTCCGGCGGCAAGGGCGAGACGTACGCCAATGTCGGCCGCTTCGCGCCCGGGACCGAGAGTCGAGCTTTCTTCGCAGCGGCATTGTAGCGTTCGAGCTTTCAAACCCTTCGATCGCGCGTCGGGCTGTCTCGCTCCACGAAAACTTCGTCGCCTGAATCAGCGCGTGTCGACGCAACTCCTGACGAAAGTGTTCGTCGGTCAGAACTTCGTGCAGCTTGCGCGTTATTGCGCGATCGTCGTGTGGATCGAACATCGCGTCACCACGGCCATAACTTCCGGCAGAGATGAAGTATTGGCAGCAATCGTTGCGGCGCCGCAACTCATCGCCTCGAGTGCGGGAAGCCCGAATCTTTCGTGCCACGAAGGGAATACGAATAGGTCGCACAGCTGCACGAGTCGACCAGATCTTCGTCGGACACGAATCCGGTGACAACCAGTTCATCTTGCGCTAGTCCGAATTGAAGGCCGATCCACTCCGAGTTCTCAACTTGCTCGGGATTTGCCGTACAGACGATTGCCAGCTGATGGTCTGCTCTGACTGTCCGGGGCAAGCTCGCGTACGATCGGATCAAGGCTTGGATATTTTTTCGGCGATCGATACCTGCCGTATACATCACAAACGGCCGCGTAGGACCCGTAACGCGCGAATAGCAATTGCCGTCGCGCTTCGTCAAGCGCGACGGGACGAAACTTTGGGTCTGCTGCCGCAGAGACGTTCAACACCCAGTCGGCAGGAAGATCGAGATAGCTAATTCCTTCCTCCCGTGAAGCCTCCGAAATCGCCAACCACATCTGCGCTCTGCGGCAGGCCGTCCAACTTGCGCTGATACCAGGACTTGATCGTGGGGCGGTCAAGATAGAGGTCGGGGTTCGCCAGCGGAATAAGATCGTAAAGCGTGACCGAGGTGGGAACCGTCCGATCAAAACGGTGGATCGAGACGAGCCCGTCGTCAGTCATGCCTTCGAACACGTTGGAGACGTGAACGACATCCGGCTTCAGGGAGGCAAGGGACGATTCGCGCATGGTCTCGCCGACGGGCGAACTTCCTCGGTTGCTCTCATCAGCCTCCGCCGTTGGCGCCAACGTTTGCCAGACCACGATGCGCTCCTGCGGAATCAGGCCTTCAAACGACGCGCGCAAGGACTCAATCGTCCTGTGGAAATAGCGCGCTCAGGCAGATCCAGACGTCGTGCGCTCCGGCGTGGCGGGCTATTGCCGTGGCAAAGGCCGCGGAGTAGTGCCTGACGCCGGCGCGTTCCGCTGGCAGGGGTTTGGGCACCCTGCAAGTCGATAACTCCCTCCAACGCCACACGTGCTCGCGCACACCCGTGTCTCCGGAACATATCGGCCGCCGCTCGAGCGCTCACTAACTCCTTATGCAGTCGTCGCGCAAACGGGTATACGTCGTCGCGACTTCTCTCAACCCACCGCGCTCCCAGGCCGCCGCTTCGCTCGCCACGCCAGGCAGTCTCGACGCTCCGTTGTCTATGCCGGACGAGGCCAGGGCGCGCCACATCCTGTCGAAACTTGGATAAGCCCCGACAAGCTCCTTCAGTCGTAATTTCTGATCGGGATGCCGATCGGCATGGTGCAGCGCGAACTTCACCAGCTTTTGTCGCAGCAGCCAGCGGGAAATACGAAACAGCGGACGAAACGTCGCGCAGACGTCGCCAGCACCGCTTCGCGAAGAGATTGGCGTCACGCAGCGGCGCCGTCATGCGCCACGATCGGCTTTGCTCCAACCTGGAGTAATCCAGACGGAATCCTTCCATCGTGCCATGCAACGCGCTGTTCTTGTCTCCAGTTCCTTGACTAGACCGGAAGCGTACTGCAGCAACTCTTCAAACGCTGTCCAGGTTCTGACGCGAAACCGAAAGCTCCCCCGCCAAGTGCTCGCCTTCAGCCGTCTGGACCCGGAGGTGCCCCAGCACGTTGGACAGTTCGTTTTCCGTTCGATCGAGCCGGGCGGTTACATCAGTGAACTGCTCCGCGATGACGCGGATCTCCGCGTCGCGTTGGTCCAGTCTTTCGAGAGCGCCGGTCAACAAGGCTGTCGATTGGGGGCTGAAATCCTTCCAAGGCGCGTCCCGGGCCTGCTGCGAAATGATCGGCCTGTCGTTGCGCCCAGGCAGTGTGGTTCATCTGGCGTGCGGCATAATCCCCCTCGTTGTGGACGAGCCATCCATTGCGTTCGCGCCTTTCCGCTCCGCTACAGGCAAGTGCTCGGCGCGTGCTTGGAGTGCGGAATCGAGGTCTTGCTGTGAATAGCCGTTGGCCCTGAAACGATTCGTGCACGGCCCCCTCCAGTTCCGTGATAAAAATGACGTTTCGCGGAGATGTAAACTCCCGAACAACCATCGCGCAATCAGAAAAATCCAGACCCGTGATTCCTTCACGCATCAATGCCTCTAAAACGCGTTCTCGGTAGATCGGTGATGAACTCAGAGAGTCGATGTTGATCGCGATGCCGGTGGAACGGTCCGATTCAATATACGAATACAGCCACAGAGAGTAGAAGATCGAGTAGCTTTCCCGGGCATTCAGACGACGATCCAGCGCATGGGCAATTTCTTTGTCAATGTCGGGGTTGTGGAAGTCGGCGATTCCATACTTGTTCTTTATGCTCTGCAGCACAGGGGGCAAATCGGTGGCTTGCAGGATCAGATGCAGGGTGGCCTCGAAGTAGTCATCTACCTGGTAGGACCACCATTGGTCCCACGGATTGCGCCAAAGGTGAATATGCGTGCCGCCAAAGACTCTGTTAAACGCCCAACGGCGCGACCGAAACTGCTGTAGTATTCGAGGATGGGCGTCCCTCTTGGATTGTCCATCAGGCATTGCAGGTATGCGGGAACACGGGGAAACGAAGGGTGGTCGGCGCCTTATGAAGAACCAGTCGTAACTTAATTCCTTCGTGAAGATTGGAACTATCGCATCCTAAATCTGGAAGAACTCCCAGAAGTAAGGGCGTTCCAAAACCGGATGCCTGAGTCGAGAGCCGGATTCGGCGTTCAATTGGAGTAGATGCTCCGGCGCGGTCGCGGCATATCGAATCACCTCGTGCAGCGGCTCCTGATAGCACCAGTAGTGGCCGACGCAACGACGGAACACGTGGAACAGGTAGGTGCTTCCGGTACGAAACAACGAGTGGATGAATATCGGCGCCGCCATCGTCAAGTTACCCTTAAATCATTGGCCGCCGACGTTATCGTCAAGCTCGCCCTCATGTCCAACAGGCCTTCCTTGACCGTCGGATTCGGGCTTTCCACGACACGAAGGATCGTGGCACGATGCGTCGGCTCAGAAAAGCTCCACTGCTCCTCCACGCGTGAGGCGCGGACGCCGCAATTGAAATAGTAAACGCCCGGCGCAAGACAGTTGGACAGATCAAATCGGATTTCAGCGATTTCACCGGCGGTGTAGGTCCTCGGCGTTCCGTCAAGCTGAGTCGAGTCGACGCCGTAGAGTGCGACGCCTTCCTTGGTCTTGACCATCATTGCGAACACGGGGTCCGCGATCGACTGGTTGAACCTGACCCTGTAGCGCCAGACCAGCGGTTGTCCGCTCGCGGCTACGTTGATCGGCTCGCCGTCGCGGTTTTCCGATCCAGCACGAGTCTATCTGCGCTTGACCATTGCCGTACACGACTTCGCAAGCTGCGGTTGCCAGAGACTGGGTCTCAGTCGCCACCAAGTCTGCGAGGGGGCGGCTGGTTCGCGAATAGCACGTCCGCCAAACAACTGGCGTTCGTATTCGTCGCAAACGAGTTTTTGCGGGGCCGCCGGATTCCACGCGCCCGCCGGAGATTAAAACGGCGCGAGAACAGAGTTTTTTGAGCGTTTCGGTGTCGTGGCTGGACGATCAACAATGCCGTCCCGTCTCCCCGAAACGACTCGATTCGCCTGAAGCATTTGCGCTGAAACGCGCGGGTCCCCATACCGCAAGTGCTTCGTCTCATAAGAAGAACGCTCCGGCCTAAATGTGGTTGCGACGGCGAAGGCGACACGCACCTGCATCCCGCTCGGATAAGTGCGTACGGCTTGGTCGAAGTAGTCGCCGATATCCGCGAAGGAACTCAATTTCCTCCATTGCCGCCTGGATAGCACTCCGCTCGTATCCCATCAAGCCGGCGGCGTGCAAAGCATTTTGTCTGCCGGTGAATTCGGGATTAAAGCCCAACCCGAGCTCCAGCAATGCGGCGACGCGGCCCGCGACTTCAACCGTACCTTCAGTCGGACGTAAGGTGCCGGCAACCAGTTTGAGCAGGGTGCTCTTGCCGGCGCCATTCTTCCCCACAACTCCGATCGCTTCCCCGGCGCTCAACGAGAAGGAAACGTCACGCAGCACCCAGTGATCATACGCTGGCGCGTTCGTCGATCCGAACCATGAAAGCGTTCGCTGCCATTCGGAGCGATAAGTGCGGAACGCTTTTCCCAGATGCGACGCTTTGAGCAGTGCCGCACTCACAATGCGTCCACGAGGTCGCTGCTGGCGCGTCGAAACAGCGTCAATGCCGCTCCGAGAACGAGCAGCGCACTCACCGAAACCCATGCAAGGCTAAGGATGTCCGGCGTTCGGTTGAACAGCAGCACATCCTGGAAACTCTGAACCACTGTGGTCATCGGATTGATCTTGAGAATCGGACGCAGCTGCGTCGGAATAATGGCGCTCGTGTAAACAATCGGAGTAAACCAGAACGCCAACTGCAGTGCGACGGGTACGATCTGTCCAACGTCGCGAATAAATACGTTGAATACCCCGAGCACGAGCCCGAGGCCGAGGCCGAGTGACAGGGTCAGCAGCATGAGCGCGGGTACCCACAGAAGATAGATCCCTGGCGGGTGCCCCAAAATCGCCAAAACCAAAATCGTCGCGATGAGCAGCAGCAGATTATTGGCCAATGCCACGCCGGCGACGATCAGCGGCAGGTTGATTCGCGGAAACATCAACTTCTTGAGCAAGTTGCCATTGTCTATGAAGACGGTCAAACATCGACCCACGATCTCGGAAAACAGCGCCCACGCGAGCATGCCCGACAACAGATACGCCGCGTACGCGAACTTGTCCTCGGCCAAACCCGGCAGCTTGGCCGCCATGACTTCGGATAGGATCAGGGCGAAGATGGCCGCTTGTGCCAGTGGGTGAATAACCATCCACGCCCCGCCGAGTTTGCTCCGAACGAAGCGCGAGCGAAATTCAGACTGAATCGACGAGGCAATGAAATGGCGATAGCGCCAGGCGCTGGCGAGGTTAGGAGCGAGCATGCTCGGTATATCCTCGATGAGCAGGTTGCAGGAGACTCTGTTGGCTAACGCTATTTCCGCCACCCCAAGCCAGGCGATCCTACACGCACGATCACGCTGCCAACAGCCGCACATCGTCACGGGTGAATAGTATCAAACGATGCAAGCCAGTCTCAATTCCCGGGGGCGCCGTGCGATCGGCATGGTTGCCGGCGACTGCCCGAACCAGAGACAATCCGACGTCTGCCAAGCACTCTGCAAGGTTCTGATTGCTCGCCTCGATACTATCGACAGGCATTTTCGCATTTGCCTACGCTGCTGGACGCGTAACGATCGGCGGACGCCTCGCGGCGAGATTGCGTAAGTCGTCGCTGGCAACCCATGTCCTGGCCGCGACGCTGGGTGTCGGATTGCTCACTCCGGTATTGATGCTCCTCGCCGCTGGCAGTCTGTTTTGGCCGCCGTACATGGGTGCGCTCGGCTGGGTGGCAGCTTTGGGGATTTACCTCGCGTATCGGGTGTCGGGAGACCGCCCACGGACGAGGTCCAATCGGTTCGAACTCCTGGCACTGCTCGTCGCGCTGGCGTTCGTGGCGATGGCACTTGTCGGTCGCGACGAAACGCTTGGGGCGGGTCGCGACCAGCAGGTGTATGCGGCCTTCGCGATCGCCTTGTCGGAGCGCGGCACGTTCGACCTGAAGTATGCGCCGCTGGATGCTGCGGACAGGGCCCTGCTGCAGCACGGTTACCGCGCCACGGCCTGCGACGCTCCTGCATTCCGGACCATGCATTCGGAGCGCCGCGAACCTCCGTTCGTTGTCCCTGGCGGCGTCAACGCATGCGACGGCGTCGACCATGCGATCGGATTGCTGCATCCGTCGGGCTGGCCGGTATGGTTGGCAGTCGCGCACTCGATTTTCGGCGTAGAGGGCGTCTATGGCGCCAATGCCGTGACCTTTGCGCTTGGTGCATTGCTGTTTTTTATTCTTGTGCGCTATCTGACGAACTCACTGCTCGGACTGGTGGCGATGATCTTCTTGTGCATGCTACCCAGTTCGCTCTGGATTGGCGGCATGACGCTCAGCGAGCCACTCGCGATGGGATTGTTGTTGAGCGTCCCCGTTCTTGTTGCGGGCGGTACTCGGTCACGGCCACTAATCGCGGTCGTACTGCTCGCGGCAGCGCTGGTTCGACTCGACGCGATGATCGGTATCCCCATTGCGGCGGCGGGAGTCCTGTTGTCAACGGTGCGTGTCGGGACAGGCGCAAGCATCGCGGAAGCGCGACGATTTGCAATCACCATGGCCTTGGTCCTGGGCGCAGGATGCGTGCTCGACGCTTTGTTATTTCCGCGTTACTTCGAGGCGACCATCGAAGTCAGTGTGTTGGCGGCACTTGGCACGCTCGCATTGACGCTTTTCGCGCTTGTGCTGACTCCGGCGCTCGCAGCGTCAGTAAGCAGGACGATAAGGTCGCCCGGGACTCGATTTGCGGCGATCGGGGTGTTGGTCGCGCTATTCATCTACGGGGCGGCGATCCGTCCGACCCTTGAGCCGTTCAGCCATTTCCACAACGGGTCGAGTCTCGACGGAACGAGGGACTTTCGCGAAGACTCCCTGCGCAATCTCGCCGTATATCTCTCGTGGCCAATGGTCGTGGCCGCGTTGGCCGGCATCTGCTTGAGCATTGGGCGTTTCTGGGCGAGCCGCCGGAATCCCGTCCGACCGCTCGCTCTGGTTCTGGCCGTCGTGCCTGCGCTGCTGTACCTGTGGTTCCCCCAAGTCTCCCCGGACCACCCTTGGGCATTCCGTCGATTCATACCGATCGTCGTTCCCTGTACGATTTTGTTTGCGGCCGTTGTTGTGCACGCGATAGGTGCCCGCGTACCACGCGGTGGGGCGCTGGGAGCGGTCGGACTGGCGCTGGCCGCCAGCTTCTTGATGTTCACCTATCCCGGCGGCAACCTGCTTTTTCGTGAGAATGACGGCCTCACCAGACAGATCGCGGCGATTGCGCGCGATTTGCCCGACGAGCTTGTAGTTGCGGATCCCTCCCTACAGGAAATCGGAGCAACGCTTTTCACGGTTTACGGCAAACCCGTCGCCGTGGCGCTCGGAGGACTGTCTGTCAAGGGCGATCCGGAACCGATAACGGAGTGGATCGCCGCCAAAGCTGCGCTTGGACGTCCTGCGTGGTTTCTTCACGGTCCGGATCTCCGGCAGACCGGCGCCCGTTTTTCACACCAGCGGGATTGGTGGGTAACTCGCCAAATCATTACACCGTCTGACCATCCCCCTGCCATAGGGACTGCGTCTGAGAGCTCACACTTGTTCCTTTCCAGGGTCGACGGTTTGGACCCTGAATTCGCGATGCGCATGTTCGGCAACGAGCGCGTATGGGGTACACGCGAGTCGGGATTCTACGACCCAGAAATAACGCCCTTCGGCATGTTCCGCTATACGAACGGACACGCGTGGATCGATGTGCCGACCAGTACACTGCGCAGCGCCGACGCGTTCAAACTCGACGTTTTCACATACGGCCAAAGAAGGCGCGCGGCGCTGGCTCCGCATCCTGGTAGGGGAAAATCTGGCGTGGGCGGGCGAAATCGGCGCGGGATTCGAACACACTTCGTATCCCCATGCCGCAACTGGAGCGGGCAGAGTTCACTCGGATCACGCTGTTGAGCCAAGGCGCGGACCCTACCGACCTGGGCGCGAACAATCCACGGCCGGACCTGAGCGTTGGCCTCGTGGGCATCAGAGGGGTGCGCAGAGACGAACCCGCGCCCGTCGGCCCAGGCGTCGAAGGATTCCAAGCCACCCTCGCGGCGATTGGCGTAACGCCGAGTCCAACGCGAGTGTCGAGCAAGCGTGACGGCAGCGTCATCGTCGAACTCGCCAATGTCGGAACAGCGTATTGGCCGGTCCAACGTGACGTTGGCGACGGCAAAGGCGCCGTGTTCATCGATCTGCGCTGGCGCAGGCTTGACGGCGCCGACGAAACCGATGCCCGATGGCCGTTGCTTGTATCGATGCTCCCCGGTGATCGCACACGCGTGCGCATTCCGATCCGGCCGATCTCCGCCGCCGGCACACCTATTCACCCGGGCCGCTATGATGTGCGTGTGGGAATGGTCCGCGAATCGGCGGGACCATTTGCTGAACGGGCCGATGGGTCTGTAACGATTCCGGTTATGGTGGAACAATGAACGCGATCAAACGAACCGGCGTCGGCGAATCGGCATGAAGCTGGTCATCCAGATTCCGTGCTTCAACGAAGAGTCGCATCTGGGTGAAACGGTGCGAGATCTTCCTCGCTCGATTGGCGGCGTCGACGAAATCGAGCTGCTGGTCGTTGACGATGGAAGCAGCGACAACACGGCGGAGGTTGCGCGGTCTTTCGGAGCGACAGTCATTTCCGTTTCAACTCATCGCGGCCTTGCTCACGCGTTCATGGTAGGAGTGGACGCGGGCCTTTCTCGCGGAGCGGACGTGATCGTCAATACCGATGCCGATAATCAATACCGCGCAGAGGACATTGCCAAACTCGTCGAACCAATTCTGGATGGCCACGCCGACATGGTCATCGGCGCCCGTCCGATTCGCGAAATTCATGCGTTTTCCCCAACGAAGAAACTGCTCCAGCTTGTCGGATCATGGGTCGTGCGCAAGATTTCTGCGACCGAGGTGTCGGACGCGACCAGCGGGTTCCGCGCTCTGAGTCGCGAGGCGGCGCTGCAAGTCAATGTCCTCTCGCGCTATACGTACACGCTTGAAAGCATTGTTCAGACCGCGTACCGTGGCCTGCGCGTCACGTCTGTCCCGATTCGCGTCAACGAGACAACGCGGCCGTCGCGCCTTGTTCGCAGCAACTGGAGCTATCTGTGGCGCACCGGGAGCGATCTGCTCCGAATCCTGGTCGTCTACCGACCGTTCCGGTCGTTCATGCTGCCCGCGCTGGTCCTGTTCGCGATCGCGACCACCCTGGCTCTGCGGTTCGTCTACTATCTTTTCGAAAGTGGCGGTGCGGGCCATATTCAAAGCCTGCTGCTGGCTGCCATCCTTTACGGGTTGAGCGGAGTCCTGATGGCGGTTGCATTTCTGGGAGACTTGCTGGCCATCAATCGCCGCTTGCTCGAACAGTTGAGGCTGGACGCACGTCGAAGGATGTTGCGTACGACCGAGCCGCCGGATGGTTAGGCAGTTTGACTCCAAGCGTGGCGCGAAGGCGAAGACGTGGTTCGTGACGCGAAAATATCCGCCACGCGTCGGCGGTATGGAGGTTCTCAGCTGGGAATTGACCACGAGGATCGCGACGCGGCGCCCGACGCAGTATTCTGGCGCTGCGCACCGGCGTCGTTGGCTTACCAAACTTCGCGCTGCGCAGCGTTGTGTCGGTCCTGATGGCGGGCGCGCGTGGAGAAATTCGCCTTCTGCATCTTGGCGATCCTGTTCTGGCGCCGCTGGGCAGGGTAGCAAGATTCTTCGATATTCCGGTTTGCGTGACCGTACACGGCCTCGATGTCGCTTATGCTCATCCGCTTTATCGATTGTGGCTGCGTCTTTTCTTTCGGGATCTGGACGCGTACGTGTGTATCAGCGAGGCAGCGCGCAGCGAGGCGATTGCGCGCGGAGCGCCCGCGCAGCGGACGAGTATTGTAGGCATCGGTGTCGCCGCGCCCGACACGGCGCAAACTGTTCGCGAGTCCGGTCTGATCGTCTTTGTCGGACGGCTGGTGCGGCGCAAGGGTCTCGCATGGTTTGTGCACGCCGTTTTGCCAGGGCTGGTGGGACGTCACCCAGGTGTCAGGCTCGCGATCGTCGGCACAGGCCCGGAGCGAGCGGCGATTCAAGACGCCGCGGACCGCGCGAGCGTCGCACATCACCTCAAGTGGCTCGGCGCAGTGTCGGATTCGGAGAAATGGACTTTGCTTCAGCGCGCTCCGATTTGCATAGCGCCGAACGTAAGAGTCGAAGGTGATATCGAAGGCTACGGCATCGTTGCGCTGGAAGCCGCAGCTGCCGGCTGCGCGCTCGTTGCTGCCGATCTCGAAGGGTTGCGCGATGCCGTTGTCGACGGCGAGGGTGGTGCGTTGGTGCCCGCCGAGGACGCGGCGGCCTGGACGACTGCACTGCTCGAGCTGCTTGCCGACCCGGCTCGCGCGGCACAGCTCGGGGCGCGGGCGCGAATCTGGGCGACTGCAGAACGAAGCTGGGACCTCATCTGCGACCGCTATGAGGAGATCTTCGACCAGCTTGCGCCCGACGTCGGCTGAGCGCGCATGCGACGGCACCGTGACGTCGAGGCGCAATCCCGCGATCAGGTTTTTCTGAGTCCTAGAGCAGAAGCCAGGATCGGCACCACCTTGCGCCGATCAAATAGCAGCATCGTGCGTGTGTTGCATTCGTGCGTGCATTTACACTGTCGCGCCCGCTTCGCCGCGGCAAACGCCGTCGCAGCGGCCCCGTCGCGGATTATCGCGAAGTCGTAACCAACGTCGCGAACGTTGCCGAGCTTGTCGGCGATCAATTCGCAGCCGTAGATGTCGCCGGTTTCCGACATCACGTATTCGCGCTCTCCCGCGAGGCAGAGGCTTTCAAACTCGCCTCCGCGAGCCTGGCGCGCAATGTATTCGTATCGTTGGCGATTGATCTCTGCGCGCGCCCTCGTCCGCAAGCCGCGCGACCCCGACCGGAAACTCGTGTCTCCGCGGTAATGCTCGTCCAGCCATCGCGATAGCTCAAGGTACCGTTCCACGTTGAGATCGTTCTTCAGCGTGACGTCAACCGGGTCGCCGCGAATGAAGCTAAGCGCGTGAAAAGTGGGTCGAATTTCGTCATGGATGAATTTGCATAGCGGCTCGATTTCACCCTGGTTCTCGCGCATGAATACCGTATTCACGCCCACGGTCAGATGAGGATGCTTGCCCGACAGTTCAACGACGGCTCGCAATGTCGCGATTGCGTTTTGCCACAATCCAGGGACCTGCCGGACGCGATCGTGAAAGTCGCTCATGCCGTCCAGGGAAACGGCGATGCCGAGGTGCAGGTCGGCGAAATCGCGCAAATGCGCTCGATCATCGAGCAGATGTGCTCCGCCGAAAAACCATTGGTCGGTATTGATGCAGTGAGGAATCCGCAGTGTTCGTAGTAAAGCTTGATGATCTCGGGCAGATCCTTGCGCAGGAACGGCTCGCCGCCTGAAAAAAGCAACAGTCGGATCGGGGGAAGCGTTTTTATCAGGCGCTCGATCTCGTCGAGGCCAAGCTCGTTGTTGCGCTGATTGATCGGGTAGAAGCAGTGCCTGCATTTCCCGCGTTGCACCTGGACGTCACGAAGTGAGTCCACTGCACGACCGCTTCGCCCGGAGCGATCCAATCGTGCAGGAGCGCACCCGCTTGCTGTATTCGAAGGACTGCGGCGTTCACGCGGCCTGCCCTGAGGTCATCTCTACACCTCGACGCTCGTTGTGACGCGCTCGCAGGAATCCACGATGCGCGCTGTCTCGCCGGCGAAAAGGCCGGGGAACAGGGTCAAGGCCTTGCCCGGCATAGCCTGTCGCAGCATACAGACCCAGGATGATCCAGAGATGCGGGTAGAGCAGCAGCAGGATCGGCGCACGAAAGAGGATTTTCCCCGGCAGATCCAGTGCTCGCCGCGTCCAGAATAACTGCTGTCCGGCATCGACCTGTCGGCGCCAGAACTGGCCGAACGCCAGATCGCTCGTGCTTGTGCCGCGATTGCGGATGCGCGGGTCGTGCCAGATCTGGCCGCCGCCAGCGCGAAACGGCGAGCGCAAAAAGCAGTCGTTACGCGCCGAAATTCGTCGCCGGGGGGAAAATCGGTGTTGTCCAACGGCGTCGGCGGCGGTAGGCCACCGCCATCGTCGGGTGCAGGAGCGACACGCACGCGGGCTGATCGGAAATCCATTCGGAGTGGTTGCAGGCCGGAGATCCAGATCACCGAGCGCACCAGGGCGGCCGTTGAAGACATGCGTCCGCCGACCGCGGCGATGGAGCGGTCGCGGCGGAATACTTCCGTCACCAGCTCAAGCCAGTCCGACCGAATTTCGACGTCGGCATCCAGAAAAGCGAGCACGTCGCCGCGAGCTTCATCGATCCCCCTGTTTCGTGCCCCGCCCGGCGTTGCTCCGTCCAAGCAACCGGATAACACGAGCGCCCGCAGCGGCCGCCAGTTCCGCCGAGCCATCGGTAGAGGCGTCGTCGACCACAATGACCTCTAGCGGCGACACTGTTTGGGCAAAAGCAGTCCGAACGGTTGCGGCTACCGTGCCTTGGGCGTTTCGACACGGAATGATGATCGAAACGGCCCAGGGTCGATGTTCGCCAGATCCTGGAGGGATGGATTCGTCGCGCATTTTCTATAGCAAGGTATGTGTTCCACAATTCTACGCCCTACGGTGTCGGTCGCGCGCCTCAGCAGGTATCCAGGCCCTTGCGGCCCAGCGGGCGCAAGCGGTTTGGAGGCTACATAGGGGCCGGATCGAGATTGCAGCTATGCACCTGTCGTCAACACAAATCCCGGCCGCGGACGGGGTGGCGCGATGTTGGTTGCCCAAGCACTGCTGCGCGGGTGCTAACCTAACCCTCTCGGTTCCTGAGAATGCGTCGGCTTGGGAGCGTAGGCGGCCCGGAGTGTTCCGGCTCACTGTCTTCGAAAATCGTCGTCGGCAACCACTGATATCGCTAGATCGCCCCGATCAAAGGAACAATCGTATGAAACGTAGCACCTGGTTCGGCATTCTCATTGGGATATTGCGGCCGTCGTCGGCACCGCAACGCGAGCGCAGACGACCGCCGGCTCTGCCTCGGTCATCGTTATCCCGCTGGTTTCGCACTCGGCATCGTTCAAGGCCGAAATCTTTGTGCGTAATCCCGGCGCAGCTTCGCTGACGCTCAACGTGCGCTTCTACGACGCCCTGTTTCCTCCGGCGCCCGGATTGCGCCCCTGCACTCAGTTCGTTGTTCCAGCCGGACAGACCCTTTCGTTTACGCTGGACACTCGGTGCACCGTCAATCCGGGCGACTCGCCCTTCGGCCTGTTGATCCTTGAGGATGCAGCGACCCCGAAGATCAATCTATTCCAGGCCTTCACTCGCGTACAGAACCCCAGCGGCATCGGCTTCAGCGACGAAGGTTTCCCGATAGGCAATTTCTCCGGTCAAGCAGCCAGCGGCGCACCAGGGCTTAAGCGCCAAGCGGCGGCGCCTGGGTATACGTCCAACTGTTTCGTCGGAGCGTTGGGTGAGGCGGTGGACTACAGCCTCTCTCTATTCGACGGAGCTACGGGCGTCGCCCTCGGAAGTCCGATAACGGGTTCGCTGGTTCCATTTCAGAGCGTCCGGTTCTCGGACGTTTTCGCGGCCGCAGGCGCGCCCGCGGGGCGATCATGTGAACGCACGCGCGCCATTCCGGCGTAACCACCGCCAATTTCCCGGCGTCGGGCGGGTTTCTGCACCGTGCAGGAGAACAATACCTTTGGCGCCGACTTCAGAGTCGCGAAGTCCCAGGATTCGTTGGACCTCCGGGAGAAGCGGCTCGTTTGCTGATGCGCAAGACGCCGGCGGCACGGTCAATGCCGTCAATCCGACGCAGATCCCGGACGCCACAACCAAATTTGTACACACGTTATTCATCGAGCAGCCTGACTACGTAGAGTGCCAGCTCGTAAGTCCGAATCTGGGTGATCTGCAAATCCGGATTCGCGGTCCGGGCGATGTGTTTTCATCACCCGTATGGCCTTCCTCGCCACCGTTCTCCAGCGGCGGCGCGGGACTTACCAGCTTTTATATCTTTACCGGCAATCGCAGCACGATTGGGAACGGCAGCGCGAGCCGCTGGTTCATCGACGTCGGTTTCAGAACAAACTGGGCGGCGTCGCCGCCGACCTGCCGGTCAGCTACGGCATCACCTGCAATTCAGGCAACGGCGTGACGGTTCCCTACTTCAGAGCATCAGCAGCGTTGGATTTCTAGCAGAACGGGTTTTCGAACGTGCGACGGAGGCGGCCTTTTGGGCGCCTCACTCTGGGAGGAGCGTCGTATGAAACCTAGCATCTGGTTTGGCATTTTGGTCGGACTCTTCGCGGTCGTTGTCGGCACCGCAGCGCAAGCGCAAACGACCGCCGGCGTCGGCTCGGTTGATGGTGATCCCGCTGGTTTCGCACTCGGCCTCGTTCAAGGCCGAGATCTTTGTGCGCAACCTCCAGACGGACCCTATAACGCTCGATGTATGTTTCTATGACGCCCTGTTTCCTCCGGCGCCCGGATTGCGTCCCTGCACTCAGTTCGTCATTCCGGCGGGGCAAACGCGTTCGTTCACCCTCGATACACAGTGCACCTTCAACCCGGCCAATTCGCACTTTGGGATGGTGATATTGGAGGACGCGGCAACCCAAAAGATCGATCTGTTCACGGCGTTTGCGCGGATACAAAACCCCAGCGGTATCGGCTTTAGCGCCGAGGGCTTTCCAATAGGCAATTTCTCCGGCCAGTTCGCCAACGTCGTTGGACTCAAACGCCAAGCGGCGGCACCCGGGTACGGGTCCAACTGTTTCGTCGGCGCGTTGGGCGAAGCCGTGGACTACACACTTACCCTGTTTGACGGGACAACGGACGCCGTCTTGGGGACGCCTATTACGGGGTCCCTGGTTCCGTTCCAAAGCGTCCGGTTCCTGGACGTTTTCGCGGCGGCAGGCGCCCCTGCTGGGGACCACGTGAACATTCGCGCCGCCTTCACGGTAAACACGACCGATGTGGCCCCGGCGTTGGTTGGCTTCTGCACGGTACAGGAAAACAATACCTTTGGCGCCGACTTCAGAATCGCGAAGTCGCGGGATGCCTTTGACAATCGCGAGAAGCGGTTTTTTTGTTACGGAAGTGATTGCGTCACAGCGAACCCGGACACGACGCAGATCCCCGATGCAACAACCAGGAACATACACGCAATGTTCGTCGAGCAGCCGGATTATGTGCAATGCCAGCTGGTGAGCCCGCATCTGGAAGACCTCCAGATTCGCATTCGCGGTCCCGGCGATGTGTTTTCGTCACCCGTATGGCCTTCTTCTCTGCTGTTCTCCAGCGGCGGCGCGGGACTGACCAGCTTCTACATCTTCACCGGCTATCGCAGCGCGGTTCAGTTCGGCGCGGCGACCCGCTGGTTTATCGACGTCGGCTTCAATACCACGAGCGGCGTCGCCGCGGATCTGCCGGTTCCTTACGGCATCACCTGCATCTCAGGCAACGGAGTCAGCGTCCCCTATTTCACAACATCAGCAGCGTTGGATTTCTAGCCGAGGCGGTTCTTAGGCGGGCGGTGGGAGGCCGGGTTTTCGGTGTCTGGCCCTGTTAAGGAGAGTCGTATGAAACCCAGCATCTGGTTTGGCATTTTGGTTGGAGTGTTTGCGGCCGTCGTCGGCACCGCAACACACGGGGCAAACCACCGCTGGCGCCGGCACGGTTATCGTGGTCCCGCTGGTTTCGCACTCGGCCTCATTCAAGGCCGAAATCTTTGTGTACAACCCGGGCCCGAATCCGCTGACGCTCAATGTACGTTTCTATGACGCCCTGTTTCCTCCGGCGCCCGGATTGCGTCCCTGCACCCAGTTCTCCGTGCCGGTGGGACAAACACTTTCGTTCGCGCTCGATACGCAGTGCACTTTCAATCCGGCCAATTCGCACTTCGGCCTGTTGATTCTCGAGGACGCGGCGACCCAGAAAACCCACCTCTTCGGCGCCGGCGCACGCGTGCAGAACCCAACCGGCATCGGTTTCAGCGACGAAGGTTTCCCAATAGGCAATTTCTCCGGCGCGGTGGCTCACGTGGCGGGACTAAAGCGACAGGCGGCCGCCCCGGGATACTCGTCCAACTGTTTCGTTGGAGCGCTTGGCGAGGCAGTGGACTATCAGGTGACACTGTTCGACGGGGTGACGACCGCTGTCCTCGGCGCTCCGATAACAGGGTCACTGGTTCCGTTTCAAAGCATCCGATTCATAAGATATCTTTGGGGCGGTGGCAGCGCCTGCCGGCGATCATGTGAACAGTCGCGCTGCCTTTGTAGTGACCACGCCCAACGCCCCCGCGATGGTCAGTTTCTGCACCGTGCAGGAAAATAATACCTTCGGCGCCGACTTCAGAGTTGCGAAGTCGGCTGATCAGTTCGACGAACGACAGAAGCGGTTTATTTGTTACGGGCAGGACGCCTGCGGCACGGTCAACGCGGTCTATCTGATGCAGATCGTCGACGCAACAACCAAGAACATACACGCAATGTTCATCGAGCAGCCGGATTACGTGTCATGCGCGCTGGTGAGCCCGCATCTGACGGACCTCCAGGTGCGCATTCGGGGTCCCGGCGATGTATTTTCGTCGCCCGTATGGCCGTCCTCTCCGCCCTTCTCCAGCGGCGGCGCGGGACTGACCGGTTTCTACATCTTCACCGGCAATCGAAGCACGATTGCGAACGGTAACGCGACCCGATGGTTTATCGACGTCGGCTTCAGAACAGTCGGCGGTGTTGCCGCCAACCTGCCGATTGCCTACGGCATCAGCTGCCTCGCCGGCAATGGGGTCAGCGTGCCCTACGTGCGAGGGACGGCGCTCCTCGACTTTTAGGGAATCGTAAACTCCCAAAAGAAACGGGGAGCCTTTAAGGCTCCCCGCTCGAATCCACGCCACCTCAGCAGCGATTCAGTTCTTTAGGTAACGGCGACGCGTCAGCGCCAGCGCTGCGAGTCCTGCACCCACGAGCAGAAGAGGTGTCGGCCTCTGGAATGGCGAGGGAGGTGAAACGATACCGTTCGCCGCGTAACCGTGAACGCATAACCCTCGTTTGCCGTGTCTCCGTCGCCCAAGTTACCCGATGGCGGGCTGGTGTTGAAGGCTCCAAACCGTTGCTGCCTCGGTGCCGGGGGTGCCGACGTATTCGTCGTCCAATACTGGTCGTAGGCGCTGCCGGAGAGGCCCGACAACGTCCGTGTAGGAAACCTGAAGGTCGCTCAGAGGAGTGCCGGCTGGGGGCGTATAACCAGAAAAATTGTAGTCAATCACTACCGGTCCTGAGCCGCCCTTGGGGAGCGAGCCGATGAATTCGTCTACACCTTGCCCGAACGGAGGCGGCGCCGGCGGCGGCGGTGTAAAGGAATCCGACGTACCTCCAGCAGTCGCCCCGGTCATCTGAGGGGTCTGCTAAGGCAGGGGCTGTGAAAGTCAGAGCCACAGCGGTGGCCAAGGCAAGACGTATGAATTGGTTCAGCGGTTTTCTTCTCAAATTCGAACGATCTAACCCGTCGACAGACACCAAAAGCATGATCCATACCATGCCAAAAAACCTTTATAAAACATGATACAAGGCTTGTGTGGCACAACCTCGCATCGGACTCATGTCAACTTTCCCGACACCAAGGTGGAACTGGACCGGATGAGAAGGCTAACACAGTTGCCAGCTAAGATGCGTCCCAGATGGTCGTATAGAGACTATCCGACTACCGCTGGTTCCCCAGGTCCCGCCGGGTTTGTCAGGAGCACGCAGCAAGAAGCCGATTGCGCGGGCAGCGATCGGAAGTCCGGGGTCAGTACGCCACGCAAGCGGGACATTCATTTGAACTCAGGGCCCAAAATGTTACATTCGCACGCTTTCGACCCTTCTTCGCCCGGCCGCTTGGCCGCAAACAATAGGCGACCATGACCAAGCGCGCACTGATCACGGGTGTCACCGGCCAGGACGGTGCCTATGTCGCGCCTGCTGCTGGCAAGGGCTACGCCGTGTACGGCTTCGTCGCGCGGCGGGCACCGAGTCGAACTGGCGGCTGCGCGAACTCGGCGTCGAGCAGGACGTTACGCTGGTCCACGGCGACCTGACTGACATGGCTTCGCTTTTCCGCGCGGTCGAATCCGCGCGTCCGACGAAGTCTACAACCTCGCGGCGCAAAGCTTCGTGGGAACCTCGTGGGCGCAGCCGCAGGTCACCGCCCAGGTCAATGGCGTCGGTGTCCTGAACATGCTCGAGGCGCTGCGGCGGCTGCAGCCCGCGGTCGCGCTTCTACCAGGCATCGACCAGCGAGATGTTCGGCCTGGTGCAGGCCGACGCGCAGGACGAGGCGACGCCGTTCTACCCTCGCAGCCCCTATGGCGTGTCCAAGCTCTTCGGCCATTGGAGCACGATAAACTATCGCGAGAGTTACGGGATGCACGCCTCCAGCGGCATCCTGTTCAATCACGAATCGCCCTTGCGCGGCATCGAATTCGTCACGCGCAAGGTGACGGACGCGGTGGCGCGGATCAAGCTGGGAAAGCAGAAGGAACTGCGGCTGGGCAACATCGACGCCAAGCGTGACTGGGGATTCGCCGGCGACTACGTCGAGGCGATGTGGCTCATGCTGCAGCAGGAAAAGCCCGACGACTACGTGATCGCCACCGGCGTCACCACGACCGTGCGCGAGATGTGCCGCATCGCGTTCGAGAGCGTCGACCTCAAGTATGAGGACCACGTGGTCATCGACCCCAAATTTTTCCGGCCCGCCGAAGTGGACCTGCTGCTGGGTAATCCGGCCAAGGCCAAGCGCGTGCTCGGCTGGGAGGCGAAGACCGACGTACGGCGAACTGATCGCGATGATGGTGGAGGCCGACCTGCGCCGCGTGGGCCGCGAGTCGGCCGTCGCATTGCTGCCGCGCGCGCCGGCATAGTGGACGCGTCGTCCGACATCGCGCCGCGCGCGAATGCGACCATGTCCGCCGGGACCGACACGCGCAGTCCGCGTGTTTACCTCGAGTGCACGAAGACCTACGCCAGCCGCTACAACACCGGCATCCAGCGCGACGGTGCGCAGCATCGTCGAAGCGGCGTAAGCCTGCGCGGGCCATGGCTGTGCTGCCTGTCATTTACAACGGGCGCTATTTCGAAGCCATCGACCGGCTTGCCCGCGCCTCGCGCGGCGGCCGCGACGATCGGCATCGACGATCGTCGAGCGCCTGCGCCAAGCCTTCCATAGTTCGCGCGCGCGGGCATCAGCCGTTTTCTGCCGTCCGCTGGGCCCGTGCGCTCAATTCGCCTCGACTCGAATACGCGTTGCGCCGCGCGGTGTACGCGGCTGCAAAACGCTGCGGCGCTGGGTCGGGTCGTTGCATCGGAGACGAAGGCCGCCGAGTCCGATTTCGTCGCGGGCGACATCATCGTTCTCCTCGATGCGACCTGGGGCGACCGATCTTTCGCGCGAGCTTCGCCGCGCACGCGCTGACGGTGCACGAGTTGGGTCGTCGTCAAGGATCTCATACCCGATCAAACTTCCCGAGTCGCGCCCGAGGGAATGCCGATGCTGTGGAGCGGTGGTTGCGACGAACGGTCGCGGTAGCTGACGGCATGCTGGCGATTTCGCAATCGGTCGCTGGCGACCTGCGCGCTTATTTCGAAACGGGCGAATCGTCGGCGGCGCCACGCGCATCGATAACTTCTATCTCGGCGCCGGGCTTCGATCCGCCGCAGGGGAGGCAATCTCGCGGCGTCACAGGCGGCTTCGCCGGCGCGGTCCGCGTATCTGGTCGTCGGGACGATCGAGCCGCGCAAGGATTGCGTCGACGGTCCTCCTCGCATTCGAACGGCTGTGGAGCGAGGGCAGCGAGGCGTCGCTGATTTTTTTCGGCCGCGGCGGCTGGCGCTCCAACGATCTGCTCGATGCGCTGCGCACGCATCCCATGGTCGGCCGACATCTGTTCTGGCTCGAGCCGGCGTCTGATGCAGATCTCGCGTTCGCGTATCGGCAGCGTCCGCGCTCATCTTCGCATCGCGCTGCGAAGGCTTCGGGCTGCCGTTGGTGGAGGCGATGCGCTATGGGCTACCGGTGATCGCTTCGGACATTCCGCGTGTTTCGCGAAGTAGGCGGCGACTATCCGATTTCTTCCGTGCCGGCGACGATCGAGCGATTCGCAACGCGGTCAGGCGTTCACGCGGCGCAGCCGAGGCGTCGATGCATCGGCATCCGAAAGCAATGGCTGTCCTGGGCCGACAGCGCCCGATGCTGCTCCAAAAAGTCGGCGCGCTGGGCTCAGATCGCCGGATCCGGCGCGAGCGCGGCCGGAGCGCCCGATCCGGGCGGGAACGAGTGACATTGTCCTGACCTCTCAAAGCGTTGTATAATCGCGCCTCTTTGCGTCTGTATTTGGGGACGCCGCTCTTTAACAAGTGAACAACCGATAAGTGTGGGTACTTGGGGTAGTGGGTCCCTGGGTGCTGGTGGTGGAAGCGACGGTGGTGGGTGCTTGGGGGTAAAGCTGGGCGGCTGTGGGTGGTGGCGGCTGCTGGTATTTAGGGGCTCAAAAGATACTCAAGTAGTACTCACACTGAAGTAAAGCAAGGAATGAATTGGGGGTTGTTACTGGAGCTGGCTCCTGGCGCAAGCTGGGTGGGCGCTGGGTGACTGATGGTCGGGTGGTGAGGTGAATTGGTCAACGTCAGTATGAGTGAAGTCTTGCTAGCAGATTAAACTGAAGAGTTTGATCCTGGCTCAGATTGAACGCTGGCGGCATGCTTTACACATGCAAGTCGAGCGGCAGCGCGGGGGCAACTCTGGCGGCGAGCGGCGAACGGGTGAGTAATACATCGGAACGTATCCCGTAGAGGGGGATAGCCCGGCGAAAGCCGGATTAATACCGCATATGCTCTACGGAGGAAAGTGGGGGACCTGCAAGGGCCTCACGCTATGGGAGCGGCCGATGGCCGATTAGCTAGTTGGTGGGGTAAAGGCCTACCAAGGCGACGATCGGTAGCTGGTCTGAGAGGATGATCAGCCACACTGGGACTGAGACACGGCCCAGACTCCTACGGGAGGCAGCAGTGGGGAATTTTGGACAATGGGGGAAACCCTGATCCAGCCATGCCGCGTGCGGGAAGAAGGCCTTCGGGTTGTAAACCGCTTTTGGTCGGGAAGAAAGGGTTCTCTTGAATACGGAGGATCTTTGACGGTACCGGCAGAATAAGCACCGGCTAACTACGTGCCAGCAGCCGCGGTAATACGTAGGGTGCGAGCGTTAATCGGAATTACTGGGCGTAAAGAGTGCGTAGGCGGTTGCTGAAGTCTGCTGTGAAAGCCCCGGGCTCAACCTGGGAATGGCAGTGGAAACTAGGCGACTTGAATCTGGCAGAGGGGGGTGGAATGCCACGTGTAGCAGTGAAATGCGTAGAGATGTGGCGGAACACCGATGGCGAAGGCAGCCCCCTGGGCTGAGATTGACGCTCAGGCACGAAAGCGTGGGGAGCAAACAGGATTAGATACCCTGGTAGTCCACGCCCTAAACGATGTCAACTAGGTGTTGGGGAAGCGATTTCCTGGTACCGCAGCTAACGCGTGAAGTTGACCGCCTGGGGAGTACGGTCGCAAGATTAAAACTCAAAGGAATTGACGGGGACCCGCACAAGCGGTGGATGATGTGGATTAATTCGATGCAACGCGAATAACCTTACCTACCCTTGACATGTACGGAACCCTGCAGAGATGTGGGGGTGCTTGAAAGAGAGCCGTAACACAGGTGCTGCATGGCTGTCGTCAGCTCGTGTCGTGAGATGTTGGGTTAAGTCCCGCAACGAGCGCAACCCTTGTCCCTAGTTGCTACGCAAGGGCACTCTAGGGAGACTGCCGGTGACAAACCGGAGGAAGGTGGGGATGACGTCAAGTCCTCATGGCCCTTATGGGTAGGGCTTCACACGTCATACAATGGCCGGTACAGAGGGTTGCCAACGCGCGAGCGGGAGCCAATCCCAGAAAGCCGGTCGTAGTCCGGATTGCAGTCTGCAACTCGACTGCATGAAGTCGGAATCGCTAGTAATCGCGGATCAGCATGTCGCGGTGAATACGTTCCCGGGTCTTGTACACACCGCCCGTCACACCATGGGAGCGGGATGTACCAGAAGTAGGTAGGCTAACCGCAAGGGGGCCGCTTACCACGGTGCGTTTCGTGACTGGGGTGAAGTCGTAACAAGGTAGCCGTATCGGAAGGTGCGGCTGGATCACCTCCTTTCTCGGAGTCGAAGCCAACAGGGTTCGAGCGGAGGGTTGCGAAGCGATCCGAAGTTGGAGCCGTGCTGCGTTCCCAACTCACTGTCTTGAGTGCTCACGCTTATCGGTTGTTCGTGGTCTGGGCCTGTAGCTCAGTTGGTTAGAGCACCGTCTTGATAAGGCGGGGGTCGATGGTTCGAATCCATCCAGACCCACCAGTTTCGGCGGTCGGGAGCCGGCAGTCAGCAACGAGCCCCGACGTGGCGAGTAGGCCGAGCAACGAGGATGGCGAAGTGAGAGGGGCTGTAGCTCAGTTGGGAGAGCACCTGCTTTGCAAGCAGGGGGTCGTCGGTTCGATCCCGTCCAGCTCCACCAATCAGGTATCGGAGGCAGATCAGCAAGTAAGAAGAAGAGAGCATAGGCAAGCGAGCAGCGTTTGCTTCTGGCTTTTTGGACGGTACCGAGTAATTCGGTTGTTCTTTAACAAAACGGAAGAAGTAAAGTGTCTTGCTCGGGAGAGCAGGTCGATGCGTGAGCGCGATCTGAAGAACGAGCGAGATGGGTTAGATTGTATCGAGCCTGTTTGGTCTTAGTCGGATCAAGTGGGAGAGCGCGAACACCTGTAGTGCGCGCATGCAGAAGTGCGTAGCGTTATGGGGTCAAGCGACTAAGTGCATGTGGTGGATGCCTTGGCGATCACAGGCGATGAAGGACGTGGCAGCCTGCGAAAAGCTCCGGGGAGCTGGCAAACGAGCATTGATCCGGAGATGTCCGAATGGGGAAACCCGGCCCGCAAGGGTCACTCCCGGCTGAATACATAGGCTGGGTAGAGCGAACGCGGAGAACTGAAACATCTCAGTACCCGCAGGAACAGAAATCAACCGAGATTCCCAGAGTAGTGGCGAGCGAAATGGGAGCAGCCGGTATCTTTTAGCTTTCGACTTAGCGGAACGCTCTGGAAAGGGCGGCCATAGTGGGTGAGAGCCCCGTACGCGAAAGGTTGGGGGTGGAACTAAGGGTACGAGAAGTAGGGCGGGACACGTGAAATCCTGTCTGAAGATGGGGGGACCATCCTCCAAGGCTAAATACTCGTGATCGACCGATAGTGAACCAGTACCGTGAGGGAAAGGCGAAAAGAACCCCGGAAGGGGAGTGCAATAGATCCTGAAACCGCATGCATACAAACAGTGGGAGCCCAGCTTCAATTGCTTGAAGCTGCAGCTATCGGCATCAGGTAAGATCAGTAAGACGCTGCGGCGGTGAGTGATGCGGACCGACATGCCAGCTGAAGACCAGAGTCAAGCTGGGGTGACTGCGTACCTTTTGTATAATGGGTCAGCGACTTACGTTGTGTGGCGAGCTTAACCTAATAGGGGAGGCGAAGCGAAACCGAGTCCGAACAGGGCGATATAGTCGCACGGCGTAGACCCGAAACCGGATGATCTAGCCATGGCCAGGCTGAAGCGGGGGTAACACCTCGTGGAGGGCCGCACCCACGTCTGTTGAAAAAGACGGGGATGAGCTGTGGCTAGGGGTGAAAGGCTAAACAAATCCGGAAATAGCTGGTTCTCTCCGAAAACTATTTAGGTAGTGCCTCACGTATTACTCGCGGGGGTAGAGCACTGTTATGGCTAGGGGGGCATGGCGCCTTACCAAACCATTGCAAACTCCGAATACCGTGAAGTGCGAGCGTGGGAGACAGACACCGGGTGCTAACGTCCGGTGTCGAGAGGGAAACAACCCAGACCCTCAGCTAAGGTCCCCAAGCGACAGTTAAGTGGGAAACGAGGTGGGAAGGCACAGACAGCCAGGATGTTGGCTTAGAAGCAGCCATCATTTAAAGAAAGCGTAATAGCTCACTGGTCGAGTCGTCCTGCGCGGAAGATGTAACGGGGCTCAAACTGTGCACCGAAGCTAGGGATTTCGCACCTGATTCAAACTGCTTGCCGAAGCGCTACGCTTAAGTGAGGAGCTTGGCGAGGCATGCGCTTGCGTGCGCGTTGCGCAAGGTTAAGCGCCGTTCAGGCGCGGCCGAGACCAAAGCGTTCTTCACTGATCGAGTCGGTGGAGAAGGCGTGGTAATGAAGCAGGAAGTTTGCATCAGGTGCGAGATGGTAGGAGAGCGTTCCGTAGGCCGGTGAAGGTGACTCGTGAGGGTTGCTGGAGGTATCGGAAGTGCGAATGCTGACATGAGTAGCGATAAAGCGGGTGAAAGGCCCGCTCGCCGAAAGCCCAAGGTTTCCTGCGCCACGTTCATCGGCGCAGGGTGAGTCGGCCCCTAAGGTGAGGACGAGAGTCGTAGCCGATGGGAAGCAGGTTAATATTCCCGCACCGATCTGCAGATGCGATGGGGGGACGGAGAAGGTTAAGCAAGCCGGGTGTTGGATGTCCCGGTTTAAGCGTGTAGGCGTGGTCCTTAGGCAAATCCGGGGATCTTAGCTGAGGCGTGATAACGAGGGCTGGCTTGCCAGTCTGAAGTTGCTGATACCCTGCTTCCAGGAAAAGCCTCTAAGCTTCAGTTACAGATTGACCGTACCGCAAACCGACACAGGTGGGCAGGATGAGTATTCTAAGGCGCTTGAGAGAACTCGGGTGAAGGAACTCGGCAAATTAGCACCGTAACTTCGGGATAAGGTGCGCCTCAGGTAGGTGAAGCCGTACAGGCGGAGCCGAGTGGGGCCGCAGAGAAAAGGTGGCTGCGACTGTTTAACAAAAACACAGCACTCTGCAAAGACGAAAGTCGACGTATAGGGTGTGACGCCTGCCCGGTGCCGGAAGGTTAAATGATGGGGTGCAAGCTCTTGATTGAAGCCCCGGTAAACGGCGGCCGTAACTATAACGGTCCTAAGGTAGCGAAATTCCTTGTCGGGTAAGTTCCGACCTGCACGAATGGCGTAACGATGGCCACGCTGTCTCCACCCGAGACTCAGCGAAGTTGAAGTGTTTGTGAAGATGCAATCTCCCCGCGGCAAGACGGAAAGACCCCGTGCACCTTTACTGTAGCTTTGCATTGGACTGTGATGGGACCTGTGTAGGATAGCTGGGAGGCGATGAAGTGGTGGCGCTAGCTGTCATGGAGCCAACGTTGAAATACCAGCCTGGTGTCATTGCGGTTCTAACCTAGGGCCATTAGCTGGCTCGGGGACCGTGCATGGTAGGCAGTTTGACTGGGGCGGTCTCCTCCCAAAGAGTAACGGAGGAGCTCGAAGGTCTCCTAGGTACGGTCGGACATCGTACTGATAGTGCAATGGCACAAGGGGGCTTGACTGCGAGACTGACAAGTCGAGCAGGTGCGAAAGCAGGACATAGTGATCCGGTGGTTCTGAATGGAAGGGCCATCGCTCAACGGATAAAAGGTACGCCGGGGATAACAGGCTGATACCGCCCAAGAGTTCATATCGACGGCGGTGTTTGGCACCTCGATGTCGGCTCATCACATCCTGGGGCTGTAGCCGGTCCCAAGGGTATGGCTGTTCGCCATTTAAAGTGGTACGTGAGCTGGGTTCAAAACGTCGTGAGACAGTTTGGTCCCTATCTGCCGTGGGCGCTGGAGATTTGACGGGGGCTGCTCCTAGTACGAGAGGACCGGAGTGGACGTACCGCTGGTGTACCGGTTGTGACGCCAGTCGCATTGCCGGGTAGCTATGTACGGAAGCGATAACCGCTGAAAGCATCTAAGCGGGAAACGTGCCTGAAGATGAGATCTCCCGGGGGCTTGACCTCCTTGAAGGGTCGTGGCAGACCACCACGTTGATAGGTCGGGTGTGGAAGGGCGGTAACGCCTTAAGCTAACCGATACTAATTGCCCGTACGGCTTGACCTCATAACGCTACGCATTCGGTAGCGGCTGCAAGTGGACGTGCTCCATCGCATCAATCTAACCCCTTCTTTACTTCTTCCTCGAATCCGCTGTGCGTCACTGCTACATGCAGAGCCCGACCGCTGAAACCGTCAATGCCTGACGACCTTAGCCCGCTGGCCCCACCCCTTCCCATCCCGAACAGGACCGTGAAACGGCGGCGCGCCGATGATAGTACGGAGTTCCCGTGCGAAAGTAGGTCATCGTCAGGCACCCTCTAAACCAAACGCCCCAGCTTAAACTGGGGCGTTTGGCTTTGTGCGCGGGCAATTACGACGCGTGCGCGCAGTCCTACTTGACGTCATTGATGTTCGCCAGCAGATCGGTCAAACCCATATTGGTCGCAAACTCCGCGATCACCGGTTTAGTAGCAACCTTGAACGGCTCCTTGTCGATCGTGTTGAACTTCACATTGAATTTTTCCTGCATGTCCTTATCAGCCGACACGTTCGCCTCGAGTTCCAGTTTTCGTTCGAGCACCGTGGCTTCCTGCGCGGCATTCAGCACAATTTTCTGCAAGTCGGCAGGCAGCTTGTCGAAACTCTTCTTGGACATGAATAGCGGCCTGACCGTAAATTCATGTTCCGTGCGGGCAATGTAAGGCGCTGGTTCGTAGAACTTCATTTCCCTGACGGCGACCGATTCGTTTTCCATACCGTCGACGACACCCGATTTCAGCGCGAGGTATGTTTCCATGAATGCGATCGGCGTCGGGATCGTGCCCACCGCCTTCCACGCATTCACTTTCAACGGACTGGAAATGAGCCGCATGCGAAAGCCCTTGAGGTCGGCCATGCTGGTCACCGGCTTCTTCGTCGACAGCACGTTGCGCGTGGACCCGCCCCAGTAACCAAGGATCTTCAGTCCCGTCTTTTCCTCGATCAGTTTCGCGTACTTCTTGCCCGGTTCGCCATCCATCGATTTCTGCCAATGCGCGTAGTCGCGAAACATGAACGGCAGCGCGAAGAAATCCAGTTCCTTGGCGAACGGCGAGCCCGCCGAGGGATCCGAAATAACAAAATCAAGCGAGCCGTCCTTCACGAACTGCAAAGTTTGAGCTTCGCTGCCCAGTATTCCGCCGTTGAAGATGTCGACGGTGATACGGCCCGCGCTGTCGTCGTTCACTTTTTTCGCAAAGTAGACGAGCCCCTTGTTCCAAGGATGGTCTTCCTTGAAATAGTGCGCGGCCCTGAAAGTGAACTTTTCGCCGGATGCCGCCGTCTGGGCCGATGCCGAAGCGCTGGCAAGGGCACATAAGGCAAACGCCAGTATCGACCATGCTATTTTGCTGTAGCGCATTTTATTGTCTCCTCCTGATCAATCGTTATTCGAGACGGGGCGTCGCCAACCACTCGCATCAGCCCCTTCCACCAACACTGCCAAACGTTCGCGCTGCGTGCGCCGTCCAGGGCCCGGGCGCCGACGCCTGAACCGACATCACTGGCCCTGCGGCGCGTCGCGGTCATGCCCGGCATGGAGCGATCGTCTGTCGTGCCACGAACGTCGGCTGAAACAGGAATTCCGCAGGCGGCGTCGAGGGATCTGCAAGCCGGGTCATGATTCGTTCGACCATCAGCGTCGCCATTTCGGCCACCGGTGGCCTTACGGAACTGATTCCGGGACTGATGAATGAAGACAGGAACAAATCGTCGATCCCCACGACCGAGATGTCTTCAGGGACGCGGATCCCTGCGTCGCGCAGGCCTGCGACGATGCCAATCGCAAGCATATCGTTCATCGCGACGATACCGGTCGGGTGCAGCTCGGCGGCCACAATCTCTTCGGCGATCGCGCGTCCAAGTTCGGCGAGTTCGGAGTCGCCAAACGCGGACTGTGCCTTGCGTTCGATAACTGCGGTGCTGCTCTCGATTCGCGCCGCGCGCGTCGCCGCGAGGAAACCGTCGATTTTCTCGCCTCGGCTGACGGTGCGTGCTGAAGCCGAAGCGAATACAAGCCGCGTGTGACCAGCGTCGATCAGCTGTTGCGTGGCGAGCGACGCCGCACTGACATTGTCCATTGATACGTGGTCGACTTTGGGCGGTTGTCCGACCGGCGCACGACCGTCGTGGCTGACCATGACCAGTCCGCGCATGGCAGCCGATTCGAGATAGTCGTGATAAGCGATCGACGAGACGACGATGACGCCGCGCACGCCGTGCGCGAGCAGGTCTTCGACGAAGCTCGCCTCTTTCTCAAGGTTGCGGTACGTATTGCCGAGCAGAAGGCGATATCCGAAGCGCTCCTGCGCAACGATTTCGACTTCGCGCGCCAGGCGTCCGAACGCGGGATTGGCGATCGATGGAACGAGCAGTCCGATGATCGGCGTGTGTCCGGTCTTGAGCAGGCGCGCAGCCTGGTTGGGCCGATAACCCAGAGTCGCGATGGCGCTTTCGATCCGGGCGAGTGTGTCGCCGCGCATGCGTTCCGGCCGGCCATTGAGCGCGTTGCTGACGGTACTGATGGAAACGCCAGCGTGTCGCGCAACGTCCTGAATCCTGATCGAATCGCGTTCAGACATTGACTGGAATCCGGGTGGAGATCGGAATGACTACGCTATCCCGCGCCCACCGGCGGCGCTCCGGGCGGGGACGGCATCTGCGACCGCAGCCATTGCGTCTTGGCTGGCGGTTGATAAAACGTTATAGTAAAACGTTACACTGCGGGGCGAACGCCTGTCAAGGCAGGCAAGGAATTCAAAGCGGAGGACTGCGGAAGCGTCTAGTCCCGTCGCCCCGAAAAAAACGAAGTCGCAGCCAGTGAGGAGTGCAGTGACCCAACACGCCGATTTGCCGCTCTCCCTAGATCCGCCGCTCGACGACGACCTTGGGTTGCCGACCCGGCACTACGTGTCCGGCCGAATCGAAAAGCTAGCCGAATGCGTCGTCGTGGCGGCTCTGCTTTGCGAGTTGGGCGCCATGTTCGGCAACATGGTGTGTCGCGCCTTGTTCGAGACGTCGTTGCTTTGGAGCCTTGAAGTCGGCGAACTGGCGTTGGTCGTGATGACCTTTGTCGGCGGTGCGATCGCTTATCCGCGCAACGAACACATGGCGTTGCATGCGGTCGTGGCGCGATTGCCTGAACGCTGGCATTCGTGGATCGCCGCTTTTGGACAATGGCAGGTCTTCGCGATGGCGCTTGCCGGCTGTTGGTTGTCATCGCAGATGATGATTTCGCGCTGGGGCGAGCAAACGCCGTATCTCGGACTCAGCGCGGCCTGGTTCGCGGTGCCGATGATCGTCGGCATGGCGCTGCTTGCTTATTTCGCATTCAACAAGCTTCGCGCGCAGCCACGGTCGCGGGTGGTTTCGAGCGCGGCACTGCTCGCGTTGCTGATCGGCGTGCTGCTCGCTGCCGCGATGTGGGCGGGCCCTGGCGCGCGAGCGTTCGCATTGCCTCTGGCATTCGCGATTTTTGCCATCCAGTTAATCCTCGGCGTCCCGATAGGATTCGCACTACTGATGATCTCGCTGATCTATCTGCACCTGTCAAAGATGGTGTCCCTGTCGGTGATACCGATCAACCTGCAAGCGGGGATCAGCAGTTTCGTGATGCTTTCCATTCCGTTCTTCATTCTCGCCGGGTACGTGATGACCGAAGGAGGCCTGAGCAAGCGCCTGACTTCGTTCATCATCGCGCTGGTCGGTCGCCTCCGCGGCGGGCTGCTGCAAGTCATCGTGTTGTGCATGTACATCATGTCGGGCATCTCAGGGTCGAAGGTGGCAGACGTTGCCGCAGTCGGCACGACGATGAAGGATGTGATGAAAAAGCATCACTATGACGCCGGCGAAACGGCCGCCGTGCTGGCTTCGTCGGCCATCATGGGCGAGACTATTCCGCCCAGCATAGCGATGCTGGTCCTGGCGTCGGTGACATCGTTGTCCATCGGAACCTTGTTCGTTGCCGGACTGCTGCCCGCGGCAGTCATGGCCCTGTGCCTGATGGTCCTGATCTATATTCGCGCTGGAAAACATCGCGACTCCGACCAACGCTATTCACTGCGCGAGATTCGAAGCGCCGGCCTCGAGGCGATCCCCGCACTGATCGCGCCCATCATTCTCGTCGGCGGCATCGTCAGCGGCTTGGCGACGCCCACCGAGGTATCGTCTACCGCCGTCGTCTACGCCGTGCTGGTATCGGTCTTCCTATACAAAGGTCTGTCGGTCGGAAGCTTCTGGCGAGTGATGGTCGATACGGCTGCCAAGGCAGGCATGGTGCTGTTCATCACGAGCACGGCCAGCACTTTTTCCTGGTCGCTGACGCTGGCAAAGGTTCCGCAACAGATTGCGTCGTTGATCAGCGTCCTGCACGGATCGTCGTGGCTGTTCATGCTCGGCACCGTCATCACTCTGGTACTGATGGGTGCGTTGCTCGAAGGCTTGCCGGCGCTGCTGATCTTCGGCCCGCTGCTGCTGCCGGTCGCGCCTTCATTCGGCATCGATCCGCTGCAATACGGAATTGTGATGATCATAGCGATGGGTCTGGGCGCGTTCTCGCCTCCGATCGGCGTCGGCATGTACGTCACCTGCTCGATCTGCGAAACAACGATGGAGTCGGCGACGCGGCACATGTTCCCTTACCTGGTCGTCCTGGTGATCGGAGTCTTGCTGGTCGCCTACGTGCCTTGGTTCAGCCTGATCGTGCCGCACTGGCTGGGAATGAACTAGCGATCGGCGCCCGACCCGCGCATGCAGGCGAGAACGGCGATGATCTTCGTCGAACCGGTGTCCGAACGTCGCGCTATGTCGCATCCGAGAACCGCATCAGCGCCTTGGCGTAGGCCGGCGCAGTTGGTTCATGCATGAAATAGACGTAGATCTCGCGCCATCCCGTCGCTTCCAGTCGTCGCGCCCAGGCCTGGAGATCGTCGTCCGAGTAGGTTTCGAGACGCAGGCGAACGTAGCCCCACGGTGCCGTTTCCACCAGCGGTGGCGGGGCATCGTCCTCCCGCTCCGAGAAGCACAGCGACGCGCCAACGTCTTTGAGAGCCGCATAGACGTCGTCGTCGAACCAGCTGTCATTGCGGAATTCAAACGCGGCATGGTGCTCTGCGGGGAGGAGGCTCAAAAACTCGGTCAGTCGCGGCAGATCCTTTTTCATGAATGGCGGAAGCTGAAACAAGACAGGGCCGCGCTTCGCTCCCAGCGTGGTAAGCGTGCGATAGAGATACGCTACCGATTCGGCCGCCGTGTCGGCCTTCAGTCGTGACATGTGAGTGATGCGGCGCGATGCCTTGATCGCAAAACGGAACGCGTCAGGCGTCGCGGCGGCCCAGTTTTCGAGGACCGACGTTTTCGGCATTTGGTAGAAGGTGTTATTGATCTCGACCGTCGGCAGGCGTTCGCCGTACCAGTTGAGCATCGCTTCCGGCTTCATGTCGTCCGGATAGAACGTGCCCTTCCATTCCTTGAACGAGTAGCCGCTCGCGCCAGCCAGCAGTCTTGAAGTCATAACCGATCCATCCTTTCAAAGGGCCAGATGATGGCGGAGGTACCCGACACCTCAACGCCAAACCTCAATAGAATTCAGCATGGCCAGCAACAAAGTCAAGAACGGGCCCGCGAGTGCGCTAACCGAATACTCCGCCAAGCGGACGTTCACGGCGACGCCGGAACCTGAGCCTATCCTCCCCGCGGCGGCAGGCGGGCCACTTCTTTTCGTCGTGCAGCAGCATTCGGCGACGCGACTTCATTACGATTTCCGCCTCGAGTGCGACGGCGTCCTCAAATCATGGGCAGTACCTAAAGGCCCTGCCCTCGATCCTACCGAAAAGCGCCTCGCCGTTCAGACCGAAGATCATCCGTATGACTACGGCTCGTTCGAGGGCGTCATTCCTCCCGGTCAATATGGCGCGGGCGAGGTCATTGTCTGGGACTGCGGCGTCTACTCGCCGGATGAAGGTGGTGCGACCTGGTTTCACGATCGCGCCAGCGCCGAGCGCGAGGTCAGGGACGGTCTGGAGAAAGGCAAGCTGAGTTTCTTGTTGCGCGGTGTCAAGCTCAAAGGCTCCTTTGCGCTGGTGCGCACCAAGGAAAAGAAACAGTGGCTGCTGATAAAGCATAAGGATCGATTTGTCACGACGATGGACGTGACAAGTCAGCATCTGTCGGTACTTTCCCACGTCGGCGTGGCCGATCTCAAGGTCGTCCCGGCGCATCGGATTCCTGCCGCTCGGTTGATCCCGTCGGTTGCGCAGGCCGGCAAGATCGCGCCGATGCCGCGCACAGTTGCGCCGATGTTGGCCGAGGCCGGCGACGCGGTCTTCAATCGCCGCGACTGGATGTGGGAGCCCAAGCTTGACGGCTATCGGACGATCGCGTTCATCAACCGGGACGGCGTCGGCCTGCAATCACGACGAGGGCTGGCGCTTGCGCCCAAGTTCCCACGCCTGGTCGCGGAACTCGGCAAACAAATGGCCGATGGAATGATCCTCGACGGTGAACTCGTCGCACTCGGTGCGGACGGCAAGCCTTCGTTCGGCGCTCTGCAGGATCGCGCACAACTGAAAACCGACCGCGAAATCGCCGCCGCCGAGCAGGCGATGCCCGTGGTGTTTTTCTGTTTCGATCTCCTCTATTTCGCGGGAATCGATCTGCGCGGGTCGACTTACGCGGACCGGCGGCGCTACCTGGCGCAATGTCTGCTGCCTTCGCCGCTGGTGCAGTTGGTTCACGCGGCAGAGGATGGCGTGGCGCTGGAAAACGCCGCCCTGGCGAGCGGCTTCGAGGGTGTCGTCGGCAAGCGCAAAGAGAGCCGCTATGAGACGGGGCGTCGCTCCGCCGTCGTGGCTGAAAATCAAACCGACGCAGACAGGTGAATTTGTCGTCGGCGGTTATACGCATGGCAAGGGATCTCGTGCGTCGCTCGGTGCGCTGCTGATCGGCTATTGGAGCAAGGAAAAAGCAGAGAACAAACCGGGAGAAAATCCGACAGGAAAACGAGGCGAAAAAGACAAACTCATCTACGCGTCACATGTCGGCTCGGGCTTCGACGCCAAAACATTGGACTTGCTGCAAGCTCGCTTGGAGCCATTACAGCGCAAGACCTGGCCGTTCGCGGAAAAACCCGAGCCCAATGGACCGACCAGACCAACCATCTGGGTCGAACCCAAGATGGTCGTAGAAGTCAGCTTCCAGAACTGGACAGACGATGGCGCGCTTCGCGCGCCGGTGTTTGTGCGGCTGCGCGATGATGTCGAAGCGAAAAAGGTGCGGCGCCCGAAGCCGGTCAGCAACGAGTCGCTCCGGCGCCGGCGACCCCGGGACCCATCGGGGACATCCTCGCTCAGCTCGACAACAAGAAGAACGCATTCACGCTGGCGGTCGGCCCGCATCGCATTCCGTTGACCCATTTGGATCGCGTGTACTGGCCGGCCGACGAGGCGTTGCAACAGCCCCCACTGACCAAGCGCGACCTCCTGCGTTACTTCGCGCAAGTGTCGCCGTTCATACTGCCGCACCTGGCGGAGCGGCCGCTGACGATGATCCGGATGCCGGACGGGATTCGCGGACAGCGGTTTTTCCAGAAGCATTGGGAGCAGGCGAGACCCGCGTTCGTCGAATCGGTCAGCGTCTTTTCGGGAAGCAAAGACGAGCAACACGACTATCTGTTGTGCAACAACCTGCCGACGCTACTATGGCTTGCGCAATCGGGAACGCTGGAGTTTCACGTCTGGCATTCGCGCGCTGAGGTCTCCCCGGACAGCGTGTCGAAAAGTACCGACTACGATTCGTCACTGGCGGCACTCGAAGCCTCGGTGCTGAACTACCCCGACTACGTCCTGTTCGACATCGACCCCTACATTTACTCCGGCAAGGAGGCCGCGGGCGCCGAGCCGGAACTCAACACGACCGCGTTCGAGAAGGGCAAAGAAGTCGCTTTCTGGCTGCGCGAGCTGCTGCTGGGGATGGGTCTCGAGCGCTATCGTCAAGACATCCGGCAAGACAGGCTTGCATGTGTTCGTTCCGATACGCCGGACGATCGACTTCGATGCCGCCCGTCACGTTTCCGAGCTCGTTGGTCGGCATCTGACGCGTTTACACCCCAAAGACATCACGGTGGAGTGGAGTGTCCCAAAGAGAACGGGTAAGATCTTCATGGACTACAACATGAACGTTCGCGGCAAGACGCTGAACGTCGCCTATTCGCCGCGAGGTGAAATGGGTGCGCCGGTGTCGATGCCTCTGTCGTGGGAAGAACTGGCAAGCGCGCATCCGCTCGATTTCAGAATCAGCAACGCCGCGGAACGCCTGGCTCAAACGGGCGATCGCTGGCACGACGCGTTGACGCGGAAGCAGAGCCTCGAAAAGGCGCTGGCTCGCGCCAAGCCATAATCGAAGCAGGAGACAGACGATGGCTGCACGATCGATAGCATCACTGACCGTTTCGTTCGGACTAGTGTCGATTCCGGTGAAGCTCTATTCGGCGACCGAAGCGAGCAAGCAGATCTCCTTCAATCTGCTGCACAAGGATTGTGGCTCACGGCTGAAGCAGCAATACATCTGCATCAAGGACGAAGTTCCCGTCGCTCGCGAAGACATGGTCAAGGGTTACGAATTTGCGAAAGACCAGTACGTCGTTTTTTCGCCGGAGGAATTGAAGGCGCTGGAAGAAACCGGCACGCACATGGCGGAGATCACGGAATTCGTCCCGATCGAAGCCGTCGATCCAGTCTATTTCGACAAGGCCTACTACCTGGCTCCTGACAAAGGCGGCGCCAAGCCGTTTGCGCTGCTGGCCAGCGCCTTGCGCGAAACCCAACGCTGCGCGCTGGGCCGCTGGGCCGCGCGCGGCAAGCAGTACATCGTGATGATTCGCCCGGTGGAAGATGGCCTCATCATGCAGCAGCTTCTGTACGCGGGCGAAGTCCGGTCGATCAAGGACATCGACATCCCCAAGACCGAAGTCAAAGCACCGGAGTTGAAGCTCGCCAAGCAGTTGATCGAACAACAGGCATCGGAGACGTTCGACCCGAGCGAGTACACCGACACTGTCGCCGCGCGCGTCGAAGCTGCGGTGCAGCGCAAAGTCGAAGGCCAGGAGATTACGATGACTGATGCGCCCGAAGGTGGCGCGCAGGTCATCGATCTGATGGAAGCGCTGCGCGCGAGTCTCGAAAAGAGGGCGCCAGCGAAAGGCGCCGCCCCGGCGGAAACACAGCCTGTGCGCAAGCCGGCCAAGCGCGCGAACGACGAAGCCGAGGCGGCGACGCCCTTGGTCCGCAAGGCCGCCAAGAAAAAGGCGTAGCCGCGCTGCAAAGCCTTTCGGTCGGAAGGACGCGGCTCTCGTCACTCGCGACGACCCGATCGCAAGGCACGGGTTTCGCGTGACCAACACCGACGGACATCAGTACGGCGTGCGTGACGTCGAGGCTCTGTTGCGTCTTCCGCGCAGCACGATCCGCGCGCTGATTGCGGCCGGATTTGTGACGCCGGCGCGCGGTCCGCGCAATGCCTGGCGATTTTCGTTTCAGGACTTGATCGTTCTGCGTACCGCGCAGACCCTGGTCGCGGCGAAACTCCCTTCGCGTCGCATCACCCGATCACTACGCGAGTTGCGCCGCCACCTGCCGGCAACCATGCCATTGTCGGGACTGCGCATCACAGCCGTCGACGACAAGGTGGTCGTGAAGGAGGGGGAGGGTCAGTGGCAAGCGGAATCGGGACAGTATCTGCTCGCATTCGGAGGCGATCCCGCTGACGGGTCGCTCAACGTGGTCGAGCAAAAAACAGATGACGATCGGAAGGTTCCCCTCGATTGGTTCGCTGAAGGTGCGGCGCTCGAGCGAGTGGATGCGGTTGCCGCGCGACGGGCGTATCGGGAGGCAATCACGGCTGACCCGAAATTGATCGATGCGTATGTGAACCTCGGTCGTCTCCTGCAGGAGGCGGGCGACTTGCGCGCCGCCGAGAAAGTCTACCGCGACGCCCTCGATGTTCGCGCCGACGCGATTGTTTCGTTCAACCTCGGCGTGCTGCTGGAAGACCTGAAGCGCGACGACGAGGCGGCACGAGCCTATGAAGCTGCGCTGCGTCAGGATCCGTTACTCGCCGACGGCCATTACAACCTGGCGTTGCTATGCGAAAAATTGGGCCGACCGAAAGAAGCGATCCGGCACATGTCGCGCTACCGCGTCGCTCAGCGGCGCGCGGACAAAGTAGCGAAGCGAAGGCGACGCTCAATTCGCGTCGCGCGCACGGACAATGTCGACCCATGTCGTGAGCGCATCTGCGAGCGCGCCGCGCACGTCGTCATCCTTTCGCCCTGTTTTGGCCGGCACATGAAACGAGTGGTCGGCGTCGTCGAACCGTTTGAGCGTTGCGAGCCGGCCCAGTCGCGAGGCGACGGCTTCGATCAACGGCAATTCCGCCAGTGCATCGCGCGTTCCCTGCAGGAAAAGCATCGGAATATCTATCGCCGACAAATGCGCGGCGCGATCGTCGGATGGTTTTCCAGCGGCGTGCAGAGGGAAGCCGACGAACGCGAGGCCGCGCACGCCGGGCAGCGGCGTCGCTGCCTGCGCCTGCGAGGTCATTCGACCGCCAAACGATTTGCCGCCGGCAAAGAGGGCAAGACGGGGAACAAGGCGCGACGCCTCGGTAACCGCCGCGCGAACCGTTGCCTGGGCGACCTTGGGACTGTCGGGTCGCTTCGACCCCTGTTCCATGAACGGAAACTGGTAGCGCAAGCTCGCGATCCCGCGTTTCGCAAGATCGCCTGCGAGCGCTGCCATGAACGGATGCCTCATACCCGCGCCGGCACCGTGCGCCATCACGTAGCAGGCTCGCGCGGCAGTCGGTATTTGCAGCAACCCCGACACGCGCTGCCCGCCGCCGACGTCTATGGAAACCGATTGCGCCACCGCGTCGCTCATGCGGTCTGCGGCCCGTGACGCGCTTACCGCTCGGCGACCGCCTTCAGATTGGCCAAGCCTGCTTCGAAGTCCTTGCCGATCATCGTGTCCATGCTCAGGAAAACGCCCATCAGCTTGGCAACATAAGGACTCTGGCCATTCATCGTCCAGGTGACATTGGTCGAATCACCGTTTGGAACCATCGTGAATTCGGCCGTATCGTGACCTTCCAGCGGCTTGACGAAATCCAGCTTGATCGTCACTTTCGACGGGGGCAACGCATCGACGATTTCCATCCGACCTTCGCCGACCTTGCTGTTACCTTCCCACGCGTACGCGGCGCCTTTGCCACTTTCGGCGCCGCTGAAGGTTCGCTTCATCGCCGGATCGAGCTTTTCCCAAGGGGACCAAGCGCTCCAGCGGTGAAAGTCGTTGATTGCCGCAAAGATCTTGTCCGGAGGCGCCTTGATCGTGATCGAGCGTTCGACATGAAAGCTGTCAGGCCTCGTAGCAGCCAGAATCAGGACACCTGCCAGTAGCACAACAACAATGATGCCGATTGCCCGCAACATGACTTCCTCCCGACCATGAAATTCAAGCGGTCCAGAATAACGCAAACAGTCCCGCCTGGACCAGCGCCCAGTCAAATTCGCGGTGGATTCAGGCGACCACTACGGACTCGAAGGACGCCGTCGGATGGGTGATTACCCGCCAGGCCCAGACTCCTTCCTCACTGGCTGCCCGTAGGTTCGGAACTTCTCGACCACGACTGCCATTTCGGCATCTGGAAGGATATTCGGTTCGCCGATCTGCAGTGCGCGCCAATATTGTTCCGCCAATCCTTCAACTTCGACCGCGAGGGCGAGCGCGGCGTCGAGCGAACTGCCGGTGGCGATCAAGCCGTGATTGGCGAGCAGGCAAGCCTTCCGGCCCTCGAGAGCCGCCAGCGCGTGGTCCGATAATTGCTGCGTGCCGAATGTCGCATAGGGCGCGCAGCGTATGTCTTTGCCACCGGCGACGGCGACCATGTAGTGGAATGGCGGTATCCCGCGTCCGAGGCACGCCAGCGTCGTCGCAAATGGCGAATGGGCGTGAACGACCGCGCCGACTTCGCGTCGTGCAACGTAAATGTCACGATGAAACCGCCATTCCGAAGACGGCTCGTACGCTCCTCGGGATTCGCCGGCGAGCGTCATCGCGACAATATGTGCGGGCTCTATCTGGTCGTACGGAATGCCGGTCGGCGTCACCAGGAATCCGGTATCGGTACGTGCGCTGACATTGCCAGCCTTGCCGAAGTTGACTCGCAATGCGTTCATCTGGAGCGCAGTGGCGATGATGGCGCGACGAAGTTCAGGGTCCGTCATGGTTGACGGTGGCAGGGTGGTCGTCATCAGTCGCTTCCGCGTCGTGCCAATTCGGGGAAGAGCGATGCCAGCGCTGCCGAATCGGCGCGGCACACGCCCCGTTCGGTAATGATTCCGGTTAGCAGCCGCGCAGGTGTCACGTCGAAGGCCTGATTCAGTACCGCAGTTCCCTCCGGCGCGATTGCGCGATCACCGCCAACGTGCGTTACCTCGTCGGCGCTGCGCTCTTCGATGGGGATCATATCGCCATTGTCGAGGCTCCAGTCGATCGTGCTCGAAGGGACTGCAGCATAGATCGGGACTGCGTTGTCCTGCGCTGCGAGCGCTTTTTCGTAGGTGCCGATCTTGTTGCACACGTCGCCATTGGTCGCGACCCGATCTGCGCCCACCAGCACTAGGTCGACACGCTTTTGTCGCATCAGCGCCGCGCCGGCCGCGTCCACGATCACCGTGTGCGGAACCCCACTCGCGCGCAGTTCCCAGGCCGTCAATCGGCCCCCTGCAAGCGGGGCCGGGTTTCGCTGACCCACACGTGGATGGGGATGCCGGCGTCGTGTGCAAGGTAGATCGGGGCGGTCGCGGTGCCGAGGCCGAGTGTGGCCAAGGCGCCAGCATTGCAATGGGTGAGGATTTGAACAGGGGTACTTCGACTGCCGGCGATGCGCCTGATCAATTCGAGTCCGTGTTCGCCGATGGCACGGTTGGTCGCGACGTCTTCCGACGCAATGCTGTCGGCCTCGAGCCATGCGGCATCAGCGCGCCGCGCCTGCGGCAGTCCGGCCAGCGCCGCACGCATGCGGTCGAGGGCCCAACGCAGATTCACGGCTGTCGGCCGCGTTCCGAGCAGCAGCGCATGCGCATCGGCGAGCGCGGCGTCGGAAGGATCGGCGCGACATCGCAAGCGCTACGCCGTAGGCGGCGGTGCCGCCAATCAGCGGCGCGCCTCGAACCTGCATCGTACGGATTGCGTACGCGGCATCAGTCGCGGTCTGGAGCGCAACCCAGGTCCATTCGTGCGGCAACAGGGTCTGGTCGACGATCTCGACCGAGCGCTCGGCGGAGGACGCGCGCAATGGGTGGATCGCAGCGGACTTCATAGACGTGACGCGGCGTGGCGGGTTTCAGGAATCGCGTAATAGAAACGAGACTCTACTTGATCACGCGTGCGATGTTGTTGAAATCATCGGTCCACAAGCGCCAATCCTTCCGCGGAACAATGTCTGCTGCGGCTTCGGCGATGCGCGGAGCGTCCAGCGCCGCTTTGCTGTCCGAGAGCAGCACCCAGTCGGAAGAACTCGCCAGAGAGTCGCTACCACTGTCCGCGATCAGTGTCGCGTGCATTCGGTACTCGTCGGCAAGACGCTGCACGATCGGGATCAGATCGAGAAAGCGGTTGGTGACGTGAAATGCAATGATTCCACCGGGCTTCATGTGGTGGCGGTAGACACCCAGCGCCTCGTAGGTGAGGAGGTGCACCGGTATGGCATCGCCGGAGAAAGCGTCGATCGCAAGCAGGTCGAAGCCTTGCGGGGCTTCGCGTTCGAGGCTCAAGCGCGCATCGCCGAGCGCGATCTCGATCGTCGCGTCGCTTTGCTTGAGGTAAGTGAACTGCTGATTGGCGATCATTATCACGGAGGGATTGATATCGTAAAAGCGGTACACGTCGCCTTTGCTGCCGTACGTCGCGATGGTGCCGGTGCCCAGGCCGATCACCCCGACCTTGAGCGGACGAGTGGTCGGATGCATCGATTCCAGTGCCCGGCCGACACCCGAAGTCTGCGTATAGTAGGTCGTCGGCGTGCGCGCGAGTTCGGGTGCCAGATACTGCGTGCCATGCAGTATCGTCCCGTGCACCAGCGATCGATGTCGGCTGGCCGTGTCGCCGCCGTAATGCTGCACGCGCAGTACGCCATAGAAGTTGCGCGTGGCCAGTACGGTACCGTCGTAAAAATCGCCAATGCCCCAAACAGCGGCGCCCGCCGTAAACAGAAACACGATCGCCGTGGCGCCCAGCAGGACACGATGGCCGCGTCGCAGCTGCCACATCAGCAGCGCCGCGCAGGCGATCAGGCCGAAACCCAATTCAAAATATGCGGGCAGCACTAGTGGCGCGACCAGTCCAACGAGCGCCGAGCCGGTGGCGCCGCCGGCCGAGACCATCAGGTAAAAGCGCGTCAGGTACCGCGGCGCCGGTTTCAATCGCTCCAGCTCTCCGTGGCAGAACATACAAGCGACAAAGAGTCCTATGCAGAAGACGCCGATCTGGAGCAGGAGTTCGTGCGCGAGGTTACGATCGGCGAGCACAAAAGCCATGACTCCAAGGGCGACCATCAAAACCCCGACGAAGAACGCGCGCGGATACCAGCGCGTACCGTCGAAGCAAAGGATGAAGCTCAGCAGATAGAGCGACAACGGAACAATCCAGAGCAGGGGTATCGCGGAAATGTTCTGACAAATGTGATTCGATACCGCAAGTAAAAGGAAGGAACCGGTCGCCGCAAGCGTGGCCCACAGGAACTGCCTGCCCCGCTTGGGAGCCGGTTCGTCAGCTCTCTCGACGGCAATGCCCGCGGCGGGCTGTCCGATCGCTTGCGTGGAACGTTTGCGCACGCTGTAGAAGGCGCAGGCGACGCACAGGAAGATAAACCCGATGTACGCGACCGACCACGACCACGATTGCGTGCGCGTCGTCACCCACGGCTCGAGCAACAGCGGGTAGCCGATCAGCGCCAGCATCGACGCGAGGTTGGACAGCGCGAACAAGCGATAGGGGCGCCGACCCGGAAAACTGCGCGCGAACCACGACTGAATCAGAGGACTTGTGGTCGTCAGGAGAAAGTAGGGGAGCCCGACCGTCGCGGTGAGCAGGCCGAGGATGAGCAAAGATGGATTTTCGTCGCCCACCGGCTTCCAATGCGCTGCCGGAACGATGGGCAGTACCGCGCAACTGACCAGCAGCAACGTGACGTGCAGCCGGACTTGCGAGCGCGGCCGCAAGTGGCGCACAACTGCGTCGGAATAGGCGTATCCCAGGAGCAGCGCCATCTGAAAGAAAACCAGGCACGTTGTCCATACATTGGCCGATCCGCCGAACCAGGGCAGGATCTGCTTGGCCATGATGGGCTGCACGAGAAACAGCAGAAACGCGCTGAAGAAAATCGTTAGGGCGTATAGCGGCATGGAAACAGTAGGAGAGCCATTGGTCGCAAGAAGGAGGACGCGACAAGGAGCAGCGCATTGTACGTGCGACGCGCCTGCGTCGCTATAATGGCGACAAAACGCTGACGACAATTCAATAGAGACCTGTGCGACGGCGTCGCCCGCGGCGGCGGATCTCGCCTGACGAGGAAAACAGAATGAGCACCCAACGCAAGAAACCCGAAGAGCTTCGTTCGCATCGCTGGTTCGGGAGCAGTGACATGCGAGGCTTCGGCCACCATTCGCGTGCAGCGCAAATGGGTTATTCGCGCGCCGACTATTTCGGCAAGCCGGTCATCGCGATCATCAATACCTGGAGCGACATCAACCCTTGTCATGCGCACTTTCGTCAACGCGCTGATGAGGTGAAGCGGGGTGTGTTGCAGGCGGGCGGGTTTCCGCTCGAGATGCCGGCGATTGCGTTGGCGGAAGTCTTCCAGAAGCCGACGACCATGCTCTACCGCAACCTGCTCGCATTGGAAACCGAAGAGTTGCTGCGCTCGTATCCGGTCGACGGCGCGGTGCTGATGGGTGGCTGCGACAAGACCACGCCGGCGTTGCTGATGGGCGCGATCAGCATGAACCTGCCCGCAATTTTCCTGCCGGCTGGCCCGATGCTGTCTGGACACTGGCGCGATCAGAAACTGGGCAGCGGATCGGACGTCTGGAAGTACTGGGCCGAGAAACGCGCGGGCAATATCACTGACAAGCAATGGCTGGAGATCGAAGATGGTATCGCGCGTTCGCCCGGACACTGTATGACCATGGGCACTGCGTCAACGATGACTTCGGCCGCCGAGGCGCTGGGTTTCACGCTTCCGGGCGCCGTCTCGATTCCAGCCGCTGATTCGCGTCACGGGCGGATGGCGGCAGAAACGGGAAGACGCATCGTCGATATGGTCTGGGAAGACCTGAAGCCGCGCGACTTCATCACCGGGGCGAGCGTCGACAATGCCGTCACCGCCGTGCTTTCGCTTGGTGGGTCGACCAATTCGGTCGTGCATATGATCGCGGTCGCCAGACGCGCTGGCGTTCCGCTCGACCTCGATCGCTTCGACGCGCTTGCCCGCAGAACCCCGCTGATCGCGAACATTCGGCCTGCGGGAAAATACCTGATGGAAGATTTTTTCTACGCCGGTGGCTTGCGTGCAGTGCTGGCAGAGATCGCGGATCTGTTGTCGCTCGATGAGCGAACAGTGAATGGACACACGCTCGGCGAAAATATTGCCGACGCCGAAGTCTACAACCGGGACGTCATCCTGCCGCGCGAAAAGGCGCTGGTCGCGAGCGGCAGCCTGGCAATTTTGCGCGGCAATCTGGCGCCCAACGGCGCGGTGATCAAACCCGCAGCAGCCGAATCGCGCCTGCTCAAGCACACGGGACCGGCGGTCACCTTCAACGACTACAACGACATGGCTTCGCGCATCGATGACCCGATGCTCAAAGTCACGGCCGATTCGGTGCTGGTACTGAAGAACGCGGGTCCACTCGGCGCGCCGGGCATGCCCGAATGGGGACAGTTGCCCATACCGAAGAAGTTGCTCGCGCAAGGCGTGCGCGACATGGTGCGAATCTCCGACGCGCGGATGAGCGGGACCAGTTATGGCACCTGCGTCCTGCACGTCGCGCCTGAGTCGTTTGCCGGCGGTCCACTCGCGTTCGTACAGGACGGTGACATGATTGAACTCGATGTCGAAGCGCGCAAACTCGAACTCAAGATCGACGCTGGCGAACTCGCACGCCGCCGCGCTGCTTGGCGAGCGCCCGCGCCAAAGTACGAACGGGGCTACGGCGCGCTCTATCAGCAACACATCAAACAGGCCGATGAGGGCTGCGACTTCGATTTTCTCGAAGGCACGGCGCCAACGGCCGAGCCGGAGATTCACTAGTCGCACGCGGGCATCCTGCGGCCGGACGGGCGCGGACTTCAGGCCGCGACCTCTTCAGGCATCGCAAGGCTACGAAAGGCCGTCCAAACCTGTTAAAATTCGCGGCTTGGCCAAGTAGCTCAGTTGGTAGAGCAGCGGACTGAAAATCCGTGTGTCGGTGGTTCAATTCCGCCCTTGGCCACCAGAATTTGCAGTTGCAGGCGGTAGCAAGCGCTACCTTTCTTCGACGGTAACGGTTTCGTAGCGACTAAGTAGTGGATATGCCGCTAGCGGCGGGCGCCAGGTGGTCGAGCGCGAAGTGCCATAGCGCTCGTGGCAAACACGCCCAAGATACGCGGCGTCGAAGTGACCACAATTAAAGTCCGCCGTGTTCGAATTTGACGAGACCACACCCGAGGCGCTCAGATCACAGATACTCGCGTATCAGATGACTGACGCCCTCACGGATGTAGAACGCGCCCGATTTTTCAACCTCCCAGAGGGGTGTCGGATGCGGGAGCGCGCCAAGATCCTGGCTAGGGAAAAGCTCACGCTGGGCCACCACGTCTATATCGGCGAGGGGTCGATTCTCGACGCTCAAGGTGGGCTCACGATTGGCGACTACACCCAGATCGGCGCGAACGTGCTGGTCTGGTCGCATTCCAGCCATAACCAGGCACTGGCGGGGAAAACCGGCGTCAGCCGGCAAGATATCGTTTACAGGTCGACGACCATCGGGGCCAACACGTTCATCGTGGGCCCTTCAGTCATCGCGCCGGGCGTCACGATCGGTAACCGCGTCATAGTCTCGCCACTGAGTTTCGTGGACCGCGATCTGCCGGACGATGCCGTGTTCAGCCCTGCCAAGGATTTGCGCGCCTTGCAGGCCAGAGTCGACCATCTCGAGAAACTGCTGGAAGTGATCCTCGCTCGCGAAGCGGGGACTGCGTTCAAGTCCGAAGACAACCCGACGATCTAGTGGCGCCGCCGAAGAGGTCGACATGACTCGCGAACGTTTTTGCGTTACCACGTCTTGCGGTGGATTCCGTCGTCGTCGCGCCAGCGCAATGACCCGACTGCGCGGAAGAAACCCAAATGGGTGAGCAAGGCCGCGCTCTGGTCACGGGTGGGGCCGGCTTCATCGGCTCGGAGTTGGTCGCGCAGTTGGTCGCACGCGGATTCAATGTCGTCGTCCTCGACAATCTCGCAACAGGACGCTGGGAGAATCTCGATGGCCTTGCGCTCCCCGACGATGCCAAGGTCACCGGCGATGTTCGCGATGAAGAGCTGCTCCGTCAGCTGATGACCGACGGCGACACCATCTTCCATCTTGCCTGTCGCGGCGTGCGGTTCAGTTTGCATTCGCCACGCGAAACACATGAAGTCAACGCGACTGGAACGCTCGTCGCGCTTGACGTTGCGCGCCATGCGAGAGTGCGGCGTTTTGTGTATGTCTCGAGCTCCGAGGTGTATGGCGCAACCGAGCCTCCCATGCGCGAAGACGGACCCGCTTTGCCGACGACGGCCTATGGCGCATCCAAGCTTGCCGGCGAGGCCTACGCGCGTGCGTATTCCCAAGCGTACGATGTCCCGGTAACCATCGTCAGACCCTTCAATAGTTTCGGACCGCGTGCCCACCACGAAGGCGACGCGGGCGAGGTCATTCCGAAGTTCGTGCTGCGCGCACTCGCTGGTCGCCAGCTCACGATTTTCGGCGACGGCGAACAGACACGCGATTTCTCTTACGTTTCCGACACGGCGCGCGGCATCATCGACGCCGCGATGGCGGACGAAGCCCTCGGTGAAACCATCAATTTGGGTAGCGGTCGCGAGCTATCGATTCGCGCCCTGGCGCAGGCGATTCTGGCTGCGGTTGGGCAGGAACGCGCGTCGCTGCGCTTCGACGCCGCGCGGCCAGGCGATCTGCCGCGTTTGCGGGCATCGACGGAAAAGGCAGAACGATTGCTCGGATTTCGGCCGCTGGTGTCGTTCAACGACGGACTCGCCCGCCTGATCGAATGGTACGGGCACGATTCAGGGCGCGCGGACGTGATGCTGCGCGCCGATGTTGTGCGCAACTGGGAAGCAATCCATGGCTAGGCCTCGCCCGCCATTCCCCTCGCGCGTCCCGAGCACGACGAGCGCGAGGCCGATGCCGTGCGGCGCGTTCTCGCATCGGGTTGGTGGACGCAGGGGCCAGAGGTCGAGTCCTTCGAGCGCGAGTTCGCGACGTTCGTCGGCGCGTCGCACGCATGCGCGGTTTCCTCGGGTACAACGGCGCTGCACCTCGCGTTGCTGGCTGCAGGCATCGCTGCGGGCGACGAGGTGATCACGGTCAGCCATTCCTTCATCGCTACCGCCAACGCGATTCGCTACTGCCGCGCAACGCCGGTCTTTGTCGACATCGAGCCTGAAACGTTCAACATCGATCCGCTGCGCGTCGAAGCGGCGATCAACAAGCGCACCCGCGCCGTCGTCTGTGTCCACCAGATCGGCATGCCTTGCGATCTCGCGGCATTGATTCCCCTCGCGCGCCGTCACGGCCTGGCCTTGATCGAGGACGCTGCCTGCGCGGCCGGGAGCGAGACATTCATTGACGACGAGTGGCAGAAAATCGGCCGTCCGCACGGCGACTTCGCCTGCTTCTCGTTTCACCCGCGCAAAGTTCTCAGCACCGGTGACGGTGGCATGATCACGACCTCCAACGGCGACTGGGACGCGCGCCTGCGCCGCCTGCGGCATCACGGTATGAATGTGCCGGCGCACGCCCGGCACGTCTCTTCCGAAGTCATTGCCGAAGGCTACGACGAGCTCGGATTCAATTACAGGCTCACCGATGTACAGGCTGCCATTGGACGAGTGCAGCTCGCCAAGCTGCCGGACATCGTGAACCGTCGCCGCGCGCTGGCGACTCGTTATCGGGAGCTTCTGCGCGATACATCGGAACTGACGTTACCGCTTGAACCGGAATGGGCGCGCAGCAATTGGCAAAGTTTTGCCGTTCGCGTTGCCACTGCACTCGACCAGCGGACAATCATGCAGGCGTTGCTCGATCGCGGCATCGCCACGCGGCGCGGCGTGATGAATGCGCACCGCGAGGCAGCCTATCCGCGCGGTACCTGGTCGTGCGGGGCGGCATGCTCGGATTGTGCTGAGCGCACGTGCCTGCGGCTATCTCACAGCGAGCAAGCACAGGATCGTACCTTGCTCCTGCCCATGTTCGCTTCCCTGACGCTGGCGGAACAGGACCGCGTGGTCACGGCGCTGCAGGAGGTGGCGGCAGGGCTTTCGCACCCAGCAGCGGTTGCCAACGCCAGCTTCATGAACGAAGGCTTGGATTTGACACTGGCGCGGGAATGATGCCCCGGCATTCGATGCTCAGCGTCCTCACTCCCGCCTACAACGAAGCGCAGAACCTGCCGGCATTGCGCGCGCGCCTCGAGGCGAGTCTGTCCGAGCTCGGGGCCGACTGGGAATGGTTGATCGTCGACGACGGTTCGACCGACGGCACCTATGCGCTTGTGCGCCAATGGGCCGCGGCGGACCATCGTGTGCGCGGCGCGCGCTTGTCGCGCAATTACGGCTCGCACGCAGCGCTCGCCTGCGGGCTCAAACTGACGCGTGGTGACGCCGTCGTGTTGATCGCCGCCGACCTGCAGGACCCGCCGGAGATCATCAATGACCTTGTTCAGCGCTGGAGAGGGAGCGCCAAGGTCGTTTGGGCAGTCCCGCAGCGCGGCACGCGTCTTAGCCTGCGCTCGCTGTACTACGCATTGCTCCGGCGCGGCGACGGATTGGCCGGACAGCCTCTCGAGGGCGGCGATGTCGTGCTCATCGACCGAGCGGTGGCCGCGGTCCTGATGGCCAGCGACGAACGCCATTCGAGCCTTTTCGCCCGCATCCGGCTGGCAGGCTTCGAGCAAGTCAACGTGCCCTATCGCAAAGAGGCGCGGCACAGCGGTCGCAGCGGCTGGACCCTGCGCAAGAAAATGAGGCTCGCCCTCGACTCGCTCACCGGCTTCGATCATGCGCTGGTGCGTGGCATGACCTATTTCGGTCTTCTCGTAGCCGTTGCCGGATTCGCGCTGGCGCTCTACGTCGTCGCGAATGCCATCGGCGGTGAGCCACCGACGGGCTGGTCATCGATCATGGTCGCCATCCTCATTCTGGGAGGCGGACAGATGATCTTTCTCGGAGTGCTGGGCGAATACGCATGGCGCACGCTGGACGAGACGCGCGGCCGTCCTCTTTATGTCGTCGAGACATCGACCGACGACGAGCTCGCCCGCACGGCATCGCCCGCAGCGGCCAGAACTTGAGGCATGCGGCATGAGCTTTGGCCGGCGGCGCAATGGGTACTTGCGCCGCGCTACGGGACGATGCTCCGGCGCACCGTGCGCGAGCAAATGCGTCCCCTCAGCTCCGGGACTTGGCTCGACGTCGGCTGCGGACCGCGCTCACGAATCGCGAATTTGCTGACGGGAACCACGTTCGGGGTTGACTCTGCCGTGAATCGTCTATTTGATGCGCAACGTGACGGCGTCGTCTGTGTTTGCGCCAGCGCGACCGAGTTGCCATTCGCTGAAGGGAGCTTCGATGGCGTCGTCTGTTTCGGACTGCTCCATCACTTGAACGAGGCGGACGCCGATGCGGCGCTCGTCGAGATGTGCCGCGTTACGCGACCGGGCGGCGCTGTGCTGCTGTACGACAACATCGGCACCCGATCTGCATTGCGCCGGCCTTTGGCGGCGCTGCTGCGCGCCCTCGACCAAGGTGAACACATTCGAGCGGAAGGCGCGCTGCGTCGCCTGCTCGATCGGCCACGGATTCAGCACCGGTCCGCGCGCCACGTACTCATGGACCGGGCTTGAAGGCTGTTGGGCGACATTCGTCCGGCCGCCGCTTCGCGTCCCTGGCCAAGTGTCTGAACCGTCACCCACGGCGCTAGGAGACGCGAAAATCAGGGCGCAATAGTGCTTTCCCCGAATTGTCGTTTCGTCTATCCTCTTCGGCAATCTTCCCGCGACCGAGGGGGGCGGTGCCGAAAGGGACAAACAGCATGCGTATCTTCTGTCGCGTCGTGCTTTGGTGGGCCTTGCTTCTGCCGATATCGGCGTTTGCCCAAGGTACCAACCAGACCATTTTCACCAACACGACGTCGGCGTCGGTCGGTGCGACAAATGCGATCTTTGTGCTCGGTAAGCACGCGCATTGGGCCGCAAACAATTCACATCAACGATCTTGGACTATGCACTTTGGCACGACCGCCCTATCCAACTTGTGATCCGCCTTCCGGCACGGGCACCGTTGCAGATCCTTTCGTTTATACCTGCAGCAGCATACCCATCAGCAACTGTACGTCGGGCACGACCTTCGCTCTCGCGGACGGCCAAGTCGACATTGACTTTCACCTGCATACGGAAACCGCAGGGGCGGTGGTCTCGGCAGCCGCGCCGGTCCCGTTGAACCCTTGGGTGCCGATCGGCAGTGCGCTCGGTGTTGCACTGTTAGCGGTGGCATGGCAGCTTCGGCGGCGGCGCAGCTAGCGACTGTAAAGATCTCATCGCACAGGTTCATCCGTACCGGCGTGACCATTGCCTATGACGTGTTCGTCGGCCACGGCGCGCCGCTCACGAATGATCGCTATCCGCGCGCCGTCGCATGCGATATCCTCACGTGTGCGTCCCGCGGCTTGCGGGAGACCGCCAGGGAGAACAACAAAAATGCGCAATCGTGTTCTCGTCCCGCTTTGGGTGGCGTTGCTGTTGCCAGTCGTAGCACTGGCACAATCCATCAATCAGACTGTTATTTCCAACAGTACTTCGAGTTCGGTCGGCTCGGCGAATGCCGTGTATGCATTCGTAACCACGACAGTCGGCCCGGCGACGATCTTTATCAATGCGCGAGGACTATGCACCTTGGAGGGTCCGCCCTTTGCGGGTTGCACCTTTACCGGGGGTACCGGCGCGCCAGCCACGCCGTTTGACTATACCTGCACCGGGGGTGGGCCTCCCGTTTCGAATTGCACCTCAGGCACGCCGTTCGTTCTCGCCGGCGGCCAGGTCGACGTGGACTTGGACACGCATACTGTGACAGCAGGGGCGACGGTCCCGGCAGTTGCGCCGGTCCCGTTGAACCCTTGGGTTCCGATCGGCAGTGCGCTCGGTGTCGCACTGCTGGCAGTTGCGTGGCAGCTACGGCGGCGAAGCTAGCGCGTCACCTGCTTCATGCCTATCGCTGACGATGCCCGTCTTGCGCCGTGCGTGGTCTCGTCCGTAGACGACGTGTGGCACGGGCAGTCGCGGCACAGTTAATCGGGCACGATGCCTGGGAGCGAATACGGCTTTCGCGGCCGCATCCAATCGGCTATCCTTCCGGGCAGCGTTCCCGCCATCGCGGGGAGATGGCGCCGAAAGGGGTAGACAGCATGCGTCGCGGCGTTCGAGTATTGGCTTGGTTTAGTCTATTGCTACCCGTCGTCGCATTCGCGCAAGGTAGTAACAATCAGACCGTTTTCTCCAACAGCACATCGAGTTCGGTCGGTGCGACAAATGCGTCGTATATCTTCGTCTCTACGATCGTCGGCCCAAAGACCATCTTCATCAACGACCGCGGACTCTGTACGCTGCAAGGCCCGCCCTTTCCCAATTGCACTCTAACGGGTGGCAGCGGCGCCGCGGTGGACCCGTTTCAATATTCCTGCCCCGGAAACACTGGGCCTCCCATCACCGCCTGCTCGTCGGGCACGTCCTTCGTTCTCGCCGGTGGCCAGGTGGACGTCGACGTGGACACGCATACTGTGACAGCCGGGGCGACGGTCCCGGCAGTTGCGCCGGTCCCATTGAACCCCTGGGTTCCGATCGGCAGTGCGCTTGGTGTCGCACTGCTTGCGATCGCATGGCAGCTTCGGCGGCGGCGCAGCTAGCGACCTTCCGCCCCATGCCCGTTGCTGGCGACGTCCAACTCGCGCCGGGTGTGGTGATCCACCATCCGGAGCTGGTCAATCTCTATGGCTGCGCCATCGGCGAAGGCTCGACCGTCGGGCCATTCGTCGAGATTCAGAGCGACGTGGTTATCGGTTGCTTGTGCAAGATCTCATCGCACACGTTCATCTGCACCGGCGTGACCATCGCCGATGAAGTGTTCGTCGGCCACGGCGTGCTGTTCACGAATGATCGCTATCCGCGCGCTGCGCGCGATGGCCGCCTGCTCGCCGCGGGCGAATGGACCGCACGGCCCACGCGCGTCGAGCGCGGTGCCTCGATCGGTAGCGGCGCGCTCATCCTCGCCGGAGTCACGATCGGCGAATCGGCGATCATCGGCGCCGGCGCGGTAGTGACCAACGACGTGCCTGCGCATTCGGTCATGGCGGGGGTCCCGGCGCGCACGCTGCGCCTCCACTCCGGTACCGATACGTCCTGACCCCGATGATTGGTGTCGGCGTCATCGGCTACGGTTATTGGGGGCCGCAGCTCGCGCGCAACTTCGCGGCGCTCGCCGGGGTTCGTCTGGTCGCGGTATGCGATCGCGCGCAGGAGCGCGCTTGCGCTTGCCCGCGCGCAACATCCGCATGTCAGCTGCGTAGCTTCGCTCGACGCCCTGCTTGCAGAGCCCGGCGTAGAGGCGGTAGCGATCGCGACACCTGTATCGTCGCACTTCGCGCTGGCGCACGCCTGTCTCGCCGCCGGCAAGCACGTGCTTCTCGAGAAACCGCTTGCCGCATCGAGCGGAGAGGCGCGTGCCCTGGTGAAAACCGCCGCCGATAACCACCGGGTGCTCCTGGTCGATCACACCTACCTCTACTCCAGCGCCGTGCAAGTTATCGCCGCTACTCTCGCGCGCGGCGAGCTCGGCGAGGTGTTTCACTACGACAGCGTCCGGATCAATCTCGGTCGCTTCCGTTCCGATGTCGACGTGCTCTGGGACCTGGCCAGTCACGATCTGGCCATACTCGATTATTTGTTCGACGACGCCCCGACGTCGCTGCAGGCAGTCGGCATCACGCGGTCACCGGGAGAACCAAGTGAACTCGCCTATCTGACGCTGCGCTGGGGAGCGCGGCGCATCGCGCAGATCCACGTCAGCTGGCTTGCCCCGGTCAAGATTCGACGCACGCTGATCGGTGGCAACCGAGGCATGATCGTGTACGACGACCTCGATCCGGACGCGAAGGTGCGAATCTACGACTATGACAATGCTCCGAGCGATGCTTCTGGCGCGACGATGGATGACCCATTGCAGCGGCGTATCGGCTTTCGCACCGGCGAAATGCGCGCGCCGATGCTCGCCATCGTCGAGCCGCTGCACGCCTTGGCTGAACATTTCGTCGCTTGCATTGCCACCGGCGTCGCACCGCGCTCGGACGGAGAATCGGGCGCGCGGGTCGTTGCGTGGCTCGAAGCCGCACATCGTTCGCTGGCGAGCGGCGGCGCGCCGGTAGAACCTTGCGCGGCATGATGCCGCTCGGAGCGATGAACCAGGCGTTGCTGCGCAAAGTCGGTCTCGGGTTGCTGCTGGCAGGATTGGTGGTTGTCATCGAAATGCGCTACGCCGAGCCCATCGGCGACGGCGATCTCTTCTGGCATTTCGCCTACGCGCAGCAAATGCTCGAAGCCCGCACGTTGATACCGGACCCCACGCTGTATTCGTGGACACCGGCGCAGCCATCGAACGATCTACTGCGCGTGGTTGGCCGAACTCGTTCTTTACGGACTGTGGAACGCGTTCGGAATGGCGGGACTGTTCGCGTTGCGCTATCTGGTCGTCGTCGCGATCGCCGCACTCTTTTGGTCGACGATCAGGCGCGCGCGATTCGGCGCCGGTCCATGGACGCTGTTGGCGACGCTGCTGCTGATTGCGACGGCGTACCCTGGATCGCTGATCAAGCCGGAACTCTTCTCGCTCTTGCTGTTTCACGGCGTGCTCTGGTGCTACTTCCGCGCCAAATTGGCTGCGCGAGAAGGGGGCGATCCGCGAGCATGGTTCTACGCTGTTCCGCTGCTGACGTTGTTGTGGGCAAATACGCATGGCGCGCATGTGCTCCTCGCGCCACTGTTGGCCGCGACCGCGGCGGGTGAAATGCTGACCCGGCGCTTGTCGCCGGACATCGCATTCTCGCCGCGGCAGTTGATGCACCTGTTTGCGGCCTGGGCGTTGTGCGCCGTCGCCGTGTGCTTCACACCCTACGGAATCGCTTATCCATCGCAAACCCTGGCCGAGCTCGCGGCCGGAGGGAGAACGCTCGGCCGGACACCGTCTGGAACACCGCGTACATGACGATCTACGCGAATGGAGCCTCCGACGTACTGTCCCAGCCGCAGGTCTTCGCGGCGCTCGCGGCCTGCATTGTCGTTTTGTTCGTGGCAGTCGCACGGCGACGCGGCAGCCGTGGCCGGGTCGACTATGCGCTGTTGCTGAGCCTGGTCGCCTACCTGCCTCTGTCGGTACAGATCGTCCGCGCCAGTTACCTTTGGCCTGCGCTCGCCTGTTACACCCTCGTCTATCTCGCTTACCTGGCGCGCGCCGACCGTGATTCCATTGAGCGCCGTGCGCCTTTGCGCGCTCTGCTGCAAAGGCACGGCGCGCTCGCCGCGGCGATCGCCTTCGCGGCCGTTGCGCTCTCCGTCGGATATCACGCCTACGCGCGACCTCAACCCGGGTTTTGGCTCGGCTTTGGAACGAGCTATATCAATCCGGTGCCGGAGGCCGAGTTTCTGGCGCGGACAAAGCTCGGCACGCGCTTCTACAACACCTTCGATTCCGGCGGGTATCTGTTATGGCGCCTGTATCCGCAATACAGGGTTATGGTCGATTCCCGTTCGTTTCCCTATCTCGATTGGTTCGACGATCAGTACCGGTTTGCGAAGGGGACAGAATTCGAGGAATTCCTCGCTCGCTATCCCGCCGATATCGCCATCATCGACTTGCAGAAAGTCGGCTGCTGGCGCAATTTTGTGCGGGCACCCGACTGGCATCCGGTGTTCTACGGGCCGACTGCAGCGGTTTCGTACGCGGCCCATCCTTCGCCGGCCGCAGCGTTCAGGAGGCACCCGAGTTGCTGAATTTGCGCAACGCGAGCACCGCGTTCACTGTCTTCGATTTTGCCGTAGGCGTCGGCGATTACGGGATGGCGTGGAACATGCTCGGACAGCTGGAAACGACGCTTAAGTGAGCAGGCCGACGCAGGCATGCTCAAGCGCGCACGCACCTACCGGCTGGCGCACGCGGCCCTTGCGCGCGGCGACCTCGACCAGGCCGATGCCCTTTTCGAGACGGCGCTGGGCGGGGGCGTAGCCGGAGATCGCGATGTCGCTGATACTCACACTGCTTCGCAAGCGGGCGGAGTTGTTGAAGCAAGGTGACACTGTCGCCGCGAAAGACGTCGAAGTCACCCTGGCACGACTCGTCGTACCGTCGGCGGCCGCACCATAGATGGGCACTGCTCGAGGCGTTCTGGAGTTCCGCGTTTGGTATCCGCAAAGGTCAAGATTGCGCTTCACAACCCGCCGGATCCGCTGTAATGTTCGCGCGGGTGACAGTGCTGGCGTGTGCCGGGGCCCAGGGCGCCCGATAGGGGAGCGAATGCGATCAACGTGCCGAGTGTGCATTTGGATCATGCTTTGCCTGATTGGCGCGTTTGCGGGATCGGTGCTTGCCTCAGCCTGTCAACACCACGTCAACCAGCGCTGCGACCGAGATCATTCCCGGCAGCCCTGGTTTACCTTTTCATCTCCACCACCACCTACATCGGTCCGCAAACCATTCGGATCGGAAATCAGACCGGTTGCATAGCGACCGCTCCGTTTCCACCACCTGCGTGTACGCTCACGTTCGGTACCGGGACACTCGGGGACCCCTTCGTTTACGAAGGATGCAAGCCTGCCTTGACCGGTTGCGCAGGTGGGAGCGTTGTCTCCATCGTTCCCGGCGGAGAAGACATCGACACCTTTGTTTTCTCGGTGGTGCCCTCAGGGCAACCTTCGGCGGCAACACAGCCGGTTCCCCTGAGCCCGTGGATTCCTGTGGCCAGCGCGTTCTTCGTATTGCTTCTAGGACTGTTCTTTCGGCGTCGCGTGACGCGCACACCCAGGGTTTAGCGCGAATCTTCCCGCGCGATAGGAGAATCAAATGCGATCAACGTGCCGAGTGTGCATTTGGATCATGCTTTGCCTGATTGGCGCGTTTGCGGGATCGGTGCTTGCTCAGCCTGTCAACACCACGTCAACCACGTCTGCGACCGAGATCATTCCCGGCAGCCCTGTTTACCTTTTCAACTCCATCACCACCTACATCGGTCCGCAAACCATTCGGATCGGAAATCAGACCGGTTGCATAGCGACCGCTCCGTTTCCACCACCTGCGTGTACGCTCACGTTCGGTACCGGGACCCTCAGGGACCCGTTCGTTTACGTAGGATGCAAGCCTGCCTTGACCGGTTGCGCAGGTGGGAGCGTTGTCTCCATCGTTCCCGGCGGACAAGACATCGACACCTTTGTTTTCTCGGTGGTGCCCTCAGGGCAACCTTCGGCGGCAACACAGCCGGTTCCCCTGAGCCCGTGGATTCCTGTGGCCAGCGCGTTCTTCGTATTGCTTCTAGGACTGATCTTTCGGCGTCGCGTGACGCGCACACCAAAACGTTTAGCGCGAACCTTCCCACGCGACAGGAGAATCAAATGCGATCAGCGTTCCGCTTCGGCGTTTGCGTCCTGGCTTGCTGGATCGCTGCTTTTGCGGGAACGGCGCTGGCGCAACCCACCAACACCAGCTCGGAGAGCGCTTCGACCGAAATAATTCCCGGCAGCCCTTATTCCATCTATGTCTGGACGATCACCTACATCGGCCCGCAAACTATTCGCGTCGGGGAACAAACCGGATGCACGGCGACCGTTCCGCTGCCGCCGGTTGGCTGTACGGTAGGCGGAGGCACCGGAACACTTGGCAATCCTTTCCAGTATTCTTGCCAGGTTCCCCTAACGGGTTGCACGGGCGGGGGTCTTTTGTCCATTGTTGCCGGCGGAGAAGACATCGACACCTTCATTTTCTCGGTTGCGCCGCCGCCGGCACCACCTTTGGCGAGCGCGCAGCCTGTACCGCTGAGTCCGTGGATTCCTCTGGGCAGCGCATTATTCGTATTGCTTCTCGGGCTGTTCTTTCGGCATCGCGTCGCGCGCACACCCCGCCTTTAGTTCGAATGTTCCCGCGCGGAAATGGCCGCGCGAATGAGAGGCAGGTTCCTGGGTTGCGTCCGCTGTTCGTCAGCGCTGTAACGAGGGGTCGACGCTAGGTCGGCTCGCTGCTCACGGCCAGGTGGCGCTCGAGCACTCCGGGGTGCGCCAGCAACGCCGCACTCGTGCTGCGATGGACGATGGTGCCTCGCTCGAGAATCACCGCGTCGTCGGTAATCGGAAGTATCGTCAGCGGATTCTGCTCGACGATGATCGCCGACAAACCTTCGTCGCGCACGATCCGGCCCAGCGCCCGCAGCAACTCTTCCACGATGATCGGTGCAAGCCCCTCGAGCGGCTCATCGAGCAGCAGCAGCTTCGGATTGAGCACCAGCGCGCGACCGATGGCGAGCATCTGCTGCTCGCCGCCCGAGAGCTGTGCGCCGAAGTTCTGTTTTCGTTCGGAAAGGCGCGGAAACATTTCGAACACTCGGGAAGGCGTCCACGAGCCGGGTCGCGCGATCGCCGTGAGGTTCTCGTCGACGGTCAGCGACTTGAAAATATTGCGCTCCTGCGGCACCCATCCAACGCCGGCCAACGCGCGCCTGTCGGGACGCAAGCGCGTGAGATCTTGTCCATCGAGCACGATGCTTCCGCTGCGGTAGCTGGTAACGCCAACGATGGTTTCCAGCAGGGTCGTCTTGCCGGCGCCGTTGCGTCCGAGCAGCGCCAGCGATCGGCCCTGGCCCACAGAGAGACTGACGTCTTCGAGCACCACGGCGCTGCCGTAGCCCGCGCGCAGCGACTCGATGCGCAGCAGGTCAGTCACCGTGCGCCTCGTCCGAGATACGCATCCTTGACGCGTGAGTCGCGCGCGATCTCCTCGTTGGTGCCTTCCGCAAGCAACGCGCCGTTGACCAATACCGAAATCCGCGTTGCGAAGCGAAACACCAGGTCCATATCGTGCTCGATCAGCAGCACGGTAACGTCGGACGGGAGTGCTGCCAGGGTCTGGAGGATCTCGCGCGATTCGGCGCGGGTACACCCGCCATCGGCTCGTCGAGCAACAGCACACGAGGCCGGCTGGCCAACGCGATGGCGATTTCGAGCAAGCGCCTCTTGCCATGCGCCAGCACGCTGACTTTCTTGCGCAAGGAATCCGACAAATGCAGTTGGGCCAGCAGCGCCGCGGCTTCGATCGACCACGGCGTCATGGCGCTCGAGCGGGCGCCATGACGTGCCCGCCGAGCCCGGTGCTTTGCGCAATGACCAGCGAAATTGTCTCGAGCGGGGTCAATCCTTCGAACAGCTGGTTGATCTGAAACGTCCGTACCAGCCCGCGGCGCACCCTCTGATGCGGAGGCAAGGACGTGATGTCATCGCCGTCGAGATCGATGCGCCCGCTCGTTGGACGCAGCACGCCGGTGAGCAGATTGACGAGCGTCGTCTTGCCCGCGCCGTTGGGGCCGATCAACGCATGGCGCGCACCGCGTTCGATTCCAATCGAGATGTGCTGCGCCGCGACGATGCCGCCGAAACGCTTTTCGAGCTGATGCGTCTGGAGGACGGGACTCGTCATTCAGACCACGCCATCGCCGCGGTTGCGCTCGAAGCGTGCAGCCAGCCAGGAAAACGGTCGCGCCAGACGCTCGTGCCCGGTGAGCACGATCACGACCAGCGCCAGATCCCATCCAGAATTGCCAGTACTGCGGTGTAATGGCGGACAAGACGTCGTACATCAGTTTGAAGGCGATCGCTCCGATGATGCCGCCGTAGAGATATCCCGCGCCGCCGATCACGAGAACGAGCAGCACGTCGGCGGAGCGATGGAAATCGAACAAATCGAGCGATGCAAATCCGGTCGTTTGCGCGACGAGTGCGCCGGCGATACCGGCGAGTGCCGCCGACAAGGTGTACGCCACGGCAAGACGCTTGTTGACGTCGATACCGACTCCCATCGCTCGCAGGCGATTGTCGCGCATGGCCTGCAGCGAGTAACCAAAAGGGGAATGCACCAGTCTTCGCGTGGCAAAGAAAAGCATCGCGAGCACCGCCAGGCTATAGGCGTAGCCGACTCTTCCGCCGAGGTCGAAATCGAATCGGCCCAGCAGCGGGTCCCATGATCACGCCCTGCAGCCCGTCCGCGCCGCCGGTCAGCCAATCGAGCTTGTTGGCGAGTTCGCCCAGCATCAGCGACACACCGAGGGTCATCATCAGCCGCGTAAGGTCGGCTCCGCGCAGCACCAGCACGCTGGTGACCAGTCCCAGCGATGCGCAGCGAGCGCGGCCGCAACGCCGAGGCCCGCGAGCGGATCGTTGAATACGTGTTTGGCGAACAGCGCCGCGGTATAGGCGCCAAGACCAAAAAACGCCGCGTGACCGAGTGAAACGATGCCGCCATAACCGAGGATAAGATCGAGCGAAACGGCGAATAGCGCGAGGCTGGCGATTTCCGCATAAAGCGCCGAGTACTTCTGGGCAGGACGAAGAGCAGCGCCGCCATCGCAATCCACGCGACCCATTCGGCGCGCGCTAACCTGCGAGCGGCGAGCGAAACCGTGCAGAAGCGGCGACTTCGTTTCGATCCGGGTAGTCATTCCCGAACTCATCCCGCACTCAATCCTTCTGCGATGAGCGCGAGAAAAGACCCTGAGGGCGGATCGCCAGCACGAGCGATCATGACCGCATAGATGATGAATGCGCCCATCTTCGGGACGTAGTACTTGCCTGCGACATCGGCAATGCCAAGCAGCAACGAAGCCAGCAACGGACCGGTGACGGTGGTCGTGCCGCCGACCGCCACGACGATCAGGAAATAGATCATGAACTTGAGCGGAAACGTTGGGTCGAGGCCGATGATGTCGGTGCCCAGTGCGCCGGCGAGCCCGGCGAGTCCGCAGCCGAACGCGAACGTGGCGAGGAAAATGCGGTTGACGTCGACGCCCAGCCCGGAGGCGACGCGACGATCGTCGACTGCCGCGCGAAGACCGGCTGCCAAATCGCGTCTTGATCAGGATCCATTGCAGTGAAACGTAATTAGGCCGCAGATGACGATGATGAACAGGCGATAGACGCCAATGCCCATGCGCCGAATACCTCGAAACGCTCCTTGAGCCAGGGCGGCAACTGCAGGAATTGTGGCTGCGACCCGAAAACGTAGTCGATCGCGGCCATGGCCATGAAAACCAGGCCGATGGTGAACAGAACCTGCTCGAGATGCGGTGCGCGCATAGAGGCGCCGAAAAAGCGTTATCTCGACCAGTGCGCCGAGCGCGCGCAGGGACGATGAAAGCGAGAGGCAGGCATAGCAGGAACGGCACGCCCCAACGCTGGCTCAGCACCACCGTCAGATAGCCGCCGGCCATCGCGAACGCGCCGTGCGCCAGGTTGGCGAAGTTCATCAAGCCGAGAGTGACGGCGAGACCGGACGCGAGCACGAAGAGCAGCATCCCGTAGGCGATGCCGTCGAACAGAATGGTCAGCATTGACGAAGGATCGCGAGTCCGGCCGACCGTGCGAATGGCCATCGCGCCGGGACTCGATCCGCCTCAGAGTAGACCGGCGGCGAATCCACGGCGCGTCCGAGGCGTAAGTTTATTTCTTGGCCGCCTTGACCGGATCCTTGACGGCGGGCATCGTTTGGAACTCGATGTTGTAGAGCTCGCCATCTTTCCGCTCGACTTTGCGCAGGTAGACGTTCTGCACCATTTCGCGTGTTTCGGGATCGATCATCGCGGGCCCGCGCGGGCTTTCCCACTTGAGACCTTTCATCGCCTCAACCAGCGCTGTGCCATCGGTCGAGCCCTTGGTCGCTTCCAGCGCGGTGTACATCAGATACATGCCGTCGTAGCCCCCGACCGAATGGAAATTCGGACGGATGCTGTTGAGCTTCTTGTAGCCGTCGACATAGGCAGTATTGGCCGCGGACGGATGGGCGGCGGAGTAATGAAACGACGTGACTACGCCGATTGCCGCGTCGCCCATGCCATTCAACAAGTCGTCGTCGGTAACGTCGCCGGTGGCGATCAGCTTGATACCCGCTCGTGTCCAGGCCGCGGTCGACGAACTGCTTCATCAGCGCACCGCCTTCGCCAGACGGAACGAACACGAACACGGCATCGGGCTTGGCGTCGCGCAGCGCGCTGCAGGAACGGCGCGAAGTCAGGGTTCCTCAACGGTACGCGCAGTGAATCGACCACCTCGCCACCGCCGCGGTAAAGCGCTGCTTGAAGGTGGTTTCGGCATCGATGCCGGGTCCGTAGTCGGATACGAGAGTCACCACGCGCTTGATGCCGTTCTTGGGGGCCCAGTCGGAGATGCCGGTCGTGATCTGCGGCACGGTGAAACCCGAACGCACAATGTAGGGCGAAGCTTCGGTGATGGTCGCCGTCGCAGCAGCCATGACAATCATCGGCACCTTCGACTGCGTTGCGATCGGCGCCGTCGCGAGCGCGAGCGGCGTCAGGCCAAAGCCTGCCAGGAACGCGACTTTGTCGTTGACGACCAGTTCCTGCGCGATGCGCCGCGTATTGTCGGCGACGCCACCGTCGTCCTTGAGCACAACCTCGATTTTCTTACCGGCGACGGTCGCGCCACGCTGCTGCATGTACAAGCGAACCGCGCCATCGATCTGGCGTCCGGTCGAGGCGAAGGGCCCCGTCATCGGCAATATGAGGCCGATCTTTACAGTCTCCTGGGCAACACCCACGCTGCTCAGAATTGCGGCAACCAGGAACGTCGCCGCCCTGACTATCCATCGTTGATTCATTGTTTCCTCCTTGTAAACTTCAATGTCGCGATTCTTCGATCGCGCACCGGTTGCTCGCCGATGAACTTGTCCGATGCTGCTGCGCGCGTTCGCCGATACTGAATTCTCTCCTATCGGGCGGCCGGAACCTTGCGCGTCTTCAAGAACTCTTCCAGCGTTTCCCCACGCATCGAAGCGTATACGTCGAGATTGGTCAGACGCAAGACGCGCAGGAATTTCTCCAAAACGAAGAAATTGGCTCCGTAGCGTATCAGGCCCAGCCAGTCGCGGTCGCGAACCATCAGGGCTTCTTCCGCGGTGAGGCCGGCTTCCCTGCAGGCGGCTCCTTCGTCCGCCAGAAAGGCTTCGCGGAATTTCGGCGAGGCGAGGCTCCAGAAAAAGCGATTGATGCGAAACCGTTCAACACTGCGAGCGACATCGAAAGGGTAGGTTCCCGCGATCGCTTCGACACCCTGGAGCTGTGGATTCATGCCGATCGATGACGGCTGGTAATCATGCGACGGCCGACTCCGTTCGCGTGCCCGACGGATGCGCGGCCGAGGGTTCTTCGAACAAGACGACGGTCATCGCCGTGCTCGTTGCAAGATAGTAGCTTTGATGGATCTTCCGGATCCCGTCGCTCAGGGCGCCGCGCATCGCCAGCCACATGATCTGTTCGACGCTTTCTGCGCCGCCGAGGCGAATGTAGTCCACGTGTTTCATGCGCGCCAGCTCGAGCGGGTCGCGCTCGATCAGGTCGAGGAAACGTTCGTCCCATTCGGTATTGTTGAAGCCGGATCGCTCGCCGTGAACCTGATGCGATAAGCCGCCGGTGCCGACGATCACGACATCGATATCCTCGGGGTAGGAGAGAACTGCGCGACGCATGGCCTGTCCCAGCTTGTAGCAACGCATCGCCGTGGGCAACGGGTACTGCAGTACGTTGACGGCGATCGGCACGAGCGCGCCCGGCCAATCGGGATCATGGGGCCAGAGCAGTGACAGCGGCGAGTTGACGCCGTGGTCCAGCGCCCGGTCCTGGAACATCGCGAGGTCGAATTCTTCGTTGACCAGTGCGTCGGCGAGGTGAGCGGCCAGGCGCGGATGCCCTTTGATCGGCGGCAGCGCGCGCTTTCCCGCACCTTCATCGGCGATCTCGAAGCTGGCGCCCGCACCGAGCGCGAACGTGGGGTAGAGATCGAAGAAAAAACTGGTGAGATGATCGTTGTAGAAAAATACCAGCACATCGGGCTTGCGCTCGGCAAGCCAGCGCGCCACCGGTTCGTAACCTTTGAACATCGGCATCCATGCCGGGTCGTTCTGCTTGCCTCGGTCGTAGGCGATGCCGATGGTGGGGACGTGCGAGGTGCCGATGCCGCCGATGATGCGCGCCATTATGCGTGCTCGCGGGTTAGGTTTGCCGCGGCTTCGCCGGCGGTGGCCGGGTTGGGTTCCGCGCCGATTGGCATCAGGGCGGCCGCGGGAACGAGCATGTCGCCGTCGAACAGGGCCCTCGTCGTGCGCAACAGCGATGCGCGTTCGACCTCGACGCCTTGGTCGGTGGTTCGGGTTTCCAGCTCGACCGAAAACTCGCCGGTCGGATGTTCGACCGACACGAGCTTGCGTGCGCCGTCCGGAATGCTGGCGCATCGCGCCGCGACGGAGCCCGGCAGCACGCAGGCGGTGGCAACGGACACCGCGCCTAGCACGCCGATCGCGTCGTGACAGACATGTGGAATGAACGTGCGACTGCAAATCGAGCCCCCATCGCGCGCCGGCGCGACCAGCGTCATTTTCGGCACGACTTTCCGGGTGACATCGCCCAAATTCATTCGCGGGCCCACCTGCAACCGAATCGCTTCGATGCGAGTCTTGAGCTCGGCGTCGGCGTTCAATTCGGCGCAGCTTTCATAACCGGTGCGATCGAGACTCCGGGCGTCGATCACGACCACCGGCATGCCGTTGTCGATGCAGGTCACCGGGACGCCGTCGATAACATCGATCAAGTTGCCGGTGGGGAGGAGCGAACCGCAACTGGAGCCGGCCGTTTCGAGAAATGTCAGGAGTACCGGCGCCGCGCCGCCCGGCACGCCACTGATGCGCGCTTCACCAGCGTAGGTTGCGTCGCCGCCGTCGATCTGAATGCGCGCCTCGCAAAGGCTTTCGGTGTTGACCATGAAAATGCGCACGCGGGCGTCGCTGCCCTCGACGTTGACCAGACCCCTTTCGACTGCGAATGGAGCGACGCCGGCCAGGATGTTGCCGCAAGTCGGTGAGATATCGACGCGCGACTCATCGACGACGACTTGTGCGAACAGGTAATCGATATCGGCACCGGGGCGGCTGGAACGGCAAACGATCGCGACTTTGCTCGTCAGCGGATGGGCGCCGCCCATGCCGTCGATTTGGCGCGCGTCGGGCGAGCCCATCGCCGCAAGAAGCACGCGGTCGCGTGCGGCGGTATCGCTCGGCAGATCATCCTTGAGGAAATAGGCTCCTTTGGACGTGCCACCTCGCATCATCATGCACGGAATGCGCAATTGCCCGCTCATGACGCAACCCTTCTCGAAGGAAGCCGGCGCTTACTCATCGGTATTTCCATCGTTACCGTCAATATAGCGCAAGCCCTTGGCCTCGAGGCGCGCGCGCATGTCGTAGAGGTCTAGGCCCAATTCGCCCTTGTGCAGCCGTTCGCGGACCTTTGCCTCTTTTTCCTCGCGCGCACGCGCTGCTGCCAATACGCGCGCCGCATCGTCGCGACGCACGACGACCACGCCGTCGTCGTCGGCTACGACGACATCGCCGGGAGCCACCGTCTGACCCGCGCAGACCACGCGCACATTCACTGCACCCAGCGTTTCCTTGACCGTCCCTTGCGCCGATATGGCTCTCGACCAAACGGGAAACTGCATTTGCGCCAGTGCGCGAATATCGCGGCAGCCAGCGTCGATGACCAATCCCCGCACGCCGCGGGAGGCGAGCGAAGTCGCGAGCAACTCGCCGAAATAGCCATCAGTGCAGGGCGACGTGGTAGCGACGACGAGTAGATCTCCGCGGGCGCACAACTCGACCGCTACATGCAGCATCCAGTTGTCGCCGGGCGGAACGAGCACCGTGATGGCCGAACCGGCGACCGAAGCACCCGCGTAGATCGGACGCATGTGCGTCGCGAGCATTCCCGTGCGCTCCTGCGCCTCGTGGACCGTCGCGACACCACACGCCGCCAGCGCGTCGATCGTCGCCGCGTCCGCGCGGCGAATGTTTCGCACCGCCACGGATTTCACGAAAGTTCTCCGGTCACCTGGGGATACACGCGCTGGTAACCTTCCGCATACTTGATGTTCTTGTTATCGCTGTTTCGGGCCGCCTGCACTCCCCGATTGAGTCCGACGCGGGTGTAATACTCCCAAAGGTGCTCCTGGCCGACCATGCATTCGATGGCCTCGCGTTTCTGATCCCACACCGAGGTGATGTCGAGCAGCACATCGGGCCGCCAGTCGCATTGCTCGGTCTGATGCGGTTCGAAGAGGAACACCGGCGGTGCCCCGAGAACTGTCTGCTCCGGTTGATGGCCATGCGCCTGCGCGATGACGCGCGCCTCGAGCGCAACGTGCGTCGCCATCGGATGGTCGAAGTTGTAGGGGTCCTTTAGCGAATGGCTCAGGACGAACACCGGCTTGATCGAGCGATAGACGTCAACGAGTCGATAGATCATCTCGTCGCTGACTCGCATCGGATAGTCGCCGATGTCGAAGAACTCGATGGCGGCAACGCCGAGCGCCGCTGCGGCTGCCTCGGCTTCCGCGCGTCTTCCTGTCTTCACGCCCTCGAGGGTCATTCCTCTGACACGCCAGAGCTTGGCCGATTCGCCTCGCTCGCCGTAGGACAAGCAGATGACGGTCACTTTGTATCCGAGGCCGGCGTGCAGGGCGATGCAGCCGGCCGATCGCCAAACGAAATCAGCCGAATGCGCACTTACCACCAAGGCGGTTTTTTCCGTGGATGAATTCATGTCGCGTTCACATTGGGCGTTGAGCCATTGACGTTGGTTACCGGCGTCTGCCGGGGCCGCACTGGGCAACCGCGGCAGCGCATTCGTCGGCGCACCCGACACCTTCCGACGATGACGTGAATTCTATCCCTTGGAGCCGACATGGAATAACGGAAATTGGCCAGTGACCTATCTAACTCCTTTATCGATGGCGTAGACTCGCGGCGATGCAATTCGGCACCCGATACCTTCGGGCATTTCTCGCAGTCGCCGAGCACGGCAGCGTGAACAAGGCGGCCGCGGCCCTCTTTCGCGCGCAGTCCGCGGTAACGCGGTCGATCCACGAACTCGAGCGATCGCTGGACGTCGAATTGTTCGAACGTCGCGCCGGGGGCATGTTGCCGACCGCGTTCGGGAAGACCTTACTGCGCAGAGCACGACGAATCCAGGCAGAGATGCATGCGGCGAGGAAGACCCTGCAGGCCAACGCCGGACCGAGGACGAGGATCGGCAACGCTCCGATATTTTCGCTGATCATCACCGAGCGGCAGCTGCAATCGTTCGTGGCGCTGACGGAGCAGCATCACATGCACTCGGTCGCTGAGAGCCTAGGTATCACGCAACCTGCCGTAAGCACGACCGTACGCAAGCTGGAACAGGACATCGGCGTTTCGCTGTTCACTCGCTCGCCGCAGGGAATGCTGCCGACGCGCAATGGCGTGCTGCTTGCGTTGCACGTCAAGCGCGTGCTGGCCGAAGCACGCAGCGCCAGCGCCGAGATTGCGGCGCTGAACGGGGTCACGCAAGGCATCGTCCGCGTCGGCGCGTTGCCTCTTGGGCGTACCCGTCTGCTGCCACTGGCAATCGCCGGCCTCCTCCAAAAGCACCGCGGGTTGCAGGTCGAGACCGTCGAGGGATCGTTCGAATTGCTCGCCGCGGGCGTTCGTTCCGGCGATGTCGACTTCATCCTCGGGGCGCTGCGCCCCGCGGCGTACGCGACCGACCTCGTCGGCGAAGCGCTGCTCGAGGACCAGCTGGCCATCGTCGCGCGCAGCGGCCATCCGCTGGCGACTCGAAAGCGCGTCGGCATACCTGCGGTGGCGCGCTACGCTTGGATTCTTCCGCGCAGTGGTGCGCCGACGCGTGAACTGTTCGAAGCGATGCTCGCCGACCGCGGGCATGCCATGCCCGATATCGCAGTAGAGACGAGCGACCTGGCCGTGCTTCGCGGCTTGTTGCTGGAGAGTGACATGTTGACAGCCGTATCGCCGCGTCAGTTGTACTACGAACTGGAGGCCGGGCTTCTCGCGATTCTTCCGCTGCCGTTGCCGGAAACGCGGCGGCAGATCGGCATCACGCAGCGCACCGACAGCCATCCGTCGCCGGCGGCCAACCTCCTGATGGCGGAGATACGGGACCTCTGTGCGAAGATGACCCCGGCGACAGGCAAGTCCTCGCGCTCGGCGAAATGAGGACGGCCACGCCGCGACGACCGAGGACCGAGACACCATGCCTGCGAACGGTGCTACCCTTGCGCCGCTGCCGCTGAGTACGCGCGGGATTTTCTCTGGGGACGCCGGTTAACTATGAACGAGACGAGTTTCGTATTCAATGCAATGTCGTTGGCGAGTGGCCTGTTCATCGGCATGGTGGTGATGCACGAACTCGGCCGTCGCATCGGTCTTCGTCAAGTGCAGCAAGGGGACGGGAACTTGCAAGCCGATTCAGGCGTTGTTGACGGCGCGATATTCGCCTTGCTCGGCTTGATGATCGCCTTCACGTTTTCCGGCGCTGCGACCCGCTTCGAGGAGCGACGCAAACTTGTGATCGAAGAGTCCAATGCCATCAGCTCCGCATTCGTTCGTCTCGATCTGCTGCCCCTTTCGGCGCGCGCCGACATCCAGCAGGACTTTCGCAATTATGTCGATACGCGGTTAGCGGCTTACCGGGCCATGCCTGATTTGATCGCTGCCAAGGTGGAACTAGCTCGCGCAGCCGATATCTACCAGGTGATCTGGACCAAGTCGGTGGCGGCGTCGGCAGGTTCTCAGGCAGCAACGATCGTGCTGTTGCCCGAGCTCAACGACATGTCGGACCTCGCGACCAAGCGCACCACGGCTGCGTCGACACATACGCCGACCGTGATATTTGTCCTGCTATGCGGACTCGGGCTTCTCAGTGGGGCGCTCGTCGGGTACTCGGGCGTGAACACGCGGCGGCACGGGTGGTTCCATATCTTCGCATTCGCGCTTGCGTTCGCCGGGACTGTCTACGTCATTCTCGATCTTGAATATCCGCGAGCCGGTCTGGTTCGCCTGGACGCATACGATCAGACCCTGGTCGACGTGCGCCAGGGCATGAAGTGACGTCTCGGTGGCCGGTGGGCCGTCGACTGAACAGTACCGGTGTTCAGCTTTCGAACAGTGACTTCAGCAGTGCATCGCGCGCGCGGCCGATATGGGAGCGCAGCGCAAATTCAGCCCTGGGAGGGTCGTGCGCTTCGAGCGCGGCTATCAACTCGGCATGCTCGTCTGCCGCCTGAGCGCCGCGATCGGCCCGGTAGCCTTCGATGCGGCGTTTCAGGGTCAGTCGCTCGAATGTCTGTATCAGCAGGCGCAAAAGATAGCGATTGCCCGCCTGCTCGGCGAGCCGGACATGAAAATTGAGGTCGGTAATTACGCGCTGCTTGATATTGCGCTCCCGCAGCAGTTCGCGATAGCGTGCGACGAGATCGCTTAGCTCCGCAATCACCTCAGGTGACAAACGCCCGCGCGATAACGTTTCCCGCAACGCGTGCAACTCCAGGGCTTCGCGCGCGCTGTAGAGTTCGCGCGCTTCGTCGTGAGTCATTTCGGCGACGTAGAAGCCGCGTCGCGGCAGGCGCGTTACGAAGCCTTCCTGATATAGACGCTCCAACGCCTCGCGCACGGGCGTCCTTGAAACACTGAGGTAGCTGGCCAGATCCTGGTGCGCCAGCTTGCGGCCGGGCCGAGCCTGTCCGGACAAGATCAGGCGCTTGATGTTGTTATAGGTGGCCTCGGTGCTGCTTACGTCCTCGGGCCCGGAGCCGGGATCGTTAACGGCCGGTACGTAATCCCATGGTGCCGTCAGTGGTTGCATCCGCACCCGACCTCCGTCATGGACTACCTCCCCACATCACCGTGTCGCGGACTCAAGCACCTTCACCGACCGAACGAGCCGAAGGTCAGCGAGACTAGCCAATGTCGTGGCGGCGGGGAATCTTGTTTCTTTTCAACAGGAAAATTGTATACCTCGATATAAAGCAACTCAATATGGAAATTGTATCCACTCTGATACCCATCAGGCGGCATTTGCAAACGTTCGGCCGGGGTCCCAGCCCCCCGACGCCGTGCCCTGACCTGGAAACCCAGTCGTCAATCGGCTGGAGGGGGTGCAGAGGGATGCCGCACACGGGGTTCGATGCGAAGGGAACGATGCACGCGCTGCAGCACGACACCGCATCGGCTCAGGTCGACTGCGCGGCGTTCCTGTCGTACACTGGCGCCCGTGCGCGCAATCCTGCGCACTTCGAAACGCCTGAAATTAGTGTGACGCTGGCGCCGCGTCGCCATTGTTCACCAAGTTCGCGTGCGCAAAATTCGACGACATTTCGGCTAGGCCGAAACACGAAAAACGAGCGCAAAACAGGCCCTCCACCGCCCTCAACACTGCCGCATTCAACACTGCCGCCATATGCCAGCAGCGTCCAGCACGAAGTCGCCGTAAGATGCGCCTCCCCGGTCCAATCCCTTCGCTGACGATTACAACGGCCCAGAAGCATTCGCCTGAGCAAGGCTTCGCCTACCGGGCAGCGGGATTGCTCGTCGCACTGTTGATCGCAATCCTGCCTCTTGCTCACGTTACAGGGATGCGCAACGGCGTCGTCTGGTTGATCGGGGCTGCAGCCATATACAACTACCGGCAGGCACTCTGGAAGGACAACCCGGCGCTGGTCCCTTGGCTGGCCTGGTTGGCGTTTGCCGCGATATCGATCGGCTGGTCCAAGTTGCCCGATGTGTCGTTCCGCAGTTTCCGCACGGACCTGCTCGCTCCTTTTGTGCTGTTTCTTTCGGCCTTCATGCTGGCCCGGACGCGCGACGGGCGACTGTCGCTGACGGGAGGAGCCATGGCGGGCACGCTGATCGCCCTCGCCACGGTGTTCGCGACGACAATTGTTCCCACCGACGCCAAGGCCGCCTTCCCGTCGCCGGGCGCCTGGGGATGGCTCGCCTGGAAGGCGAGCGGCCCGGTGGATTCGAGTACCTATATCGCGTTTCTTGCGGTGCCCGTATTCGTTATCGTGTTGACGTCCACACGCAATTTGTTCCGCTACGCCGCAGGCGCGTGGCTGCTATTGTTCGCAGCTCTTGGGTTGATGAGCGAGAACAGGACACTTGTCGTCTCGCTGTTCCTGTCTCTGCCTTGCTTATTGCTGGTCTATGGGCTGATGCGACGCAAACTCCAGTTGCGTCCGATGGTCGTCGCCATCTGCGTTGGCCTCGTGGTGTCGGCCGCCAGCGTCGAGGTCATTTCGCGCTTACGTCTACCTGAGCCGCAACCGTATGATCGCAGCGCTGCGCTGGAAATGCTGGCGAGCGATACGCGGCCAGCGATCTGGGCAGTTTATTTTGAGCTCGCCAAGAAAGAACCCTGGTTCGGGGTTGGCTTCGGCCGGCTGGTACCGTCGAAAACCTACGATCTCGATGATGATCCGCAGCTGCGCTTGGTCGATAGCCAAGCATCAGCCCACGCACATAATGTCGTTCTAAGCCTGGTTCTGCAGGTCGGATTGGTTGGGCTGGCAATCTGGATCTGGCTGCACGTCGCGTTGTTGCGCATTGCCGTGCGGAAAGCACGGACCCAGGGCGATCGGGAAAAGGCGTGGGCAGCCGCCGCGGTTGCATTGGTCCTGGCGATGCTGGTGAAAAATTCGACTGACGACTCAATCGTCTTCGGCAACGCTTTGCTCTACTGGACGCTGATGGGCGCGATACTTGGTCGCGTGTGGTGGGGCGGCGGTGTCGACAGCCTGACGCTTTCGTCAAGCGCCGCGCGAGGCCACGAAGCGGGCTAAACGCGGTGCGCACGGACCGGCGCGGACCTCTAGGCGAAAAAAAACCGGGCGACGCCCGGTTTTTTTCGCTTCGACTATCCTTGCGTTAGACCGCCTGGATGTTCGAGGCCTGCTTGCCCTTGGGGCCGGTCGTTACTTCGAACGAAACCTTCTGGCCTTCCTTGAGCGATTTGAATCCCGGCATGTTGATTGCCGAGAAGTGAGCGAAAAGGTCCTCACCGCCACCGTCCGGCGTAATAAAGCCGAAGCCCTTAGCGTCGTTAAACCACTTCACAGTTCCAGTTGCCATTTTTTCCAATTCCTTAAAACAGAAAATAATCGGGTCGAACCCGGCCGATGTTTCGATCTCAAGGACAGGAAAGTACGGCGTTTCGGCGACAGCGAAGCAGCCGGACAGGTCGTGCTTTAGTACTTGAAACAAAACACAAAGCGGACTATACGCACTATCAATGGCGGGGTCAAACTTCGGCCGGTGCCGGATTGGTGGTCTTGTTGCGCAAACGCCTCACTTGACCACAGTTGTCACTCACTCCGCCTATTCGGGCGCGGGGTGCCATCCCGTGGATCACTGTCCCTGGCGCGGACTGGATCTCAAACCTGCTCGCAGTTGCGCCCAAAGTAGGCGGTTTTCCCGCAGGCTCCCTCTCAGGCAGCCATCAGCCGCCCAATTCTGCCCGAACCAGAGCCGCCCCCGCGCCCAAGGCATCCAGTTTCGCGCGCGCGACGTTCCGATCAAGCGGCACCATCCCACAATTGGTGCACGGAATGAGCTTGTCTGCCGGCACATACCGCAACGCTGCCCGGATGGTCGATGCAACGTCGGCCGGGGTTTCGACGCGGTCAGTAGCGACGTCGATTGCGCCCACCAGCACGTCCTTGCCGGCAAGGAGTCCCATCAACTCCAGCGGGACGTGCGAGTTGGCGCATTCCAGCGATACCTGGTCGATGCGGGATCGCGCCAGCAAGGGAAAAGTCTGTTCGTACTGGCGCCATTCGTCGCCCAGCGTTTTCTTCCAGTCGTTATTGGCCTTGATGCCATACCCGTAGCAGATGTGAACGGCCGTCTTGCAGGCGAGACCCTGTGCCGCGCGTTCGAGGGCGGCGACGCCCCAGTCGCGAACCTCATCGAAGTAGACGTTGAATGCGGGCTCGTCGAATTGGATGACGTCGATGCCGGTCGCCTCGATCGCCCGCGCCTCCTCGTTGAGAATTTCGGCAAACGCCCAGGCCAGCTTTTCCCTGCTGCGGTAATGCGCGTCATACAAGGTATCGACCATGGTCATTGGCCCCGGCAAAGTGAATTTCACCCGCCGCTGGGTCTGTCCGCGCAGGAATCGCGCGTCTTCGACAAACGTTGGCTCTCGGCGCACCACTGGCCCCACGACGACAGGGACATCGGCGTCGTAGCGATTGCGGATGCGCACGGTCTTTTTGTGTTGGAAGTCGACGCCATCGAGGCTTTCGATGAACGTGGTCACGAAATGGCGGCGTGTCTGCTCGCCGTCGGTGACGATATCGATTCCCGCCTGTTCCTGGTCGGAAAGGACCAGCCGCACCGCGTCGTGCTTGGCTTCTGCCAACTGGGCACCGGCGACCAGCCACGGCGCCCATAACTGATTCGGGGGCGAGAGCCAAGCCGGCTTGGGCAGGCTGCCGGCGATTGTCGTGGGGAGCAACTTGGCCATGGGAGAGATGCGGCGGAATGGTGGACCCTGCGAAGGCGATGATTATAGCGTCGATAGTTCGGGAGTCACGACGCGACCCGCGGCAACGGAGGCTTGACCAAACAAGGGGCCCGACGTACCGTGGCCGGCCCGCAACCTTCACGCACCTTACCCAATGCCTCGCGTTCTGGTCACCGACTACAAGTACGACGATATTTCTCTGGAACAAAAGCTGTTCACCAATGCTGGAATCGAGGTTGTCGCCGGCGACTGCACGACCGAAGACCAAGTTATCGCCGCCGCAAAAGACTTCGACGCGCTGTTGATCCAATACGCTTCCATTACGGACAGGGTGTTGGCAGCGCTGCCGCGCGTGGGGATCGTCAGCAGGCTCGGGGCAGGATTCGATACGGTCGACCCCGCGGCCTGCGCCAAGCGCGGCGTGTGGCTGGCCAATTCCCCCGATTACGGTGTCGGAGAGGTGTCAACTCACGCGCTGGCCCTCACGCTGGCATTGGTTCGCAACGTCGTCGCGTACCACCGCGACATTCAGGCCGGCACTTGGCATTTTGAATCGTCAGGAAAACTGCAGCGGGCGAGCGACATGACGATGGGCATCGTCGGTCTCGGGCGCATCGGCAAACGGATGGCGCATATTTCGCGGAACATATTCAAGCGCGTGGTCGCCTGCGATCCCTACCTGATCGACGGCGACTTCCCGGCCTACGTGGAGCGTGCCGACCTCGCGGGCCTGTTCGAACAGAGCGATGTGATCAGCATGCACACCCCGCTGAACGATGAGACGCGCGGCATCGTCAACGCGACAGTGTTACGGAGGATGAAACCGGGCTCGTACCTGGTCAACACCTCGCGAGGGGCAGTGGTCAACATCGACGATTTGCTTGCCGCGGTCGATAGTGGAATACTGGCCGGCGCCGGACTGGATGTTCTGCCGTTCGAGCCGGTTTCCGCCGACAGCCGGCTGCTGGGCCATCCGAAGATCATACTGACGCCGCATGCCGCTTTTTTCAGCGTGCCGGCGGAAGCCGAACTGCGGCGCAAGGCGGCGCAGAACATCGTCACTTGGGTGCGCACCGGGCGCCCGGACTATGTGGTTGTGGCGGGGACGCGACGCTATGTCGCGTAGGTCGTGTGTGGTGTAGTTAACGCAGCCGCCGTTCGAGCGGCATCGAAGGAGGATTGTTGGCGGCTGTCAGTATTCGCGCGGTAAAAAAGCGCTTCGGTACCACCGACGTCATTCGCGGGGTCAACGTCGAAATTGCCGACGGCGAGTTTTGCGTCCTCGTCGGCCCCTCGGGATGCGGCAAGTCCACACTCTTGCGGATGCTCGCCGGGCTGGAGGAGATCAGCGAAGGCGAAATGCGCATCGGCGATCGGGTCGTCAACAATGTCGCTCCCAAGGAGCGCGACATTGCAATGGTCTTCCAGAACTACGCGCTTTATCCGCACATGACGGTGCGCGCCAATATGTCGTTCGCGCTGATGCTGGCGAAGCAGAGCAAGGACGATATCGGCCGGCGCGTGGACAAGGCCGCCAACATATTGGGTCTCAGCCAGTTGCTCGATCGCTATCCTCGCCAACTGTCGGGTGGGCAGCGTCAGCGCGTCGCGATGGGGCGGGCAATCGTCCGCAACCCGCAGGTATTTCTCTTCGACGAACCGCTGTCCAATCTCGATGCGAAATTGCGCGTGCAGATGCGCACCGAGATCAAGGAATTGCATCAGCGCCTCAAAACCACATCGATTTATGTGACGCACGACCAGATCGAGGCGATGACGATGGCCGACAAAATCGTCGTGATGAAGGACGGCGTCGTCGAGCAGATCGGTGACCCGTTGACCTTGTACGATCAGCCCAACAATACGTTTGTCGCGGGCTTCATCGGTTCGCCTGCGATGAACATGGTGCCCGGGACCGTGCGGGGCGATGGCGCCGGCGCGCACGTGGAATTCGCGGGCGGAGCGGTGTTGCCCATACCGCTGAAAGCGAAGGCCGCCAACGGCCAGAGCGTCCTGTACGGCATGCGGCCGGAGCACTCCCTGGTCGGCGAAGGCGCCGGCCTGCCAGCAGAGGTGGTCGTGGTCGAACCCACTGGCGCCGATACACAACTCTACTGTCGCTTTCACGGACAGGAATTGACCTCACTCGTGCGCGACCGCGTCAGTTGCCGCCCGGGCGATCGCATCGGTCTTCAGCCCGACCTCGCTCGTGCGCACCTGTTTGACAGCACGAGCGGAGCGCGCCTTGTCTGATGCAATGCAGTCGGTCTTTTAGCAAACGAGACGCGACGAACGCGGCTCAAGTCTTGTACTCACCTAGGAGGAATGCATGAGCGATTTCAAGCGTCGAGATTTTCTGAAGGCCGGCATGGGTGTGGCTGCCGGCACCGCGCTGGGGGGCGGGTCCTTGCTGTTGCCGACCGAAGCAGCAGCGCAGCAATACAAAGTCGTTCCGGAGAAAGGCGCGAAGCTGCGCGTCCTGCGTTGGAAGCGCTTCGTTCAAGGCGATGAAGACGTATGGCTGGAAAATACGAAGAAATTCACATCGATGACGGGCATCGAAGTTCGCATCGATGCCGAGGGCTGGGAAGACGTGCGCCCGAAGGCGGCAGTCGCCGCCAACGTCGGCAGCGGCCCCGACATTATCATCAGCACGATGGAGGACGCGCACCAGTATCCTGAAAAACTGGTCGATGTCAGCGATCTCGCGAACTACCTCGGCACCAAATACGGCGGGTGGTACCCGATGGCGAAGGACTACGGGATGCACGGCGGCAAATGGGTAGCCGTCATGATGGGCGCTGCCGGCAACGCGCTGGTCTACCGCGAAAGCGCAGTGAAGGCCGCCGGCTTCGACGGCATCCCGCGCGATCTGGCGGGCTTCCTCAAGCTATGCCAGGCGCTGAAAGCCAAGGGTACGCCCGCTGGCTTCGCGCTGGGCAACGCGACCGGCGACTCGAGCTGGACCCATTGGCTGGTCTGGGCGCACGGCGGCAAGATCGTCGACGCCAAGAACAACGTTATCATCAACAGCCCGGAGACGATTGCCGCGCTCGAGTACTCGAAGCAGCTTTACGAGACGTTCATCCCCGGCACGCTGTCCTGGCTCGACCCGAACAACAACAAGGCGTTCCTCGATGGCCAGCTGTTCCTCACCGCGAACGGCATTTCGGTCTACTACGCGGCAAAGACCTCGCAGGATCCGAAGCTGCAGGAAATGACCAAGGACATCCAGCACGGGTACTTCCCAGTCGGTGTTGACGGCAAGTCGCGGGAACTCAATCTCGTGTTCCCGATGATGATCTTCAAGTACTCGAAATATCCGAACGCCGCCAAGGAATACCTGCGCTTCATGATGGAGAAGGAGCAGTACGTGCCGTGGCAGGAAGCCTCGATCGGATACGTCTGCCATCCGCTGGCCGCGTACGAGAAGAGCGCGTTCTGGACCGACGATCCCAAGAAAACACCGTATCGCGACTGCTTCAAGAACGGGACGCCCGGCGGCTACGCGGGCACGATGGGCTACGCGTCGGCGGCGTGCATCGCCGACTTCATCATCCCGAACATGGTGGCCGAAGCGGCGTCGGGTTCGAAGACGCCGAAGGAAGCCGCGGAACGTGCGCAGAAGCGGGCGGAACGCTATTACAAGGTCTGATATTTGCGGTAACCCGGCGACGCGAAGTGGCGATTCGTGTCTACGGGAGTTGATGCAACATCTGCGCGAATGAAGTGGGCGTCCACACGGACGCCCCTTGATTCGCGCAGTTCCGTGCGGCAATGACGGTCGCGGCGCGGGTTTTCTTCCCGAATATTTAATGGCAAACCCCCAAAACGCGCTCAGTCGCGCCCTCGACAACCGCACCGTCCTCGGGCTGCTGTTCATGCTGCCCGCAGCGGCGATTCTGCTGATATTCCTGACGTATCCGCTGGGGCTTGGGACCTACCTTGGCTTCACCGACACCAAGATCGGTCGCAGCGGTGTCTGGATCGGTCTCGAGAACTACGAGTACCTCTGGGGCGACGCAGTCGTGCGACTGGCGCTGTTCAACACGATTTTCTACACGACCGTCGCCAGCATCATCAAGTTCGGGCTGGGCCTATGGCTGGCGCTTCTGCTGAACAAGCATTTGCCGTTCAAGGCTTTTCTTCGGGCGATCGTATTGCTGCCCTTCATCGTACCGACGGTCCTGTCGGCGATTGCCTTCTGGTGGATTTACGATTCGCAATTCTCGATTATCAGCTGGGCGCTGATGAAAATGGGTCTCATCCATTCGTATATCGACTTCCTGGGCGATCCGTGGATGGCTCGGATGTCGACGATCATCGCCAATATCTGGCGTGGAGTGCCATTCGTAGCAATTACGCTGCTTGCGGGTCTGCAGACGATATCGCCGTCGTACTACGAAGCGGCGAGCCTTGACGGTGCGTCGCCATGGCAGCAATTCCGCCACATTACGTTGCCGATGCTGACGCCGATCATCGCCGTGGTGATGACATTCTCCGTCCTGTTCACGTTTACCGACTTCCAGCTTATTTACGTCCTGACACGTGGCGGCCCGCTCAATGCGACGCATTTGATGGCGACGCTGTCCTTTCAAAGAGCAATCTCCGGGGGCAGCCTCGGCGAAGGCGCAGCGATCGCAACGGCAATGGTGCCATTTCTGCTGGCGGCGATTCTTGTCAGTTATTTTGGCTTGCAGCGCCGCGCTTGGCAGCAGGGGGCCAAGGACGCATGAGTCCCGACGCGCACGACTTAGCTGCTGATCCTGTCCCGGTAAAGGCGAATTCACGTTCAGCCGCTGCTGTCGACTCGCAGGGCATGAACTATCTGGTGTCGCTGCCGCGGCGCATATTCACGATCTATCTGCCGCTGACGGTTTTCGTCATCGTCCTGTTATTCCCGTTTTACTGGATGACGATCACCGCGCTCAAGCCGGATGCGGAATTGCTGTCGCGGGAAGGCAATCCATTCTGGGTTGTCAACCCGACGCTCGCGCACATCAAGAAGCTGCTGTTCGATACCGAGTATCCGGCTTGGCTATGGAACACTGTCCTCGTGTCGGTGGTGGCGACCTTGCTGTCGATTTTCTGCAGCGTGCTGGCGGCGTACGCGATCGAGCGCCTGCGTTTCAAAGGGTCGCGCTACGTCGGTATGAGCATATTCCTCGCCTATCTCGTTCCACCGTCGATTCTGTTCATTCCTCTCGCGGCGATGATCTACAAGCTCGACCTGTTCGACACGCGGCTCGCGCTGATACTGACTTATCCAACTTTCCTTATCCCTTTCTGCACGTGGCTCTTGATGGGCTACTTCAAGTCGATCCCTCTCGAACTGGAGGAATGCGCGCTGATCGATGGCGCGAGCCGGTTGCAGATATTGATCCGGATCATTCTGCCGTTGGCCGTCCCGGGGCTGATCTCGGCGGGAATTTTCGCGTTTACGCTGTCCTGGAACGAATTCATCTATGCGCTGACGTTCATTTCGTCATCCGAGGTGAAGACCGTTCCGGTAGGCGTTGTCACCGAACTGGTCGAAGGCGACGTCTATCACTGGGGATCGCTGATGGCAGGCGCGCTGTTCGGTTCGTTGCCGGTAGCGATCCTTTATTCGTTCTTCGTCGAGTACTACGTATCGGGGCTTACGGGCGCGGTCAAGGAATAGCGTTGGAAGAAGCCCGGCGCGAGGCCGAGTGCGATCGAGGCGCCGCTCCTCAGATGCGGTAAAATGCCTAATGCGGCGTCCAAAGACGCCACGCCAACGGAGTCAACGATGAGCACCCAGGACATCATCAAGCAACAGGTGACGACCAACCCGGTCGTGTTGTACATGAAGGGCACGCCGCAATTTCCGCAGTGCGGCTTTTCAGACGCGGCCGTGCGCATGCTAAACGCCTGCGGCGTCGACAAGTTTTTCTCAGTGAACGTGCTTGCTGAGCCGGAGATCCGTCAGGGCATCAAGGATTTCGCCAACTGGCCGACCATTCCGCAGCTCTACGTCAATGGCGAGTTTGTCGGCGGCGCTGACATCATGCGCGAGATGTACGAGTCGGGTGAACTGAAACAACTGCTGGCTGCGCAGACCGCCTGATCCGGTTCTCCGTCCGGTGACAAGCAAACGGCCGGTATTCCGGCCGTTTTGCTTTTGTCGCCGGCGGAGCCGCTCGAGGACTCAGGTCCGCGCACGCTGCACGCGCTTGACCTCGGGAATCCGCCGCAACGAGCGCATGACGTGTGCCAGATGCGTGCGGTCGCGCACTTGCACGCTGAAAAACATCGCGACCACCAGGTCGCCATCGGGGCGTTCCATCGACACGTACTCGATGTTGGCGCCGGCATCAGCGATCTGCGTCGCAAGTTTGGCCAGCAGCCCGCGCTCGTCTGCGACCAGCAGGCGGATGCCAGCCTCGAATACGCCTTCGATCTCGGGCGCCCATTCGACGTCGACGATCTGATCGCTGTCGACGCGGCTTTTCTTCAGCGTTGGGCAGTCGCGCGTGTGTACGAGCAGGCCCTGTCCACGCCGGAAGTGACCCACAATGGCGTCGCCCGGAATCGGGCGGCAGCATTTGCCGTATTGGATTGCGACCCCTTCGACCCCGCGCAACTGCAGCGCGCCTTGCTTCGTCGGCGGGGCAGGTACTTCATCGGCTGGACGGCCGGCGCTACGAGTCAGCGCCTGCGCGACGACAAAGGAAAGGCGCTTGCCGAGACCGATGTCGGCAAGAATCTCGAGGCGACCCTTGGCGCCGTATTCCTTGGCCAGCGCTTCCCAGCGATCCCAGGTGATCGACTCGGGCGCGACCTTGAGTGAGGCAAGTGCCTGTTCGAGCATGCGCTCGCCGAGGCTCGCTGACTCGCGCTGCTGCAATGACTTCAGGAAGTGGCGGATGCGCGAGCGCGCTTTGCCGGTCGCAACAAAGCCGAGCCACGAAGGGTTCGGGCGAGCGGTCGGCGAAGTGATGATCTCGACCTGGTCGCCGTTCTTCAATTCGGTCCGCAGCGGCATCAACTCGTAGTTGATGCGCGCTGCCGTACAGTGGTGGCCGATGTCGGTGTGCACGGCATAGGCGAAGTCGACGGCCGTCGCGCCACGCGGCAAGGCCATGATCTTGCCTTTCGGCGTGAACACGTAGATCGCATCGGGAAACAGGTCGCCCTTGACGTGCTCGAGGAATTCCTTCGAGTCGCGCGACTCCGACTGGATCTCGAGCAGACTTTGCAGCCAGCGATGCGTCTGTTCCTGGGCCTCCGCGATATCGAGTTCACCGCCTTTGTACAGCCAGTGCGCGGCAACGCCGGCTTCAGCGACGCGATGCATGTCCTGGGTACGAATCTGGGCTTCCAGCGGCGTACCGAACGGTCCGAACAGCGTCGTGTGCAGCGACTGGTAACCGTTGGCCTTCGGGATCGCGATGTAGTCCTTGAATTTCCCGGGAATCGGCTTGTACAAGCCGTGCATCACGCCGAGGGCTGCATAACAGGCCGTCATATCCTTGACCAGGACACGTATGCCGTAAATGTCGAAGACCTGCGCGAACGTGTAGCGTTTCTCCCGCATTTTTTTGTAGACGCTGTAGACGGTTTTTTCCCGGCCGGTGACCGTCGCCGCGATCTCGGCTTTTTTCAGGCCGTCGCGCATCGATTGCAGAATCCGATTCATCACTTCGCGCCGATTGCCGCGAGCCGCCTTGATCGCCCGCGCCAGGATTCGATAGCGCGTCGGGTGAAGGTGCTTGAACGAAAGTTCCTGGAGTTCGAGGTACAGCGCATTGAGGCCGAGCCGGTTGGCGATCGGCGCGTAGATGTCGAGCGTCTCGCGGGCGATGCGCTCGCGATGGGCCGGCGCCATCGCGTCGAGCGTGCGCATGTTGTGCAGGCGATCGGCGAGCTTGATCAGGATGACGCGGACATCCTGCGCCATCGCCAGCAGCATTTTGCGGAAATTCTCGGCTTGCGCGTCTTCGCGCGACTGGAATTCGATCTGGTCCAGCTTGGAGACGCCATCGACCATTTCGGCGACCGGCTTGCCGAACGATGTTTCGATCTCGGTCTTGGTGATCCCGCTGTCTTCCATCACGTCGTGCAGCAGGGCGGCGGCCAGGCCCTGAGCGTCCAGGCGCCACTGCGAAAGGATGCTGGCTACCGCCAGCGGATGCGTGATGTAGGGTTCGCCGGATTTGCGGAACTGCCCCTGGTGCGCATGTTCGGAGAACGCAAACGCGCGTTCTACTAACGCGAGGTCAACGGGTGGTAAATAGTGACCTAGGTGTCGGGTGAACTCGGCAATTTCCGACATAGTTGATCACGTTGGGGTGGTGCCGCCTAAATCAACATGGGTTACTGGGGATCGTCACGCCTGCGGCTTCAACAGCATCTCGATGCCGACCTTGCCGGCAGCGATCTCGCGCAGCGCTATCACCGTCGATTTGTCGCGATCGCTATCGACCATCGCCTGCGATCCGGCGCTGATCTGCCGCGCGCGGTTGGTCGCAGCCAGGGTGAGTTCGAAGCGGTTGGGGATCCGGATCAGGCAGTCTTCGATCGTGATGCGTGCCATGGCAAGTTCCTAGGTGAGGTGGGCAATCAGTGCTTCGTGCCGTATGCATTGCTGGGTCGCGCGCAGCCTGGACGCCCGCACGATAGCGCTGAGGTCGTCTACGGCCGTAGCAAAGTCCTGATTAATAATAACATAATTGAACTCTACGCAATGCCGCATCTCGTCTTTCGCGACGTTCGAGGCGGCGCGCGATGGTCGCAGCGTCGTCCTGGCCGCGTAAGTGCAGACGCTCCCGCAGCGCGTCCAGCGAAGGTGGCAGGATGAAAATGTGCACCGATGTCGGGATAAGTTTGCGTACCTGCGCAGCGCCTTGCCAGTCGATTTCCAGCAGCACGTCCTGACCGGTTGCGACCGCCGTCGCGAGCCACGTCGACGAAGTCGCGTACCAGTTGCCGTGGACCTCGGCGAACTCGAGAAACTCGCCCGCTGCGCGGAGCTCCGAGTAGCGCTCCGCGGTCACGAAATGGTAATCCTCGCCATCGCGCTCACCCGGGCGCGGCGGACGCGTGGTGTACGACACCGACAGGCGCAGATTGGGTTCCCGCGCGAGCAGCGCGCGGGTGAGGCTCGTCTTGCCGCCACCGGAAGGCGCCGCGATGACAAACAAAGTGCCGGTAGGTGTGATAGCCATTTTCAACGCGCGGTGCGTCGGGCCCCTCGCCCGGTGCTCGGCGGCAGCCTCATTTTCCGATGTCCCTTTGCATAGATCACGATTCGGCCGCGGCCGCACTCGCTAATGCGGTCGATCCCCGCGCAACGCGCGGGGCCCCTCGCCCGGCGCTCGGCGGCGTCCTCATTCTGCGATTTCGTTTGCGTCGACCACGATTCGGCCGCGGCCGCACTCGCTAATGCGGTCGATCCCCGCGCAGCGCACGGGGCCCCTCGCCGGTGCTCGGCGGCCTATTCAATATTCTGTACCTGCTCGCGCATTTGTTCGATCAGGACCTTGAGCTCGAGCGCGACTTGCGAGAGCTCGGAGTCGACGGACTTCGAGCCCAGGGTATTGGCTTCGCGATTGAGCTCCTGCATCAGGAAATCGAGCCGCTTGCCACTGCTGCCTCCGGCGCCCAGAACCCGGCGAACTTCGGACACGTGAGTCGACAGGCGCGAAATTTCTTCGGCTACGTCGACTTTGGTGGCGAACAGAGCCAGTTCCTGTTTCAGACGTTCCGTGTCCGGATCCAGCCCGGCTTCACGCAGGCGCGCACTGAGTTTCTCGACATAGGCCTCGTGGATCGCAGGCACGCGCGGGCCGACGCGAATCAGCTGTGTTTCGATCTGCTGGCAATTGCGTTCGAGAACCTCGCGCAGCTTGGCGCCCTCGCGTTCGCGCGACGCGGCGAGCTCCGACAGCGCTTGCCCCGGTGAGCCGCAACGCTTCCGCCGCGAGCGTTTCAGAATCGACTGAGGGCTCAGCGAGCACACCGGGCCATCGCAAAATTTCCACCGTCGACAGCGGCGTGCTTCCCGGCGCGTGCCGCAGGATCTCGTTGGCGGCGTCGCGCAGCTGGATGACACGCTCGGTATTGACCGCGAGCGTCGCCGTCCCAGGTGTCGTTCGATTGAGCGCGATCCGGCAGTCGACTTTGCCTCGCTTGAGCTGTTTGGAAAGCACCTCTCGCACGGCGGTTTCGATGCGCGCGCAATTCGTCAGGCAGGCGAAACTGCAGATCGAGATAGCGATGGTTGACCGATCGCAACTCGACGCTCAACGAACAGCCAGGCAGTTCGGCGGCGACCGCCGCGAAGCCGGTCATACTGAGGATCATGGGGATTCCGTGGCGTACAATTGGTACAAGTGCGAATTGAAGCGCGAGCAAACGGCGAATGCGACTGCGAACACAAGGTCAAGATCGCGCATACGCGCCATTGCAAGTTCAAACATGCGTGCGCTTGCAACTGAGCACGCCGGCGGGTGCGGGGATAGCGTGGTTTCGCTGCAACCGACCATGCGCAATATCCAACGAATTCTTTACTTTATCGCCGGGGTTGCCGAGAATGTAGAGCTTATCCCACTCGCGTGCAAGTCAAGACAAGCACCGCCATCGGCCCAATGGGCGTCACCAACCAGGCACTTCCTTCCGGATATCAGCTGCTGAACTACCGCATTGATCGGCAGATCAGTCGCGGCGGGTTCTCGATCGTCTATCGCGCGTTCGACGAAGGCGGTGCGCCGGTCGCGATCAAGGAATACCTGCCATCGTCGCTGGTGCTGCGTACAGACGGCGATATCGTCCGGGCAAGTTCCGCCGAAAATCTCACATCGTTCCGCTATGGAATGAAGTGCTTTTTCGAGGAAGGCCGTGCGCTGGCGAAAATCAACCACCCCAATGTCGTGCGCGTGCTCAACTTCTTCCGTGCCAACGAGACCGTTTACATGGTCATGCGTTACGAACGCGGGCGGACGCTGCAGCAGCAGATCCAGCTGCGACAAGACCAAATGTCCGAGCGCCTGGTTCGACACGTGTTCATGCACCTGCTGAACGGCTTGCGCGAGGTCCATACGCACAAGCTGCTGCATCTCGACATCAAGCCGGCCAATGTCTATTTGCGCACTGACGGCTCGCCTGTATTGCTCGACTTCGGCGCGGCGCGCCAGACCTTGACTTCGGCGCGACCGAAACTGGCGCCGATGTATACGCCGGGGTTTGCCGCTCCGGAGCAATATCGCGACCCCGATCGCCTCGGTCCATGGACTGACGTCTATGGGATCGGGGCCAGCATGTTCGCCTGCCTGGCCGCGTTCGCGCCACAAGCGGCCGACGCTCGCCTGAACGAAGACCATCTGGTTTCGGCGAAAAAGATCTGGGCGGGCACTTATTCCGATAACGTCCTCGAAGTCATCGACTGGTGCCTGCGACTCGATCCGCTGGAACGGCCACAGAGCGTTTTTGCGCTGCAGAAGGCGATTCGCGAAATTGCGCCCAAGAAACGCAAGCTCACTTTCATCGACAACTTGAAGAAACGCCTCTTCACCGAGGTGATGTAGATTTTCCGATGCGTTTTACGATTTTCCAGGACAGTCGCAAAGGCCAGCGCAAGATCAACCAGGATCGGCTCGCGTACACCTACAGTCGCGACACGCTGCTTCTGGTCATCGCCGACGGCATGGGCGGTCACGCCGGCGGCGAGATCGCCGCTCAGATAGCGGTGCGCCTGTTCATCGAGCGCTTTCAGCAGGAAGCCAAGCCGACGCTGAAGAATCCGCTCAAATTCCTGCAGGATTCAATGCTGCGCGCGCATCAGGCGCTGGGCTCGTATGCGAATCAATTCTCGATGCTGGAGACGCCGCGCACGACGTGCGTGGCCTGTATCGTGCAGTCGAACTACGCTTTCTGGGCGCACGTTGGCGACTCGCGCCTCTATCTCTTCCGCCAAGGAGGGCTGATCGGCCAGACCAAGGACCACTCCAAGGTGCAGTACCTGGTCGACCAAGGCATCATCGGCGTAAACGAAGTGCTCAATCATCCCGACCGCAACAAGATCTTCAGTTGCCTGGGTGGGCTGGTCGAACCTGTCATCGACATTTCACGAAGGACGCCTCTGCGCAACGGCGATCTGATCGTGATGTGCACCGACGGCCTGTGGAGCGTCTACCCGCAAGAAGAGATTGCACGAGCGCTCACTGGCGCGCCGTTGCTCAAATCGTCTCCGGTCCTTATGCGGGAGGCCGAGGTGCGAGGTGGCGCGGACGGAGACAATCTGTCGATGATTGTCGTGCGCTGGGGCCCGGAAAATCTGACCGACGAACCAACGACGACCATCACCGAAACCCTGGGCCTGGGCGAATTCCAGACCGAGATCGACCGCACGTTGACCCTCACCGATCGGAAGGGGGCTCAACGCGACCTCACCGACGACGAAATCGAGCGCGCAATCGCCGAGATCCAGGCGACGATCAAACGTTACAAGACGTGATTTCCCAGGTTCTGAATGCGTCAGATCATCCTCGACACCGAAACGACAGGCCTCGATCCTAAACTGGGTCACCGGATCATCGAGATCGGCGCCGTCGAGTTTGTCGACCGCCGGCCGACCGGGCGGAGCGTCCATTTCTATGTGAACCCGGAGCGTGAAATCGACGCCGGTGCGGTCGACGTACATGGGCTTTCCTGGGAAATGCTGCGGGACAAGCCGAAGTTCGCCGCCGTCGCCGACGAATTTATCGAGTTCGCGCGTGGCGCGCAGTGGATCATCCACAACGCGCCTTTCGACGTAGCTTTCATCGACGAAGAATTCAGGCGTCTCGACATGCCGGCGAGCGCGTCTCTGGCCGCCGAAATAGTCGACACGCTTGCGCTCGCGCGCGAGCAATTTCCGGGGAAACGCAACAACCTGGATGCGCTGTGCGAGCGGTTCAGCGTCGCCAATGCTCATCGCACCCTGCACGGGGCGCTTCTGGACGCGCAGTTGCTCGCCGAGGTGTATCTGGCGATGACGCGCGGGCAGGAATCGCTGACGATCGACATCGAGACGCCGCGAATGGACGAACGCGGCGAGCTTGCGGCGAAACTGCCACCGGTGCGGGTACTGGTGCCAACAGCCGACGAACTGGCGGCGCACCTCGCCTATCTTGCCGACCTTGCCCGGGCGACCAAGGGGAAGTGTCTATGGCTGATCGCCGACGCGGTCGCTTGAACGGGAGTCGCCTCGGTCGCGCTATCTGGCGGCTCGCCAGCCGTAACATTCCTGTAACAAACGCCGGCCACACTCGGCCCGTCGTGCAGCCTCGCCTGTACCATAGGCACCTTGGTGCCACCCTCCAGCAGCATTCACTCGGCTCAAAGCCCCGATGAAACGAAATTCCCTTCCGCTGATCAATCGCGAGCTGTCGCTGCTGTCGTTCAATCGCCGTGTCCTTGCGCTGGCACAGGATCCTGCGGTGCCCTTGCTCGAACGCCTGCGTTATCTTTGCATCGTCAACAGCAATCTTGATGAGTTCTTCGAGATTCGGGTTGCAGGCATGCGCGAGCAACTTCGCGTGCGAACTCCGCCGCCGGGCGTGACCTTGCACGAACTGCGGGCGGTGTTCGCAGTGATCGGCGAACAGATGCAGGCGCTGGTTGCCGAAAAATACCGGACACTCAATGAGGATGTGCTGCCGGCGATGGCTGCCGCGGGCATCCGCCTGTTGCGGCATGCTGATCGCAATGCCGCGCAGCGTGCGTGGGTGGCCGATCACTTCACGCGCGAAGTCAAACCGCTGCTGACCCCGATAGGGCTCGACCCGGCGCATCCATTCCCGCAGGTCGTCAACAAAAGCCTCAATTTCATCGTCGAGCTCTCCGGCAAAGACGCATTCGGCCGCGATACCACCATCGCGATCGTCAAGGCGCCGCGCCTGTTGCCCCGGGTGATCGAATTGCCGGGTGAGGTCGCTCCGCCCGACAACTTCGTCCTGCTTTCATCGATCATCCACGCGCACCTTGGCGAACTTTTCGCCGGACGCAACGTTGTCAGCTACTCCCAGTTTCGCGTCACCCGTGACGCCGATCTCTGGTTCGACGAAGAAGAAGTCAAGAATCTGCGTCAGGCGCTCGAGGGCGAGTTGCCCCAACGCCAGTTCGGGCTCGCCGTACGCCTCGAGGTCGCGGCTAACTGTCCCCCGACGTTGGCGCAGCTGCTATTGCAGCAATTCGAGTTGCAGGAGGTCGATCTGTACCGCTGCAATGGTCCGGTCAACCTCGCACGCCTCTCGACTATGATCGACGAGTCGGATCGCAGCGAGCTCAAGTACTCGACCTTCGTGCCCGGTGTACCTGACCGGCTGCGCGATCAACCGGATCTCTTGGCGGCAGTCCGCCAGCACGACGTTCTGCTGCACCACCCGTACCAATCGTTCGACCCGGTCGTCGACTTCATCCGCAAAGCAGCCGACGATCCCGACGTGGTCGCGATCAAGCAAACTGTCTATCGCACAGGCGTCAACTCGGTGTTGATGGACGCACTGATCGAGGCAGCGAAGCGGGGCAAGGAGGTGACCGTCGTTGTCGAACTGCTTGCGCGTTTCGACGAAGAGGCGAACATCAACTGGGCCGAGCGACTGGAGGCGGCCGGCGCGCAGGTGGTCTACGGTGTTTTCGGGCTGAAGACTCACGCCAAGCTTGCATTGCTGCTCCGTCGCGAAAAAGACGCCGCCGGCAAGGCGCTCCTAAGGCCCTACGCCCATCTGGGCACCGGCAACTATCACCCTCGCACCGCGCGCCAGTACACCGACTTCGGCCTGATGACGGTCGATCCCGAGATATGCGCCGACGTCGGCGAGGTCTTCCTGCACATCACGAGTCTCGCCAAATCGAATCAACTGAAACGGCTCTGGCTGGCGCCGTTCACAATGCACAAGCGCCTGATCGCGGCGATAAGGAACGAGGCGCGACTGGCAAAGCTTGGACGCCCGGCGCATATCGTGGCCAAGATGAACGCACTGGTCGAGGAAGCGGTGATCAAGGCGCTCTATTCGGCCTCCCAGGCCGGGGTCAAAATCGACCTGATCGTTCGTGGCGCGTGTTCACTGTGTCCGGGCGTCAAAGGCGTTTCAGAGAACATCCGCGTGCGCTCGGTAGTGGGCCGCTTTCTGGAACACCATCGGGTCTGGTATTTTCGCAATGACGGCGCGGAGGATGTCTACCTCGCCAGCGCCGACTGGATGGGGCGCAACCTGTTCCGGCGCATCGAGGTTGCCTTTCCGGTGCTCGATCGCGAACTCAAGGCGCGCGTGATATCGGAGGCACTCGAGCCTTATTTCACGGACAATCGCGACGCCTGGGAACTGGCCGCTGACGGCAGTTATAAGCGAGTCAAGCCAGCCAAGCATGCACGATCGCGCTCGACGCAAGTGACGTTGCTCGAGGCGATGGCCGAAAAACCGCTGACCGATTCATGACGATGGATCTCATCTTGTGGCGACACGCAGAGGCCGAACCGGGCGAGCCTGACCTTGGTCGCGGGCTTACGGCAAAAGGCGTCAAGCAGGCGGAGCGGGTCGCCGCGTGGCTGGACGGGCATCTGCCAGACACCTGTCGCATCCTCGTCAGCCCCGCCGATCGCGCCCAGCAAACGGCTTTGGCGCTGAAGAAGAAATTCAAGACCGTGGCGGAACTGGCGCCCGGCGCAAGCGTCGCAACGGTGCTCGGTGTTGCCGGTTGGCCGGATGCTCGGGAGCCCACGCTGATCGTCGGCCATCAGCCGACGCTCGGGGAAGTCGCCGCCTTCCTGCTGTCGGGTGACGAAGCGCCATGGAGCGTGCGCAAGGGCGCGGTGTGGTGGCTTAGCAACCGCGTGCGCGACGGCGGTTCTGCCGTGATCCTGAAGGTCGTCCTCGGGCCCGATTTTGTCTGACTCGATCGACCAGCCGAGCTAACGCTCGGCGAATCCCTACTTTCGCGACGCGCGACCCAGCGAGCGCCATTGGGCACGCTCCTGCGAAAGCAGGTGCGCCGTCAACGGGTGCTTGGCGAGCCAGCGTGCGTTGACGCTGAAATCGACCCGTCGGCCGGTGTCGAGTGTCACTCGCGGCAACGCGGTCTCGGTGCGCGCGTGATAGAACAGTACCGCCAACCGCAAGGCGACAATCTGGGCGCGAAGGATAGGATCGGTCAACGCCGGTCCCGTCTTCGCCAGCCGTCCGCGACAGCTATAGATCAATGTCGCCAGGCGCATCTGGTCACCGGCGGAGAAACCCGGCATGTCGGCGTGCTGCACGATATAGGCGCCGTGCTTGTGAAACCCCGTGTGGGAAACCGACATCCCCGCTTCGTGCAGCAGCGCCGCCCATTGCAGAATCTGGACGTCGGCAGTGCTGGGCTTGGTTGCCGCATGGCGAAACAGCGACGTTGCCAGCGCCGCGACCCGCGCCGCGTGAGCGCGGTCAAGATGATAGCGCTCGGCGAAGCTGTCGACCGTCAGCTGGCGGACGTCCTTGTCTATCGTGCGGCCTAGCAGGTCGTAAAGGACACCGAGACGAAGCGCGCCGCCCACCGGAGCAAGGTGCTCGACGCGCAACTCGGCGACCGCCGCCATCATGATCGCGAGTCCGCCTGCAAGAACCGGCACGCGCTCGGGTTTGAGTGCGTTGAGCTTGAGCCGGCTGATTTGCCTCGCGAGCAGCATGCGTTTGCGCAGGCGCGCCAAGCCTGTCGGCGTGATTCCGCCGCTGGAGAAACCGTTTTGTTCGAGGATTTCCGCGAGCGCGGCCGCGGTTCCCGATGACGCGTAGCCGTCCTGCCAGTGATGCGCTCCGAATTCCTTGGCGATTGCTTCAATTTCGACCCGCGCCGCGGTCTCTGCGGCATTGAACGCCGCAGCGGTCACTTTGCCGTCGGGGAAAAAGCGCTCGGTGACGCTGACGCAACCGAGCTTGAGCGATTCAAGTCGTTCCGGCACGAGGCCTCGGCCGATGATGAACTCGGTCGAGCCGCCGCCGATGTCGACGACCAGTCGCCGCGCATCGGAAAGCGGCAATACCCGGGCAACGCCGGCGTAAATGAGGCGCGCCTCTTCGTGGCCGCTGATGACATCGATCGGACAGCCGAGGGCGCGCTCCGCGTGTGGCAGGAACTCACGGGCATTGATCGCGACGCGAAACACGTTCGTGGCAACCGCGCGTATGGCCGACGGATGAACACCCGACAAGCGCTCGCGGAATCGAGCGAGACAGGCGAGTGCTGCGCGCATCGAGGTCGGCGTGATGCGCCCACGATCGTCCAAACCCGCGCCGAAGCGCAGGTTTTCGCGCCAGGTGTCCTGGCGATAAATCTGGTCGCCTTCGACCCGGCCGATTTCGAGCCTGAAGCTGTTGGATCCCAGGTCGACGACTGCGAGTGTCGTAGCGGTCACTTTGTTGGAGTCGATATATGCGATCGTGGTCGCGGAAGCCTACCAGAAATGTGCGCTCCGGCGCGTTAGCGCCGTATGGGCGTCGCTGTCCGCTTGGCTTTGGTCGGCCGGTGCTTTCTGCTACGCTCGCCTCAAGTTCGCTTGTCGCCTGCGTCCTGTCGCGGCTACGGCGATAAACCTCTCGACGCCGACCGCTCAACGCCGATCCTCAACGGCCACCCTATGCCGATCGATTACCTGCAGAAGATTCTTACCGCGAAGGTCTATGACGTCGCGATTGAGTCCCCGCTCGACGTGGCGCCCGTTCTTTCTTCGCGGGTGGGCAATCGCATCTTGCTCAAGCGCGAGGACCAGCAGCAGGTTTTTTCGTTCAAACTGCGCGGCGCCTACAACAAGATGGCGCAATTGTCGCGCGCCGAGCGAGGGCGCGGCATCGTTGCGGCGTCAGCGGGCAATCACGCCCAGGGCGTCGCGCTGGCGGCCCAGCGCCTGGGCTGCAAGGCTGTCATCGTCATGCCAGTGACGTCACCCTCGATCAAGGTCCAGGCGGTCGCCGCGCGCGGCGCGACCGTGGTTCTGCACGGAGATTCCTACAGCGAAGCGTACGACCACGCGATGAAGCTTCGCAAGGCCTCGGGTGCGACGTTCGTTCATCCTTACGATGATCCGGACGTCATCGCCGGACAGGGCACGATTGGCGTCGAGATATTGCGGCAGTGCCAAGGTCCCCTCGATGCGATCTTCGTGCCGATCGGGGGTGGAGGCCTGATATCCGGCATCGCGTCTTATGTCAAACGCGTGCGGCCCGAAGTGAAAATCATCGGCGTGCAGCCGGTCGATTCGGATGCGATGGCGCGGTCTGTCGCTGCGGGGCGCCGTGTCAAACTTCAGCACGTCGGTCTGTTCGCCGATGGCGTCGCTGTCAAACAAGTCGGCAAGGAAACATTTCGCATCTGCCGCAAGCTGGTCGATGAAATCATTACGGTCGACACGGATAGCATCTGTGCAGCGCTGATGGATATCTTCGAGGACACGCGCGCCGTGCTGGAACCTGCTGGCGCGCTGCCGGTCGCGGGTATCAAGCTCTGGTGCGAACGAAATCGCATCAAGGGCCGGACCTTCGTCGCGGTCGCGAGCGGCGCCAACATGAATTTCGATCGCCTTCGTTTTGTCGCCGAACGAGCAGAACTTGGCGAAGAGCGCGAGGCGATTCTCGCCGTGACCATTCCCGAACGTCCCGGCAGCTTCCGTGAGTTTTGCGCGTTGCTGGGCAAGCGCAACATCACGGAATTCAACTACCGGTACGCCGACTCGCGCATCGCGCACATCTTCGTCGGTATCGAGGTCGCCGATCGGCGCGAAACAGCCGGACTGCTGCGCGCGATGAACAAGCAGAAAATCGCCGCTTTCGACCTTTCAGACAATGAAATGGCCAAGCTGCACGTGCGTCATCTGGTCGGGGGGCACGCCCCATCAGTCAAAAACGAGATACTGATCCGGTTCGAATTTCCCGAGCGGCCAGGCGCGTTGATGCGGTTCCTCAACAGCATGAGCCGCGACTGGAATATCAGTCTTTTTCACTACCGCAACCATGGCGCGGATTACGGGCGCGTACTGGTAGGGATGCAGGTTCCCCCGGCTGATCGGGCCAGATTCCGCACTTTTCTCAAGCGTTTGGGCTATTACGGCGTCGACGAGACTGCAAATCCGGCGTACCGGATGTTCCTCGGCGGCTAGCTGGGAGACCCCCAGTCGCGCCCCAGTCTCGCCTGAAGGTGCGCGCCGGTGCCCCAAAGGGGCACTTTCTGGCTCAAATCCGCCATCCGTCCGGGCGGAATTGCCTAAAAACCACAGGTCTGCCCGTTCTGGCAAGGATTATGCTCTAGGCATTTGCCCGCATACGTGGCAAACTTTCAGGGGCTGGTATGGAAATCACGGCGGTAAGAGCGGTTCTGCGCGACGAAGCGGGAGGTAGCGAATTGGCGGATTCAGCCACGACGACAGGCGCCAAGGTAATGGTGATCGATGACAGCAACACGATCCGGCGGAGCGCGGAGATATTCCTGCTGCAGGCCGGCTGCACGGTTATTCTGGCCGACGATGGGTTTGACGCTCTGGCCAAAATCGCCGATCACCAGCCCGATCTCATTTTCGTCGACATCATGATGCCTCGTCTGGACGGTTACCAGACTTGCGCGCTGATCAAGAAAAACTCAAGGTTTCAGCAAACGCCGGTGGTCATGCTGTCGTCGAAAGACGGCTTGTTCGACCGCGCGCGTGGGCGGATGGTGGGTTCCGATCAGTATTTGACCAAGCCGTTCACCAAGGAAAGCCTGCTCAAGGCGGTAGGAACGCATGTCAAGGCCGCTGCGCATTGATGCGCCGTCGAGCCACGCCAGCCTCGAAAGCAGAAAGAAAAAATGACGATTAAGCGTGTACTGATTGTCGACGACTCGCCCACCGAACGGCATGTGCTCAACGATATCCTGACCAAGGCAGGGTACGAAGTCGTTGCCAGCGACAACGGTGAGGATGCCATCCTCAAGGCGAAAACCGTCCGGCCCGATCTGATCCTGATGGACGTGGTGATGCCGGGTCTCAATGGATTTCAGGCGACGCGTGCGATCAGCCGCGATCCCGCGACGCGGGCAGTCCCGATCATCCTGTGTACGTCCAAGACCCAGGAAACCGACAAGATCTGGGGCATGCGGCAAGGCGCTCGCGATTACATCGTCAAGCCGGTCAACCGCGATGAGTTGATCGCCAAGATCACCGCGTTGGGCTAGCAAGCCCCCGTTTCCAAGATAAATCTCCAGACCATGGCCCGCGCAGCAAAACTCGATCTAAGAGCGTTCCAGCAGGAGCTGGCAACCCGGCTCGCGGCCAAGACCACGCAGCAGGTGGAACAGTCGCGCCTGGGACTGTCCTGCGCGGGAAAGCAGTGGCTGGTCAGACTTGCCGATGCCGGCGAAGTCATCGCGGTCCCATCAATGGCCACCGTCCCGCTGACGCGGCCGTGGTACCTGGGCATCGCCAATATTCGCGGCAACCTGTACAGCGTCATCGATTTCGCCGGCTTTCTCGGCCACGCTGCGGAGGCGGTCGCATCCAGCGCCACTCAGGCGAGAATGGTTTTGTTCGGCCCGCGCGTCGGGGAGTTGCGGGCGGGGCTCGTTGTCTCCCGCGTGCTGGGTCTTTCCAACTTGGCGGAGCTAACGCAGGGCGATCCGCCAGCGAACGCGCCCGCGTGGTACGGCGCCAGCTGGATCGACAAGAGCGGCGGCAATTGGCAGGAAATCGACCTTGCCCTGCTGGCGCAGGACCCCGGTTTTCTTCAGGTAGGGCTGTGATGCCCGCTCGTCCGTTTTCATACGCTAATGACCCTGTTAGGGGGGAACCATGGCATTTCTAAAAAATTTGATGGGCGCCGGACCTGGCAGAGGGCAGACGATGCGCGACAGTGATTTCGTCGAGCCGACCACGCAGGTCAAAATGGGAGGCGGCCAGCGTGCATACGACCCGCTCGCGTCGACTTCGATCATGGAGCAGGTACGAAGCGGCGATACCGATACGCCACCGGCCCGGAAGGCTGTGGTTTATCGGACACATGCCGATCGCCCGCCAGTTGCAGATTCTTCTGTCGTTGCTGCTCGGTTCGTTGCTGCTCGCGGCCCTGATGTTCTGGCTCTACAGTCGCGTCAATACACAGGCGGGCGCAAGCGTTACGACTGCGACTGAAATGCAGATGTTGTCGCAGCGGCTTGCGCGCGGTACTGCCTTGGCGGTACAAGGCAATGCCGCGGCGTTCGAGGGAATTAAGGATTCGCGCGATCGTTTTCGCGCCGACCTCGATGTCCTGATGAAAGGCGGCACCGTGCGCGGCACGAGTGTCGACGCCACCAACAACGAAGCGTTGCAAACGGCCCTCGCGGACGTCAACGGTCGTTGGGAGCGCGTCGAGAAGAACGCGACCGCGGTGATGGAGAACCAGACTGCGCTGCTCTCCCTGGGTAAGGGACTTGACGGCATAAACCAGGGCAACAGCGCGTTGCTCGAGCTTGCCCAACAAGCGTCGGCCCAGGTCGCTGGCGGCGGCGGTAGTCTGAGAGAAGTCGATTTCACCAATCAGCTCGCCGTGCTGTCGCAACGGATTGCGAAGAATGCGAATGCCCTCGTGTCTTCGGACGAAATCGATCCCGAGGTCGCGTTCCTGCTGGGCAAGGACACCGGAACCTTCCGCGACATCCTGAACGGCCTGCTCAAGGGCAGCGAGCCCTTGCGCCTCGCTGGAGTTCGTGCTGAGGACGCGCGTTCGACACTGACCGAATTGCAAAAGCGATTCGTCGTCTATGAAGCGGGCGTCAACGCAATCCTTCAGAACATGCAGCGCCTCGTTGTGGCCAAGCAGGCGGCGCGCGGCATTAACGTCGACTCCGAACCTCTGCTCGCGAGCACGACCAAATTGTCCGAGGAATACGACACGCAGAGTACGGCTCGCAACCTCACGCTGTGGCCGGCCATCCTGCTTTCGTTGATCGCGCTGGTCAGCCTGATTGCACTGGGCAAGGTCTACGTCGACGACACCCGAGTGAAGGCGTCGGGCAGCGAGAACGAAAACAAGCGGAATCAGGAAGCCATTTTGCGGTTGCTCAACGAGATGGGGAATCTCGCGGACGGCGACCTGACCGTGCAGGCATCGGTGACGGAGGACGTGACCGGCGCCATCGCGGACTCGATCAATTTCACGATTGAAGAGTTGCGTACCCTGGTGAAAGGTATCAACTCGGCGACCGACCAGGTGGCCAAGGCGACGACCGACGCGCAGTCGATTTCGAACCGTCTGTACGAAGCGTCGCAGCGGCAGAACCGCGAGATCCAACAGGCATCGGCGTCAGTGCTGCAGATGGCGCAATCGATCAATGAAGTGTCGCAGACTGCCGCGCAATCGGCGCGGGTTGCGCAACAATCGCTGGCTGCCGCAGAAAAAGGCGGCCAGGCGGTGCACAACCAGATATCGGGCATGAACGAGATCCGCACGCAGATCCAGGACACTGCCAAACGGATCAAGCGACTCGGGGAATCGTCTCTCGAGATCGGTGAAATCGTCGAACTGATTTCGGACATTACCGAGCAGACCAACGTGCTTGCGTTGAACGCTGCTATCCAGGCAGCCTCGGCGGGCGAGGCAGGTCGCGGCTTCACCGTCGTCGCGGAAGAAGTTCAGCGGCTGGCGGAGCGCTCGGGCGAGGCGACCAAGCAGATCGAAGCGATCGTGAAGACCATTCAGGCCGATACGCAAGATGCGGTTGCGGCCATGGAGAAGAGCACCGTCGGCGTGGTCGAAGGAACCAAGTTGTCTGACGCGGCAGGGCAAGCACTGGACGAAATTCGGCGCGTGTCGCGCGAGCTCGCCGAATTGATTGGCGGCATTTCGGCACAAACGCAAAAGCAATCGGCGTCGGTATCGGACGTCACGCGCGGCATGCAAGGCATTTTGAAGATTACCGAGGAAACGACCGAAGGCACCAAGCAAACCAACGTGTCGATCGGGCAGTTGACCAAACTTGCGGCGGAACTGCGGAGTTCGGTGGCTGGTTTCAAGGTATGACGTGCGCAGGGTAGGCGCGAAGCGCGCGACCCGGAGCGCGGCAACGCGGGCGACGCGCTGTGTGGCAGATATCGGAAGTCGGTAGGAGGCCGCGACCGGGGATGGCGCAGCGCAAGCGCTGCGTCTCGGTCGAAGGCGGTCGTTTCCGCGGGCGGCCGCCAGGCCCGCATCTTTGGCGCAGTTCTTGCGTGCGGGTCCTGCAGATAGGCATCGCATTCACTAGAAGAGCTTGAACGTGGCCAACGACACTGCACACGAATTCGATCTCGGTCCGTTGACCTGGGTCCACGGCGAAATCGACCAGGCGTTAAATCGCGGCCTGGACTCGCTTGACCGCTTTCCGGGCGGCACCGGATGACTCGATCCAGCTCAAGCAAGCACGCGCCCATATTCACCAGGCGGCGGGCGCGCATGCAGATGGTTGGACTCGATGCCGTAACGGCGCTACACCGACGAGATCGAACGCCAGCTGGCACGACTGGAGGAATTGCCTCCGGCCGAAGCGCAGGCCACGTGCGAACTGATCGACCGCAGCGCCCGCAAACTCAAGATATTTCCTGGACGACCTGGTCGGCGGCACGCACCCGGTTCCGCTGAAGCTCTTTCCTGAATACGAATTGATGCAACAGGCGCGCGGCGTCAAAGCCAGCGCGCCGACCGACTTGTTCTTCCCCGATCTGTCTGCCCGCGCGCCCAAGATTCACGCGCTCAAGTCCGTTACGCCGCAAAAACTGCCTTCCTACCTTGTCAAGCAGCGTCGGATGTACCAGCGCGGCCTGCTCACATGGTTACGCGGCGACGAGGAAAGCGCGAAGGTCATGCGCGATGCGATTCAGGGCATCGAGGACGTACAGACCCACTCGTTGCAGCGTTCGTTCTGGTGGACCGTCGGCGCACTGCTCGAAAGCATCGTCGAAAAAGGTGTCGAGACCGGCTTTGGGCTCAAACAACTGTGCGGGCGTATCGACCTTCAGATCCGGCGCTTCGTCGAGGGTTCGGGCAAAGTCTCTGATCGGATGCGGCGCGAGGTCCTGTACTACATCGCGATCAGCGCGCCGGTGGGCACTCAGGTGCAGGCCGTGCAGCGCGGCTACGGATTGGTGGGCCTGATTCCCAATGCCGAGGTGCTTTCGGCCGACGTCGTGCGCTCCCAGCCTTTGTTGCGCGACGCCAAGCGATCAGCTGGCTGCGGCCAAGGACCTATGGCTCAAGATCACCGGCGGCCGCCAGGAAAACCTGGGAAGCTGAAACAGGTCATGACGGTACTGTCGGAAAAGATAACCGCCGTCGGCGAACCCTCGCTGTCGCGCCTGGTCGCGCTCATTGAGGACGCGACTCGACAACACTGGCGCAAGGCGCCGTGTCCGAGCCGGTGGCGATGGAATACGCAACAGCGCTGCTGCTCGCTGAATCGACGATCGAGAATTTCGCGAAGATCTCCGCCCGAGTTCCCGAATCAGGTCGACGCGATGCTGGCGCGTCTCGACGCCGCGCAACAGAACAAGGCTGCGCCGGACATGGTCGGCGCGCCAGTGCTGGACGAAATGGCGAGGCGCGCGCAGGAGCGCCTGTTGCTGGCGCAGGTTGCGCGCGAGATCCAGGCCAACTTGCGGCACATGGAACAGGTCCTCGACGCCTTCTTCCGCGATAACAGCAAGCGCGCCGATCTCGCCACCCTGGCCAACGACAGCAAGCAGATTGCTGGCGCGTTGAAGATGCTCGGCCTCGACCGCGCGGAGCAACTGCTCGCGGTTTGCCAGAAGCAGATCGACGACTACGCGCTGCCCGATACCGCAGTCAGGAGCGACGAGCTGGAAATGCTGGCCGAATCCTTGTCCGGTCTGGGGTTCTACATCGAAGCGGTCGAGCAACAGCGGCCCGACCGGGAGCGCCTGATCGCGCCGATTCTGGAGCAACGCCTCGGCCTCGCCGCCCGCAGCGCCGCAACAGCCGGTGCGAAACCGTTGAAATGGGCGTCGCCGAGATGCGTGCGGCGTTGTCGTCGCACTCTTGGCGGCGGTCGTGGACGCGCCGACCGACGCGGCCGCTCGCGAGCGCCTCGTAACCGAAGCTGACCGCGCTGAAGCAACGACGCGGAACTGATCGGCGACGCCGCAGTTGCAGCAAGCTCGACAGCCGCGCTTGCGGAAGCAAGACGCGGCGACACCGGGGACGCGACGGCGCTGCACGATGCGATCGCCGAGGCACAGGCCGGCGCGTGGCGCGCCTGCGAAATCGCGAGGAAACGAGCGCCTGCTCGAATCCGACGCGACGCAGTTCGACGCGCGAACTGCTCGACATCTATCTCACCGAGGCGGACGAGGTCCTCGACGCGATCGCAGCAAGCGTCGCGCGCTTCAGGCGCAATCCGGACGACCGCGAAGCACTGCACCGTGTCCGGCGCGGATTCCACACGCTCAAGGGCAGCGGCCGCATGGTCGGGCTGACCGAGCTGGGCGATCTCGCGTACGCGGTCGAGAAGAGTCTCAACCGGCGTGATCGAAGGAGAACGCCCGTCACGCCGGCAGTGATCGGCATGATCGGCGTCGCCCAAACGAGTTTTCGCGGTGGGTCGAGGCGCTGCAGAAGCAGCGGCACGGTCAATCCTGACGCGGACGCTTTGCGCGCATGCGGTCGGTGAAGCGTTGAAGAGGAGTTGGCCGGGGTGGACGGCGTCCGGCGGTCGCACGCCGCGCTTCGAACCGCCGCATGCCACGCTTCGAAGCGCCAATTGCGAGCGAGTCCGATGTTTCGATGACCGACGGCGATGGAAACATCCGTTCCGACTATCGGCGATCGAGATTCTCGAACTCGACGAAACAGCCACCACTGAGTTCATCGGGAGCGGCGACTCCGACGAGCAGCACAACGTCGTGCTGGAGGCGGTCGAAGTCCGCTGCGGAGACGCCTCGCAACCTCTGGGCGAACTGATCGAATTCCCACGCGCCAGGCCGCAGCCAAAGCGAGCGTCGCACGAAATTGCGCCGGTCGCAGACTCGGAAGAAGTCAACGTCGGCGACGTCACGCTGTCGACTGCGCTTTACCGGATACTGGTGCGACGAGGCAAAGCAGCATCTCGCCGCACTGGATAGCGAGTTGCAGACCTGCAGTTCGACCGCACCGCGGTGCCGTCGCAGCTGATGGTGCGCGCTAGCCACACCTGTGCGGGATTCACCGCACAGGGGGGTTTCCGCTGGTGGCCACAACCGCGAAGTCGCTCGAACTTCGCTGCTCGCGCTGCAGGAACGTGGCGCGCCGTTGCCCGGCACCGCGCAGCCGGTGCTGGCCCGCGCGGTCGCGGGCTTGAGTGTCCTCAGCGCACGCGTGCGCTCGCGCGAGGCGTTCCACGCGACGGATGCCACGAAGCGGCTGAGATCATCGCCGAGCTGGAGCACTGCGCCAGGAAACCACGGCCAGCCACGACGGCGACGACAGCGAAGCGATCGCTGCGAGATGGTCGCGAACGAAACGCCGAGCGACCCGTGAGCGACTGGTGGACGAAGCGCGACCAGCCGCCTGCCGTCGTGCGGATGGCGACGTCGATGTCCCGCAACGGAAGCCCAAGTGTCGCCGACGTGTCCCGCCGATCGCGGCGGTCAGCGCCGCGGCAACCCAGCGCCCCCGCTTGTTGTTTCGGCCGCACGAAGGTCGCTTTGCCGCAAGCGCCGGAAGATCCGCTGGCCTCGTCCACGACGACGTGGACGCCAGGTGCTGCCGATTTTCCTCGACGAGGCGGCGGAACTGTTCCCGCAGGCCGGCGAACAATTGCGCGCGTGGCGGCGCAACCCGCCGCGACGGATGTCGCGCAGCGGCTGCGGCGCACGCTGCACACGTTCAAGGGCAGCGCGCGCATGGCCGGCGCGATGCGCCTGGGCGCAGTTGACGCACCTCATGGAGAGTCGCCTCAGCGACGCAGAAGGGCACCCATCGCGCCCCGACACCGCAATTGTTCGATGCGCTGGACGATGATCTCGACCACATCGCCTTCCTGCTCGACCAGCTTGCAGAAAGGCGAAGTCGACAAGGAATTGCCGCGACTCGCCGAGTCGCGGCCAAGGCCGCCGCGTCGGCCCAGCGCGGACGCCGGAGTGGTGCAGCCTCGTACCGGTCGCAGCGCCCGCCGCGCGTCGCGGCAGCACGGCGGCGACAATCGCGCCGCACCGGCGGTCGATTCAGAGGCCGGAGCGCGCGCGCATGCTTCGCGTGCGCGCCGACGTGATCGACCGCCTGGTGAACGAGGCCGGCGAGGTGGCGATCGCGCGTGCGCGCGTCGAAGGCGAGCTGCGTGCGCTGAAGGGCAACCTGCTCGAGCTGACCAGCAGCGTCATCCGCCTGCGCGCGCAGGTGCGCGAGATCGAGATCCAGGCCGAATCGCAAATCCAGTCGCGGATGTCGCATGGTCAACGAAGCAGCCGAAGGCTTCGATCCGCTCGAATTCGACCGCTACACGCGGTTCCAGGAATTGACGCGCGGCCTGGCCGAGGGCGTCAACGACGTCTCGACCGTGCAGCAGTCGCTGCTCAAGAATCTCGACGACGCCGATGCCGCGTTGCTCGCGCAGTCGCGGCTGTCGCGCGAAGTGCAGCAGCAGCTGTTTTCGATTCGCACCGTGCCGTTCGGCAGCATGTCCGAGCGCCTGTATCGCATCCTGCGGCAGACGGCGAAGGAACTCGACAAGCGCGCCAACCTCGAAATTCGCGGCGCGCAGGTCGAGCTCGACCGTTCGGTGCTGGAGAAACTCGTCGGTCCGCTCGAGCATCTGTTGCGCAACGCGCTGGACCACGGCATCGAATCGCGCGACGAACGCAGCGCCGCATGCGGCAAGCCCGAGACGGGCGAAATCACGCTGAACGTGCGCCAGCAGGGCAACGAAATCGCCATCGAACTTGCCGACGATGGCGGAGGCATCGACCTGTCGTCGCGTGCGCGACAAGGCGCGCGCGCAGGGTCTGCTGGCCGCCGACGCCGAGGCCCACCGAAGCCCAGTTGATCGAATTCATTTTCCCGCCGGGGTTTTCCACCGCGGCAAGGTGACCCAGATTTCCGGTCGCGGCATCGGCATGGACGTGGTGCGCGTCCGAAATCGCTGCGCTCGGCGGCCGCGTCGAAGTGGCGACGACGCCGGGCAAGGGAAGCCTGTTCACCCTATATCTGCCGCTCACCCTGGCGGTGGCGCAGGCGGTGCTCGTGCGCGCCGGCGGCCGCCTTTGGGCGCTGCCGGCGCCGATGGTCGAGCAGGTGCAGCAGATCAAGGCCAAGGATCTGCTCAATCTGTACCTGACGCGCGAAGTCGTGTGGCAGGGCCGCGAGTACCCGTTCTTCTACCTGCCGCGCCTGCTCGGCAACGCCGGCCACAATCCCGAGACCTGCGCTACAACTCGGTGCTGCTGCTGAAAAGCGGCCAGAATCTGGCCGCGGTGCACGTCGACGAAATGATCGGCAACCAGGAAGTCGTGGTCAAGAATATCGGCCCGCAACTCGCGCGCGTGTCGGGAATCTCCGGTGCGACGGTGCTGGGTACCGGCGAAATCGTGCTGATCATCAATCCGGTGCAACTCGCCCAGCGCGCTCGACATCGCGGCCGAGGCGCCGATGGTCGTCAAGAGCGCCGCAGGCGGCGGCTGCGGCCGCGGCGGCTGCCGCCAGGCCGGGCCGCCGCTGGTGATGATCGTCGACGATTCGCTCACGGTGCGCAAGATAACCAGCCGCTTGTTGGGCGCGCGAAGGCTTCGCGGTCATCACGGCCAAGGATGGTCTCGATGCATTGCAGTTGCTCAGCGAGCGCACTCCCGACGTGATCCTGCTCGACATCGAGATGCCGCGGATGGACGGCTTCGAATTCGCCAAGACGATCAAGGGCGACAGTCAATTTCGTGCATATCCCGATCATCATGATCACGTCGCGCACCGCGGAGAAGCACCGCAACCGCGCCGCGGAACTCGGCGTCGAGGTTTACCTCGGCAAGCCGTACCAGGAAGAAGAACTGCTTGCGCAACCTGCGCGAGTTGCTGCATATGCAAGCGGCGTAAGTCCCCCCATCATCGGTTTACCGGCGGCGCGGCCACAAGGTCGCGCCGCGCTCATTTTCGCGGCCAGAGTCCGCCAGAGTAGAATTGCCGGACAAACCGGCAACAGGCGGACGACCGACGATTCTGCCGCCTCAGGATGGTCCGCCGGATACCCCGCCGCTGCTCGAGGAGGACGTAGCCATGGCCCAGTTCGCCACCGAAAACATCCGTACGCTGGCGCTGGTCGGCCACGGCGCGTCGGGCAAGACGACCCTGGCGGAAGCGCTATTGCACAAGGCCGGCGCGATCCAATCGGTGGGCGTGCGTCGAGCGCGGCACGACGGTCAGCGATTTCGATCCGATGGAAAAGACCTGGCAGCATTCGCTGCGCTCGTCGATCCTGCACCTCGAAACCGGCGGGTACGCGCGTGCATCTCATCGACACGCCCGGGTTTCCCTGATTTCATCGGCCAGTCGATCGGCGCACTCGACGCGGTGGAGACCGCCGCGGTCGTCGTCAGGCGCAGTCCGGCATCGAGATGATCACTTCGCGCATGATGGACTGGGCCGCAAAGCGCGGCTGTGCCGCCTCGATCATCGTCAACAAGATCGACGCCGAGAACGTCGACCTGCCGGAGCTGCTCGCTGCCATCCAGGCGGCGTTCGGCAGGGAGTGCCTGCCGATCAACTGCCGGCGGACGGCGGCAAGCGCGTCGTCGATTGTTTCTTCAATCCGTCCGGCGAAGCCGATTTCTCGTCGGTCGCCGACGCGCATCGCGCGCTGGTCGATCAGGTGGTGGAGGTCGACGAAGAACTGATGTCGCTCTACCTGGAACAGGGCGAGATCGCGCCGGACCAATTGCACGCGCCGTTCGAAAAAGCACTGCGCGAGGGCCACTGGTGCCGGTTTGCTTCGTGTCGGCGCGAATCGGCGCCGGCGTGCAGGAATTGCTCGATGTATTCGTCAAGCTCCTGCCCAACCCGGCGGAGGGCAATCCGCCGCTTTTCACCAAGGGCGAGGGCGAGGCTGCAGTCGAATTCCACTCGGCGCCCGATCCCGACGAAGCATGTGCTCGCGCACGTATTCAAGGTCGTGATGGACCCGTTTGTCGGCAAGCTCGGCGTTTTCCGCGTGCATCAGGGCACGGTCACGCAGCGACACGCAGCTATTCATCGGCGATGGCGCGCAAGCCGTTCAAGGTCGGGCACCTGTTCATGCTGCAGGGCGGCAAGAACGTCGAGATCGACCGCGCCGTGCCCGGCGACATTGCCGCGGTCGCCAAGGTCGACGAAATCGAGTTCGATTGCGTGCTGCACGATTCGCACGACGAAGACCACATCCACATGCAGCCGCTCGAGTTTCCGACGCCGATGCACGGCGTTGCGATCGCAGCCCAAGAAACGCGGCGACGAGCAGCGGATATCGGAAGTCCTGCACCGGATGACCGCCGAGGATCCGACGCTCGTCGTCGACCACGACCCGCACCTCAACGAGACCGTGCTGCGTGCGCTGGGCGATCTGCATCTGCGCTCCATGCTCGAGCGCATGGCCGGCCAGTTCAAGCTCGAAGTCGAAACGCGGCCGCCTCGGATCCCGTATCGCGAGACGATCACGGCGCCCGCCGAAGGCTTCCACCGGCACAAGAAGCAGACCGGTGGCGCGGGGCAGTTCGGCGAAGTGTAGCTGCGCGTAGAGCCGCTGGCACGCGGGACCGGATTCGAATTCGTCGACGCAACCAAAGGCGGCGTCGATTCCGACACCAGTTCATGCCGGCGGTAAAAAAAGGCGTCGAACAGGTGCTGGCGAGCGGCGCGATCGCCGGGTTTCCGCTGCACGACGTGCGCGTCATCGTTTACGACGGCAAGCACCATCCGGTCGATTCGAAGGAAGTCGCGTTCGTCTCGGCGGGACGCAAGGCTTTTCTCGACGCCATCGAGAAGGCGCGCCCCATCGTGCTCGAGCCTATCGTCAACGTCGAGATCATCTGTCCTGACGTCAGAACGGGCGACATCGCCGGCGATCTGTCGCTCGCGCCGCGGGCAGGTGACTGGGACGCAGGGGATGCAGGCGGGCGTGCTGGCGGTAAGGGGTCTGGCGCCGCTGGTCGAGCTCGACGGTTATTCGGCGCGGCTGAAATCGGTGACCGGGGGCCAGGGGAGCTGGACGATGAGCCTGTCGCACTACGAGCCCGCGCCGCCCAATCTGCAGCAACAACTCGCCACCGAGTTCCGCAAATCGCGCCGGCAGGAAGAAGATTGACCCGGGATCGACCCGCCACCACCCGGGGCGGGGCGCTGCAGGTTCCCAGGGTCGAGGATTCGGCGGATTTGTGCGGCGGCGCGCCGACGATTACAATCCTACCTATGAGCCAGATAGCCGGACCGCGGCTCCCAGAGGTCATCACATGGGCGACTCCAGGGTCAGCCTGACGCACCACTTCCTGATCGCCATGCCGAGCATGGCCGATCCGCATTTTGCCCAATCTCTGATCTACGTCTGCGAGCACAGCGAAAAGGGTGCGCTCGGCATCGTCATCAACAAGCCTATCGACATGACGCTATCGTCGTTGTTCGAACAGATCCAGGTACCTCTGGGCGATTCGGAGTTGCGCGAGGAACGCGTGCACTACGGCGGGCCGGTGCAGATCGATCGCGGCTTTGTATTGCACCGTCCGCTCGGCAGCTGGCAGTCGACGCTCGCGATCAGCGACGATCTGGGTTTGACCACGTCGAAGGACATCCTCGAGGCGGTGGGCCATGGCAACGGTCCCGACGATGTACTGGTTTCCCTTGGCTACGCAGGGTGGTCGGCCGATCAACTCGAGCAAGAGATTGCGCAGAACGCGTGGCTCACGATCGAAGCGGATGCCGACGTCCTGTTCGCTCAACCGGCCGAAATGCGTTTGTCAGCGGCGATGAAGCTGCTGGGAATCGATTTCTCGCGCCTGTCCGACGCGGTCGGGCACGCGTGACCCGCGGTGGCGACCGCAGTAACGACCGCGCCCGCAGCGGGCACCATCCTCGCCTTCGACTTCGGGACTCGTCGCATCGGTGTTGCGGTGGGCGAGACCGCGGTTCGTCTTGCGCATCCGCTGGCGACCATCGAGGCGGCGACGTCCGACGATCGTTTCGCCGGTATTGCGTCGCTGATCGACGAATGGCGGCCGGTCGTGCTGGTGGTGGGATTGCCGACGCACGCCGACGGCACGCGTCACGAACTCACCCTCCGTGCGCGAAAAATTTGCGCGGCAGCTGCAAGGGCGCTTTCGGTTGCCCGTGGTCATGGTCGACGAGCGACATACGACCGAAGCTGCAAACTCCATATTGATCGATACGGGCGTTCGCCCGCCGCAACACCAGCGTGTCCGCGATCAGCTTGCGGCACAGGTGATTCTGCAAGCCTACTTCGACGATGATCCCGACGTCGAAACCCGAACCGACTGAGACTCCGCGGGAGGGACTGCCCGAAGCCGAAGTCGTCCTCGCTGCGCTCGCGCAGAAAATGGGCGGGGCGATCGCCTTCGATGCGAAGCTCGTCGGCATCCACTCTGGCGGCGCATGGCTCGCCGAGCGTCTCGCGCAAATGCTTCCTGGCGAGCACCCGGTCGGATACATCGACGTCTCGTTCTACCGCGACGATTACCGGCAGAAGGGACTGCGTACCAAGGTTGAACGCACGACGCTTCCGTTCGAAGTCGGCAACAGCCACATCGTCCTTATCGACGACGTCCTCTACACCGGGCGCTCGGTGCGAGCGGCGATCAACGAGTTGTTCGACTACGGACGTCCGGAATCGATCGAACTCGCCGTGCTGGTCGATCGCGGCGGGCGCGAGATTCCGTTCGAAGCGACTTATGTGGGCTCGCGCCTTGCAGTCGCGCGCGATTCGACCGTCGTGCTGAGTCGACATCTGGACGGCCGTCTCGAACTGTCCCTCGAAGCCGGCGAGAGCGCGCCACGTGAATAATCCGCAGCTCGGCCCCGATGGTGAGCTGCAGCACCTGTTGACGTTGGAAGGCCTGCCGGCGGCCGTTATCGAGCGCATTCTCGACACCGCGTTGCCGTTCGTCTCGATCGCCGAACGCGATGTCAAAAAAGTGCCTTTGCTGCGCGGCAAGACCGTGTTCAATCTGTTCTTCGAAAACAGTACACGCACGCGCACGACATTCGAAATCGCCGCCAAGCGCCTGTCGGCGGACGTGATCAATCTCAATATCGGCGTCTCGTCGACCAGCAAGGGTGAGACCTTGCTCGATACCATCGACAACCTGGTCGCGATGAACGCTGAGATGTTCATCGTCCGCCATGCCGCCAGCGGCGCCGCGCACTTGATCGCACACCATCTGTCGACGACGCACCGACAGCACATCCATGTGGTCAATGCCGGCGACGGCCGGCACGCGCACCCGACGCAGGGCCTGCTCGACCTGTTTACGATTCGGCACTACAAGCAGGATCTGCGCAAACTCACCGTGGCGATCGTTGGCGACGTCCTGCACTCGCGAGTCGCGCGTTCGCTGATCCATGGCTTGACGACGTTGGGCACTCCCGAGGTCCGCGTCATCGGCCCGAAGACATTGCTGCCAACCGCGGTTGAAAGCATGGGCGTGCACGTGTTCCACGATATGCGCGCGGGCCTCGCCGGGGCAGACGTCGTGGTCATGCTGCGCCTTCAGAACGAGCGCATGAAAGGCTCGCTGCTGCCTTCGGCGGGCGAGTACTTCAAACATTACGGACTGACGCTGGACAAGCTTGCGCTGGCCAAGCCCGACGCCATCGTCATGCATCCGGGCCCGATGAACCGCGGCGTGGAAATCGATTCGGCAGTCGCCGACGGCGACCATTCCGTAATTCTGCCGCAAGTGACGTTCGGCATCGCGGTCCGGATGGCCGTGATGAGCATTCTCGCGGGGAATTGATGAGAAATTCCCATCGCGAACGAGCGCGTCGATGAAAATAGAAATCAGCAACGGCCGAGTAGTCGATCCAAAAAATGGCGTCGACAGGGTCGCGTCGCTGTTCGTCGCGTCCGGGAATATCGCCGCGATCGGCACCGCGCCCGCCAACTGGCGCGCCGACACCGTAATCGATGCGACAGGACTCGTCGTCTGCCCCGGCTTGATCGATCTGTCGGCGCGATTGCGCGAGCCGGGTTTCGAATACATGGCGACGCTGGAATCGGAAATGAAGGCGGCGGTTGCCGGTGGCGTCACGAGCCTTGCATGTCCGCCGGATACCGATCCTCCGCTCGACGAACCGGGTCTCGTCGAAATGCTCAAGCATCGCGCGCGGACGCTCAACCAGGCGCACGTCTATCCGATCGGCGCGTTGACCGTCGGCCTCAAGGGCGAGACGATCACCGAAATGGGTGAATTGATCGAGGCCGGTTGCGTCGCTTTTTCGCAAGCCGACGCACCGCTGGCCGATACGCAGGTTCTGAGGCGCGCAATGCAATACGCGGCAACGTTCGGCTATTGCGTCTGGCTGCGACCGCAGGATGCGTACCTTGCGCGGGGCGGTGTGGCCCACGACGGCGAGATCGCCACTCGACTGGGATTGGCGTCGATTCCGTCGTGCGCGGAGACGATCGCACTGGATACGATCATCGCGCTGGCCAGCGAGACGGGAGCGCGTGTGCACATCGCGCGACTGTCGACTCACGAAGGCGTCGATCGGCTACGCCAGGCGAAAAAGGCGAAACTTCCGTTGTCATGCGATGTGGCGATTCACCACGTTCACCTGTGCGACATCGACATCGGCTGGTTCGACGCGCAGTGCCACCTGGTGCCGCCGCTACGCGGCGTCAGAGATCGCGATGGACTGCGCGCGGGACTGGCCGACGGCACGATCGACGCCATCTGTTCCGATCACTCGCCGGTCGATGACGACAACAAGCAGCTGCCGTTTGCGGAGGCCGAGCCGGGAGCAACAGGGCTGGAACTCCTGCTTCCGCTGGCACTCAAGTGGGCGCAGGAGGGGAAGGTTTCACTCAGCGCGGCACTTGCCAAACTCACCGCGGAACCGGCGCGCATCCTCGGCATCGATGCCGGCCATCTCGGAATGGGTGCTCCCGCGGACATTTGCATATTCGATCCCGCTTCGCGCTGGAAAGTCGAACGCAGCGCGCTCAAGAGCCAGGGCAAGAACACGCCTTTCCTTGGACTCGAATTGGCGGGGAGGGTGCGCTACACCTTGGTGCGCGGGGAAGTCGCGCACGAGTTGCGCTGAGGCCCGCGCTCGCGCCGTTTCACATCGGACGAACCGGGTTCCACCTGCCTCAGGCCGCCATCGTCGTCACACCCTTACAAGCCGAATATTTGCTATGTCGCAGGCAATAGGTCGCTGGTATGATGGCGCCCGCTCGCCCTAACCGGCAGATTTTTTCACACTCATGTCCGACTACCTCCACGTTCTAGAACAGCAATCGATTCATGTGATTCGCGAGGCCTACGCGAAGCTCAAGCCGACCGCGATGCTGTGGTCGCTGGGAAAAGATTCGAACACGATGCTATGGCTGGTTCGCAAGGCGTTCCTCGGCCGCATTCCGTTTCCCGTCATGTTGCTCGACACGGGCAACGAATTCGAAGAGGTCTACGCATTTCGTGATCGCCTTACGGCCGAATGGGGACTCGACTATGTCAACGTGGTCTGCCCGTCGGTCGAGGAAACCGACGCAACTTTGCCACCGGCCGCGCGAGCGGCTGCGCGCAAGACACTCGGATTGAAGCGGGTGATCGCCGAACGCGGATTCCGCGGCATTCTGCTCGGCATTCGCCGCGACGAGCAGTTGATACGTGGCAAGGAGCGTGTCTTCAGTCCGCGACGGCTCGATGGCACATGGGACTTCCGCGATCAGCCCGCCGAATTCTGGGATCAGTACCAGACCGATTTCCCCGCCGAAGTTCACGTTCGCGTGCATCCGCTGCTGGCATGGACCGAGCTCGACATCTGGCGTTACGTGAAACGGGAACAGATTCCCGTGTGCGAGCTTTACTTCGCCCGCAACGGCAAGCGCTTCCGCTCGCTGGGCGAGAGCGACATCACGTTTCCGATCGATTCGAACGCCGCGACCATCGACGAAATAATCTCCGAACTGGAACATACGCGTCAGAGTGAGCGTGCCGGACGGGCGATGGACCACGAGCGCGAAGACACCTTCGAACGCCTGCGCGCAGCCGGGTACATGTGATGGATGGCAACGCTCCATTGATCATGGTCCTCGCGGGCCACGTCGACCACGGTAAATCGTCACTGCTCGGACGATTGCTGCACGAACTCGATCTGCTACCTGCCGGCAAGGCTGCTGAACTCGCCGCGATGTCGAGCAAGCGCGGCGTACCGCTCGAATGGTCGTTCGTGCTCGATGGCTTCCAGGCCGAACGCGATCAGGCGATCACGCTCGATACGACGCGCGTGCGGGTGAAAACGCCGCACCGGGAACTCGTCATCATCGATGCCCCGGGCCACAAGGAACTATTGAAGAATATGATCGGCGGCGCATCCGCGGCGAGTGCTGCGCTGCTGGTGCTTGATGTGCAGGCCGGCAGCGAAGAACAGACGCTGCGACATGCCTATCTGCTCAAGCTTCTCGGTGTGCGCGAATTGGTCGTGGCCATCAACAAAATGGATCTGGTCGGCTATGCCGAAGCGAGTTTTCGCGCGCGCGCGAGCGAGGTGTCGGCCGCGCTCAGGCAGATCGGTTTTGCGCCGCGCGCCATTATCCCGGTGTCGGCGCGCGACGGTGCCAATCTGCGTGAGCGCGGCGCGATGCCGGCTTGGTACCGCGGCGAGACGCTGGTGACCACGCTTGAACAGTTGCCTCTGCCCAATCCGGAACACGCGCTTGCCTTGCGCATGCCGATCCAGGATGTCTACCGTGTCGATGAGCGTCGTGCGCTTGCCGGGCGGGTCGAGTCGGGGCGACTGGCAGTCGGCGACGAACTGGTCTTCTCACCTTCGGGGCGAACAGCGCGCATCGCCGAACTGCTCGCGTGGCCGAACGTCTCCGTACGCGAAGTTCACGCCGGCGACAATGCGGCCGTCGTTCTCGACCGGCCGTTGGTCGTCGAGCGTGGCGACACGGCGAGTCATCGCGAAAACGCGCCAAAACTCACTGCCGTGTTTGACGCCGAAATATTCTGGCTTGGCGGGGACGCCCCTGCTCGCGGGACGGGAGCTGGGAGTGCAGCTCGGTGTGCGGAGCTTCATGGTTCGCGTGCAGGCCATTCGTCACCGGATCGATGTGGCAACCCTTGTTGCAGAACCCGTGACTCAGGTTATCGCGGGCGAAGTGGCGAGAGTCACGTTGCGCGCGCTGGAGTTGGTCGCCGTCGACGATTTCGCGACGCTGCCGGCGACCGGGCGCTTCGTCTTGCGCGACGGTTTTGTCACCGTCGGCGGCGGGATCATCGACGCCAGCGGTTATCCGGATCATCGGGCAATGCCGGAAGGCGCACGTAACCTGACGCCGATGCGTCATCACGTGACCGAGTCGGAACGCGCGACGCGTTTCGGCCATGGCGGTGCCGTCATATGGCTCACCGGTCTGTCGGGCGCGGGAAAATCGACGCTGGCGATGGCACTGGAGCGCCGCCTGTTCGACGCGGGTTACGGCGCCTTCGTGCTTGACGGCGACAATGTGCGCCGAGGCCTCAATGCCAATCTCACGTTCTCTCCTGAAGACCGTCAGGAAAATATCCGCCGCGTCGGCGAGGTGGCCGCGCTGTTTGCCGAGGCAGGCATGGTGTGCATCACGGCCTTTATTTCGCCGTATCGGGACGACCGGCGCCGCGCGCGCGCTGCGGCGCGCGACGGACGATTCTTCGAGATATTCGTCAAAGCCGATCTGGCCTCGTGCGAAGCGCGCGATCCGAAGGGCCTTTATCGCAAAGCGCGCGACGGCGAGATCAAGGACTTCACAGGTATTGACAGCCCGTACGAGGAGCCGGAATCTCCCGAACTCGTGATCGACACCGCGCAAGGCGATGTCGCGGCCTGCGTCGAGCAGTTGCTAGCCTTCGTCGTTGCGCGCTGCCGGATCTGATTGCCGGCTGACGACCGTTGCGCAAATGCGCAAGCTTGCGCACACTACTGGTATATCCTGATACGAGTCCGCTCCGGCGTCGGGCCTGCGATTCTAGAACAAGGCGCCAGTGGCGCTTGCTGCCCGTAGCAGTGGCAGCCGCGCTTCCAAATAAACAAAGGAGGCTGTGATGCTGAACCGTACCCGTATTGCCGCTGCAATTTCCTTGCTCGCCGCTGCTGGATTCGCGACTGCCGCACCGCCGAAAGTGGTGACTGCGCCAAACTCCGATGCACAATGTTTCGCGCCGTGGGCGGCCAACACCAAGCTGTTCCAATATCCGGCGAAGAAGGGCCCCTACCGCATCGCGCTTGCCAACGGCTATATCGCCAACACCTGGCGCATCCAGATGATCAAGACGGCCAAGGCGTATGCGGCGCAACCCGAGGTCGCCGCGAAGCTGAAGGAATTCAAGGTTGTCTCCACCGGCGAAGATGTCGCCGCGCAGATTGCAGCAATCAACAATTTCATCGACTCAGGCTACGACGCCGTCGTCGTGAATGCGCAGAATCCGGCAGCCTTCAAGCCCGTGATCAAGCGCGCCAACGACGCAGGCGTCGTGCTGGTGGCGTTCGACAATATCCTCGACACCGAGGAAGCCATCAACGTCAACGTCGACCAGAAAGGCCTCGGCAAATACTGGGCTGAATGGTTGGTGAAGAACGTGCCGAACGGGGGGAAAGTGCTCGAAGTGCGCGGTGTCTCTGGCACCTCGGTCGATCGCGACCGGCACGACGGCATCCAGGAAACGTTCAAAGCCTCAGGTAAAAAGTGGGAAACGGTGGAAGTGATTGGCAAGTGGGACGACCCGACGGCGCAGAAAGTCACCGCCGACGCGATTGCCGTGCACAAGAAGTTTGACGCGATCACCGCTCAAGGCGGCGACACCGGTGTGGTGCAGGCAATGATCGACGCCAAGCATCCGTTCGTTCCGTTTGGCGGCGAAACCGAAAATGGCTTCCGCAAGTTTTGCGGCAAGTACGGGGCACAGGGCTTGAAATGCGCATCGGCCGGGACCGGCCAGCCCAGGTGGCCGTGGCGATCAAGACCGCGATCGCCGCACTCGAAGGAAAAGTCGTTCCGCAGTCGGTGAAGCTGCCGCTCGCCAAGGCCGAGTTCCCCAACATGAAGGAAGGGTCCGACTATTACCCGACCCAAAACGACAACTTCTTCGTCGGCAATTCCTTCCCGACCTGCGGAATCAATTTCACCGCGCAGGAAATCATGGGGCAGACCGAAGCGAACAAGTAGCGGTGCGCGCGGGGACTGTAGGTCCCCGCATCTATACATGAGTTTGTTCGTCATGCAGGGCGTTTCGAAGCGCTACGGCGGCGTGCGTGCGCTCGAGGGTGCGAACCTGACGGTCGAGGCCGGGCGCATCCATGCGGTGCTTGGAGAAAACGGCGCCGGCAAATCCACGTTGATCAAGATCATGGCCGGCGTCGTCGTGCCCGATGAGGGCAGTATGGTGCTCGACCGCGAGGAGGTTTCGTTTGCATCGCCGGCCGCAGCCGCTGCGGCCGGCATCGCCTGCATCTTCCAGGAACTGTCACTGATCCCCGATCTCTCGGTCGCCGACAACATTGCGATCAGCAATCCGCCGCGCCGTTTCGGATTGATCGATCGCAAGGCGCAGCGCCGGATGGCCGAGGAAGCGCTGTCGCGCGCTGGTGCCGATAACATTCACCCGCTGGCGCTCGTCAAGGACCTCTCGCTCTCGCGTCGACAGATGGTCGAGATAGCCAAGGCGCTCGCTCGCAAGCCGCGCATCCTGATTCTCGATGAGGCGACCTCGGCGCTGACCGCCGCCGACGTGACCAAGATCTACGGCGTCCTGAAGCGTTTGCGCGCGGACGGGCTCGCCCTCGTCTACATTTCGCACCGGATGCACGAGATCGCGGAGCTCGCCGACGAATGCACGGTGTTCTGCAACGGGCGCAGTGTCGCGAGCTTCGCTTCGGGCACGAAGACTGACAATGAGATCGTCGAGCTGATGATCGGCCGCGAGTACAGCGCCGTGTTCCCGGCGCGTCGCGAGCGCGTCGCGAGCACCGTGCCACCAGCCCTGGAAGTGCGCCGTCTCACATGGACCGACCGGTTGGACGACATCTCGCTGCGGGTCGACGCTGGCGAAGTTATCGGACTCGGTGGTCTCGACGGCCAGGGGCAGCGTGAGTTGCTGTTGGCGTTATTCGGCGTGCTGAGCGGCACGACGGGTGAGGTGCTGGTCGACGGACGCGCGGTCGCGATTACCGGCCCGCATATCGCCAAGCGCAGGCAAATCGGCATGGCGCTGATCCCCGAGGACCGCAAAACCGAAGGGTTGATGCTGCCGATGTCCGTGCGCGACAACCTTTCGTTTGCCGCGCTCGATTCATTGTCGCGCTGGGGCATCATCGACGCCGCGGCGGAGCGTGCCGCGGTCGAGCGCATCGTTCGGCTGCTCGCCATCCGCACTGATGGAACTCATGTGCCGGCAGGGTCGCTTTCGGGTGGCAACCAACAGAAGCTCGTCATCGGCAAGTGGTTGATGATGGCGCCGCGCATACTTCTATTGAACGATCCGACGCGCGGCATCGACGTCGGCACCAAGCAGGAGATTTATCAGCTGCTGCGCGAACTGGCCGATGCCGGCGCGGCGATCCTGTTCTATTCGACCGACTACGACGAACTGGTGGGCTGCTGCGACCGGGTGCTCGTAATGTACGACGGCGCGATCAAGCGAGAACTCGTCGGTGCCGACATCACCGAGCGCGCGCTTATTAGCAGCGCATTGAATATCGGCGAGCCGAAGCCGCGCAAGGCGGCTTGACGTGAAAGGCGACTGGTCATACTGGCTGCGTGAACACAGCGGCACGTTGCTGGCCTTTGCGGCCTTCGTCGCGATGTTCGCTATCTACATCGCCAACCATCCCGTCGGTCTTAACGCCAACGTTGCGACGACCGCCGCCAACAAAGGTGTGCTGCTCGCGATCGTCGCCATGGCGCAGACGCTGGTCGTGCTGACGTCCGGCATAGACCTGTCGGTCGGGATGGTGATGGTGCTCGCCAATTGCCTGGCGTCGACATCGTCGTCGGCTCGCCGTTGATGACGGCACTCGGCGTGCTCGGCGTGCTTTTCGCCGGCTGCTTATGCGGCGCGATCAACGGGCTCATCGTGATCTACGGACGCCTGCAGCCGATCGTCACGACGATCGCCACTGGCGCGATCTACTACGGCGTGGCGCTCGCTTTACGGCGCGTTCCCGGCGGGGATGTCGACTCTCGCTGGCCGATGCGCTGACCGGTCAATTACCCGGCGGCGTACCTGCGAGCCTCGCGCTGCTGCTGGCACTGGTGCTCATTATCTGGCTGCCCATTTCGGCGTTCGGCGATCGGCCGCGCAGTCTACGCGCTCGGTTCGTCCGAGGTCGCGGCGTACATGTCCGGCGTGCCCATCCGGCGCGCCAAGTTCATCGCGTATACGCTTTCGGGCCTGCTCGCTTCGGTGGCGGGATTGTTCCTGACCTGCATCACCTACTCGGGCGAAGCCTCGGCCGCGAACGGCGGCACCTACACGCTTTATTCGATCGCCGCAGTGGTGCTGGGAGGCGTATCGCTGTTCGGCGGTTCGGGCAGCGCCATCGGCGCGATCTTCGGTGCGCTGATGTTTCGCACCATCGGCGACCTGCTCTTCGTATTCAACGTCGAGCCGTTGTGGCAGCCGCTGTTCCAGGGCGTGGTTCTCCTCGCCGCCGTCTGCGTGGGCTCCGTTCGCCTGCTGCGCATTCGCAACCGGCTCGATTTGTATGGATGAAGCACGCCCCACCGCCGAACGTTCCGGTCGCTCGCTCGCCAACACGTTTGATAGCGTGCGCCGGCACATCGATCCCGCAATTGCATGGGCTTTTGGCTGCATCCTGCTCGTGTTGTTCATCGGCAGTCTCTATTCGTCGAGTTTCCTGTCGCCGGAATACCTGCTGCAGCAGTTGAAAGTGGCCTCCTTCCTCGGAGTCATCGCGACGGGAATGATGATCGTCATCCTGCTGGGGCAGATCGACCTGTCGGTGCCGTGGGTGGTCGCCGTCGGCGGAATGATGGCAACCGCCGCCACCGGCTGGGGACCGCTAGGCGAAGCGATGGCGATACCGGTTGGCATCGGATGCGGCATTGCATTGGGAGTGGTCAATGGCTTTGGCGTGGCATTCCTGCGCATTCCCTCGATGGTCGTAACCCTCGCGGTGAACGCGGTCGCGCAGGGACTGATGGTCGTGCACACCGGCGGCTTCTCACCGCAGGAATCGTCGTCGTCCGCGATGCGTTTCATCGCCACCGGGCACAGCCTGATCGGCATTCCGAATGCGCTGCTCGTGTGGGCGGCGGTGGGCGCCGCCGCCCTGTTCCTGCTGACGCGGACGACTTTCGGCCGCGCGGTCTATGCGATCGGCAATCGCGAGCGCGCCGCTTATCTTTCGGGCGTGCGAAACACGCATGGTCGTGATGGCGGCGTTTGCCATTTCAGGGGGTCTGTCCGCATTCGGCGGCGTGCTACTCGCCGGCTATGCGAGCAAGGCGGCGCAGGCGATGGGCGACCCTTACCTGCTGCCGGCCATTGCCGCAGTGGTGCTTGGCGGTACATCGATTCTCGGCGGGCGCGGCAACTATCTTGGCACCGTTGCCGGCGTCATTTTGATCACGCTGCTGCAGTCGATTCTTTCGGTGATGCAAATGGAGGAATTCGGCCGGCACGTGATTTATGGCGTCGTGATCATTGCGATGCTTTTGATTTATGGCCGCGGTCGGCGGCATTCTGACTGATGGAGAGTGAAACCATGGCCCTCGAACTCACGTCCAGCTTCGAAGTTGTCGACCAGCGCTTTCGCGAGCTTGCACTTCCGTACATACATGTCGACAAGCTCTACACTGGTTGCCGCTGGGCCGAAGGGCCGGCATGGTTTGCGGCCGGGCGCTACCTGGTGTGGTCCGACATTCCGAACGACCGTATGTTGCGCTGGGACGAGACCGACGGGTCGGTCTCGGTGTTCCGTCAGCCAGCGTTGAACAGCAACGGCCACGCCGTCGATCTGCAGGGCCGCCTGGTGTCTTGCGAACACCGCGGCCGGTGCGTTTCGCGCACGGAACTCGACGGCAGCCGCAGCGTGCTCGCCGATCGTTGTCGACGGCAAGCGCTTCAACTCGCCAAACGACGTGGTCGTCAAGTCCGACGGCAGCGTCTGGTTCACCGATCCGAGCTACGGCATCGACAGCGACTACGAGGGCGACGCCGCCGCCAGCGAGATTGGTGCCAGCGCGTCTATCGCGTCGACCCCGTGAGCGGCGTCGTCGACGTCGTCGCGGACGACTTCGTGCAACCGAACGGTCTGGCCTTCTCCCCGATGAGTCGCTGCTCTACATCGTCGACACCGGTGCCACCCACCGGGCGGACGGACCGCACCACGTGCGGCGTTTTCGCGTCGCCGCGAACGCGGCGACCCTGGCCGGCGGCGAAGTGTTCGCCACCTGCCCCGTCGGACTCTTCGACGGGCTGCGCACCGATACGCATGGCAACCTCTGGCTGAGCGCCGGCGACGGCGTGCACTGCCACGCGCCGGATGGCGCATTGCTCGGCAAGGTACTGGTTCCAGAGGCGGTCGCCAATCTGTGTTTCGGCGGGGCCAAGCTCAACCGCATGTTCATCTGCGGCACCACGTCGCTGTATGCGGTCTACCTCAACACGCGCGCCGCGCCCCGCGGGCTCGCATAGCATTCTCAGCTGAGACGATCCAGGACGAGGACTTTCAGCACTTGAATGGCCGCTCTAGTCGGGCCCGCGCGCAGCACTTCGGTGAAGCGCTGCAATCACGTAAGCCTTGCGTTCAACTCGCATTGCGCGGACACTCGCCCGACTTCCTGAGACGAGCGAACTATGAAGCGAGTGATGCGTTGGCTAGGCACGGCACTGGGCGTCTTGGTGGCACTCGCGATTGTCGCGTATGCCGTCGTCTACTTTCTCTCTGAACGGAATCTGCGGCGCGTCTACGAAATACCGGCGGTGGCGATGTCGATACCGTCGGACCCCGCGTCGATCGCCGAGGGACGGCGGCTAACGATTATCCATGGCTGCTCCGGCTGCCACGGTGGCCAGGTCGAGGGCACGGTCATGTTCGACGAGCCGATGGTCGGACGCATCGTTGCGCCGAACCTCACCGCCGCGGCCCACAAGTACAGCGATTCGCAGCTCGTCAACATCATCCGCAACGGCGTGCGGCCGGACGGACGCAGCATGATGGTGATGCCTTCTGAAGCTTTCGCGTACCTCAGCGACGAGGACTTGGGGCGCATCATTGCGTATTTGAAGTCGGTGCCGGCGGTCGAAGGACCGGGTCCGAGCGTTTCGATGGGACCTCTTGGACGCATCGGCGTTGCCATGGGCCAATTCCAGCCCGTCGCAGCGCTGATTGCTTCAACGGTGCCGCCACCCGAAGCAACGAGCGATGAAGCCAAGTATGGTCGCTACCTCGCTCGAACAATATGTGCGCAGTGCCATGGCACCAACTTGCACGGTGACACGAATCCCGAATTCACCAGTCCGAGCCTGCGGGTCGCGGCCGCATATTCGCTGCAATCCTTCACCGACCTGATGCGAAAGGGCGCGGCAATTGGAGGACGGACGCTCGCAACAATGGGCCCATGGGCACAGCAACACCTATCGCTGTTGACCGATCCGGAGATCGCAGCCCTGCACAGCTATCTCCATACGATGCCCTGAGCGTTGGGCGGTTGAAGGGGGTCCCGGATTACTCGGGGAATCCTGCGAGGCGCAGGCACTCCGCGAGATGGTCGCTGTCGGCGCGTTCCTTGAACGGCACCCTGCGACGAGCTTCTCGACCGTCGCGTCAGGGCGTAGGATCAGGCAACGCGCCACCGTTTCCCGCGCGCGATCGGCAAGACCGAGCCGCGCATAACAGCCGGCCAGCATCGTCAGGGCACGCAACGAATGGTCCGTGACACCGCGCTCGAAATCCGGCACCGCATCGGCATAGCGACGCAGTACGAATTGCGCCAGGCCGAGTCCACGCCAGTACCAGCGCGGACCGAAATAGGGATCGGCGCGGCGCGCATCGCGCAACTTCTGCAGCCCTTCTTCGGCTCGCCCGGTATAGGCGAGGATGATGCCGAGATCGGCCTGGTTCCACTGGTTGGCGGGGTTCATTTCGACGCCACGCTCGGTGTGACGTAGCGCCAGCTCGAACGACCGTCGTTCGAGGTACATCTGTCCCAGCATCGTATGGCAGGTGCTATCGTCGTCGGCCAGTTCGACGGCACGCTGCGCTAACGCGAACGCACGATCCAGCGCCTGCTCGGACCCTGCGAGTCCGCGCTCCCACTCGCGGGCGAGAATCTCCGACAACAATCCGTGAGGAAGACCGTAGGCGGGATCGAGCTCGATCGCGCGCTCGAACGCGTGCTTGGCCTCGGCCGCCGATGCAGGCTCGTCCCATAGCAGCGCGTTGCCACGCAAGGTCAGGTCGTAAGCGTCCAGGTTAGCGGGCGGTTTTCGACGCGCGCGTTCCGCGGTGCTCACCTGCACGCGACCCACCAGCGTTCCGACGATGGTGTGCACGACCTCGTCCTGCACCGCGAACAGGTCGACGATGGGTCGATCGTAGCGCTCGCCCCATACGGTATTGCCGTTCTCGACGTCGGTCAGCTGAGCGGTTACCCGGATGCGCTCGCCCATCCTGCGAACGCTCCCCTCGACGACAAAGCGAACGCCGAGCTCGCCTCCGAGCTGTTGCACGTCGACAGCTTGACCCTTGAACCGAAAAGACGAGTAGCGCGACGTCACCGCGAGCGAGCGCCAGCGGGACAGTTCAGTGATGATGTCCTCGGTGATGCCGTCCGAAAGGTAGTCCTCCGTGTCGGCTCCCATATTCCGGAAAGGCAGCACGGCGATCGACGGCACTTGGTTCGAACTTGGGCTCGGGGGGGGTGCGCCGACATGTATGGATTCCGGCGCCGAAGGCGCGTCGTCAGCAAGCGCCGCAGCGAAGCGATATCCCCGGCCGGGAATCGTCGCCACGGCCTGCGAACCGAGCACCTTGCGCAGGGCGGAGACGTGCACCTGAAGATTGTTTTCCTCGACGATGACGCCGGGCCAGACCAGACCCAGCAACTCGTCCTTGCCAACGACGCGATCGCGACGCTCGATCAGCGCCAGCAGCAGATCGAATGCGCGCGCGCCCAGCTTGGCGGGAACGCCGTCAACGAGCAATTGCCGCGCCTCGGTTTGCACTTCAATGGATCCAAATCGCACGTTGGTAAGCCCTATAGCCTGTTGCTGGCGGCTGCCGACGCCACATTATCCGTCAATTCGACGGGCCGCCTTCTGAAGGGGGTCCCCAAGCAGGACCTTAAAGGCTCTTTCACAACGTTTAAGACTGGCTAAAGGACTGAAAGCTCCCGGGTATCGGAAAGTACGCCTCAGCAACACCGGACTTTCCGACTGAACCACGAACACCAGGAGACTGCCATGAATGCCAAGCCCATCCTCGCTCGCCCCCCATCGCCAGGACCGTCGGCGCCGCCGTTTTGTCCGCCGCGATTACGATCGGCCTGCTCACCGGAGTTGTCGAGCTCTTCCAGCGTGACGGCACGCCGTTCGAGCAAGTTGTCGTGGCCGAGCGTGCCTGCAGCGATCACGCGTACGTGTCCGAGCGCGAAGCGTGCATGCGCTCATACCTCAACGCTTCGCAAGTGCGCAGCGTGGCGAGCCGTTAATGCGGAACGAAGCGCTAAGCGGCCTCGGCGCTCGCTTGTGGCGGCGCGACCCGCTCAAGATAACTCTGGAACACTCCGACATGCACGAGCGCGTCATCAGCCGAATTCGGCCAGAGCTCGCTGCTGCGGAAACGCACGTCGTAAGTGGGCTCGTCCTGCGCCTCGACGCCGTGCGCATGCGCGTCGGGAAAGGGATACGTCGGTGATTCGCTGACGACTACGCCGGTCTTCCCGCGGATGTAACCCGGCATGCGCACGTGGCCCGGCACGTAGTCGGACTTGACTCGAACATGATCGCCCGGCGCGAAACGTTCGCGCTTGACTGCGTTACTGCGTCCGGCAGCGCTCGGCGCCGCTAGCGGGAACAACCCCCCAGCGCGCTGCTCCAATTCATCGCGACTCACGACGCCTTTTTCAACGCAGAGCGTCGCCAAGCTGGTTAGCGAACGTTCGTAGTAACTCGCCGTGAGGTAGTGACGCGGTTCCATGCGCTCGATGGCATGACGGTATTCGTCCATGTTGAATATGCCAAGGCGCACCGCCAGAGCATAGAGCGAGTTGACGCGGATTTCCCACGCGGCGTGGAACGCGGGCGCATTGTGCGTGTACCTGACTTCGCCGAAGCCTTGCTTGCCGCCGAGGTCGTGCATTCCGTCCATGATGTTGCCCTGCCTACAGTTGCGCGACGCCGATCATCGCGTCACGCGTGACGATCGCCGCCAATTTTTCCTCGGGCCAGCCGATGGTTTCGGGCGGCTGCATCGGGAGCACCATATAGCGCGTATCAGCTGTCGTGTCCCATACGCGGATCTCGACGTCCGGTGAGAGGTTCAGCCCCATTTCCTTCAGTACGGTACGCGATTCGCGAACGACGCGCGCCCGGTACTCGAGGTCCTTGTACCAGTCCGGCGGCAGTCCGATGATCGTGAACGCCGTGCACGAACACAGCGTGCAGCAGATGACATTCTGCACGGTCGGCGTGTTTTCCAGCACCACAAGATGTCGATGATGCTTCGGCATGGTGAGGCCAAGTTCGGCGACTGCGGCGCGGCCATTGGCAAGCAGGCGCTGGCGGAATGCAGGGTCGATCCATGCCTTGGCGACAACGCGCGCGCCGTTCTGCGGAATCCATCGTTCTTCGGCGAGATGCGCCAGTTCCTCGATCGCTTCGGTTGCGTTGAGGCCGCGTTCGTCGAGCACGGCCTGGATCGCATCGACGCGATCTTCCACTGGCGCGGTGCGCCGGATTACAGGATCGTGATCACGCATATAAGTCTCCTTGCAGGACTAAATATTACGCCACGCAACAGGACCAAAGAACAAGCATATCCAACGAAATCTCTTTCGGGCAATGGGCTGGCGTCAGTCTTCACCCGCTGGTACCTTGGCGCATGTCCGATTCCTACGACGTAATCGTTGTCGGCTTGGGAGCGATGGGCAGCGCGGCTGCTTATCAGCTGGCGCGGAAAGGTCGCCGCGTGCTCGGGCTCGACCGATACACGCCGCCGCACGCGCACGGCTCCTCTCACGGGCGGACGCGGATCATTCGCGAGGCGTATTTCGAGCATCCAGCCTATGTACCGCTGGTGCAACGCGCCTATCGACTTTGGGGCGAGCTCGAAGAGCTGGCCGGCCGCAAACTGCTGCAAACCACGGGCGGTTTGATGATCGGCCGTCCCGACGGCGTGTTGGTAAGCGGCGCTCTGCGCAGCGCGCACCAACACGGATTGCGGCACGAGCTGCTGGACGCGCCTGAAGTCCGCGAGCGATTCCCTGCGTTGAGGCCGGATGACGGCATGGTTGCGGTGTGGGAGCCGCGGGCGGGGATTCTTTTTCCGGAAAGCTGCATCGAGGCGCATCTCAAACTGGCGCAGGCACACGGAGCGACATTCCGTTACGGCGAACCACTGATCGAATGGCGCATGGATGATGCCCGCGGCGCACATGTAATCACCGACAAGGGCGAGTACCGAGCCGAAAAACTGCTGCTCACGGCGGGCGCGTGGATGCCCTCGTTACTGCCCGGGCTCCTCCCGCTCACTATCGAGAGACAGGTGCAGTATTGGTTCGCGCCGCGCCACGGCAGCCAAGCATTTTCGGCGACGAGTTGCCCGATTCACCTCTGGGAGCCTACTGCGGCCCCGTTTTTCTACGGACTTCCCGACTTGGGCGACGGCGTCAAAATCGCCGTGCACCACGGCGGCGAAACCATCGATCCGGATCAACTCAGTCAGAACGTGGGCGACGACGAAATCGCGGTCATGCGCGACCGCCTGCGGCAGTACCTGCCCGAGGCCGATGGCGCACTTTTGTCGACCGCCGTGTGCATGTACGCTAATACGCCGGACGAGCATTTCTGGATCGACCGGCATCCGGAACATGCCCAAGTGTTGATCGCGAGCGCGTGCTCCGGCCACGGGTTCAAGTTTTCCAGCGTCATCGGAGAGGTGCTCGCCGAACTGCTGGTCGATGGGCGATCGAGATTCGACCTCGCTCTGTTCGCGCGGCGTTGAGGGCTTAGGTCTTCGGCGGAACGTACCCTTGCGCAACGTCGGCGCCTCCGCCGAAGAAGTGTTTCTCCATCTGCTCGGCGAGGTACTTGCGCGCGCGCGGGTCGGCCAGGCTCAAGCGGTTTTCATTGACGAGCATCGTCTGCTGCTTGAGCCATTGCGCCCAGGCTTCCTTGGAAACATTTTCGTAAATGCGTTTGCCGAGTTCTCCCGGGTACGTGGGGAAATCGAGCCCTTCGGCCTCGCGGCCGAGCTTGATGCAGTGGACCATGCGTGCCATGCGAATACCTCTGGGACAATGATAGACAGGAAGAAACTACGACGCGCCGGCCCGATACGCAAGCGCGTCGTCAGGACGCCAACGATTTTTCGTAGACCAGCGAGCGTCGCTGCCAGTTGTAAAGGTCGCGTTTCTGCTTCGGTAGCCGCGACGGATCGCTTTCGACAAAACCGCGCTCGATAAACCACCCCGAGGTACGCGTCGTGAGGACGAACAACCTAGAAAGACGAAGTTTGCGCGCGCGCTGTTCGATTTCGTGCATCAGGGCTTCGCCGAAACCTTCGCGCCGAAAATCGGGATGGACGGCCAGCGCTGCCAATTCGCCGATCTTTTCCTGCGGAAAGGCGTAGAGGGCGGCGCAGCCGATAATCACGCCGTCGTGTTCGGCGACGACGAAACGTTCGATTTCGATTTCGAGTCGCTCGCGTGAGCGCCGCACCAATATGCCCTGATCCTCCAGCGGGCCGATGATCGCCAGGATACCGCCCACGTCGTCGATCGTCGCGCTGCGCAAGTGCGCCAGCGGAGCCGCTGCCACCATCGTGCCGACGCCGTCGCGTGTGAACAATTCGAGCAGCAGCGCGCCGTCGTGGTGGCGCGAGATAAGGTGTGCACGCTTGACGCCGTTTTCGCACGCGCGGATGGCGCCGGGCAGGTAGTGCAGCACGTCCGGCGGCAGCTTGCTGTGTTTGGCCAGCAGCGCTTCGGCGTCGCGCGTCGAGAGTTCGTTGAGTAACTGACGCCGGCCGTTGCGCACGCCTTCGGTTTCCATCAGGAAGATGAGCTTGTGCGCTGAAAGATGGACTGCCACCTGCGTTGCTACTTCCTCGAGCGCCAGATTGAAGATCTCGCCGGTAGGCGAATAGCCCAGTGGCGAAACCAGCACGATATCGCCGTCATCCAGCCGCTGGCGCACCGCCTCGACATCAACGCGGCGCACTTCGCCTGTCCATTGCATGTCGATGCCGTCGAGCACTCCGATCGGTTTCGCCGTAAGGAAGTTGCCTCCGACGACGCGTATCCGAGCGCCGGCCATCGGCGAATTCGCGACACCCAGCGACAGCAAGGCCTCGATTCTGCTGCGCGCGTGACCGGTGCCTTCGAGCACGCAATCGAGCGTCTCGGCGTCGGTGACGCGCAGGCCGCGATTGTAGCGACTGGGGATGTGCTGCTGCTTGAGAATGGCCTCGATCTGCGGTCGGGACCCGTGCACCACGACCAGCCGGATGCCCAGACTCTGCAGCAGATTCAGATCGTGGACGATGCCCAGAAATGTCTCGTCGGCGACAACTTCTCCGCCGAACGCGATAACGAAAGTCTTGCCGCGGAATGCGTGAATATAGGGCGCTGCGGAACGGATCCACTGCACGAATGCCCGCGTCGTCGCGGAATGGGCGGCCGGACTGCTGGTCGGGAGATGGGCCATCGAGGCGTCGTTGCCAGACGAAATTGGCGAATCGGCTTGGCGAATGGTTGGTAAATGGCAAGCGGGCGACCGATTATAGCGGAGCCGCCGCGGTCCGAGCACCGCGTCTGCAGGCCGACAGGACGCGCGCGTCCGCGTCGCCTATAATTGAGCGTCGCAAGCACGGCTCGTGCACTTGGCAGCGATCGCCTGGTATCGATCGGGCAGCAAAGCGCAGGCACGGACTCCGCCGTCGAGAACCCGCCTTTCCGATGGCCTCGCCTCTACTCGAAAATCTCAATCCCGAACAGCTCGCCGCGGTGACGCTGCCGCACACGTCAGCGCTGATACTTGCTGGCGCCGGCAGCGGCAAGACGCGCGTCCTGACGACGCGCATCGCATGGCTGCTCGCGACCGGGCAGGCCAATCCGCTGTCGATACTCGCGGTGACTTTCACCAACAAGGCGGCGAGGGAGATGCTCACTCGCCTGTCGGCCCTGACGCCGGTCAATATCCGCGGTATGTGGGTCGGAACCTTCCACGGCCTGTGCAACCGCATGCTGCGCGCGCACTATCGTGACGCCGGCCTTCCGCAACAATTCCAGATCATGGATATGCAGGACCAGCTTGCGCTGATCAAGCGCGTCTACAAGGCCCACAACATCAACGACGAGCGATTTCCGATCCGCCAGCTCCAGGCATTGGTGAACGGATCGAAGGAGGAAGGTCTGCGGCCGAACCAGGTCGAGGCGCACGACGAATTCACCCGCCGACAGGTCGAGCACTTTGCGCTCTATGAACAGGCCTGTCAGCGCGAAGGCGTCGTGGATTTTCCGGAGCTGTTGCTGCGGACTTTCGAGCTGCTGTCACAACACCAGGGCTTGCGCGATCACTATCGGCGCCGCTTCAGCAACATCCTGGTCGATGAGTTCCAGGACACTAACGTGCTGCAGTACAAGTGGCTGAAGCTGCTGACCGGGCCAGACACTTCGGTGTTCGCCGTGGGCGATGACGATCAGTCAATTTACGCGTTTCGTGGCGCCAATGTCGCCAATATGCAGCACTTCGAGCGCGACTTCGCCGTCGGTGGCGAACCGGTGAAGCTGATCAAGCTCGAACAGAACTACCGTTCGCACGGAAATATCCTCAACGCGGCCAACGCTCTGATCAAGCAGAACCAAGGTCGCTTGGGCAAGAATCTGTGGACGGAAGATGCCGCAGGCGAGCCGGTGCGCGCCTTCACCGCGCCTTCGGATATCGACGAAGCGGCATTCATCGTCGATGTTGTCAACGCCTTGGTGAACGACGACGTGTCACCCGCCGAAATCGCGATTCTCTATCGCTCCAACGCGCAGTCGCGGGTCGTCGAGCACGCTTTGTTCAATGCGGGAATGCCGTATCGCGTCTATGGCGGAATGCGCTTTTTCGAGCGGGCGGAGGTCAAGCACGCACTCGCCTATCTGCGCCTGCTCGCGTCTCCCGATGATGATGGCGCTTTCCTGCGCGTGATCAATTTCCCGTCGCGAGGGATCGGCGCGCGATCCGTCGAGACGCTGCAGGAGCGCGCGCAGCTGACGGGTACCAGTCTATGGACGGTCGCGTGCAGCCGCGCGGTAGGCGGGAAAGCGGGCAGCAGTATCGTCGCGTTCGTCACTATGATCGAATCGATGCGCGCTGCAACACAGGGATTAAAACTGCCCGAAGTCGTCGAACACGTCATTCACGACAGCGGCCTGCTGACGCATTACGGGGCGGAAAAGGACGGGCAGGAACGCATCGACAACCTTCAGGAACTCGTCAACGCCGCCGACAGTTTTGTCCGCGAAGTCGAACGCGAGCCGGGTGAGGCGGACGCCGATCCACTGACCACCTTCCTGTCGCATGCGGCGCTGGAAGCCGGCGAGACGCAGGCCGCCGAAGGACGGCCGGCATTGCAGTTGATGACGGTTCACTCCGCCAAGGGCCTCGAATTTCACACGGTATTCGTAACCGGGCTGGAAGAAGGATTGTTTCCGCACGAAAACAGCATGTCGGAATACGATGGCCTCGAAGAAGAACGGCGGCTGGCCTACGTGGCGATCACGCGCGCTCGCCGCCGTCTCTATCTGACGCACGCGCAAAGTCGGATGCTGCACGGGCAGCTGCGCTACAACGTCCCATCGCGCTTTCTCGATGAATTTCCCGTCGGCACGGTGCAGTGGCTCTCGCCCCGGCGCGGCGATTTCAGCGCGCGGGAGCCCGATTACGCTGCGACGCGTTCAGGCGACCGCGGCAGTGAGAAACAGGACATAGGCTGGCGAATCGGGCAGGGCGTAGTCCACGCGAAGTTCGGCCTCGGAATAATTATCGATGCCGAAGGTCGGGGAAGCGACGCGCGCGTGCAAGTCAACTTTCGCGAGGCGGGTGTGAAGTGGCTGGCGCTGGAGTATGCCAAGCTGCAGCCGGCGTGACCGCGTCAGTCGTCAGTGTGAGGCCCGTCCGCGAGACTTTCGCCGGTGTGGAAGACGTCGCGGTAGCTGACATAGGCCGAGATTTGCAGCGTCGCCGCCAGACCGAAGAAATAAGGGACAACGAACAGCAATGCGATCATTCTTGCGCCGATTTCGCCGAACAGTTGCGCGATAGCCAAGGCGATGCCCGGAACTATGCCGCCGAGCACGAACAGTGCGATGCCATAAACCGCCATTGGCCGCCAATTAGCCAGCGCGGCGCGCAGACTCGTTGACAGCGCTGCGGCGGCGCCGGCGTCGTTGAACACCACCAGCGCTGGCGCAAACCAAACAGCCATCAGCGTCGGCAATGCACAGGCGGCGCCCACCAGCATAGCCAGCTGGACGGTGCCGCTGGCAAGAAGCTCTTCGGTAAGTTTTTCCCGACCTGCGAAGAGACCGATCAGATGTCCCTGGTCGACCAGTGTCGTTGCTTGTACCGCAAGCAGCATGCCCACCAGAAACACCACGCCTATCAGTACCAGCGCAAGCAGATTGCTGCGAAAACCCTTGAACAAATGACTGAACTGCGGCCTGCCTCCACGTTCCTGCGTCCAGGCGGCCGCGAGAAAGCCCACGTCGAACACGGGCTTTAGCACCGGGGGCGCGAACTGCCCGATCCAGGACCATGGGCCAACTTCGGACACGGCTGCCAGCACGTAATAGGTAAACAGCAGCAGCAGCCAGGGAAGCGGCGCCGCGCGAAACATCGCCAGCGCTCGCGTCAGCCAGACCGTACCGCTTCTCGCTTCAAGGCGAGAATACGCGATCGACTCGCTGCTCATCGATCAGGCAAGCGTGGCGCGGCGTGAATGCGGTCGCGCAATATGCGCTCGAAGACGCTGGGATCGTGGGCGGAAGTCAGTTCGCCGGGGCGCGGACGATGCAGGTCGTAGAGGCGCGAGAGCCAGAAACGGAGAGCCCCCGCGCGCAACAACGGCGCCCACATTGCACGCTCCTCGACCGAAATCCTGCGTAACGCGTTGTACGCGCCGACCATCGCCGCGACCCGCTCGGAATCCAGCGCGCCGGCATTCGCTCCCGTTGCGGTCACGCACCAATCGTTGACCGCAATGGCCAGGTCGTAGAGGAGGGTGTCGGTAGCCGCGAATCCGAAGTCGATGATCCCCGAAACGACGGTTCCTTCGAATAGCACGTTGTCGCAGAAATAATCCCCGTGAATCGCGCCGCGCGGCAGCTTTACCTTGGCAAGCCCCGTCTGAAATTTGAGTTCCGCCGCGATCAGCGTGTTCTGCTCGGCCGACAGGAAGGGTCGCACCGCGCGCGCAGCTTGCCGCCACCAACCCGGTCCACGGCGATTGGTAAGCCGTCCGCGATAGGTGCTGACCGACAGGTGCATTCGGGCCAATGCCGCTCCTGCGGCCGCGCAATGCGCAGGCGTGGGCTTCACAACGGCGGCGCCGTTCAAGCGCGTCACCAGTCCCGCGGGCTTGCCGTTTAGCATGCTCCACAAAGCGCCGCTGCGATCGGGTTCCGGCGCGGGAACCTGAACTCCGGCATGCGACAGATGAGCCATCAGGTTGAGGTAGAACGGCAGCTCTTCCGCGGGCAGACGCTCGTACAGCGTCAGGACGTATCGACCCTTGTCGGACGTAACGAAGTAATTGGTGTTTTCGATGCCGGCCTGGATGGGCTCGAACGCCCGCACAGGGCCGATCGCATAACGCGTCAGCCATGCGGCCAATTCTTCAGCAGAGACGGTAGTGTAGACCGACATCGGATATCGCCTAGCCGCCCGCGCGAGCGCCGAGGCGGTTTTCGCAGCGCGCCTTCGGTCCCTAGTTCAAAAGGAAAACAACAACCACATCGGAACCCGCAGTCCCGAATCCAGACTGTCGCGCCGAATCAACGTGCCATCCGGTCCATTGGCCACCAGATAGTAAGGCTTGCCGCCTTTGGGAGTGACCTTCAACATAGTAAGTCGCCCATTCACCCGATATTCCTCGACGGTTTCCTTGTCCTTATGTACCACCGTAATCTGTGGCTCCAGATCCGGGTCGTTGGCAATCTCGGGCGCTGGCGGCGGCGGTTCCGGTACCGCCTCGAGGTTCGGCGGCGGAGTCTTCTGTGCGAAAGCGTTCAGCGCAAACGCAAAACCCAGCGCGGAGAGCAGGGCAAGGGCGTGGAAATTGGGAGCAATGCGCATTTTGCTACGCTACTTGAACTGTCATTCTAGCAGGATTCGCCGCACGGTTCGCCACGTGCTGTTCGATCGTTTCGCCTCCGGCTAAGTTCTACTGCGCGGTGGGGCGGCGGCGCGCAGCGGCGCGCAGTGGCACGCAGTGGTGAGGCGCTTTGGGATACGGCGGCCGCTGACTGCCGATACGGAGCAGCGGACGAAAATGTCCTACAAGTTGAGCATCTTGTCGCGCTCGGCGCGCGTGGGCTGAAAGCCGCGGTTTTCGTAGAAGTCGAAAATCGCCTCGACGATCGCTTCCGGCTCGTCGATCACCGTCATCAAGTCGAGATCGCTTTTGGCGATCAGATTTTCGGTGACGAGCTTGGTGCGCATCCAGTCGAGCAGGCCTTGCCAGAATTCGCTACCGACCAGAATGATCGGAATTTTCCGGCTCTTGCCCGTCTGCACCAACGTCAGGCATTCGGTCAGTTCGTCGATCGTGCCGAAACCGCCTGGCAAAACCACGTAAGCCGATGCGAAGCGGACGAACATCATCTTGCGCGCGAAGAAATATTTGAACGTGATCCCGACATCCTGGAAAGCATTCCCCCCCTGCTCGTGCGGCAACAATATGTTGAGTCCCACAGCGGTGGAGCGGCCGGCGTGCGCGCCGCGATTGAAGGCCTCCATCAAACCCGGGCCGCCGCCGGAAATGACCGTGAAGCCGGCATCGGACAACAGGCGCGCAATACGCTCGGCTTTGAGGTAGTAAGGGTTGTCCGGTTTCACTCGCGCGCTACCGAACATGCTGACTGCGGGGCGAACACCGCGCAGGCGTTCGGTGGCGACAGCAAACTCTGCCATAATGCCAAGCACCCGCCACGCCTCTTGACCATTGGTCGCAAATGAAGCCTGAGGGTCGATCAACTCGGGAATCTTGCTGCTTTGATTCATGTCTAGACTGATTCTCGTTGACGGGTCTTCGTATCTGTATCGGGCGTTTCACGCGTTGCCCGATTTGCGCAATTCACGCGGCGAGCCGACTGGCGCGATCCGCGGCGTCATTTCCATGTTGCGCCGATTGGTGGAGGACGGCAAGCCGGACTATTTCGCTGTCGTATTCGACGCGCCCGGCAAGACATTTCGCGACGCCTGGTATCCGGACTACAAGGCCAATCGCGCTGCGATGCCCGACGATCTTGCGCGTCAGACCGAGCCCTTGCATGAACTGATCAAGGTCTCCGGCTGGCCTCTACTGAGTATCGTCGGCGTAGAGGCCGACGACGTGATCGGAACGCTGGCAAGACAGGCCGAAGCGCTGGACATCGACTGTCTGATTTCTACCGGCGACAAGGATCTCGCGCAGCTGATCACGCCGCGTGTGAAGCTGGTGAACACGATGAGCAACGAAAACCTCGATGAGCGGACCGTCGTCGAAAAATTCGGCGTTCGCGCTGATCAGGTGCTCGACTTGCTGACGCTGACGGGTGATGCCGTCGACAATGTCCCCGGCGTGCCCAAGGTGGGTCCCAAGACCGCTGCCAAATGGCTCGCCGAGTACGGCTCGCTCGACGCGCTTACCGCGCGCGCCGGCGAAGTGGGTGGCGTCGTCGGCGAGAATCTGCGTGCGTCGCTCGCGTGGCTGCCGCAGGCGAAAAAACTGCTGACGGTGAAAGTTGATTGCGAGCTTCCGGTCACGCCGACGGATCTCGTCGTGCAACCCGCAGACGCGGTGAAATCGCGGGAACTATACGAGCGTTTCGGATTCAAGAGTTGGCTCAAGGATTCCGATGGCGCGAATGCGCCGATTCAATCGCCGCCCGCCGCCGGCGACCCAAAAGGCGAGCGCATGAGCCCTCCGGGACCGCCTCGCGGAGCAACTCGACACCTCGTGCATCCGTCCCGCGCAACTATGAAATGATCGTCGACCGCGACGCCCTCGATCGTTGGGTCGACGCGATTCAGCGTGCCGACCTCGTTTGTTTCGATACTGAGACGACGGGGCTCGATCCGATGAACGCCAAGATCGTCGGACTGGCGTTTGCGATCGAACCCGGGCGAGCGGCCTACATTCCGCTGACACATCGCTATCAGGGTGTTCCGTCGCAACTTCCATTCGACGAGGTGCTCGCAAGTCTCAAGCCCTGGTTCGAAAATCCGGCGACGAACAAGCTCGGACAGAATATCAAGTACGACCAGCACGTCCTGGCCAACCACGGCATCGCTCTCGCTGGCGTGACGCACGACACGCTGCTGCAATCGTACGTACTCGAATCGCACCGGCCGCACGATATGGACAGCCTCGCCTGGCGCCACCTGGACGTGAAGACCATCAGCTACGCCGACGTCGCCGGCAAGGGAGCTAATCAGATCGAGTTCGATCAGGTTGCGGTGGACCGTGCAACTGAATACTCGGCCGAGGACGCCGACGTCACGCTCGCAATTGCATCATGCGCTCTATCCGAAGGTCCTCGCAGACGCGAAGCTCGACTTCGTCTACGCGTCGATCGAACTGCCGACGCGCGAAGTCTTGTTTCGCATGGAACGCGAAGGCGTGCTGCTCGATTCGGTGTTGTTGCGTGCGCAAGGCGTGGAACTGGGCGAGCGTGTGTTCGCCTTGGAAGAGCAGGCCTATCAGCTGGCCGGCCAGCCCTTCAACCTGGGATCGCCCAAGCAGCTCGGCGACATATTGTTCGGCAAGATGAATCTGCCGGTGGTCAAGAAGACCGCGACCGGTCAACCGTCGACCGACGAGGAAGTGCTGCAGCAGCTGGCCGCCGACTACCCATTGCCGAAACTGCTGCTCGAACACCGGACACTGTCGAAACTGAAGTCGACCTACACCGACAAACTGCCGCAGATGGTGAATGCGCGAACCGGGCGCGTACACACCAGTTTTGGTCAGGCGACCGCCGTTACCGGCCGCCTTGCGAGCACCGACCCCAACCTGCAGAACATTCCCGTACGTACGCAGGAAGGGCGTCGCATCCGCGAAGCGTTTGTTGCGCCCGCGGGACATGTGCTGGTATCGGCCGACTACTCGCAGATCGAATTGAGGATCATGGCGCATTTGTCGGGCGACGAATCCTTGCTGCGGGCGTTCGCGGAAGGCGCGGATATCCATCGCGCCACTGCTGCGGAGATTTTTTCGGTGCCCCTGGCCGATGTCAGCGCGGACCAGCGACGCTACATCAAGGCGGTCAATTTCGGGTTGATCTACGGCATGAGCGCATTTGGCCTTGCCGTGCAGCTCGGGATCGAACGCGCCGCGGCGCAGCTCTTCATCGACAAGTATTTTGCCCGCTATCCCGGCGTCGCCGAGTACATGCGGCGCACGCGCGAGCTTGCCCGCGCGCAAGGATACGTGGAAACGGTATTCGGTCGGCGCCTGTGGCTTCCAGACATCAACGCCGGAGGTGGCCCGCGACGGCAGGCCGCCGAGCGAGCAGCGATCAATGCCCCGATGCAGGGTACGGCGGCCGACCTTATCAAGCTCGCGATGATCGCCGTGCAGAAATGGATCGATGAAAGCCACAGTGGCACCAGATTGATACTCCAGGTGCACGATGAACTGGTGCTCGAGGTGCCGGAGACCGAGCTCGATCGCGTGAAACAGGAATTGCCTCGGCTGATGGCGGGTGTAGCGCAATTGCGCGCGCCGCTCGTCGTCGACGTAGGTAGCGGGCCCAATTGGGAACAGGCGCACTAGACCTAGACCGGCCGCCTCTTGCTGCATCAGCGAAAAATAATTGTCGTCATGCCGGCCTATCGCGCGGAGAAGACGCTGGCGCGATGCTACGCGGCGATCCCGCACGACATCGTCGACTTCGTCCTCCTGGTCGACGACGCCAGCGACGATGCAACGATTGCCGTCGCCGAGAAACTGGGCATCACGGTAAGCCGGCACGAGGCCAATCGCGGATACGGCGCCAACCAGAAAACGTGCTACGCCGAGGCGCTGGCGCGCGGCGCCGACATCGTCGTCATGCTGCATCCCGATTATCAGTACGATCCGAGGCTCATCACCGCAATGGCTGCGATGGTGGCCTCCGATGTATACGACGTAATCATCGGTTCACGCATCCTTGCCCAATCGGCTGTCGCCGGTGGGATGCCGTGGTACAAATACCTGGCAAACCGCATTCTCACTGCGCTGCAGAATCTCGCCACCGGCAGCAAATTGTCGGAATGGCACACCGGCTATCGCGCATTTTCACGCGACGTGTTGCAGAAATTGCCGCTGAACGCCAATTCCGACGATTTCATATTCGACAACCAGATGCTGGTCCAGGCAATCGCCTTCGGTTTTCGCATCGGAGAGATATCGTGCCCTGCCAAATATTTCGCCGAAGCCAGCTCGATCAGCATTGGCCGCTCCATCGTTTACGGCTTCGGTGTCTTATGGACCTCGCTGAAATATCGCGCCTGGCGTCTCGGCGTGGCGCGGCCGCGCATGTTCGCAGATGATCCCAAGTTGACTTTGAATTGGGAACCGGGCCGCACGGGCGACTGATGGCGATCGCGTCGCGCCGTGATGCGTTGTTATGGGCGCTGGGTGCGTGCTGGTTCGTCGTCGGCGTGTGGCTGCGCTACTACCAGCTCGGGTCTCAGGTCTTGATCGAAGACGAGTGGCACGCGCTGCACAAGATCCTTCGATCTGACGCCTGGGGCATTGCCACCGCGTTCGGTCACGCTGACTACAGCATTCCGCTGGCCTTGTACGATCGGTTTGTCATGCTGCACGGTGGGCTGACCGAATGGAAGATGCGGATGCCCATGTTCATATCGGGCATCGTATTGTTGCTGCTGGCGCCACTGCTGGTCGCCCGCAAAATCGACGCACCGACACGCGCACTATGGCTTGGTCTGCTCGCGGTCTCCCCTTTGCTCGTCTTTTTCAGCAAGACCGCGCGCCCTTACTCGATTACCGTGCTGTTGGCATTCGTCGCTGTCATGGCGGTACGGCGGTGGTGGCGCGGAGAGGGGTTCCATTGGGCGATTGGCTATGGCGTTGCGACGTGGCTTGCGGGTTATCTCCATCCGATCACCCTCGCGTTTACGTTGCTGCCCTTGGTCTACTTTGCGACACCCGCCATCACTATCGCTGCGCGAGGGGATCGGCGGCCGCTGTGGCGCCTCGCGGCGCTCGGTGTGCCGTTGGCGCTGGTGCTGGCGGCGACGCTTGGGCCGCCGCTGTACTTCGATTGGGAGGGCTTGTCATCCAAAGCGCGGCAGGAAGCCATCACTTTGGAGAGCGTTGACCGGACGTGGCTCATGTTCGCTGGCTCGGCGTCACCACTGGTCGGCGCTGTCATGGCTGCTTGCGCGACCATAGGCACGATTTCGTTGTGGCGCACCGACCGCGAGGTGGTCGCGTATTTCGCCGTGCTGATTGTCGGTTACGCAATTGTCGTCGGCTCGACCGGTGCTGCCTCGATCACCCATCCGATCGTGCAGGCGCGGTACATGCTCTGCGTGTTGCCATTCGTGCTGCTGGCGGCTGCGGTGGGTGCCATAGAGATTGTGCGCTTGGTCTGCGGAGACCAGGCCGCATGGGCGCAGTCGGCGGCCGTGATCGCCATACCGCTCGCGCTGTATTTTTCGGGACCTCTTCCTAAGGATTTCTACTATCCGAATCAGTTTTTCGGTCACGCGCGATTTCAGTACGACTACGACGAAACGCACAATCCCTACGTCACCGAAGCACCGCGCGACCCGTATCCGACGTTCTACGCCGAGTTGGCGAAACTACCGCCGGCGAGCGTGACCTTGATCGAGGCGCCGTGGAACCTGGAATCCCAATTCAATCCGTTTCCGTTCTATCAGCAACTGCATCGTCAGCGCGTCAAAGTCGGCATGGTGACTGGCGTATGCGGTGAGCGAGCGTTCGGCGAGTTTCCTGAAAACGGGGCGGCCATGCGGATGCGCAACATGGCCCATCTTTCGGCGGTGCTCCGCGGCGAGCGCTATGGCGCCGACTTCCTGGTAATGCACAAGAAGCCGTGGACGATTGCTCCGGGCGTCCCGCCGACTGCGTGGCCGGACGTTGCGGCATGTCTGCCGATGATAGCTGCGCGACTCGGCGCGCCCGTCTTCGCCGACGATCAGATTTCGGTATTTGCGCTCACAACGAATAGCGCGAAATAGCGCGCTAGCGCGGCGTCAGCAGATTCGAGCCCGGCCGAGGGGCCGCGATTTCGTCATCGAAGATATCGCAGTAACTGGCGTAGAGCGAAGCGATCGAGACAGGTGCCAGAACCAGCCACCCGAGTCCGAGTGGAATGGACGCTGCGATTGCGAGGACGACGCCGATGACGCCGTACACCGTGAACGGCAATACGTTCTTCAGCGATGCGCTGAACGATAAGGTGAGCGCGCGTACCGGGTCGACACCGCGCAGGACTACCAATGCCGGCGCGAACCAGATCGCCATCAGCAGCGGCATGAAAAGCAGGAGGAGCAACAGCAGCCCGGCGAGAAACGCCAGCAGGAAATCACCCAGCAACGAGGGGAGAGATGTGAAGTCCGGCAGATTCCAAAGCTGCGTCAAGACCGCAGCGCCGAAAAACGTCGCAAGGATAGTGAAGACGAGCAGGACGATAGCAAAAGATACGATGCAGTAAATGATGCCGACGATAAACAGCGGACCCGCGCGCTCGGTGAATCCCGCAAACAGATGGTTCACCGTGAGCGGTTCACCGCGATCGATGGCGCGGCAGCCCAGCATGAGGCCGCCGGTGAGAATGGGGAAGAGGATCAGTCCCGCAAAGTGCCCCAGCACCGGAATTAAGCCGACGACGACGTTGAGCACAAAAAGAATGACGACGACGAGGATCCACGTCCCCGCAGACGGCACGAACAGTCGCCAGCCCTCGGTCCACCAGGCGCCTCCGCGCCCGGCATCGACTGTGCGCCAAGCCGTCGCTTCGGCCACTGGTGCAATTTCGCTGACCATCCCTTCCTCCCCGCGTTCGCTGCGTAACACGGGGACGTTAGCACAACGTTGGGCGGGTGACGATGCTGTGCTAATCCGCAGGCGCGTCGGCGGGCCGCGCGCGCGGTCAGCCGCTATCGATGCGAACTGCTGGCGCTGTTGAGATGGCGTGGACGAGTTCGCGAGGAGTGTTCTGATTGACCAGCCACCACTGATCGGCGGTCGTGCGGCACCGGCAGAATCCGCATTCGCTAAACAATTTCGCGGCGATTCGTCCGCCCACGCTGCCGTGATTGCAGCGAAGTATGTGTGTCATGCGGCCAGTCGGAGTCGCCAGCAGTGCGCGGATCATTGCCCGTCCGAATCCGCGCCCGCGCTGTGCCGCGTCGATGCCAACGAGCCACGCTTCATACGAATTGGCGACAAAGGTCTTGAGCAGACCGAAGCCGACGGGCGCTGACGAACCAGGAGGGGTATACACGAAGCCGATGACGCGTTGGCGCAGCATCAACTGCCTGAGAGGGTCGATCTGCACAAAGTAGCCGGACTGCAGTGCTCGCCGGAGATTGGCGAAGAAAAGCGTCGTCTCCATGCAGTCCCCAGCCAGTTGGCGATCAAAGCTCCCCGCCGCAGCGCCGTCGACGACTAGCGCGCGGATCAGTTCGTAGTGCCCGGGGTCGGCGAGCAATAGCATGCTGGCTATAACGACCAAGGCGACCTCCGGTGGGTTCCGTTCACGCGGCCGCCGGTCAAGTAAAACAATGTGTCAGCGGTAGCCGGGGCTTGCTTTTGTGCCGTGCGGCCACTACTATTAGCACTCTATCGACTTGAGTGCTAACAACAGCACGGCAAGGCGTGCCCCGACCCATACTGCGAGGCGAGACTCTGCGCGCCGGGCGGTATTGACGGTATCCCGGTTCAACTCATTGATTCAGATAACTTTATATCAGGAGTGAGTACTAACATGAAAATCCGTCCCTTAAACGATCGCGTGATCGTCAAGCGCCTCGAAGAAGAACGCAAAACCGCCGGCGGCATCGTTATTCCCGACACCGCGGCCGAAAAGCCTTCGCAGGGCGAAGTTGTCTTTGCCGGACCCGGCAAGACTGACGACAGCGGCAAGCTCGTACCGATGGGCGTCAAGGTTGGCGACAAGATCCTGTTCGGCAAGTACTCCGGCCAGGAATTCAAGCTCGATGGCCAGGATCTGCTCCATATGCGCGAAGACGACATCATCGGAATCGTTGCCTAATCGGCCGCTCTGTTCCGACGCAAACACCACCGAATTCAGGAGAATAAATAATGGCAGCTAAAGACGTACGCTTCGGCGACGGCGTCCGCAATCGAATGCTGGCCGGGGTCAATGTCCTCGCCAACGCCGTCAAGGTCACTCTCGGCCCCAAGGGCCGCAACGTAGTACTCGAGCGCAGCTTCGGTGCACCGACGATCACCAAGGACGGTGTTTCGGTCGCCAAGGAAATCGAACTGAAGGACAAGTTCGAGAACATGGGCGCGCAGATGGTCAAGGAAGTCGCGTCCAAGACGTCGGACGTCGCGGGCGACGGCACCACGACCGCGACCGTGCTGGCGCAGTCGATCATTGTCGAAGGCATGAAGTATGTTGCTGCCGGCATGAACCCGATGGATCTGAAGCGCGGCATTGACAAGGCCGTTACGGCCATCGTCGAAGAGCTGAAGAAGATCAGCAAGCCCTGCACGACCAGCAAGGAAATCGCGCAAGTCGGTGCGATCTCGGCCAACGCAGACACGTCGATTGGCAAGACGATTGCCGACGCGATGGACAAGGTTGGCAAGGAAGGCGTCATCACCGTTGAAGATGGCAAGGGTCTCGAGAACGAACTCGACCTGGTCGAAGGCATGCAATTCGATCGCGGCTACATCTCGCCGTACTTCATCAACAATCCGGACAAGCAGACCTCGCTCCTCGAAGACCCGTTTGTTCTGCTGCACGACAAGAAGATCAGCAACATCCGCGATCTGTTGCCGCTGCTGGAACAAGTGGCCAAGTCGGGCAAGCAGTTGCTGATCATCGCCGAAGATGTGGACGGCGAAGCACTGGCAACGCTGGTCGTCAACAATATCCGCGGCATTCTGAAGACGACCGCCGTCAAGGCGCCGGGCTTCGGCGATCGCCGTAAAGCGATGCTGGAAGATATCGCCATCCTGACCGGTGGTACCGTGATCGCTGAAGAGCTCGGTCTGAAGCTGGAAAACGCCACTCTGAAGGATCTGGGTCGCGCCAAGCGCATCGAAGTCGGCAAGGAAGACACGACGATCATCGACGGTGCTGGCGAAAAAACGGCGATCGAAGCGCGCGTGAAAAACATTCGCGTGCAGATCGACGAAGCAACGTCGGACTACGACAAAGAGAAGCTGCAGGAACGCGTCGCCAAGCTGGCCGGCGGCGTTGCCGTCATCAAGGTGGGCGCAGCGACCGAAGTCGAAATGAAGGAAAAGAAGGCGCGCGTCGAAGATGCACTGCACGCGACGCGTGCAGCCGTCGAAGAAGGCATCGTTGCCGGCGGCGGCGTGGCTTATCTGCGCGCACGTTCCAACATCAAGGGCCTCAAAGGCGACAATCCCGATCAGGATGCAGGCATCAAGATCGTGCTGCGCGCACTCGAAGAGCCGCTGCGTCAGATCGTGGCTAACGCCGGCGAAGAGCCGTCGGTGGTCGTGAACAAAGTTGTGGAAGGCAAGGGCAACTACGGCATGAACGCGGCAACCGGCGAGTACGGCGACCTCGTTGAAATGGGCGTGGTTGATCCGACCAAGGTAACGCGCTTCGCGCTGCAAAACGCCGCGTCGGTGGCGAGCTTGATGCTCACGACCGAAGCGATGATTGCCGAGTCACCCAAGGACGACAAGCCGATGGGTGGCGGAGGCGGTGGCGGCATGGGCGGCATGGGCGGCATGGGCGATATGGATATGTAAGACGCCCGCCCCGACGCGAGCCTTTTCGAGGGATCGCGCCGAACGGAATGGCGTCGTTTTGCCCACGCGGCAGGCCGACAGCCACACAAGGCCTCGCTCAATCAGCTATTGAGCGGGGCCTTGTTTTTTGCGAGGGTTGTAGCCCACCGCTGAGGGTAAAAATCGATTAGACTAGCCGCCATGCAACGCATGTCGGACACCGTTAGGGGACGTCGTCTGCACGCCGTTCGTGCGCACCACGCCAGAGCGAATTTCGGGTTGGCCCCCTGACTGAAGAGGCCTAGAAAAAGGAAGCCGCTCGCGTGACGTCCGGAATCCTCGTCGCAATTGCTTTTGGCGCCATCGCGGTCGCAGTCATTTGGGGTTTGCTGCGACGCAGACGCCTTCCGGCCACCGGCGGTGACCCAGGCGACCCGAATACCATTGCCCAATGGACCGAGGGCGAAACGACGCGCCTTCTGTCCAGCGCCGAACTCCCCGGTCTATACCTTCTGCGTCCGCGGTTCCTGTCCAAGGCGGAAAACGTCGTTTACTTGTTGTGCAAGGCGGCTTTTCCGAGGCACGAGATCTTTGCCCGCGTTCGTCTCGCCGACGTGCTGCAGGTCAAGATCGGGCCACAGGGAATGGAGCGTCTGCGGGCGTTTCGCAAGATCGCCAATCAGCACGTCGGGTTCGTCGTCTGCGATCGGGGGATGACCATCGTCGCGATCGTCGATGCCAAGGAACCGCAGCAGATGCAGAACCCGCGCGATCAGAAGCTGGAGATCATCAAGCAACGGTGCCTTCAGGCCGCCCAGGTGAAATACATCTGTGTGTACCCTCCAACTTTGCCTCGCTACCGCGATCTGCGCGACCAGGTGCTGGGACCGGCCGCTGAATTGGTTTGACAGTGTCTTTTTTTAGCGGCGACGCGGGCCCTCGCCCGATTTCGGCGTGTGCAGCTTGGAGTTTGGCGTCGAACAAGCGAGAATAGCGACCCTTCCCGCCGCCAGTCGCGGGGGCCCTCAGGCAGCCTTCAGGCAGGTTCACATGCGTCGTCGTAATACCCAGGTTTCCGCGTTGTTTCTCGCGATGTTGACCCAGTCCGCGGTGGCCCAGACGCCGTCGTCGTCCGCGAGCGTGCCACCGAACGGCGGGCAAAACGCCGAACTGCGGTACGTCGGAGCGGCGACTCGGCTCGGCATCGGCTACGACTCGGAAAACAACTTGCGAGGCGATGCCTTTCAAGTCTTCGGCGAGACGCCGAAATCTGCTTGGATAGGCGAACTCTGGTTTTCCGATCGCAGCGCGGGCGGCGGCACTCTGTCGTACCAGTGGCAGCCGGATGGCGCCGCAGCCGATGCGGCCGTACGCAGGGCGTTCCTGGCCGTGGATCAGAATCAATGGCGCGACCGCAAGCTGACTGTGGGCGGCGGCATGGAAAACGAGCGCTGGTTTGCTAATGGCTATCTTTCGGCAGGATTGACGGGCAAGCGCCAGATCAGTTTCGACGAAGTAACGACAACGGCGACAATCGCAGGCAACGACAATGGTCGCCCGTTCGTGCAGGACATCTTCACCACGACGCAGACAAGCGTGTTCGAGCGCAGCTACAACTATGGCGTGGGAGTGCGCGCCGGTCACTTCTACGAAGAGCCGCTTATTCGCGTGCAGCTCGGACTGGACTACGAATGGGGCCAGAATTCGACGTCGCAGTCGACGCTGTCGCTAGGGGTCGAAAAGTATTTTGCCGGGACACCGCATAGCATCGCGCTGTACGGCGAGGCCTATCACAAGAATGGTGGCATTGAACCCACGCGCAGCGATCAACGGATCGTCGCGATGTATCGGTACGAATTCGGCGGCAACAACTATCGCCCTGCGCAACAGTATCGCGACGTCAAAGTCGAGGTACCCGCCGCGCAATCGCTGCCGCCGACGCCGGTCGCGCAGACGCCGGCGCAGTCCGCCACTCCGCGAATCGAGAAGCGCCTGGTCAAGACGACGGCATCGATGTCCTCGGACGCGTTCTTCGATTTCGACAAGTCGGTCATTCGTCCGGACGCCAAGGCAGCGCTCGAAGGCGCGATCGCGCGCCTGAAGGCTTCGGGATACGAAGGCAACATCCGTATCACGGGCCACACCTGCGATATCGGAACGCAAGCGTACAACCAGAAACTGTCCGAACGCCGAGCGGAGTCCGTGCGCCGGTTCCTGATCGAAAACGGCATGCCTGCCGACAGGCTGCTCGCCGAAGGCATGGGTGAACGCCAGCCGCGCTACCCGAACGATGCCGCGGGGCGGCCGAAGAATCGCCGTGTCGATATCGAATTCGTCACCTATGAAACGCGCACCGAGGAAGTGACCCTGCCGCCTGAGGTCGCGCCGTCGGCGTCGCCTGCTCCAGTCGCATCAACACCGGCCGCCCCGACGATCGAATGGCGCCGCGAATTGATCGAAACCGAGCCGACGTGGGTACACCGCGCGCTCTACAACTCGGCGCAGCACAAGCAATCGGTGGACGTTTACCGCACCCAACAGCAGACGACCACGGTGACCGAAGGCGAGAAGCGATATATCAACCGCGGGCCGAATGCGGTGAGCGACTCCTTCACCGTCGACGGCAATTCAACCGCCAATGCGTTCGACGTTCTGTCGAATGACAGCGATCCCGACGGGGATGCCATCAGCATCGTCGCCGTCGGCGCTGCTGCGCACGGGACTGCGACGATCAGCGGCAACAAGATTCTCTATACGCCTGCCGGCGGATATGCCGGTCCCGACGGGTTCAGCTATACGATCGCGGATCCGAAAGGCCTGACATCGGTAGCGGCGGTGGCGATCACGGTGATTGTCATGTCGGTCAACCATCCACCCAGCGCCCAGCCTGACTACGCTGTCGCACGCTTCAACACGCCGGTGACGATTGCAGTACTGGCCAACGACAGCGACCCCGACGGCGATCCGCTGACCGTGGTTTCGTTTACACAGCCCAGCAAGGGGACTGTGACGCGCGGCCCGAACAACACGCTTATCTATCTGTCCGTCAAGGACTTCATCGGTAACGACGCGTTCCAGTACACGATCAGCGACGGGCGCGGAGGCACAGCGGGTTCAATCGTTTTCGTCGCAGCGGATCCCTGATCGACGAGATCGGCTGCGATCGGGGCGTGATTAGCGCGCACTCACGCCGCGCCCCGCTGGGGCGCGTCCCGCAAACCACGTTCCGCTGAGAATCAAGGCACCGCCGACCAGCGTGTTCGGCGTGAGGGCCTCGTGCAGGAACAGGAATCCCCATAGTGCGCCAAACAGCGGGATGAGGAACGTAACCGTGAGTGCGCGCGCCGGGTCCGAGATCCGCAATCAACCGGAAATAAAGAAGATACGCAACGGCGGTGGACAGCAACGCCAGCGCGAGTACGCTGAACGCGACCACAGGCGTGATCGCAAGCGGCAGCGGCGCGAGCGGGAGGACGGACACCAGGACCACCGCTGCGCTGAGTTGGCTGTAGAGGGCGACAGCGGAACTCGGCACCATGTTCAGGCGCAACTTGATGTAGGCGCCGGCGAGCGCATAGCACAGCGCTGCGACAAGGCAGGCCAGCACGCCGAGTTCCTCGAGCGCCGTCATTGCCTCGCCGGGTGTTTGACTCTGGGCTCGCACTTCGCCAGCCCACGAGCAGCGCGACACCGCAAAAGCCGAGCAGCATCCCGACCAGTTTTCGCGCGGTCAATCGCTCACCCAGCCAGACGGCGGCGACTAACGCGCCGAAAAATGGACTCGTGGCATTGAGTACCGCCGATGTCGATGCGCTGATGTATTGCGCGGCAAAAGAGAACAGCGCGAACGGAACGGCGGAATTCAGCACGCCGACAACAAGGTAGCCGCGCCAGTGTGCGCGCAGCGCTGGAACGTCTGCCGCGTATCGACGCGAGGGCAAAAAGCGCCGCGAACGCCAGTGTTACCCGACACGCAGCCAGCCAGATCGGGCCGAGCGCCGGTACGGCAACGCGCATGAACGCGAACGAACCTCCCCACAGCGCGCCGAGCATCAGCATCCGCGCAATGTCGCGGCCACGCATCGGGCAGACGGAGCTCTGTCAGCCGACGGCAGCGGACGTCGCGCGCGCCACATGCGGCAGTGCGAGCTGACCGCGGCCGCTGCTGTGGATACGCTCGTGGTCGAGCAGCCAAGCTTTGCGCCACAGACCACCGCCGTACCCCGTCAGCGTTCCGTCGGCACCAATGACGCGATGGCAGGGAATGATTACCGCCAGCTTGTTATCTCCGTTCGCGCGGCCAACAGCGCGAACGGCGGCTGGGTGCCCAATGCGTGCGGCGAGCATCGCATACGAACGGGTTGCCCCAACGGGGATTTCCATCAGCGCCTTCCACACGCTGAGCTGGAAAGGTGTTCCGGCCAGTTTCACCGGCGTTGCGAAGCTTAAGCGTTCGCCGCGGAAATAGGCTTCGAGTTCCTTCCCGATCTGATCCAGATAGCGGTGTTCTCCGGGAACGGCATGGTGGCGCGCGCGGCGACGCAGCGCCTGTATTTCCCGTTCGAGGCCGCGACGATCGACAAACTCCAGCAAATGCAACCCCTCATCATTGGCCAGTGCGAGCATCGGCCCCAGTGGCGTTTCAAACCATTTGGCATACAGACAGTCCAACTCGCGTGCGTGGCTCGGCGCGGCGCCGAAGACTTTGGCGAATGCTTCGCGAAATCCGCTCGGTGATTCGAAACCATGGTCCAGTTGAAGGTCGAGCATGCTTTTTCCCTCTCTTACTCCGGTGAGTGCCAGCCCCATGCGTCGGGCGCGGTGATAAGCGTGGAAAGTCATCCCGCAGTAACGCTGAAACGCGCGCCGCGCCGTTGTCGGTTCGATTCCCATCTTCGTCAGATCCGACTCGCGCAAACGACCCGATGGATCGGCCTCGACAGCGGCGAGTAGTTTCTCGACCACCGGGGCGGGTTGCCGCCCCGAGTCGAGAGGACGGCAGCGCAAGCAGGGCCGGTATCCCGCATACAGCGCGTCGTGCGGCTTGGCGTAGAACTCGACATTCTCGCGTTTCGGCGTGCGCGCGTGGCACACTGAACGACAGAAAATCCGCGTCGTCTTGACCGCGACGTAGAACAGTCCGTCGAACGAAGGATCTCGCGCGGCCAGTGCGCGATACATCACGTCGGCAGTAGGTAACTTGGGCATGGCTGAATTATAGGCAACGCCGAATATGCGCGTCGTCGAAATTCGGGCGCCGAATTCGACGCGCAGATGATGCACCGTGGCGTCGCGCCGGCGGAGGGAATTCCATTATCTGCCGGAAGCCACCTTGTTGGCATGCCCGCCCAGGAACAAGCGGTTCAGATCCGGATCTTTCAGCAGTTCGGATGCGGGTCGATCGAGCGCGAGACGTCCCATTTCCAGAACGAGGGCCCGGTTCGCGACGGTCAGTGCAGTGCGCACATTCTGTTCGACCATCAGCACCGTGGTCCCGGCGTCTGCCAGCGCTCGCAACAGCTTCATCACGTCCTTGACGATCAGCGGCGACAGGCCGATTGAGGGCTCGTCGATCAGCAGGACGCGCGGTCGCAGCAACAAAGCGCGGCTGATTTCCAGCTGCTTCTGCTCACCGCCCGACAAGGTCGACGCCTGATTGCCGATGCGTTCCTTCAATCTGGGGAAGCGGTCCAGCACTTCGGTGATGCGCCCCTTGAGGTCAGCGCGAGGAAGCGTGATACCGCCGAGTTCGAGGTTATGCAAGACGGACAGCGAGCCAAACAGATTGCGACCCTGTGGCACAAACGCGATCCCTTCGGCCAGCATCGCGCGCGGCAACTTGCCCCCGACTGATTTCCCTTCGAAACGGATGTCGCCGGATCTGGGTGTGAGCATTCCGAACAAGGTCTTCAGCACCGTCGATTTGCCGGCGCCATTGGGTCCGATCAGCAGCGTGATTTCGGCTTTGCGCGCATCGAGCGACAACTCGTTCAGGATGGTCAGGCTGGGCGAATAGCCGGCGACCACGCGGTCGAACTCGATGATCTTGTCGGTCATGTTGGCGACTTTCTAGTTGCCAAGATAGGCTTCAAGGACTGCCGGATTGTCTTGCACCGACTTCGGATCACCTTCCGCCAGTATCCGACCCTCGACCATGCAAACGACATGCGGGCACAGACGCATGATGAAGTCCATGTTGTGTTCGATGACAACGAAACTGCCACCTTGTGTCTTGTTCAACGTGACGAGCAGTTCGCGGAGTTGATCGACCAGGCTGGGATTGACGCCCGCGCACGGCTCGTCGAGCAGGACCAGTCGAGGCGCCGGCATGAATGCCATCGCGATGTCGATCAGCTTCTGCTGGCCGTAGGATAGCGTCCCGGCGGGCAGCGCGGCCACGTGCTCGAGGCGAAACAACTCGATCATCTTGTCGGCATGATCGCCCAGTCCCGCATCAGGCGCGGCGAACATGCGCTGCGGCATCGTGCCTTTGAACTCCTGTGCCGCTACGATCAGGTTATCGCGCACGGACAACTTGCCGAAGACCTGCAGACTCTGAAACGTGCGGCCAACTCCGCGCCGAGAAAGATCGAGCGGGGACATCCCCGTTATATCCTCACCGCAGAATTCGACCGAGCCCGCGGTGGGCTTGATCTGCCCGAGTATGCTGTTGAAAAGCGTCGTCTTGCCCGAGCCGTTGGGGCCGATGACGCCGACGATTTCCCCAGGCCCAACCGACAGGGTGACGCCGTCGACGGCTTTGATCGCGCCGTACGCCTTCTTCACATCCCTGACTTCGAGGAACGGAGTCATCCTAGTGGTCCGCGAGCTTCGCTTCGTAGTCGCCGTTTGAAACTTGTGTCGTCGCTCATTTCGTCTGCCTGGCGGCAGCGCCGAGGCCGAATCGATCGCCAAGCGAAAGAAGCCCGCCCGGGAGAAAAACCATCATGGCGATGACCGCGAAGCCGAAAATGGCGAGATACCAGTCTTGCAGGAAGCGCAGCCATTCAGGCAGCAGCACCACGACCACGGACCCGAGGACCGGACCGAAAAAACGCCCTGAGCCGCCGACAATGACCGCCAGAAGCATCATCAGCGATACCGACAGGTGAAATTGTCCGGGCTCGATGAAATTGACCAACGTCGCAAGATACGCTCCGCCGATGCCGGCACATGCGGCGCCGATCGCAAACGCCAGCAACGTGTACGCCGTGATGTTGACTCCCGTGCTTTCCGCCCGGATCGGGTTGTCGCGCAATGCAGCGAAGGCGCGGCCCCACGGTGAACGCAGCAGCCACCATAGCGCGGACGCAAGCAGGATGACTGAAATAAACGCGAGGTAGAAAAACTCGCGCGACCCATTGAGCTCGTGCCCGAACAATGACGGTCGCGGGATATTGGCGATGCCGAAAGTCCCCCCGGTTAGATGTTCTTCGTTACGCATCACCAGGAACACCAGCACATTGAAGCCGAGCGTCGCGAATGCCAGATAGTGGTGCTGGACACGCAACGCCGGAAATCCCAGCAACAGGCCCACCACAAAGCAAGCGATCGCCGAGAGCGGCAGGACGAGCCAGAAAGAGAGGCCAACTTTGGTCATCAGTATCGCGGTCACGTATGCACCGATGCCGTAGAACGCTGCCTGGCCGATCGACATCTGACCGGCGTAACCGACAATCAGGTTGAGCCCGAACGCCGCCATCAGGTATACGCACAGCAAGGTCATCAGATAGATGCCATAGCTCTTCAGAAATAACGGAAGGATCGCGTACAGCGCCAAGCCGAGCACCAGGACGATCTTTTGCGCTTTGCTCATACTTTCCGCTCCTCGACCTTGCCGAGCAGTCCTTCGGGCCGGAAAATGATCACGATCAGGAACAACAGCAACGCGACGCCCTCCTTGTAGGCGGGCGAAATGTAGGCGCCGGTCAGATTCTCCAGCACACCGACCAGCACGCCACCAAGGAGTGCGCCACGCGTCTGATTGAACCCGCCGATGATGGCCGCGTAAAACGCCTTGAGACCAATCGACTCGCCCATATCGAACTTGGCGAGATAAGTTGGCGTCACCAGCAGTGCCGCGACGACGGCGAGTATCGCGTTGATCAGGAACGTGTACAGGACCATCCGCTGCACGTTGATGCCGAGAACCTTGGCGGCGTCGGTATTCTGCGCGACGGCTTGCATCGCCCGACCAGTGACTGTCCGGTTGAGGAAAAGCTGCAGGCCGACGACGATCAGGCCCGCGAGCACGAGGGTGCCGATGTCGGAGTACGAAACCTTGAACGCACCCAGCGCCAGCAGGCCATCAGGGAAGGGGCTGTCGAAAGGTTGCGCCTGCGCGGTGACGCCGGCCTTGACCAGCTGTTTGACGCCGATCGATAGTCCGAGCGTCGCGATGACCATCGGAATCACGCCGTGCTTGATCAGCGGGTCGACGATCGCCCACTTGAATGTCACGCCGAGCAACAGCATCGCGACCGCGCAAGTGAGCAGAAACGCCAGCCACAGTGGGAGGCCGGCGGTATGAATGAAGAACAGCATCACGAACGCAGGGATCATCACGAATTCGCCTTGGGCGAAGTTGATGGTTCCCGACGCTTGCCATAGCAGCGTAAATCCAAGCGCGCATAGAGCATAGATGGCGCCAGTGGCGGTCCCGGAAAGGATGAGCTGCAGCAGATCGGTCATCGTCATCCTCCTGGACCTGATGCGGCGATCGAGCGTCTTCGCGCCCGATCGCCGGTGCTACGAGTCAGTGCATGCGGCGGTACGTATTACTTGATCGGCGTCAGGGGTGGCAGCGTCGCGGTGACGACTTGCTGGCCGCCGACGACCTTGACGAGGAAACTTTCGCGGTCGAGGTCGCCGTTGTCGTCGAAATGAACATTGAGCAATACGCCCGGGGTGTCCTTGACGTAGATTGTAGCCCCGTGCAGCGCCTTGGCGAACGCCTTGGAATCGAACTTGCCGATTTTCTCGGTGATCGCCTTGACCACATACATGCCGCTGTAGCCTTTCATGCCGTTGTGGTCGCTCTTGTACTTGTATTCAGCCTGAAACTTCTGATCGAAAGCCTTGATCGCAGGCTGAGGTGCATCGACAGTGAGGCCGACGTGGGCGACGGCGCCGTTGGCGGCATCGCCTGCGAGTTCAATAACTTTTTGCCCGGTCAACGTTGTCTCGCCGACAATGGGCTTGTCGTACCCTTGCTTCTTCAGTTCGCGCAGGCACCGCGCCGATTCCTCCTCGTTGGTATACACGAACAACGCGTCGGCGTTCGATTGCTTTGCCTTGAGTACCGGGCCTGAAAAATCGATCTGGCCAGGGTCCGTCGAGATGTCGGCGGCGACCTTGATGCCCTCGGCCTCGAGTGCCTTGATTATCGAGTCACGTCCGCCTTTGCCGAAATCGTTGTTCACCCACAGCACCGACACAGTCTTGGCCTTGACCTGGTCCTTCAGGTAGCGCGCAACCTTGGGCATGGCAGTCGATTGCGTGAAGGACGTGCGGAAAATATACGGATTGCCTTGTTGCGTGATGTTGGCCGCCTCGCCGCCGGTGAAGTTCGAAATCTCGGCGCGCTTAGTCTCTCCCATGCTCACGTTGATCGACCCCGAAAATACCGGCCCCATCACGATATAGGCGTTTTGATCGACGGCTTTTTGTGCCAGCGCCTTCGCGGTTTGCGGCGCCGATTGCGTATCCATCGACGTGTATTCGATCTTGCGCCCGAGGATGCCGCCGGCGGCATTGATTTCCTTGACCGCGAGCTTGACGCCATTGTCGAAGTTCGTGCCCGCCGTCGTCCCGGTACCGGACAACTCGACCAGGCCGATGATGGTGACGGGACCCTGTTGCGCGATCGCTGGACTGGCGATGCTTAAGCCCAGCAGGCTCGCAGCCAGATACTTACCCAGATAGCCAAGTTTCATGATGCGTACTCCTCCAGTGAAAATTATCCTAATGAACGACGGCTTCAGTCGATGCGCGGCGCCTTGTGATCGCCTGCGACAAAGCCGCTAAGTCATTTGCGGATACCTGCCTGTCGTCGTACCGGCAGGCTGCGACGAGAGACATGATCGGTGATCCACTGCACCGAGTGCATCGCCCGCTCGGCGACTCTCCTCAGCGGCATTTGCTGATAGTCGTCGTTGAACACCTCGAAACTGTAGTCGCCCTCGTAGCCGAGCTTGACGATGCCCCGTATCAATTCCGCGAGTTGATCGCTGTGTGCGCCTTCGCCCGGGAACACGCGCAAGTGTCGAGCTGTTTCACGCCGCTCCTCCGGGGTCTTCTGGGCGCTCCACATGAAGTCGGAGAGCTGGACGAAGAAGATCTTCTCGGGATGGATTTCCTCCAGCGCGTCGATCGGTGTTTCGCGCGCGAGCACGTGATAGGAATCTATGGCCAGCCCCAGGTTGGAACGGTCTGCGCCGTCGACAAGCGCCCATGCGCCGCGCAAGTCGTCGACGTGCCGGCCCCACGACAGTGCTTCGTAGGCGATGCGAATGCCCCGCGGCAGGGCGAGCATCGCCAGCTTGGAGAGGTCCGCAATAAGTGCGTCGGTGTCGCCGGTCGCATGGGTGGATGTCGATGAACACACAAGGATCAGCGGCGCGCCGACTTCATGCGCCATTTCGATCATCGACTTCGCAACGCCGATCTTGTACTCGTGGAGCCGTCCGCTCAGGCCCTCGAAATCGCGCAATACCTGGAGGCCGGTAACGCGCAGTTTGCTATTACGGACGGCCGCGACAGCCGCGGCTTCGCCGGCAGGGTGTCCGACCAGATCGCCTGCCGACAGCATGATTTGCGTGAAGCCCGCTTCCTCGACCGCGCGAAGCTTGCCTTCGATCGGTCCGGCCAGCGTGATCGTATCCATTCCGAAATCGTCGAACTTCATTGCCGGCCTCGTCGCGTTAGCCTGGGCGCGTCAGGCGAGAGCAGCCGGCGGATTGCTGACGACGAATTCGACGCACACGCCGTTCGGATAGATCTGCGTGACCGCGCCTTTTTCGGACGGACGCAGCGGCTCTCGATCCATGAATGCGATGCCGCGCGATTCGAGTGCCGCCACGGTCCCCAGAACGTCAGGTGTCCCGAGTCCCATGCGCAGCAGTGTTTCCTCCCACTCGACGAAGTCGGCGTTCGGCGGCGGCTCAATCAACTGGACGTAGAACGTCCCGCACGGGCTGCGCAGCAGCGTACCCTTCGGCAGCACACCGAAATATTGACCGTGGGGCAAGGGCGCAAAGCCGAAAAGGGTCTGATAGAAATCGATCCAATCCGCCGTTCGCTCCGGGTTGACGCTTTGCACCAGTCCGAACCAGTGCAGGCCCTTGATCGCGGGCACTGCGGCGCCTGCGCCTTCAACGCGGACAAAGTCGACGTCGTAGATGGAGAATTCGCGATGCCTGTCGACAAAGTAGATCAGGCTGTCGCCGACGCCGTGAACTCCGGGAATGTGCAGCTCCATCGCCGCTGCGCGCGTCGGCATGTCCCAGGCGCCCAGGTCTACCACGCGACGATGCGCGCGGCCTGCGTCCTGCACACGCAGCGCGACTGCGCCTATGGTCGCTGCGCGCGGATCGCCCGCCTCCTTGACCGCACCCGGATCTGCGTCGACGATGATGTTCATATCGCCCTGACGATAGAGCAGCACCTCGCGCGAGCGGTGTCTCGCTGTTAGCGTGAATCCCAGTTTATTGAGGAGCGAGCCCAGGGCAAGAGGTTCGCGTGTTGTGAATTCGACGAATTCGATGCCCTGTATCCCCAAGGGATTCGATGGTGAAGGGAACTGCTCCAGGACCATGCGCTACTCCAGTTCTCGGCGACGATCTATCTAGACAGCTTTTCGCGCCGCCGTTCGGACGCGTCCACCGACGACTGTAATCTCAGCGGCGACGAAGTAGTCGCAAGATTGCCGTTTGACGGTGGCAAGAAAGCGAAACTACCAGAAAACGGATACAGAGCGTTGCCCGGCGTCGGCCCCGGAATTGTCCGGGTTTGCTTGAAACGACAAGCCTCGACGATCTGTTGTTCGATAATGTTGTCCGATAATCGCACAAAAGGGCGATCAACGAACAAAGTCTACTAGCGCGATTCCAGGCAGTCAACCACGTTCATATTCGGTCGATTGCCTTCAGACAGGTAAGAATCGACGCGGACGGGCGACCAAGCTTTGGCTGTAAGATGGACAACGGAGGGTCAATGAATCTGCGATGGAGTGCCGCAATCGTCCTTGCGATCGCAATCGGAATGTCGCAACCGCTTCTTGCCGGGCAGATGCAGTGCAACGCTCGCAGCCCTGACTACTCGGTCGCGCTGATCGAGCTCTTTACCTCGGAGGGTTGCGACAGCTGTCCGCCTGCCGATCGCTGGCTTAGCAAGTTGAACCGGGGCGGCCTCGGCCGGAATGCGGTGGCGCTCGCCATGCACGTCGACTACTGGGATCGTCTCGGCTGGCACGATCGATTTTCCAGCGCCGCTTTCACGCAACGACAGCAACACGAAGCTGCGATGCAGCGAACTGGTCTGGTCTACACCCCGCAGGTCGTGGTGCAGGGAAAGAGTTACGAGAACTGGTCGGCGGTCAACGACCCGAGTGTCGCGTTTGCTCAAATCAATGCAAGGCCCGCTCGAGCGCGTATCGAACTTGGCGCTGTGCCGACAAATGGGAGCGCGAAGGTCGATCTCGCCGTGGAGATCGGCGATCCCAAGGATCGCGCGGACGCCGTGGTTACGGTTGCCCTGATACAGAGCGGTCTTGTCAGCGAGGTCAAGGCTGGTGAAAACGCAGGCAAGCGGCTTGAACACGATCGCGTGGTGCGCGAGTGGCGCACTGGCATTCAAGTGGACGGCAAAGGTCGGGTCGACACCCATTTGAACTTCGCCCTTCCCGCGGACGCGGGTCCTCTGGCGCTGATTGCATTCGCCGAGAACTCGCGAACGGGTGACGTGCTGCAGGCGCTTGAATTGCCGCTTTGTGCTGCGCAATAGCACTGCGGCGCTCGGGACGCTCGAAGGCAAAGAATGCTGCAGTGCGGTTCTTGAGCGAGCCGATGCTTACCCCCTCTTGAGTCAGGGCGGGAATAGCTTGCACAAAATCGAAGGTTTCCCGTAAGCTAGCCAAAATTGCGAAGCGGCAATAAGCCGCCGACACGGGATATCATGGCCTGACGACGCCGGAACGATGGCCCGCAGGTCATCGAGTCACCAGCTTAAGTACAGTCTCATCTCAGGAGGAGAAATGAGTACAGTCAGTCGTCCGATGGCCGCACCCCCGGGCCACCTGCAAACCGAAGAAAAGCGAGTCATATTCGCGTCATCGCTCGGGACCGTATTCGAGTGGTACGACTTTTATCTTTATGCGGTGCTCGCGCCATTCTTCGCGGCGCTGTTCTTTCCGAAGGGCAATGAAACCGCGGCGCTGCTTTCGGCCTTTGCTGCCTACGCCGCCGGCTTTCTCGTACGCCCGTTCGGGGCGCTCTTTTTCGGACGTATTGGCGACCTGGTCGGCCGGAAATATACCTTCCTGGTGACTATCGTTGTAATGGGTCTGGGCACCTTCCTCACGGGATTGCTGCCGACCTATGCGCAGATAGGCTGGGCCGCACCGATCCTGCTGGTGGGCTTGCGTCTGCTGCAAGGGCTGGCACTCGGCGGCGAGTACGGGGGCGCAGCGACCTATGTCGCCGAGCACGCATCGCAAGGGCGACGGGGCTACGACACGGCGTGGATCCAGACCACGGCGACGCTGGGTCTGTTTCTCGCACTGGTCGTCATTTACATGTGCCGCTTCACCGGCTGGATGACGCCTGCCCAGTTCTCCGACTGGGGCTGGCGCCTGCCGTTCCTGGTGTCGTTGGTGCTGCTGATCTTCTCGATCTACATCCGGCTGAAATTGAACGAGTCGCCGGTGTTCCAGCGGATGAAGGCCGAAGGCAAGGGTTCGAAGGCGCCGCTGACCGACAGCTTCATGAAGTACCCGAACAACAAATATGTCTTGCTGGCATTGCTCGGTGCGACGGCAGGCCAGGGCGTTGTCTGGTACACCGGGCAGTTCTACGCCTTGTTCTTCCTGACGGTAACGCTGAAAATGGACGGCGCGACGGCGTATACGCTGATCGCGATCGCGTTGCTGATCGGCACGCCGTTCTTCATCGTGTTCGGCGCGCTGTCCGACAAGATCGGCCGCTTGAAGATCATCCTGTTTGGCTGCCTGATCGCCTCGCTGACCTATTTCCCGCTGTTCAAAGCGCTGACGCACTACGTCAATCCTGCGCTCGAGGCCTACCAGGTCGCGACGCCGATCACCGTCGCCGCCAACCCCGCCGACTGCGAACTGCATATCTTCGTCGGGCCGTGGTCGAAGTTCAGTGATTGCGACAAAGCCAAGGACTATCTGACCAAGGCCGGTTTGTCGTTCACTTCAGCCAGCTTGCCCGCGGGATCGACGGACAAGGTCGTCACCACGATCGGCAAGACTGAGCTCAAGGGCTTCGACGACAAGGCGTTCGCAGCTGCGACTGAAGGATACCGGTTACGCCGCCAAGGCCGACGACGCGCAAATCAACAAGCCGATGGTGCTGCTGATCCTGGTGATCATGATGATCTACGTCACCCTGGTCTACGGTCCGATTGCGGCTTTCCTGGTCGAACTGTTCCCGACGCGTATCCGCTACACGTCGATGTCGCTGCCGTATCACATCGGCAACGGGTGGTTCGGCGGAATGCTTGCCGCTTGCTTGCGACTGCTTTCGTCGCGGCGACCGGGAACATCTACAACGGGCTTTGGTATCCGATCGTTGTCGCGCTCTGCACGTTCGTCATCGGGCTCCTATTCCTGCGCGATAACAAGGATCGCAATCTCGAACGCGAATAGCATTTGGCACGTCAGTCCTGACGACGGGCTGACTTCGGCAACACAGCTAACCCCGGCTTCGGCCGGGGTTTTTTTTCGTCAACGCGGCTGCTCGTGAGGGGTATACTCGCCCCGCCACCGGCGGACGCCGAAACCCTGAGGGACGACAGGCTGCGATGAAAAAGAAGTTGCGCGATTGGGCAAGGCAGCTCGGCCCCGGACTCATCACCGGAGCGGCCGACGATGACCCGTCCGGCATCGCGACCTATTCGCAGGCCGGCGCGCAGTTTGGGTTTCACACGCTATGGGCGATCGTCTTCACTTACCCGCTGATGGTGGGCATCCAGTTGGTCAGCGCGCGCATCGGCCGCGTCACCGGTCATGGACTAGCCTCCAACATCGGCAGGCATTTCCCGCGCCCTGTGCTGTTCGGCATCGTCGGACTGCTGGTGGTCGCCAATACCGTCAACATCGCCGCGGATATCGCTGCCATGGGCGATGCAATGGTGCTACTGGTCGGCGGACCGCGGCATGTCTATGCGGTCCTTTTCGGTGTCGTCTGCCTGTCTTTGCAGGTATTTCTGCCCTATCAGCGTTACGTGCGCTATCTGAAATGGCTGACCTTGGCGTTGTTGTCGTATGTCGTCTTGGTGCTGACCATACACATTCCGTGGCACGAAGTAGCCGCGCGTACGGTGACGCCGCATTTTGCGCTGTCGACCGAATACCTGACCGTGGTCGTCGCCGTGTTCGGCACGACGATCAGTCCCTATCTTTTTTTCTGGCAGGCTTCGCAGGAAGTCGAGGAACTCGATGCCGATCCTTCGGCAGGAGCGCTGGCGCAAGCACCCGAGGGCGCCGCCCAACACTTGCGGCGGATCAAGATCGATACCTACCTGGGCATGGCGTTCTCGAACATCGTCGCCTTCTGCATTATTCTCGGGACCGCGGCGACGCTGAACGTGGCGGGCATCACCGACATACAGACATCCGCGCAGGCAGCCGAAGCGCTGCGGCCTCTCGCAGGCAACTTCAGCTTTCTGCTGTTCTCTCTGGGGATCATCGGCACCGGCATGATCGCAGTCCCGGTTCTGGCGGGCTCGGCGGCGTACGCAGTCGCTGAGACCTTCGAGTGGAAGCGCGGACTGGACTTGAAGCTGCTCGAAGCGCGCGAGTTCTACGCGATCATTGCTCTGGCGACACTTGGCGGCGTCGCGCTCGATTTCTCCGCGATCGATCCGATCAAGGCGCTGTTCTGGTCGGCGGTGATCAACGGCGTGATCGCCGTGCCGATCATGGTTGTGATGATGCTGCTGGCCGACGACCCGAAGGTGATGGGCAGCTTCGTCGTGACCAGACGCCTCAAAGCGCTTGGATGGTTGGCGACCGGGACCATGGCCGCCGCCGTCGCTGCGATGATAGCGACTTGGTAGACGGGTGCTTGACCTCGCTTCAACTCGGCCTCCGCCGCCGTCACTGAGCAGCGGACGCCGCGCCGTCGGCCTCCAGCGGCGACTCGCAATTCCCGGCCGATCCCGCTTCGCGGTGCCCTCGTCCGGCACTCGCGCCGCTAATTCACGATCTGGCGCAACTCGCCGCTCTTGTAGCGGGCGGCCATTTTCTGCAGTGGAACCGCGGTGATCTTGGACGCCTGCCCGGCGGCCCCGAACTGCTGATAGCGCGCGACGCATATTGCTTTCGCAGCTGCCGTCGCGGGTTTGAGAAAATCGCGCGGATCGAACTTTGACGGATTTTCCTTCAGGAACTTGCGAGTCGCGGCAGTCATTGCCAGGCGAATATCGGTGTCGATGTTGACCTTGCGTACACCATGACGAATGCCTTCCTGGATCTCCTCGACGGGCACGCCGTAGGTCTCCTTCATGTCGCCGCCATTTTCGCGAATGATCTGCAGCAGATCCTGCGGCACCGACGAGGAACCATGCATCACCAGGTGCGTGTTGGGAATGCGCGCATGGATTGCCTTGATGCGATCGATCGCGAGGATGTCGCCCGTCGGCTTGCGCGAGAACTTGTATGCGCCGTGGCTGGTCCCGATCGCGATCGCCAGCGCGTCGAGTTGCGTTGATTTGACGAAATCCGCGGCCTGGTCAGGGTCGGTCAGCAACATCTCCCGGGTCATCGTACCTTCCGCGCCGTGACCGTCCTCCTTGTCACCCTTCATCGTCTCCAGCGAGCCGAGGCATCCCAGCTCGCCTTCGACCGTGACTCCGAGGCTGTGAGCTCGCTCGACCACCTTGCGCGTCACGTCAAGGTTGTAGTCGTAGTCGGCGATCGACTTGCCGTCTTCCCTCAGTGAACCGTCCATCATCACGCTGGAAAAGCCGAGCTTCATCGCCGATTCGCAGACCGCAGGCGACTGGCCATGGTCCTGATGCATGACGATCGGTATGTGGGGATAGGTCTCCACCGCTGCTTCGATCAAGTGGCGCAGGAACAACTCGCCGGCGTATTTGCGCGCACCGGCCGAGGCCTGCATGATCACCGGGCTGTCGGTCTCGGCGGCGGCCTGCATGATCGCCTGCACCTGTTCCAGATTGTTGACGTTGAATGCAGGGAGGCCATAGTCGTGCTCGGCGGCATGATCGAGCAGCTGGCGTAGCGAAACGAGAGGCATGGCGGGCTCCTTCGGGCAGTGCTTGAGGGAACAGCCATTCTAGCGCGATTCGCGCAGGGTGGCGGCGGGTCAGGCCGAGCTCTGGTGGCGCTGTATACAGGTGATCAGGACCTCGTCGGGGTCGCGCTTCCACCAGTCTTCCGCTGAAAAAATCTCGACTTCGTGCGGACCGCGATAGCCGGCGGCGTTCATCCACGACCGTATGCGGGGGATATCGATGACGCCATCGCCCATCATCCCGCGGTCGAGGAGCAGGTCCCTGGTCGGGACCAGCCAATCGCAGATGTGAAATGCCAAGAGGCGCCCGGCGCGGCCACCCGCGCGCTCGATTCCTGCTTGCAGGTTGGGGTCCCACCAGACGTGATAGACATCGACGGCAATGCCCAAGCCCTCGCCGAGTTCGTCGCAGAGCTCGTTGGCATGCGCGATGGTATTAACGCAAGCGCGATCGGCAGCGTACATCGGGTGGAGGGGCTCGATCGCCAGAGGCATTCCCGCGGGCCGGGCATACTCGAGCAATTCGCCGATCCCGTCGCGGACCATCTCGCGCGCTACGCCGAGATCCTTGCTCACGACGCGTCCGTCGGGATCCTTCGGCAACCCTCCGACAACGAGCACGAGACAGGGAGCGCCGAGCGTCAGCGCTTCATCGACAGCGCGCTTGTTATCGTCGATCGCAGCCTTCCGTCCCGCGCGATCGGCAGCAGGAAACATGCCGCCGCGGCAGTAGCCCGAAAGCGAGAGGCCGGCATCGCGGATTCGCTGTGCCGATTCCTTCAGACCCGTCGCTGCGACCTGGTCTCGCCATGGCGCGATGTGGCGAATGCCTCGACGCGCGCACCCAGCGATGATTTGCGCCAGCGTCCATTGTGCGCGCACCGTCGCCGTGTTGATCGACAGCAGATTGGGGTCCGGTTCGCTCATGGGAAGGGCGTCCGTCGGAGGGCTCAGCTGGCGACGCCGTGCATCGCCAGCAAGCTCCGCATTCGCGTACACGCAAGCGCCGGGTCGGCGAACAGGCTCGCCCGGTCGGCAAGCACGAAAAGTTCGACGAAGTGCATCAGGCTGCGCGCACTTTGCTGGCCGCCGACCATGACGAAATGCTTCTGCCTGCCGTTCAGCCACGCGAGAAACACCACGCCCGTCTTGTAGAAACGCGTTGGCGCACGGAATACATGCCGCGACAACGGCACGGTCGGCGCGAGGATCTCATCGAACTGCGATCGATCGCCCGCCGCCAGAGCTGCCAGCGCGGCTGCGGCCGCAGGTGCAATTGGATCGAAAATGCCGAGCAGGGCGTCCGAGTAACCCTGATCGTCGCCGGCGATCAGTTCGGCAAAATTGAAATCGTCCCCCGTATACATCCGCACACCCGCCGGCAGACGGCGACGCATCGCAACTTCCTTCCCCATGTCCAGCAAGGATATTTTTATGCCGTCGACCTTCGCGGCGTGGCGCTTGAGAATGTCGAGGCAAACGTCCATCGCACGATCCACCCCGGCGTGACCCCAGTAGCCGGCGAGCGCGGGGTCGAACATGTCGCCAAGCCAATGCATGATCACTGGCTCGCGAACCTGCGACAGCACGCGGTCATAGACGGCAGCATAGTCCTCGGGCGATGTCGCGCACGCGGCGAGTGCGCGGCTTGCCATCAGGATCAAGCGGCCGCCGCGACTTTCGATCGCTTCGCATTGCAACTCATATGCCGCAATCACGTCGGCGATTTTGGTCGTCGGCCGCGGCTCGAGATGGTCGGTTCCCGCGCCGCAGGCGATCATCGCGGCGGGAATCGTCTTCGCGAGCGCAAGCGAACGGTCGATCAGCTCGAGCGACGCGGGCCAGTCGAGTCCCATGCCGCGCTGTGCGGTATCCATCGCCTCGGCCACTCCCAGCCCGAGAGACCATAAGTAGCTTCGGTAAGCGAGGGTCGCATCCCAATCGATCGCAGGCTGCAGCCACGGGTCTGCAGCGGAAAAGGGATCGGCGACGACGTGTGCGGCTGCGTAGGCGACTCGGTTGAATCGCGCGCGGGTTGCCGCTGGCGCGCGTGGCAGCGAGCCGACGAGCGTGTAGTCGTGGACGCGAACCATCGACGCGCGGAAGACGAACGCGGTTCATCGTCAACTGTCTATTGCTGGAACGTCGATCCAGCGCCGTTCCGCCCAGCTCTGCAGTCCAAGTTCGGCGAGTTGAACGCCTTTCGCGCCTTCGAGCAAATTCCAGCGAAATGGCGTGTCCTCGAACAGATGCCGGATGAACAGTTCCCACTCGACTTTGAAGGCGTTGTCGTAGACCTGGTTGTTCGGAACCTTCTGCCAGGTTTGCGGGAAATCGATCGTCTGCGGCACGTCGGGGTTCCACACCGGCTTCGGCGTATTGGCGCGAGGCTGCGTCCAGCAGTCGGTCAGTCCGGCGACAGCGGAGCCCAGGGTTCCGTCGACATGAAACGTTGCCAGGTCGTCGCGACGCACTCGCGTTGTCCATGAACTGTTGATCTGCGCAATTACGGGGCCGTCCCTGCCTCGGAGTTCAAACGTGGCGTAGGCAGCATCATCGGCGGTCGCCGCATACTTCTTCCCGTTCTCGTCCCAGCGTTGCGGAATGTGCGTCGCACCCAGGCACGAGACACTTTTCACTTCGCCGAACAGGTTGTCGAGCACGTAGCGCCAGTGACAGAGCATGTCGATGATGATGCCGCCGTCGTCTTCCTTTCTATAGTTCCACGATGGACGTTGCGCGGGTTGCCAATCGCCTTCGAATACCCAGTAACCGAATTCTCCGCGAACAGAAAGGATGCGGCCGAAGTATCCCGAGTCGACCAGCATTTTCATCTTGAGCAGACCAGGCAGCCAGAGCTTGTCCTGCACCACGCCGTGTTTGACGCCGGCCGCCGTCGCCGCGCGATGGAGGTCGAGTGCTTCGGCCAACGTCGGCGCGACCGGTTTCTCGGTGTAGATATGCTTGCCTGCGGCGATCGCCTGTTTGATCAGCTTCGGTCGCAACCCGGTCGAAGCCGAGTCGAAATAGAGTGCGTCCTCCTTGTTCGCGAGAGCGGCGGCGAGATCGGTGCTCCAGCGAGTCACACCGTGGGCTTTCGCCAAAGCTTCCAACTTGTCGGCGTTGCGGCCGATCAGAATCGGATCGGGCATGACGCTGCGACCGTCGGCGAGCGCACGCCGCCTTGGGCGCGGATCGCGCAAATCGAGCGCACCAGGTGTTGGTTCGTGCCCATTCTTCCGGTCACGCCGTTCATGATGACGCCAAGGCGCACGGTGCTCATGACTTCGACCCGGTGATTGGTTTCGTGGAGAACGGCGTGACGAGGCAGTTCCGTACAAGGCCATTCATGATGATGCCAAGGCGCACGGTGCTCATGACGTCGAACCCTGCGGGTGGTTTCGTGGAGAACGGCGTGAAGAGGCAGTTTCGTACCAAGCCGTTCATGATGATGCCAAGGCGCGAGGTGCTCATGGTTTCGATTCTGCGATTGGTTGCGTCGAAAGGCGCGCGGCTTGATGCGGAGGGCTGCGCTTCGTATTTTCAAGCTTACAGAGGGATGCCCAGTCCGGCTGCGCTGCGGACGCGAAATCAGCCGTCTCCAGGGACGAAAGGTCGATCATCCCGTCCCGTATTTTAAGCCGCACGGAGCCATCGACGAATGAATACAGCGACGGGATATTTCGCCAGGAAGCGTTGCTGTTCGTCGGCGGCCGCGCCTTGGCCGGCAAATCCGTCTACATAGTGGTGGCCATTGCGTTCAACGTGTTGCAGGCCCAGGATGCCGGCGAGCGCAAGGTCCTGCTGCACGGCCAGGCCCGCCTGCGTCGTCAGATCCTCGGCGGAAATGAAGTAGGGTTGCGCATCGCGCCCGTTCCAGGACGCGCAGCGCGCAGCATTGAGCAGCGACTTGTAAATGCCTTTGCAGCCTTTGCTGGAGACGCCGGTGTAGCCGCGGCGACGCGCGATCGGAAACGCGTCGAGCGTCGCGTCGGATTCGTCGATCAGCATGGGTGGCGCTGAAGATAGTGATCGCGACGGTCCAATGTCGGTCTCGAGCGCAGCGTCCCGCGGCAACGGCTGCTCGAGGTACAAGGTTGCTGCGGCCAGGCGACGGAGCGCCGGCGTTTCCATCACACGTTGCCAGAATTCGGCAACGATCGCGGCATCCGGGAATTGCTCGTTGCCGTCGAGGGTCACCGTGTACGAAGGCAGGCGATCAAGCACGCCCGCAACTGCCAGAAGACGCGCAAGATCGGTCGCCGGTTCGCCACACAGCTTGAGCTTGAAATAACGATTGCCATAGACGCTGACGATCTCCTCTAGCGTCTGCGGCAGCATGTCGTGAGCGGGCCGAACAACGTCAGCTGCGGTCAGCGGATCGAGCATGCCGACCGTGTGGCGCGCCGCGATCCGCGGAGCCGGTTTCAAGGTCGAGAGGAAACCGCCGATCGCAGCATCGGAAAGATCGGACGTAAGCCTGGCATCGATACCGCTGATATTCATGCCGACCGCAGTCGCAAAAGAGATGCGCAGCGCCCGGCACAACGCATCCAGGATCGCGCGGTCGATCAATGCAGGCCCGTAGTTCACTGTTAGCGCGTTCAACCCCAAGCTACTTCCCTGGCGCATCAGCGGTTGATAGTGGCGGGCGAAATGGCCGAAGGCAGTCGACGGCGCGGACTCGGAAACATACGCATCCGCCGCAAGCGTCAGTGCGCGACGCAGATCATCGATATTCTCCTCATTGCTTTTCTGCGCCGATTTGTCGAACCATTTCGGGATCATCAACTCGGCGGCGGCGCCAGATATTTCGTCGCTGTCAGTCGAGCCATCGATGCGGATCCGTACTCGAACAAATGCCTGCGGCGCCTCGGTTACCGTGGCATCCCCGAAACGGAACGGTATGCGCAGCCTGACGGGACGTTCAAACAGGTCGATGGCAGTGACTTGGAAAATGACTGCCATCGACGCGTCCGAGCTAAAGCCGTCAGACGTCCAGCGAGCCTTGGGCGTAGAAATGCCCGCGGATAGTTTGCGCGAGCGCCGCGAATTCCGGGCTGCCCATCACCGCTAAAGTGCGCGGGCGCGGCAATGCAACGTCGTAGATCGCCGCGATCGAGCCGGGACGCTCGCTCATCACCAGGACGCGATCGGAAAGGAATATGGACTCGGGAATACTATGCGTGATCAGCAGCACCGTCTTGCCCGCCGCGGCCCAGATGCGCTGTAAATCAAGATTCATTTTTTCACGCGTCATCGCATCCAGCGCGCCGAAGGGTTCGTCCATCAACAGAATCGCCGGATCGTGGACCAGCGCGCGGCAGATCGAAGCACGCTGCTGCATCCCGCCCGATAATTGCCACGGGAATTTGTTTTCAAAACCCGAAAGGCCGACCATCGCGATCAAGTCGCGGGCGCGCGCCATGCCCTTGTCGCGCGCGAGGCCGCGCACTTCGACTTGAAGCATGATATTGCGCAACACGGTCCGCCACGGCAGCAATACGTGACTCTGGAAGACGATGCCGACGCCTGCAGGTGGTCCGTCGACGGGTTTTCCCGCGACTTCGATCGATCCGCTGGTAGCTGGCAGCAGCCCTGCGATGAGCTTGAGCAGCGTGCTCTTGCCGCAGCCGCTGGGCCCGACCACCGAAACGAATTCTCCATCCCGGATATCGAATTCAAGCGGCTTCAGCGACTCGACCGCGCCTTCCGCGGTCCAGTACGACTTGGCCAGTCCGCGGGCGCGAATCATCGTGCCCGCTGAGGCGGAAGCTACGGCTTCAGCGACGTACGCCATCGCACCGGGCCTGGGCTCAAATCGTCGCCGCGCGGCCGCGCAGCGATCAGGGGAGGTAGTCCAGCGTCACCCAATCTTCAGGCTTGCCTTTGGTCGCGGGATCGAGACCGCCATACTGGGCGAGCAAATCGAGCGATTCGCCGACGTTCCCCATCGTCACTCGCAACGGACGCAGATTCGCCGTTTCCTTGGTGTGATACAACGCCGTGGTCTGCTTGAGACCGATAATCAGCGTGTCGCGCACGCCGGCTTTGGCGTTGGCTTTCAGCATCGCGTCGACCGCGGCCTCGGGATCCTTCTCAGCGTCTTCCATGGCTCGCGTCGTCGCGCGAAGGAAGCGCCGAACCATGTCTGGTTTGTCCTTCAGCGTCGCGGTGTTGACGACGATGCCCGAACTGATCAGGTTAACGCCATAGTCGGCAAATCGAATCGGATAGATGGGTTTCTTGGTCGCATCCTGCAGCTTGATCGCCTGGTCCATCACATAACCGAGCAGCAGGTCGGCTTGCCCGTTCATGACCGCGTTGAGCTTGGTTTGCGCATCGCCGGCCACCGTCTTGAAGTCCGATTCGCCAATCCCTGTTTTCTTCAGGAACAGCGGCCAGATCTGCGACATTGAATCGCCCGGCGTCACGGCCACCGTCTTACCGACGATATCCTTCGGCACACGGATATTCTTGTCGGCAAAGCCCATTACGGACATCGGTGAGAGTTGCAGCGCTACGCCCACGCTCTTGACCGGCGCGCCTTTGGCGGCGGCCTTGATCATGGTTGAGATATCGACGTACCCGAACGTGGCTGTGTTCGCGGCGACGGCCTGGACGGAGACTCCCGAGCCGCGGCCTTCCTGGATGTCGAGGTCGATGCCTTCCTGATCGTAGTACCCGCGCTCCTTACCGAGGAAAAACGGCGCGTGTTCGCTATAGAGGTACCAGTTGAGCAGTAACACCACCTTGTCCTTCGGCTGCGCCACAGCGGTACCCGCACTCAGCAGCAGCGCGACGAAAATCGTTGCAAGTACTCGGACCATTGACTTCATGACTCCTCCTGACGATGAACTGTTGTTTTGCTGCTTTGCTGCTTTCTGCTTTCTCTTTCTCTTTGCTGTTTGAACTGTTCGAGCGGCGAAATTCAAGCGGTGGATGCGGCGGCGTCGGGCCGTCGCGACTGGTGCCATGGAATCATCAACTTTTCGGCGAGATCGACCAGCGCGAAAAGGATGACGCCCATCATCGATAGCACGAACAAGCGCCGCGAACATCAACGGCAGATCGAAATTGCCATTGGCGATCTGGAGTACATAACCGATACCCGAGTTCGATCCGACAAATTCACCGACAACCGCGCCGACGACGGCAAGCGTGGCCGAGATCTTGAGCCCGCTGAAAATCCCGGGCAACGCTTGCGGCAAGCTGAACTTGGTAAACATTTGCCACCTCGACGCGCGCATCGAGCGTGCGAGATCGATCATCTCGGGCTCAATCGATTTAAAGCCCATCACCGTTGCCACGACCACTGGAAAGAAGCCCAGCAGGAACGCGCGAGATAACCTTGGGAAAAATGCCAAAGCCGAACCACACCACAAATAGCGGCGCAATCGCTATCTTGGGCACGCTTTGCGAAAACACCAGCAGAGGATAGACGAAGCTCTCTACCAGACGCGAATAGGCGATCAGCATTGCCACGGGAATGCCGATCAGGATCGAGAGCGCGAAACCTCCGAGCGACGCATACGCAGTGTACAAACCCTGCTGCCACAGGCGCGGCCATTCGGCAACGAGCATCTTTGCGACTGCCAGAGGCGCTGGAATGAGGTATGGCGGAATCTTGAACACGCGAAGCACAAGATCCCACAGCACGAACAGCGCGACGACCAGGATCAACGGGCGCGCGATTTCGGATTCGAGGAGTCGGCGGGGCCACGCGCGACGAGCTGCTGATTGCATGGCCGCGCGAGTTACCGGTGCTCGCCCACGCGGACGATCTTCATTGCGTTGGTTCCGCCCGATTTGCCCATGGGCTCGCCGATGGTCAGCACGACGAGGTCGCCTTTCTGTACCTGTCCCTTGGCAAGCAAAAGATCTTCCGCTGCGCGCAGCACAGCGTCGCGATCGCTGCCTTGCTCGAGAAATAGCGGACGTACATTGCGATAGAGGGCCATCTTTCGCTGCGACGAGACTTCAGGTGTTAACGCAAAAATTGGACAGCCGCAATTGTGGCGCGACATCCACAGCGCAGTCGATCCGGACTGCGTCAACGCCGCGATCGCTTTTACCTGCAGGTGATACGCCGTGAATATCGCTGCCATCGCGATCGATTGGTCGATGCGGACGAATTTTCGATTCATGAAGTCGCGATCGAGCTCCACCGAGTCGGACTTTTCAGCCTCGAAACAGATCTGGCTCATCGCTTCGATCGTTTCGACCGGGAAACGACCCGCAGCAGTTTCTGCCGAAAGCATGACCGCGTCGGTTCCATCCAGGACCGCGTTGGCGACGTCCGAAACCTCGGCGCGCGTCGGTACCGGATTGTTGATCATCGACTCCATCATCTGGGTCGCCGTGATCGTCAGTTTGTTGTGTTCCCGGGCGAGCTTGATCATTCGCTTCTGAAGCGCTGGCACCGAAGCGTTGCCGACTTCGACCGCGAGGTCGCCGCGGGCGACCATGATGCCGTCGGACGCCTCGATGATCTCCTCGAGCGTGACAATCGCTTCGGCCCGTTCGATCTTGGCGATCAGGAGCGCATTGCCGCCTGCGGCACGCAGCAACTGCCGCGCCATGTACATGTCTTCCTTGCTTTTCGGGAACGACACGGCGAGATAATCGGCCTGGATCTTGACCGCCGTCTTCACGTCGTCCATGTCCTTGGCGGTCAGCGCCGCCGCCGTAAGGCCACCGCCTTGGCGGTTGATGCCCTTGTTGTTGGACAGCACGCCTCCCACTTCGACGCGGGTGGTGATCGCACTGCCTTCCACAGTCTCGACCCGCAAGCGGATCAAGCCGTCGTTGAGCAGCAGAATCGCGCCGGGCGCCACGTCGCGAGGCAGTTCCTTGTAGTCGAGCCCGACGCGATGTTCGTCTCCAAGCTCGCATTCGGCATCGAGGATGAAGGACTGGTCGACCTTGAGGGTGACTTTGCCCTCCGCGAACTTGCCGACGCGGATCTTGGGTCCCTGCAGATCGGCCATGATCGCGACTTCGCGACCGAGCGAATGCGCGGCTTCGCGCACCATCGTCGCGAGTTCCGAGTGATCGGTCGCTGTGCCGTGGGAAAAATTGAGACGGACGACGTCGACGCCGGCGGCGAGCATGCGCCTCAGCAATTCTGGCGTGTTGCTCGCTGGCCCCAGCGTCGCGACTATCTTGGTCGAACGTAGCATGGAAGGGATTCTTAAAAAAGCCGCTGCGCTAATGCGCGCCGCTTATCGGTGGCCGCATATTACGGCATTAGCCTGTCCGCAAGAAAGAAAACGCGGGCGAGGGCACGAGTTGACGCGTATCGAAGCTTCGAGGGACCTTGAGCAGCGGCGCGAGCTCATTCTTTGACCCGTAACTCCAGCACGGCGACCGCGGGCAAGGTCTTGCCTTCGAGAAACTCCAGGAATGCGCCTCCGCCGGTCGAGATATAGCTGATCTTGTCGCCGACGCCGTATTTTGCGATTGCGGCCAAGGTGTCGCCGCCGCCGGCAATCGAAAAAGCCTTCGAATCGGCGATCGCATGCGCGAGGGCTTTGGTTCCGTCGCCGAAAGCGTCGAATTCGAACACACCGACGGGTCCGTTCCAGACGATCGTCCCGGCGTTTGCGATGATTTTCTTCAGCGTCTGCACCGTCTGCGGCCCGATGTCGAGAATCATATCGTCGACGTCGATGTCCGCGATCTGTTTGGTTGTCGCGTTCGCGGTCGGTGAGAATTCCTTGGCTACGACCGCGTCGATCAGCACCGGTACTTTGCCCGGGAACGCGTCGAGAATCGATTTTGCTTCGCCGACGAGATCGACTTCCGCCAGCGATTTGCCGATTTTTCCGCCGGTCGCAAGTACGAATGTGTTAGCGATACCGCCGCCGACGATCAGCGCATCGACGCGCGCTGCAAGCGACTTCAATATCGTCAGCTTGGTCGAGACCTTGGAGCCCGCAACAATGGCCACCAGAGGGCGTGTCGGGTTGGCCAGGGCTTTGCCCAGGGCATCCAGTTCCGCAGCAAGCAACGGGCCGGCGCACGCAATGGCAGCGAATCGGGCAATGCCGTGTGTCGTGGCTTCAGCACGATGCGCTGTGCCGAAGGCATCGTTGACATAGACATCGCACAGGGACGCCATCTTGCGCGCGAGTGCTTCGCTGTCTTTTTTCTCGCCGACGTTGAAACGGCAGTTCTCCAGGAGAACGAGGTCGCCAGGTTTGAGCGCGTCGTGCCAGGGGCCACCGTCTGCCCAGTCGCGGACCAGCGGCACGTGGCGCCCGAGCAAATCGGAGAGGCGCCGCGCGATCGGCGCGAGCGAGTCGCTTTCGCTGAATTGACCTTCGGTCGGTCGACCAAGATGTGAGGTGACCATGACTGCCGCTCCGCCCGCGAGTGCCGCCTTGATCGCAGGAAGCGAGGCGCGGATCCGAGTGTCGTCGGTGATCGCGCCGTTGTCATCCTGCGGAACATTGAGGTCGGCTCGTATGAATACGCGCTTGCCTTTGATGTCGATGTCGGAGAGGCGTTTGAAACGTGGGGTCATGGGAAACGTGGGCGGAACGGAAGCTTTCGAGTGACGTCAAACGCGTGGCAGCTGCCTCGCGCGCGCTTCGGCAAGACGTCGATTGAGCTCTTCCACCGCGCGGCTTGCAGTGGTCTGGAATAGAAATGGGAATACGCCGTGAACCATCGCAGCGAGTCCGCCCAGCGTCATTCGCGCTCCGAACCGCAGCGCGAAAAATCCGTGCTGCGGGTAGGTCTCGCCTACCGTCGAAGGATGCGAGGTAAACGGGTTGGGCACTGGCTAGTTCTGCGCGAATCCTGCGTGCAGCCGGAAAAACCGCCCCTCATTGTGACTTCGGCCGCTCGCGCTCCGCGCTCGCTTAACATTCCCTACGCTCATGTCAGCCGTCGTCGCAATGAATGGGGCACGTGACTGCCTACTTCGCCGCCATCAAGGCCACCGTCGTATCAAGCATGCGGTTCGAAAAGCCCCATTCATTGTCATACCACGAGGAGACTTTCACCAATCGCCCGGACACCTTGGTCAGCGTCGCATCGAAAATCGACGAACGCGGATCGTGGTTGAAGTCGACCGATACCAGGGGTCCGGTGTTGTAGCCGAGTAAACCGGCCAAAGGACCGCTTTCCGACGCCGCCTTCATGATCGCGTTCACTTCGTCGACGCTCGTATCGCGTGCGGCGATGAACGACAGATCCACGAACGAGACATTGATCGTCGGGACGCGAATCGAAAAACCATCGAGTTTGCCGTTGAGTTCGGGCAGCACAAGTCCGACTGCCGCGGCGGCACCCGTCTTGGTGGGGATCATGCTCATCGTCGCCGAGCGCGCGCGGCGAAGATCTTCGTGATAGACGTCGGTCAACACCTGGTCATTGGTATACGCGTGCACGGTTGTCATCAAACCGTTAACGACGCCGATCTTGTCGTGCAGGGGCTTGACCAACGGCGCGAGGCAGTTGGTCGTGCACGACGCATTCGATATCACCGTGTGCGAGGCCTTGAGCGTCTGGTGGTTCACGCCATAGACAATGGTGGCGTCGACGTCCTTGCCGCCGGGCGCGGAAATGATCACTTTTTTCGCGCCGCCTTTCAGATGCGCCGACGCCTTCTCTTTGGTCGTGAACAATCCCGTGCATTCAAGGACGACATCGACGCCAAGCGTGCTCCATGGAAGTTCGGCCGGATTGCGCTGAGCGAATACCTTGATGGAATCGCCGTTGACGATCATCGCATCGCCCGCCACTTCGACCTTCCCCGGGAACTTGCCGTGAGCGGTATCGTAGCGCGTCAGGTGCGCATTGGTCTCCGGACTTCCCAAGTCGTTGATGGCAACGATCTGGAGCGCGTGTTTCTTGCCGTCCTCATAGTGCGCACGGAGAATGTTGCGGCCAATCCGGCCGTAACCGTTGATCGCGACTTTGATGCTCATGCAGCTCTCCTGCTTTCGGTGAAATTGGATATCGGGGACGCCATCATCGCTCTGGAAAACGGATCCAGCGACTCCGCGTTGTCAGGAGGCACGATGTTTAGATGACTCTCCGATCAGCTTCTGCGCCGCAACGGCGACGTTCTCGACCGTCAGGCCGAAATGCTTGAACAACACGCCGCCCGGTGCCGACTCCCCGAACGTATCAATGCCGACGACAGCGCCTTCGAGGCCTACATATTTGCGCCAGATGGCGGTGACGCCCGCTTCGACGGCGAGCCTCGGCACGCCTTGCGGCAGCACGCTTTCGCGATACGTCGAATCCTGCCGGTCGAAGACGCTGGTGCACGGCATCGAAACGACGCGCACGGCCAAGCCCGCAGAGGCCAGCGACTTTTGCGCGCCCATGGCCAGTGAGACTTCCGAGCCGGTCGCGATGATGACGGCTGCGGGCTTCGCGGCATCCGTGTCCGACAGTACGTAGCCGCCGCGCCGAATCGCCTCGATCTGCTTAGGCGTGCGGGCATTGAACGGGACATTCTGGCGCGTAAACATCAGACACGTGGCGCCTTTGTGCTCCAGTGCGGCAGCCCAGGCAACCGCCGTCTCGACGGTGTCGCACGGACGCCATACGTCCAGATTCGGAATCAGACGCAGGCTCGCGGTGTGTTCGATCGATTGATGGGTCGGTCCGTCTTCGCCCAGGCCGATCGAATCGTGCGTGTAAACGAAAATCGAGCGGATTTTCATCAACGCGGCCATCCGAACCGCATTGCGCGCGTAATCCGAGAAGGTCAGAAACGTGCCGACATATGGGATGAATCCGCCGTGCAGTACCAGTCCGTTGGCGATCGCGCTCATCGCAAACTCGCGCACGCCGAAATTGATGTAGTTCCCCGGGCTGGTCGCGGTGACGACTTTGCTGCCGGACCAATTGGTGAATACCGAGCCGGTGAGGTCCGCCGAGCCTCCTATCATTTCGGGCAAGACCGCTGCGTAGGCCTCGATCGCCTGCTGGGACGCCTTCCGTGTCGCGATCGTTTCCGCCTTCGTGTTCTGTTGCTCCACGAAAGCATCTACGCGTTTGGCGAAGGTCTTCGGCAACTGGCCCGCCATGCGCCTTTCGAATTCGGCGGCGAGCGCGGGAAACGCCGCTTCATAGGCGCTGTAGCGCCCCGTCCAATCGCTTTCGAATTCGGCGCCTCGCTCGCGCGCGTCCCAGCCGTCGTACGCGGTTTGCGGAATTTCGAACGGAGGGAACGTCCAGCCGATCGCTTCACGCGTCAGGGCGACTTCCTTTTCACCGAGTGCCTGGCCGTGAGCGAGGTCGGTACCCTGGCGATTCGGCGAGCCTTTGCCGATGATCGTCTTGCAGCAGATGAGCGTCGGCTTGTCCGTCGTCGCATGGGCGGATTTGATTGCGGCGTCAACTGCGTCTACGTCGTGGCCGTCGACATTGGGGATGACGTGCCAGCCGTAGGCCTCGAACCGCTTCGGCGTGTCGTCCGTGAACCAGCCCTCGACTTCGCCGTCGATCGAAATCCCGTTGTCGTCGTAAAAGCAAACCAGCTTGTTTAGGCCCAGTGTTCCCGCCAACGAACACGCTTCGTGCGAGATGCCTTCCATCAAGCAACCGTCACCGAGAAAGACATAGGTGCGGTGGTCGACAATCGTGTGGCCAGGACGATTGAATTCCGCGGCGAGCAATTTTTCTGCAAGCGCCATCCCGACCGCGTTGGTGAGTCCTTGTCCCAAGCGGGCCCGTCGTCGTCTCGACGCCGGGCGTGACACCGACTTCCGGGTGACCCGGCGTCGCCGAGTGCAGCTGCCGGAAGCGCTTGATCTCGTCGATCGGCAGCGCATAACCCGAAAGGTGCAGCAACGCGTACTGCAGCATCGAGCCGTGTCCATTGGAAAGCAGGAAGCGGTCGCGGTTCGCCCAATGAGGATGGGCCGGGTTGTGGCGCAGGTGGCGCGTCCACAGCGCTACGGCGATTTCGGCCATGCCCATGGGCATGCCGGGATGGCCCGAATTTGCCGCCTGCACGGCATCCATCGCCAGCGCGCGAATGGCGTTGGCGAGCAAGCGGGGGTCTGAGGCAGATTGTCGTCGCGGCGCAGACGCCCGGTGGTGCGCGGAATGGGTTGAGCTCATGGTCTCGGGGAAAATCAGACTCGGAAGTGGGCCCGTGTTCCGGCGCACGCGACAGCACGGCGATAGCGCTAAAATTATCGCCTACGCACTCATTTTGCGCAATAATGCTGAGTTTAGCGCCTCGCGCGAATAACTGACCGCTACGCCGGTCTGGATGATCTGTTGTCGGTGGGCTTTGTCGCTGTTCGGTTCTGCGGACTGACCATCGTATGACTGAAAACCTTCGCGAAAGTGCGCACGGAGAAACGTAATGGAAGGCATGCACCTGCTCGGGGAATGGTACGGATGCGAGGCTGACATGCCCGAGATGACGCAGGCGGAACCGTTGCGCGCTATGTGCTTGCGGCTCGCGACAGCGTCCGGCATGACTGTCGTCGGCGATCGTTTCTACCAGTTCGAGCCGCAAGGCGTGACGGGGACCGTGCTGCTCGCCGAATCGCATCTGGCCATTCACACTTGGCCGGAACACGGCTTTGTCACCATCGACGTCTATGTCTGCAACTACACGACGGACAATACTGACAAGGCCGAGCGTCTGTTTCGTGCGATGCAGGACGGCTTGCGCCCGACACGTACCAAATTCCAGGCCATTCATCGCGGTGGGCTCGACGTCTGAGGGCCTGCGACGGGATGAAAGACACCCCAGCGAACGCGCCTGCGGACGCAACTTCAGCGGATCTGCAGCCGGGCGTGCTCACCGAGTACCTGACCGAAGACACGGGAATATTCGTCCGGTCCGAACGCGACTTCGAACATTTCCAGTCGCCGTTCCAGACAGTCGAGGTCCACGGCACGAAGACTTTCGGGACGCTGTTTCGCCTCGACGGACATTTCATGACGTCCGAGCGCGACGAATTCTTCTATCACGAGACGATGGTGCACGTCGCAGCCATCGCGCATCCCGCGCCTGAAACGGCGCTGATCATCGGCGGTGGCGACGGAGGCTCCGCGGAAGAGTTATTGAAGCATCCGACGATGAAATCCGTCACCCTGGTCGAAATCGATCTGGCAGTGATCGACATTGCCCGCAAGTACTTGGGCAAAGTTCATCGCGGTGCGTTGTCGGACCCGCGCGTGCACATCCATATCGAGGACGGACTGGCGTTCGTGCGCAGCTCGACCGCGACCTATGATCTGATCATCCTCGACCTGACCGATCCGGGCGGCCCGTCGGAATCGCTGTACAGCGCTGACTTCTACCGGGCTTGCGCGGCGCGGCTAAATCCCTCCGGCGCGATGACGCTGCAATTGGGCTCGCCGATCGCTCACCCCACGCGCATTCGCGCCAGTGTCGCGGATTTGCGGGCGGCTTTTCCGCTGGTGATCCCTTACCTGGTTCCGATTCCGCTGTACGGCGGGCTGTGGATGTTGGGCTGCGCGTCGGCTTCGCTTAATCCTGCATACCTGACGCCGTTGGAGGCCGATCGGCGCATCGCCCAGCGCCGCATCGGGTCGCTGCAGTACTACAACGGCGATGTCCACCGCGCCACCATGGCATTGCCCAATTTCGTCCGGGACCTGGTCGGTACGTAAGAAAACGTAAGAAAACGTAAGGGGAGGGCCGCACCCTTGAACCGCGGCCTGGCGACCCTCATCTACCGGTCAGGCACTCCCTTTTGGCGGTGTCGGCGACCCTGGATGAGGCATAAAACGATGAGTTTGACTTTGGCCGACGCAATGGACGGAGCCGATTTCGTCCAGTTGAATGGCGTTGTCTTCGAGACCGAGTATTTGCGCGTCCCCGACGAGACAACCGTTGCTGACGACGTCGTGATGGAGCTTCGGCTCGGCGACACCGAGCTCGCCTTCACGCGCGATGAACTCGATGACGCTTCATACGTAGGCGACGGGACGTATCGCCTCAAATCGGGCGCGATCCTGCGCTTCCTCTCGACACCGACAGTCCACTGATCTTCAGGCACACGCGACATTCAGGCGCAGCTCCCCGCAACAGACAGCGGACCGGGCAGACGCCGTCGCGGCGAAGCGCTAAAATGCTGCCTCGCCAGACAACGACTTGGCGAGACTTCTCATCAGGAACAGAGATAGCGAATGAAACGTGCGCGTAGAGATTTTGTGAAGGCAGGAGGCAGTATTGCGCTGTTGACCCTGCTGGGAGCCACCGGATGGCTCAAAACGGGCGACGCAGCAGCGCAAACGTGGGACAAGGCTGCTTTCGACACCAAGAACCTGGCCGACACGCTCAAAGCCTTCGGCAACGTGACACCCGTGCAGAGCAAGGACATCGTCTTTTTCCAAACCCCCGAGATCGCCGAAAACGGCGCTGTCGTTCCTGTCGGCGTGACCAGCAACATTCCGAAAACCGAATCGATCGCGATCCTCATCGACAAGAATCCGAACACACTTGCTGCGGTGTTCGATATTCCGGCCGGTACCGAACCTTCGATCCTGACTCGCGTAAAAATGGCCCAGAGTTCGAATATCTACGCGCTGGTCAAAGCTGACGGCAAGTACTTCGTTGCCAGTAAAGATGTGAAAGTGACCCTGGGCGGGTGTGGAGGCTAGATGGGCGATCCGATGAAAATCCGCGCGTCGCTCGTCGGCGATTCGACCGAGGTCAAGGTGCTCATGAGCCACGAAATGGAAACCGGACAGCGCAAGGATGCGCAGGGCACGGTCATTCCTGCATGGTTCATTCAGAGCGTGACCATCGTTCACAACGGCACGACCGTGCTGTCGGCGCAATGGGGGACCGCGATTGCCAAGAATCCGTTCACTTCTTTCAAGTTCAAAGGCGGGGCAAAAGGCGACAAGGTGACGGTGAGCTGGGTTGACAATCGGGGCGACAAACGCACCGATGAAGCGATCATTTCCTAGTCGGACGTTTTTGCCGTATTGGTGTCCTGGGCGGCGCAGCGCATGATGCCGGGACACATCGTGGACACGCTTTTCGAAGGCTCTTAATGGTCGCTCGTTCGCGTTTGATGCCGAAACTGCTCGGAGTGCTCGGCATCGTGTTGAGTTCGGTTGCGCCGGCACAGACGTCGACTACCGACGAGATCGCCAAATATCGGGCAGCGCTGCAAGACGGTAATCCGGCGGAACTCTGGGAAGTGCGCGGCGAGGGCCTCTGGAAAGAAAAGCGCGGACCGCGCCAGCAGTCGTTCGAGCAATGCGATCTCGGGCTGGGCGCCGGCGTGGTGAAAGGCGCTTATGCGCAGTTGCCGAGATATTTCTCCGATGCCGATCGCGTGATGGATCTGGAGTCCAGGCTGGTGTGGTGCATGGTCAAGGTCCAGGGCTACAGCGACGCGGATGCCAGGAAGAATCCGTTTGGCAACGGCAACGAGAAGAAATCGGATATCGAAGCGCTCGTTGCCTACGTCACCAGCGAATCGCGGGGCGTCCGGATGAACGTCCCGTCAGGGCATCCCAAGGAACAGGAAATGTATCGCCTCGGCGAAAAGATGTTTTATTTTCGCGCGGGCCCGCACGATTTCGGTTGCGTCACATGCCACGGCTCGGACGACAAGCGTATCCGCTTGCAGGATCTGCCCAACCTGACCAAGCTCGAAGGCGCGCAACGGGCGTACACGACGTGGCCCGCCTATCGCGTCTCGCAGGGGGAGCTTCGCACCTTCCAGTGGCGTTTGTACGACTGCTTTCGTCAACAGCGCTTTCCGGAGCTTGCGTTCGGGTCCGACGCATCGATTGCGTTGACCATGTTCCTCGCTCGCAACGCGAATGGCGCTCCCTTCGACGCGCCGGCGATCAAGCGATAAGGATGAGCCGATGAACTGGAAAATCGCAGTCGGCCTCCAAGCTTTCGCGTTGGGTGCTTTGCTTGTAGGCGGCGCGACCGCGGGTGCGGAAGACGTTGATTCGGCCGCCGCCAGTGCAATGTTGAAGAGCTCGTTCAAAGCCCGCGGTCAAGCCGGCCTCGACCGACTCGATCAGGACCAAACGCAGCGTGTCTGCAGCGATCTTGCCAACAAGCCGGCGTCGAGAGAGGTCGCGCAGGAGATCGAGAAGGCCAACCTTGCCACGATAAAGTATCCCGCTGACGGCAAGTTTCTCGGCGACTGGAAAAGCGGTGAAAAGATTGCCCAGGAAGGCCGCGGCAAGCAATTCTCGGATGACCCTGCGGGGCCGGTGGGCGCTAATTGCTATGCCTGCCACCAGATCGCTCCACAAGAGCTCGCGTTCGGAACGATCGGCCCAAGTCTGTACCAGTTCGGCAAGTTGCGCGGTTACGGGACGGAGGTGCAGCGGTACGCCTACGGCAAGATCTTCAATTCCGAGGCCTACGCGGCGTGCTCCACGATGCCGCGCTTTGGTCACAACGGCATTCTCAGCGAGCAGCAGATGAAGGATGTGACGGCGCTGCTGATGGATCCGGAATCACCGGTCAACAAATGACGCTGGGTCGGTCGCGAGTGTAAGCGCTGCGGCGATCCGGGCGTCTGGCCCGCTGACACAGTGTGCCGAACGATCCTCGACGGCAAACGAGAATGAACCGCCGCGAATTCCTGCACGTGCTCGGCGCGGCGTCGGCCGCGGGCTTCGTTCTCGACGGACATTCGGCGCAGGTCGAAAACGCGGCCGCGCTCGCCTACGACACTCGTCGATTCGGCAATGTTCACCTGCTGCATTTCACCGATTGTCACGCGCAGCTGCTACCTGCGTACTATCGCGAACCCAGCGTCAACATCGGCGTCGGCGCCGCCGCCGGTCAGGCCCCGCATCTGGTAGGCGCTAACTTTCTCGAACGCTACGGGATAAAGGCGCACTCGCGCGAAGCCCACGCGCTGACGTACCTCGATTTCTCCTCGGCGGCCACGCTTACGGCAAGCTTGGCGGGTTTGCCCACCTGACAACATTGGTCAAACGACTCCGCGCGAATCGTCCCGACGCCTTGCTGCTCGACGGCGGCGACACCTGGCAGGGGTCGGCGACATCGCTGTGGACACAAGGCCAGGACATGGTCGATGCCGCAAAGCTCCTCGGCGTCGACATCATGACGGGCCACTGGGAGTTCACTTACGGCGCTGATCGCGTCCGGCACGTGGTCGACAACGATTTCAAAGGCGCGATCGATTTCGTTGCGCAGAACGTCAAAACCGCCGATTTCGGGGATCAGGTCTTCTCGCCGTACGCATTGCGGACGCTCAATGGCGTTGCGGTGGCCATCATCGGCCAGGCGTTTCCGTACACTCCGATCGCGCATCCGCGTTACTTCGTCCCCGACTGGACCTTTGGCATTCGCGAACAGGAACTGCAAGTCGTCATCGACGATGCACGCGCCAAAGGCGCGGCAGTGGTGGTTCTGCTTTCGCACAATGGGATGGATGTCGACCTGAAGCTCGCGTCCAGAGTGCGAGGCCTCGACGCGATTCTCGGCGGCCACACGCACGATGCCGTGCCTCGTCCTTCCCTCGTTGCCAACCCCGGTGGGAAAACCTTGGTCACTAACGCGGGTTGTCACGGCAAATTCCTCGCGGTGCTGGACTTCGACGTCAAGGCTGGCAAGATCGTCGACTATCGCTACACGCTGTTACCTGTTTTCTCGCGTCTCTTGCCAGCCGATCAATCAATGAGCGCACTGATCGAGCGCGTGCGCACGCCGTTTGCGGCGAAGCTGGCCGAACCGCTGGCATTGAGCGAGGACCTGCTCTATCGCCGTGGCAACTTCAACGGCACTTACGACCAGCTGGTTGTCGAGGCCTTGATGGAGGAAAAAAACGCCGAAATCGCGTTTTCTCCCGGCTTCCGCTGGGGCACCACCTTGCTCGCAGGCGAGACGATAACGCGCGAACGCCTGATGGAGCAGACGGCGATCACCTATCCCTATGTCACCGTCAACGAATACACCGGCGCTACCATCAAGGCCATCATGGAAGACGTTGCCGACAATCTGTTCAATCCCGATCCGTACTATCAGCAGGGCGGCGACATGGTTCGCGTGGGCGGCCTCGACTACGCATGCACACCCAACGCCTCCATGGGCCAGCGAATTTCTGCTTTGACTGTTCGCGGCAAGCGCGCTCGATGCCGACAAGAAGTACAAGGTTGCCGGATGGGCGCCCGTAAGCGAAGAAGCGCGGGACGCAGGCGGCGAACCCGTTTGGGACGTGCTCGAACGCTACTTACGACGTCGCGGCACCGTACGTGCACGCGTGCCGGGTCGGCCGAAACTCATCGGCGTCGACGGCAATCCGGGAATAGGCTCCGCTGGCCTTTGATATCATCGCCGTTGAATGCAGTTCGCATTCGTTGAAGAAAGCTTCGTGTCGTGCGTCTGTTCGGTGTAAGCATGGTCCGCAACGAGGCCGACGTCATCGAGGCCTTCGTGCGGCACAATCTCAAGACCCTGGATGGGCTGGTCGTTGTCGATCACGGCTCGTTCGACGGAACGAGCGATATCCTGGCGTCGTTGCAAAGCGAAGGTCTTCCTCTCCTGGTCGAACGCGACGACAGTCCGGAGTACTTTCAATCCGCGAGAATGACACGGCTGCTTCGCGAGACCCTTTCGCGGGAGCGCGCCGATTTTGCCTTCGCCCTCGATGCCGACGAATTTCTCAAGTGCCGCCTCGCGACAACTGCTGGAGCAAACGCTGAAGGAAGTCCCTCCGACGGCGCACGCGCTGGCGCGGTGGCTGACCTACGTGCCCGAGGCGTTCGACGATGACGTGCCATTCGGCCAAGGCGATCTGCGGTGGCGGCTCCGCAACGAAAAACAGCGTTTCGACAAGGCGATTGTCCACGCGCGTTTCGCAGAACGGGAAACCGAGTTTCTCGCGATGGGCAATCATTCCGTCGGCGATCGGGCGATGCCAGCGGTGTCCCACGCGCGGCTACGCGAGGACGTCATCGCGATAGCGCATTGTCCGGTTCGCAGTCGGCGGCAAATGGAAAGCAAGATCGCGATTGGCTATCTCGCGTATATCGCCACCCGGAAAGACACTGCCCAACGAGCCTACCATTGGCGCGAACTCTACGAGGAATTGCGCGGCGGAGCCGCGCTGGACGACTCGCGTTTACGCGAGATCGCGAGTAACTACGGTGTGCCACGTGCGTTGTGGGAGCCGGCGGCGAAGATTGCTTTGGTCGAAGACCCGGTCACCTCGGCTTCGATCTTCGCTATGATTCGCGGGCGGTGACGCAGCCGTTCCAGTTATTGCTGCGGTTCACAGAGACACTGATCCGACGTCCTGCCTGACGCTAATCGTTGCTCCGCGACGCCGATCCGGACTGCACACTATCGGGCCGTGCCCGCAGCCGACGAGCGCAAATGTTCACTGATCGCCACCAGTCGTTGCAGCGGAAAATCGCGAACTATCGAGTCGCTTGAGTTGACGATCACGCGCGCGAGCGCCCAGCGCGGCTGCGGCAGTTCGGACGGCAAGCCATATTTCTCAGCGAAGCGGCGCGCGTAGAGTCGCCACGTCTCGTCGAAGTCGCCGGCGGATTCGTGGATCAGCGCGATCTCCGCGGTCGTGCCGACCTTGAATCCCGCGCGATAAGCCGCGAACGAGAAGTCGAGGTCATAGCCATGAAATCCGTCGAAGGTCTCGGCATCGAAAGTCAGATGCCTCAACGCCTCGCGCTTGACGGCAAAGAACATGCCGTCGAGTGCCTGCAGACCGGTCTCGAGCGGTGCAGCAACGCCGTAGACGGTGACGGCGAACTGCCGCGTTCGGCTCATCGGATGCGTGATCCAGCCGTGCAAAAACGGGTGACCCGCCTGCGGCCAGTATGCGGTCAGGACTCGCGATGTACCGACGAGGCCGACGATGTCAAGCACGCTGGTCGCGCGTAACAGGGTGTCGGCCAGGTTGGTCGAAAGGATCTCGACGTCGTCGTGGCTGAAGATCAGCAGCTCGCCGCGCGCCTGCGCGATGCCGCGGTTGTATCCTTCGGCCAGCGAACGTGCGTCGTGGATCCCGATAATTTCGTACGGGTGCTCGGCGAAGAGCGTTCGGTAATTGGCGGTGACCCGGGCGAACTTGGCCGGATCAATGCTGCAGACGATGATCGATATCACGACGCCTGCCCTTGGTCTTTCTTCGGTGCGGTGTCTAGCTCACCGTGACGCGCGCGAACTTGCGCTTGCCCGCCTGCACCACAACCGTAGCACCCTTTGGTACCAGCATCCCTTTGTCGGCGATGACGTCCCCATCGAGCTTGAGCCCGCGCTGCTCGATCAGGCGAAGGGCCTCGGACGTGCTCGCCGTCAATCCCGCCTGCTTGCACAACTGCGAGATGCTGATCCCTGGCCCGTCGCTCACTACGCTGACTTCGGGCATGTCTTCAGGAACGGCGTGGTCGCGGAACCGCGCTTCGAAATCGGCCAAGGCTGCGTCCGCAGCGGCTGCCGAGTGGAACCGCGCGACGATTTCCTTGGCCAGCGCAACTTTGGCGTCGCGCGGGTTGCTGCCTTCGGCGCAATCGCGCTGGAGACGAAGGATCTCGCCTTCAGAACGGAACGACAGCAGTTGATAGTAGCGCCACATCAGCGTGTCCGAGATGGACATCAACTTGCCGAACATCTGCTGTGCCGTCTCGGTGATCCCGATATAGTTGTCCAGCGACTTCGACATCTTGTTCACGCCGTCCAGACCTTCGAGCAGCGGCAGCGTCAGGATGCACTGCGGTTCCTGCCCGTAATGGCGTTGCAGTTCGCGTCCGACCAGCAGGTTGAATTTCTGGTCGGTGCCGCCGAGCTCCACGTCCGCCTTGAGCGCCACCGAGTCGTAGCCTTGAGCCAGCGGGTAGAGAAATTCGTGGATGGCGATCGGTTGGCCGCTCGCGTAACGCTTGGCGAAATCGTCGCGTTCCAGCATGCGTGCGACCGTGTAAGTGGATGCGAGCCGTATCATGCCGTCGGCCCCGAGCGCCGAAAGCCATGTGGCATTGAAGGCGACTTCGGTCTTGTCGCGGTCGAGGATCAGGAACACCTGGTCGGTGTAGGTCTTGGCGTTGGCCTCAAGTTCCTCGCGCGACAGTGGCGGCCGCGTGATGTTGCGTCCCGTGGGGTCCCCAATCATCCCCGTGAAGTCGCCAATGAGGAAAATAATGTGGTGACCGAGGTCCTGGAGCTGCTTCAACTTGTTGAACTGGACCGTATGGCCGAGATGGAGGTCGGGCCGGGTGGGGTCAAAACCTTCCTTGATGCGCAGCGGCTTGCCGCGCTTCAGCTTTTGGACGAGTTCAGCCTCGACGATCAGCTCGTCCGCGCCGCGTTTGAAGACCGCCAGTTGGTGAGGGATATCGATGGACATGGGTTGATAAGAGAGGCGGGCGTGTCTGCTACAATCCGGCCGTCCCGAAAGGGCGGCGGCTGGCAACTGATTGAGCAACTAAGCAGGCAACTAAGCGGGTAACTGGGTAGGTAACTGAGCAGGCAAGTATTGGCTGAACGTCGAATTCTATCGCAAAGGGCGGCGAGTATTTTCGCGCGCATCGGTCCCGGCCGCCTGTTGGCGATCGCCGGGCTGATGGCGGCTGGCATCGTTGCGGCGTTCGGGTTTGCACCTGAAGCGACGTCGGTCGACGCACCTTCCCGCTTTGTCACGCGAGATCTCGCGTTGCCGACGTTCGCGCCGGTCGCAGGCAATGACGGCTACTGGCGCGAAGAACGCATCGAACGCGGCGATACCCTGGGAAGCCTCCTGGCCCGCCTTTCGGTGGTCGATCCGCCTGCGCAACAATTCTTGCGCACGGATGCAAGTGCGCGCGCGCTCTACCAACTACGGCCGGGGAGGACGGTGCGCGTCAAGACCGACGACGATGGGCGGCTGCTTGCGTTGCGTTATCTGACGCAAAACGACGCTGTGCTCGCCGTGGATCGCGCGCAAGGGGGGTTCGTCGCCTCGAGCGTACTGCCCGCCTACAGCGTGCACCTCGAATTGCGTGGCGGAGAAATTCGTTCATCACTGTTCGGTGCGGCGGATGCGGCGGGCTTGCCTGACGCCGTGACCATGCAATTGGCCGTGATCTTCTCCGGCGATATCGACTTCTACCACGACCTGCGCCGAGGGGATCAGTTCAGCGTCGTTTACGAGATGCGCGATATCGATGGCGTGCCGGCTGGCGCAGGCAAGATCATCGCAGCCGAGTTCGTCAACAAAGGAGTGACGCACCGCGCATTCCTGTGGCCCGCGTCCGCGAGCGCGGAAGGCACCGATGCCTACTATAGCGAGAGCGGCGGCAGTCTGAAGCGCGCCTTCCTGCGCTCGCCGGTCGAATTCACGCGCATCACCTCCGGCTTTTCGCTCGCACGCATGCATCCTTTCCTGCATACGTGGCGTGCGCACAAAGGCGTGGATTTTGCGGCGCCGACCGGAACGCCGGTCCGCGCCGCAGGCGACGGCAAAGTTACATTCGCGGGGAGTCAGAACGGCTACGGCAACGTAGTGATGCTGCAGCATCCGGGTGCAAACTCGACGGTCTATGCGCACCTGTCGCGCTTCGCCTCAGGGACGAAGCCCGGCAGCCGTGTCACGCAAGGCGAAATGATCGGCTACGTGGGACAGACCGGCTGGGCGACGGGACCGCATCTGCATTTCGAATTCCGCGTCGACAACCAGCAACGCAATCCGCTGACCATCGCCTTGCCCGACCGCTCCGCCATTGCCTGCGGCCTCGCGGGCGGCGTTTGCTGCACTCGTGGCTCCCTTGAGCGAGGAGCTGGCACTCGCGCGCGGTGCGGCGCTCGCCACCTTCGCCGCTGGCGAATAAGGCGCTCGTCGTCGGGTCCGTCGAACGGTCGAGCTCTATATCGGGCTCATGTCGGGAACCAGCATTGACGGCGTCGATGCAGCGCTCATCGATTTCGGACATTCGCCTTGGCGCACGCTGCGCACGGACCCATCGCTCGTTCCCTCCCGCCCTCGCGACCGAACTCAACGCGCTGCAGAGATCTTCCGGCGACGAGTTGCATCGCGCCGCCGAGGCCGCAAACGCGCTGATGGATTGCTGCGCGTTCGCCGTTAGCGAGGTGATCGCCGCCGCCCAAGTTACGGCATCCGATGTTGCGGCTATCGGTGTGCATGGCCAAACGATTCGCCATCGACCCGACATCGGCTACACCATTCAACTGGCCAATCCTGCGCGTTTGGTCGAGGCGACCGGGATCGCGGTCGTCGCCGACTTCCGGAGTCGCGACGTCGCGGCCGGGGGACAGGGTGCGCCGCTGGCGCCCGCACTGCACGCGGCGCTGTTCGGCAGCCGGCAGAGCATCGAGTCGTCGTCAATATCGGCGGTATCGCCAATATCACCGACTTACCTCCGGACGGCACGGTTCGCGGGTTCGATACCGGCCCTGGCAATACACTGCTGGACGCATGGTGCCTGCGGCACACGGGTCAGCACTTCGATCGCGACGGCGCCTGGGGCGCGAGCGGCCGAGTCGACCTGGCATTGCTGGCAGCGTTGCGCGCGGATCCTTATTTCGCGCGCCGCCGCCCAAGAGCACCGGGCGCGACCTCTTCAATCTGCCGTGGCTGGAACGGCAAGGGACAGCCGCGTTAGCGCCTGCAGACGTCCAGCGGACACTGATGGCATTGACCTCCTCGACGGTCGTCGATGCGATCGATGCATATTGCCGCCGGCGCGACCGAGGTGCTGGCCTGCGGCGGCGGCGCGCGCAACGGCGCCTTGATGCGCGAGCTCGCCAACGCCCTGGCAGCCGGCGGGGCCAGTCGCAAGCTCGACGACTACTGCTCGTTACGGCGTACCCGTCGACGATGTCGAGGCATTGGCCTTCGCTTGGCTGGCTCGCGAAACCATCAACGGTCGGCCTGGCAATCTGCCGGCGGTGACCGGCGCCCGCGGCAGCCGCATCCTGGGTGCGATCTATCCGCTTTAGCCGCAGGACACTCGTACCCGAGGCTGGATTGGTGCGGATCGAGAACCGCAAAGCTCAAAACGAAACGGGCGCCGAAGCGCCCGTCTTGACACCAGATCTTGTCGCCGCTTCAGGCGGAGAAGGACGAGCCGCAGCCGCAGGTCGAGGTCGCGTTCGGGTTCTTGATCACGAATTGCGCGCCTTCGAGGCCTTCCTGATAGTCGATCTCGGCGCCGACCAGGTACTGATAGCTCATCGGGTCGATCAGCAGCATCACGCCGTTCTTTTCCATCGCCGTGTCGTCTTCGTTGACTGCCTCGTCGAATGTGAATCCGTACTGGAAGCCCGAGCAGCCGCCGCCGGTGACGAACACCCGCAGCTTGAGGTCCGGGTTGCCCTCTTCCTCGATCAAGCGACTTAACCTTGCTCGCCGCTGCGTCGGTGAAGACGAGCGGGGCGGGCATTTCGGTCATTGCATTCATTGCTACTCCTAGGTTGCTCCTCGGTCGATCGTACGGCATCGACCGCTGTATGTCGACGATATCGGCGCGCCCTGGCGATCGGTCAATGCTCGGCCGGGACCGCTACTCAATCCGCAGCCGCTCGCTTCAATTCGACCACGACGCCGCGGACCGGGTCCTCGGGCGTCGCATGCATCAGCTTGCCCTGCACGATCGCGCCGACGTGCATTTCAAGCGTCCGGTAGGTGACATCGCCATTGACCTGCGCCTTGGCCTGCAGTTCCAGGTGATCGTTGGCGGCCAACCGGGCCGTTGACCGCGCCATTGATGACCACGTGCGAAACGCGGACTTCGCCTTCGATCCGCGCGTGCTCGCTGATGACGAGCGTGCCGGGCTGATTGTCGGCCGTGACCGACGTTGCCGTCGAACGATCCCGTCGATGCGCAGCCCGCCCGTGAACATTACGATCGCCTTCGACCGATGCGTTCCCGCGCCGATCAGGCTGTCGATCCGCTTTTGTGGCGGTCGCGTACTTCTTGCGTTCAAACATGGGGTCTCCTAGGAGACATTCAAGCTGCGACGTAGCCTTCGGTGCCGACTGCCCGTGCTCGAGGACCTTGGCCGTGCAGCGCCTTGAGCTGGCTGCCGGGCGGGACCCGAATCGTACCTTCAACTCTCTGATAATACTTGAATTTAAGCTTCAGCGCCGCGCCGAGTTCCGGTCTGGTCTTCGGGCAGGTGACATCGTCGACCGGCGCGCCCCCGCGTCCAGCAGCGTCGCCTGCATCGTCAGTTGGCCGTCGAATTCGTCGGTCGGATTGCCGCCTCGCACCACCAGACAGACTGTAATGATACAGCATCGTCGCGCTCGGCGTTCGGCGGTCAGGCGCTGGATCGTGATCGTCGCCCTGCTTGCCGCTGTCGCTGAAGAGCTTCTGCAGGAACGCGAGCTCCTCCTTGATCTGCGTATTCTCGTTCTGCAGTTCCATCGTCTGCTTGGACAGCGTCGCTTGCGTGCCGCGCGCGACGTTGAGGTCGCTCTCGAGCTCGCTGTTGCGGGCGCGCAGTCGCGCGTTCTCGCCGCTCAGTTCACCCGCTGTCAGATTCGAGCTTCGCCTGCCGATCCGCGACCTCGCTGCGATTGAATCCGCTCAGGAGCTGGCCGAAGTCGAACCCCCACCACCACATGCCCGCCGATGATCGCCAGCAGCGCTGCGACGACCGGAACTCGCCAGCGCCAGGACAGGTGCGTGCGCACCGCCATGCGCGGTGCGCTGATGCCGAAATGTCTGACGCAGCTTGCGGCCGAGCGACGCGCATTGTTGCCATGCGCGTCAGGGCAGGACCGGCAGCGCGGTCAGGCCCGTCGTCTCGGGCAGTCCGAACATCAGGTTCATGTTCTGGATCGCCTGGCCCGCAGCACCTTTGACCAGGTTGTCTTCGACCGCGAGGATGACCGCCATGTCGCCGCCCTGCGGGGCGATGCACGGCGATGCGGCAGACGTTGGATGCGCGCACCGAGCGCGTGTCGGGATGACTGCCCGGCGGCATGACGTCGACAAAAGGCTCGCCGGCGTAGCGCTTTTCGAACAGCGCCTGCAGGTCGACCGTCTTGTCGGTCAGGCGCGCGTACAGCGTCGCGTGGATGCCGCGGATCATCGGCGCCAGGTGCGGCGTGAATACGAGCGTGACAGGCCGCTTGCTGCGCACCGTTGAGTCCCTGCACGATCTCCGGGTGATGGCGGTGACCGTTGACGCCGTAGGCCTTGAAGTTGTCGGAGGCTTCGCTGAACAGCAGGCCCATCTCGGCCTTGCGACCTGCGCCCGAAACGCCGGACTTGGCGTCGGCAATCAGGTGCTCGACATCGACGACGCCAGCTTCGACCAGCGGCAGAAAGCCGAGCTGGATCGCGGTCGGGATAGCAGCCAGGGTTGCCGACGATGCGCGCCTTGCGGATGGCTTCGCGGTTCATTTCGGGCAGGCCATAGACCGACTCGGCGAGGAGATCGGGGCAGGAATGCGGCATCTTGTACCAGCGTTCGAACTCGGCCGCGTCCTTCAGACGGAAGTCGGCGGCCAGGTCGATGATCTTCACGCCGGCGTCGACGAGCTCGCGCGCTTGCGCCATCGCCACGCCATGCGGCGTGGCGAAAAACACGAGATCGCAACTCTTGAGGTCGGCTCCTGACGGGATCGCAGTATTTCAGATCGTAGCGTCCGCGCAGGCTGGGAAACATCTCGCGCAACCGAGATGCCCGCTTCCTTGCGCGACGTGATCGATTGCACGCGCGCCTGCGGGTGACCCGCGAGCAGCCGCAGGAGTTCGACGCCTGTATAGCCGGTGCCGCCGACGATGCCGATCTTGATCATGAACGCCTCACTTGGCTCGGATAATTCTAGCACCGGCTCCGATGCTATGACATTGGAATGGATCGCTTGGGATGCCAAGCGCCGGGTCATCCAGCTGAGTCGCTCCAAAATACAAAGGCCGCCTTGCGGCGGCCTTGCGACATAGTCAGCAGCAGCGGCCGCTGGCGCTGCTTAGCGCTTGGAGAATTGCTTGCGACGTCGCGCCTTGTGCAGGCCGACCTTCTTGCGCTCGACCTCGCGCGCATCGCGCGTCACGAGTCCCGCTTTCGATAGCGTGGGCTTGAGTTGTGCGTCGTAATCGATCAGCGCGCGCGTGATGCCGTGGCGGACTGCGCCAGCCTGGCCCGACTCGCCGCCGCCGGTCACGTTGACCATGATGTCGAACGTAGCTTCATGGTTGACCAGCTTCAACGGCTGGCGCACGACCATGCGTCCGGTTTCGCGAGTAAAGAACTCGTCGGCAGGCTTTTCGTTCACGATGAAGTTGCCGTGCCCTGCTTGATGAAGACGCGGGCGACGGCGCTCTTGCGGCGGCCTGTGCCGTAATAGTAGTTACCGATCATGACGAGCCCTTTGCGATGAAGCTTTGCCGGCGAAGGCGGTGGTTATAGTCCAGAGTTTTAGGCTGCTGGGCCGTGTGCGGATGCGTGCCGCCTGCGTAGCATTTGAGCTTCTTCAGCATCGCGTAGCCGAGCGGTCCCTTGGGCAGCATGCCCTTGACCGCCTTTTCCAGCGCTCGGCCGGGGAAGCGTTGCTGCATCTTGCTGAACGAGGTCGTGCGGATGCCGCCCGGATACCCGCTGTGGCGGTGATAGAGCTTGTCTTCCGCCTTGTTGCCGGTAACGCGGATCTTTTCCACGTTGGTGACGACGATGAAGTCGCCGGTGTCCACGTGGGGCGTATAGATCGGCTTGTGCTTGCCGCGAAGGCGAAGCGCGATCTGCGCTGGCGAGGCGGCCAAGCACCTTGTCATTGGCGTCGACCACGAACCAATCCCGCGTGATGTCCTGCGGTTTGGCGGAAAAGGTTTTCATGGGTAAATCCGCTAAAGGTCTAATAAAAGGTCTAATTCACAGAGCCTTACATGATAATACGCGGCCGCAAGGGCTGTCAAACTGACGCGCGAAGCCTGCTATTCGTCGGGGCGTGCGCCTCGATCCCGCCCCGGCCGGCAATGGGTTCGCCGGCTGCGCCCAAAAAAATGCGCGGCTGGTTAGAGCCGCGCTAGGATTCCACCATAGGAGGAGAATGGAGGAACGATCCATGGTTGGGAAGGAGGAGATCCCGGAAACCACGAACGTTTCAAGGATCGCATATTGCATCGCACAACGCAAGATGCGCAATGTAACAATGGTTTCCTGTCCAGGACGTTTAAAAGAGCCTGGGACTCTGGCAGCTGTCGATCGCCGCCGCCCAATTAGCAGGGGATGACGCTTGAAGACAAGGATTCGTTGGAATGAGGATGTAAGCTTCGTGGCAGAAACGGGTAGCGGCCACGCCGTTGTCGTGGACGGAGCGCCCGAATCAGGTGGCCGTAACATCGGAATGCGACCGATGGAACTCGTACTTGCTGGCACCGCAGCATGTACCGCTTTCGACGTAATCTGGATCCTGAAAAAGGCGCGGCAGCCCGTAACGGACTGCGTCGTGGAGGCGGAAGCCAAGCGTGCTCCCGAGGAGCCCAAGGTATTCACCCACATCCACTTCGTCTATCGAATCGACGGTGCGGGTCTTAGCGCCGCGCAGGTCGAGCGCGCGGTCAAATTATCCAAAGAGAAATACTGCTCGGCGACGATCATGCTGGCCAAGACGGCCGAGATCAGCTTCGAGATTATCCTCAACAAAGCCACGCTGGTGCCCGCCTGAACGAACCGCGCCGCGCTAAGCGCGGAGACTCGATTGCTCGGCGTCGCGGTCCTTCAGGGCTTGTCGCGCAGCAAGCGGATCAGACTTGAGGTGTCCCAGCGCCCGCCGCCCTGGGCCTGTATTCGGGCATAGAACTGATCGACGATCGCGCTTACCGGCAGCGCCGCGCCATTGACGCGAGCTTCGGCGAGGCAGATCGACAAATCCTTGCGCATCCAGTCCACGGCAAAGCCGAAATTGAACTGGTCAGCGGCCATCGTCTTGCCGCGGTTATCCATTTGCCACGACTGTGCGGCTCCCTTGCCGATGACCTCGAGGACGCGCTCGGGATCGAGCCCGGCGCGCATCGCGAAGTTGATCCCTTCTGACAAGCCTTGGACCAGGCTGGCAATGCAGATCTGATTGACCATCTTGGTGAGCTGTCCAGAGCCGGGCCCACCCATCAATGTGACGGCGCGCGCATAGGTCGCGAGGACGGGCTCGGCGCTTGCGTAGACGTCGGCGTCGCCGCCGACCATGATCGTCAATTTTCCGTTTTCCGCACCCGCCTGACCTCCCGATACGGGCGCATCGAGAAAACCTATACCGCGGCGCAAGCGCAGCCTTGTGGACTTCACGTGCGACGGTCGCGGATGCAGTGGTATGGTCGACAAGGATGCTCTGCGCATGCATCGCCGCCAGCGCGCCGCCGGTACCCATCGCCACGGCGCGCACGTCATCGTCGTTGCCGACGCACATCAGAACGATGTCCGCGGCAGCGGCGGCCGCCGCCGGAGTCGGGGCACTGGTCCCGCCACTCGCCCCGAATTTCGCGACCCACTGCGTCGCCTTCGCAGGCGTTGCGGTTGTAAACGACGATTCCGTAGCCGGCTTGCGCCAGATGGCCGGCCATCGGAAATCCCATGACACCCAATCCGAGAAACGCCACTTTCTTCTTTTGCATGTTCACTCCTTGCTGCCTATGTTTGCCGGGCCGCCGCAACGCCTGCGTGGCGTCAACGTCTTAAACCGGCGAGCGCCGCTCGCGCGACGCGTATTGCGGCTCGTACCTGATTCGGCGCGGTCCCGCCCGGGTGGTCTCGGCTGGCGACCGAGCCTTCGAGCGTCAGGACCGCGAAAACGTCGTCGCTGATCAAAGGCGAGAACCGACGCAGATCGGTGCAGCGTGAGAGCTGCGAGGTCAGATTGCTTCGATTCGGCGTGGCGAACCGCGAGCGCAACCGCCTCATGCGCGTCGCGAAAGGCAGCCCCTTCTTGACCAGGTAATCGGCAAGGTCCGTCGCGGTAGCGTAGCCCTCGAGCGCCGCGTCACGCATGCGCTCGCGCGTTGACGTCGATCCCGTGGCGACCAGATCGACGAGAATGGTCAAGGTAGGGGGCAAGGTATCCACGATGTCGAAGATCGGTACCTTGTCTTCCTGATTGTCCTTGTTGTAGGCGAGGGGCTGCGCCTTCATCAGCGTCAGCAGCGACACCAGGTGGCCGAATACGCGACCACTCTTGCCGCGAACGAGCTCGGGCACGTCGGGATTTTTTTTCTGCGGCATGATCGAGCTGCCGGTGCAGAAACGATCGGCGAGACGGATAAAGCCGAAGCGCGGACTCGACCAAAGCACCAGTTCCTCGGCGAAGCGCGATAAATGCATCATCAGGATCGCAGCTGCCGCCGCAAACTCGATCGCGAAATCCCGGTCCGACACTGCGTCCAGCGAATTGCCGTGAGGGCCTCGAATCCCAGTTCGCGCGCGACGCGCTGGCGGTCGATCGGAAAACTCGTTCCGGCCAGCGCCGCGCTACCCAGCGGAAGATAATTGACCCGCTTGCGGCAATCCACCAGGCGCTCGCCATCGCGCGCCAGCATCGAGTCGTAGGCCAGCAGGTGATGGCCGAAAGTGACCGGTTGCGCGACCTGCAAGTGGGTGAATCCGGGCATGATGGTCGCGGCGTTCTTTTCGGCGAGGTCGAGAAGCGCGCGACGGAGCGCAACGATGCGCTGCGCGATATCGTCGAGTGCGCCGCGCACGTACAAGCCGAAGATCGGTAGCGACCTGGTCGTTGCGCGAACGCCCCGTATGCAGTCGCTTGCCCGCGTCGCCGACCAGCTCGGTCAGTCGCTTTTCGATATTCAGATGGACATCTTCGAGATCGAGCGACCAGACGAACTCGTTGCGTTCGATTTCGCCGCGGATGGTCGCCATGCCGTTTTCGATCGCAGCGAGATCCGTGGACGAAAGCACGCCCACCGCGGCGAGCATCCGCGCATGCGCCAGCGAACCCGCAATATCGACAGCGGCGAGACGGCGATCGAAGTCTATCGATGCGGTGTAGCGCTTGACCAGATCGGCAACGGGCTCGCTGAAGCGCCCGGACCAGCCTTGCGCGACCTGCGCATCGGAATCGGACTCGTTGACTGGCATGCTTGCCTCACCCGGGTGTCTTCCGCACAATAGCCGGGCGGTAACCTGTTCGGTTCCGCGGCGCACGTTGAAGTGTCGTCAGCGGTGTCCGGCGGGATAAATAATGCGTTCTAGTATAAATCAAAACGACGTCCCTCTCGCGCTCCCGGAACTGCGCAATCTCGGCACGGTTTTGAGAATCCTGCTCGCGGTGAATGCGCTGACCTTGGTTGCAGCATTGGTCCGCGAACCGCAGTGGGGCGCGGTTGCGAGTACCTGGATGGACATGCTTTCGATCGTCGAGCCGCAGCTTCTGCTGCAGATTCTGGTGTTCTATCTTGCCGCGCCGTGGCTCGAAGAACTTCCGTACGATACGGGGGCTCCTGCCGTGCTATCTGATCACGCTGGCGGTGGCGTTGGCATTCAACACGGCACTCGCGGCCTTTGTTCCCGACATAAGCACCAATGCGATGCTGCGCGACATCGTCTTCTCGCTGCTGGCTGCGATACTGCTGCTCTTCTATTTTCAGTTGCGGGCGAGGGCGCTTTCACCCGCGATCACCGAGGCCCGGCTGCAAGCGCTGCAGGCGCGCATACGGCCGCATTTTCTGTTCAACAGCCTCACCGCGGTGCTGTCGCAGATGCGAAGCGACCCCCGCCGTGCCGAGACCGCGCTCGAGGACCTTGCGGACCTGTTTCGCGTGCTGATGCGCGACAATCGACAGCTGGCGCCGCTTGCCAACGAGGTGGAGCTCTGCCGCCACTATCTCGACTTGGAGCAGCTGCGCCTGGGCGAGCGCCTGCAAATAGAATGGCACGTCGACAACATGCCCGGGGATGCGCTGGTACCGCCGCTGGTATTGCAGCCGCTGCTGGAGAACGCGGTCTATCATGGCATCGAGCCGTCCAGTGCGCCGGGGGTAATCGCGATCAATATCTTTTTGCGTCGAGGCGAAGTCCATGCGATCCTGCGCAACCCATTCAAGGCGAATCATCATCGCCAGGGCGGCAACAAGATGGCGATAGCCAACATCCGCGAGCGTCTGGCGTTGCACTTCGATGCCGAGGCCTCGCTGGAAAATCGGACGAGCAAGGATACTTACGAGGTGCATATCCGCATGCCGTATCGCACTGTAGCCGCGCCTCAGCCGGCCGATAGCTCACTATGACGAACCATGGCTGAAGCGCCGCTTAAAGTCCTGATCGTCGACGACGAAGCTCCGGCGCGGCGCCGATTGCGCGAACTGCTCGACGACTGCGCGAGCGCCTTGCCGCTCGTTGTCGTCGGCGAAGCGGCCAGTGGAAGGGAGGCGTTGAACCTGCTCGGCAGCAGCCCGGCCGACCTGGTGCTGACCGACATTCACATGCCGGACATGGATGGGATTGAACTGGCTCGACACCTGCTCAAGCTTGCCGTGCCGCCGGTGCTCATCTTCACCACCGCGTATCATGAGCATGCGATCGCCGCGTTCGAAGTCCACGCGGTTGACTATCTGGTCAAGCCGGTTCGCGTGCAACGCTTGCTGGCGGCGCTGCAACAAGTACCGCGGCTGCGTCCGCTTTCGGACAACAAGCTCGACAAGCTGCCGTCCTCGGCGCGGCGCTTCCTTTCGGTGACGGAGCGTTCGCGCGTCGTGCTGGTTGCGATCGAGGAAGTCATCTACCTCAAGGCCGAACTCAAATACATCACGATACGTACTGCTGAGCGCGAATTGCTCCTCGAAGAATCGTTGACGCGGCTGGAAGAGGAATTCGGCTCCCGTTTCGTGCGGGTCCATCGCAACTGCCTGGTCGCGCGCGATGCGATTCGTGGCTTCGAGCGCCGCGTCAGCGCCGATGGCGACGCCCACTGGGAGGTGCTCCTGCGCGGCGTAAGCGAAGCGTTGCCGGTATCACGCCGACAGCAGTTCATCGTCCGCGAAATCGGGCGCGAATCCTGAAACTGGCGCGAAGGTCGGCGCGGGTTTCGCGCTGACGGTCTTGCCCGCGTCGTCCCCAAAGCCATCAACTACTTCCCTTCCCAATGAGATCTCCTCGCACGCTGATCTGCGGCTCGCTCGCTCGCGACACTATCATGGTGTTTCCCGATCGCTTCGCCCGACACATCCTGCCGGAGCAAACGCACATGCTCTCGGTGTCGTTTCAGATCGGCCAAATGCGTCAGGAGTGGGGCGGCTGTTCAGGCAATATTGCGTACAACCTCAAGGCGATCGGTGGCGAGCCGGTGGTCATGGCGACAGTCGGAGAGGACGGCGGGGCGTTCGCCGAACGGTTCACTGCACTCGGAATCGCCCACGAAGGAATGCGCACGGTGCCGGATACGTTTTCGGCGCAGGCGTTCATCATCACCGACCTCGACGACAATCAGATCACGGCATTCCATCCTGGAGCGATGAATCAATCGCATCTGAATCATGTGAGCGACGTCGAGGGCATCGAGCTGGGAATCGTCGCGCCTGATGGCAAGGAAGGGATGATGTCGCACGTGCGCGGGTTCGCTGCCGCAGGCATTCCCTTCATGTTCGATCCTGGCCAGGGCCTTCCGCTTTTCTCAGGCAGCGAGTTGCTGGAAATGGTCGACGCGGCCGATTATGTTGCGGTCAACGACTACGAGGGACGGCTGCTCACCGAGCGCACGGGACTGCCGATGTCCGACATCGCTTCTCGTGTGGAGGCCCTGGTCGTCACCCAAGGCGGCGACGGCTCGCGCATTTACTGCCGCGGCGAAATCATCGACGTGCCTGCCGTGCCGGCCTCGGCCGTCGTCGACCCTACCGGCTGCGGCGACGCCTACCGCGCGGGACTCCTCTACGGTATTGCGAACAAATGGGACTGGTTGCGGACCGGCCGGCTCGCATCGCTGCTGGGATCGCTGAAGATCGCATCGCGTGGTGCTCAGAACCACAACGTGCAGCGCGACCAGATTGCACAAATGTACGCGCAACATTTTGGTGGAGCGCTTTGGTAGACGCTTGTTGCCAGCCGCCGCACGTCGCAGCCAATCCCCCTGTACCGACGCCGACACCAATCCGCCTGTACCGGGCCTTTCGTCTTTGCGTACATCTGCTGGAAGGACTCGCGACGACCAGCTTGGTGTTTCCGTTCGCGACGCTGCAACGACGGCAGCGGCTCATTGGCCGCTGGAGCCGGCGGTTGCTCATGATGCTGCGTGTCGAACTGCAAGTCGACGGTCTTATGCCCGGCGGTTTGCACGGCAACTTGCTGATCGTGGCCAACCATATTTCCTGGCTCGACATCTTTGTACTCAATGCGTTGCAGCCTTCCCGCTTCATCGCCAAAGCTGAGCTCAAACGCTGGCCGGCGGCGGGCCAACTCATCGCAGGTTGCGGGACCCTGTTCATCGAGCGCGAACGCAGGCGCGACGCGCATCGCGTCAACGAGCAGGCGCGGGACGCGCTGGCGGCTGGCGACACAATCGCAATCTTTCCCGAAGGCACGACAACCGACGGCGAGACCGTGTTGCCGTTTCACGCGTCTTTGCTGCAGCCGGTCATCGATGCACGTGGCCAGCTCCAGCCGGTAGCGATTCGCTATTGGCGAACCGACGGCGTACGCAGCGATGCGCCCGCCTACGTCGGCGACACCAGCTTCATGGCTTCACTCTGGAATGTCCTCGGCGCGCGCGCGCTGATCGTGCAGTTGAGCGTGTTACGCGCGTTGCCGGCGCTCGGACGGCATCGACGCGAGCTCGCACGCGAGGCCGAGGTCGCTATTCGACAGGCTTTGGCGACGGTGGTGCGCGGCTAGGAACCTGAAACACGCGACGGTCGTCGAGCCTGACAGCGGTCAGCACACCGCCCCAGAGGCAACCCGAGTCAAGCATCAGCACGTTCGGCGCCAGCATCAGATCCAGAGTCGACCAATGTCCACAAAGGATGGTTGCATCGGCTGATCGTCGTTCGGCGTGCGAAAACCACGGCAGGAAGCCAGCGGGCGTATGCGCAGGGCCGCGTTTTTCGGCGAAATCCATCGTGTCGTCGATGGCGCAAAAGCGCAGCCGCGTGCAGGCGTTAACGACGACTCGCAAGCGATCGTAGCCAGTCAGTTGATCGTCCCAGCGCGCCGGCCGGTCGCCATAGAGGTGGCGCAGGAAATCATCGTGATCGTCGGACGCGAGGATCGCTTCGACTTCGCGCGAGAGCATCAGCGCCGTCGCCGTGGTCCAGGATGGCAGCAGTCCGGCGTGCACCATCAGCAAGTCACCATCGCGCACGACCAATGGCCGGTGACGTAACCACGCCAGCAACTCGTCGCGATCGGGTGCGGTGAGGATGGGCGTCAGCGTGTCGCTGCGATGCGGGCGACGATGACCGGCAGCGACCGTCAGCAGATGAAAATCGTGATTGCCGAGTACCGTTACCGCGGCGTCTCCGAAGTTCATGACAGTGCGCAGCACGGCTAGTGAATCAGGTCCGCGGTTGACCAGGTCGCCGACCAGCCACAACCGATCGCGGGCCGGATCAAACGCGATCAAGTCCAGAAGTTGCTGGAACTCCGCGTAACAACCTTGGATGTCGCCGACGACATAGTGACTCATGAGTGACGCATGACTAAAGACGAAGATTCTGCGCTGTCAAGCGAGGACTCGTTGTTAGAATCGGTGAAAGGACGGACTCTTTAGACCAACTCTGCCACACGCATTCTAGCATCGGCACCAAAGTGAAATTTCCTCTGAATCAAGCGCAACGTGCAGCCGTGCGCTATCTCGATGGGCCATTGTTAGTCCTCGCCGGCGCCGGGAGCGGCAAGACCCGGGTAATCACTGCCAAGATCGCCCATCTGATCGAGACGGGAATCGCGCCCGAGCGGATCGCAGCAATCACTTTTACCAACAAGGCCGCGCGCGAAATGCGTGACCGCGCCACGGCACTTGTTCCAATGGACGCTGCGGCGACGCGCGGCGGTACTCGCGCGAATCACCGTCGGCGGCGCCGACGATGAACCCTACCATCTGCACCTTCCATGCGTTGGTCTCAAGATCCTGCGCAGCGAGGCGCGCTGCGCTGGGCCTTTCATCGCGTTTTTCGATTCTTGATCCTGGCGATATCGAACCGATCGTTGCCGAGCTGCTTGGCACGACTGACCGCGCGCGCGTGCGAAAGACACAATGGCAAATCAGCGCCTGGAAAAACGCATTGATCGCACCTGTACAGGCACTCGCTGCCGCCACAGACGAAACCGAAAGCGCCGCTGCGGGGGCATACGCCCGATACGACGATGCGTTACGCGCCTATCAAGCCGTCGATTTTGATGACCTGATCGCTTTGCCGGTCGCGGCGCTTGGCGGCGACAAATCCGCCCTTGCGCGCTGGCGCGACAAATTCGACTATCTGCTGATCGACGAGTATCAGGATACGAACCCCTCGCAATATCGCTTACTGAAACTTCTGACCGGAACGCGCGCGGCGTTTACCGCAGTCGGCGACGACGATCAGGCAATCTACGGCTGGCGCGGCGCGACGATCGCCAATCTCGAACAGTTGCCACGCGACTTTCCCGCGCTGCATGTCATCAAGCTCGAACAGAACTATCGCTCAGCGGTCCGCATCTTGCGCTCGGCCAACGCGCTAATCGCGAACAATCCCAAGCTATTCGAAAAGAAACTATGGAGCGAACTGGGACTCGGCGCGCCCATCCATGTGACTCCGGCCGCCGACGATGATGCTGAAGCCGAAGGCGTCGCTCGTCGCATCGTCGCGCAGCGTTTCGAACATCGAAGCCGGTATGCAGACTTCGCCGTCCTGTACCGCGGCAATCACCAGGCGCGGGCGTTCGAGCAGGCCTTTCGCGCGCAAAACATTCCCTATATCGTCAGCGGCGGCCAGTCGTGGTTCGAGCGCGTTGAAATCCGCGATCTGATTGCGTACCTGCGTCTGATCGCGAACGATGACGACGACCCGGCGTTCGTGCGCGCCGTTACCACGCCGAAGCGGGGCGTGGGCGCACAAACGCTGGACAAGCTGGGTCGGAGTGCGGCGCGCTCCGGGAGCATGTTCGCCGCGGTTTACGACGAAACGCTTGCCGCGGAACTGCCGGCGCGCCAGCGCGACGCGCTGACCGAGTTCTGCTCGATGGTCAACGGGCTTCGCTATCGCGCCGAACGTGAACCTGCGGGACGCTTGCTCGACGAACTCCTGAAGAACATCGGCTACGAGGATTATTTGTTCACGAACCTCGACAAGAAGCAGGCGCAGGCCCGCTGGGACAGCGTGGGCGATTTCGTCGGCTGGCTGTCGAAGAAAGGTGAAAACGAGAACAGCAACCTGCTCGAACTGACGCAAACGATCGCGCTGATAACCATGCTTGAAGGTCAGGAAGCGAAGGATCCTGACGCCGTTCGACTTTCAACGTTGCACGCGGCCAAAGGACTCGAGTTCGCCCATGTTTTCCTGGTCGGGATGGAAGAGGGAATCCTGCCGCATCGTGAAGCAATTGCGGCGGGGAATATCGACGAAGAGCGACGCCTGATGTATGTCGGAATCACCCGCGCGCAGCAGAGCATCCAGCTTTCATGGTGCCGGCGTCGGCAACGTGCGGGCGAGTGGAAGCACGGCGAACCGTCGCGATTCATCGGCGAACTCGTGCAGGAGGATCTCCGGCATGCGGACGTTCCGCTGGAGCCCGCAGACGCGGCGCGAGAAAAGGAAGCGGGCAACGCTCGATTGAAACAACTGCGCGCGATGCTCGCGCGCTGAACTCGACTCGCGGTTGACTTCTCGCGGTTGAGTTTATTTCAGCGTAAGAATCCAGCTCACCAGTTGCTTGATATCTTCGTCGGGCACCTGCGCATTCGGGGGCATCGCTATGGGTCCCCACACGCCTCCGCCTCCGCTCTTGACCTTCTGGGTGAGTTTCGTCAACGCGTCCTTGTCGTTGCGATACTTAGCGGCGACGTCGCGATAGGCTGGTCCGACGATGCGCTTGTCGACTGAGTGACACGCGGCACAGGCATCCTTTTTCATCAAGTTTTCGGCGGCTGCCAGGTCGAGCGTCTTGCCAGCGTTGGCAGGAACGACTGCGGCTGCCGAGGCGGGTGCGCGACTGCGGATGAGGCAGGCGCGGCGGGCGCGGCGGTCGCGGCGCCGGTGGCCGGCAGCGCGGCCGCAGGCGTTGCGGCGATCGTCGCGGTTGCGGCAGCGGGCGCGGGAGACGCGGGTTCCTTGAAACTCGCCCCTGACTTGTTCGCCATATACACCACGGCACGCGCAACCTCGATGTCGCTCAGGTTGGTGTTACCGCCTCTAGGCGGCATCACTTTCCCCGGCTCCTGAAATCCGTTCAGCGCGTGCTGGAGCAGAACGTCGTAGCCCTTCTTGATCGAAGGTCCCCACGACGCCGCATCTCCGACCTTCGGCGCGCCGACTAGTCCCGGCTCGTGACAAGTCTTGCAGGTGCTTTGGAAAACGGCCTCGCCGCTCATGCTGCCGCCGGCAGTCGCTGCCTTCGCCAAGGTGAGTTCGCCGACCGGCTTGATGCGTGCGAGCACGTCATCCTGCGACTCCCCGACACTTTGGCGAGAAAGACCCGTGACGAGCTGCGACAACAGAATGAACAAACTGATCGGCACCGCAAACGCCGCCAGGAGGACGATGAGCAGTTGCTTGGGTGTCTTGATCGGTGACGTGTGTTCGTCGCTCATATTGTTCCCGGACAATAGTCAGTTCGATTATTCGGCAGTCCCGTTGTCTGCAACGGGTTGGTGCCTCAGGACCGATGGCGCCGCTGTGAGCGTCGGTCGCAGCAATTTCTGAGTTACGCGCTCGGTAGACAGCGCAGCGCATTATAGCCGGGCCATGCTTCAGCCGGAAGCCGAGTGCGGGAACCCGAAGTTGCTGGAGACATCCGATAGACGCTCCTATGCTCAGCGGGTAAAATCGAAGTCCGCGCGCCCGTAGCTCAGTTGGATAGAGTGTTGGTTTCCGAAGCCAAAGGTCACAGGTTCGACTCCTGTCGGGCGCGCCACCTAGCGGTACGATTTGCTGTAGTAAATTCCTATGCCGCTGACGGCACCGGCTTCGACGCGAATCGTGACATTGCGCGATAGCACGTACTCTATCTTTAGCGCATTGTTTGCCACCGAGAGGCCCTGCTCATAAACCAATGAGAGCTTGTCGGTCAATCGCTTGCTGAATGCGATGACTTGATTTCCTGTGCCGGTTCCGGTCGATGTGCGCGACGAACTCACGCCGGTCGTGCGAAAACTGATGTCGTCGATACCAAAATTGCGGGCGACACGCTGTCCGATCGGCGCGCTGTTCTGTCCTCCGAGCGCCGCGAGCGCCGCCTGCAGTACTGCGGAGTCGGTGCCGCTGGTGCTGTCGAGGCCGTGCCCGAGAACCAGCCACGCGAGTTTTTCATTGTCGGGCACGGGCGGGTTCGATGTCAGTTGCACATTGGGCACGCGCACAGTTCCGGTAATCTCTACACCGGCCTCGACTGCCAGATTCTTGCGCACCGCGAATACATTGAGGCCCGGGTTGTCGAGTGGTCCCGTGAAGATCAATTGGGCGCGCTCGATCGAGAGCACCTGGCCGAATGAGGTGTAGGTACCACGCACCGCGCGGATGGTTCCATTGGCAACGAGTTGGCGATCTGCGGTCGTTTGCAGCGCCAGCTTGCCGGTAAGGTTGGTATTGAACCCCTCACCGACGAAGCGCAGATGATCGCCGAAGTCGAGCGTGAGGTCGACGGCGAACGGAATGCGCTGGGCGGCGAGGCGCTCTGGTCGGTCCGCGCCACGCGCCGCGCCCACGTACCACGACATCGTCACCGAGCACGGCGGCGGCGGAAGGCTGAAACTCGAAATAGCCTTCGTCCGCTTTGATCGCGCCCGCGAGGACGACGGCCTTGTCCTTCAACGCGAGGGTGCCCGATCCTGAGATCGTCAATTTGGTATCGGGACGGTCGAATAAGCGCAAGCTTGTCGGCTTTCCATGTCAACTGCGCTCCTGCGATGTCGCCCTTGCCTGCAGCGGGCAGGGTGCCACTGGCAACAAAACTGCCCGTGCGGGCAGCAAAGGACAATTCCCCCAGCGTGACCGCGTCTTCGGCAAGCGTCGCGCGCAGCCGCCCATCCTTGAGATAGACGCCGTACTGCGGGGCTTCGAGCTTGAGCGAGTCACCTTCTATCGTGCCCGAGAAGTGAACGCGCTCGAGCGTGCCGTGACCGGTAAGATCGGCGCGGATCTGCCCATCGATCAATGCCGTCGTTCCCGCCAATGCCTGCAATTCGCGCAGCGACGCCGCGTCGAAGTGTGCCGACAGTTGCAAAGGGGCTCCTTCGCCGAAGGCGCTGCCGGGCTGCGCAGTCGCGGCGAGATCGGCGGCTATGTCGATATTCGCGTAGCGTGAGCGAGCTATGAGCGTTGCGTGTACGCGATCTTCGACGAAGTCCGCGTTCAGGTCGGCCTGAGAGAGGCCTAGCAGCAATTGCGGCGAATCGATTGGCGCGAGGTCCCCGCTTTCGCGGGAAACGACAAGCGTTCCATTGAGACGAGGCGTCGCCGTAATCGACCAGTGTCCACCGAGGGTCAGCGTCGATGCGAACCGCGTGCGGGCGCCCGCCAGTTCGAGCAGCGGCTTTGCCGGCAGCGCAGTAAACGAGCCGCGACTCGCCAATCTTCCATGTTCCCAGTGCAATTCGTCGACGTCGAAGTGCCCTCCCGCCAGCGTCCCTCGCGCGCCGATGAGCTCAATGCGCTGTTTCCTTGCCTCCAGTTGCGCGGGCGCGGCCAGCGACAACGGATAGGTCCCATGACCTTCGAGCGATAGCACTTTGCCGGACCATCCGCCGCCATCGAGCGATCTTGACCAACCTCCTTCGGCGCGCGCGTTCAAATCGAATGGTGTGGCCGCTTCTCCGCCGGCGAGCGCGACCGATGCAAGGTGATGACCAATCGTCCCATCGATGTCGGCATGCGCGCTGCGCAGCGTCAAAGTGTCGACGTGCAGGGCGGTGCCATCCAATTTGATCTTCACCTGCCGATCGCCTTCGAATCCCGCGCCGCTGCCGATTTCGCCGCTTGCCGCCAGCGTTGCGGCCGAGTATTGCTCGCCGAATCGCAGCGCTTCGCCGCTGGCGTCAAAAACGAGTCCGGGCCGTTGAACAGTCCCGCTCAATCGTCCCGATGCGCGCAGGCGCCCCGCAATGCGCGCATCGATTGCAGCGAGATTCGGCGCATCGAGCACGAAGTTGATCTGGTCGCCAGCGCCACCAAAGTCTCCCGAAAGGCGCAGATGATCGTCGGCGAAGGCGAGATCGAGTTTTGCGTCGTGCACACGTGACGCGGACAATGCAAGGCTACCTTCTCCGGCGAAGTGGCGTCCTCGAAGTTCGCTCTCAGGGGCGAGCTTGAAGTCGATCGCGGATGACCAATGAGGCTCGAGCGCGCCGTGCGCGTCGACAGTCCCGAAAAGCGACACTGCGGGGTATTCGCCGAATTGCGAGGGATCGAGCGCAGTCGCCCGAGCCTGTATCGCAAACGCGCGCTGCCCTTTCATCGCCAGCGTGGCCGTACCTTCCAGCGTGCCACCGTGCGCGCGAGCGACGAAGCGGCGAAGATCGATGTTCCCGTCGTGCAACGCAGCGTCGAAGGCCACGGAAATGCCGGCCTGCTCGAGTCGCCCGGACGCGTTACCCGTGAGTTCGGGCGTCGCGAGATCAAGCCTGCCCGTTACCGCCCCAGCCAGATGCGTCGGCCTCAATTCGGTCACGACGCCATGGAGGTCGATGCCGGCGAGCGCAAGATTCCATTGCACGACATCGGTGCCGAAGCGCGCGTCGCCAGCTGCGCGTCCACCTTCAGTGAGGGTGGCTTCTATGCCGCCGAGTTCGATATTCCCGGGTTTGAAAGTCCACGTCGACGACAGCGCGACAATCGGCATCTTCCCGTCGGACCAGGGTCCGGCGCGCGCGTTATCCACCTTGATGCGTCCCTGGAAGCGATCACCGGCAACACTGATTTGATCGACGGAGCCGCTCAGTGCCGTCGAAGGAAGAGCAGCGTCGAAACGCGCGAGGTCGAGGCCGGTTATCTTGAGATCGGCACCGTGCATCCACTGCGAATCGAACGGCGCGACACTCGCGTTGCCCGCAGCGCGCGCGTCCATCGCGACGGCGTCGGCAGTCAGCTTAAGCATCGCCAAGTCGCCGCCTACGGCCAGTGTTCCCTGCGCTTGCTTCAGTTGCGGCCCGGCATTGAATGCAATGTTGCCATCGACGGCGAAAGGCCGACTCGAGGCGACGCCGAGTGTGCCGCGCAGCGAACCCCATGGGCTATCGAGGGCGAGATCCCGGAGTTCGTGACGATCCGGGCCTCCGGAATAGCGAAAAGCCACTTGCGAAATCCGCCATCGGTTGGGGCCGCTGACGATGTCGATGGTGCCGATGTCGGCGCGCCCGATGTCGATCGACCAGGCAATCGCCAGCGACGCGGGAAGTGCGCTGGCGCCGCCGCCGGGCTTCGCGGTAACTTCGATGCGCGCGGCAGAGAGGCCATTGATGATGACCGACTTGCTCAGCAGTGCGCGTGGCGACCAATCGATGCTTACGTCGTCGGCCGTCAACGTCAAATCCGCGTCGGAGTAACTTAAGTGCGCGATATGCATTGCGCTGCCGAGAGACCCGGTCACGCCATCGAGCACGAGTCTGCCCTCACTGCGCGAGGTGAGTTCGCCGGCCACCCAGCGCAGTGCGCTGTCGCTGGTCAGCAGCCACAACGCAGCGACGATCAGCGCGAGTCCGACCGCGGTAGCTGCGAGCAGCGCAACTGCAAGAGATCGGCGGATGCGCATCAGAACGAGAGTCCGACCGAAAGGTGCAAGCGCACGCCGTGCGTCTCCTGACCGTAGGCGACGTCAAGACGAAACGGACCAATGGGTGTGCGCAAGCGCGCACCGACACCGTAGCCGAGCGCCGGCGAAAGATCGCGCGCGTTGTCGGCCGCATTGCCGGCGTCGACGAAAATCGCGACTCCCCATGAGGGGGCGACCCACCGAACGACTTCCACGCTCGCCAACGCGTAATACTTGCCTCCTACAGTGGCATCGCCGACGCGAGGACCCAGGCTCTGATATTCGTAGCCGCGCACGGTCGTGTCTCCTCCAGTCCGAAACAGAAGCTGTATCGGCACGTCCTGCGCGAGTTTGGCCGAGACCGCGCCTGCCTCGGCCTTCAGCACGAGGTCGGTCGCCGCATTTAGCGGAATCCACTGGGCGAATTGCGCGATGCCGCGGGCAAAACCGGTCGTGGATGCACCCGGCGGCGCGACGCCGATCTGCAGGTTCAGTATGTTCCCGCGTCCCGGCGTCAGCAGGTTGTCGACGTTGCGCCAGGTTCGGCCATACTCGAAATACAATGCGTGCGCGTCGGCCGATACTGCGCCGCTTGGTATCTGTCTCGAAGCGTAGGCGCCGATCAGATACGTTGTCTGGTTACGTTCGTTGGAACTCTTGCGAGTCCAATCGAGCGTCCCTTCGTCGGTGCGCAGGCCCGAAATATCGGTGTGGGCAAAAATGGTGCTGTAACCGTCGGCGTACAGTGGCGTCGACGGCGCTGGACGCAGTCGTAGCGTCGCGCTCTGAATTTTCGACTCGATGTCGAGGTCCGTGCGCACTCGCAAAGCGTTGCGATCGACCAGCGTCGTGTCGTAGGTGAGCTGGCCTCGATAGAGCGTGTCGGTGGAAAAGCCGATGCCGGTGCTGATTTTTCGCCGCGGCGCTTCGATGACTCGCACGCGCACCGGCGCTGCAGGCGCGGCCGCGGGATCCGTGCTTATCGTCGCTTCCGCACTTGAGAAGTATCCCGATCCATTGAGACGCCGGACAAATGTATCGAGCCGCTCTGCCGAATACGGATCACCCGGACGGAACGTCGTGAGGTTCTGCACCAGCGCCTGCGTGTAATCCTGCAAGACCCGATATTTCCAGTTGGCCGAAGTCGAACGGAGGTCCGCTATCGATGCTGACGGTCAGTTGCGCCGTGCGGGTTTCAGGATCGATCGTCGCGTGGCTTTCCGTCAGCCGCGCAGCGGCGTAGCGATCGACGGCTCAGCGCCCGAACGGCCGAATTCTTGGCCGCCGCCCACGCTGCCTGGCGGAATATCGTTCCGGTCGGCAACGACCATGCCGACTTCAGGGCACTGATCTGCGCAGCGCCGGCGGGTGTCTGCGTTGCCTCTCCTGTCACGGTGAGCGAAACCTGCGGTGACCATCGTCGGCTGACCAAGCTCGATGCGTATTCGCACGGTCATCGGCGTAGTCGACTTGTCGACATCGCTGTCGATTTTCGCGGAGAAATATCCCTCGGTCTCGGCCGCGCCGCGTGCCTGCGTACGAGCTTCAGCGAGCAGCAGTTCGAAAAACTCCGGCGTGATACCTGTGTAGGACTGCCAGCGTGTCAGGTCGAGACTCTGCAGCACCGCTTCCTTGACCGGCGACGGCGCGACGACCTCGAGCGTGTATGCGGGAGTCGCGACCTCGTCGGCGAAGCATGGCGCCGCGCTGACCAGTATCAGGACCAGCCAGAATCGGCAGTGAGCGGATATCGACGATTTCATTTCCAGGCCGCAAGCTGCGCGTCGACAAAGCTTTCGAAAGATTCGCGTTGCGGCTCGTGGCGCAATGACACGAGAGGTGCGGCGCCAGCGGGCAGGGACTTATGAACCGCGCGAGCGGAACTCCCAAGCACAGCGCGGATGAACCGGGAACGGGAACAGCGCAGGGACGCGAACAAACACCCAACCGGTCCCAGCGTAGCCGCAGCGCGCGGGACGCGTCAAGCAACGCCGCGCGCGGTGCGCTGCGTGTTTCCGGGCTCCCTTTGCTCCCAGGCGGAGTAAGCGCAAGGGGCGAGGCCAGGTTCTAGCCCATGAACCCCAGGTCGCTCACGGAGAATTTCGACAGATTCGGAAACACGGCATTCAGATCTGACGGCATCACGCCGAACCAGCGCGCCAGCGTCGCGCCGTATTGATCGACTGCGCACGATGGCAACCATCGTCCTTCCTTTTCAGCGTCACTGGGCCCGCCGAGGACGAGCTGCGGATATTGCCCATAGAAACGTCCTCCGCCGACGGCATCGCCGATGATGAATTGATGATTCCCCCAGGCGTGGTCGGTGCCGCCGCCGGATGCTGGTTGGAAGGTCCTGCCAAAGTCCGACAGCGTGAACGTCGTGACCTGTGCCGACACTCCGAGCGCAACCGTCGCATCGTAAAAGGCTTTCAACGCAGGAGAGAGTTCCGCGAACAGCGCCTGTTGCCGATTGAGCTGGTCGCCGTGGGTGTCGAAGCTGCCGAGTTGAACGAAAAAGATCTGCCGCTTGGCTCCTGTTATTGCTCGGGCTTCGATCATTTTCGCGACCTGCAGCAACTGGTTACCGGTATTCGTCTTGACGTTCGCGAACAACGGCGCGATCGCCGATGTGGTGCCGGTAAGGATCGGGTTGACCGTGGCGGAGAGAGCCAAGGCCTGCGCGCCGATTTCGCTCGTGGCGTCGACCAGCATCTGACCCGAATTCTGTGCGAGCAATTGGCGGACGGCGGCAAGGCGCGCGGTCGCTGCATTGCTGCTGCCGAAGCCGGACAGTGCGAACGAGCCTGTGGCTGGAATCGTCAGCGGCAACGCCGCCGTTCCGGTCGTAAACAACACTGTCCCTGCGAGTGAAGTCACGACGGGAAAGTTGGCGGAGTTGAGCGCGGCAACGCTGTCTGCCATGCGGCCGCCCCAGCCCGTTCCTGCCGGTCCACTGGAGATCGCGCTTTGCCACTGTGCCTGCTGGTCGGCGTGCGAATAGAGCGACATCGGCCGCAGGCCCGCGTTGTACTGCGCCTGCGTGGTTGGTTGCAGCAAGGTGCCAACGTTAGCGAGTACCGCCATTCGATTCTGCGCGAACAGCGTTTGCAGCTCTACACATGCGGGGTGCAGCCCGAACGGCGTCCCGGTATTGGCCGGCTGAATCGGGAGCAGGGAAGCTTGCGGCAGATTGATTCCCGACGCGACTGGACGCACCGCCGCGTATTGTCCGTAACCTGCGGCGTCCATCGGGACCACTGTATTGTTGCCGTCGTTTCCACCGAACATGAAGACGCATACCAGCGCCTTGTAGTCGCTGGCAGTCTGTGCCTGCGCGTCGGCGATGAGCCTCAGCAGATCCAGTCTCGATGCAAGCCCCAGGGCCGACAAGGCGCCGACCTTCGATAGAAAGCGGCGCCGGCCCGCGTTGGCTGTCGTTATGGCTGTTGTCATGGGTTTGTTCACCTTATCGCTCCACTTGATATTGCGGTGAAGTGACCACGAGGTAGAAGGCCGTCTTCGCTCGCGTTGCGGGATCAGTCGCGGGGATGGCGTTGATCGCCGGAAGAATCGCTGCACGCATCGCCGCAGGCATCGCACCATGCAGCAGCAAGGCGTTCAACTTGTCGAGCAGCGCATTGGCGTCTGCAGCGACGGCCGACAAAGGAGCCAGGCTCGGCGTCGTCCCTATCGCATCCGGCAACGTGGACAGTGGAGCGATGGTGCCGAAAGCGAGCGCATTCGCGAAGTTATAGCGATTGATCGCGGTCGCCGAGTTGAAGATGCCGAACTCGGGGGCGATGACGTCCGAATCAGGCAATGCGTAGGTCGGCGGATAGTAGTTGAAGACCGAAGGCGGGTAGAACAGATTCTGTCCCAGCGACTTGCTCTGCTGACCGAAATACACGCCGTCGGTCTGGGTGTTCAGCGCCCGCGCGGCTCCAGTCACGAACAGGACTGGCTCGCGCAACTTGCCGTAGGAGGGATCAAGTTTGATGTCGCCGCGCGCCTCGGGGTCGAGCAGGATCGCGCGAACGACGGCCTTCATGTCGCCTCGAACGCCCTGGCCATTGTTGTTGAAGACCGCAGCGATGCGTGCGACATACTGTGGCGTCGGGTCGCCGGTCACGAGCTTCTGGATCAGCTGTTTGCTGACGAACGGGCCGACGTTCGGATGCATGAAGACATTGTGGATAGCGTTCGCCAGGTCGATGTCGATGGACTGGCTTCCGGCGAGAACTGTCCCGCTCAGCAGTAGCTTCGCGCCTTTGTCATGATTCGCATCGACCGGCGTCATGTCCGACAGGTAATTGGTCGGGTTATGCGTATGCGTCGTGGCGCCGGCGATGACCGGGTAAGTCCATCCGGTGAAGACGTGGGCAAAACCTTCGACGGTGTCCTGCGTGTAGCTTGGAATCGGAGCGTACGTATTGTCGAGTGTCTGCGTGCCATCCAGGTTCAGTGTCCAGACGCCGATCGAAAACAGCTGCAACAGCTCGCGCGCGTAGTTCTCGTTGGGCTGAACGGTGGCGCTGGGCTTGTCGTTGTTGACCATGTTCAGGTAATCGCCCATCACCGGAGACAAGGTCACGCGAGAAAGAATGGTTTCGTAGTTGCCGAACGCGTTGTCGCGAAATATCTGTTGGTACTGCGCCATGCCGTAGGCGATATTGACGTCTAGGCCCGAAGTCACCAGGATCTGCGAGAGCGCGAATGCGACTCGCTCTCGCAGTTGGTCGTCGCTGGTAATCGCCTGCTGGAAGAAAGCGTTCTGCAGCAGAAACAGCGAGTAGTAGTCGCGTGGACATTGCGCATCGGGATCGGTCGAACAAAAGGTGGCCTGCTGCCCCGCGGGAACGTAAGGCAGAGCGGGATACTGCGTTGCCGGCAACGCGAGTTGTTCATCGACAAAGGCCGGCACGCCGACAGACAGAACATGGGCGAGGTCTGCGTCCTTGGGCCCAAACGTGGATTGTTCGAGCAAGCGCGCCGCGTCGGCCTGCACCTGCGCCGAAGACAATGGCGCGCACATCACGACGCCTTCGAGAATTGAGGAACCTGCCATGTGTTCCCACATTGTCATGTCGGTCAGATAGCGATGGTTCATCAGGGCAAGGCCGCCACCCGGATAGAAGCTGCGATAGACGGGCGTCGTCCCCGCGACGCAAGTCCCGCCTTGCGGTGGATCGATATAGAACGCGATTGCCTCGAAGCTCCACGCGGCGTCGTTTTTCACGAGCGCGCACTCGTCGGCGTTCACCGTGTAGAAATGCGAGTTCGGACCTAGCGGCGAACCATAAAATCGGCAGACCGGCAGCGCCGTGGGACTGTCGCCCGCGTTGGCCCAGGCGTGCCAGGTCACGCCCGTGCGCGTCCAGCCGGGTACAACGACGCCTTGGTCGAGCATCGCCGCTTCGTCGGGAAACGCCGTGATGAAGTAGTGATTGAGCGCCGCGTTGTAGTACTCGATGACGGTCGCCGTCGGTTCCGTCGCGCGCGCCGCCGTGCTCGATAGAGCAGCAGCGAGCAGCAGGGCGATCAACTTCGTCGTTACGCGCGATGGTAATTGCGTTGATCGCATGTCGGTCCCTTCAGCAAAAGCGTGCGATTTGCCTGGTGCCCATCGACGCTTTCCGCGTGTTCATCAATGTGTCGCCGCGACGAACCATCTCCCCTCGATAACGGCGCATGTTTGGCGTGCGTTGACCCTCGACTTGTAACGGTTTATGCCTTCCCGCGGGCACTGGGCACAAGGTCCAATTCTATGCCGATGGCATTGGTCCGGCGCGATATGCGATTCCGATCGCGGACGGCAGCCAAATTCGATAGCTATTTGTCATGTTACCGATCGTTTCTACCTTTTTACTTTGATTATCAACGCTAAGTATCTATTTCAAAAAGTAATTATGAATCTCTGCAACAACCCAGCTAAGTCGTTGTTCGGAAACCGGAATTCTGTTGACCCACCACGACCTTTTACTTATAGTGGCGTCTGGTGGTAAAAAGTGGGTGAAAGTGGGCGCCCACCGCTCGGCAATAAATGCCGGCAAGGAGGAGTGGTGTTTCGTGGTGTCACCCATCTCGCGCTGGACAACAAAGGGAGACTGGCGATCCCGGCCAAGCATCGCGACGCGCTGGCTGCGCGCGATGAAGGGCATCTGGTGCTCACCGCTGACCCCGGGCATTGCCTGTTGCTCTATCCGCTTTCCGAGTGGGAGCCGATTCAGCATCGACTGATGGCGCTCTCCAGTTTCAACGAGCAACTCCGCAGTCTTCAGCGCTTGCTCGTCGGTCATGCCGACGATGTGCTGCTCGACGGCGCCGGCCGCATTCTGGTCCCGCCGGCACTGCGGCTGTTCGCGATGCTGGACCGGCGCGTGGTTCTGGTCGGACAAGGCAACCGCTTCGAGTTGTGGGACGAAAGCAAATGGCAGGAACAAACTGCCCGTGCCATTGCCTTCCCTGTGGGCGGCCTGCCACCCGAGCTTGATGGCTTCTCGCTCTAATGCCCGATGGCGGCCACGTCCCCGTTCTGCTCGACGAGGCGGTGGACGCACTGGCGATCACACCCGATTCCCTCATTGTCGACGCGACATTTGGTCGAGGTGGGCACAGTCAGCGCATTCTGTCCTCCCTTGGCCGCGCTGGCCGGCTCATTGCCCTCGACCGCGATCCGGAGGCGGAGCGAAGCGCGCGGGCGTGGACCGATCCCCGCTTCGCTTTTCACCGCAACTGGTTTTCGGAACTGCCGCAAGTCCTCGACACAGAGGGCGTCGATCGCGTTGACGGTGTCTTGCTCGACCTCGGCATTTCTTCCCCACAGATCGACGACGCCGAACGCGGATTTTCGCTTCGCGCCGACGGTCCGCTTGACATGCGGATGGACCCGTCGCGCGGAACCAGCGCGGCGGAATGGCTTGCCCACGCAACCGTGGCCGAACTCAAGGGAGTGATCGCGGACTATGGTGAAGAACGGTTTGCTCAACAGATTGCAAGAGCGATTGTTACGGCTCGCACGAACCAACCCATCGTACGGACGAGGCAATTGGCCACGATCGTGGCAAAAGGCCTCGGCGCGCGGGCGAGGGGTGATTGGAGTCAGGATCCGGCCACGCGGACTTTCCAGGCTATACGGATTTTCATCAATCAGGAGCTCCAGGAATTGTCGCTAGCGCTTGAGCGCGTCCTGCCGCGGCTCGCCGCGCGAGGGCGATTCGTCGTCATCAGCTTTCACTCGCTCGAGGATCGCCTGGTGAAGCAATTCTTTCGCCGGCATTCACAACCTTACGGCGGAGATAGCAGGATGGCGCGCCTACCGATCGCGACAGCGGCGCTGCCGCAGCCGCCGCTCGTTCTGATCGGACGTGCGGTTCGCGCGACTGACGAGGAGATTGCCCGCAACCCTCGCTCGCGTAGCGCGACGTTGCGAGTCGCCGAGCGCACCGAGGCGTCGCTCTAGACATGGCGCGATTGAATCTTCTGTTGCTGGCAGTGCTGGTCCTTTGCGCGTTGTCGCTCGTGACGTCGCAACACCGGTCGAGAAAGCTGTTTCTCGAACTCGAGCGCGAGCAGGCTCAAACGCGCGCTTACGATACCGAATATGGACAGCTGCAGATCGAGCAATCGACTTGGGCGATGCCGGCTCGCGTCGAAAAGATCGCCCGCGAACAGTTGCACCTGCAGTTGCCGGCGGCGGGTCACATCAGGATCGTCGAGTCAGGGGCGCGATGAGAGTCGGAGCTACCGGACGCCGCGCGACGCAGCAAGCGCAGCCATTGCCGCGCTTACGGGCACCGCTGGTGTTCGGCATCCTGCTGCTGCTGTTTGCCGGGTTGCTCGGCCGCTCGCTCTATCTGCAGCGTATCGATAACGATTTTCTGCAGGAGCAGGGCAGTTCGCGCTATCGCCGCGATATCGAGATGCCCGCGCATCGCGGGCGCATTGTCGATCGTTTCGGCGAACCGCTCGCGATCAGTACGCCGGTCAAGGCGATCTGGGCGTGGCCCGATCAGGTCGACGCGACGTCCGAGCAGTTGCACGCGCTGGCGCTGATGCTCGACATGCCGGTGCCGACGCTCAAGCAGAAGCTCGCGAGCGCGGGCGACTTCGTGTACCTGAAGAAGCCCGTTGCCCCCGAAATTGCCCAGCGCATCGCCGCGATGAACTTGAGCGGCATCCACGACGAAAACGAGTACTGGCGCTACTACCCCGGCGGCGAAGTGATGAGCCACATCCTTGGCTTCACGGGCGATCACGACGTCGGGCAGGAAGGCATCGAACTCGCGCAGCAGCCCTGGCTGGGAGGGCGAGCCGGCAGCCGGCGCGTGATCATCAATCGTCGCGGTGAAATCGTCGAAGACGTCGCGAGCATTCGCGCGCCGCAGGAAGGTCGTGATCTTGCGCTGTCGATCGACAGTCGCCTGCAGTACCTCGCTTTTCGCGAGATCAAGACGGCTGTCGATGCGAACAAGGCCAAGGCCGGCGCGCTGGTAATGCTTGATGCCAAGACGGGCGAAATCCTCGCCTTGGCGAACTGGCCGACCTATAACCCCAACAATCGTAACCGCACTGGGCGCGACCGGATGCGCAACCGCGCCTTGATCGACACCTTTGAGCCGGGCTCGACGCTCAAGCCGTTCACCGTCGCCGCGGCTCTCGACGCGGGGACCTTGCATCCGAATTCGATCATCGACACGTCGCCGGGAACGTTGACGATAAACGGCGCGACGATTCACGACGCGCATCGTGAAGGTGCGCTGACGGTCGAACAGGTGATCCAGAAATCGTCGAATGTTGGAGCGGCGAAGATCGCGCTGTCGCTGCCGCCGGAAACCATGTGGCACATGCTGTCGGGGGCCGGATTCGGGGCGTTGCCGCGCACCGGATTCCCCGGCGAAGCGTCGGGACGGCTGCGGCCGGCAAAAAGCTGGCGTCCGATCGAGCAGGCGACGATGGCCTACGGGCACGGCATATCGGTGAACCTGGTCCAGCTCGCGCGCGCTTACTCGGTGTTCGCCAGCGATGGCGAACTCAAGCCCGTGTCCTTGCTGAAAGTCGATGGCGCAGTCGCGGGCCAGCCGGTGATCACGCCGGAAACCGCGCGCGCCGTGCGCCACATGCTGGAAATGGTGGTGCAGCCGGGAGGCACGGCACCGCAGGCACAGGTAGCGGGCTATCGCGTGGCCGGCAAGACCGGTACCGCGCACAAACTGGAAGGTCGCGTTTACGTTGATAAGTATGTTTCGTCGTTCGTCGGCTTCGCTCCCGCGTCGAATCCGCGCCTGATCGTTGCGGTGATGCTCGATGAACCCGGCGCAGGGCAGTACTACGGAGGTGCGGTCGCCGCGCCCGTATTCAGCAATGTGATGGGCGCGGCGTTGCGACTGCTCGGCGTCGCACCGGACGCGCCGACGAGCAGTGCGATTCCCCCGCGCGATATTCCAGCGGTCCAGGAAGAGACATGATCGACGCAACCACAGCCGACGACGATGTCGGCGCGCTGCTGTCGAGTCTCAATACGTCGATCCTGGGCATAAGCTCCGACAGCAGACAACTGCAGCCGGGGGACGCCTTTGCCGCCTATCCCGGCTTGCATCTCGACGGTCGTCGCTACATTCCCGATGCAATCGCGCGCGGTGCCGCGGCGATATTGTGGGAGACACGCGGCTTCAATTGGGATCGAACTTGGAAAGTCCCGCATCTGCCGCTCGAACACTTGAAGGCGCGACTGGGATTTTTCGCCGACTTCATCTACGGCCACCCTTCGCGGGATCTGTGGATGGTCGGAGTGACGGGCACCAACGGCAAGACCTCATCGGCGCATTGGATCGCGAATGGGCTGCAGGACGCGGGGAGGCGTACTGCCGTGCTAGGCACGCTCGGCAACGGACTGCTCGGCGGCGTCGAGGCCGGAATAAATACGACGCCCGATAGCGCGTACCTGCACAAATTGCTGGCCGAATACAAAGCCTCCGGCGCCAGCGCGGCCGTCATGGAGGTTTCGTCACACGGACTCGATCAGGGCCGCGTCAACGGCGTGGCCTTCGACGTTGCACTGTTCACCAATTTGTCGCGCGACCATCTCGACTACCACGGGTCCATGGCAGACTACGGTGCAGCAAAAGCCAAACTGTTCACGTGGCCCGGACTTCGTGTTGGCGTTATCAACAGCGACGATCTGTTCGGCCAGAGCCTGATCGACGCAGCCCGCGGCGTAAGTAGACAGACCTTGAGCTACGGATTCGGTGCAGCCGACGTGCTCGGCACGCGCCTGATCGCATCCTCGGCCGGTCTGTCGTTCGCGGTTGAAACCCCATGGGGAAAAGGCGAGATTCACTCGTCGCTGGTGGGCGCCTTCAACGCGTCGAATCTGCTCGGAGTGCTGAGCGTGCTGCTCGTGAGCGGCGTCGAACTGGAATCTGCGCTGGCTTCACTGGCGAAGTTCGAGGCCCCACCCGGGAGAATGGAGCGTCTGGGTGGCGGCGATGCGCCGTTGATCGTTGTCGATTACGCTCACACGCCCGACGCGCTGGACAAGGTTCTCACTGCGTTGCGGCCCGCAGTCGATGCGGGAGGTGAACTCGTGTGCGTGTTCGGCTGCGGAGGCGATCGCGATCGCGGGAAGCGCCCGGAAATGGGGAGGCTCGCCGCGCGGCTGGCCGACCGAGTGGTAGTGACCAGCGACAATCCGCGCCACGAAGATCCCGCCGCCATCGCCAGCGAAATTGTTCATGGCATCCGCGATACGGGCAACCGACGCTACTCGATAGAACTCGATCGCGGCGCTGCTATCGCGGCGGCGATCGCCGCGGCCAAACGCGGCGACGTCGTGCTGATCGCCGGAAAAGGTCACGAATCGTATCAGGAACGCAACGGCGCGCGGCAACCGTTTCTCGATGTCGGGCACGCTGCGCGCGCACTGGCATCTCGAGCTACCGCATGATGGATACAGCGACCGCTGCCCTCGCCATTTCCGCCCGACGCGAAGGCGCCAATGTCTGGTTCGACGGCGTCAACACCGATTCGCGCGCGGTGCATCCAGGTCAATTGTTCGTCGCCATCAGGGGTGAGCGTTTCGACGGACACGAATTCGTCGCCAAGGCGTTCGAGCGCGGAGCGGTCGCCGCCCTGGTCGCAGAAGAGACTCTTGCGAAGAACCCGGGTCTGGCGAGCGACCAGGCCAAGGGTCTGCTGGCGGTCGCTGATCCCGTTACGGCGCTCGGCGCGCTTGCCGAGTTCTGGCGTCGGCGTTTTACGTTGCCGGCCATCGGGGTCGTTGGCAGCAACGGCAAGACCACGGTCAAGGAAATGATTGCTGCGATCCTTCGCCGCGAATACGGCACGGACAGGGTCCTGGCGACAGCGGGTAATTTCAACAACGCGATCGGGCTGCCGTTGACGGTGTTGCGCCTGCGCGCATCCGACGTGGCCGCAGTCTTCGAGATCGGCATGAATCACGCTGGTGAAACCGCAGCGCTTGCCGTCATCGCGCGACCGACGATCGCGCTGATCAACAACGCGCAGCGCGAACATCAGGAATTCATGAAAACGGTCGGCGACGTCGCCGCCGAACACGCGACATTGCTCGACGCGCTGCCGGATGACGGAACGGCAATCATCAACGCCGACGACGCGCATGCGGTCCTTTGGCGGACGACGGTAGCGATGCGCAACGCCAGGGGCAGCGCGATCCGGATCGTCGACTTCGGCTTGCGCGAAGCAGCTGCCGTAAGCGCGACCGTTCGCGCGCAACCATGGGGCCACGTCGTCGACCTTACGACGCCGCAGGGTTCGGCGACATTCGAACTGCGGGCGCCGGGGACGCATAACGTCATGAATGCGCTGGCCGCGACCGCCGCCTCCATAACCGCCGGGGTCACGCTCGAGTCGGTGGCGAACGCGTTGAGCGCCTTTCGTCCCGCCGCGGGCCGACTCGAAGTCAAGACTGCCGCGAACGGCGCCACAGTCTTCGACGATACCTACAACGCCAATCCCGATTCGGTTCGCGCAGCCATTGCGGTGTTGGCGCAAGCACCCGGACGGAAATGGCTGGTCTTGGGGGACATGGGCGAGGTCGGCGCGCAAGGCGAGACGTTTCATCGCGAAATCGGCGCGTACGCGCGCGACGCACAGATCGATCGCTTGTTCGCGACGGGGACGATGATGCGCTACACCGTCGAATCTTTCGGCAGCGGGGGCGAACATTTCGCGAGCGTCGATGCGCTCGTTGAGGCACTGGTCGCTGGGCGCATCTCGCCGCGGGATGCCGTGCTGATCAAGGGGTCGCGGTTCATGCGCATGGAACGGGTTGTTGCGGCACTCACTGGCGTCGCGGCCGGCGCCAGCGGCGGGAGTCACTGATGCTCCTCGCGCTGGCCAACTGGTTCGCATCCGACGTGCGCACGCTCAACGTCTTCAGTTACATCACGTTGCGCGCAGTGCTGGCGACGATGACGGCGCTGGTCATCTCGTTCGTGGTCGGCCCGCGGATGATACGCAAGTTGACCGAATACAAGATCGGCCAGGCCGTGCGCAGCGACGGTCCGCAGACGCACCTGACCAAGGCGGGCACGCCGACGATGGGCGGTGCGCTCATTTTGGTGTCGATCGCAGTCACCACATTGCTGTGGGCGGACCTGCGCAATCGCTTTGTGTGGGTGGTGCTGCTCGTCACGCTGGGTTTCGGCGCCGTCGGCTGGCTGGACGACTATCGCAAAGTCGTGCACGCAAATCCCAAAGGGCTTTCTGCGCGAAACAAGCTCCTCCTGCAATCGATAATCGGCCTGGTTGCCGCAATCTACCTGGCCTTCTCGGTGTCGGCTCCGTCGACGTCCCAATTCTTGCAGTTGTTTCAGGCATGGCTCGCCAGCGGATTCAATCTGGACCTGCCACCGAAAGCGGACCTGATCGTGCCGTTCTTCAAAACGGTCTCCTATCCGCTCGGCGTCTGGGGCTTCATCTTCCTGTCGTTCTGCGTGATCGTCGGCAGCAGCAACGCCGTCAACCTGACCGACGGCCTCGATGGTTTGGCGATCATGCCGACCGTCATGGTCGGATCGGCATTGGGTGTCTTTGCGTATGTCACCGGTCGCGCCGATTACTCCGGCTATTTGTTTTTGCCACACATTCCGGGCGCGAGCGAGTTGACGGTGATCTGTGCGGCGATTGCCGGTGCGGGGCTGGGGTTTCTTTGGTTCAACGCGTACCCGGCCGAGGTGTTCATGGGCGACGTCGGCGCCCTGGCCCTCGGTGCTGCGCTCGGCGCCATCGCCATCATCGTCCGCCAGGAAATCGTGTTGTTCATTATGGGCGGCGTGTTCGTCGTCGAGACGCTGTCGGTCGTGATCCAGGTCGTGTCGTTCAAGCTGACGGGCAGGCGCGTATTTCGCATGGCCCCTATCCACCATCACTACGAGTTGAAAGGGTGGAAAGAGAATCAGGTCGTGGTCCGCTTCTGGATCATCACAATGATGCTCGTGCTGTTCGGTCTGTCGACGTTGAAGCTGCGATGACGATGAATATCCGCGACCGCAACGTCGTCGTACTCGGCCTGGGCGTAACGGGTCTTTCCGCCGCACGCTGGATCGCGCGACACGGCGCGAAGGTGCGCATCGCGGATACGCGTGCAAGCCCGCCGGGCGCGGCCGCGCTGGCGGCCGATTTACCGCGCGTGCCGCTGGTGACGGGGCCGTTCAATGCCGCCACGTTCGAAGGCGCCGATCTGATTGTGATCAGCCCGGGCCTATCCAAGGACCAAGCACCGATTGCTGCTGCGGTCGCGCGTGGCGTCGAGTTGGTCGGCGACGTCGAACTCTTTGCGCGCGCGCTGCCGCGAGGGCGGCGCGTGCTCGCGATCACCGGCTCGAACGGCAAGACGACGGTTGCAGCGCTCACGGGTGAGCTCACGCGGGCAGCGGGCCTTACATCGGCCGTCGTCGGCAATATCGGCGAGCCGGTGCTCGATGCGCTGTCCGAGTTCGAGCGAACGGACGTATGGCCGGACGTCATCGTCATCGAGTTGTCGAGTTTTCAGCTCGAGACAACCGCGAGCCTCGCTCCGAGCGCGGCCACCGTGCTGAACGTGACTGAAAACCACCTGGATCGCTACGCCGGTCTGGCGGAGTACGCGAGCGCCAAAGCGCGCATTTTCAACGGCGATGGCGAACAGATCATCAATCGTGACGACGCCTACTCGCGCGCGATGCGATTGCCCGGCCGCAGCGTGCAGACGTTCGGCGCCAGCGTTCCCGAGTCCGATTTCGACTGGGGCCTGGTGCGGCGCAATGGGAACATCTGGCTCGCGCGCGGAGGAGCGCTGCTCCTCGCCGCCGACGAAATGGCGCTGATCGGCCGACACAACGCACTGAACGCTCTTGCCGCACTGGCTTTGACCTCGACCGTCGCCAAAATCGACAGCAAGGTTCTCGCTGCGCTCACCGCATTCCGCGGATTGCCGCATCGGATGGAGCGCATCGCGGAAATCGGTGGCGTGCTCTTCGTCAACGACTCGAAGGGAACCACGGTCGCCGCGACGCAGGCTGCACTCGCGGGACTTGACCGCCGGGCGGTCCTCATCGCCGGCGGCGAAGGTAAAGGACAGGATTTTTCGCCGTTGAGGACGAGCGTCGATGCGCATTGCCGCGCTGTCGTCCTGATTGGCCGCGACGCTGCGTTGATTGCCGCGGCGCTGGCAGGAGCCAAACCACCGGTCGAATTCGCGCCACTGCTCGAAATTGCGGTCGCCCGTGCGACCTCGCATGCGGTGAGCGGCGACGCTGTGCTGCTATCGCCCGCGTGCGCAAGTTTCGACATGTTCCGCGACTATCTCGATCGAGGTGATCGGTTCAGGGCCGCCGTCGCGGCGCATGCGGTCGAGGTGGCGCATGCCTAGGGATACTGGATTTCTGGCAAGTTTGCCGCGCCTTTCGTCGATTGCGGCCGCGCCGCTGACGCGTCGCGCGATGCCGGTCTATGACGTCACGCTCGCATGGGCGGCGCTGCTGTTGCTCGCGATTGGCCTGGTGATGGTCTACTCGGCATCGATTGCCATGGCCGAAGCGTCGGCCTATACCGGCTACCGACCTTCGTATTTCCTCTCCAGGCACGCGGCGTTCGTCGCGGTTGGACTGCTCTGCGCGCTCGTTGCCTTCCAGGTCCCGCTCAAAGTCTGGGAGCGCGCGGCGCCTTATCTGTTTATCGCCGGCGCCGCGCTATTGGTCGCCGTTCTGATCCCAGGCCTCGGCCGGGTGGTCAACGGCAGCCGACGCTGGCTGTCGCTTTATATCGTCAACCTCCAGCCGTCGGAGTTGATGAAGCTGTTCGTCGTGCTGTATGCGGCGAGCTACGCGGTGCGCAAAGGCGCATTCCTGCACGCGCAACAGCCGTTGAAGCAAACCTTGCTGCGAGGTTTCCTGCCCTTGCTCGCGGTGATGGTCTTGATCAGCGCGCTGTTGCTGCACGAACCCGACTTCGGCGCCTGCGTGGTAATCGTTGCGATTGCCTTCGGGATTCTCTTTCTCGGTGGTCTCGACTGGCGTTTGCTGATCGGTCTCGGTTTTCTGCTGCCGTTTGCGCTCTGGATGCTGATCTGGATTGCGCCCTATCGGCTGCAGCGCTTCGCCGGCTTTCTCGATCCTTGGGCTGACCCGCTAGGCAAGGGCTACCAGCTGTCGCATTCGCTGATCGCTTTCGGGCGCGGCGAGTGGCTGGGCGTGGGCCTTGGCGCCAGTGTCGAGAAACTGCTCTACCTGCCCGAAGCGCATACCGATTTTCTGCTCGCCGTCATCGCCGAGGAACTCGGGTTTGCCGGTGTAGCGCTGGTGATCTGCCTTTTCGCCTGGTTGTTGATTCGCGCTTACGCGATCGGTCGGCAGGCCGGGAGACTGGAGCGTCCCTTTGCGGCGCTCGTTGCACATGGGATCGGCGTCTGGTTCGGCGTGCAAACCTTCATCAATATCGGCGTCAATATGGGCGTGCTCCCGACCAAGGGCCTGACATTGCCGCTGCTTTCGTTCGGCGGCAGCGGCATCGTCGCCAACTGCATTGCGCTCGCCATTCTGTTGCGCGTGGACTATGAGAATCGGCGATTGCTGCGGGGATTCACGGTATGACCGGCACTGTGATGATCACGACCGGCGGCACTGGCGGCCATGTCTTCCCAGGTCTCGCCGTCGCGGCGCGCCTGATCGCCCGCGGATGGAAAGTATTCTGGCTTGGCACGCGCGACGGCATCGAGTCGCGCCTCGTGCCGGCGAACGGCGTCGAATTCGAATCGATCCGATTCGGCGGCGTGCGCGGCAAAGGCTTGCGCCAGACGATCCTCGGACCGTTCGAATTGCTCAAGTCGATGGTGCAAAGTTACCAGGTCATTCGTCGGCGACGCCCGGATGTCGTTCTGGCGCTTGGAGGCTTCGTCTCGTTTCCGGGGGCGGCGATGGCTCTCGTTTGCCGCAAACCGCTGGCGATTCACGACGCCAACGCGGTCGCGGGCCTCGCCAATCGCGTGCTCGCGTTCGGTGCCCAACGCGTTCTTCTGGGTTTCCCCGATGCGTTTCATGGCAAACACGCGGCCAAGACGGAATGGGTCGGCAATCCGGTCAGCGAGGCTATCGCCGGCGTCGCGGCGCCCGAGCAGCGATTCGCCACTCGCAGTGGCGCGCTGCATTTGCTCGTCGTCGGCGGGAGCCTGGGAGCTACGGTGCTCAATGAGCGCGTTCCCGCGGCTCTTGCCTTGTTGCCACGCGAAGCGCGTCCAATCGTGACGCATCAGTCCGGAGAAAAACATCTCGATGCCGCGCGCACGGCTTATGCGAACGCGGGCGTGGACGCCGAATGTCTCCCGTTCATTCCCGACATCGCACGTCGCTACGCCGAAGCGGATCTCGTGATTTGCCGCGGCGGCGCGCTCACCGTATCCGAACTCGCCGCGGTCGGTGTCGCGAGCATCATCGTGCCTCTGCCGGGCGCGATTGCGGACGAGCAATCGCAAAACGCCGATTTTCTGGTTCGTGCCGGCGGTGCGATCGTGATAGCGCAGGCAGCGTTGACGCCGGAAAAATTGGCGGAAGTCCTGCGCGAATATTCGCGCGATAAGCTGTACGCGATGTCGGTTGCGGCGCATCGCGTCGGGCGCACCGACGCTGCCGAACGCGTTGCAACGGCATGCATCGAACTGGGCAGCGGAGTGAGCGCGTGAAGCACAAAGTCAAACGCGTTCATTTCGTCGGCATCGGCGGGGCCGGCATGAGCGGTATCGCGGAGGTGTTGCTGACGCAGGGCTATCAGGTGAGCGGTTCGGATCTGGTGGCAAGCAGCACCAGCAAACGACTCGCTGACCAGGGAGCACGCGTCGTCTACGGCCACGCCGCAAGCAACATCGCCAATGCCGACGTGGTGGTCGTGTCGACGGCGGTCAGTGCCGACAACGCGGAGGTCGCGGCCGCTCGAGCGCAGAATATTCCCGTGGTGCCGCGCGCGATGATGCTCGCCGAATTGATGCGGCTCAAGCAGGGAATCGCCGTCGCCGGCACACACGGCAAGACGACGACGACCAGCCTCATTGCGAGCGTCCTGGCCGAAGGCGGGCTCGACCCCACCTTCGTCATCGGTGGACGACTTGTGTCGGCCGGCGTAAATGCGCGCCTTGGCAAGGGGGAATTCCTGGTGGCCGAGGCCGACGAGTCGGACGCGTCGTTCCTGGTGCTGCAGCCGGTGCTCGCCGTGGTGACCAATATCGACGCCGACCATATGGAAACGTACGGACATGATTTCGGGCGCCTGAAGGAAGCTTTCGTCAACTTCATCCAGCGACTGCCGTTCTACGGTGTTGCCGTGCTCGGCACCGACGACGCGAACATTCGCGAAATCCTGCCCTCGATCACCAAGCCCGTCGTCAGCTACGGCTTCGTCGCCGATGCGCAACTGCGCGCCACCGACGTCGAGCACGCAGCAGGCTGCATGCGTTTTGTCGCGACCAGCGCCAAGGCAAAGGACTTGCCGGTCAAGCTGAATTTGGCGGGATTGCATAACGTGCAGAACGCCCTCGCGGCAATCGCCGTCGGACGCGAAGTGGGCGTTGCCGACGATGCGATCGCCAAGGCGCTGCTGGAATTCAAAGGGGTGGGCCGTCGATTCCAGAGACACGGCGATGTGGCGCTTGCAGGCGGCGGCGCGTTCACGCTGATCGACGACTACGGTCATCATCCGGCCGAAATGGCCGCGACGATCGCAGCCGTGCGAGGTGGATTTCCGGGACGCAGACTCGTACTTGCGTTCCAGCCCCACCGTTACACGCGGACACGTGATTTGTTCGAGGACTTCGTCGCCGTATTGTCGACACCCGACGCCTTGATTCTCGGCGACGTCTATCCCGCTGGCGAAACGCCTATCGTCGCTGCCGATGGTCGAGCGCTCGCCCGCGCCTTGCGCGTCGCCGGTCGAATCGAACCCGTGTTCGTCGACGACATCGGACAGATGCCATCGGCGATTCTGGCCGTCGCCCGCGAAGGTGACGTCGTGCTGACGATGGGTGCGGGCTCGATCGGCGCAGTCCCGGCCCAACTGGCGGCTTCATGATCATGCACGAGCCTCGTCAATTTATCGGTCTGCGCGGCGAGCTGCGCCGCGATGAACCGATGGCCAAACATACGAGTTGGCGCTGCGGCGGATCCGCCGATTTGGCCTATGTGCCGAAGGATCGCAACGATCTCGCCGCGTTCGTGAGCCAGCTGCCTGCGAGCGAACCCTTGATCGCGATCGGCCTCGGCAGCAACCTTCTGGTGCGCGACGGCGGCTTGCGCGGGACGGTCTTGTTGCTGCATGCCGCCTTGAACGAGCTCGCGATCGACGATGGGCTCATCCGTGCAGAAGCTGGTGTCGCTAGCCCGAAACTCGCACGGTTCGCAGCGATGCATGAGCGCGGCGAGGCCGAGTTTCTCGCTGGCGTACCCGGGACGGTCGGAGGCGCGTTGGCGATGAACGCTGGCTGCTACGGCGGTGAGACATGGCGCCATGTCTCGCAGGTGGAAGTACTGACGCGCCACGGTGCGCTAGAGCGCAGGACGCCCGCCGATTATGCGATCGCCTATCGCAGCGTGCTTGCTCGACGCGCGCAGGACGACGCCTGCTTTACCGCCGCATGGTTCGATTTTCCGCAAGGCAACGGCGCCTATGCGCGCGGCCGGATGAAAGCGCTGCTGATGAGGCGGATAGAGACGCAACCGTTGAATCTGCCCAATGCAGGATCCGTCTTTCGCAACCCACCTGGCGATCACGCAGCGCGACTGATCGAGAGCTGCGGGCTCAAAGCTTATGCAGTGGGCGGCGCTCATGTTTCGCCGAAGCACGCGAACTTCATTGTCAATGCCGATCACGAGGCGACGGCCGCGGATATCGAGGCGGTCATCCATCACGTGCACGATGTGGTGCTCAAACGTACCGGCATCGATCTGGAATTGGAAGTGCGCATCGTCGGAGATGCGGCATGAGAGTTGAAGTGGAAAAAGAATGAGTGAATTTGGCAAGGTGGCAGTGTTGATGGGGCGAGGACGAGGCGGTGCCGCGGAGCGGCCGGTGCGGGAGGACGAAGCGGCCCATCAACTCGACGCCGCGGGCAATCGCGTGGGAAGCGCATGAGTGAATTTGGCAAAGTGGCAGTGTTGATGGGCGGCCCTTCTTCCGAGCGCGAAATCTCGTTGCTATCAGGCAACGCGGTCCTCAGCGCGCTGAAGAGCTTGGGAGTCGACGCTCACGCTTTCGATCCTGCCGAACGATCGCTGTTCGAATTGAAGAGCGAGAGCTATGAGCGCGCCTTCATCGCCCTGCACGGCCGCTTCGGCGAAGACGGAACGGTACAGGGCGCGCTCGAAGTGCTCGGCATCCCTTATACCGGCAGCGGTGTGATGGCCTCGGCGCTGGCGATGGACAAATGGCGCACAAAACTCGTATGGATCGCCAGTGGCATTCCAACGCCGCGCTATCGCGTTGTCGACGCGGCGACGGACTGGTGGAGCGTTGTTGCCGAACTCGGTCTGCCGCTGATCGTGAAGCCCGCACGCGAAGGTTCGACGATCGGCATCACCAAAGTTGTCGCGGTCGATCACGATGAAATGAAAACGGCGTACCGCGCTGCCGCTGATCACGACGACCTGGTCATCGTCGAACAATTCGTCTCGGGCATCGAATTGACAGCGTCGATCCTCGAGCAGAGTGCGCTACCGCTGATCCGCATCGAAGCGCCGGATGGCAATTACGATTACCAGAACAAGTACTTCTCGGACCAGACGCGATATTTCTGTCCCTCCGGCATCGATGCAAGACTTGAGAGCGAGATCAAGAAGCAATCACTGCAAGCCTTCAACCTGATCGGTTGCACTGGGTGGGGACGACTGGACCTGATCCTGCGCGCCGACTCGCAGTGGGAGTTTCTCGAAGTCAACACGTCGCCCGGCATGACCGGGCACAGCCTCGTGCCGATGGCGGCGCGACAGGCGGGCACCGACTTCCCGCATCTTTGCGTACAGATTCTTCGAGGCGCCCATGTGGGATAACCCGCGCCAGCTCAACATGATCGCCCTCGTCATTGCATTGGCGTCAGCGGTCATGCTGACGTGGGCCGCGGCCGCGTGGCTGGCGCGCCAGCCGACGTTCGCGTTTCGCCAGGTCGTCATCGAGGGACCGCTCGTTCACGTCAATCCGGCGCACCTCGAAGCCGTAGTCCGCGAAGAACTCAAAGGGACCTTCTTCACGATGCGCCTCGACGACGCACGACTATCCTTGCAGCGCGCGCCGTGGGTACGTCGCATCGCACTGCGAAGACAGTGGCCCAACAGGCTCGAAGTGTCCGTATTCGAGCATCAGCCGCTGGCGCGCTGGAACGAGACGGCGCTGGTCGATACGGAAGGCGAAGTTTTTAGTGCCGACTTCGATGGTGAACTGCCGCAGTTCATCGGCCCCGACGGCAGCGCCGACGAGGTGACGACGAGATTCCGCGCTTTCGGCGCGACGCTGCAGCCGCTCAAGCTGGAGATCGGCGAAATCAGGCTTTCGTCGCGCGGCGGCTGGCAGCTGACGATGGCCAACGCTCCTCGACTGACAGTCGAGCTGGGCAGGAGCGGCCCCGGCGATCGTCTCACGCGTTTCGTTGTCAATTACCCGCAGACGGTTGGCGCGCTGATCCGCGCCGGATCGCGCGTCGACTACGTGGACCTTCGCTATCGCACGGGCTTCGCGGCGCGTGCGGCCGGCGCGGGCGAGCGCGCGACCAGAAAGATCTCCTAGGAAATCAATTCAAATGGTCAAGGACAACAAGAACCTCATCGTCGGACTGGACATCGGCACCTCGAAGATCGTGGCGATCGTCGCCGAGGTGACGATAGAAAACCAGCTGAACATCATCGGTCTTGGCACGCAGCCTTCGCGCGGCCTCAAGAAAGGTGTCGTCGTCAATATCGAGGCGACGATGGCGTCGATTCAGCGCGTCCTCGAAGAAGCCGAACTGATGGCCGACTGCACGATCAGCGATGTCTATGCCGGGGTCGCTGGCAGCCATATCCGCAGCCTGAACTCCAGCGGCATGGTCGCGATCAAGGAAAAAGAAGTCACGCAGGCGGATATCGACCGCGTTATCGAGACGGCCAAGGCGATCGCGATTCCCAACGACCAACAGGTACTGCACATTCTGCCGCAGGAATTCATCGTCGACGGACAGGAAGACGTGCGCGAGCCGTTGGGCATGAGCGGTGTGCGACTCGAAGTCAAGGTGCATATCGTGACCGGCGCCGTGTCTGCGGTAGAAAACATCACCAAGTGCGTGCGACGGTGCGGACTCGAGGTAAAGGATGTGATGTTGCAGCCGCTGGCTTCGGCACTGGCCGTCCTGAACGAAGACGAAAAGGAACTCGGCGTCTGCGTCATGGACATCGGCGGCGGCACGACCGATCTGGCGGTTTTTACCGGAGGCGCGATCCGGCATACCGCGGTGATTCCAATCGCCGGGGATCAAGTGACGAACGATATCGCGATGACGCTGCGCACGCCCACTAAAGAGGCCGAGGAGTTGAAGCTCCGTTACGGCTGCGCACTGCGTCAGCTGGCCGATCCCAACGACATCATCGAAGTTCCTGGCGTAGGCGATCGCGGGCCAAGGAAGCTGTCGCGGCAGATGCTGGCGGAAGTCATCGAGCCAAGAATCGAAGAACTCTACTCACTGGCGCAAGCCGAACTGCGGCGCAGCGGTCTCGAGGAATTGCTGTCCTCGGGCATCGTGCTGACCGGCGGCTCGGCACTTCTTCAAGGCATGGTCGAACTGGGCGAGGAGGTCTTCCATTTGCCGGTCCGCCTCGGCGTGCCGACTTACGTCGGCGGGCTGTCGGACGTTGTCCGCAGCCCGCGCTACGCCACCGCCGTCGGACTGCTGTTGCACGGGCGCGAGCAATTTCTGCGCGCGGAACAGGCGCGCGTGCAGACCAAGGGCTTGGGAAATGTGGCGGGACGAATGAAGCAATGGTTCAAGGCAAATTTCTAGTGGCTATTTTTGTGTATGCAGCAACACGTCAATCGATTGAAGCAATTCGACAGGAGAAAGGACCACACCATGTTTGAAATAATCGACCAGAACCCGCAGGAAGCGGTCATCAAAGTCATCGGCGTCGGCGGATGCGGTGGCAACGCAGTGGAACACATGATCAGCAGAGGACTGCAAGGCGTCGAATTTATCGCCGCCAATACCGATGCCCAGGCGCTGAAGCGCTCGACCGCGCGTGTGCAACTGCAGTTGGGCGGAAGCCTGACGCGGGGGCTGGGCGCCGGCGCGAGGCCCGAGATCGGACGCGACGCGGCGATGGAGGACAAGGACCACATCTACGAAATGATCGAAGGCGCCGACATGCTGTTCATCACTGCCGGCATGGGTGGCGGCACCGGCACCGGTGCTGCTCCGATCGTTGCGCAGATCGCCAAGGATCGCGGCATCCTGACCGTCGCCGTGGTGACTCGTCCGTTTTCATTCGAAGGCAAGCGACAGAAGGTCGCCGACGCAGGGATCGAGGAACTGAAAAAGAACGTCGACTCGCTGATCATCATTCCCAACGACAAGTTGATGCAGGTGCTGGGTGACGACGTTTCGGTGCTTGATGCGTACGCGGCGGCGAACGACGTGCTGCACAGCGCTGTCGCGGGGATCGCCGAAGTGATCAACAATCCGGGCCTGGTCAATGTCGACTTTGCCGACGTGCGTACGGTGATGTCCGAGGTCGGCATGGCGATGATGGGGTCAGCAAAGGTGTCGGGCGTGGATCGCGCACGCATCGCCGCCGAGCGCGCGGTAGCAAGTCCGCTGCTCGAGGAAGTCAACCTGTCGGGCGCGCGCGGCGTTCTGGTCAACATCACTGCGTCGGCCGGCCTCAAGATGAAGGAATATCATGAGGTCATGAACACGATCAAATCGTTCACCGCCGACGATGCGATGGTAATCGTCGGTACCGTGATCGACGAAGCCATGGGAGACGATCTGCGCGTGACCATGATTGCGACCGGCTTGGGCGGCGCAACGGTGAAAAGCCGTCAACCGCGGCTGGAGGTCGTCGAGCAGGTCGTCGAGCGGACGGGGACAGACAACATCGGCATGATGACTGAACACGTTGACTACGAGACCCTCGACCGCACACCTGCGGTCATCCGGCGAGGTCGCACGCCTTCGCCGGGTTCCGGGGGACACTCGGCGTTCGATGCGTCGGACATCCCCGCTTTCTTGCGCAAGCAGGCGGACTAGTCCGGGAGGAATTTGATGAGCGAGAGATATGCGCGCTTGCCCGGGAGACTGGGCAAGACGGCTGCGGATGTGCTATAGTTCACAGCTAACTCATTGACCGGGCAAGTGAATAAGGTAACTGATGTAGGCAACTGATGTAGGCAACTGACCTGGCTAAGTGAGAACTGACTTAGCTAAGTGAGAGCCAAGCGAGGGCCGATTGCGAGCCGAGTGAAGCAAATGAGTCGCGCAGACTTTCGTCCGCGCAACAAGACAACCGGGCAGAGTTCATGTTGAAGCAGCGCACGCTCAAGACCACGATCAAGACGACGGGCGTCGGCTTGCATACGGGTGCGCGCGTCGACATGACGCTTCGACCGGCGAGCGTCGATAACGGCATCATTTTCCATCGCGTCGACTTGCCCACCCCCGTCGCTATCCCCGCCGACGCACGCAATGTCAGCGACACGAGGCTGTCGTCGTCGCTGCAAAAAGATGGCGCGAGGATATCGACGGTCGAGCATCTGATGTCTGCGCTGGCGGGCCTGGGCATTGATAATCTGCACGTCGACGTCGCGGGTCCGGAACTTCCTATCCTGGATGGCAGCGCAGCACCATTCGTGTTCCTGCTTCAGTCGGCGGGCATCGTCGAGCAGTCGGCAGCGAAGCGCTATTTGCGTATCAAGACGCCGGTCGAGGTCCGCGACAACGAAAAATGGGCGCGCTTCGAGCCGCATCAAGGTTTCGCGCTCGACTTCACCATCGATTTTCCGCATCCTGTATTTGGCTCCGAAAATCGGCACGTAGTCATCGATTTCGCCGAGCATTCGTATACCAAGGAAGTAAGCAGAGCGCGGACTTTCGGTTTCATGCAGGACGTGGAAGCGATGCGCGCAGCCGGCTTGGCACTCGGCGGGAGCCTGCAAAATGCGATCGTGCTCGACGAAACCCGGGTGCTGAACAGCGAAGGCCTGCGCTACGACAACGAGTTCGCCAAGCACAAGGTTCTGGATGCCATCGGGGACCTGTACCTGCTTGGTCACCCATTGATCGGCAGATATTCAGCGTTCAAGACGGGCCATGCGCTGAACAATGCAGTGTCGCGGGCGCTACTGGCGCGTCCCGATGCATTTGAACTGGTGACTTTCGAGGCGCAGGACGATGTTCCCAGCGCCTTCCAAAGCTGGCGGCTCCAACCCGCGTAGCGTTCCGCTGTTAGTCCTTTCCCCGCGGGTGACTTTTTGCTCCTCGTGCGCCTGCTGCTGTTTATCTCGCTGACCAGTATCGTCGGCGCCGGCGTCCTTTACTTCTATCGTAAAGACCCGCGTTACCTGCATTTCATCGGCCTGGTGATCAAGTTCACCATCGTTCTGCTACTTGGGGTCCTGATCCTGTTTGCCTTGCAGAGGATCCTGGTGGTTTGATCGCGGCGGCTCGCCGAGGCCCGCGAGGCGCTTGAGTGCGGCTGCCAACGGCCCTTCGCCCAAGCGGACGGCCAGAGCAAATAATCGCTCAGTCGTGGTGCTATCTATCTGTTTTTTTTCATCTTTGATTCTTTGCTGCCCGGCTGGACGGACTTGCACCCTCAAGTGTATTCCAGTAAATTTCCAACCCTCGGCGGCGAGTTTCTGTAGCAACGCGGGAATGTGCTGACGAGTCATGGCGGCAACGGCTCCGCTGCCGGCAACGAGTTCCAGATTGGGTGGTTCGGGGTTGGCGACGCTGACCTGCGCTGCCAGCGCCTTCGGCAGTATCCTGTCGATGCAATGTTTTAAGGCAGTAGTCCGCTGTTGTCGACGGACGAGGTCTGCAAGCGTCGGCTCGACGACGAGGATCTGCTGGAGACGGCGCATTTCAGGCTGCCCTGGCGACGACACGACGATTCGAAGGTCGGGTTTGGGTGGGGGAGGTCATTTGAACATAATCTTTGTCTCCGACGCCACGGCTCGCGCGCGAACGCTGGCGATCGACTGGCGCCACTGGACAGCAGGCGTCCTTGGTCTACTGACGCTTTTTCTCACTTTCACCTTGCTCTTCAACTATGTAACCCTGCGTTACGCTGCGGCTATCAAGCATCCGTGGTTGCAGGCGATCCTCCTTGCCGACCAGCGCGAAGAGGCGCAAAAAGCCCAACAAGTGCTGCAAAGCCATCTCAATGCCATGGCGGTCAAGCTTGGCGATCTGCAAGCGCAGATGCTGCGGCTGGATGGCCTGGGCGAGCGGCTGGCGAAGCTGGCGGGACTAAAGCCGCAGGAATTGCCGCCCAACCTGCAGACGGACACCGCTCCCGGCCGAGGCGGGCCCGCGTCGTCGCTGTCGCGCGACCTATCGCTGGACGAATTCCAGACACTGCTGGGCCAGTTGACGCACCAGGTGGATGATCGTTCGGACCAGTTGGGCATGATGGAGGCACTGCTCGTCACCGATTCGGCGAACAAGAAATTTCTGCCGACATTGAAGCCCATCGAGGACACCTGGTACTCATCAAACTTTGGCTGGCGCATCGACCCGTTTTCCGGCCAAAAGACCTTCCACGAAGGCATCGATTTTCCGGCCGAAGTCGGCACTGGCGATTGAGGCCGCCGCCAGCGGCAAAGTGATCTTCGCGGACGTGCACCCCGCCTATGGTAAAATGATTGAGATTGACCACGGTAATGGCCTCATCAGTCGTTACGCGCATTGCTCGAAGTTGATGGTCAAGGAAGGCGAATTGGTGGTACGGGGCCAGACCATCGCGCGGGTCGGAACCACCGGGCGATCGACCGGACCGCATTTGCATTTCGAAGTACGCCTGAATGGCGTGCCGCAGAACCCAGCGAGATTTTTGCAGGGCGCAGGCTGACACTGGCGCAAATTTCCCGGCCGCAGGCGGCCGACAGATAAGTCAGGGGTGAGGAAGTAGGTCCTCACCCCTTGTTTTTTCGGACAACCATACGTACGTAGGGACCATCGGAAGTCGCGACTCGGGACGCCCAACGCGCCCAAAAGCGTGAAAGCCGAAAGCGTCATAGCCAAATCGAGCCACCGGTCGCCGGTCGGTCATAAAAAATCCATAGATCATGATCTCCAACATTCTCACCAAGATTTTCGGAAGCCGTAACGAGCGCCTGCTGAAGCAGTACGTGCAGGTCGTCGAGCGGATCAATGCGCTTGAGCCTGCAATGGAGGCGCGATCCGACGAAGAGCTCAAGGCCATGACGGCGACGCTGAAACAGCGTGTCAGCGACGGCGAGGAGCTCGACGCAGTGCTGCCGGAAGCATTCGCCGTGGTGCGCGAGGCGGGCAAGCGCACGCTCTCAGATGCGCCATTTCGATGTGCAGCTCGTGGGCGGGATGGCGCTGCACAACGGCAAGATTGCGGAAATGCGCACCGGCGAGGGCAAGACGCTGGTGGCCACGCTTCCCGCGTACCTGAACGCGTTGACCGGCGAGGGCGTGCACATTGTCACCGTGAACGATTACCTGGCCCAGCGCGACGCCGATTGGATGGGGCGCATTTACCGCTTTCTGGGACTGACGGTCGGCGTCAATCTGTCGCAGATGAAACACGAAGACAAGCAGGCCGCTTACGCTGCCGACATCACCTATGGCACCAACAACGAATTCGGCTTCGACTATCTGCGCGACAACATGGTTTTTCACGCGCGCGAGCGTGTGCAGCGCAAGCTTAGTTTCGCGATCGTCGACGAGGTCGACTCGATCCTTATCGACGAAGCACGGACGCCGCTCATCATCTCGGGGCAAGCCGACGACAACGTCGAGCTGTATTACCGCCTCAACGAACTTGCGCCGAAGCTGACGCGGCAGGTCGATGAAAAGAGCGCAGGCGATTATTGGGTGGACGAAAAGGCGCACCAGGTTCTGCTCTCGGAAGAAGGACACGAACACGCCGAGAACATTCTCGCGCAGGCGGGATTGCTGCCCGCCGGCAGCAGCCTGTACGACGCGCACAATATTTCGTTGATGCACCACCTGTACTCGGCGCTGCGCGCGCACGCTTTGTACCATCGCGACCAGCAGTATGTCGTGCAGGATGGCGAAGTGATTATCGTCGACGAATTCACCGGCCGCTTGATGTCGGGCCGGCGTTGGTCTGACGGACTGCACCAGGCAGTCGAGGCCAAGGAAGGTGTTCCGATCCAGAGAGAAAACCAGACCCTCGCCTCGATTACGTTCCAGAACTACTTCCGGATGTACGGCAAGCTTGCTGGAATGACCGGCACGGCCGATACGGAGGCGTTCGAGTTCCAGCAGATCTATCATCTGGAAACGGTGGTGATCCCCACCAACCTCGCGATGATACGCAAGGACGAGAACGATCTGGTTTTCCGGACCTTCCAGGAGAAGGTCGATGCGATCGTTACCGATATCAAGGATTGTTACTCGCGTGGCCAGCCCGTACTGGTTGGCACGACCTCGATCGAAAACTCCGAACTGCTGGCGAAGTTTCTGGAAAAGGAGAAGCTGCCGCACGAAGTCCTGAATGCGAAGCAGCACGCGCGCGAAGCGCAAATCGTCGCCCAGGCGGGATTGCCGAAGGCGGTCACAATCGCCACCAACATGGCGGGTCGCGGGACCGACATCGTCCTCGGCGGAGCGATCGAGCCGCAGCTGCTGGCGATCCGCGAAGACGAAACGCGGCCGAAGAGCGAACGCGAGCTCGAAATCGGCAAGCTGCGCGGCGATTGGCAGATCCGCCACGAGCAGGTGATCGCGGCCGGCGGTCTGCACATCATCGGTACCGAGCGGCACGAATCACGCCGTATCGACAACCAGTTGCGCGGCCGATCGGGGCGCCAGGGCGACCCGGGGTCTTCGCGCTTCTACCTGTCGCTCGAAGACCCGCTGCTGCGCATCTTCGGCGGCGAGCGACTTTCGTCGATCATGCAAAGACTCAAGATGCCGGAAGGCGAGCCGATCGAGCATCCGATCGTCAACCGCTCGATTGCCAAGGCGCAAAATCGCGTCGAGTCGCGCAATTTCGATATTCGCAAGCAGCTGCTGGAATACGATGACGTCGCCAACGACCAGCGCCGTGTCATCTATCAACAGCGCAACGAGTTGCTCGAGACCGACGACATTTCGGAGACCATACGCAACATGGTGGCCGGACAAATCGAGGACGCGGTCCGCGTGCACGTACCGCCAGAATCGGTCGAAGAGCAGTGGGACGTGCCCGCGTTGGAGAACATGCTGACGAGCGAGTACCAGGTTCGCGCGCCGGTAGGGCAGTGGATGAAAGACGAAGCCGAACTCAGCGACGAGACCTTACGCGATCGCACCCGCGAAGTCGCACAAAAGCAGTACGAAGACAAGGTAGAATTGGTAGGCCCTGAACTGTTTCATCAGTTCGAGCGCAACCTGATGTTGCAGACGCTGGACCAGCAGTGGCGCGAGCATCTGTCGGCGCTCGACCATCTGCGCCAAGGTATCCACCTGCGGGGCTACGCGCAGAAAAATCCCAAGCAGGAGTACAAGCGCGAAGCGTTCGAACTGTTTTCCGACATGCTCGACCGGATCAAGCAGGATGTCGTCAAGGTCGTTCTTACCGTGCAGGTACGCTCGGAGCAGGACGTGCAAGCCGTCGAAGAGGCCCCGGCGGTTTCCAATGTGCGTTACCAGCACGCCGACTACGACGAGGCGCTCGCGGCAAAGCCCGACGACCCGCCGCCTGCAGCGCCGCCGCCGTTTACGCGCGCGCGTCAGAAAGTTGGACGCAATGATCCCTGTCCTTGTGGCTCAGGGAAAAAATACAAGCAGTGTCACGGGCGGATCTGATATGAGCGCTGGGCAAGGTCCCAGCCGGATCGACTTTGGATGCGTTGCGTGGGGGCAAATGAGGGTCAGATGAGGGTTGGATGAGGTTAGAATCGGACAACGCAGTCTGACCCCTAAGTCCCCTATGCCGGTCAATTACGTCGTTCCAACGCCAGAACAATTGCTGCCCGTCGCCGGCGTCAAGCTTGGCAGCGCAGCGGGCGGAATCAAGAAGTGGACGCGCGACGACGTCCTTCTGGTTGCGCTCGATGCAGGTTCGCATGCTGCAGGCGTCTTCACCCAGAACCGTTTCTGCGCAGCACCGGTGATCGTGTGCCGTGAGCATCTCGCGACGGGATCGTCGGCGCGAGCATTGCTGATCAACGCGGGGAACGCCAACGCAGGAACCGGAGCATCAGGGCTGGCCGATGCGCGCAAATGTTGCGCGGCGGTGGCGCAGGTTCTCGGCTGCGAGCCACGCGAGGTCCTTCCCTTTTCGACCGGCGTCATCATGGAACCTCTGCCGGTCGACAAGATCATCGGTGCGCTTCCCGCGTGTCGCTCGGCGCTATCGCCGACCGGCTGGTTTTCCGCCGTGCGCGCGATCATGACGACCGATACGGTGCCAAAAGCCGCGTCACGTCGCATACGCGTCGACGGCGCGGCGATCACCGTCACCGGCATTGCCAAGGGCGCAGGAATGATTGCGCCGAACATGGCTACGATGCTGTCGTTCATCGCGACGGACGCGCCGATCGATGGGCCGTTGTTGTCGGGAATCGCCAAAGCGCTCGCTGACGTTTCGTTCAATCGCGTCACCATCGATGGTGATACGTCGACCAATGACAGCTTTGTCGTGATCGCCACCGGCGCGGTGCCGATCACACCGATACGTTCAATCGACGACCCGCGTCTCCCCGCGGTGCGCCAGGCTTTGCAAGATGTTGCGGTAGAGCTGGCGCAGGCCATCGTACGTGATGGCGAAGGGGCGACCAAGTTCATTACCATCAACGTCGAGAGCGGCAGGGACGCCGCCGAATGCGAGCGTGTGGCGCGCGCGATCGCGAACTCGCCGCTGGTCAAGACCGCATTCTTCGCCTCAGATCCCAACCTCGGTCGCATCGTCTGTGCGATCGGCAACGCTGCGATAGGTGACTTGGATCCCGCCCGCGTGTCGTTCTGGCTCGATGACGTCCGCGTCGTGGCCGACGGCGGACGGGCCGACAGTTATCGCGAAGAGGACGGCAAGCGCGTGATGGTGCAGCCTGAAATCACCGTTCGCGTCGCTTTGAATCGCGGCAGCGCCTCGGCGACCGTATGGACCTGCGATTTTTCGCACGAGTACGTCAGCATCAACGCTGACTACCGCAGTTGAATCCATGAAGCAACGCGACATCACGGCATTTTTTGCGCGCGCGGACGGCGTATTGGCGCGACTCGAAGCGCTGCTGCCTGCGACACCCGCGGCGCCGGATTGGCAGGCCCGCGCATTTCGCTGGCGCAGACTCGGCCAGCGCGGCTACCTGCAGGCGGTCACGCATCCGCACGTGATCCGGCTTGATGACCTGGTCGCGATCGATGATCAAAAAAAACAGATCGATGCCAACACACGCCAGTTCGTCGCGGGTCTGCCGGCCAACAATGTTCTGTTGACGGGCTCGCGCGGAACGGGCAAGTCATCGCTGGTCAAGGCGATGCTCGACAAGTACGGCAGCAAAGGCCTGCGCCTGATCGAAGTCGAGAAGGGCGACCTGGTCGATTTGCCGGATATCGTCGAGCAGATTGCGGGTCGCTCCGAGCGTTTTGTCGTTTTTTGCGACGACCTGTCGTTCGACGCCAACGAGCCCGGGTACAAGGCGCTCAAGGTAATGCTTGATGGGACGATCGCGGCGCCTTCGTCGAACGTGTTGATTTACGCGACTTCCAACCGACGCCACCTCTTGCCCGAGTATTTCAGCGAAAACCTGGAGACGCGGCACGTGGGCGAGGAAGTTCATCCGGGCGAGTCGACCGAGGAAAAGATCTCGCTGTCCGAGCGCTTTGGCCTGTGGGTTTCGTTCTACCCATTCAGCCAGGACGACTATTTCGCCGCGGTGGCGCAGTGGTTGCGCTTTCATCGGGTGACGGTGCCGAAAGCGGGCGCCGCGCTGGAAGCGCTGCATCGCGAAGCTGTGCAGTTTTCACTGCAGCGCGGCTCGCGCAGCGGTCGCGTGGCGTGGCAGTTTGCGCGTGCCCGCGCAGGTGCGCTGGGGCTGAAAAGCCTTCGCGGCGGCGCTGTCAAAACGGCGCGACGCTAAACGCGTGACTGACGGGCGCATTGTTCGCGTCGCCGCGGGCGTGCTCGTCCGCGATGACGGCAAAGTGCTGCTGGCGCAGCGCATCGCAGGTACGCCCTATGCCGGCTACTGGGAATTCCCTGGCGGCAAACTCGAAGTCGGCGAATCGCCACGTGATGCGCTCGAGCGAGAACTCCACGAGGAACTCGGCATCGCGATCGGTCGGAGCGCGCCATGGCTGACGCGGCAGTATCAGTATCCGCACGCCAACGTCGAACTCAATTTCTTTCGCGTATTCGAGTGGACCGGTGAACCTCACGGTCGCGATGGCCAAGCGGTCGCCTGGCAGACCCCGGGCGCGTTCGACGTGGCTCCGCTGTTGCCCGCCAACACCGTCGTGCTGCAGGCGCTTGGTCTTCCAGCCGTGTACGGGATATCGATGGCCGACGAACTCGGCGACGACCAATTCCTCGGTCGAGCGCGTCGCGCGATAGACGGTGGTCTGCGGTTGATCCAGTTGCGCGAGAAGGCGTTCGCAGCGGATCGGCTACACCGCCTCGCCGACTCCCTGCTCGCGTATGCGAGGCCGCGCGGGACGCGAGTACTCCTGAACGGCGACGCCGACATCGCGCGCAGGCTGGGATTTTCCGGCGTGCACTGGACGGCAGCCATGCTGCGGACTGCGAGTGCGCGGCCTGACGACATGCTTTGCGCCGCGTCAGTGCATAACGCAGCGGAACTCGCGCAGGCCACTCACGCGGGCGTCGATTTTGCGGTGCTCGGTCCGGTCATGTCGACGCCGTCGCACCCCGATGTGAGTCCGCTGGGGTGGCATCGTTTCGGGGGTCTTGTCGCGTCCTCGCCGATTCCGATATATGCACTTGGCGGCCTCACGCGCGACGATCTCGATGTCGCTATCGCCAACGGTGCGCACGGAGTGGCGCTGCGACGCGCGGCGTGGGAATTGCCGGTGGCCCGCAGCTAGAACTCGAACGAGGTCTTGAACTAGGACTTGGACGGCGTGTCGGCGTCGGAATCGTCGGGGTCGGCCGGATCTTCCGCGACGGGCACCCGATACGCCTCCGCCGCCCACGCCCCCAGATCGATCAGTTTGCAGCGCTCCGAACAGAACGGACGGAAGCGGTTCTCCGGAGTCCATTCCACCGCTTTTCCGCACTGCGGGCAGCGCACGCTGCGTCGTTTCGGGACTGAATTTGTCATCGTGATGGGATCAGGAACGCTGCAAGAGTTTGCGATCGTCTCCTCCGATTGTCGGGCAACGGCACGCCCAACACCAGTCGACGCCGGGCACGCGCCCCTTTAGACGAGGGCCGACGCCAGCACGCGTGCGGCGTGCATCGCTTCGCGCCCGGTGCCATCACGGATCTGGTGACCGCAGCTGAAGCCGTCGGCGACGATGAGCGTCGAAGCTGCAGCCGCTCGCACTGCAGGCAGCACGGCGAGCTCGCCCATGCGCATCGAAACGTCGTAGTGGCGTGCTTCGTAGCCAAATGCGCCGGCCATGCCGCAGCAACTCGACTCGATCGTCGTTGTTGTGAGGCCTGGAATCCAGGAGAGCACTGTCTGGACCGGCGTCAGCGCGGCAAAGGCCTTTTGGTGGCAATGGCCGTGCAGCAACGCCTCAGTGTGGCCGATGGCCTTCAGGTCGAGGCGGAGGCGCCCCTCCGCTTTTTCGCGGACCAGAAATTCCTCGAACAGGAAAGCGTTGCGCGACAGCGTTGTCGCATCCTCACCGAAGCCGTAGTCGAGGTATTCGTCGCGCATGCCGAGCAGGCAAGATGGCTCGAGTCCGACGATGGCGACTCCGCGACTTACAAACGGCAGCAGCGCGCCTATCGTGCGTCGCGCCTCGGCTCGTGCCTGGTCGACCAGTCCCGCAGCAAGAAAAGTGCGGCCGCAGCAGAGTGGCCGTTCGTCCGCGAGCACGTTGAGGTGCACGCGGTAGCCCGCCTTTTCCAGCACTTTGCGAGCCGCTTGCGCGTTGCCGGGCGCGAAGTAATTGGTGAGGGTATCGACGAACAGCAACACCTCGCGCACGGCCGACGTCGAATCGGGCTGCGACCGGGCCGCATCGCGGAGGAAGTTGCCTTGCCACGACGGGAGGCGCCGTTTGGCCGACAAACCTGCAAGCGCTTCGCCGAGCCTCGCCGCGCCGGGAATCGCGTCGCGCAGTCCTGTCAGCCAGGGCGCGCGACTGAGCAACGGTGCGTAAATCGGCAGCGACGCGATCAGCCTGTCGCGCAACGATGCTCCATTACGTCGACTGTACGCGGCCATGGCTTCGATTTTCATCTTGGCCATGTCGATGCCCGTCGGGCATTCGCGCCGGCAGCCTTTGCACGAGACGCACAGATCGAGTGCCTCGCGCACGGATTCGCCGCCGAGATCCTCGCCGTCCAGTTGCCCCGAAAGCGCCAGGCGCAAAGTATTGGCGCGGCCTCGTGTCGTGTGCTGCTCGTCGCGGGTTACGCGATAGCTCGGACACATCGTGCCTGCGTCGAACTTGCGGCAGTGGCCGTTGTTGTTGCACATCTCGACCGCCATCGCGAAACCGCCTGTAACATCGCCGCCGGTGCCGGGTTCGCTTTCATGATCATCGACCGGATCGCGAGTCACGTTCCAGCGCGACCAGTCGAGCGCGGGCGTCATCGCACCCCGGCGATATTGCGGTGCGAATCGAAAGAGCGACGCGTCGTCCATCTTCGGCGGCGCAACGATCTTTCCGGGATTCATCCGGTTGTCGGGGTCGAACAGCGCCTTGATTTCGCCGAATGCGGCATTCAGGCGCGGCCCGAATTGCCAAGCTACCCATTCGCTCCGACAGAGTCCGTCTCCATGCTCACCGGAATAGGCACCTTTGTATTCACGCACCATCACCGCAGCCTCTTCGGCGATCGCGCGCATCTTCGTTGCGCCGTCGCGACGCATGTCCAGGATGGGTCTCACGTGAAGCGTGCCAACGCTGGCGTGCGCGTACCAGGTCCCGCTGGTGCCGTGCCTACGAAACACCTCGGTCAGCCGATCGGTGTAGTCGGCCAGATGCTCGAGCGGCACCGCACAGTCCTCGATGAACGACACCGGTTTGCCATCGCCTTTCATCGACATCATGATGTTCAATCCGGCCTTGCGCACTTCCCATAATGCTTTCTGCGCGCCCGGCGCGATGATCCGGGTGACCGACTCCGGCAGACCAAGATCACCGAGCAATTCGGTAAGTTGATCGAGTTTTGCTTTCGGTACTCCGCTGTCGACGCCGGCGAATTCCACCAGCAGGATCGCCGCGGGCTCCCCGATCAGGGCCGCATTGATGATCGGACGAAACGCGGGGTTGTCGCGCGCGAGTTCAATCATCGTGCGGTCGACGAGTTCCACCGCTGCCGGCTTCAGTTTCACGATGTGCTGCGCCGATTCCATCGCCGCGCGGAACGATGGGAAACTTACGACGCCGAGAACCCTGTTTTCGGGCAGAGGCGAGAGCTGCAGCTTGATACGCGAAAAGTAGGCGAGCGTGCCTTCCGATCCCACCAGCAATTGCGCGAGGTTCACAGACCCGTCAAATCGTATACGGCCTCACACTCTGCGGATTGAACACGTCGAGGTTGTAGCCCCCGACTCGCCTCAGAACGCGCGGAAACATGCGCGCGATTTCGTCGCGCTCACGCGCCGCGATCGCTGCAAGGCTGTCTACGAGTGGCCGGGCGGTGGAGTCGCGAAGCATCGACTCGAGCGGGCCGAACTCCATCTCGCGGCCATCGGCGAGTACGGCGGTGATGCCGGCTACGTTGTGGACCATGTTGCCATATTCGATCGATCGCGATCCGCAAGAGTTGTTGCCCGCCATTCCGCCGATGGTTGCCTGCGCCGACGTGCTGACATCGACGGGAAACCAAAGACCATGCGGTTGCAAAACGGTATTGAGGCGGTCGAGGACGACGCCGGGCTGCACGACTACCGTCCTGGCGTCGCGGTCGAAGTCGGTGATCTGGTTCAACCATTTGCTATGGTCGATGACGAGTGCCTGGCCGACCGTCTGGCCGCACTGTGACGAGCCGGCACCTCGCGGCAGCACCGGCACGCCGAGTTCGCGAGCGACGGCGAGTGCTGCTCGGGCGTCGTCTTCATCGCGCGGCACCACTGCGCCTAGCGGAAAGACCTGATAGATCGAGGCATCGGTCGAATAGCGCCCGCGCGAAGCGGCATCGAACAGAACATCGCCGCGACACGCGAGCCCAATCGCTGGCCGAGTTGAGACGATCGCAGCGCGCGTTCGACGCGAGAATCCACCGTGATGCGCTGTTGCGCGGAGCTGCTCATCGACTGTTTGACGGGCGAGGAATCCTGTCGGCGGTGGCCCTGACGCCACCCGGGGCATCAACGATGCATACGTCTAGTCTCTTGTACAATAGATCGGCTGTCGTTTGCAAGGCTGAAGGCCGGCGTGATCAGTCAAAACATACGCGCGGGCTCACCGCGCCGCATATACTGGAGGAAGTCACCATGAAGATACTTGCTCGTCGCCGAACGTTGACCCTGCTGGCCGCGATCCTCGGGGCCTCGCTTGCTGCGCCCGCGATCGCATGGGAACCAACTCGTCCCGTTGAAATCGTTGTGCCGGCAGGCGCAGGAGGCGCCACCGACCAGATGGCGCGCGTGATTCAAAGCATTGTCGGCAAGTACAAGCTGATGAACCAGTCGGTCATCATCCAGTTGAAGGGCGGCGCGAGCGGCGCCGAAGGCATCATGGACGTCAAGGCCAGCAGCGGGGACCCGAACAAGTTCCTTATCGCTTCGTCGGCTATCTACACGATCCCGCTGGCTACTGAATTGCCGTTCAACTGGCGCGACCTCACGCCAGTGGCGCTGATCGCCATGGACGAGTTCATTCTCTGGGTCAATGCCGAAACGCCGTACAAGACACCGAAGGAATACCTTGCGGTCGTCAAGACAGCTCCCGAAAAATTCAAGATGGGTGGCACAGGGTCTCGGCGCGAGGACCACATCATCACCGCTGCGGTGGAAAAATCTCAGGGCGTGAAATTCACGTACATTCCGTACAAGAGCGGCGGTGAGATCTCGACCCAGCTCGTCGGCAAGCACATCGATTCCGATGTCAACAATCCTTCCGAGAGCGTCGCCCAGTGGCGCGCGGGGCAGGTCAGAACGCTCTGCGTATTCGACACCCAACGCCTTCCGTTCAAGGCCAAGGTCACCGCCGACCAAAGCTGGGGCGACATCCCGACGTGCAAGGAATCCGGCGTCGATGTTGAATACCTGATGTTGCGCGGCATCTTCATGCCGCCAGGAATAACTGCCGAGCAGACCGCGTTCTATGTTGACCTGTTCAAAAAGATTCTCGCCACGCCGGAATGGCGCGAGTATGTCGAGGCGAATGCGCTGAAGGACACATTTCTGGTGGGCGCAGACTTTCGCAAGTTTCTGGAGAACGACGAAAATCGCCATCGCGAACTGATGACGACAGCCGGCTTCATGGCGACCAAGTAGTTCGCGTCATTGGCGTAGCTCATTGGCGTAGATGGAATGGATAGCGTGGAGGCGCACGAGAATAAGCCCCGCGGGCCGTCGACACGCATCGTCGATGCCATCGTCGGCGGCTTTTTTTTCGTGTTGGGGAGCATCGTCGTCGCCGACAACTGGCGCATTGGCTCCGGCTGGGCGCACGACGGCCCGCAAGCCGGCTATTTTCCCTTGCGGATCGGACTGCTTATCGCGGCGGCCAGCGTGGTCGTGATCGTCCAGGCGCTGCGAAACAAGGCCGACGAATCGCTGTTCGTGCAATGGGTGAAGCTGGTCCCGGTGAGTAAGGTGCTGTTCCCGCTGATTCTGTACGTCGGCGTCATGCAGTACCTCGGGCTTTACGTCGCCTCCACGCTTTTCGTGGCGGCCCTGATGCGGTGGCTCGGACGGTATTCGTGGTTGAAGTGCGTCCTCGTATCGGTGTCGATGAGCGTGGTCATCTTCTGGATGTTCGAGCTTCAGTTCTCGGTGCCGCTGCCCAAAGGCCCGCTCGAGCGATGGTTTGGCTACTGATCTAAAGGCACAGGGCGAGCGCGTTGGATAATCTCGCATCGCTGATCAGCGGCTTCGGCGTCGCGCTAAGCTGGTACAACGTCGGACTGATGTTGGTCGGAGTTGTCATTGGCGTAATCGTCGGCGTGCTCCCGGGTCTCGGTGGCCCCAACGGCGTAGCCATCCTGCTGCCGCTCACTTTCTCGATGCAGCCCACTTCGGCGATCATCCTGCTGTCGTGCATCTATTGGGGCGCGCTGTTCGGCGGTGCGATCACCTCGATCCTCTTCAATATTCCGGGCGAAGCGTGGTCGGTCGCGACGACTTTCGACGGCTACCCGTTGGCTCAACAAGGCCGCGCCGGCGCGGCTTTGACCAGCGCATTCACCGGCTCGTTTGTCGGCGCACTTGCGGGCGTTCTGCTGATCACTTTTCTCGCGCCGCTCGTCGCCAAGTTCGCTTTGCGATTCGGGCCACCCGAGTTCTTTGCGGTGTATTTGCTGACGTTCTGCAGCTTCATCGGCACCGGCAAGGAGGCGAAGGCCAAGATCGTCATATCCATCGGCATTGGATTGGTACTTGCTGCGGTCGGCATGGACACGGTCTCTGGCCAGCTTCGGATGACGTTCGGACAATCGATGTTGCTGAGGGGATTCGACTTCCTGGTCGTCGTCATCGGCCTGTTCGGCATCGGCGAGATTCTGATCACGATGGAAGAGGGCTTGGCCTTCCGAGGCAAGAACCCGGATATCGACCTCAAGGTCGTGCTGAAGACTTGGGCTGAGCTGCCGCGCTACTGGATGACGCTGCTACGCAGCTCCGCCGTCGGTTGCTGGCTTGGCGTTACGCCTGGTGGCGCCATTGCCGCGTCGTTCATGGGTTACGGGTTGGCGAAGAAATTTTCGCGCAACCCGGAGACCTTTGGCAAAGGCGCGATCGAAGGCGTCATCGCGCCGGAAACAGCAGCGCACGCTGCCGGCACCAGTGCGTTGCTGCCGATGCTGACGCTGGGTATCCCCGGATCCGGCACGGCGGCAGTGCTCCTCGGCGGCTTGATGATTTGGGGCCTGCAACCGGGGCCGATGCTTTTCGTCGAGCATAAGGAATTCGTTTGGGGGCTTATCGCCAGCATGTATCTGGGCAACGTCGTTGGTCTCATCATCGTGCTGACGATGGTTCCGATGTTCGCTGCGCTGTTGCGAATTCCGTTTTCCATCATCGGCCCGATGATCCTGGTGCTGTGCGCAGTAGGTGCCTATACGGTGCACGGGACGATGTTCGATGTATGGATGATGCTGTTGTTCGGTCTCGTCGGCTACGTCTGCAAGAAGCTAAGCTATCCGCTGGCTCCCCTCGTACTGGCACTCGTATTGGGCGATCGGGCCGAGGATGCGTTTCGACAGACGATGCTCGGCTCGCGAGGAGACCTGTCTGTGTTCTGGTCGAATGGTCTGGTCGGGACGATCACGACGCTGGCGATTCTCCTACTGTTCCTGCCGGTGTTCAGCGCACTGACATCGCTGCTAAAGCGAAGCTTAGGAACCCGGACGACTTAAGCTAGCGCCGTTTGTCGTCGATGCGGTCGCCGCCAAGACATTCTATGCATTCGGAGTTCAGAGGTTGCAGAACGTCAGCTCGAACTCGACGTCGCCGTCGTACACTGCGCCGCGATCCATTCCTGCGATTCCCAGGAACCGTATGTTGAGCGCGTACTTGTTCGCGCTGATCTCGGGAATACACGGCAAGTCGTGGGCGAGCGAAAGCCGTAGCAGCTGGGCAACCTTGGTCGTGGTAAGCATCAATTGAAAGACGCCGTGATAAGCCACGTGCGTCGCGCTCTTGCCGTTTTCGCGCAGCAGTCGCAGGACGATTTTCAGTCCATCGTGGATCGGCAACAGAGGAGAGAGCAAGCCCTGCAGATCACTCTGCCGCGTGGCGGGATCCAGGTGCAGCCAGTAGTGGTAGGCCGGCAGATCAAACTCGCAAACGCCGCCCGGAATCACCGCGCGTTGCTTGATAGCCATCAGCCATTCATTCCGGCGCAGGTGTTCACCAACCTTGCCGCTCAATGCGTGCAATCGGACACTGACGCCATCGACCTCAAACAACAGCTGTTCGAGCATACTGCTCTCGATGGCCGGATTGTCCTTCAACGGCGCGAGCAGTTGACGTTGCCGTTCAAGTTCCTGCAACAAGTCCGCTTTAAGATCAGCGCGCGCTGCAACGTCGACAATTTCGAACAAAGCGAGCAGCGCCGAGTGGTGATCCGCCGCACTGGTCTCGCCCGCAAAAAAAAGTGCGCGGCTGTAGAGATCCTCGAGCCGCATTAAAGTGCGAACTCGTTCGTTCAGCGGATGCTCGTACCGGATCACGTTTCGCGGCCGCGCGATGAAGATGCGCCATTCTGCACCAACGCCAACCCCGCTGTGCCGAATTCGGCCATCAGTGGGTTGGCGAATGCGCCATTTGACGGTAGCGCCGGTCGAGCTCGGCGACCGCTGGGCCGATTGCTTCCGGTGATCCGCTGTTGTCGAACACGTCATCGGCTGCCGCCAACCGGCCGGCCCGGCCAAGTTGCGTTGCCATGATCGCGCGGACTTCCGCGGGCGTCATGGCGCTTCGCGCGACGACCCGGCGGACCTGCTCCTCTTCCGGACAGTCTATGACGAGGATGCGATCGACGACGCCGACCATTCCCCCGCGCTCAAGGAGCAGCGGGACCACGATGACACCGTAGGCGCCGCGCCAGCGCATGATTTCGCGCTTTGCAGCCGCAGCGATGAGAGGATGAAGGGCACGCTCCAGTCGCGTACGCAGAACGGGATCAGCAAACACTCGTCGTCGTAATTCCGCCCTGTCCAGTTCGCCCGACGGGGTGAGCACGGCATCAGGGATGGCAGCGAGGATGGCATCGAAGCCCGATTCGCCTCGCGCCGAAAGACGGTGCGCGATTGCGTCGGCATCGACGAGGTCCACACCCAGTCGCGCAAACGCGTCGGCAACTGCCGATTTGCCGCTTCCAATGCCTCCGGTCAGGCCCACTACGTAAGGCACGTCTGTTCCTTACCCTGGCAAGTACAACGCCACCAGTGGCTTGCCGAAAAACAGCGCGATGGCCCCGGCAATCGCGAGGTAAGGACCGAAAGCGAGCGGAATTTGATGATCACGGCCTTTGAACGCGACCAGGGATATGCCGATGGCGGCTCCGACGACGGATGAGAGGAGCACGATCAGCGGGAGCATCTGCCAGCCCAGCCACGCCCCGAGCGCAGCAAGCAGCTTGAAGTCGCCGTACCCCATCCCCTCCTTGCCGCGAATGAGCTTGAACAGCCAGTAGATTGCCCACAGGCAGAGATATCCAGCCGATTGCGCCGATTACCGCGTCGCGCAGGCTGACCGTCGGAATCAAGCCACAGACATTGGCGAGCAGCCCTGCCCACAGCAACGGCAAGGTAAGGTTGTCCGGAAGGAGTTGGGTGTCGAAATCGATGAACGTGAGCGCGATCAGGGTCCACAGCAGAATGCAGGCGGCGAGTCCGGTACCGATCGAGGGGGCACCGAAACGTCCGATCGCGGCGACGGTCAGCAAGGCCGTCAATATTTCGACCACCGGGTAGCGTGCCGATATTTCCGCTTTGCAGGCGAGACAGCGGCCACGGAGGAACAGGTAGCTGACGACCGGGATATTCTCCATAGCGCCTATCTTGTGGCCGCAAGACGGGCAGCGCGAGCGCGGGACGACCAGATTGTAGGCGGCGGCCGGTTCCGCCGGTTCGTCGCCGGCGAGCTCGGCGCATTGTTCGCGCCACCCGCGCTCAAGCATCTTGGGCAGGCGGTAGATCACCACATTGAGAAAGCTGCCAACGCAAAGCCCGACGACCGCGGCCAAGAGCAGCAAGCCGGCACCAGTCAGTCCCATCCTTCAGCAATGCCCGCTGATTGCTGTGCGGGGGAGCGATGACGGTGACAACAATGTCGGCGCCGATACCGGTAAACGCTCCACTGAGGCGCGAGGAAGCTTACACCCGCGCCGAGCAGCGCAGGTGTACGCGTCGGTCAGTGTGTCAGATGACGGCGCCAAGCTTGAAGATCGGCAGATACATCGCGACCACGAGGCCGCCGATGATGACGCCGAGGAAAACAATGATGACCGGCTCGAGAAGGCTCGACAGCGCAGCGACGGCGTCATCGACTTCGCGTTCGAAAAAGTCGGCCACCTTCGACAGCATGCCGTCGAGAGAGCCCGATTCTTCGCCGATCTGGGTCATCTGCAACACCATCGTCGGAAACAGTCCCGTGTTGTGCATCGCATTGGTCAGGCTGGTACCGGTACTGACCTGTGTCTGGATTTTCCGCGTGCCCGCGACGTAGACAGCGTTGCCTGATGCGCCGGCCACCGCGTCGAGCGATTCGACCAGGGGCACGCCCGCGGCGAACATCGTCGCCAGCGTTCTCGTCCATCGCGCCACCGTCGCCTTTTCCAGGATGGGACCAACGATCGGCAACTTCAACGATATACGGTCCAGACCGTAGCGGAATGCGGCCGAAGTTCGATGCAAGAAGGTGAAGGCGGCGACCGCACTTCCGGCGATGAGCGCCATCGCCCACCAGTAGGAGACAAAAAAGTCGGAGATGCCCATCACGATCAACGTGGGCGCCGGCAGCTGAGCGCCGAAGTTCGCGAACACCGATTTGAACGCCGGGATCACCCAGATCATGATGACCCAAACAACCACAATCGCAACGGTGACGACCGAAATCGGATAGAACAGCGCCGACTTGATCTTGCTCTTGATCGCCAGGATCTTTTCCTTGTACGTGGCAAGGCGTTCAAGAATCCCGTCCAGCATGCCCGCGGTCTCGCCGGCATTCACCAGGTTGCAGTACAGCGAATCAAACTGCCTGGGGTGCTCGCGAAACGCCTGCGACAGGCTGGAGCCCGCCTCGACGCGGCCCTTGATGTCCATCATCAGTCGCGCGAAGCGCGCATTGCTGTGACCGCGAGCGACGATTTCGAAGCACTGCAGCAGCGGCACCCCCGCCTTGAGCATCGTCGCCAGCTGGCGGGTAAAGAAAGTGATATCCCTCTCGCTGACCTTCTTTCCCCCGCGGAAGTTCTGCTTTTTGAGCTTGCCGATGCGAATGCCCTGGCGCCGCAGCGTGGTGGTGACCACCGTTTCGGACGCAGCGCGCATTTCGCCGCGCACGTTCCGATTGTTGCGGTCGATACCCTCCCACAGGAACGTGTACTCCTTGACTTCCCTGCGCTGGGGCCTGCGTTGAACGGTCGCTGTCGCCATGATGTGTTCCGCCGCGGTTATTCAGTTGTTCGTTACGATGGGGTCGCTATTCGTTGGTCACTGCTTCGATTTCTTCGAGCGAGGTAAGGCCTTGCTTCACCTTCAGCAATCCAGACTGGCGCAGATTCCTGACGCCTTCCTTCTTCGCTTGTTCGGCGATATCCAGCACCGTGCCGTTGCGCATGATGATCTGGCGCATCTCGTCGGTGATCGGCATGACTTCGTAAATGCCGACGCGTCCCTTGTATCCGGTGCCCAGACACGTATCGCAGCCGGCGGGACCATACGCCTGCCAGGTGCCATCGATGTCTTCTTCGGTGAATCCGGCCTGCAGCAGCGCCTCCGGCGGGATTTCCTCGGGTCGCTTGCAGTGGATGCAAAGCTTTCGGCAAAGCCGTTGTGCGGTGATCAAGATGACGCTCGACGCAATGTTGAACGCAGGCACACCCATGTTGGCCAGGCGCATCAGGGTCGCGGGAGCGTCGTTGGTGTGCAGCGTCGACAGCACGAGGTGACCGGTCTGCGCCGCCTTGATCGCGATATCCGCCGTCTCGAGATCTCGGATTTCGCCGACCATGATGATGTCGGGATCCTGCCGCAGAAACGCGCGCAGCGCGTTGGCGAAGTTCAGTCCCGCTTTTTCGTTGACGTTGACCTGGTTGACGCCGGCCAACTGGATTTCAGCGGGGTCTTCGGCCGTCGAGATGTTGATGCCCGGCTGGTTCAGAATATTGAGACACGTGTACAGCGACACGGTCTTGCCGCTACCGGTCGGGCCGGTCACGAGGATCATGCCATAGGGCCGCGCGATCGCATCGACCAGCACCTTCTGCTGGTCGGGCTCATAGCCCAGCGCCTCGATGCCCAGCTTGACGCCGGCGGCATCGAGAATCCGCAGCACGATCTTCTCGCCGTACAGCGTCGGCAACGTGCTGACGCGAAAATCGATCGAGCGATTCTTCGACAGCGCGAGTTTCATCCGGCCGTCCTGCGGCACGCGCTTCTCGGAAATGTCGAGGCGCGAGATGACCTTGATGCGCGAAGCCATCTTGTCCTTGATCGCCAGCGGCGGCTGCGCGACTTCTTTCAGGACGCCGTCGAGACGATAGCGAATGCGATAGTACTTCTCGTACGGCTCGAAATGAATGTCGGATACGCCGGCGCCGATCGCGTCGAGCAGGATCTTCTGGATGTACTTGACGACAGGCGCGTCCTCGACGTCCTGATTCGACTCCTCGTCGTTGGCCTGCGTATTACTGTCCTGGATGTCGACCTCGAGATCGTCGGCGCTGACGAGATCCTTCAGCGTCTGGCCGAGTCCCTCGACCAGCTTGGCGATCGTGGCTCCAGCTTGTCGTCCTCGACGACAACGGGATCGACGACGAGATTGGTCTTGAACCGGACCTCGTCGAGCGCCTGCATGTTCGCTGGATCGGATACGGCGACAAACAGCCGGTTGCCGCGCTTCTGCAACGGCAGCACTCGACGCGTCGCGATCAGTTTCGCGTCGATGAATTCTTTGTTGATCAGATCAAGGTCGAAGCTGGTGAGATCGAGAAGAGGCGCCCCGAACGCGCGGGATGCGAACACCGCGACTTGGCCGGCATTCATTTTCTTGCTGAGGAGGACCTGCTCGACAAAACCAACGCTGGACGTCTGCGCCTGACCCTGAAGCGCGTCGGCTTCATATTCGGATAGCAGCCCGTGCTGGACCATCGCCCGCGCGAGGCCGCTGAGGTCCTGGTTGCGGCTTGTGTTGCCATCGACGGTAATTCCTCTAAACAGCGGGCCTTTGATCAAGCACAGACAGTGCCAGCCGGCTTTATTCCAGAGTCATAAAAAGTCAGCTTATCGATGATGCCTGCTCGACCGTGGTTTGTAAAGGCGGGCCGGCGTCGCGTCCCACGGGGCGGCAGGAGGCGAACGACCTTGATCGCGCGGTCCTGCACCTGCAGAACCTCCACCGTCTGGCCGGCCAGACGGAAACTGACTCCAGCGGCCGGAATCTCTCCCAAATGCTCAACAATCAGGCCATTAAGGGTTTTCGGCCCTTCCAGCGGAAAGGTCGTCCCCAGCTTGCGATTGAGCGTCCGCAGCGGAGCCATCCCGTCGACCAGGATGCTGCCATCCCTTTCGCGCTGAAAGATGTCAGCCCCTCCTGGCGCCTGCGTCGTGAACTCCCCGACGATTTCCTCGAGGATGTCTTCGATCGAAACCAGGCCTTGCAGATCGCCGTATTCATCGACGACGAGGCCGAGCCGCTGCTTGTCCGTCTGGAACTGCTGGAGCTGAGTTAGCAGCGGTGTTCCCGCCGGGACGAAGTACGGAGCGCGGACGATGGTGCGCAATTGCTCGGCGTCGACCTCGCCGGTGTGCTTGAGGCGCAGCACCTGCTTTAAGTGGATCAAGCCGATGATATTGTCCAGATCGCCTTCGTAGACGGGCAGCATGGTGTGGTAACTCGTTTCGAGCTGGGTGGCGAGCACCGCAGGCTTCTCGGTCAAGTCGATGGCTTCGATCTGGTTGCGCGGTGTCATGACGTCGTCGACGCTGACCGACGCCAGGTCGAACAGATTGGCGAGCATCGCCCGGTGTTTACCTCGAAAAAAATGGCCTTCGAGCACCAAGCTACGCACTTCCTCGTGCGACAGCGTGGTTTCGGTACCGCTGCCGGGCTGCAGATGCAACAGTCGCAGTAGCCCCTGGACGAAGAGGTTGACAAACCATACCACCGGCGTCGCAACAGTGAGCAGCGGCGACAACACGAAGCTCACTATCGGTGCCAAGCGGTCGGCGTGGGCCGCGCCAAGCACTTTCGGCGTGATTTCCGAGAAGACGAGCAGTCCGAACGAGATAGCCACGGTACCCAGCGCCAGTGCGAACTCGCCTTCGCCGAAGAGTCTCTTGGTCAGTACCGCGGTAATGGTTGCGGCAGCCGCGGCAACCAGCGTATTGCCCAGCAGGATCACCCCGAGCAACTGGTCGGTGCGCGCCAGCAATCCGAGTGCCAACTTCGCTCCACGGTCGCCTCGCTGTGCCTTCAGGCGCAGGCGGTGGCGGTTGACCGCCATCATCGCTGTCTCGGCAATCGAAAAGAATCCCGAGAGGGCAAGCAGCGCGACCAGCGCTATGACCAAGCGTCGAAAGGGGGATTTCTTTCAAACTGCGGGTACCGAGAAGGTCACCGGATCGAGTATTTGACGCACAGGCGGAGGTGTCAAGATCGCTTCCACGCGCATCAGCGTTTGAGTAACACCTCGAGCACGAACTTGCTGCCCAGATAGGCGACCAGAAGCAAAATGCTCCCCGAAAGTATCCACACCAGCGCCTTGCGACCGCGCCAGCCGTACCATTGCCGGCCGACCAGAAACACACCGAATACCAGCCACCCCAACACGGAGAAAACGATCTTGTGGGTAAAGGTCAGCGGTTTGCCGAATACTTGCTCGGAAAAGAAAATGCCACTCAGCATGGTGACGGTCAGCAGCGCATAGCCAACTCCGACCAGGCGGAAGAGAAACCGCTCCATGGTGAGCAGTGGAGGCATCGTCCCTCCCGTCGGGTCGGGCAAGCCACGGTGTAGTCGCCGCTCCACGCCCATCAACAGCAAGGCCTCCAGCCCCGCGACGATCAACAGGCTCAGCGCGACCAACGCCACCGCAATGTGCAGCGCCGCCCACGGTTCATCGCTTATCGAAAAGCGATGCGGATTCGGAAATGCTGCCGGAAGGAGGGCGGCAAACGCAGCGACCACCAGCGCGATGGCTCCGACGCCGGGCAACGCGCGCGACTGCGCGCCGACCCAAGCAAAAAGCGCAACCATACCCGCGACCGCCGACAACGCGTTGGGCAGGCTCAGATCCAGCCCGTCGGACGCGAACACGACTCTCGTGATCAGGATCGCGTGCCCGGCGATGGCCAGCAGCGGCAGCCAGCGTGCGAGCGGCGTGGCGGGTTCGTGGTCCCCGCCCTCTACGCGACCCAGCCGCCGCCACTCGAGCATTGCGCCGGCGACGTAGGCGGCTGCGACCAGAAGATAGAGTAAAATCATGTTTAGCTTCATTATTTTACACCATGCTCACGCCTGCGCCGGCCGCGGCGCAGAGCGAAAGTCCACTCTCCCATGTTCGACAATCTGACCCAGCGCCTCGGCCGCGTAATGAAGGGCCTGCGTGGCGAAGCGCGCCTCACTGACGCCAACATCCAGGAAGCCTTGCGCGAAGTGCGGATGGCATTGCTCGAAGCCGACGTCGCGTTGCCCGTTGTCAAGGAATTCATCGCAGTGGTACGCGAGCGCGCGCTCGGGCAGGACGTCGTCGGTTCGCTGACGCCAGGCCAGGCTCTGATTGCCGTCGTTCAACGCGAGCTCGCTAGCCTCATGGGCGGCGCGGCGGTTCCGCTCAACCTCGCCGTGGTGCCGCCGGCGGTAATCCTGCTCGCTGGCCTGCAGGGAGCCGGCAAGACCACAACCGCGGGCAAACTCGCACGACTGTTGCGCGAGAACATGCGCAAGAAAGTGCTGCTGGTGAGTTGCGACGTCTATCGGCCGGCGGCGATCGCGCAGCTCGAGACGCTGGCGGCCCAGGTCGGCGTTGATTTTTTTCCGTCGGACGCGACACAGTCTCCGGTCGCGATCGCCGAAAGCGCCGTGGATTGGGCGCGTAAGCACTATCACGACGTGGTTGTGGTCGACACTGCGGGCCGACTCGCCATCGACGAAGCCATGATGCGCGAGATCGCAGCGTTGCATGCTGCGGTGAAGCCCGCGGAAACCCTGTTCGTCGTCGATGCGATGCAGGGGCAAGACGCGGTCAACACGGCCAAAGCTTTCGCGGAGACCTTGCCGCTGACAGGTATCGTGCTGACCAAACTCGACGGCGATGCCCGAGGCGGAGCGGCGCTGTCGGTACGTCACGTGACGGGTGCGCCGATCAAGTTTGTGGGCGTGGCCGAAAAACTCACCGGCCTGGAGGTCTTCCACCCGGAAAGAATGGCGTCGCGCATTCTCGACATGGGCGACGTGTTGAGCCTGATCGAGGACGCGAAAAACCAAGTCGACGTCGCTGAAGCGGAGAAACTAGCGAGAAAGGTGAAGTCGGGGAAAGGCTTCGACCTCGATGATTTCAAGGCGCAGATTGGTCAGATGCGCAAGATGGGAGGCATGCAGGGGCTGCTCGACAAGTTGCCCGGCGAACTCGCGCGGGCAGCACAGGCGAGCCAGGTCGATGAGCGTTCGATCCGGCGCATTGAGGGAATCATCAACTCAATGACACCTGCTGAACGCGCCAAGCCTGAATTGCTGAAGGCTTCACGCAAACGGCGGATTGCGGCGGGGGCGGGCGCGTCGGTCCAGGAAGTCAACCGCTTGCTAACCCAGTTCGAGCAAACGCAGAAAATGATGAAAATGGTCGCCAAGGGCGGCATGCAGAAGATGATGCGCGGTCTCAAGGGCGGGATGCCGCGGCTGCGCTAGCATCGCTCGCGCGGAGGTCGTGTTCCGGTTGCCACCCGGAGCATTTTCGTCATATAATCAGAGTCTTTTTTCGGTTAACCGGGAATTCGCTATGGTTGTGATCAGACTCGCCCGCGGCGGCGCCAAGAAGCGTCCGTTTTTCAATGTCGTCGTCGCCGACTCGCGCAATCGTCGCGACGGTCGCTTTATCGAGCGGGTCGGATTCTATAACCCGATCGCCAACGAAGGTCAGGAAGCGTTGCGGCTTTCGCTGGACCGCATCGATCATTGGCAGCATCTGGGTGCGAAGCTTTCGGACACCGTCGCCGGTCTTGTGAAGCAAGCCTCAGTTGGCAAACCCGAGGGCAAACCCGAGGGCAAACCGGCGACCGCGGCGGCCGACACTGCGAAAGCTGGCTAAATCCGGCAGCCGCCCGGAGCAGGGCTCCGGGCAAGGCATCGTCGTGATGGGGCGATTACTGGCCCCGTACGGCGTCAAAGGCTGGGTCAAGGTGCGGCCTTACAGCGCCTTGCCCGACGCGTTGCTCGACTACAAGACGTGGCATTTGTCTCGTCATTTGCCCGAAGGCGGCGATGCAGCCGCCTCGCGCGCCGACATAGCTGCCAGCGATTGGACAGAGTTTCGCATCGTTGAAGCCAGGCCGCACGCTAACACGCTGGTGGCGGAGTTGGACGGCGTAGCGACGAGGGAAGAAGCGATGGCGTGGCGCGGTGCGCTGGTCGGCATTCCGCGTCGCAAGCTGCCGAAGACGAAGGCTGGCGAGTACTACCTGTCCGAGTTGCTCGGGCTGACGGTGGTGAATCGATCGGCGCAGGTCTTGGGACGCGTCGAAGGCTTGCTCGAAAGCGGGGCCCACCCGGTGTTGCGCGTGGCCGGAGACGATGGCAGGGAGCGGCTGATTCCTCTGGTGCCGGCTTTTCTTGATGCGATCGATGCGGACAATGGGCGCATCGTCATTGACTGGCAGCTGGACTATTGAGTCGCTTGGAACGTTTGGATGGTTGAACCAGCCGAAGTCGGCGGCAGCGTCGATTCGTAGCAGGTTGAATAGATACATCGTCTGCTCGCGGGCAATCGAGTGGATTGAAGGCGAGGCAAGGTGAAAATCGAAGTCATCACCCTGTTCCCGGAGTTGGTGCAGGAGGCCGCGCGTTACGGGGTTACCGGGCGTGGCTTGCAACGAGGACTCTGGGCCCTGTCGTGCCGCAGTCCGCGGGAATACGCGACCGACAGCTATCGTACGGTCGACGATAGGCCGTACGGGGGTGGCCCGGGCATGGTGATGCTGGCGGAGCCGCTCAACAAGGCGATCGAAGCTGCGACGGATGGCGTTGGGTGAGGCAGGAATCGATCGGCCTCGCGTCGTATACCTGTCGCCGCAGGGAGAGCGCCTTGAGCACATGCGGGTGATCGAATTGGCCGCCGAACCCGGGCTTGTGCTTTTGGCCGGGCGCTACGAAGGAGTGGATGAACGCGTATTACAGCGCCAGGTCGATCTGGAGTTGTCTATTGGAGATTTTGTCGTGTCCGGCGGCGAATTACCGGCACTGTTGCTGATCGACGCGATAGTGCGGCAGTTGCCCGGCGTGCTTAACGACGAGCAGTCGAAAGTCGAGGAGTCGTTTGTCGACGGGTTACTCGATTGTCCGCACTACAGTCGACCGGAAACAATCGATGCGAAGACGGTGCCCGCGATCCTGCTCTCGGGGAATCATGCCCAGATTGCACGATGGCGACACAAGCAGTCGCTGGGACGTACATGGTTGCGGCGGCCGGACCTGCTGGCTGCGCGCACGCTGAGTAAAGACGAAGTATCCTTGCTGGACGAGTTCAAGCGGGAATACGGGGCAGCAATCAAGGACGGGGAATCAGGATCGTCCTGAGAAAAAAAGGGCACGCATCAGATGGCGATCTGCGCTGCGTGCAAAGGCCACTGGCCAGCAACATTTGATCAAGGAGCAAACGCGAAATGAACATTATCGATACGCTGGAGAAAGAAGAAATTGCCCGCCTGGGCAAAACGATTCCGGATTTCGCTCCTGGCGATACGGTCATCGTCAACGTCAACGTGGTCGAAGGCGAGCGCAAGCGCGTCCAGGCCTACGAAGGCGTCGTAATCGCCAAACGCAACCGCGGCCTCAACTCGTCGTTCGTCGTCCGCAAGATATCCAGCGGCGAAGGGGTCGAGCGAACCTTCCAGACCTACTCGCCATTGCTGGCGAGCATCGAGGTCAAGCGTAAAGGCGACGTTCGCCGCGCCAAGCTCTATTACCTGCGCGACCGCTCGGGCAAATCCGCGCGTATCCGCGAAAAGCTGGCGCATCGCGAGGAAAAGTAGCGTCTGCGACGCCTCGCGACAAAAAAAGCGGCCTGCGGGCCGCTTTTTTTTGACGCCGGAGCCGGGCGAGGAGAAGTCCGAGTGTCAGGCTGCCGGCCACAGGACGCACGGCCCGGCTGACCTCCCGGCCGATCGGCCTTTGGATCGTTGCTCGCCAAAAAAGGTCATCGTCTGACGTTGCGCGCCCGAAAAAAAGAGGCAATAACGCCGAATTGCGCGATTGCTTGCATTGAAGCGCCATTTACCGGAATATTCCAACGTCAGAATTTGTTCCTTTTTGCGCGCCGCCGCCCACGTTGAAAGCATCGCTCTACGAGGCACTTGGTATACCGCCGCTCGCGTCCGACGAGGAGGTGCGGGCCGCGTTGCGTCGGCTGATTCGAAAATACTATGCCAAGACTCGCGACGGACAGGGCAACGTCGAAGAGGCGCTTCGTTTCATCAATCATGCCAGCCGCATACTAAGCGATCCCGAGCATCGCCAGCGTTACGACAAGGAGCTTGTCGTAACCGCGGAAGCCAACACCGAACAACGGATCACGCACTTCGTCAGCAAGGTCGCCGGTACTGTCGAGCAGGGGACTGGATCGTCCGACGATGTCCTCGACCTTGCGGACGAAAAAATACTGAGCTCGGCTGACACGGCACCCGAGAAGATGCTGCATCACCCGGGCCTGACCGAACGGGTCGCCTTATTCGGTCGCTCGAGCGCAGGTCAACTCGCGCTGTGCGTGCTGTTTGGCGCTTTCATCGCGAGCGCGATCGTGTTCGTGACGCCATCGGACGCGGTATTGGTCGCGAAGCAGGTGCTGGTGTGGTTGACCCTCACTCTGATCGCTCTGTCGCTGGTCTACGGCATCGTTCATGGCGTGTCGTGGTTGCGCCGGCGCAAGTTCCCGACAGTACAGGCGATCATTCCGCAGACCGATCTCGCGATCCTCAACTGGCGACGCGAGAAAAGCGTATTCCTCGGCACCGACGCACCCCAGGAGGATGCGAGCTGGATTTTCCAACTGCGGATGGCGGAACTGGAGCGCGCCAAGGCCGGGCGCACCAGCGAGCCGCGTCCATGGAATCGCCTCGCGGCGCGCCTGTTCGACTATTCGATCTGGGGACTCGTCCTGGCACTGCTGCTGTCCGAGCTGCACGGCGCTGCGTTGGTCGGCGATCGCGCTGCATTCCTGCTCGGGCACCCGCTGATCGCGCCCATTCTGATCACGCTGAGCTGGGTTCCGCTCGAAGCGCTGCTTATCGCGTCGTTGCAGCAAACGCCGGGCAAATGGCTGTTCGGCGTCTATCTGCAGTTTTCCATCAGCAACGCTTACGCGCGCCGCGATGTGCGTGCCCAGATTCAACGTGCGCTCAGGCGTTCGTTCCATGTCTGGCTTACCGGCGTCACGTGCGGGTTTCCGCTGCTGGCGCCGATATCGATTGCGGTGGCCTACGAGCGTCTGTCGCAGCAGGGAGAGACACGCTGGGATTCCGCGGAAGACTGCCTGGTGACGCACAGCCCGCCGGGCATGCTCAATACCGTCACGGGTATCGTCGGCCTGGCAGCGATGCTTTGGCTGTACGGCGTAGCGTGGCACGAGCCGATGACGGAATCGATCGTGTCGGCGAAGAAGACGATTGCCGCCTGGGTGCCTTCTCCCCCGGAGTTGCTCCCGCGCGGACTCCCGGGAGACGTGGGCAAGATCAGTTCGATCAGCGAGGGCGTCACGCTGGTGATGCAGGGCAACGCTGGACTCGGCGATGGCCGGCCGGTAAACGATGCCGATACGACGGCGTTGTTCGCCGACAGGCAGGCGCGGCTGGCGTTGCTGCGCGGCGAAGGACCGCGCATGTTACGGGCCGGTAACTGGCGGCGCGCAGCCGAACTATGCCGCGCGTGGTCAGACCTGGAATTCTGGAATGCCGAACCCTGGCGCTGCCTGGGCTACTCCCTTCAGGCACAGGGCTATCACCAGGAAGCAATCGCTGCCCTGCGGAGAGCGTCACAGTACGATCCCCTGGACCGGACGCTAGATGCTGCGATCGACAAGAGTCAACGCGGCATCGTGGCCGACTTCCTCAATCGCTATCGTCGATAGTCGAACATAGCGGGCCGGCCGCGTCCGCGGTCACGCGTTCGCCGTCGTCGTATCCGATTGCGAGGCGAGTTCGCGCTTCACTGCTTCCATGTCGAGTGCCTGGGCCGCCACCAGGACTTGATCGAGCGCACTGGCAGGCAGCGCACCGGGTTCCGAATAGATAATCACGTTATCGCGGAAGATCATCAGGGTCGGTATCGAGCGTATGCCGAATTGCGCGGCGATTTCCTGCTGGTCCTCGGTGTTGAGCTTGGCGAACAAGGCGTTCGGATACTTGATCGCGGCTGCGGCAAACACGGGCGCAAACGCGCGGCAGGGCCCGCACCAGGGCGCCCAGAAATCGACGACGGCAAATGGATGATCGTTGATCGAGTCCGAGAAGTTTTCCTTCGTGAGTTCCAGAATGTTCGGGTTTTCGATGGCCATGGATTTGCGCCCTTCAGGCGTGGGTTATGCTGCCAACGGAGTCAGCGTTGCGGTCAGCGGCTATTTGCGGCGGATCAGAAACGTGAATTCACCGTCTCGCTCATCGTGCTGGAGCAGCTGGTTGCCAGTCTGTCGCGCGAAGGCTTCGAAGTCGCGCAGCGACGACGGATCTGTTGCGAGTACGCGAAGAACCTGCCCGCTAGGCATGTCGTTCAGCGCTTTTTTCGTGCGCAGAATCGGGAGCGGGCAATTCAGGCCCCGCGCATCGATCTCGCGCTGGAATTGAGGCAGTGTCTCTTGAATCATCGCTATGCTTGATTCGGATCAAGGAGTGAGGGGCAGTCCCGCCTTTTCCCAACCGACGATTCCGCCACCCAGGTTATAAGTAAGGGCGAATCCGCGCTGCGCAAGATAGGTACACGCTTGCGCGGAACGCATGCCCGAGTGACATACCAGCACAATCGGCGCCTGAGGGTCGAGTTCGCCTATTCGGGCCGGTAGGCTGCCGAGTTCGATGTGCCTCGCCCCGGCGATTGCACCGTGGCTAAATTCTTCCGCCGTCCGCACGTCCACGACCACGGGCGGGTCGCCTCGGTCGAGCATGGATCGCAGCGTTACGGCGTCGAGGGTCTGGTGCATGGGAAAGGCGCGGGAGTCAAATCGGCAGGCGCATTATAGCAATGCCGCCTGTCAGGGCGTCGGCGTGGGCGACGAGAGGGCCTTAAGCGTTAGCGTTTGATCCGAGCGAGCAGCGCCGTCGTCGAACGGTCGGCGACAAATGGAATGGCTGCGAACCTGCCGCCCCAGGCAATCACTTCGGTTGCGCCGACAGTCGTTGTCTCGTTGTAATCGCCGCCCTTGACGATCACGTCAGGCCTCGAGGCGAGCACCAATTCAAGCGGCGTGTCCTCGTCAAAGGCCACGACCAGACTCACCGAGGCCAGGGCTGCTACGACGGCCAGCCGGTCGTCGAGCGGGTTGATCGGGCGGTCGTTCCCCTTGCCCAGCCGCCGCACTGATGCATCGCTGTTAATGCCGACCAGCAGCGATGCACCAAGTTGCCGAGCCTGATCGAGGTAGGTGACGTGGCCGCGGTGGATTATGTCGAAGACACCGTTGGTGAAGACCAGCGGCCGCGGCAGAGTCGAGATTTTTTGCGCTCGCTCCGCCCGCGTATGCGCGATCTTGAGCGCGAATGCCGGCGATGGCGTCGCGGTCAATTGAGATACTCGAACACCTTCACGACGCGCTGTACACCGCTGGTCGTGCTTGCTATCTGGCCAGCGGCTTCGCCTTCTTCGCGACGAACTATTCCCATCAAATAGACGACTTCGCGTTCCGTCACGACCTTGACATAGTTGATCTGGAATTTCGATGCTTCGACGAAACGCGTCTTCACTTTCGAAGTAATCACTGTGTCGTTGGTCCGCGCTCCCATGCCGGTCGGCGGTCCAACCACGAGTTCGTTTTGCACCGTCCGCGCCTTGGGCATCGATAGGGCGATTTTCGCGATATCCGTCCTGGCGGCCTCGGTCGTTGCCTCACCCGTCAGCAGCACAAGCCCGTTGTAGCTCGTCACGTTGACGTGCGCCGTATCCTTGTAGCGCTCGTTGATTTGCGCTGCGGCCTTGTCTTCGATGATCTCGTCGTCGACTTGGGTCCCTGCCGTGCGGCGATCGGTTGCGATCGACGCTGTGGCGGCGACACCGGTCACGGCCAGGGGGATGCATCCATTGAGCAACATGGCGCCGGCGGCGAGCGATGCGGTGGCGGCAATGCGTAGTGCGGCGCTGATGGTCATGGAGCCCTTTCGCTTTTTTGTTGGATCGCGCAGCTTCCCTCGGTTTTACTCAGGTCTCTTCTCCGAGCAGACTGGCGTCGATCGCATCGCATAAGCAGTGGATCCCGAGCAAGTGTACTTCCTGGATGCGGGCGGTCACCGAATGCGGCACACAAATGTTGACATCGTCAGCGCGCAGGAGTTCACCGATGCGGCCGCCGCCCTTGCCTGTGAAAGCAATGATCCTCATTTCGCGGTCATGTGCCGCATCAATGGCGGCGGCGACATTGCCCGAGTTGCCTGAAGTCGAGAAAGCCAACAGTACGTCGCCTGCTCGGCCCAGCGCACGCACCTGCTTGGCAAACACCTGCACGAAATCGTAGTCGTTGGCGATCGCGGTCAATATGGAAGTGTCGGTGGCGAGCGAGATCGCCGGCAACTCGGGCCGCTCGCGTTCGAATCGGCCCACCATTTCGGCGGCAAAGTGCTGCGCGTCCGATGCCGAGCCGCCGTTTCCGCAGGCGAGGATCTTGCCGTCCGCGAGGAGACAGTCGGTAACCATGGTCGCCGCCCGCGCGATCAGCGGCGCTAGCACATCGACAGAAGCGCGCTTCAGGTCCGCGCTCTCGGCGAAATGGCCGCGGATGCGATGAGTAATGTCCATCAAGTGATCGTCAATCGGCGATTCTGCCCATTCGCGATTGTAGCAACATCGCCCGGTGACGCGTCAGCAGGATATGTCGGTCAGCCATTCAATGTGCGCTGCATCGAGTGCATCGAGCAGTACGGCGTCGAATCGGCACGGTGGCTCGCGGCCCAAGCGCGCCAGGTAGTAGTTGGCGGCGACCACGAGGCGGCGGCGTTTCGCAGACGTAATGCTCGTTGCCGCGCCGCCGAACGTCGGGTTGGTGCGCAACCTGACTTCGACGAAAACCAGGACCTCGCCCTCTCGCGCAATCAGGTCTATTTCGCCGCCACGACATCGGTAGTTGCGTTCAACGATTTCCAATCCGCGCGTTTGCAGATACTCGGCGGCAAGTACTTCGGCTGCCGCGCCGTCCCGCACGGCGCGCGAACGATGGATCATTGCGCTGGCGGGTCCGTTTGCGCGCGGCCGTCGTGGATGCTCATAAGGCGGCCAACACGGGTGAAGCTCTGTTCCTGCGTCAGTGACAGATGCCCCGTTGCACCGTCCATCTCGATCCGTTGCGGAGGCTTGCTTTGTGCGAGCAACTGCGCGAGCGCAAATGCATCTACGCCCATTGCATAAAGGCGGTCAAGCACCGGGCCGCCGAGGTCCGATCTGGGGATGTCGGCAAATGCCCGGGCGGTCGGATCGGCGACCCATGGCACTTCGAGATAACGCACCCCTTCCAGATCGCGAAGCATCGGCTCGGGCAGGCCGTCGGCAATCTGACTGCTTGCGTAGACTTTGCCCGGCGGCAGGAAAGAACGCGCCAGCGCGGCATCCGAGGCATCGACCGCAAGCAAGATTGCGTCAGGCGCCTGGATGGTGACGGCCTGGCGCAACTGCACCAGAGCGTCCGGGTTCGATTCGTAATGATATTCCTTCGGGGGGTCGTTCCCAGCCTTCTGCCACGCAGTGGAAAACGCTACCGCAAAACGTCGTTGCAACGGCGCGCTGCTCGCAACAATGGCGATTGTTTGCACGCCATTGCTACGCGCGATCTGGACCAGTTGGGCGGCGTCCTGGTCGATCGCAAGGGTGAGCGAATACACCTGCGGAGGCAGCGGCGCGCTGTCGTCGAGTTGATTGAGGGCCAGCATGCGCGGGCGCGCGAGGCTGAGCGCGATCACGGTCTTCAAGTCATCGCGCGTCAGTGGACCGACCACCAGGGCGACTCCTGCTGTCGTCGCAGCCGCAAACGCACCGAGCACGCCGTCGTCGCCGTGCCCGATCACACGGATTCTTGATTCCGCGCCGGCGCGTTCGGCCGCAGCGAGAAATCCCGCCCTGACCGCATCGGCGGCGCGTCCGTAGGTCGGCGAGTCGAGCGGCAGAACAAGCGCGACGCTGTCGCTGCTCGGCGTATAGCCGTTTGCTGCCGCGAAAGGCGTGGCTCCCGTCGGGACGTTTGGCGACGCGGCGGGGGCCGGGGCAGTGTCAGGCGCGGGGATGGGCGTGGCAGGAGCACTCGAGCCGGCGCCGGGGGTCGTGCCGGAGGGCGCAGAAGGCGGTCCCGCAGGCAATGCGGGTCTGGGCGATTGCGGCGCGCTCGTGCACGCGCCTACGCCAACTACGATGGCGATCAGCGCCGCGGCGCGCATCCAAGCCTGCGATCTAGCCATCGGAAGGGAAAGGCTGTATTTAGGTCGCTATGAGCAAGACAGAACCGCTGCCAGCGTCCGACCGGACATTATATGTGGTCGCAACGCCGATCGGGAACATGAGAGATCTTACGCTACGGGCACTCGACGTGCTCGGACAGGTCGAGGTCGTCGCGGCGGAAGACACCCGAGTCACCAGCGGTCTTCTTGCGCACTACGGCCTCAAGCCGCGCTTGCTCTCCTTGCATGAACACAACGAGAATAGGCGCGCCGCAGAAATCATTGCGCTACTCGCGGCCGGTACTCGCGTGGCATTGGTTACCGATGCGGGCACGCCGGCAATCAGCGATCCGGGCGCAGTGCTCGTTCGAGCGGTCGCCGATGCGGGCTTCGCGGTCGTTCCCGTTCCCGGACCGAGCGCGGTCGTCGCTGCGCTATCGGCATCGGGAGTCGCTGCCGCGCAGTGGCTATTCTGCGGGTTCCTGCCGGCGTCGTCCGCTGCGCGCAGATCGGAAATCGAGCGTCTGCAGCGGCTCCCGTTCGCGTTGGTTCTTTACGAAGCGCCGCATCGCATCGTCGAGACACTGACCGCGCTGGCGGCCATTCTTGAGCCTGAACGCGAAATCGTCATTGCGCGCGAACTCACCAAGCGCTTCGAGTCATTGCATCGTACCCGCGTCGTCGACGCGCCAGCATGGATAGATGCCGATCCCGATCGGCAACGCGGCGAGTTCGTGTTGATCATCGAGGCGCCACACGCGACTGATACGCAGCTTCAGGCGCAAGCGCAGGCCGTTAGCGACGATGCGCTGCTCGTTCCCTTGCTCGCCGAACTGCCGCTGGCCCAGGCGGTCCGTATCGCGGTGGCGCAATCGGGGGCACCAAGAAACCGGTTGTATCAGCGAGCGTTGGCGCTGAAAAAACCTCTCTAGACACCCAGAAAGCGTTCACGCAAACCGGGCTGCGCAGCGAGTTCCGCTGGCGACGCGTCGAAAACCTTGCGTCCCTTGACGAGGATTACGCATCGATCGGCCAAGCGGGCCAGCATTGCAAAATTCTTGTCGACGATGACGGTGGCGATTCCCGCGTCGCGTATGGCACGAATCGTCCGCCAGATCACTTGCGCGACCAGGGGCGCCAGGCCTTCGGTCGCTTCGTCGAGCATCAACAGGCGCGGATTGGTCATCAGCGCGCGGCCGATCGTAAGCATTTGTTGTTCACCGCCGGAAAGCTGGTCACCGCGATGCGCAAGACGATGGGTGAGGGCCGGAAACGCAGCGAGCACGCGTTCGAGACTCCACTCTTTACGCCCATCGATGCCAGCGCGTGCCGCCATCAGCAGATTCTCGCGCACCGACAGGTTAGGGAACACACCCCTGTTCTCCGGCACGTAGGCGACACCAAGGTGGGCCACGCGGTGGGGCGCGAAGCCTGTCGTGACCATCCCGGCGATGCTCACCGCTCCGGAGCGTGCCGAGTGAAGTCCGAGTAGCGTTCGAAGCAAAGTCGTCTTGCCCATGCCGTTGCGGCCCATCAACGCCAGAACCTCGCCGCTCCCGATTGCCAAGTCGATGCCTTGCAATACATGGCTACTGCCGTAGTACGCGTGCAGATTGCGAGCGACGAGAAGGTCGGCGTCGTTCATATCGTCGCGGAATCCATCGTGCCCAGATAGGCGCGCTGCACATCTTCGTTTGCGCGCACGTCCTGCGGAAGCCCGCTGGCCAGGATGCGGCCATTTGTCATCACTGTCAGGCGATCAGCGAGAGCAAAGACGGCGTCCATGTCGTGTTCGATCAACAGTATCGCGTGGTTGTCGGCGAGGCCCTTTAGCAGCGCCACCATTCGGCCCGACTCCTCCGCTCCCATCCCCGCCAAGGGTTCATCCAGCAACAGGACCGAGGGCGCAGTCGCCAACGCCATCGCGATTTCAAGGACACGGCGTTCTCCGTGCGAGAGCGACGCCGCCTCAACATCGGCGCGCGATTCGAGTCCGGACACGACCATCGCCCTCGAGGCCGCTTCGTTCCACGCGGCATAGCGCGCGGCGGGCCGCAGCCAACGCGCGATGCTCGCGTGGGACGATTGCGCGGCCAGACGGCAGTTCTCGAACACCGAAAATGGGCCGAAGACGTTGGTTCGCTGAAACGTTCGCGCGACACCGCTTCGCGCAATCTTGTCTGCAGGCCAGCCTGTAATCGATACGCCCCTTAGCTCAATCGTTCCAGCCGACGCACGAAGTTCTCCCGACAACAGGTTGATCAAAGTCGATTTACCGGCGCCGTTAGGCCCAATAATCGCGTGAATCGCGTTCGGCGCGAGCTCGAGGTCAACGTTATCGACCGCAGTCAGGCCGCCGAAGCGCCGGCTCACTCCATGAGTGGCAAGCACCGGGATGGACGATGGTTCAGCCACGATCGCTTCCCGGGTCTGCGTCGATGTCCGGCGCGATACGATCCGACGTGCGTCGACGCGCCAGTGCGGTCGGCAGGCTGACGAGGCCACGCGGCAGCAGCAGGACGACGGCGACGATGAATAAACCCATCAGCAGCGACCAATGTTTGGTCAAGGTCGAAAACCATTCCTGCAGCAACACATACGCAAACGTTCCCAGAACCGCACCGAACAGGTTGCCCATGCCGCCAAGTATCAGCATCATCAGTACCGAACCCGATTGGTGCCACGCAATCATTTCCGGATTGACGTAGCCTTCCTTCGCGGCGGCGAGATAGCCCGCGAGACCGGCGAGCGTGCCTGCGGCAACGAATGCCGCGAGTTTGTAGCGCAGCGTCGGATAGCCCAGTGCACGCATCCGGTGTTCGTTGACCTTGATGCCTTGCAAGGCTCGGCCGAAAGGCGATCGCAGCACAACGACGAGCAGGATGAATACGGCAACGAGTGCTGCCAGCGCCAGGTAGTAGAAAGACAGATCGTTCGCCAGGTTGACGCCAGGCAGAAAAAATTCGGGGCGGCTATCGACATACATGCCGTCGGAACCACCGGCGACGCGCGTATCGTGGAAAAAGTAATACACCATCTGCGCGAAGGCGAGCGTCACCATGATGAAATACACGCCCGCCGTGCGCACCACCAGCGCCCCTATCAGCAACGCGACAAGTGCGCTGGCCAGGAGGGACAAGGGCAGCGTCAGCCAGAAATTCGTGGTCTCTCCGAATTGGGCGACAAGTGCAAACGTGTACGCGGCGACGCCGAAATAAGCGGCGTGACCGAGGCTGACCAAGCCGGTGTAGCCGACCAGTAGGTCGAGCGACAGCGCGAAAATCGACAGAATCATGATTTTGGTCACGAGTTGCAGGTAAAACTTTCCCGCAACTGCCGGAAACAGCAAAAGGAGCAGCAGCGCGAGCGACATACACGCGATCGATACCTTGCGCGTCATCGGCACGGCGGGCTCAGTTCAGTTTTGGATTCCAAGCGTCCGCTTACGCACGGCCGAACAGGCCCGACGGCCGGAACAGCAGGATGAGCGCCATGAGCAGGTAAACGGCGATGCTCGCGAACTCAGGCACCAGCACTTTGCCGAACGTGTCGGCAAAGCCGATCAGCATCGATGCGATCAAGGCGCCCTGTAGCGACCCGATGCCGCCGATGACCACGACGACAAAACAGACGATCAACACCTGGTTGCCCATGCCCGGGTAGACCGAGGAAACCGGCGCCGCGATCATTCCGGCGAATGCCGCAAGCGCTACGCCCGCCGCGAAAACCAGCGCGTGGATCCAGCGGATGTTGAGTCCGAGCGATGCCGCCATTTCGGCGTTCGCCGCGCTCGCGCGAATCATCATGCCGAGCCGCGTCTTCTGGATGACGAAATACATCGCGACCGCAAGAAGCAGGCATACGGCCGAAATGAACAGTCGATAAACAGGATACGAAAGATTTTCCGTCAGTGGCAGCGAAACCCCGAGTAATGCCGGGATCGCGACGCTGTGCACATCGTCGCCGGCGATGAGGCTGCGCAACTCTTCGAAAATCAGGATCAATCCGAACGTCAGCAAGACCTGGTACAGATGATCGCGTTGATAGAGTCTGCTGATCAGCAACCATTCGAGCAGCAGCCCCAGGATGGCTGCGAGCACGATGCCGAGCGGCAGCGCCAGCCACAGACTCCCGGTGAGCGATGTCAGCATAAACGCCAGGTATGCGCCGATCATGTAGAAGCTGCCATGCGCCAGATTGATCACGCCCATGATGCCGAAGATCAGCGTGAGTCCACTGGCGACGAGAAACAGCAGCAGCCCGTACTGGACGCTATTGAGAATCTGGATCAGCCATTCCACGGCTTGCGCTCGGTGATCGGTGAAGAAAACAGCGTGCAGAAAACCAGCGGAGCGTTGCGCTCCGCTGCGTCGCGCAGGCGCAAGTAACTACGCCCCCATCTTGCAACCCCGCGCGGGGTCGGCCAGCGCTTTCCAGGCGACGCCCACCACGAGGTTGGAGTTGCCCTCGACGCGACGCAGATAAATGTCCTGCACCGGGTTGTGCGCCTTGGACATCGTCCAGGGCCCGCGGGGACTGTCGATCTTCGCTTTTTCCATCGCGCCATAAAGCGCGGCCTTGTCGCCGAAATTGCCTTTGACTGCGTTCATGCCGGCGGCAAGCAGCAAGCCCGTGTCGTAACCCTGAACCGCATAGACGTCAGCCTGAACGCCGTATTTTTTGCCGTAGGCGTAACGAAACTGCTTGTTCCGCTGGCTCTCGATCCCGTCGGCGTAGTGCAGCGTCGTCAACAAGCCTTGCGCGGCAGCGCCTTGCGCCTCCAGCGTGCCGTCGGTCAGAAAGCCCGTTGCGTAAAGCGGCACCTTCTCCTTCAGGCCCGCTGCCGCATACTCCTTGACGAACTTCACAGCGCCGGCGCCGGCGAAAAAAACAAACACCGCGTCGGGTTTCAGTGACGCGATTTCGGTGATGAAGGGCTGGAACTCGACATTCGGAAACGGCAGGTACATTTCCTTGACGATGGTGCCGCCCGCGGCAGTGAAGCCTTCCTTGAAACTGCCGATGGATTCTTCTCCCGCACCGTATTTCCAGGTCAGCGTGACGACCTTGCGGTGGCCGCGATCGAACATGACCTTGCCCATCGGATGCGCAGGCTGCCAGTTGGAGAACGATGTACGGAAAACATTCGGCGCGCACTGACCACCTGTCGCCGCGTTGGCGCCCGCGTTGGGAATGAGCAATAAGGTCTCGTTGTCTTTGGCGACCTTGACCATCGCCATCACAACGCCCGAATGGACCGTTCCGATGAGCACATCCACCTTATCGCGTTGAACGAGCTTGTTGGCATTGTCGGTTGCCTTCGCGGGCTCGGATTCATCGTCGACCGTGAAGTACTCGATGTCGCGCCCACCGACCTTGTCGCCGCTTTCCGCGATCGCCAGGTTGAAGCCTTGCGTGATCGCAGTACCCAGTGACGCGTACGTCCCCGTATACGGGAGCATGAACCCGACTCGAAGCTTGGCCGCCTGCGCATACGCGATGCCGGGGGTCAGTGCCGCGATGGCCGGCGCTGCTGCGAGCACGCTGGCCTGCTGAATGAACTTGCGACGACTGCTCATGGCTTCTCCTCGGTCATATTGTTGTGATGGTGCGCTGGCGAGAGATGGTAGCAGCGACACGCTCGTGCGTCATTACCGCGCGTCACGACTGTGCGAAACGCGCAACTTGAAACGTTGGATCTTGCCCGTGGCCGTCTTCGGCAGTTCGTTGACGAATTCGAGCCAGCGGGGGTATTTGTAAGGTGCGAGCCTGGTCTTCACATGATCTTTGAGCGTCGCCGCCAATTCCGGGCCTCCGACGTGGCCGGGTTTTAACACGACGTAGGCCTTAGGCTTGATCAGTTCGCTTTCGTCGGGATGGCCGACGACAGCGGCTTCGAGTACGGAGTCGTGCGTGGCCAACGCCGCCTCGACTTCGAACGGCGAGACATAGACGCCGCCGACCTTGAGCATGTCGTCGGTGCGACCGCAGTAGATGTAGTGTCCGTCACCATCGACGGTGTACTTGTCGCCGCTTCGGGTCCACGGGCCGAGAAAGGTGTCGAGACTCTTGGCGCGATTGTTCCAGTAGTAAGGCGAACTCGTCGGCCCGCTGACCTGCAGTTCTCCCAATTCGCCCGGCGCCACCGCGTTGCCGGCATCGTCGACCAGTCGCAGCGTATAGCCCGGCACCGCCTTGCCTGTGCTGCCGTAATGCACGTCGTCGGGACGATTCGACAGGAATATGTGCAACATCTCCGTCGAGCCCAGTCCATCGAGGATGTCGACGCCTGTTCTCGCGCTCCAGCGTTTGCCCAGGTCCGCTGGTAGCGCTTCGCCAGCCGACACACTCCGACGCAAGGCAAGCGTCCCGAGCGCCGGGAAATCGGCACTGGCGAGCATTGCCGCATAAAGGGTCGGCACGCCGAAAAAGATGGTTGGCCGCTCCGAGGTCAGCCGCTTGAACACCGCCGCCGGTGTAGGACGCTCAGCCATTAATACGCTGGTAGCGCCGACCGCCATCGGGAAAGTCAACGCGTTGCCCAAGCCGTAGGCGAAGAAGAGCTTGGCCGCCGAAAACACGGCGTCGTCGGCGTTGATCCCCAATATCGGGCGTGCATAGAGTTCGGCGGTGTACATGAGGTCGGCATGCAAATGCACCGCGCCTTTCGGCTTGCCTGTCGAACCCGATGAATATAGCCAGAAGCAGACGTCGTCCGCGGTCGTCGATGCCGGCGGCGATTCGGTCGATTGCGCGGCGATCCAGTCGCCGAAACGCAGGCCTTCGTGCTCATGAGCGCCAGAGACGATCAGATGTTCGGCCTGCGCGCGCGGATCACCGACGAGAGGCTGCACCAGCGACAGCAGCGGTGCCGAAACGACGACGGCGCGCGCCCGGCTGTCCGCAAGCAGATATTGGTAGTCGCCAGCAGTCAGCAGCGTGTTGCAAGGGATGGGCACGATGCCCGCGCGAATGGCGCCGAGGAATGCCACGGGAAAATCGATGCTGTCGTGCAGGAGCAAGACCACGCGGTCTTCGGCGCGCAGGCCGAGGCTGCGCCATGCGTTGGCACATTGGTTGACGCGCGCCGCCAGTGCGCCATAGGTATATTCGCCGCCGTCATCGACGAACGCCACCTGCTCGGCGCGACCCGCTTCGAGATTGCGCTCGACCAGATCAACCGCGGCGTTGTAGTTGCGCGGGATGACGATACGCGGCGGCGAGACCGAATGGTCGGCGTCAACGAAGCGGCTGGTGTCACGCATTGGTGTGTCTGGCGCAGTTGGTTCGGTTGGGCTCAGTTCGCTTAAGGCGTGCGAACGGGTGGGGATTGTGGCTGCGGGTGGGGAGTGCGTCAAATGAGTGGCGTCATATCACTGGCGTCCAAGCAGCCGCGTTAACCGGGTATCAAACAAGGCGTCAATCGTGCGCCGCGGGCAGCGCGTCCCGCGCTCGTGCGCCCGTTTCCCGGGCCCCCGAAAGGGTTGCGCGCACTGCCTCCAGCCACTGGACAAACCAATCGTGCGCGACGTCCTCAGGGAGCGTTCCCCCACTGGCGTTGTGCTGAAAAACCTCGCCGATACGCGCCGCGCCGCACGCCGCGAGCGCTTCATCGAAATGCTTCCCGCCGAAACAGAACGTGCCGACGTGGGTTCGATCTCCGAGCGCAAACACGCCGTAGCGGACGTCAGGCAGCTGGCCAGGGTGCGCTAACAGATCCGCGTACAGCGCCTTGGCGTTGTCGGGCACATCACCTTGTCCATATGTGGACGTACAAATGAGGAACACACCGGGCTGCCGGAAAGACGCTGCAGTCCAGATCGTCCATCAAAGTCACGTCGATGGAGAGCTCCTGCGCGGCGTGCGCGAGCTCGAGTTCCTGCGCGACAAGCTCGGCGGTGCCGGTCATCGTGCCGACGAGGATGTGAATCGCAAGCGACATGCGGGACGTGCCCTTTTCGGAACTTGCGTAGTAGGCCGCAGCACCACGCTCGACTTGCCAGCCGGGATGGATGTGCAATATAGTACATAGTCATGAAACGATATGCAATAAATTGCAGTCCGTGCAGCGTCCTGAGGTTGCGATCGTCCTGCGCCGACGACATCTGCCGGGGTCGCGCTTGAGCGGCCATTGCCACGTCGAACGTCGCTTCGGGCGCGAGCCGTTCTCGCATAAAACAAGCAGGCGACAGCGATGCCGCCTACCTCGCGCTGATCGGCGAACGGGTTCGCGAGACGCGCGCGCTCCGAGGGATGTCGCGGCGCATTCTGGCGCGCGACTCCGGCGTATCCGAACGCTATCTCGCACTGCTGGAATCCGGCCGCGGCAACGTATCCATCCTGCGGCTCAAGCAGATTGCCGAGGCGATGAACGTGGCCGTGGGTCAACTTGCGCGCAGCGATGCCGACCCCGAACCCGAAGTTGCGCTGCTCGGGCACTGGCTGGCGCGGCTCTCGCCCATCGAGGCGAGGCGCGCATGGGGACTGCTGCGACGTGAACTCGGCGCGGATCAACCGCGTCGACGAAGCATTGCGCTTATCGGGCTGCGCGGTGCGGGCAAATCGACGCTGGGCGCCAAGCTCGCGGCCAGGCATCGAGTTCCTTTTGTCGAGTTGGATCGCGAGATTGAACGTGCCGCTGGCGCATCGCTGACGGAATTGTTTTTGCTCTATGGACAGGCCGCGTACCGCAGGCACGAGCGGCGCAGTCTCGAGGCCCTGCTCGCGCGCGACGAGGCGATGGTCATCGCCACAGGTGGCGGCATCGTCTCGGAGGCGTCGACGTTCGATCTGCTGCTGTCTACCTGCCGCGTCGTCTGGCTTCGCGCGACGCCGGAGGAGCACATGGCACGTGTCATCGCTCAGGGCGACCAGCGGCCGATGGCGGGAAGCGCGGAGGCGATGGAGGACCTGAGAAACATCCTTGCCGGCCGCGAAGGCCTGTATCGCAAGGCCGATGCGATCGTCGATACGTCGGGAAAAACCGTCTCGCAAAGTCTCGCGCTGCTCGAACGCGCCGCCGCCGGCACGACAGGAAAAAAACGCGCGGTCGCAAAGCGTACAAGCGAACAAAAGAAGCAGGCCCTGCGATGATAACGTTCGACACGGATCCGACTCGCTACAGACATTGGCGCCTCGCCGTTGACGGAAACGTAGCGACGCTGACGCTGGATGTCGACGAGGACGCCGGGCTGCAGCCCGGTTACAAGCTCAAGCTCAACTCGTACGATCTCGGCGTGGACATCGAACTGGCCGATGCGTTACAACGCCTGCGTTTTGAACATCCTGCCGTGCGCTGCCTGGTTATCACCAGCGGCAGGGAGCGCATGTTCTGCTCCGGCGCAAACATCTACATGCTGGGTCTGTCTTCGCACGCGTGGAAGGTCAACTTCTGCAAGTTCACCAACGAGACGCGCAACGGCATCGAGGACATGAGCCGCTACTCGCGGATCCGAATCGATTGCCGCGCTGAACGGCACGAGCGCGGGCGGCGGTTACGAGCTTGCACTCGCTTGCGACGAGATCCTGCTGATCGACGATCGTTCGTCGACGGTCAGCCTGCCCGAAGTTCCGCTGCTCGCCGTGCTTCCGGGCACCGGCGGCCTGACGCGATTGACCGACAAGCGCCGAGTGCGCCGCGACCTGGCGGACGTCTTTTGCACGACGATCGAAGGCGTGCGCGCCGATCGCGCCCTGGCTTGGGGCCTGGTCGACGCGGTGGCGACTCCGAAGAAGTTCGCCGACACGCTATTGCGGCGTGCGCACGAACTGACGAGTGCTCGACGAAGCGTCGGCGGCACCGCGGCGACGACAGGAATCGCTCTTACACCGCTCGAACGGCAGGTCGATGAAACGGGCCTGCACTATCCGAACCTGGACGTCGCCATCGATCGTGGTACGCGTGTCGCGACGTTCACGCTGCGCGGCCCCGAGGCTGCCGGGCCGGATATGCCGGCGGACATCGTCGCGCTGGGCGCGAAATGGTGGCCGCTCGCCGCGGCTCGCGAACTCGACGACGCAATACTTCTGTTGCGAACCAACGAACTTGCGATCGGAACGTGGGTTATGCGCACCGTCGGCGATCCCGACGTGGTGCGGGCGGTCGACCGCGTCCTGGATACGCACTCGCAACATTGGCTCGTGCGCGAAACCATCGGCATGTGGCGAAGGACCTTGTCACGTCTGGATCTGTCGTCGCGTACCGTATTCGCACTGATCGATCGCGGCTCGTGCTTCGTCGGCACCTTGCTGGAGCTGGCACTTGCCGCGGACCGCAGCTACATGCTGGCGTTCCCGGATGCGCCAGCGGAGGAACCGCGGATCGCCTGTCACCGGCGAATTTCGGCGCCTATCCGATGTGCAACGGCCGCACCCGGCTGGCGAACCGATTTTCGCTCGATGTGCCGCCGCAGGAAATTGCGCAATCGCGGGATACGGAGTTACGCGCGGCAGGAGCACGCGATGCGGGCTTGGTCACCTATACGCCGGACGATCTCGATTGGGACTGACGAGATTCGCCTTGCGATCGAGGAGCGGGCGAGCCTGTCCCCCGATGCCTTGACGGGCATGGAAGCAAGCCTTCGCTTCACCGGACCCGAGACGATGCAGACGCGCATTTTCGGCCGCCTCTCTGCGTGGCAGAACTGGATCTTTCAGCGACCAAACGCCGTGGGCAAAGAAGGCGCGTTGAAAGTCTTTGGCAGCGGCTCGCGTGCGAAATTCGATTGGGAGCGCGTTTAAAGTCGCTGACCATCATGTCCATCGACTACAACCAGAAGATTCCCAACAACGTCGATCTGGCGGGCGATCGGACGCTTCAACGCGCGCTCGAGCACTGGCAGCCACGGTTCCTCCAATGGTGGCAGGTGATGGGCCCCTCCGACTTTGCCGCAGCCGACATTTATCTGCGAACCGCCACCGGCGTCGATGCAGCGGGATGGGCGAGTTACGGCGAAGTGCGGATGCCCGATTATCGCTGGGGCATCTTTCTCGCCGACGCCGAATCCGGGACGACGATCGGCTTCGGCGATCACATGGGCGAGCCTGCGTGGCAGCAGGTGCCGGGCGAGCATCGCTCAGCAGCTGCGGCGCCTGATCGTGACGCAGGGCGATACCGAGCCTGCGTCGGTTGAGCAGCAGCGCCTGCTCGGGCACACCTGTCCGTCGTTGTACGACTTGCGCAACCTCTTCCAGATCAATGTCGAGGAGGGCCGTCATCTCTGGGCGATGGTTTATCTGCTGCATGCCTATTTCGGACGCGACGGACGCGAGGAGGCGGAGGAGCTGCTCGAGCGTCATTCAGGTGACCCGGACAAGCCCCGTATCCTCGGCACCTTCAACGAGCCGATCACCGACTGGCTGTCTTTTTTCATGTTCACCTATTTCACCGATCGCGACGGCAAGTATCAGTTGAAGAGCCTCGCGGAGTCGGCGTTCGATCCGCTGGCGCGCACGACCCAGTTCATGCTCACCGAAGAAGCGCACCACATGTTCGTTGGCGAGACCGGGTTGTCGCGTGTCATCAAACGTGCGCTGGAGGTCATGGCCGAACTGAAAACGGACGATGCGATGGCCGTACGCAACGCCGGCGCCGTCGATCTGCCGACGTTCCAGCGTTACCTCAATTTCTGGTTTTCGTCGTCGCTCGACTTGTTCGGCTCCGAAGTTCTCCTCCAATGCCGCGTCGAGCTTTGCGACCGGTATCAAGGGTCGGCCCGACGAGGCTCAGTACACTGACCATCGCTGCCTGGACGTTGCATTCTCGCTGTCGCACCGCCAGCCACGAAGCGGCCCGACGCAGGCGCGACAGTCGAGTATGGTATCGAAGTCCAGGACGTGCCGATGCGCAACGCCATGAACGAGGTATTACGCACCTCCTACGTTCGCGATTGCGAGCTCGGACTCAAGCGGTGGAACCGGCAACTTGAGCGCGCCGGGATCAGCATCAAGTTGTCGCTGCCTTCTACGCGTTTTCGCCGCGCGATCGGGGTGTGGGCCAGCGTCCATTGCGATCCGAACGGCAGGATCGTCGACGCCGCCGAGTTTCAGAGGCGGCAGGACGAGTGGCTGCCGTCCGCGTCCGACCGCAGCTTCGTGCGCAGCCTGATGCAGCGCGTCGTAGCACCCGGGAAGATGGCGGGGTGGCTCGCCCCGCCAGAGCGCGGCATCAACAACCTTCCGATCGACTACGAGTACGTACGTCTGAGTTGATCAGGCTGGTCGCGCACGACAAAGCGGCGCGCCGCCGTGCGGGATGCCGATCGTTTACGGTGCATGGTTGCGTCATGCACGGGCATGCCACGCACATACCCGCACCTACCGCGCGCGCAAGATCGTGATCACGCGCGGAGCCCGAGTCTCATCGGACCTTGCGCTACACTTCGCGCATGAGTAGCGTCGCACACGCCGCACCGGACGTCAGCGTCAAACCCGCCGTAGCGATGCCGACTGGGGGCGAATCGTGGTCGGCTGTTCTGGAGTTGGCCTACGCTGCGCGTCGGTCCGCGCACCGTACCGACGGAACGAATGCATTCGGGTCCGTTGCGCGTGCAAAAAGCGCTCTATCCGGAAGGCCCCGGCGTATGCCAGCACATCATCGTGCATCCACCGGGAGGAATCGTCGGCGGCGATACACTGGCGATCCGCGCGCGCGCCGATTGCGATAGCTTCGTCCAGTTCACCACGCCAGGCGCGACAAAATGGTATGGCAGCGCAGGGGGGCAGGCTCGCCAGAGCGTCCTGATCAGTGCGGCCAGGGGCGCTGCCATCGAATGGTTCCCTCGCGAAGCCATCGTCTTCGACGGCGCGATCGCAACGGTCGGCACCGTTGTGGAACTCGAAGGCGACGCGGTGTTCATCGGTTCAGACATCGTATGTCTCGGCCGTACCGCCGCCAGCGAAATCTACGCCAAGGGATCGTGGCGACAACAAATGCACGTTTCGCGCGACGGCGCGCCTGTGTTTATCGAACGCGCGCGCATTGACGGCGGCGGCGAAGTCCTGAAATCGCTGGTGGGCTTGAACGGAGCGCCGGTATATGGCACGTTCTATGCTGCCTCGCAGACCATTGGGGATGATCTGCTTGCTGCGTGCCGCGAGGTTGCGGCAGCGAGAAACGAAGGCGAAGACGAGTGCGTGGTAACGCGCTTGCCGGGCCTGCTTGTTGCGCGGTATCGCGGTGCGTCGACCGAATCTGCGCACGCGTACTTCGTTGAGCTGTGGCGACAGATCCGACCGGCGCTGTTGGGTCGAGACGCACTGCTTCCTCGCATTTGGAACACCTGACGGGAATACCGAATGATCGCTCCGCCATGGAACTGACACCGCGAGAACGCGACAAGCTGATGCTTTTCACTGCGGCGTTGCTTGCCGAGCGCCGCCTCGCGCGCGGCGTCAAGCTCAACTATCCCGAGGCGGTCGCATACATCAGCGCGGCGATTCTCGAAGGCGCGCGCGATGGCCGCACGGTCGCCGAGCTGATGAGCCACGGCACCAAAGTGCTGTCGCGCGACCAGGTGATGGACGGGTCGCGGAAATGATCCCTGAGATCCAGGTCGAAGCGACATTTCCCGATGGAACCAAACTCGTGACCGTGCATCAGCCGATACCATGATTCCCGGCGAAATCTTCACGCCTCACGGCGATATCGAAATCAATGTCGGGCGGCCGACGATCACGCTCAAGGTGTCGAACACCGGCGACCGGCCGATCCAGGTCGGCTCGCACTACCATTTTGCAGAAACCAACGCGGCGCTGGCTTTCGATCGGGCACGCGGCGCGCGGCTTTCAGACTCAACATCGCGGCGGGCACGGCGGTGCGATTCGAGCCCGGACAGGCACGCACCGTCGAATTGGTTGCGCTGGCCGGATCGCGGATCGTGTACGGCTTCGCGGGCGCAGTGATGGGAGCTCGACACGGCCGAGTCGAGCGGAGCAGACGCGAGCAAAGCGGGCCGAGAAAAAGCCGCCGACGCAAAGCCGCCGAGCAAGAAGGTATCGGCGAAGAAACGGGCAACCAAAAAATGAAGATCGACCGGCGAGCGTACGCGGAAATGTTCGGACCGACCGTCGGCGACCGCGTGCGTCTCGCCGACACCGAATCTGATCGTCGAAGTCGAACGCGATCTCACCGTCTATGGCGAGGAGGTCAAGTTCGGCGGCGGCAAGGTGATCCGCGATGGCATGGGCCAGAGCCAGCGCCTCGCGAAAGACTGTGCCGACACAGTCATCACCAATGCGCTGGTCATCGATTGGTGGGGCATCGTCAAATGCGACATCGCGATCAAGGACGGCAGGATCGCGAAGCTCGGCAAGGCCGGCAATCCCGATATCCAGCCCGGCATCGACATCGTCATCGGCGCCGGCACCGAGATCATCGCCGGCGAAGGCATGATCGTCACCGCCGGCGGCATCGATTCGCACATCCATTTCATTTGCCCGCAACAGATCGACGAAGCGCTGATGTCGGGCGTCACGACGATGATCGGCGGCGGCACCGGCCCGGCGACCGGCACCTTCGCGACGACGTGCACGCCCGGCCCGTGGCACATCCATCGGATGCTGGAGGCGGCCGAGGCGTTTCCGATGAATCTCGGCTTTCTCGGCAAAGGCAACGCGAGCCTCGCTGCCGCCGCTGGTCGAGCAGATCGAGGCGGGCGCGATCGGCCTGAAGCTGCACGAAGACTGGGGCACGACGCCCGCCGCGATCGACGCAGCGCTTGCGGTCGCCGACCGCATGGACGTGCAGGTCGCGATCCACACCGATACGCTGAACGAATCCGGATTCGTCGAGACGACGCTCGCTGCGATCGCGGGGCGCACGATCCACACCTATCACACCGAAGGCGCGGGCGGCGGCCACGCGCCGGACATCATCAAGGCCTGCGGCGAGCCGAACGTGCTGCCGTCGTCGACCAATCCGACGCGGCCGTACACCATCAACACCATCGACGAGCACCTCGACATGCTGATGGTCTGCCATCACCTCGATCCCGCGATCGCCGAGGACGTCGCATTCGCCGAATCGCGCATTCGCCGCGAGACGATCGCCGCCGAGGACATCCTGCACGACCTCGGCGCGTTCTCGATGCTCTCGTCGGATTCGCAGGCGATGGGCCGCGTCGGCGAGGTCGATGATCCGCACCTGGCAGACCGCGCACAAGATGAAGGTGCAGCGCGGCAAGCTCGAAAGCGACCCCACCGGCCACGACAACTTCCGCGTGAAGCGCTACATCGCCAAATACACGATCAATCCGGCGATCGCGCACGGCATCGCGCACATCGTCGGCTCGGTCGAGCCAGGCAAGCTCGCCGATCTGGTGCTGTGGAAGCCGGCGTTCTTCGGCGTCAAGCCGTCGCTGATACTCAAGGGCGGCATGATCGCGGCGGCGGCGATGGGCGATCCGAACGCGTCGATTCCGACGCCGCAGCCGGTGCACTATCGGCCGATGTTCGGCGCTTTCGGCAAGGCGCTCGCGACGTCGGTGACTTTCGTTTCCAAGGCGGCGCTCAAGAATCCGGCGGTCGCGCGGCTGAAGCTCGGCAAACCGCTGGTCGCGGTAAAGAACACGCGCAAGATCGGCAAGAAAGACATGAAACTCAACGACGCGTTGCCGCGCATCGATGTCGATCCCGAGACTTACGTCGTGCGTGCCGACGGCGAGTTGCTGACGTGCGAGCCGGCGCAGGTGCTGCCGATGGCGCAGCGTTATTTCCTCTTCTGACGACCGAGCGTGCATAGGATCCAGAGCCCATGCTATCGGTGAGACAGCGCATCGCGCCACAAGCGAAAGGCGACGTCGTATTGACGCTTGCCGTTCGAATTGCGCCAGAAAAGCCGGCTTCGCGCGAATTCCAACGGCGGTGAGGAAGTCGGCTTGTTTCTCGAGCGCGGAACCGTGCTTCGCGGTGGCGATTGCCTGCGCGCGGATGATGGTCGCGTCGTCCGCATCGTCGCCGCACCCGAGGATTTGATGGAAGCTCGCGCAGCTGCCTCCGAAGATCTGGCGCGCGCCGCCTATCACCTCGGCAACCGGCATACACCGGTGCAGCTTGGAGCAGGCTGGTTGCGATTCGCGGCCGATCACGTGCTCGCCGACATGCTGGCGTCGCTGGGCGTAGCCGTCAGTCGAATCTCGGCGCCGTTCGAACCCGAGGCGGGTGCCTACGCGGGCGGCCATCAGCATCATTCGGGCGAAGCCAAGCACGCCGGGGTGATTCACGATTTTGCGTTGCGCGCAGACAAGCGATGAGCGACCTCGCGGCTTCGAGCGGCGCGACGTGGCAGAAGTGCGTGTCGAGTTGGATGCCGACCCGGTCGGCAGCGACTTGGCACTCGTGCGACTGTTGCAACTGGCGAGCCCCGCGCTGCCGATCGGCGCATACAGCTATTCGCAGGGCCTCGAATCGGCCGTCGCCGACGGCATCGTGCGACGACGCGGCGACCGCCGAAGCGTGGATCGGCGACCTGCTCGACCTGGTGGTCGCGGAGTGCGACGCTCCGGTCATTTGGCGCCTGCTGCAGGCATGCGCACGCGAGCGTTGGGCTGAATTCGTCGACTGGAACGCCTGGTTTCGTTGCTCGCGCGAGACCTCGGAATTGCGCGCCGAGACCGAGCAGATGGGCGCGGCGCTGATCAGACTGGCAGGCGACCTCGGCCTGCTCGATGTCGGTGGCAGCGAGGCGGCGCGCGCCGCGGCCCCCGTGACGCTGCCGGCGGCCTTCGCGCTCGCTGCGCGCGGTCTCGGCATTGGGCGCGACAATGCAATCACCGCCTATCTGTGGAGCTGGCTCGAAGGCCAGGTGATGACGGCAATGAAGGCAGTGCCACTCGGTCAGGTTGCCGGTCAACGATTGCAACTCAGGCTCGGCGCACGCATTCCGCGCGTCGTGGCGGCTGCGAAGGTGATCGCCGATGACGAGATGATCACGTTTGCCCCCGGTCTGGCCCTCGCGAGCGCCAGACACGAAACCCTGTACACTCGTTTGTTCCGTTCGTAGCGAATCCCAGGCGAGAATTCTGTTGACCAACATTGAAGTGTCTCAACCGTTGCGCGTCGGTATCGGCGGCCCCGTCGGATCCGGCAAGACGGCACTGACGCTGGCGCTGTGCCGCGCTTTGCGCGACGACTACGAAATCGCCGTCGTGACTAACGACATCTACACCGAGGAAGATGCGCGATTCCTGGTGACGCATGAGGCGTTGCCGCCGGAACGCATCATCGGCGTCGAAACCGGCGGCTGTCCGCACACCGCGATTCGCGAGGACGCGTCGATCAACCTCGAAGCCGTCGATCGCCTCGCGCAACGATTCGGCAATCTCGATCTGGTTCTGGTCGAGAGCGGCGGCGACAATCTTGCGGCGACCTTTTCTCCCGAACTCTCGGACCTGACTCTGTACGTAATCGATGTCGCCGCGGGCGACAAGATTCCGCGCAAGGGCGGCCCAGGGATCACCAAATCGGACCTTCTCATCATCAACAAAATCGACTTGGCGCCCATGGTCGGCGCATCGTTGGAAGTGATGGAGCGTGACACGCGCCGCATGCGCGGCGAGCGCCCGTTCGTGTTCACCAACATGAAAGTGGGCCATGGACTCGACTTCGTGGTGCGCTTTGTTATCGAACGCGGCATGCTGCGGCAGCGGAGCCGTCCGCTCCTTGCCTCTGGCGTCTAGGCGCGTCCCCGATCTGGCGTCCGCCAGTACCCGCTCACGCGGTGGAAGTTGCACCATGAGCGAATCCGCTGGCGTCTCTCGCGGCATCAGAAGGGTGACGACTGCTGTGATGGCGATGACGAAGAGCCCGGAATGCATCTAGGCCCGCTGATACAGGAGCACGGATACTGGCTGAGCTTCGTCGGGTCATTGTTCGAAGGCGAGACCGCGCTCACCCTCGCTGGCCTTGCCGCGCATCGAGGGTATCTGAACGCTCCCATGCTTATCGCATTGGGAGCGGCGGGAAGTTTTATCGGCGACCAGATATTCTTCCTGATCGGGCGTCGCTTCGGCGGAGTCCTGTTGCAGCGCTTTCCGCGACTTAAACCCGCCGCGCGCCGCGTCAACTCGGTGGTACTGCGCTTTTCGCGGACGTCGATTATCGTCGTCCGTTTTCTTTACGGGCTGCGCACGATCGGTCCGGTCGTTATCGGGATGAGCAGCATCCCGTGGCATACCTTCGCGCTGTTCAATGCGATTGGCGCCGTCATATGGGCGGCGTGTTGGGTGATGGCCGGGTATCTGCTCGGTAACGTCGCGCAACTGATTCTCGGCGATCTGGCGCAGAGTCGAGAAATGGCTTTTCGTGTCGGTCCTCCTCGCGGCGATCGCGGCAGTCGTGGTACTGCATTTGCGGCGGCGAACCGCAGGTACTCGTTCCGGCGGCTGATCCGCCGCTGAGCCGCGTGTCCAAAGTAGTGCGTCGGGCGATTTCGCGCACCGGCTTGGATCGTTGACCTTCAGACCCCCGCGCATTCGTCGCGGTCTCTCGTCCCCGTAGACACGCCGCCAAAGATGCCAAATCAGTAGCTTAGATCCCGTGTTCTTGCGTGGCATGGATTGTGCGAAGCAATAGTCAAGGGCGCACGGAAGCACCAATCCAAAGCGCATTACAGGTGGATTTCGATGTGGCGACGTCGTTCGAATCTCGTCACGCGCGATCGACCCGCGCCCGGCTTGCTCAGGGATTCATTCAAAACAGATCGATCACATCAGACGGGGCCAAACATGCAACGAAGGAGCTTTCTGAAACGCGCGGCGCTCATCTCGACGATTGCCGCAGCCGGACTTGCCGCGGGAACCTCGGCGCTAGCGGCGGACACCATCAAGGTCGGTGTCCTGCATTCGCTTTCGGGGACGATGGCGATCAGCGAAACGGTACTGAAGGACGTGACGTTGATGGCGATTGAAGAGATTAACGCCAAGGGGGGCGTACTGGGCAAGAAGCTCGAACCGGTAGTCGTCGATCCGGCGTCGAACTGGCCCCTGTTCGCAGAAAAGGCGCGCCAGCTATTGAGCCAGGACAAGGTAGCTGTGGTGTTCGGATGCTGGACCTCGGTGTCGCGCAAGTCGGTGCTCCCGGTTTTCGAAGAGTTGAACGGCCTGTTGTTCTACCCGGTGCAGTACGAAGGCGAAGAACTGTCCAAGAACGTCTTCTATACGGGCGCGGCGCCAAACCAACAGGCGATTCCGGCCGTCGAGTACCTGATGAGCAAAGAGGGCGGCGGTGCGAAGCGCTGGGTCCTTCTGGGTACCGACTATGTCTACCCGCGTACCACCAACAAGATCCTGCGTTCGTTCCTGCATAGCAAGGGTGTCGACGACAAAGACATCATGGAAACGTATACGCCGTTTGGTCACAGCGACTATCAGACCATCGTCGCCGACATCAAGAAATTCTCTGCGGGTGGCAAGACCGCGGTTGTGTCGACGATCAATGGCGACTCGAACGTGCCGTTCTACAAAGAGCTCGGGAACTCGGGCCTGAAGGCTACCGACGTACCTGTCGTGGCGTTCTCGGTCGGGGAAGAAGAACTCCGTGGTGTGGATACCAAACCGCTTGTGGGTCAACTCGCAGCCTGGAACTACTTCATGTCGCTGAAGAACCCGGCGAACGACGAGTTCAAGAAAAAGTGGGCTGCGTACACCAAGAAGATGAACCTGCCGAATGCGGGAAAGCCGTTGACCAACGACCCGATGGAAGCGGCGTACATCGGCATCAACATGTGGAAGCAGGCAGTTGAGAAAGCCAAGTCGACCGATGTCGACAAGGTGATCGCCGCGATGGCCGGACAGACGTTCAAGGCGCCGGACGGCTTCCCCATCAAGATGGACGAAAAGAACCACCATCTGTGGAAGCCGGTCTTCATCGGCGAAGTTCAGGCCAATGGACAGTTCAACGTGGTCTGGAAGACGAAGGGTCCGATCAAGGCAACACCGTGGAGCCCGTACATTCCTGAAGACAAGGGCAAGAAGGACGAACCAGAAAAGAAGTGAGCTTCCTATCGGGGGCGCGGATTGCTCCCCCGACATGACGTCACGTCGGAGTTTGTTTTTGAAGGCATGGCGACGCGACGGCAGCGGCCCGTGATCACCCGCTGCCGTCGATCGCGCCTGCTTTCCGTCGAGGAGGATGGTTGTGCGGGTGATCATGCGTCATGGTGTTGCGCTGCTGTTCGTAGGCATAGCGTGTATGGGTTCGGTAACTCCTGGCGATGCAGCGGCGGCGGTACCCGCGAGCGCGATTCACGATCTTGCGCTGGGAGACAACGACGCCAAGGTCAAAGCCATATCGACATTGGTGGCGACTGGCGATGAGACGATCCTTTCGTTGCTGCAGGCAGTGCTCGACGGCGAATTGCAGACCGTCGACGATACTCAGGTGCTTTTGGTCAAGGGTAGCGGCGACGATGCCAAGGCCACCGATCTCCTGACGGGCAAGCCTGTCACACCAGTACCGGAAAATCGCGATGACGTCGTGGTCAACAATCGCTTGCGTAAGGAGATCGGCAGTGCAATTGCATCGTTCAAACTGGCATCGCCGGATCGCGCGGTGCGGCTCGCTGCGGCGAAAGCCCTGCAAAGCGGCGCCGACGAGGATCTCCTCCCGCCCATCAGTGCCGCGCTTGCGAAGGAAAGCGATGCCGAGATCAAATCGCTGCTGGCACTGACGCAGGCATCGATTCAACTCGCGAGCCCCGACAAGGCTTCGCGTATCACGGCGATACGGGCCCTCGCCCAGAGCAACAACTCCAACACCAAGACGCTCCTGCTCGGTGTCCTTGAGCAAAAGGACGGCAAGTTCGCCGAACCTGACGCCGAGGTCCGCATGGAAGCGGAAAAGTCGCTGCACGCCGTGCAAAGCCGACTCTCCACCGGTGAAATGGTCGGACGGGTTTTCAGCGGCATATCGCTTGGCAGCATCCTGCTGCTGGCGGCGCTGGGCCTTGCCATCACCTACGGCTTGATGGGCGTCATCAACATGGCCCACGGCGAACTGATCATGATCGGCGCCTACACGACCTACCTGGTGCAGAACCTGTTTCGCTCCGAAATGCCCGGAGCCTTCGACCTCTATCTTGCTGCGGCCGTTCCGGCATCGTTCGCTGTGTCTGCACTGGTGGGCATGTTGCTGGAACGGACCGTCATCCGCTTCCTGTACGGTCGCCCCCTCGAGACCTTGCTGGCGACCTGGGGTATCAGCCTCATCCTGATGCAGACCGTGCGCACGATCTTCGGCGCGCAGAATGTGCAGGTTGAGAATCCATCATGGATGTCGGGCGGCATCGAAGCGATCACGGGCGTGGTGCTGCCGTGGAGCCGCATTGTCATCATCGGCTTCGCCGCGTTCGTCCTGGTGTTGACGTGGATGTTGCTGACGCGCACGCGTCTGGGGCTGTTCGTTCGCGCGGTCACGCAGAATCGCGCAATGGCGAGTTGCACCGGTGTGCCGACCCGGCGCGTCGACACGTGGGCGTTCGGCCTGGGCTCAGGCATTGCCGGCCTCGCCGGATGTGCGCTGTCGCAGATCGGCAATGTGGGCCCGGATCTCGGTCAGAGCTATATCGTTGATTCGTTCATGGTCGTCGTGCTCGGCGGCGTCGGGCAGCTTGCCGGCACTGTGTATGCGGCGATGGGCCTCGGCGTCCTCAACAAGTTCCTCGAAGCATGGTCGGGCGCCGTGCTCGCCAAGATCGCGGTGCTCGTGTTCATCATCATCTTCATCCAGAAGCGACCGCAGGGGCTGTTCGCGCTCAAGGGTCGAACGGTGGATGCCTGATGACTCGAACCATCGTGGCCCTATCGTGCGCCGATTTTCCACGACGATGATGGATGCTGCGTTCGTCCCCATGACCGGTACAAGCGGCCCGCGGTTCGCTCGTCTGCTGCCCGCCAGAGGTTGGCTCTTCTATGCCGTCGCGGCACTCGTGTTGCTGGTCGCCTTTCCAATCCTGAATCTGGTCGTGCCGGCGGACAATGTCCTGCACCTGTCGGACTACACCGTCACGTTGCTCGGCAAGATCATGTGCTACGCGATCGTCGCCCTGGCGATGGACCTGATATGGGGCTACACCGGCATCCTCTCGCTCGGCCACGGCTTGTTCTTCGCGCTCGGTGGCTACGCGATGGGCATGTACCTGATGCGCTCGATCGGCCACGACGGCGTTTATCAGAGCGACTTGCCCGACTTCATGGTCTTCCTCGATTGGAAAAAGTACCCGTGGTACTGGAGCTTCACCGATCACTTCTGGTACGCAGCGCTGCTGGTCGTGCTTCTTCCAGGGTTGCTCGCGTTCGTGTTCGGATACTTCGCGTTTCGCTCGCGCATCAAGGGCGTCTATTTTTCGATCATTACCCAGGCGCTGACCTATGCCTTCATGTTGCTGTTTTTCCGCAACGATACGGGCTTCGGCGGCAATAACGGCTTTACGGACTTCAAACGCATCCTCGGGTTTCCGATCACCGCTCCCGAAACGCGGATGGTGCTGTTCATGGTCACCGGTACCGCATTGCTGGGCTTTCTATTGCTGGGTCGCTGGATCGTGACGTCCAAGCTTGGACGCGTGTTGACCGCGATTCGCGACGCCGAGACCCGCGTGATGTTTTCCGGCTACAACCCGCTTTACTACAAGCTTTTCATATGGACGCTGTCGGCGGTGATCTGCGGCATTGCCGGGGCTCTGTATGTGCCTCAGGTCGGGATCATCAATCCGAGTGAAATGTCGCCGGCGAATTCGATCGAGATCGCCATATGGACCGCAGTTGGCGGACGCGGCACCTTGGTCGGGCCCGTCATCGGCGCCGCGGTCGTGAATCTGGGGAAGAGCTGGTTTACCCAGGCATTTCCGATGTACTGGCTGTTCGTACTGGGTCTCGTATTCATCCTGGTAACGCTGTTCCTGCCGCGCGGTATAGCGGGGCTGGTGACCGCGCGCGCTTCGAAGCGATGATCTCGATCCAACACGCTCGACCAGCATGAGCAGCGGGAACACGCGCGAGCAGTGGGACGATGGCGGCACGGGCGGCGTCCGGGTCATGGGGAACGGCCTCGATGCGACTCACGGCCCGATACTCTATCTCGACGGCATCTCCGTCAGCTTCGACGGATTCAAGGCACTCAATAATCTGACGCTGGCGGTCGACGCCGGCGAACTGCGCTGTGTCATCGGTCCCAACGGTGCGGGCAAGACGACGATGATGGACGTAATCACCGGCAAGACGCGGCCCGACAGCGGGACTGCTTTTTTCGGCCAGACGATCGACCTGACCAAACTCACCGAACCTGTCATCGCCACCAACGGCATTGGCAGAAAATTTCAGAAGCCGACGGTGTTCGAGCAGCATTCGGTATTCGAAAACCTCGAACTGGCGCTGAAAGTCGACAAGCGCGTGCGCGCAACGTTGACGGCGCGACTCGACAGCGCAGCAAGTGATCGGATCGCCGCGACGCTCGAGATGATCAAGCTGCTCCCGGAAGCGTCGCGACCCGCAGGCCTGCTGTCGCACGGCCAGAAGCAGTGGCTCGAAATCGGCATGCTGCTGATGCAGGAGCCGCAATTGCTGCTACTCGACGAACCGGTGGCTGGCATGACCGATGACGAAACCATGCGTAGCGCTGATCTTTTTGTGACGCTCGCCGGCAAGTACACCTTGATCGTCGTCGAACACGACATGGACTTCGTCGAGCGCATCGCACACAAGGTCACGGTCCTGCACGAAGGCAGCGTGCTTGCCGAAGGGCAAATGGACCAGATCCAGCAAAACGAGCAGGTAATCGAAGTGTTTCTGGGACGATGATGGCACCAGGCAGCCGCATCGACCGAAGGGACGAGCCATGCTGAGCGTCTCGGGCGTCAATCAATACTACGGCGGGAGCCACATCCTGCGTGACGTCAACTTCGACGTGCCCGCCGGCGCGTGCACGACCTTGCTCGGACGCAACGGCGTCGGCAAGACGACGCTGCTCAAATGCCTGATGGGCCTGCTGCCGATTCGTTCCGGCGAGATTGCGTTCGACGGCAAGAACATCTCGAGCCCTTGCTCCCTACTCGCGTGCCGCCCTCGGTATCGCCTATGTACCGCAAGGGCGCGACATTTTTCCGCGGCTGACCGTCGCGGAGAATCTGGAAATGGGTCTGGCAACCCAGCGTCGTGGCGCGAAAATCCCCGAATACATCTTCGAAATGTTTCCCGTGCTCGAACACATGATGAGCCGTCGCGGAGGCGATCTCTCCGGCGGCCAGCAGCAGCAACTGGCAATCGGTCGCGCATTGGTGATGCGTCCGCGGCTGCTGATTCTTGACGAGCCCACCGAAGGTATACAACCATCGATCATCAAGGATATCGAGCGCGCGATCCGCAAGCTCATTGCGACCGGCGACATGGCGATCCTGCTGGTCGAGCAGTACTACGACTTCGCGAAATCGCTTGCCGACCGTTACGTCGTATTGTCACGAGGCGAAGTTGTCGCTCGCGGCCAGGGCTCGACGATGGACGCGGACAACGTGCGTGCGCATCTGGCGGTCTGACGAATCACGACGACACTTCGCGCGAGCAGCGCGTACGCAAGGTAGTGCACACCATGCACTCGTGACGCAGAGGAAGGGCCCGGGATCAAGTCGGCGCGAAGGGTGAGGAGTACGTTAGGGAGCGCCTCCCGTCCCGGGCAAGATCTATTCAGCAATTGCCGTGCCATCGGCCTGAAGCAATGCAGATAGCGGGTAACTTTGCCTGCCGATCGCACCAGACCATCCGCGCAACGTCACCCGCCGCCGTCAACCGGCAGCGGGCATCGATTGGCCTTGTCGCCTAGCGCGCTTCGTGTTGCGGCACCGCGCCATGCACGTCGCGCGCACGTTCTTCGTGGTGGTCAGCGCCGATCATTATGTACACTGCAGGAACCACGAACAGCGTGAACAGCGTGCCGATCGATATGCCGGTGAAAATCACCAGGCCCATCGCGTGCCGCCCGGCGGCGCCGGCGCCCGATGCGATCACCAGCGGCACGACGCCGAGCACCATCGCCGCCGTCGTCATCAGGATCGGCCGCAAGCGCACCGCAGCCGCCGATTCGATCGCCTCGCGTTTTGTCTTGCCGTCGCGCTGCAGCTGATTGGCAAACTGCACGATCAGAATCCCGTGCTTGCTGATCAATCCCATCAGAGTCACCAGACCCACCTGCGTATAGATGTTGAGCGTCGCAAAACCAAGATTGATGAACAGCAATGCTCCAAACAGCGCCATCGGCACCGACACCAGGATAACGATCGGATCGCGGAAGCTCTCGAACTGCGCTGCGAGCACCAGGAACACGATGATGATCGCGAACATCAGCGTCAGGACGAAGCCGCCGGACTCCTGCACGAACTGCCGCGATTGGCCCGAGTAGTCGGCTGAGTAGCCGCTGGGAGCAGTTTCCGCGAGCGTCTTGCGCATGAAGTCGAGGACCTCGGCCTGCGAATACACGAAATAATTGTAGACGCCGAAGATCGTCGCCGAGTTGAGCTGCTGGAATCGCGCGATGCCTTCGGGAACGATTTCGGTTCGCAATTTCGCGACCGTCGATGCCGGAACCATCGAACCGTCGGGCGTGCGGATCTGGTAATTGAGAACTTGGTCAGCGTTGAGACGGTCGACTTGCAGCACCTGCGGGATGACCTTGTACGATCGCCCCGCGATCGAGAAGTAGTTGACGTAGCCGCCGCCGAGCGCTGCGCCGAGCGCCGCGCCGACGTCCTGCTGCGTGAGGCCCAGCGCGGCGATCTTGTCTCGGTCGACTTCGACGGTGGTTTGCGGCTTGTCGACCTTCAGATCGGTATCGATGTAGAAGAACATGCCGCTCGCTTGCGCTTTTGCCAGCACCGCCTGCGCGACGTCGTTCAAGCGTTGATACGGCTCGGTCGTCTTGATGACAAAACCCAGCGGCAGGCCGGTTGACCCGGGCAGCGGCGGAAACTGGAACGCAGCGGTACGCGCGCCCGCGATGCCGTTCCACTTTGCCTGCAGCTCCTGCTGTAATACCGCGGCGCTCTTGGTGCGCTCTTCCCACGGCTTGAACAAGACGCCGCCGATGCCCTGATTCGTCGTCGGCGTGCCGGTGATCTGGAACATCTGATCGTATTCGGGCAACGATTTCGCGATTTCGAACATCTGGTTCGCGTACGTGTTCATCTGCTCGGCACTCGCGTTGGCCGGGCCGACGATCTGCCCCAGCACGACGCCCTGGTCTTCCTGTGGCGCTAATTCCGACTGCGAAGTTTTGAACAGGACCACGACCAGCAACAGCAGGATCACGCCCATGACCACAGGCACCTGCCAGGTGTTCAGCGTCCCGTGGAGGAAGCGCTCGTAGCCGCGGTGGAGCCGTTCGAACTTGTCGTCGACGAACTTCGCGAAGCGACCTGCGTCCTGCTCCTGCTTGAAGATGCGCGAGGTCATCATCGGCGACAGCGTCAATGCGACGATGCCCGACACGGTGACCGCGCCGGCAAGAGTGAACGCGAATTCGGTAAACAGAGCGCCGGTCAAGCCACCCTGAAATCCGATCGGCACATAGACGGCGACGAGGACGATGGTCATCGCCAGAATCGGGCCGCCGAGTTCGCGCGCCGCGATCAGCGCCGCCTGCATCGGCGGCTTGCCTTCCTTCATGTGCCGGTCGACGTTCTCGACGACGATGATCGCGTCGTCGACGACAAGACCGATCGCGAGCACCAATGCCAGCAAGGTCAGCAGGTTGACCGAGTAGCCGAGCATCAGCATCACGAAGAACGAGCCGATCAGCGACAGCGGCATCGCGACCAGCGGAATCGCTACCGCGCGCAGGCTGCCCAGGAAAAGGAAGATGACGACGGCGACGATCAGCAGCGACTCGACCAGCGTCTTGACCACCTCGTTGATCGAACTGGTGATGAACTTGGTGCCGTCGTAGACGATCTCGCCGGTGATGCCGTTCGGCATGTCTGCCTGGATGTCGGGGAACGCTTTGCGCACGCGTCCGGCGACGTCGAGCACGTTGGCGTCCGGTGCCACCTTGATGCCGATGAACACGGCGTTGCGGCCGCCGAATGCCGTCGTGAGGTTATAGTCCTCCGCGCCGAGTACCACGGTCGCGATGTCCTCCAGGCGGACAATCGATCCGTTCTGTTGCCTGACCGCGAGCTTCTTGAAGTCGTCGACCGAATGCAGGCTGGTCCCCGCCGTCAGGTCGACACTGACCATCTGTCCCTTGGTGGTTCCGAGAGCCGCGAGGTAATTGTTGCCGCCCAATGCGGCACGCACGTCGGTGGCGGTGACGCCATAAGCGGCCATCTTCGTCGGATCGAGCCATGCGCGCAGCGCAAAAGTGCGCGCGCCAAGAATCTCGGCAACCTGCACACCTTCGATCGAATCGAGCTTCGGCTTGACCACGCGCACCAGGTAGTCGGTGACGTTGTTGTTGGGCAGCGATTCGCCGAAAAAGCCCATGTACATCGCGTCGACGGTCTGCCCGACCGATACCGACAGCACCGGTTGCTGCGCTTCGGGCGGCAACTGGTTGCGCACCGAGTTAACCTGCGTGTTGATCTCGGTCAGCGCGCGGTTGGCGTCGTAGTTGAGGCGCAGCGTCGCAGTGATCGCGGAGACGCCAGAAACGCTGGTCGACGATAGATAGTCGATCCCCTGCGCCTGCGCGATCGCACCTTCGAGCGGTTGGGTGATGAAGCCCGCAACGGTCTGCGCGTCGGCGCCGTAGTAGGCGGTGCTGATGGTGACGACAGCGTTTTCCGTCTTCGGATATTGCCTGACGGCAATCCCCACCAGCGAACGGACGCCCAGCACCAGGATCAACAGGCTGATCGTCATCGCAAGCACGGGCTTGCGGATGAATAGGTCGGTGAAATTCATGGTTGTGCCTAGTGTTCCTGTACCGTCGGGTTGGGGTTGTTCAGCGGGCTGACCGTATTGTTCACGGCGACCCGCACACCGTTCTTCAGCTTGACCTGGCCGCTGCTGACGACTTCATCGCCTGCCTCGAGCCCTTTGAGGATCGCAACCTGGTCACCGCGCGTCGGCCCGGTCGTGACAAAGACCTGCTGGACCGTATTCACCACGTTGCCCTTTTCATCTTTCTTGTCGGTCGCCTTGATCACGAATACCGTGTCGCCGTACGGATTGAAGGTCAGCGCCGTCTGCGGCAGCGTCAGGTACCGGTTCTCGGCGCCCGAATTCACCTTGACCGAGGCGAACATGCCGGGCAACAACTCGCGCTTGGGATTGGGCATCGTCGCCTCGATCATGACATTGCGCGTCGATGGATCGATCTTGGGATTGATCGCGTTGATCCTGCCAATAAAGACCTTGGTCCCTGTCGCGTCGCTGGTGAGGTTGACCTTCTGCCCAACCGAGATTTGCGGAAGCTGTTGCTGCGGCACGTTGAAGTCGACGTAGATCGGATCGATCGTCTGCAGCGTGACCAGCTTGTCCGCGGGGTTCATGTACTGGCCGGGATTGATCGTCGAAATGCCCAGCATTCCAGCGAACGGTGCACGTATGGTTTTCTTCTGGACGACGGCGAGCTGCTGCGCGACCTGCGCCCGCTTGCTCTTCAGGTCGCCGGCATCGGTGTCGACCTGCGCCTTGCTCATCACCTCGGCCGCAAGCAATTCCTTGTCACGCGCATAGACGGTGTCGGCAAGATCGGCTGCCGCTTCGAGCGAACGCAACAAGGCAACGTCCGAGTCGGCATTCAACTGCGCGAGCAGCTGCCCGTTCTGGACCTCGTCGCCCGACTTGAAGTGAATGCTGCGCACGAGGCCGGCGACTTCGGTGGTCACGTCGACGCCACGGATGGCGCGCAAGGTCCCGACGGCGGTGATCTGCGGTTGCCACTGCTGAAACTCGGCCTTGGTGGAAGTCACCGTCATCTGCGGGATCGGTGCCGCCGCCCTCTGCGCGTTGCCCGTCTTGATCTGGTAGACCTTGTAACCGACCACGCCGCCCACCAGCAGGAAAATCCCCAGGAGCATGAACAACATGCGCTTTTTCATCCGTGCTTCTCCGTTCGAGTTATATGTTGCGTCGCGAGACCGGTCCGGGCTCGCGGCTATTTAGTCGAGACCTTGGTGGCTTTGTCGGTGTCGGCGTCGCGGTTCCACCAGCCGCCGCCCAAAGCCTGAAACAGCGCAGCGGTATCGGCATAGCGGTTAGCTTGCGCCTGGACTTGGGTCAGGCGCACCTGTTGGAAGTTGCGCTGGGCGTCGGTGAGCGCAAGATAATTGGCGCCGCCGAGTTGGAACTGCTTTTGCGTGAGGTCGAGCGTATTGCGCGCGAGAACGACGGCTTCCGAGAGGTTACGCAAGGTCTGGGCGTCGCTCTCGAGTGCGCGCAACGCATCGGCGACATCCTGGAATGCCTGGAGAACGGTCCCGCGGTATTGCGCGGCCGCCGCGTCGTACGCTGCGACGGCTGCGCGCCGCCGCGCGTCGAGTTCGCCCGCGTGAAAGAGCGGCTGCAGCAAGTCGATGCCGATGCCCCAGATGCTCGGACCGGAAAACAGGCGATGCAACTGCAGCGACTGCGTTCCGAAGTTTCCCGACAAAGTAATCTGCGGATACTGGTTCGCGGTGGCGACACCGATCTGGGCGCTCGCCTGATGCAGCAGCGCTTCGGCTGCGCGCACATCGGGTCGCTGTTGCGCAAGGGCTGAGGGACGCTTAGTGGCACGTCTACCGGAAGCGTCAGCAAGTCCAGATCGAACTCGGGGCCGCCGCCTTCGCTGGGCAAATGACCGGTGAGCACCGCGAGGCGGTGCCGCGCCTGCGCGAGTTCACGTTCGAGCGGAGGCAACAGCGAGCGCGTGCGCGCGGCTTCCGATTGTTGCGCGACGAGAGTCAGCCGAGCGATCGCGCCCAGGTCGTATTGACGCTGTACCAGCGACAACTGTTTGTCCTGCGCTGCGATGATCTCCTGGGTCGCCTGAATCTCCGCGCGAACTGCCGCTTCGCGGATTGCAGTTGTCACTACGTTGGACGTCAGCGCGAGATGCGCGCCTTCGAGTTGGAAGCCCTGATAGTCGACCAGCGCCTCCAGGGCCTCGAGCTGACGACGATTGCCGCCGAAAGCATCGAGCGCATAGTTAACGTTTACCGACGCATAGTAGAGACTGAACACGCTCGTGCCTGGCAGTCCGGCCGACGCGAGCGATGTCTTTTGGCGGCTCGCCCCGACTTGTCCGTCGACTTGCGGGAAGAGTAGAGCGCTGCGTTCGGCCGAGAGGTTCTCCTGCGCCTCGCGCAGCGTCGCCTCTGCTGCAGCCAGCGTCGGACTATCGGTCAACGCGAGACGCACCATGCGATCGAGTGGTTCTGAACGGAACAGAGTCCACCAAAGCGCAGGCAGATCCGCGCCTGCGTTCAGATGTTGTGCGACGCCGCCCGGCCCGGGTGCGGAGGCCGTCTGTTCGGCAACCGGCGTTTCGGTATACATCGTCGCCGCTGGCGCAGCGGGACGTTGAAAGTTAGGACCGACCGTGCAACCGGCCAGTGCGGCGCAGGCAATGGCAAATACCAATCCCGCGCGATGCGTCTGATTCACGATCTTTCTGCTCCCCTGAGAATATTTGACACGTTCTCGTTGCGGCACCGGGTGGGTCCGGCCGATCTCGTCAACGGTATTCCATCAAACGATGGTGGGCCCGGCTGGACTCGAACCAGCGACCAAAGGATTATGAGTCCTCTGCTCTAACCAACTGAGCTACAGGCCCAGCGTGCGGGCAAGAGCACAATTATAACGGACGCTCCTCGCCACTTATCGCGCTGGACCGGGTTTTTGCGCTTGTCTTCGCCCCGTTCATGCGGAACGGTACGCGTGCACCTGGATTCGACGTTTCGCGCGCGTCGCTGCCATTGCGTACGCGCGAACCAAGTTGCTCGTTCTCGTGGCGTCCGCGACACATACGCGCTTGTCGCGCGCCGTGTTGCGGGGACGTCGGCCGCCTCCGGATGGGAGGCAATGGCGCGGCCTCGCCGACACTGTTCGCGATCTGCCGTCTGCCGTGATGGCGGCGCAATGCAAGACCACCTAAGAGCGACCCTATCGCGAGCAGGAGCGATACCTTTTGTGCATGGTCGGACCCCGCTTCGAGCATCCCGAACAGCGCAAGTAGCGCCGACAGACCGATGAGGAAGCCGGCGCCAAGACCGATCATCGAACTTAACTGTGGGGGGGACATGGCTTAACTCCTCGTTGTCGGTTCAGTGCGCACCGCTCGCTTGCGCCGTCGCAGCCGCACTGACCCTCGCGGGACGCGCGAGCCAGACCACTGCAATCAATGCGAGGAAGAGCAGCGCGGACGCGTAGAAGATATCGTTGGCGGAGAGCATCGACGCCTGCTGATCGATCATCCGGTTCAAGACTGCGTGGGTTTGCGCCTCATCCATTCCACTTGCCCGAAGGTTGGCCAGGGTCTGCGCCGACGAGGCGTCGTAGCCGGTGACATGCTCGGCAAGTTGCGCGTGATGGAGAGTGGCTCGCCGCTCCCACATCGTTGTCGCGATCGATGTGCCGAACGAGCCCGCCGTGATCCGGGCGAAATTGAACAGCCCCGAGGCAGCGGGGAACCTGTCTGGCGTAAGGCCGGACAAGCTCAGCGTGACCAGCGGTATGAAAAAGACCGCGAGCGCGATGCCTTGAATGATGGTCGGTGTCATCAAGGTGACGAAGTCGGCCTCGGTGCTGAACCGAGAGCGCATGAACAGGACCAGCGCGAAGACCATGAACGACGCTGTCGCGAACCACCGCGGGTCGACCTTGTGCACAGTCTTGCCCACCAGCGGCGAAAGCAGGATCGCGAAGATCCCGACGGGTGCCAGCATCATTCCGGCCATCGTCGCCGTATAGCCCATGTACTGCTGCAGCCATAATGGGAACAGAACCAGGTTGCCGAAAAAAGTTCCGTACGCGAGCGACATCGCGACTGAACTCGTCCAGAAATTGCGCCGTGAAAACAGGCGCAGGTCGACGACCGGGTGCTGCTCGGTGAGTTCCCATACCAGAAACAGCGCAAGGCCGATCACCGCTACGATGGCCAGCACAATGATCTGTCCCGAATGAAACCAGTCGAGGTCCTTCCCTTGGTCGAGCATGATCTGCAGCGCGCCGACCCAGATGACCAAGAGCCCAAGTCCGACGCCGTCGATCGGAACCTTGACTGTCGGCGTTTCACGTTTCTTGTAAATCATCCATGTCACGGCAGCGGCGCCAATGCCAACGGGAATATTGATGTAAAAAATCCATGGCCAGGTCATGTTGTCGGTGATCCAGCCTCCGAGCAACGGGCCCGCGACTGGCGCAACCAATGTAGTGATTGACCACATCGATAATGCGGTGCCCGATTTTTCCTTCGGATAGCTCGACAGCAGCAACGATTGTGACAGCGGGATCATCGGGCCTGCGACCGCACCCTGGATAACCCGGAACAACAACAAAAGACCGAGCGAAGGCGCGAGTCCGCAAAGAAACGAGGCGAGCACGAACAACAGTATCGAGGCGGTGAAGAGGCGCACTTGTCCGAAGCGCTGGGTCAACCATCCGGTCAGCGGCAGCGAAATCGCGTTGGCGACGCCGAACGAAGTGATGACCCATGTGCCTTGGTCAGGCGACACGCCCAGATCGCCGGACATCGCTGGAATCGACACGTTCGCGATCGACGTGTCGAGCACGTTCATGAAGGTTGCCAGCGACAGCGCGATCGTACCCAATGCGAGCTCGACGCCCCTGAGCGGTGCCGCTGGCGCCGCCCGTGAGGGCGCGGTGTCCGTACCCTTGTCCGCAGTCGCATTTTTTGACGAAATTTCCATCAGTCGCACTCAGTTGTCTTCAGTTGCCTTCAGTTGCTTCAGTTGCGTTAACCAACTCAGTTGCCAGGACGAGTTCGCACGCTTACAACGGATGCGTGGATCCCGCGGCAGCTGGTGCGCGCCCCAGCGTCACCAAATTGTTTCGTGGCGCATCAGTCGGTGTCGACGGCGGCGCATGCCGCGCGAGATGAGTGGCGCTCGTTGACGTTGCCGATTCGTTGGCGGCGATGATGGCCTTTACCCTCGCGTCGGCGAGATCGCTGAACGACTGAAACACCTCGGTTGCGTACGACTGTGACGCTTGAGCGATGCTGGGCAGTCGCTCCCCGCGAGCGTTCGTGGGTGTCGATCTCCACTTGCATTGATAGGCCGATCTGCAAAGGATGTGCTGCGAGTTCACGTGGTTCGAGCGCAATGCGTACCGGTATGCGTTGCACGATCTTGATCCAATTGCCTGTCGCATTCTGGGCCGGCAGCAGCGAGAAGGCGGAGCCGGTGCCTGCGCCGAATCCTGCGACCGTTCCGCTGTACACGACCTTGCTTCCATAGATGTCCGCGCGGAGCTTTACGGGTTGGCCGATTCGCATCGTCGCGAGCTGGGGCTCCTTGAAATTGGCGTCGACCCAAACCTGGTCGAGCGGCACGATCGCCATCAGCGGCGTGCCGGGACTCACGCGCTGCCCCAGTTGCACTGCGCGCTTGGCGACGAATCCGCTGACGGGCGCGGGCAGCGCCGTGCGCGAAAACGTCAAATACGCATCGCGGACGCGGGTCGACGCATTGAGCACGTCGGGATGGTTTTCGATCGTGGTGCGATCGATCCGCGCACGGTTGACGGCAAGCTGTTCCTTGGCGCCAAGGACTCCCGCTTGCGCCCCCAGGACGGCGTTGCGCGCGTGCTGCAATTCCTCGCCTGAGATGGCGCCGGAACTGCCGAGGCGTTCACGCCGCGCGAGGTCCGCCTGCGCGGTTGCCAGTTCGGATTCGCGCAGGTCGACGCCCGCCTGTAACTGCGCACTGGTGGCGAAAAGTCCCCGGACTTCGCGCACGGCCTTGGCGAGCTGGGCTTCGGCCTGATCGAGAGCAACTTTCGCGTCGGCTTGATCGAGTTGCACCAGCGTCTGACCTGCCTTTACCAACTGTGTGTCGTTGGCGCCGATGGCGACGACCGTGCCCGAGATCTGCGGAGTTATCTGTACGACGTTCCCGCTCACGTACGCGTCGTCAGTCGATTGCACATAGCGCAACGCCAACGCCCAGTAGGCGCCGTAGGCGATACCTATAAGGGCAAAGCCGCCGATGACGATCGACAGCCAGCGCCGTCGCTTCGATTGCGCGGGGTTGAAGGTGAGGGCGGGGACGTCATTGCTCATGATGCTTTCCTTTGCTTGAAACTCGCCGACGTTGTACGGCTGGCGTTGTTACGACGATCGAAATCAGTGGATGTCCTTTTCAATGCAGTACTGCCACGGGCACGCCCGAATCGTGACGCGAGCGCTTGGCATCTGCGCCCTGGTCGACTGTCGATGTCTTGTCGACCAGACAGACGACGGCGCCACCATCCCAGGTGGGCGCACGTTCGATGAATCGCGCTTCGCCATAGCTGATGCCCAGCAGCATCACTGCGGCGACGACCAGGGCGACCAGAGAAGGCGTGCCGCGCGGTTTTTCGTCGCAGCCGCGATTGGTGGAATTCATCGTGGATTTCATGGATGTCGTCCCTTCAAACAGGTGCTTCAGAGCGCGCCAACGGTGGTGCCGGGCTGGCCGTTGAAACCGCCGCCGAGCGCGCGGAACAAACTGATAGAAAGCGCAAGCTGACGCGCACGCAAGTCGGCATCGAGGCTACGCTGCACCAGCAGCTGATCCTGCGTCGCGAGCACCTGCAGGTAGTTGCCAACGCCCTCGCGATAGCGCATTGCCGCGAGGTCGTAGGCTTCCTGGGCAGATGTCAACGCAAGCTTCTGCTCGGCGCGCTGCGTGTCGACGCTGCGAAACGAGGTCAGCTGGTCGACGACATCGCGCATTGCGTCGGCCAGCAGCTGGTTATATTGCTCGACCGCGATATCGTAGGTGGCATCCTTGCCTGCCAGATTGCCGCGCAGCCGTCCGCCATCGAATATCGGCAGCGTAATCGCGGGGCCGACGCCCAGCATCCGGCTCGCGCCAGTCAGGAAACCAGCGGAGCTCAGACTCTGGAAGCCGATGAAAGCCGCGAGGTTGATGTTCGGATAAAACTCGGCCTTGGCTGAATCGATATCCTTCGATAGCGCGGTCACACGCAAGCGTTGCGCAACAACGTCGGGGCGCCTGCCGATCAATTCGGCGGGCACGCGCGAGGGCAGCGCGACGGGCGCAAGGGCGTGCATGCCCGGCCTGGCGATCGTCAGACCACGGTCGGGGCCTTCTCCGAGCAATGCCGCAAGCTGGTTGCGCGCAAGTTGAATATTCTCCTGCAACTGCTCGATGCGCTGCCGTGTCGCAGGTACCGTCGTCTCGGCCTGCTTGAGCTCGAGGCGCGAATCGAGACCGGCCGCAGTCCTGTCCCTGCGTGAGTGAATAGATCTGTTCGCGCTCCTTCAGCGTCTCCTGGGCTACATCGAGCAGCAAGTACGCGCGTTGCAGGTCTACATAGGTTTGCGCGATGGCGGCCGACAGCGCGAGACGTGCCGCGTACGCGTCGACTTCAGCGGCCTTTGCCTGATCCAGCGCGCTTTCGTAGGCGGAGCGGTTCTTGCCCCAGAAATCGATCTCCCAATTCAGCGTGAGTTGGAGCTGGTGCAGCGTGATCGAGCTCTGCCCGGGCGGCGGTGGCGTGATCCCAAGCGCCGACGGATGTTCGCGCGTGAGTTCTGCGTCAGCGTCGATGCGCGGATACAGGTTGGCCTGCGTGCCGTCGGCGAACGCGATTGCTTGCCGCGTCCGTGCGGCGGCAACGCGCAGCGTCGGGCTGCCGCGCAAGCCCTCGTCGATCAGGCTGTCGAGCTGCGGGTCGTTGAGCGCGCGCCACCAATCATCCGCCGGCCACGCCGCAGCCGAGACAGTGCTCGTCGCCAGCGATTTTTCAGACGCGAGCTGGTTGGCGCTCTGAATGCTCGACACCGGCGACAGGCCCGCGGTGCTCGCGCATCCAGCAAGGACCAGCATTGCGATGAATATCGCAACTGCGAGCACGAGCGTCCGGAAGGTCATGCCGCCGCCCGATTCTGCCGGTGCCGATAGAGCCATAAGCCCAAGGCGAGCAAGGACCCACCGGGCATGATCAGCTCGATGGCGAGATAGGGGCCGAGCGCGCGCAAATGCGTGAACATGGACACGAGCCAACGAGCAATTGAGCGATTCATCAACTTTCCTTGCGATAAGCCTTTGTTTGTCATGGCTAATGATGCCTAGGCAACAAATGAAACAAAAAAAATCAGCCGTTATCCAACATGCGCTGCAGGAGTTGCTCCAATTGCTTTACTTCGGCCTTCGAGAATCCGCGCAACTGGCGATTCATTACCGTCACAGCACTGGCGAGCAGCTGCGGATACACAGCCTTGCCCTCATCGGTTAGCTCAAGGTTGATCTTCCGGCGGTCATGCGGGGTACGAACGCGACGAACGAGGCCTTTGGCTTCGAGGCGATCGATCATGCGTGTCATCGCGCCTGGATCGTAGGAAACGCCTTTGCACAGGCCCGTGACCGAGTCGACTGGCCCCGACGCCAGCGTCACCAGAATGATGTACTGCGCGCCAGTGATGTCCAGCGGCGCGAGCTCTCTATCGAGGGCTTCCAACGCCTGAATCTTTACCTGCGACAGCAAACGTCCGATTCCAGTTGTCGGATCGAAAGTCTTGCAGTCATAAAGCCCTTCGGCGGGACGCAGTTCGTCTGCAGTCGTAACGGTAGTCATGCTCGGATTATATTGCCTAGACAACTATTGTCAAGGCTTATTTTGTTCGGTAGTGGGGGACCGGAGATCCGTTAAATCAACTCATTGATTACAATCAGATAAGAAGTTTATGCATCGATGAGGCTCGATGCACCGAGCTTGCCGCTTGAAGTAGACTGGCTCCCCGTGGGCCCGCACCATTATCTGCATCCCCTGTTTTCGCCGGCGTCGGTCGCATTAATCGGTGCGTCCGCCAGACCGGGCTCGCTTGGTCGCATCGTCTACGAAAACCTGCTCACCGGACGCTTTCAGGGGACCCTGTTTGCGGTAAATCCGAATCACCGGAAAGGTGCTCGGTCAGCCGGCGTTCCCATCGATTGCAGCCATTCCGCAGGTGGTGGATCTCGCGATCATCTGTGCGCCGCCCGAGGCGGTTCCAGCGATACTGACGGAGGCAAGAGGCCGGGCGCGCGCGGCGCTTATATTGTCAGGCGCGCCGACGGCGACAAGCGCTGACTACCAGCGCTGGTGGCGGGAAATCGCTACGCGAGCGCGCGCTCTCAACCTTCCCGTCGTTGGCCCGGCGAGCTTTGGTGTCATACGAACATCGATAGGCCTCAACGCCACACACGGTGCGGTGTCGGCGCTGCCGGGACGACTAACGCTGATATCGCAGTCGGGGGCGGTTTGCAGCGCCTTGCTCGATTTCGCGCGCAACGCCGATATTGGTTTCGCATCGGTGGTCGCGCTGGGCGCCGTCGCCGGTCTCGATTTCGGCGAACTGCTCGACTACGCGCTTTCCGATCCCGAGTGCGACAGCATCGTTCTCTATATCGAAGGCTTGCGCGACGCGCGCGCTTTTCTATCATCGCTGCGCGCAGCAGCGCGAACTAAGCCCGTCATCGTGCTGAAGGCGGGCCGACAGCCGGGCGACGATATGGACGCGCTCGATCCCGACATCGCATTCGATGCCGCGCTCAAGCGCGCAGGGACCGTACGCGTGAATACCTATGCGCAGCTGTTTGCCGCGGCGCGCATGCTCTCGTCAGGACGCATTCCGCCGGGCAACCGTTTGGCGATCGTCAGTAATGGGCGTGGCCCGGGACTTCTCGCGGCCGATCAGGCTCAGCGCGCAGGTGTCGAGCTCGCAAATCTTTCGCTGAAGACGCGCACGGCCTTGAGCGGCGTGCTCCAACCCGAAGGCAGGATCGTCAATCCTGTCGACGTTCGCGGAGAGGCGAGTCCGGAACATTTTGCCGACGCGGTGCGCTTGGCTCTCGCCGATGAAAACACCGACGGCGTGCTCGTCTTGCATGTGACGGTTCCCGCCGCGTCGGCCACCGACACCGCGCGCGCAATCGCGTCGATCGCGAAAGATGCGCGCAAACCCCTGCTCGCTGCCTGGCTCGGCGTTTTCGACCAACCGGAAACGCGCGCCGCACTCAAAGGAGCCGGCGTCATCAATTTTTTTACGCCTGAGACCGCAGTCGATGGTTTCTCGTATCTCGCCGCCTATCGCCGCAATCAAGCGTGGCTACTCGAGACCCCGCCGCCGCAACCGGAGCTGAGCGCACCGGACATGGTGGCCGCGGAACGCATTTTCGAACGCAGCCCGTCGTCCATGCCGCATGACCTGGACAGCGTTGACGCCACGGCGTTGTTGGCGGCATTTGGCATACCATCAGCCCCGGTCGCCAATGCTGCGGCGACGGAGCTCGCATCGAGTCGTCGCGCAAGGATTGCGCTGCGAACCGACTCCGTGTTCGGTCCGCTCATCGGTTATGGCTCCGCTGAGGCGCCGCTGTCGCAGATGGCATGGATGCTCCCGCCACTCAACCGGCGCCTGGCGGTCGATCTGATTGCTGCCGCTCGCGTTGCAGGATCGCCGGCGGACGCGCAGCCGCTGGTCGCTGTGTTGCTTGAAATGTCTGCACTGGCGTGTGCGTTGCCCTGGATCGTCTCGCTCGACGTCGATCTGATGGTGACTCCGCTCGCGGCAATCGCCGGCGACGTTCGCGCTCGTGCGGACACGCGACGACGCCCGCTGGCCGCGGGATATCGTCATATGGCGATTCACCCCTATCCTGTCGAACTCGAAGGACGTTTGACGCTTTCGTCGGGCGCGACGCTGGAAGTGCGTCCCATCCGGCCTGAGGACGCGGCGATGGAAATGGCGTTCGTCGCCGGGATGTCGCAGGAAAGCCGCTATCGTCGCTTCATGCAGCATCTGCCGGGACTGACGCCGCAAATGCTCGCGCGCTTCACACAGGTGGACTACGATCGCGAATTGGCGCTGGTTGCACTCGATGGGGCGCCGCCGGCGCAGGCGATCGTCGGCGTCGCACGCTATGTCGCCAATCCGGATCATGAAAGCGCCGAGTTCGCGATCGCTGTCACCGACGCCTGGCAAGGCAGCGGCTTGGGCCGCGCGCTATTGCAACGTCTGGTCGATTGCGCGCGAGCGCGCGAATTCCGGCGAATAGTCGGCTCGATTCTCGCCATCAACGCGCCGATGGTGAAGCTCGCTGAAAAACTGGGATTCGTCGTTGTGCTGGATCCCGAGGATCCCCAACAAATGATCGCAACGCTGGAGTTTCCCCGCTCCGGAATTTATTGAGCCTTATTTTCTCGACCGATTTTCGATAGAATTCGCCTCGGCACGACTGCGCCAGGCTTGCATTGCAACGGCGTCGCAGCAGCGAGCCGCTGTCGCCCCGACGGCTCCTGCACATCGCCTCGTCAAGGTTCCCGATGACTTCTCTTTCCTGCGCCGCCATCCTCGCCGGCCAAGCTCCCGCCGGTTCGCCCGTAACGGTCAAGGGTTGGGTGCGCACGCGCCGCGATTCCAAGGCGGGAATTTCGTTCGTCAATGTTTCCGACGGGTCGTGTTTCAACGCGGTTCAAGTCGTTGCTCCGAATACGCTCCCGAACTATGCCGACGAGGTTCTGCGGCTGACTGCCGGCTGCGCCGTCGAAGCCACCGGCGGCATCGTGCCTTCACCTGCGAAAGGACAGCCGTTCGAAATGCAGGCGACATCCATCAAGGTCGTAGGATGGGTGGACGATCCCGACTCGTATCCGATTCAGCCGAAGGCGCATTCCCTCGAATTCCTGCGCGAAGTTGCGCATCTGCGGCCGCGCACCAATGTCATCGGCGCGGTCACCCGTGTCCGGCACACGATTGCGCAGGCCATCCATCGTTTTTTCAGCGACAACGGTTTCGTATGGGTCAATACGCCGATCATCACCGCGTCTGACGCCGAAGGCGCCGGCGAGTTGTTCCGTGTTTCGACGCTGGACATGATGAATCTGCCGCGAACGCCCGACGGGCGGGTCGATTTTGCCCAGGACTTCTTCGGCCGCGAGGCATTCCTCACGGTGTCCGGCCAGCTCAACGTCGAGACCTATTGCATGGCGCTCTCGAAGGTCTATACCTTTGGCCCGACCTTTCGCGCGGAGAATTCCAATACCAGCCGGCATCTGGCTGAATTCTGGATGATTGAACCGGAGATCGCGTTCGCCGATCTGTCGGACAATGCATCGCTTGCAGAAGCTTTGCTCAAGCATGTTTTCCGAACCGTGCTGAATGAGCGGCCCGACGACATGGCTTTTTTCGAGGAACGCATCGAAAAGGGAGTGATCGCGAAGTTGCAGGGCATCGTCGATAAGGAATTCGCCCGCATGGATTATTCCGACGCGATCCGCGTGCTCGAGCAGTCCAAGCAGAAGTTCGAATTCCCGGTCCACTGGGGAATCGACCTGCAGTCCGAGCATGAGCGCTATGTGTCCGAGACCTACGCCGGCAGACCGGTCATCCTGATGAACTACCCGCGCGAGATCAAAGCCTTCTACATGCGCCTCAACGACGACCAGAAGACGGTTGCGGCGATGGACGTGCTCGCGCCAGGCATCGGAGAAATTATCGGCGGCAGCCAGCGCGAGGAACGCCTCGACGTGCTCGATGCGCGGATGGCGGACTCGAAGCTCGACCGCGATCACTATGGTTGGTATCGCGACCTGCGCCGCTACGGGACCGTTCCGCACGCCGGTTTCGGACTCGGATTCGAGCGCACGGTCGCGTACGCGACGGGTCTTTCCAACGTGCGCGACGTGATTCCGTTCCCGCGCACGCCGGGCAGCGCGCGCTACTGACGACATCAGCCGGCAAGCGTTCCTCAGGTTTTTGGAAAGCGACGGCGCGACGCGATCAGAACCCCGGCCGCTGCGCTTTCACGGCGACAGCGTCTTTTTCAGGAAGGGCACGATCGCCTGCGCGGCCTTGTCGCGCGCGCTGGTCTTGCCCTCGATGGTTGCGCCCGTTGTACTGCAATTCTTCGTCGCGTCTCGGAACGCGTCGCCCTGGAGGCGCGTGCCGCTGGTGCGATCGTAGGCGTACAGGGTCTCGATATCGACTTCGATCGGGCAATCCGGTTTCGTCTTTTGCACTGCGCGCAAATAGTGGCGCGCTAAATCGTCGGAGTCGAACTTATGATATGCGCCTTCGATGACGACGAACTGCACGGGCGTGCCGGCGTTGCCGATTTGCGCGGCGTAGTCCTGGCAAGGAGCGATCGGCGTGTAGTCATCGGCATCGCCATGAACGAACAGCATCGGCTCGGGACCGAACACGCCAGGCTTGACGACTAGGCGGAATATGCCGGTGCAGCCGCCGGTATAGACCGGCACATGGGCGGCGAAACGCAGACCGCCGGGCAGTTTCTGCGACGCGATGATGCGTTCGACGCCGGTGCGAATCGCGACGGTGCCGCCGCGCGAGAATCCCATGATCGCGATATGTTTGGCGTCGATTCGTGGATGCGTCGACAGCAGCTTGAGTGCTGCGAAAGCGTCGGCGATATCCGCGGGGAATGGCACCTGCGATTGATCGTCGGCCGTACTGGCGACGCCGCGCGGTCCAAACATGTCGAGCGAAAAGACCGCGATTCCCGCCGCGTTGAATTGCTTTGGCCAGAAGTCGAGCATCGCGCTGTAAATGCCGCCCGATCCATGGACGAGCACGACCGCCGGAACTTTCCCGGTGCCAGGCGGAAGAAAGAGATGGCCGACGATATTGACCGTATCGTGCCCGGCACCCGGCTGGAAGAGGTCATTCAAGGTCTTCGGCGTCCAGCTCGCAAACGCGTACTTGCCGTTGCCCGGCCCGCTGGCAAAGGTCGTGACCAGATCCTGTGCCCGAGTGCTAGACGGGGTGGCGAAAGCCATCGAGGCAATGATGCAGAACAGGGTGCCTGTGCTAAGAATTCGGTTCGGCCGCATGCGTGCTCCCGGGTGCCCGGATCAAGCCTGATAGGCCGCGGATTCTATGCTGCCTTACGCTGATTGACGAGGCCAACGGCTGGCGCACCCTCCTGGAGACACTAAAAGAAAAAGCCCCTTTCGGGGCTCTTTCTTTCACGTGCCGCAAGGAGCGCGGTCTCGCTGCGTCAGCCTTCGCCTTCGAGAAAGCTCCGCAGCTTCTCCGAGCGCGACGGGTGCCGTAGTTTGCGCAGCGCCTTGGCTTCGATCTGGCGGATGCGTTCGCGCGTGACGTCGAACTGCTTGCCGACTTCTTCCAGCGTGTGATCGGTGTTCATCTCGACGCCGAAACGCATGCGCAGCACCTTCGCTTCGCGGGGCGTCAGCGTATCGAGCACATCCTTGCACACGTCGCGCAGGCTGGCATTGACCGCGGCATCGATCGGGGCGACCGTGCTCGCATCCTCGATGAAGTCGCCCAGATGCGAATCGTCGTCGTCGCCGATCGGTGTTTCCATCGAAATCGGTTCCTTGGAGATCTTCAGAATCTTGCGAATCTTCTCCTCGGGCATTTCCATCTTCTCGGCCAGCAGCGCCGGATCGGGCTCCTGACCCGTCTCCTGCAGAATCTGGCGCGATATGCGATTCATCTTGTTGATCGTTTCGATCATGTGCACCGGTATGCGGATCGTGCGCGCCTGATCGGCGATCGAGCGGGTGATTGCCTGCCGGATCCACCAGGTCGCGTAGGTCGAGAACTTGTACCCGCGGCGATATTCGAACTTGTCGACCGCCTTCATCAGGCCGATGTTGCCTTCCTGAATCAGGTCGAGGAACTGCAGGCCGCGATTGGTGTATTTTTTCGCGATCGAAATCACCAAGCGCAGATTCGCTTCAGTCATTTCGCGCTTGGCCTTGCGTGCCTTGGCCTCGCCCGTCGACATCTGCTTGTTGATCTCTTTCAGATCCTTCAACGGGATCATCACGCGTTTCTGCAGGTCGAGAATCTTGTGTTGCTGCTCGACGATCGCCTGGCGATAACGCGTCAACGCCTCGCTATAGGGTTGCTCGGCGGCAATTTCACGGTCGATCCAGCGCAGGCTGGTTTCGTGTTCCGGAAATTTCTTGATGAATTCGGGCCGCGGCATGCCGCCCTTGTTCACGACCAGATCCTGGATCTTGCGTTCGATCTGGCGAATGTTGTCCACTTCGCAGCGCACGCCGTCGCACAGGCGCTCGACTTGACGCGCCGAGAAGCGAACCTGCATCAGCTCGCCTGAGATCTTCTTCTGGAGCTCGAGGTACTTCGGCGACTTGTGCCCGTCCTTCTGCAGGACCACGAGCATGCGCGCGTAGAGGCGGCGAATCACGCCAAACCGTTCCTGCGCAGCCACCTTCAGCCGCTCCAGATTTTCGGCCGCGATCGCGCCGCTATTGTCTTCGGCTTCGTCGCCTTCCTCGATGTCTTCGTCTTCGATGGTCTCGACTTGCTCGGTGAAATCCATCAGGCCGTCGACGACGTCGTCGATCTTGAGTTCGTCGCGTTCGACTTTGGCCGAAAGCTCGAGGATCTGCGCGACCGTCATCGGGCACGCCGAAATGGCCATGATCATGTACTTCAGGCCTTCCTCGATCCGCTTGGCGATTTCGATTTCACCTTCGCGCGTCAGCAGTTCGACCGAGCCCATTTCGCGCATGTACATGCGCACCGGATCGGTCGTGCGACCGAATTCCGAGTCGAGCGTCGATGCGGCCGCCTCTGCGGCTTCTTCGTCGACATCGCCGGCCGCGGCGGTCGGCGCGACTTCGGACATCAGCAGTTGTTCCGCGTCAGGCGCTTCGTCGTAAACCTGGATCCCCATGTCGTTGATCATGGAGATGATGCCCTCGATCTGTTCGGCATCGAGGACGTCGTCGGGCAGGTGGTCGTTGATTTCGGCGTAGGTCAGGTAGCTGCGCTCCTTGCCGAGGACGATCAGGTTCTTCAGACGCGTTTTGCGCGCTTCCGCTTCGGCCGGGGAGAGTTCGAGTTTGCGGACTTCCACGCCGCCGTTCTTGCCGCTTCGGACCTTGCCTTCAGCAAGTGCCTTCTCAGTCCGCTTGGCGGACAGCTTTGCTGCGATCTCGCCGGCGGAAGGTTTTCCTGCCGGTTTGGCCGAAACCTTGCCGATTGGCTTCGCTTGAGCTTTGCCAGGCGCGGGCGCGGCTATCGGCTTGGCTGAGATTTTGCCGTTGATCTTGGCAGTCTTGGCGAGTTTTGCCGGCGCCTTGGGAGCGAGCTTGGCCTTCGGCACTTTGGCAGCTAACTTGGTGGCGGGTGACTTGGCAGGCGATTTGACAGGCGATTTGGCGGCCGACTTGGCGACGGGCTTGGCCCCGCGCTTGGCGGGCTTGACCGCTGGAGCCTTGCCTTTCGCTGTTGTGCGGCCGCCCGCTTTGGCGACGGGCTTCTTTGCTCCGCGCGCGGAGGTCTTGGCTACGGGCTTCTTTTTGGATGCAAGCTTGGCCGCGGCTCGCTTGGCGGGTTTCCGCGCCTTCGCGCTGTGCGACTTGCCGCGTGCCGCCGACTTCGCTTTGGGCTTCACGCGTGATTTCTTGGTGGGCTTGGGATGTTTTTTGGCCATGATCGTCCTACAGGTTTGCGGTGCCGCTTCGGATTCCGGCTTCCATTCTTGCCGTTGCTAGATATTGCAAGACGTTAATGTCTTTTAGCCGAAATTTCGGGTACTTTTACTGTCTACCGTTGCGGCCCCAATGGTTTGCTGAGCTGAACCATCAAGAATCAGATTGCGCTCGACGCCCCATGTTCCCCACTTGGGGGCGGCCGGGAAAACTTCAAATTATAACATGGCCCTAGGACGGAGGAGGGCCGTTTGGATGTAATTCATACGGTACCCCTCGGTTGCAGTCGGACCAGCTCGCGCTGCCTCGCCCGCTCAGTCTCCTCCGCCGAGAGGTCGAGGCGCGGGGCGTCCCGTTGTGGATTCGTCGTGCCGCGTTTTTGCGCGTTCATCCAATAGCGCTTGATGCCTTCAGCGAGCTGGCTCTCGAGCAACTCGGGTGCCAGGGATTCGCTTTCTCCGTTCGCCAGCGTCGAAACGAGAACGCTCTCGTATACCGAATCGGCGAATTCCTGCATGACGCCGGCGGTGGTCAGCGGCCCCTTTGCCTGTTCGCAAAAAGCGGCGACGGCCGCAAGTGCGGCGGCTTCGCTGCCGGCGTCAGCGTGGATATCGTCGGGCTTCGGAACGTTCACTTTGCGCGCGAGTTCAGGTTGCAAGAGCACGCATTGCAGCAGCCCGCGAACCAGCGAGGGCGCGGCCCTTGTCGGTCGCGGACGTGCCTGTTCCTGCGCCGGAACGGCGGCCGGCGCCGGCAGCAGCGCATCGAACTCGGACTCGCGCAGGCCCGCGAGTTCGGCGACGCGTCGGCGCAGCAATGTGGCCAGAATCGGGGCACTCAACTGCTGCAGCAGCGGCTTGGCCGCGTTGACCAGCGCGGCGCGCCCCTCAGCCGACGTCGGAGGATGTCGAAGCGCCAATTCCGAAAGCAGGAAATCGGATAATGGAGTCGCCTGTTCGGCCAGTTGCTCGAACGCCGACTTGCCTCTGCGGCGAATGTAGTCATCGGGATCCTCTCCGTCAGGAAGAAAGAGGAAGCCGGCATTTTTGCCGTCGACGAGCACCGCGAGGGTATTCTCCAGCGCACGCCACGCCGCCCGTCGTCCGGCGGCATCGCCGTCGAAGCAAAAGATGACCGCGTCGGTCATGCGAAACAGCTTCTGCACGTGGATCGGCGTCGTCGCTGTACCGAGCGTCGCGACTGCGTACTCGACGCCATGTTGCGCCAGTGCGACGACGTCCATATAGCCTTCGACTACGACGACCTTGCCGGCCGCGCGGATCGCCTGACGCGCCTGAAAGAGTCCGTAGAGCTCGCGTCCTTTGGAAAACAAGGGTGTTTCCGGCGAATTCAGGTATTTCGGCTCACCCTTGTCCAGAACGCGGCCGCCAAACCCAATCACCCTCCCGCTGCCGTCATGGATGGGGAACATGATCCGGTCGCGAAAGCGGTCGTAGCGCTTGCCGGCTTCGCCCGTGATGACGAGTCCCGCCGTTTCCATCGCCTTGTCGGCATATTCCGGCAACGCGGCCAAGGGTTGCCAGTCGTCGATGGCATAACCGATGCCGAATCGTGCGGCGACCGGTCCGGTCAACCCGCGTCCCTTGAGGTATTCGATTGCGCGTGGCGAATCTTTCAGCGCCGTGCGGTAATGGCGCGCCGCCTCCAACATCAGTGCGTTGAGGTCGGTCCCTCCCGCGTCGCCAACTCGCCTGCTTTCGCCCCCGTGGGCGGTGATCCGAGGTACCTCGAGGCCGACATTGCGGGCGAGGTCTTCGACGGCCTCGGGGAAAGTCTTTCCGCCGTATTCGATCAGGAACCCGATAGCCGTACCGTGCGCGCCGCACCCGAAGCAGTGATAGAACTGTTTTGTTGGGCTGACGGTAAAGGAGGGGCTCTTTTCGTTATGAAAAGGGCAACAGGCGGCGAAGTTAGCGCCCGCTTTTTTCAGAGGAACGTACTGATCGATCAATCCGACGATGTCGACCCGCGCCAACAGCGTCTGAATAAAATCGTTGGGAATCATGGCGTTAAAGTCTCTCCGCGTCGCTAGCTTAAAACTTGACTCCGCTTCTAGTCGGACAAGCGGCGGAGGTTAAGGCGTTTGAAGGCAACTGGGCGGAGCTAATTCAGCCGCGGGGCCAATTCAGCTTCGCCAATTCATTATAGGCGACGATTCGGCAAGGACAGGCCGATTTTCCCGGATGACGCAGGGCCTCAGCCGGCACGGATCTGAAGTCAGGAATTCGCGAGCGCGGCCTTAACCTTCGACGATACGGCGGCCATATCTGCCCGGCCGGCGAGTTGGGGTCGCAATACTGCCATCACTTTGCCCATCGCCGCCATGCCACCGCCTCCCACCGTTGCGAGCGCACTAGTGATCAGCGCATCGACCTCGGCCTCGGACAAAGCCTGGGGCATATAGGCTTGCAGCAACTCGATTTCTGCTCGTTCGGCAGCCGCCAGATCGGAGCGGCCGCCGGCGTCGAACTGGGTTATCGACTCGCGTCGCTGCTTGATCATCTTGTCGATGATCGCAATCGTGTCACCGTCGGTGACGCTGATCCGTTCGTCGACTTCCTTCTGCTTGATGGCGGCGAGAAGCATGCGGATCGTCGACAGGCGCGTTGTAGCTTTGGCGCGCATCGCATCCTTCATGTCTTCGGTGATGCGGGTCTTCAGCGATGTTTCAGTCGACATACGCTCTACTCCAAGGTTCTGAACCCAGAAACGCAAAGGGGCGAATCGCTTCGCCCCCTTCAGGTCACCCGGCAGTTTTCTTAACCGGCAGTTCTGTTTTTCAGTACAGCTTCGGGGGCAGCTGCTGGCTGCGTAGGCGTTTGTAATGACGCTTGACCGCGGCGGCGAGCTTGCGCTTGCGCTCAGAGGTCGGCTTTTCATAGAACTCCCGTGCCCGAAGCTCGGTGAGGAGACCGGTCTTTTCAATCGTGCGCTTGAAGCGGCGCAGCGCAACTTCAAACGGCTCGTTTTCGCGGACGCGAACGCTAGGCATTGCGATGGTTCCCCTGATGGTTCCTGATGCGAGTTTTAACGGACCTCGTCGGCATTCCTGATGGCCACGATATTGCCCGTTAGCTAAGCCCCCAAGTATAGCAAGATCCGACGTTAGCGCGCAAGCGAGGCTATACTCGGCGGCGATTGGAGCGTCTCTTGCTTGTCCTCGGCATTGAAACTTCCTGCGATGAAACCGGCGTCGCGGTCTACGACTCTCGCCTAGGTCTATTGGCGCATGCCCTGCATTCGCAGGTCGCGATGCACCAGGCGTATGGCGGCGTCGTCCCTGAACTTGCCTCGCGCGATCACATTCGCCGCGTTCTGCCCCTGACGGAGGAGGTCCTGCGGCGTGCCGGCCGGCGCCTCGACGAACTGGACGGGATCGCCTACACCGAAGGCCCCGGCCTGGCAGGGGCCTTGCTGGTCGGGGCGAGCATCGGCAGTGCGTTGAGCCTGGCGCTGGGGATTCCCGCGCTTGGCGTCCACCATCTCGAGGGTCATTTGCTCTCTCCGATGCTGGGCGAACCCAAGCCGAAATTTCCTTTTGTTGCGTTGCTCGTGTCGGGCGGGCACACACAGCTCTATTCAGTCAGCGGCGTAGGCCGCTATCGCCTGCTGGGGGATACGCTCGACGATGCCGCCGGCGAAGCATTCGACAAGACCGCCACTCTGCTGGGTTTGCCGTATCCCGGAGGACCGGCGCTGGCCAGTCTTGCCGAAACGGGCCACTGCGGCGCAGTTCGGCTGCCGAGGCCGATGCTGGACAGCGGTAACCTCGACATGAGCTTTTCGGGACTCAAGACCGCGGTGCTGACCCTGGTGCGGAAGGCGCCGCTGACTCCGCAGCGTGCGGCCGACGTCGCTCGTGAATTCGAGGATGCGATCGTGGACGTCCTTGTGGCGAAGTCGCTCGGTGCGCTGGATGCGGAAGGCCTTTCGCGACTGGTCGTCGCGGGGGGCGTCGGCGCCAATCGAACGTTGCGGCGACGCCTCGCCGACGCGGCCCGCGACCGCGGATACGAAGTGTTCTATCCCGACATGCAATTTTGCACCGACAACGGCGCGATGATCGCCCTGGTCGGGGCGCTGAGGCTGGAGCAGGCGGGCGCAACGGGTCCGGCGACTCTTCAGCAGCAGTCGAGCCATACGTTCACTGTGCGACCTCGATGGGAACTCCGGCAGGTCGGCGTACCCGGTGCGGAGTAGCGCTAGGCGCCTATCTTGCGCTCTTCGCCCGCCACGAGCTTTCGTATGTTCTGCCGGTGCCGCCAGAACAGGATCACCGCAATCGGCACCAGGATCCATGCCTCGGGCCAGTTGCCGAGGAAATAGAAACCGAATATCGGCAACGCAACCGCAGCGGTCAGCGCGGCGAGCGACGATATGCGAAAGACAACCGCCATCACGATCCAGACCGCCAGGAGGGCGAGTCCAAGTTTCCACGACAGCGCGAAAGCGATGCCGGCTGCCGTCGACACGCCTTTGCCACCGGCGAAGCCATGAAAGATGGGAAACAGATGGCCGAGGAACACGGCCAGTGCCGCGCCAGCCGTGGCGAGCGATGCGTCGCCCCAACTGATACCAAGCCTATTCGCCACCATCACGGCGATGAATCCCTTGAGCCCGTCGCCAACCAGGGTCAGCACAGCGGCGAGTTTATTGCCCGTGCGCAAGACGTTGGTCGCGCCGGGATTATGTGAGCCGTAGCTGTGTGGATCGGGCAAACCGAACAGTTTGCTGACAACGACGGCGAACGAAATCGACCCGACGAGATACGCGCCGAAGATCGTCCCCAACGTGAGCACTTGATAAGGGATGGCTTTCGCTTTCTCGATTACAATGCGCGCGCATTCTAGCAAAAGTCCAGCCGAGTCGCCGCGCCTCACGTAAACCCCGCGATGTCCACCTGGTCCGCGAGGTCCGATCGTGACCGGCCGATTCAGCCCTAAGGCGATCGAGTTCCCAAAACGACATGAACCGGATTTTCATCCACGATCTTCGCCTCGAGACGCGAATCGGCGTCTATGCGTGGGAACAACACTTGTCGCAGCCGCTGATTCTCAACCTCGAAATGGAGATGCCTTCGGCCAGGGCCCTCGCCAGCGACAAGATCGCCGACGCTCTCGACTACGCTGCAGTCGTCAGGCGATTGCAGGAGTTGGCCGCGAATCATCCGCAGAAGTTGCTCGAGCGCTTTGCCGCCGCCGCGGTCGAGGTCGTGCTCACGGAGTTCGGCGCGCCCTGGCTTCGGCTGAGCGTCGCCAAACCAGCGCCGATCAGTGGCGTCAGGCAAATCGGCGTCGTCCTCGAGCGCGGGAGGAAAAGTCTCGAAAGCGAATAGACCGCGCTCGTTGTTCCTCGGGTCTTCGCCGTCCCTGCCAGCCTACCCTTCCGTCTGTGCAAGCAGTGCCGCATTACCGCCCGCGGCAGCAGTATTGATCGAAAGCGTCCGTTCCACCGCAAAACGGAAAAGATAGCGCGGTCCGCCGGCCTTGGGCCCTGTTCCCGACAAGCCCTCGCCACCGAAAGGTTGCACCCCGACGACCGCGCCGATGATGTTTCGGTTTACGTAGACGTTTCCTACGCGCACGCTCGACGCGATGTGGCGCACGGTTTCGTCGATGCGGCTATGAATGCCCAAAGTCAGTCCATAGCCTGTCGCGTTGATCGAGTCGATGACCTCGTCGAGTGCCGCGCCCGGGTAACGGATGACGTGCAGGATCGGACCGAAGATTTCGCGTTGCAAGCGGCCGATGCTGTCGAGCTCGATCAGCGTGGGCGCGACGAAAGTCCCGTACCGAGTCGCCTCTGGAAGCGCCACGCGATGCAGCACGCGGCCCTGGGCAGCCATCGCGGCGACGTGTGCCTCGAGCAGGTCGCGCGCCTCCGCATCGATGACGGGTCCCACATCGTTTGCCAACAGCGCGGGATCGCCGATGCGCAGTTCATCCATCGCGCCACGAAGCAAGGCGATCAAGTGCGGCGCTATCTCATCCTGAACGAAAAGCACTCTCAGCGCAGAGCAGCGTTGTCCCGCGCTGTTGAAGGCTGAGGTGACGGCATCGACGACGACCTGTTCGGCAAGCGCTGAACTGTCGACGATCATTGCGTTCTGGCCACCTGTTTCGGCGATCAGCGGGATCTGCGCGTCGCGCCGTGCGAGCGACGCAGCGATCAGCCTGGCGACCGCAGTCGACCCGGTAAAAGCGACGCCGGCGATGAGCGGATCGTCGACCAGCGCCGCCCCGATGGTTTCGCCCCGCCCCGGGACCAGCGCGTAAGCGTCGGCAGGCACGCCGGCTTCGAGCAACGACTGGGCAACGCGGTGCGCAATCAGCGGCGTTTGTTCGGCAGGCTTGGCGATGACAGCATTGCCTGCGGCGAGCGCCGCGGCGATCTGTCCGACGTGGATCGCCAACGGAAAATTCCAGGGACTGATGCAGGCGAACACGCCGCGACCGTGCAGCGCAAGCTCATTGGACTCGCCGGTCGGCGAGGGCAGCGATATCGGATGGCTGAAATGCTCGCGCGCGAGCACTGCATAGTAGCGGCAGAAATCGACGGCCTCGCGAACTTCGCCGATGGCGTCGGCCCGGGCCTTGCCCGCTTCACGCGCGAGCAGCACGACCAATTCGTCGCGCGCACGATCTAGGTGAGCCGCTGCGCGGTCAAGGACATCGGCACGGGCGTGGCCGCCCAGCGCATCCCATGCGGGCTGGGCGGCATGCGCACGGGCGATCGCATCGCTCAGCTGCGATGGGCAGCGTCGATGACCGTGCCAATAGCGCGACGATGGTCGCCCGGATCGGAGCAGTTGCGCGCCGCGCCGTCGACACGTCGACCGCCGATGATCGGTGTCGCATGCCAGAGCTTCAACGCGGCAAGCAGGAT
>CAVVOR010000010.1:0-487230 GCA_963749795.1 uncultured beta proteobacterium
CTTGCGTGCGAGCGGCTGTGGGAGTCGGAATTGATGCCGAATACGCGTAAGATTCTCATTGTCGACGATGATCCCGAACTGCGCGACGCGCTGACGGAGCAACTTTCGCTGCATGAGGAGTTTGAAGCTGTCGCAGCCGAGAACGGCAGCAAGGGCATGCAAGCCGCCAAGGCGGAACAGATCGATCTGGTGATCATGGATGTCGGCTTGCCCGACATCGACGGCCGCGAAGCAGTGCGCATCTTACGCAGAAACGGTTTCAAGGCGCCAATCATCATGCTCACGGGCCACGACACGGAGTCCGACACCATCCTCGGCCTTGATTCGGGCGCCAATGATTACATCACCAAGCCCTTCCACTTTGCCGTGCTGCTTGCGCGCATCCGCACCCAACTTCGTCAGCACGAGACGAGCGAGGACGCGGTCTTCACGATCGGCCCGTACACGTTCCGGCCAAGCTCGAAGATGCTGCTCAATCCCAAGGGCAGCAAGGTCCGCTTGACCGAGAAGGAGACCTCGATCCTGCGCTACCTCTACCGCGCCGGCCAGCGGCCGGCATCGCGGGAAACGCTATTGCAGGAGGTCTGGGGCTACAACTCGGGAGTCACCACGCACACGCTCGAGACGCACATCTATCGACTACGGCAAAAGATCGAGAAGGATGCTGCCGCTCCGGTCATCCTGGTCACTGAAGTCGGCGGCTACAAACTGGTGCCGTGATCGCGGCCGTCATCACGATCGAGGATGACATTGCGTTCCTTGAGCGGGTTCCAATCCACCGCCGGCTCGGCGCAGGCGCCCTTGCGCATACTAGGAGCCTCGGCGATCCGACCAAGGAGCACCAGGAGATACTGAACAAGGCGCGCGCTCTTTGTCCACGGGCCTTCGTGGCCGATCGAGAACGTGGCAACGCCGGCGAGAAATTCCCGAACAGCAAACGCGTCGCGATAGATCGGCTGCGCCAGGATGCGCGAGAGAATGCAGATCCATTCGACGCTAATCGGATTGACCGGCCTCAGATTGCAATCTCCGCAATCGGCTGCCAGTGGACAGAACGGCTGTGCGCACGATTGGTTCTACGGATCGGTCTATTCACGTCATGACCGGGTTGCCGAGCGGAATTAGCAGACATCAATCGATTATTTCTGGTCGGGCCTTTCGCACAAATTAGAGCGAAATCCTGCGGGCCTGCTACTGGGCTGTGCCCCAGAACCTTCGCCCCGGCCATCTGGCTAGTAGCCGCCTCGATGTGGCGATGCCATATCCCGACCATGCACTGTTGTTTTGGAGAACTTGCCAATGGCCGAATCCATCAATCCACTTGTCGCGTTTTCTGATCATGCCGCACAGCTGGTCGAGCGCGCCGGCAGCAGCATCGTCGCTGTTCACGGCGGCGGCCGAGGGTCCTCGAGTGGCATCCATTGGCGTTCCGGAGTCATCGTCACCGCTGAAGAGGTTTTGGAGCGGGACGAGGACGTCAAGGTTACGCTTCCCAGTGGGCGCCTAGTCGAGGCCTCGCTCGCGGGTCGGGACCCCAGTACGGACGTCGCTGTGCTGCGCTTCCAGCCGGATGGACTGCCCGCGGCGTCGACCGCCGATGCGGCGCCGCTGCGCCCGGGTCACGTTGTCCTGGCAGTTGGAAATCACGAAGGTGCGCCGGTCGCTAGCCTCGGCGTCGTCGCCACCGTGGGAGGGCCCTGGCACAGTCTTCGCGGCGGCACTATCGACAACCTCATTCGCGTAGATCTTGTGCTTAGCCGGGCCGCTGAGGGTGGCGCCCTCATCGACGCGCAGGGACGCGTCGTCGGCATGGCCGTCCTGGGGCCGCGTCGCCGCGTGCTTGCTATTCCTACGTCGACAATCGATCGCGTCGTCGATCAGCTCCTCGCGAAAGGTCATGTTTTTCGGGGATATCTTGGTGCCGGCCTGCAGCCACTGCGGCGCGGACGTCCCTCCCATGACCCGCAGCCTGCGGGCAGCGTGCGCGGCGTTCTCGTCGTGAGCATAGATCCGGATGGGCCGGCCGCGCGCGCCGGGCTGCTCGTGGGTGACATCGTCATGACTTGGAATGCAAAACCGATCGATCGCGTGCGCGACGTCATGCATCTGCTGGGGGTGGACAGCGTCGGTGCTACTGTCGATTTGCAACTGATCCGCGGCGGCGCTCCGACGACACTCAAGGTTGCTCTCGGCGAGCGACCGGTGGCTTAAGCGTGTGGCAGAATGGCCGCCGCCGCACAGCGGACGAGGCCATACGTCCATGACCGCCGTCGCGATTTATTCCGCCGACCCGGTCCTGCGCTGCAGCCTCGAACAGCTGCTGCGCGAAGATCCGGCCATGACCGTCGTCGGTGTCGCGGACAATCCGTCAGCTATGCTCCGACTGATCGAGCAAAATCACGTCGACGCCGTCTTGGCGGATTCGCCGCCGCACGAGCAGTTGGCCGATTGGCGAATCCGCCACGGCGAAACAGCCTTCGTGGTTCTTATTGACGGGTACAACGATGAGGACGGCCTCGAGGCGCTCCATGCAGGGGCCCGAGGTATCCTGCCGCGTTTGGTGGAGCGCAGCGTCGTCGTCGCGATCAAGGCGGTCACCAACGGCCTTGTTGTCTTGCCGCGCGAACTCCTGCCGACGCTGCTCAACGCAGGCTCGGATGCTGATGAGGTACTCGATGGCAATGACGCAGTCCGCACACTGCTGACGGCACGCGAGCTCGAAGTCCTTGCAGCGCTGGCAGACGGCGCCTCCAACAAAGCGATCGCACGTCGATTAGGAATCTCTTTTCACACTGCCAAGTTTCACGTCGCCGCCATTCTCACCAAGCTCAATGCGGACAGCCGGACTGAAGCGGTCACGAGGGCTGCGCAACTTGGTCTCGTGATGCTTTGAACCACGAAGAGGACTTTTTTGTTTTGTTCTTGGAGCCCACGTCCCTTTGGGTTTATTAAACGGTCGTCAGCAATACCGGGGCGGGGATTGCAGGTGATCAATCGTTGGGGGCCCGGAGGTACCTGGCACCCAATAAAATTCTGCTACAGGCTCACAGAATTATTTTTATTTTGGCGCTCGGCGCAACTGATGCCGCCAACTCAGGCGGCAATCGTCCTAAAATACCTTCTGCCCTAGCTCGAAAAGCCCGTATCCAAGCAGGCCGATCCAGGCCACGTTGATAATCTGCAACAGCAAGAGCTGTCGGTGGCCAAGCGCGATGGAAGTATGAAACTGGTCAACAACTGAGGTAAACACGGGCGCCCTTCGTGAGCGCCTTGGATTCGTCGACTGTCATTGTTGCTCTTGCCGGTGTATGAGCGTCGCTGGGCGCAACAGTGAAGTGTGGCATGTCGCGACTACGTTCGCTTGTTTTTTGAACCGACCATGTATTCTCGCCGTTCGGAATGACGGATGTTTCAATGTCTATGTTCGGCTTGAGCCCCGCGGGAGGCGAAGCTCAGTCGTGGCATATTCGCTTTCAGCACCTACATCAGACCTCAGCTGACTTTCGGGTACATTACGCTCGTAGGCCTCGATTTCGCTCTTGATGCGATATTTTAAGTCGGTCGCCTGGTCTTCCTTCGGCATCTGCCTCATAATCTTATAAAGACCGGCTGTTTTCTCGCCGATGGTCGTGTACTCAACTTCTTGCCCAATAAAAAACTTAAAAGACATCGGATCCCTTTCCTATTGGGAAATTTTATCCGGCAGCTGCCGTAATGTCTAGCAGTGCGGTTTATTGAGCAGTGGAAGTGGCGTCGGTTGTGCTGGACGATGATGGTGGGAAGATTGCGGCCTTCCGTCCAGCCCAGGCGTGGCAGCTAGACATCCGATAACGGACACGAAGGCGGACGGTCTGCGCGGCCGTGCTTGTCCGCGGCGTTCTTGGCCGCAATCTGCGCCGCATCGAGCACGGGGGCGGCTTTGGCCGTCACAGCGACCGGAGTCTTCGCCGACGAATCGTTGCCGCCAAAGAAGCCGGGCAGGACGACGAAAGCGATGATGCCGGCGCATGACAGGCCGATCGCCGTCAGGCCGTACATTTTGTACTTGGCGCGAGCGCGCAATTGCTGCCTTGTCGTTTGGACAGGCTCGGTTCCCGCATCGCTTTCGGTGGGCGTCGCGCGCGCGGACTGAGACTGAACCAGGTGCAAGTCTTTCTTGAGTACGCGAAGCGCCACGGCGCGCGAGCGCAGGTAGACATCGATCGCCTGTTCCCGATCTCCCTTGGTCTGCGTCAGCGCGCGGTCCCATAAAAGTTGGTCCACGTTGCCGATTTCGTATTCGACCCTTGCCGCGGCGAGATACTTATCGCCATTTTTGGGAGGCTCTTCGGCAGCCGTCGTGTTCGAGACCATGGAAATGGCCGAAGGCGAGTTCGCTGCGTCTTCGCTCTCCTTAACGACAGTTTTCGGAGAGGAACGGTTCTCGGGCTCGAACGGCACGAGCTCGAGTGCAAGTGCTGACGATTGGGTGTCCATGGATGCCACAAAGCAAACTTGGTGCCAGTTGCGGTGGTGCGGGTTGGCACGACAAGGCGTGGTGTACAACGCTGCGACGATCCGAGCGCGCCCATGCGATGGATCGCAGTGCAGCGTGGGGTGTCGCCGGTTGCTTTCGGGCGCTTCGTTTCGTCGCGACGCGTTGCGTTCAGTTCGCGTGCGCAACGTCCTGTCGCAGACCCCTGTCAGGCGTACCCGACTTGGATATTGTCGGTGCCAACGCCGTTGCCTTGACGGCGTCGAGTGCCGCGGCGCGGCATCGCCGATAGCCTGGCCGCGACACGAAACTGTCCACAACTCGACCTGGAAGGATAGCGATGAACGCCCATCGTGCCGTGAAATACTTTGCGTCCGCCGTTCTCGTTTGCGCCGCGGGCCTGTGTTCCGTTGTCGCAGTAGCGGAGGAAAAGCCGTATGTCGAGGGCACCGTCTGGAACGTGAGCCTGATCCGCGTCAAGCCGGGAATGTTTGACGTTTATATGAACGAGGTGCTGCCTTTGCGCAAGAAGATCAACGAGGAAGCGAAAAAACAGGGCTTCCTGATTTCCAGCCATATCCTGACGGGAAGCGCATCGGGCAAAGACGATTGGGACCTCGTCTTTCTTGACGAGTACAAGAACTGGTCAGCCTTCGATGGACTGTCCGCTAAGTACGACGCGATCGCGGAGAAAATCGTCGGTACCGTCGAGAAGCAGACGCAGATGATGGTGAAGCGCTCGGATGTACGCGAGATCGTTGGCAACAAGGTCATGCAGGAAGTCACGATCAGATAGGCGAACGTGACGCAAAGGGCCTGCTAGCGGGGCCCTTTGCTGCGACCAAAGCTGCGGGCGAGGCGCCGAAGCCGACCTTGCGGGGCCACGCAGCGAAGGCGCGTGTCGCGCGTACCGTCAGAACAGCGCTGTCACCCGGATCATGTCGTCCTCCTTCTCGACCTCGACCTTGGTCGAGCAGGCCTTTGCAAGGCGGATCATCGCGGGGTTGGTCGCCAGAATTTCCGCGACGAACCCGCGCACACCGTTGCGGGTGGCGTGGGCGATCATGCGTCGCTGCATGTGGCCTCCGAGTCCGCAGTTCTGCCAATCCGGACTGATCATGAAGGCTGTCTCGGCGAGATGGCTCGACGGATCGATGAAGTAGCACGCCTGGGCGACGATGCGCGGATTCTCGCGCGTTCCACTCACCGCGACGAACGCCACCTCGCTCTCGAAATTGACATTGCATAGGCGTTGCACGTCGACGTTGGAGAGGTCGCGTACGCTGCGAAAGAATCGAGTGAAAACGTCGCGTTCGGGCAGGCGGTGAAACAGATCGCGGATGGCATTGCCGTCGGCCGCGATGGCAGGCCGCAACAATACCGATCGGCCGTCCCTGAGGGCGACGGCAAATTCATCCTCGACCGGGTACGCGCGCATGTTGACCAGTTGCTGGTCCTGCGGCAACAGTCCCATAGCCTTCGCCTGCCCCAGTAGCGAGATCCGGAAATTCGGGTGGGCGATGCCGATCAATGCAATCGCTCGTTCGCGGATCGATTTTCCGAAAAGGTATGCGATTCCGTATTCTGTGATCACATAGTGAACATCGGTCCGCGCGATGGTGGACGCCGTCGCCTGTCGGCAGTGCAGCGTATATGCGCGAAGTCGTGCCGTCGTCGGACGTGGAGGCGACACAAATGACCGCCTTGCCTCCCGGCGAACGCGAGGCGCCTAGCAGAAATTCGCCCTGCGCCGCGAGGCCGCCGTAGAACTCACCCTGAAATTGATCGGCGCACACTTGTCCGGAGAGGTCACCGCAAATGCTTGCGTCACCGAGACCATCTTGTGCTGGGCAGCGATCGTTGCCGGGTTGCACACGATGTCGATTGGCTGGAACGAGAACAACGGGTTTCGATCGATCAAGTCGTAGAGGCGCCTCGTCCCCAGCGCGAAACTGGTCACGATCTTCTCCGCGTTGTGAGTCTCTGCAGCGCCCGGTCAGCGTTCCGCTTTCAAGCAGCGGAATGATGGCATCGGTGATGACGTCCGAGTGGATGCCGATGTCCTTGCGTCCGTGCAAGTACTTGAGCGCCTCACTGGCAACGCGACCGAGCCCCAGATGCAGTGTTGCCCCGTCTTCGATGATGCCGCCGATGTATCGCGCGATCTGTTCGACCACACCGAGCGGAGTCGCAGGGTGTACGTATTCGGTCACCGCGGTGTCCACCGGAACGAGGTGGTGGATGCGATCGATGTGCAGCGTCGAATCGCCCATTGTCCGCGGCATCGACGGATTGACCTCGGCGATCACCAGCCTGGCGCGGGCGACGGCAGCGGGGATTACATCGACCGAGACGCCTAAGCTTACATAGCCGAACTCGTCTGGCAGAGAGACCTGAATCAGGGCGACGTCGACCGGAATGCGGCCCATGGCGATCATTTCGGGAACGCGCGCGACGGACATCGGCACGTACTCCGCGAGCCCTTGCCGTACTGCGGCACGGATATCGCTTCCGACAAAAATCGTTCGATGGCGATATGCCGTCGTCGCTCGTCCGTGCGCATCGTGTGGCACGGCGCCCGTCGTAATGAAATGAATCAATTCGACGCCGGCAGGCGGCTTGCTCAGCGATTCCAGGGTCGCCATCAGCGCCCTCGGCGTCGCGCACGCGGTGCCGACGAAGACATGGTCGCCAGCACGAATGTTCGCGACGGCTGCTGTCGGCGTGCGGACCTTGCCTGCGTAGCGCATGAGCGCAGGGTGAAGCCCAGCTTGCGAGGGCGGAGCGGATGACACCGGTTGCGAGTCCCGCGACCTTGTATCGCGTGAGGCCCTACCCGGCGTCTCGGGATCTTGGCCAGTGTCATCTCGAATCGACGGCGGCCGCAGTGAGCGAAGTGTCCGAATCATGTTCCCTGCGCTTGAGCAGCCGGTCAATGTGCGATCCCGATACGGACACTCGAACCGAAACCGATCGCCAGATGGCCGCAAGCGCCATGAAATGCAGAGCGGATTATCCGGCGTGGTGGTAGATTCCGAGGGTCAGCGCGTATCGACGAAATCGTCGGCTAAGTGCCAGTACGCGGCGGGTTTTCGCTCGCCGATTGACGCAGACTGCCGATAGATTAATATCCGGTTCGCCGCCTATCGTTGCGGCAGGCGGACGCGAAGTAATCGACTTCGCGCTGCGCCTCCCGGGGAGTCGTCACCGACGTAACGCCCGCAACGAAAGAGGTCCCAAGGCAGCCGATGGCGGATTCGAAACCAAAGAAAAATTCGCGGAAGTTCGTCCCTGCGGCGCCAAGTGCGGGCCACGACGGCTCAACGGCAGAACGCGTCAGCGATCTGCAATGGGCTGGCCACCACGCTCGTGCGATTGAAGTCGCCACAACGGCGCTCGCGGCAGCCAAGCTCAGTCCAGGGGAACGCCTCGATCTTTTCGACCTGCGCGCCGAAAGTTTCATCGCGCTGGGCGAGCTCGACCATGCCGCCGAAGACGCCGCGGCGATGATCGACTTGGCCGGCAAGTCGCGGGGCGCTGCGCTGACCGCGCGAGCACTGAATTGCGAAGCCCAGGTACTGACGCGCCAGCGCGATTGGAAAGGCGCGATAAAGTCGGCCGGAAAAGCCTTGGTAATCGCTCGCAAGGCCAAAAACGCCTTGCTTGAAGGTGCGAGCCTGGCGCGCCTCGCCGAAGCGCAGTTCCGGCAACGGGTCGACTTCAAGGCAGCCGAGCAGAACGCTACGCGCGCCGTCGAGATCTTCCGCTCGATGGGGGAGGCGGGCTTTGAAGGACGCGCTCTCTGGGTGCTGTCGGTCGCGCTTTCCAGCCAGGGACGCGTTGCCGAGTCGCAGCAGGCCGCCCGTCGCGCAGCAGAGTTGTGCCGCCAGGCCGGCGACCTGTATGGCGCCGGCAATGCGCTCAACATGCTGATATTCAACGAAGCCGATCTTGCGGTGCAGTTGAAGGTGTTGAACCAGGCACTTCAGGACTTTGAAGCGGCCGGCTATCTGGAGCGACAAGGGGTAGCCACTGGCAACTTCGGCATTGCCTACAGCCAACTGGGACTATATCGGCGCGCTCGTCGCCTGCTTTCCAAAGCCGGGGACATGTATCGCCGGTCCGGCGCGACCGCAAGTTTGGGATCGACGTTGGGCGAACTTGCCGAGACCGAGCTGGCGGCGGGCCACCTGGAGCGTGCTCGCGGGTACGCCGCAGAGATGGCGGCGATGGCGGATGAAGCACGTGATCCGCTGGTAACGGGCAATTTGCCGCTTGTACTTGGGCGCGTGATGCTTCGCGAAGGCGACGCAGCGGCGGCCCGCAAGGAGTTCGAGCGCGCGGAGCAGCGCGGGCGTGACGGCGAGTTGGTCTCGATCGAAATCAGCGCACTTACCGGTATCGGACAGGCATGTCTGGCGTTGGGCAAGCCTCGTCTCGCGCTGACCGCGACGCGCAAAGCCGCCGAAATGCATCGCGCGCTTGAGCTTGCGTCGATCGACGGCATATCGCCGACGCTGCTCTGGTGGACGCACAGCAGAGGCGCTGCTGGCCAACAAACAGAATGCCGCCGCCCGAGAGGCGCTGGAGATGGCGTATCAATTGATGATCAAGGGCATCGCCAGTCTCAGCGACGAAGGCCTGCGGCGCAACTATCTGAACAAGATTCCCGTTCACCGGGAGATTGTGACGGCGTGGATCAAGGACGCGTGGAAGCGGCGCTTGAGTCACGCCCGGCGTGCAGCACACCTCGCGTGGCGAAGCGAGTCTGCGCGAACCGTTCGAACGGCTGGTCGATACCGGCCTGCGACTGAATGAACTGCGCAGCAGCGAAGACCTGCACGAATTCCTGATCGACGAAGCAACCGAACTGAGCGGCGCCGAACGCGTGCTGTTGCTGCTCGAGACGCCTGACTGGACCGCGCATTGCCGGGTCGCTGATGCCGAACGGCGAAGACGCGCAGAAATTGCTGCGAGCGATTGCGCCCGAACTGGCGCGCGTGCGCAGGCTGCGCACGGCGACAATGGCGCACGAGCCCGAGGGCGCCGACGAACTGGAGCAACGCTCGCGCATCGTTGCACCACTGATCGCGCAGCGCGAGCTGGTCGGCTATCTGTACGCTGATCTCGACGGTGCGTTCGGTCGCTTTCGCGAATCGGATCGAGACCTGCTCGGCATGCTTGCGAGCCAAGGCGCCGTCGCGCTGGCCAATGCCCAGTGGTCGCAGGGACTCGAGCAGAAAGTCGTCCAGCGAACGAACGAGCTGCAGACGTCCAATGCCTTGCTCGAACAGCGCGCCGGCGAACTCGCGATCATCAACAGCATCCAGCAGGGCATGGCCGCCGAGCTCGACTTCCAGGCCATCATCGATCTCGTCGGCGACAAGTTGCGTGAAGTGTTCAAGACCGGCGATATCGGCATCCGCTGGTATGACGCGGCAACCGATACGCTTCTTGCGCCGTACGACTACGAACACGGGGTGCGTCTGGTTGTGCAGCCGTCGAAGCCGAAGCCGGCGAGCCCGTGGCACCGTCTGGTGGCGACGCGCCAACCAATCGTGACGAATTCGCCGGCCGAGGCGAAGGCGCTCGGTGCAACGACGATTCCGGGGACCGACGAGTGTCTTTCGTCGGTGCGCATCCCTATTCTGGGCGGCGATCGCGTTCTCGGTTCGATCATTCTCGAGAGCTTCGAGCGCGAATACGCCTACGGCGAAGCCGAAGTGCGCGTGCTCAGCACCGTGGCCGCGAGCATGGGCGTAGCGCTGGAAAACGCGCGACTGTTCGACGAGACGCAGCGGCTGTTCAAAACCGAGCAGCAACGCGCCGCCGAACTCGCGATCATCAACAGCGTGCAGGGGGGCTGGCGGCGCAACTCGATTTTCAGGCCATCATCGATCTCGTCGGCGAGAAAATTCGCGAGATCTTTGCGTCATCGGACATGTCGATCGCGCTGCGCGATGCGCGCAGCGGCTTGTTGGCGATGCCCTACTATCTGGAACACGGCAAGCGATTTCCCGTGGAGCCCTTTTCCCCGCGCGGCCTTACCGGCCATGTCATCAGGACTTGCCAGCCGCTGGTCATCAACAAAGACTTCATGCAGCGCGCCGCTGAGCTCGGTTCAGCTCTGATCGGTGATTCCGAATCGGACGACGTCGGAAAAAGCTATCTAGGCGTGCCGATCCTCAAGGGCGGGGAGGCCTTCGGCGTCATTGCGCTCTACGGAACGCGCGAGAACGAATTCGGCGAGTCCAGCGTCAATCTGCTGACCACGCTGGCCGGCAGCATGAGCGTGGCGCTGGAAAACGCCCGTCTGTTCGACGAAACGCAGCGCCTGCTGAAGGAAACCGAGCAGCGCAATGCCGAACTTGCGGTAATCAACAGCGTTCAGCAGGGACTGGCGAGTCAGCTCGACCTGCAAACGATCATCAATCTGGTCGGCGACAAGATGCGCGACGTGTTCAGCGCCGACGTCGTCGCTATCCTGCCTGCTCGACGTCGCGCGCGATGTGGCGACCTATCCCTACATGGTGGATCACGGCGAGCGGTTCCGGCCGCCTCCCAAGGCGCGCGCCATGCAAGAGGGAATAAGCGGCCTGGCGATGCGGGCGCGCGAGACGCTGGTGTTCCACACCTACGACGAACTGACGACGTTCCAGCTTGAGCACGGAATTCCGAATGTGCAGCTTGGCGGCGCGATCTTAGACAATTCCTTTATCTATACGCCATTGCTGAGTGGCGGCCAGGCAATGGGCGTGCTCGTAATCGGCAAGCAGCCGGAACACGCCTTCGGGGCAAGCGACGTCAGCCTGATCACCACCGTCGCCGCCAGCCTCAGCGTGGCGCTGCAGAATGCGCTGAGCTTCGAGGCCGAGCGCCAGCGAAACGCCGAACTGGCGGTGATTAATAGCATTCAGGAAGGCATGGCAGCCGAACTCGACTTTCAGGCGATTGTCGATCTGGTCGGCGACAAGCTGCGCGAGGTGTTTCATACCGGCGATATGGGCATCCGGTGGTACGACCCGGCGACCAACTATGCCCACATCTTTACGCGTACGAGCACGGTGTGAGGCAAGTGGATCTGCCTCCGACCCCATTCGTCCCGGCGGCATTCGGGAAAAAATGATCGCGACGCGCCAGCCGGTTGTGATCAGAAATCCGAGCGAAGGTCTGGCACTGGGCGCTGGGCCGATCCCGGGAACCGATGCCAGTCAGTCCTTGGTGACGGTGCCGATTCTCGGTAGTGACCGAATTCTCGGTTCGATCGTTCTCGAGAATTACGAGCGCGAGGACGCCTTCGGCGAATCCGAGGTACGACTGCTTAGTACTGTCGCCGCAAGCATGGGAGTCGCGCTCGAGAACGCGCGCCTCTTCGACGAGACGCAACGCCTGCTGAAAGAGACCGAGCAGCGAGCGGCGGAACTCGCGGTGATCAACAGCATTCAGGAGGGCATCGCTGCCGAGCTCGATTTCCAGGCAATCGTCGATCTGGTCGGCGACAAATTGCGCGAAGTTTTTAACACCGGCGATTTCGGCATCGTATGGCACGACGCCGAGCGCAACTTGATGCTTCCGCTCTACGTGTACGAGCACGGCGTCCGTCTGAATATTGACCCCTATCCGCCGCTGCCGACCGGTGGGTGGAGCAGATTGGTGGCTTCGCGACAGCCCTCGTCTACAACACGCTGGGGGAGCAGGAAACCGAAGGACTGGTTACCGTGGAAGGCACCGACCAGTCCTTGTCTTTGGCACGAGTGCCGATTATCGCAAGCGACCGGGTGCTGGGATCGATCAGCATCGAGAGTTTCGAACGCGAATATGCGTTCGGCGAAGCAGAGGTCCGCCTGCTGGGCACCGTCGCTGCAAGCATGGGAGTGGCGCTGGAGAACGCGCGTCTCTTCGACGAGACGCAGCGACTGCTGAAGGAGACCGAGCAGCGGAATGCGGAACTGGCGGTAATCAACCAGATCCAGGAAGGCATGTCCGCCGAGCTCAATTTCCAGGCGATCGTCGATCTGGTGGGCGACAAGCTGCGCGAGGTTTTCAAAACAGGAGATATCGGCATCCGCTGGTATGACTCGAAGGCCGATCTCGTCCACTTTCTGTATCAGTACGAACACGGCAACAGAATGAATACGCCGTCGAGCCGACCCTCGGTGGCGTTCATGCGAATCGTTCGAACGCGCCAGCCGATCGTCGTCAACAATCTGTCGGAATTCGCGGCGCAAGGATTCAGTGTCGATTCCCGGGACCGACCAGAGCCAATCGACGGTTGCAGTTCCGATCCTCGGCAGCGATCGGGTTCTTGGCTCGGTGGTGATCGAGGACTACGAGCACGAAAACGCCTACGGCGAGGCCGAGGTTCGTCTGTTGACGACGGTTGCGGCAAGCATGGGCGTGGCACTCGAAAACGCGCGTCTGTTCGACGAAACGCAACGTTTGCTGAAAGAGACCGAGCAGCGGGCCGCGGAACTGGCGGTGATCAACAGCATCCAGGAAGGGATCGCCGCGGAACTCGATTTCCAGGCCATCATCGATCTGGTCGGCGACAAGCTGCGCGAAGTGTTCCGGACCGGTGATCTGGGCATCACCTGGCACGACCCCGAGACCGATCTGCTGCACCCGCTGTACGTCTACGAACACAACGTTCGTCTCACTCTGGCGCCGAGTAAGCCCACGCCGACCGGACCTTGGAATACGATCCGCCGCAGCCGGCAGCCGTGGATTCTGAATAGCCGCGCGGAAATGGATGCCGCAGGCACAACGGTGACGCCCGGCACAGATCAGATCCTTCGCCTTGATGCGGGTGCCCATCGTGGCCAGCGATCGCGTGCTCGGCACCATAGACATCGAGAGCTTTGAAAAGGAGAACGCATTCGGCGAGGCTGAAGTGCGATTGCTCAGTACCGTCGCCGCGAGTATGGGCGTGGCGCTGGAGAATGCGCGCCTGTTCGACGAAACGCAGCGCCTGTTCAAGCAAAGTGAGCAGCGCGCGGCGGAGCTTGCGATTATCAACAGCGTGCAGCAGGCGCTGGCGGCCGAACTCAACATGCAGGGAATCTACGATGCCGTGGGCGACAAGATCCGCGAGATCTTCAACCGCGCCGACATGGGGATCCGCATCCTCGATCCGAAGACCGGATTGATCCACTTTCCGTACCAATATGAGCACGGCAAGCGGGTCCACATCGAGCCGCAGGCGCTAGGCAAGGGATTCGGATCGCACGTCCTGCGCACGCGCGAAACCCTGCTCATCAACGAGAACATGCCGCAGGAAATGGAGAAGTACGGCAGCTTCGCCTTGCCGGGTACCCGCTCGGAGAAGTCGGCTGTACTCGTTCCGTTGGTCGCCGGAGACCAGGCGCGCGGGCTCATAAACCTGTTCGACATGGAGCATGAGCACGCCTTCAGCGATTCGGACGTCCGCTTGCTGCAGACGCTGGCGGGCGCGATGAGCGTCGCACTCGAGAACGCGCGCCTGTTCGACGAAACGCAGCGCCTGTTCAAGGAGAGCGACCAGCGGGCGGCGGAACTCGCGATCATCAATAGCGTGCAGGAAGGGCTTGCATCCAAGCTCGAGATGCAGGCGATCTACGACCTCGTCGGCGACAAGATCCGCGAGATATTCGACGCACAGGTGGTCGGAGTCGCGACTTATGACGTCGCGACGGACACCGTCGATACGCGCTATCTGATTGAGCGCGGTCAGCGCCTGTATCCGACGCCTTTTGTTGTGGCGGGGTTGGGATTTGTGTCGCGCATGCTCGAGACGCGCCAGCCGGTCATCGTCAACACCGACATGGAGCAACGATCGCGAGAAGTCGGTTCGAAAGTAATTGCCGGCGAGGACACGAAGTCCGCGGTGTATGTCCCGCTGCTTGTCGGCGACGAACCTAAGGGGCTCATCACGCTGCAGAACCTCGATCGCGAAAATGCGTTCGGCGATTCCGACCTGCGTCTGTTGCAGACAATGGCGAACAGCATGAGCGTCGCGCTGGAAAACGCCCGGCTGTTCGACGAAACGCAGCGTCTATTCAAGGAAAGCGAGCAGAGGGCGGCGGAGCTCGCGATCATCAACAGTGTGCAACAGGCGCTCGCGGCCGAACTCAACATGCAGGGGATTTACGACGCCGTCGGCGACAAGATCCGCGAGATATTCGGTCATGGCTGATGTCGGCATCCGCATCTACGACGCGCAAACGCGATCTGCTGCACTTCCCCTACACGTACGAGTCGGGCGCGCCGGATCAACTTCGACGTCGGAGCCGTCGGGAGACAAAGGGATCACCGTACATGTCATGCGCTCGCGCGAGGCGCTGATGGTCAACGAGAACATGGCCGCAGCGAGATGGAGAAGTACGGCAGCAACCTGATGCCGGGACCGAAATGGAAAAGTCGCGTAATACCATGTGCCATTGATCGCCGGCGACCAGGCGCGAGGCACGATCAGCCTGATGGACATGAAGCGCGAGCACGCGTACACGCGCCTCCGACCTGCGTCTGTTGCAGACGCTGGCCAACACATGAGCGTCGCGCTGGAAAATGCGCGCCTGTTCGACGAGACGCAGCGCTTGTTCAAGGAAAGCGAACAGCGCGCGGCGGAACTCGCGATCATCAATAGCGTGCAGCAGGCGCTAGCCGCCGAACTAACATGCAGGGAATTTACGATGCGGTGGGCGACAAGATTCGCGAGATCTTCGACCTGGCTGACGTCGGCATCCGTATCCATGAGGCGCAAACCGAACTGCTGCACTTTCCCTACACGTATGAGTGGGGCAAAGAATCAATATTGCGTCGAGCCGCTCGGCGACAAGGGCATCGCGGCCACGTCATGAGACCCGCGAGACTCTGGTCGTCAATCAAAACATGCTGAAGAAATGGTGAAGTACGGCAGTAATGGATTCCCGGAACGCGAAGCGAAGTCCGCGTCTATGTGCCTTTGATCGCCGGCGACCAGGCGCGCGGGACCATCAGCCTGATGGACATGAACGTGAGCACGCCTACATCCCTCCGACCTTCGCCTGCTGCAAACCTGGCCAACACGATGAGCGTCGCGCTGGAAAACGCGCGTCTGTTCGATGAAACGCAACGGCGTACACGCGAGGCTGCTGCATTGGCGGAGGTCGGTCGTGACGTGTCGTCGACGCTGGATCTTGCGACCGTCATGGACCGCATCGCCCATCATGCCAAGGATTTTTGAACGTCGATACCAGCGCGATCTTTCTCCCGGACGGGGCGGGCGACAAATATCGCGCCATCGTTGCGCTGGGCGATATCGCCGAGGTGCTGCAGGAAACGTACATCGAGCCCGGCGTCGGCATTATCGGCACGCAGCTGAAAAGCGGCATCGCGGAATTCGTCAACAACACCAACAACGATCCGCGAGCCGTTCAGATCGCGGGAACGGTCAGGAAGATCAGGAACGACTGATGGTGGCTCCGCTGCTCGCCGGCAAGGCGGTCAAAGGCGTAATGGCGGTATGGCGTACCGGGGGAGGACCGTTCACCGCCAGTGACCTCGATTTCCTGGTCGGTCTGTCATTGCAGGCGACCGTCGCGATCGAGAACGCGCGCCTGTTCGCGGAAGCGCAGAAGCGCGCCGGCGAGCTCGCGACGATCAACCGGGTTTCGCAACAGCTCGCCGGCAAGCTCGATATCGCGCCACTGCTTGAAATGGTTGGCGAGCAGATTCGTGGTGTGTTCCGCGCCGACATTGCGTATGTCGCGTTGCTGGACCAGCGCGCTGGCATGATCAATTTCCCTTATCAGTACGGCGAGCGAATCAAACCGCTGGAATTCGGCACAGGGCTAACCAGCAAAATCATCCAGTCGGGGAAGGCGCTGATCATCAATCAGGAAGCCGATCGGCTCGGTTTGGAGCTTGGCGCGAGGATCGTCGGCAAGCAGGCACTTTCCTACTTGGGCGTGCCGATTACCGTCGGCGGTACCAGCCTCGGCGTAATCAGCGTGCAGAGCACGCATCGGGAGGGCGCCTACGACGACGACGACGAACGCCTGCTCGGAACGATCGCCGCCAACGTGGGCGTTGCACTGCAGAACGCGCGACTGTTCCAGGAAACAACCGAGGCACGCGCGGCCGCCGAGGCTGCCAACGAGGCGAAGAGCTCGTTCCTGGCGACGATGAGCCACGAAATCCGCACGCCGATGAACGCGGTCATCGGCATGAGCGGATTGCTGCTCGACACGCCGCTCAACACCGAGCAGCACGACTATGTCGCGACCATACGCGAGTCGGGCGATGCGCTGCTGACCATCATCAACGACATTCTGGATTTCTCCAAGATCGAGGCCGGGCGGATGGACATCGAGGCGCAGCCTTTCGACTTGCGGGACTGCGTGGAATCGGCGCTGGACCTGGTCACTGCGCGCGCCGTAGAGAAGCACCTGGACACTGCCTATGTATTCGAGGGCGACGTGCCGGGCGCGATCGTCGGCGACGTCACCCGACTGCGCCAGATCATTCTCAATCTGTTGTCGAACGCGGTTAAATTCACGGAGCAGGGCGAAGTCGTGCTCACGGTTTCGTCGCAGCCCGTGTCAGCCGATCGCATCGAACTGACGTTTTCGGTGCGCGACACCGGCATCGGTCTCTCGCCTGAAGTCATCAGTCGACTGTTCCAGTCGTTCTCGCAGGCCGACTCCTCGACGACACGGAAGTACGGTGGCACCGGCCTCGGCCTCGCCATCAGCAAACGTCTTGCCGAACTGATGGGCGGGCGCTTATGGGCCGACAGCGAAGGGCCGGGCAAGGGGTCCACTTTCTTTTTCAACATTCAGGCGCCCACGGCCGAGCTTGCGCAGACGACGAGGACTCGCGACTTTGTCGGCGTGCAACCGGAGTTGCAGAACAAGCGCACACTGATCGTCGATGACAACGCCACCAACCGCCGCGTGTTGACTTTGCAGACGGCCAAATGGGGCATGTCGGCGCAGGCGACCGAATCGCCGTCCGAGGCGCTGCGCTGGCTGGACGCAGGCGAGAAGTTCGATCTTGCGATTCTGGACATGCACATGCCCGAGATGGATGGTCTGACCCTCGCGCGGCAGATTCGCGAGCGCAATACGGATTTGCCCCTGGTCCTGTTCAGCTCGTTGGGCCGGCGCGAGGCGGGGGACGAAGATCAGCTCTTCAGCGCCTATCTCGCCAAGCCTGTTCGCCAGTCGCATCTTTACGATACGTTAGTCGGTCTTCTCGTAGAGGATCCTGTGCTGAAGGCGCCGACCCCGGCGCCAGCCCGCTCGGGGCTCGATCCGGAAATGGCCGCGCGGCACCCGCTGCGCATCCTCTTGGCCGAAGACAATGTCGTCAACCAGAAACTGGCGATGCGCATTCTGCAGCAGATGGGCTATCGCGCGGATCTTGCGTCGAATGGCATCGAAGCCGTCGAGTCGGTGCAACGCCAGTCGTACGATGTGGTGCTGATGGACGTGCAGATGCCCGAAATGGACGGCTTGGAAGCGTCGCGTCGGATCTGCGCCCGCTGGGGGGCGAAGGACCGGCCGCGTATCGTCGCGATGACCGCCAACGCGATGCAAGGTGATCGTGAAATGTGCATCGCCGCCGGCATGGACGACTACCTGACCAAGCCCATTCGCGTCGAGCGACTGGTCGAGGCACTGAACATGGTCCCTGGACGCGAGGAGCGCGCGGAATGACTGCACCGACCGGATCAACAGCGGCGAGCATCGATCGAGCCACCTTCGAAGATCTGCAGAAGACGGCCGGCGCCGAGTTCGTCACCGAACTTGTCGACACCTTTCTGGCCGAGGCGCCGAAAATGATTGAGGAATTGCGCCGCGCGCTGGCGGCAAACGCCGCGGACACGTTCCGGCGCAGCGCGCACTCATTGAAGTCCAACAGCATGACCTTCGGTGCGTTGAATCTGGGAGCGATGGCGCGAGCGCTTGAGCTTGGCGGACTGGACGCGGCGCGCGAGGGCGACGTGCTGGACGCACTGGCGGCCGAATATTCGCGCGTCGCCGCGAGGCTTGCGGAACTGCGCGATGCCTGAAGCGCGCCACGGTGTCGCCCGGCTGCTGGTCGCGGACGACAACAAGGTCAACCGGCTGCTGCTCACGCGCAGCCTCGAGTTGCAGGGACACAGCGTCGCCTCGGCCGAGAACGGCAGGATGGCGCTCGAGATGCTCCGGCGAGAGTCGTTCGACCTGCTGCTGCTCGACATGGAAATGCCCGAAATGGATGGGTTCCAGGTGCTCGAACAACTCACCGGCGACCTGCATTTGCGCGACCTTCCGGTCATTGTCACGTCGTCGCTCGAAGGCATCGCACACGTGGTTCGTTGTATCGAGCTGGGAGCGGAGGACTATCTGAGCAAGCCGGTGAATCCGGTGCTTTTGAAAGCACGTATCGGCGCCAGTCTCGAGAAGAAGCGCTTGCGCGACGCGCAGAAAGAGTTGGTGCGGCGTTTCGCGACCGCCGAGGTCGCGCAGGATTTGCAGCAATCGGGCTTCGCACTCGGCGGACGCCGCGTTCGCGCCACAGTGATGTTTTCCGATATTCGCGATTTCACCCCGCTGGTCGAATCGCAGCCGCCAGAAGAAACGATCGACCTCCTCAACACCTACTACACGTTGATGTTCGATGCGATCAGCGGACACGGGGGCGTTGTCAACCAGATGATCGGCGATGGATTGATGGCCATTTTCGGTGCGCCTTTGCCATTGAGCGACCACGCGCAGAGCGCGGTGCGCGCGGCGCTGGAGATGGTCGAGCTGGTTGAGATGTTCAATGAGCAGCGCGCCGCAGCCGGTAAGGTGCAGAATCAGGATCGGCGTCGGCATCGCCACCGGCGAAATGGTTGCCGGTTACGCGGGAACGCAGAGCCGCGCGACGTACACCTGCATCGGCGACACCGTCAACCTGGCGTCACGGTTGGAGTCACACACCAAGGTCGCGCAGCGAGCCATATTGATCGATCTCGGCACGCGCTCCGAACTTGGCGAGGGCGCTCAGGTTGAGGCCCTTGGCGCCGTGCCGCTTAAAGGCAAAGCGTCGGCAGTGGAGGTCTTTGCAGTCAATCCCGGGTCGTATCGCTGACCGTCGCACCCCAGCGGGCCCGTCGCATGTGCTTGTCTACTCCGAGTCGCTGGTAGCTCGCCGGTCGCCGTTGGAGTCACTTTAGAAGGCGTTGTACGGGCCCAGCCCGGCCGGCGTGCTCTTGGCCTCGATTGCCGTGTAGACGTTGCGACCAAAGAAAAATGGAAGCCCCCAGGCGAACGTAATGTTGTCGCCAGCCGGCGCAGCGAGGTTGTTGAACGCGTTGAAAGTCGGATTGGCAGTGGCCAACTGATCGACGTTCGCAACAGTGAAGCTCACGTTTGCCGTGGTCTGGTTGATTCCCTGCATCGTGGCACTCAGACTTTGGGTCGTTGCGGGGCAATAGAAACCCTGCGCGACGCCGGTGCACCGGGGAAAGGCGTTGGTGCCGAAAAACACGACGCTTGATCCGCTGTCGATGTAGCTGTTCGAGTATGTCTTGCCGTTGAAAACGGTCGTGATATAGCCAGTGTTGGGGTCCACAGTGAGAATGGTTGCCCCGCCGAGACCATTGTTGGACTGCGTACCGATACCGAAAATCAGCGACCCGCTGGCGGTCAATGCTCCTGCGGCGGCGATCTGCGGCATCTGGATCAGGACCCCATTGTTGTCTCCGGAAAATAGCGAGACCGGATTGGGCAATTGCTGCGCCAGCGCGACCGCGGCGGGCTGGCATCCGGTCGCAGGGCAACTGTAATAAACGCCGGGAATCGCGAACTGCGCGCACGCAGGCCCACAATCCTGGGCGAATACGCTCATACCAATGAGGCCGTTGGCGCCAAATTCCGCGACGGTATTTTCCGGCGGCCCGGTACTTGAGCAAGCAGTCGGAACGGCTGGGAAGCCGGGATCGCCGATGATCTGCACCGGCATCGCGTTCGCGCGCTCGCCGGCGATCTGCAGGTCGGCCACCTTGACCGGCCCCCAGCTATACCCGTCGGCGAACTGGGCACACTCGACAATGGGATTGTTGCCGGCGTCGACTTGCTGTCGCAGGGAAAGGGTGGGTGAGACTACCGAAGCGATGAGGCGCAGCCCACTCGAGCCGGTGTCCACCTGGATGTGGTCGATCGTCTGGCAGTTGCTGGTGCTCCCCGGCGCGCAAATCGTCACCGTCGTGAACAGCAGATCGGGGACGCCCGCCGGACCGGCATCCACGATGACCGGCTGTACGTTCTGAGTCGGCGTCGAGCCTCCGCCGCCACCGCCTCCGCCGCAGCCGGCCAATGACAGCAGCGCTGCGCAAGACCAGCCCAGTAGGACGTATTGCATCGGGACTCTCACTAGCGCACCTCGTCCGCGACAACGCCCTCAGGCAGGGCCTCGGGGACATAGGCGCTCCCCGTAAATGCACGCATATGGCCGGTCGACTGAACCACCAATCCGGGCACATCGATAAAGACCGCGCCGCGGGTGCGCCGCGCGGTCGCGACGGCGGCCGTGTAGCGATCAAAGTAGGTCCCGAGAACCTGTCGAAGATCGGGCATCGACGGACCATCCCAGGCGACACCGAAGACCATCCCGGCAGGAGAGACGAATTCGCGCACGTGCCCGCCGGTCGGCGCTTCCAGTTCGTGCACCGTGTAACGCGCGGAAGAGAGGATTCTCCGCGTAGCCTGCGTCTGCGCTTGATCACTCTGGACGGTGGATTCGTTGCCTCCAAGACTCGCATAGGCAGGGGAGGAGGCGGCCAGAGCAAACACTATGGACGCCAGTGGCGCCACACGAAGATGGCCAGCGGCAGCGGGCGGGGGTCTCATTGCGGGTAACCTCATCTTTTTATGGATTGATATTGCGTTCGCCGACAACACACACTAGCATTGCGCGGGTTCAAGCTTGCCTGAATCGGTTGCCTCAGTTGGTTACTGAGTCGCTGTCGTTGGAAGGCGTGAGTGGCCGGTAGTTCCGTAGGCGACGAGGCAATTAGGTTCATGGAACAAAAGTTGTTTTTAATCAATTTGTTAGGTGAGTTGTTTCACGGGGTAGGCGTCGAACCTCTCCCGCCTGTGAATATTCACATTCCCTTATTGATTCTTTTGGCTAATACTGCAGTCATGTAGTGTTTTCACTACGTACTTAGAGGGGAAAGTTCAAATGGCAACTCGCAACAGACAATCGATCATGGTCGCGGCCGCTGTGTTTGTCGTCGCCGGATTTGCGATTTACATGGCGAACTTCAAACCCGAGGTGGTGAAGACAGCGTTGAGCGGCTCAAGCAACTCGAGCAACTCGGCGACCTCAGCCAATTCGAGCAACTCGGCGACTTCAGCCAACTCGAGCAACTCGGCGACCTCAGCCAATTCGACGGCAAACTCCCGGAATTCGAGCAATTCGGCGAACTCGGGCAACTCGGCGAACTCGGGCAACTCGGCGAATTCGAGCAACTCGTCGAATTCGAGCAACTCGGCCAATTCGAGCAACTCGTCGAATTCGAGCAACTCGGTCGAATTCGAGCAACTCGGCGAATTCGAGCAACTCGGCGAATTCGAGCAACTCGGCGAATTCGAGCAACTCGGCGAATTCGAGCCAACTCGGCGAACTCGAGCAACTCGGCGAACTCCGCCAATTCGGCGAACTCAGCCAATTCGGCGAACTCGGCCAATTCGGCGAACTCGGCCAATTCGGCGAACTCAGCCAATTCGGCGAACTCAGCCAATTCGGCGAACTCAGCCAACTCGGCGAACTCGGCCAACTGAATGGTGGTTAAGGTAAGCCAATAAAACCCCGACGAGCTGATCGTCGCGGTGACACCAACGAAATACGCTAAGCGGTGGTCTTCGGACCACCGCTTTTCTTTTGGCGGCTCCAAATGATCTATTCGATCCTCATCGCCGGTAGCGCACCGCTCCTGTACCTGTATTTGATCAAGCGCCTGAACTTCTTTGAGACCCAACGTCCAGGGCTCATGCTGCTTGCCTTTGGCTGGGGCATCATCGCGATGGGGCTTTCCTATTCGGTTGCCCATCCGCTGGTGCCTATTTTTGGACGGCCGCTGGTTTCAGTGCGCGTCGGGCCGCCCGTCGAAGAGATCTTCAAGTCTCTCATCCTGCTCTACCTCGTTCGGCGCGCCGACTACACCTATTTTGTCGATGGCGCCATTTACGGTTTCGCAGTGGGTATCGGTTTCGCAGTCGCGGAGAACATGCTTTATCTGAGTCGCGTCGACGTCGAGACCGGGCTGATCGTGTCGCTGATTCGTGGTTTCTCGTCGTCCGTCATGCATGGAAGTTCCACCGCGCTGGTCGGCATCGCCATCGGTGGATTTCCGCTGGTTCGCGCTGTGCATCCGCTGTTGCTCCTCCTTCTCGGCTGGGCCGTCGCAATCGCTTATCACACGACCTACAATCATGTGGCGTTTCTCAATCTGGGCCCGAAGGGCCAGCTCATCCTCACCGGGTTTTCGTTCGCCGGCCTTGCCGCGGTGGCGGCGGTAATCCTTTGGGGATTGCGGCGCGAACGTCGCGGGCTGAGAAAATCGCTGGGTATGACGCCCGCAATCTCGAAAGGCGAAGCGAGCCTCATACGGCGGATAGACGATCTTGACGACTTGCTCGCGCCGGTAGAAAAGCGCTTCGGCGAAGCAAAGCGCGAGCAAGCCGCCAACGTGCTTCTCTTGAGCGCTCAATTGAGCATGAAGCAGGAGCAGATAAGGAAGACCAAAGATGCCGAGGTGCGCGCCGAACTTGCGCTGCAGATTACGGCGGCAAAACAAGCGTTGAAGGAGCAGCGCCGCGAAGTGGGCATGTACGTCATGTCTTACGTACGGTCCATCGTGCCCAAGACGACATGGTCGATCTGGGCGCGCGTTGGACAAACGCTGACCAAGCTGGCGCCCTCCCCCACAAATCTTTGGCATGTAAAGATGGTTGCATCGCGAGCAGACGCGCCCGCCACTGGGATCTACGCGAGCGTGTCAGCCGAACTGGAAGCGCGGGCGACACAACCGCGCGCTACTTGATAGGGGAAAAATAAAAGTGAAGTGCTACTTCGATGACAACGATGCGCGCGGCGTTTGTCGATTTTGCGGCAGGGCGACCTGTAAGGAACACTCCGAAAAGAGACTGCCTTACATTGCAACAATCTATGTCGGCGCAAACAGTACGCCCAAGGCAGTCGTCGTCGCAGACGCGCTGTGGTGCGGCGAATGCAAACCTGAAGCCCAGCCGGTGCCGATGCCGGAAATCTACTAGCGACCGGTTTCGCTCAAGGCGAGTGCGTTTGCGCGCCGCATACGCGCCGCCGCCAGGCGTGCGCGATCAGAGCGGTGAGTGCGCGATCTCCGCGTAGGATTTGCGGGCACTGTCGAGCTTCCCCTGTGCCTTCTTGATTTTCGCCGGATCGCCGGTGGCTTCGGCCTTGCGCAGGTCAGCGTCCCGTAAATCGATCCGGTGCTGGGCCTGTTCCAGGGCGACTTTGCGTTTCTGTTTCAAGCCGTCGTCGCTGCAATGCGTCATTTCTGCGCGAGCGCGTTCCAGGGAGGCGATTTGTTTCGAATTACCTTTAGCCTTGGCCTGAGTCATCTCCGCATCAATACGACAGGCCTTCGCGGCGCAACCGTCCATCTCATCGCACGACGCCGCGGCCAACGATGCGGTGGCCACCGAACCCAGCGCTCCCGCGATGGCCATAATCTTGATCCAGCCGCCGATTCTCATGCGTGTCCCTTCTCGTTTTGCGTTGTTTGACATCGATCAGATGTTGCCGAACTCAAACGTAATCGATACTCATTCTCAATACCAGAACAACATTCTGCCATGCTTTGACGAACGCCTTCCAGTCCGCGATACTTGCGCATCCTCGCGTCGCTGAATTTATTTCCACGACCGCAGGAAGACAGCGCGAAACTTTTTTGCGGCGTGCGTTGGCGGTGAAAAAAGCGTTGGAACGAAAGTTGCTCGAACAAGTAGCATGGGTGGGTGCGCCTTGAAGCGATTTATGAACAATGAAACAAGCGTACTGGCTGTGGCTGCCTTGCTGATTGGCTTCTGATGCGACGTTTGGCGTGCGAGACGGAGCATCTTCGTTGAAATATGCTCGTTCGATCGTGTAATCTTTACCCAAAGGAGCGGTAACCCATGGACGAAAATTCGAAACTTTCGCGTCGTTCAGTGCTGCAGCAAGCCGCGGTCTTGGCTGGTGCGACGCTGGCGTCGACCGTCATCCCCATCAATCAAGTGCATGCGCAGAAAATCGGCAAGGACGCGATGAAGTATCAGGACACCCCGATGGGCGACAAGCAATGCGACAACTGCGTCTATTTGTCGCCCCGAGCTCGTGCGGAATTGTCGAAGGGACCATAAGCCCGAAAGGCTACTGCATCGGCTGGAACAAGAAGCCTTAAAGGCAACTGCAGCGACTGCGCAAGCGCGTCAATCCGCGCACGCGCCAACGAAGGGCCCGCCTCCGAGCGGGCCCTTTGCGTTTTGGAATCGTACGCAGCTGACACAACTCAACTGACACGGCAGACGTCGCGCGGGTGTAGCGATCGACGCCAGCAACGGCTAGAGCCCGCGGTTGCTCGCGAGCGTTATCTCGGCTGCCTTGGCCTCGGCGAGTTGACGCTTACTGCGGATCCCAAGGTCACCCGGCGCAAGCCGCTCGGCCTGCGCGTAATGTGCCGCGCTTGCCGCGAATCGATTGAGGCGAAACGCGCACAGGCCCATGGCGGCGTGCGCATTGGCGCCGAAGATCGACTCATCGAGCGCCAGCGGGCTGCCGTCCAGCGTTGCCGGGTCGACCTGCGCGATGCGGCCAAATACCGGCAATGCCTCGGCGTACCGCGCGGCTTCTATCAGGCTGCGTCCGCGGAGCCACAGCAAGGAATAGTTGTCAGGGAAGAAGTCGAGTCCTTCGCGAAGAAGCGCCGCCGCATCACGTCGTCGGTCGATGAGAAAGTTGGCGAGGTTGAGATAAAGAAGGCTGTCGGACGGGAGCCGCGATCGCTGCGAACGGACCACTTCGATGCCCGCATTCCAAGCTTTTTCCGCGCCAACATCGTCGCCCAATCCGAGGAGCGTCGCGCCAAGATGTGACCAGCTGTAAGCATGCAGCGGTTCGCGTTCGAGCCTGGCTTGCAGCAAGGGGAGGTTGCGCTCGTGCTTGTTGCGCAAATCGCCTTCGTAGCCGTGATGGTCCAGACAGACGTCGCTGTCGCCGACGGCAAGCCCCGTCCCCGCGCGCAGAGCTTCAAGCGCCGGCAGCATGGATTCGTGAATCAGACCTCGAAAACGCAAATCGGGGCGATTGCGGAACAACCGGTATTCGCGATAACGCGTAAAACCGCGTTGCGGCCGGAAGAGAACGGTGTAGCAGGCGTGTGAAGGACTCGCCAGCTGCCGCTCGAGTTCGGGCCGATCGAACGCTGCCACGCGCTCGTCGGCGTCTATATAGAGAATCCATTCGCCGTGTGCAGCATCGAACGACGCGTTACGGGCGGCGGAAAAATCTCCATTCCAGACAACGCTGGAGACTCGGGCGCCGAGCCCCCGTGCGATCTCGAGTGAACGATCGGTCGAGCCGGTGTCGACAACAACGATCTCGTCGGCCAGGCCGTCAAGCGAGCGCAGGCATGCTTCGAGAAACCGCTCTTCATTGCGGACTATCAGCGCTGCCGAAAGCAGCGGGCTAGACAAGGACAAATGCCGGGAGGCGGAGGTCGAAGGGCGGTGAACTTCAGGCGACGCGCATCGATCTCGCCGATAGTGCCGACCAACCTGATACGTAGGGCGCGCTAGCTCTGCTTGTCGCCGCGGCGTCGCCCGATCAACCAGGCGCCCACTGCGGCTACCGTGCCTGCCAGACCGGCGATGGCCCATTCCGACGTCGTTGGTACCGACGCCACGATTGTCTGGTTCGAGCTCTGGGCGCGAGCCACGCCACCCAAACTGTCCATTGAGAAGGACGCCACCACGGGCGCTGTGTAGACAGCGGCGCCGACCAGTATCTTGCGCAGGGCTTCACGTCGACCGGGTTCGACGCGTTCGAGAAATCGCTCCAGCGAAGGATTCGTCTTCATGAACTCGGCCTCTTCAAAATCGCGCGGCAGCGCGTAATCCACTTCGGACAATGCACCAGTCGACGGCCCACGCGAGCGCAGGCATTCGCCTTCAATGCCACTCTACACAAAGAATCGCGACGAGTACATACGGAAGTCGCGCTTTGGTCCTGGAGGCAATCACCCGGGCGCCTGCAGCAACAAGCCCTCTGCGAGCAAGCGCGATAGGCAGGTCTCGACTTCTCCGACGGGCGCAGTGTCAAGGTCAAACGCCTCCGTCAGAAGCGCGCACAATTCGCTCGCCGTGAGTTTGCCATCGCTGGCCTCCAGCAGCAGCGCCGCCGTCGCATTGAGGTAATGCAACCTGCCGTCCTGGGCGTCGTACACGACGTACCCATCTGGCACCTGGCGAATCTCTATACCCGTTGCACGACATGGGCGCATCTGCCAGTCGAGCGTCATCGGCGCGTCCCCGCAGCAACGCACGCCGATGCGCGTTCTGAATGGATGGTCCAGCCAGTTTGCAAGCGCGTTTGCAAAGTCAGCGCACGAGCAACATCGCCAGTTCTCTGGCGGCAACCTGCAATGGCGCAAGGAAGCGCGTCTGCATTTCCGCGACCGATACCCGCGCCGACTGGGTCCCGACATTGATGGCGGCAACCCATTTCCCCTCGGCGTCCTGAACGGGCACAGCCATCGATCGGAGACCGATCTCGAGTTCCTGATCGACTACCGCGTAACCGTCGCGTCTGATCGCCGCGAGTACGCGCCGAAGCTCAGCCGCACCGGAAACCGTCCGGCTCGTCAGTCGCGTCAGTTTCGCGCGAGACAGGTAGGCATCCTGCTCGGCGCGTGGCAATCCAGCGAGAAGGACGCGCCCCATCGACGTGCAGTAAGCGGGCAAGCGGCTGCCGATGCCGAGATCGATCGACATCAGCCGCGTAGTGGTCGAGGATCGTGCGACATAGAGGATGTCATCGCCCTCGAGGACCGCCATCGAACTCGACTCGTGCAGGGCGTCGCTGATCTGGTCAAGAAGCGGTTGTGCCGATGTCGCCAGCGGCGTTGACGAAAGGTAAGCGTGGCCGAGCGCCAGTATTCGCGGTCGCAGCGAATAGGTGCGCCCATTGCTACTGCCGACGTAGCCGAGCTTGGCGAGCGTGTAGAGACAGCGCCGTACGGCGGCGCGCGGTATCGCCGTCAGGCGGCTCAGTTCAGCGATAGTCAACTCGCGCCGTAGCTGCGAAAAGGCGCGGATTACCGCAAGGCCCCGCGCCAGCGAACTCATGAAATTGGGGTCGCCGGTCAGTGCCTCGATCTCTCCCGCTGGCGATATTGTCGGTGCGACCGGCGAACGACTCGGTCCACTGACGACTTTACGGGGTTTGCCGCTCGAGCTGCGTTCCTCCGGCGTGTCGCGTACTTTCCGCATCGCTGAACTCCGTGTGACGAGGAACGTTGCCAGCGGAACGGCTGCAATGGATCCCGCTGACAAAAGCCTCGCTGCGCCTTGGTGGTACAGTCACAGAAAAGTTCGCCGTCGGTGCTAAAGGCCAGCGAACGCCGTCGAGACTGCGCGTAGATCCTAGCATCTTGGGCGATAATCGCACCAGCCTTCGATCATCGCCCTTGACGATGTCGAAGGGCAGCGCGTAAACTTTTCTTGGTCGTGCGTTGATCGCACCACTGTTCGATAAACGCACAAACCGGATGGATTCGCGATCGCGTCGCGAACGGTGCCGGGCCTGGAGGGGCCGTGATAGACAAGACCATTGCCACCCTTGCCGCGGCGGTCGCTGACATTCATGATGGCGCGCTCGTGATGATCGGCGGCTTCGGCACTGCCGGGATGCCGTCGGAACTCATCGATGCGCTGATTACCCAAGGCGCGCGCGACCTCACCATTGTCAATAACAACGCCGGGAATGGCGACGTCGGTCTGGCCGCGCTGCTCAAGACCAAGCGCGTGCGCAAGATCATCTGTTCGTTTCCGCGGCAGACCGATTCCTTTGTGTTCGACGCGCTCTACCGGGCGGGAGAGATCGAGCTCGAATTGGTGCCGCAGGGCAATCTCGCCGAGCGTATCCGAGCGGCGGGCGCGGGGATCGGCGCGTTCTTTACGCCGAGCGGCTACGGGACGCCGCTGGCCGACGGCAAGGAGAGCCGCATGATCAACGGTCGCGGGTATATCCTGGAATACCCAATCTACGCGGATTTTGCCTTGATCAAGGCGGACCGAGGCGATCGGTGGGGAAATCTCGTCTATCGCAAGACCGCGCGCAATTTCGGGCCGATCATGGCGTCTGCAGCGAAGTGCACCGTGGCCCAGGTTCGCCAAATCGTGCCTTTGGGCACGCTGGACCCCGAAGTGATCGTCACTCCTGGAATTTTCGTGCACCGGGTGGTCGCGGTTGACTCGGTCGCGACACCGTCAGTACCGCAGGCGGCAGCATGAGCAACACCTTCAGACGTTTTACTCGCGATCAGTTGGCGGCACGCGTTGCGCGCGATATTCCCGAGGGCGCCTACGTCAATCTCGGCATTGGGCTGCCGACGACGGTCGCCAATCATCTTCCGGTCGGCCGCGAGATTTTCCTGCACAGCGAAAACGGCTTGCTCGGCATGGGTCCCGCGCCGGCACGCGGCGAGGAAGACCCGGACCTGATCAATGCCGGCAAGCAGCCGGTCACGTTGCTCGCGGGCGGCGCATACTTTCACCATGGCGATTCGTTTGCGATGATGCGCGGAGGACACCTCGATATCTGTGTCCTCGGTGCCTTCCAGGTTTCGGTCGAAGGCGATCTCGCCAATTGGCACACGGGCGCGCCGGACGCGATCCCGGCCGTCGGGGGCGCGATGGATCTGGCGATCGGCGCCAAGAGTGTTTTCGTGATGATGGATCATCAAACCAAGTCCGGCGAATCCAAGATTGTGGCGAAGTGCACTTATCCGCTGACTGGCATACGTTGCGTCAACCGTATTTACACTGACTTGGCCGTCATCGACGTCACGCCAGGCGGCCTTAACGTGATCGAGATGGTCGAAGGACTGGGTTTCGACGAACTCGAACGCATGACGGGTGTACCCCTTTCACTCGGCGCCGCAGCCGCGGCGACTTCGCGGTAGCAGCGTACAGAACGCAGGCGATCAGGAGCAATTAATGCAGGACGCTTTTATTTGTGACGCCGTGCGCACACCTATCGGACGCTACGGCGGCGCGCTTTCCAGCGTGCGCGCCGATGATCTCGGCGCGATCCCGATCAAGGCGTTGGTCGAGCGCAACGCCGGCGTTGACTGGAACGCAGTCGACGACGTCGTGTACGGGTGCGCCAACCAGGCGGGCGAGGACAACCGCAATGTAGCGCGTATGTCGTTGCTGCTTGCGGGATTGCCGGTCGAGATCGCAGGCACAACGGTCAACCGCCTTTGCGGGTCGAGCATGGATGCGATTGCGGTGGCGGCGCGGGCCATCAAGTCCGGCGAGACATCGCTGATGATCGCAGGCGGCGTGGAAAGCATGACGCGCGCGCCGTTTGCAATGGGAAAGGCTGACAGCGCCTTTTCGCGCGCGGCGCAGGTCTACGATACGACGATCGGGTGGCGTTTCATCAATCCGATGATGAAAGCGAAGTATGGCGTCGATTCGATGCCTGAAACCGCAGAGAACGTGGCCGCCGACTTTCACGTGTCACGCACCGACCAGGATGCGTTCGCGCTGCGTAGTCAGCAACGCGCCGCTGCCGCGATCGCGTCAGGTCGTCTTGCCGAGGAAATCGTCCCGGTGGTGATCGCGCAGAAAAAAGGCGACGCATTGAAGGTCGACCGCGACGAGCATCCGCGCGAAACGACGTTGGAGTCGTTGGCCAAACTCAAAGGTGTCGTGCGACCCGACGGTACTGTAACGGCCGGGAACGCGTCCGGCGTAAACGACGGCGCTTGCGCCGTGCTGCTCGCGTCTTCGGCCGCGGCCAAGAAATACGGGCTGAAGCCTTTGGGACGTGTTATCGCGTCGGCGGTTGCGGGTGTCGCGCCACGCATCATGGGTTTCGGGCCTGCGCCGGCGATGCGCAAAGTGCTAGCTGCTGCCCAGTTGACGCTCGCCGACATCGATGTAATCGAACTCAACGAGGCGTTCGCCTCGCAGGCACTCGCCGTGCTGCGCGATCACCATATCGCCGACGATGCGCCATACGTCAACGCCAATGGTGGCGCGATCGCGCTGGGTCATCCGCTGGGAGCGAGCGGCGCCAGGCTGGTGACGACTGCGTTGTATCAATTGCGACGCACCGGCGGACGCTACGCGCTGTGCACGATGTGCATCGGCGTCGGACAGGGAATCGCAATGATTGTCGAACGCGTCTAGTGCGCCATTCGCGTCCGAGGTGCGCATGGCGAGACGATGGCGGGACTCGCCGGAGCGCGATCGCACGACGAGGATGTCAAGGAAAAGGAAAGGAACAATGACTGACCCCGTAGGCTATCGCCGGCCTTACTTCGATTCGCAGCCAGCGCATCTGTATCCCGGATACCGATCGACGATCAAGCGCGCGCCTTCGCAGCCACTGCTGGTGCTGCCGCAGACCTTGTCGGAGGTCACAGGCCCGGTATTCGGGCCGGGCGACATAGGCCCCACCGATCACGATCTGACGGCTCAGCACAAAGGCGAGCCGCTGGGCGAACGCCTGGTCGTCTCCGGACGTTTGCTCGACGAAAACAGCAAGCCCGTCGCCCACGGCTTGATCGAGATCTGGCAAGCGAATGCCGCGGGCCGGTACGCGCATTCGGTCGACGACCACGATGCGCCGCTTGATCCGAATTTCACCGGGTGCGGGCGCGCACTCACCGACGCGGAGGGAAACTATCGGTTCCTGACCATCAAGCCGGGAGCGTATCCATGGCGCAATCATTACAACGCCTGGCGTCCCGCGCATATTCATTTCTCCATATTTGGCGTAGGTCTGGTCCAGCGGCTGGTCACGCAGATGTACTTTCCTGGCGACCCTCTCTTGCCGTATGACCCGATGTACAGCAGCGTTCCCGACGACAAGGCGCGACAGCGCATGCTGTCGACGTTCGACTGGGAGCGGACGATTCCGGATATCGCACTTGCGTATCGCTTCGACATCGTGCTGCGCGGGCGAGACGAAACGCCGATGGCGACCAGCCGAAGCTAGGAGAGAGCGATGAGCCTGATAACGACGCCTTCGCAAACGGTCGGACCGTTCCTGCGCATCGGTTTTGGTCCGCTGGCGGTCGACGAGCTGGTGCCCAAATCCACCAAGGCAGAGGTAATCACCATCGTCGGGCGGATCTTCGATGGCGATGGCAAGCCGGTCACCGATGCGGCTCTCGAAATCTGGCAGGCGAATGCGCAGGGCAAGTACGTCCATCCCGACGACAAGCGCAAGCTGTCAATCGACAAGGGGTTCCGCGGTTTCGGTCGGGTCCTGACCGATTCGAAAGGCATGTTTCATCTGAGAACCGTCAAGCCAGGAACTGTTCCCGGCAACGGAGATACGACGCAGGCGCCTCACCTCAGCGTCACGATTTTCATGCGAGGCCTTCTGCGTCACTTGTACACGCGGATTTACTTCGGCGATGCCGGTGGAAACGCAACTGCCAACGCCGCTGATCCCGTTCTGAGCCGAGTCCCGGGTGAAAGGCGATCGACGCTGATTGCGCGACCGTCGTCCAAGGTCAAGGGAGAATGGGAATGGAACGTCGTGCTGCAAGGCAAGGATGAAACCGTATTCTTTGACTGGTAGCCGCAAGACACGACGACGAGAGACAGAAGCGGAGGAGGAATCGTGACACTGATTTCACCGCAGGGACCGAGGCCCGCGAGCGCTTCGTCGCTTCCTTATGAAGCATTGTGCGATGTTGATACTGCGTCAATCCGCTACCGGGTGCAGGGACCTGAGGATGCCCCGCCGCTCGTTCTGTCCAATTCGCTGGGCACCAGTATGTGGATGTGGGATGCGCAGATGCCGTCATTCTCGCGCAATTTCCGGGTACTTCGCTACGACAGCCGCGGCCATGGCGGCTCATCTGCGCCCGTCGGGCCCTACACGATCGAACGCCTGGCGCGGGACGTCATCGGACTGCTCGATGCGCTGAATATTCGTCGCGTGCACTTCTGCGGACTGTCGATGGGAGGACTGGTCGGCATGTGGCTGGGCGTCCACGCAAGCGAGCGGATCGATCGGCTCGTGCTGTGCAACACGGCTCCTCATATCGGCAGCGCCGGCTATATGGAACGCGCGGATCGCCGCAGTTCGCGATGGAGGGCTCCAGACCATCGCAGAGGCCGGAATGGAACGCTGGTTCACCCCGGGCTTTCGGCAGCGAGCACCCGAAGTCGTGGAGCACATGCGAGCGATGTTGTGTGCCAACGACTGCGAGGGTTACGCGTCGTCGTGCGCGGCGGTGCGTGACGTCGATCTCTGGCAGGACATCGGCCGCATCGATCGCCCAACCCTCGTCGTCAGCGGTGCGCACGATGCCGTCACAACCACGGCGGACGGCGCGAAGATGGCTGAGATGATGCGCGCGCGCCACGTCGACCTCGATGCGTCACACATTTCCAACGTCGAGGCCCCAGAACAATTTACTGCGCACGTCGAGGAATTCCTCGGGCAGAGACCTCAATCATTGCGGAGCACCCATGGATGAGCGCGAGCGCTACGATAAAGGTATGACCGTGCGCCGTGCGGTCCTTGGCGACACGCACGTCGACCGCACACTGACGCGCAAGGACGCGTTCAACGGCGAGTTCCAGGACCTTATTACGCGGTACGCGTGGGGCGAGATCTGGACACGACCTGGGCTTCCTCGGCACACGCGAAGCTTGTTGACGATAGCGATGATGGTTGCGCTAAATCGGTCCGAGGAATTGCGCCTTCATCTGCGTGCCGCCTTCAACAACGGCGTGACGCGCGACGAGATCAAGGAAGTGTTGATGCAGGCAGCGATCTATTGCGGAGTGCCGGCGGCCAATTCGGCATTCCATCTCGCAGAGGAGTTATTCGCCCAACTTGACGGCGCCGCGCCAGGCGTGGCGCGCTAGTGCGGGCGCCGCGCGGCCGGACGTGAGGAGACTGCGGACCCAGGTTGGCATCGTCGGTGCGGGGCCTGCAGGCCTGCTGCTGTCGCATCTGTTGCACTTGCAAGGCGTCGAGTCGATTGTTCTCGAAAGACGCGGCCGCGATCACGTCGAGCAACGCGTCCGGGCCGGCGTTTTGGAACAGGGGACTGTGGACCTGCTCAACGAGGCGGCCCTCGGCGATCGCATGCGCGATGAAGGCTTGGTGCATCGAGGAATCGAGCTTCGCTTCGGCGGCCGCGGACATCGAATCGACATGACGGAGTTGACCGGCGGCCGGTCGATCACCGTGTATGGGCAGCAGGAGGTCGTCAAGGACCTTATAAAGGCGCGGCTGGATGCTGGCGGGCAAGTGTTGTTCGATGTCGAGAACGTCGCGCTTCGCGACATCGATTCGGAATCGCCGCGCATCAACTTTCGTCATGGAGGCGAGGATACGGAGATAACATGCGCGATGCTTGCCGGATGCGACGGTTTCCACGGGGTTTGTCGTCCCACGATACCGCCGAACGCACTCGCTGTTTTCGAGCGGCACTATCCGTTCGCATGGCTCGGCATCCTCGCGCAGGCGCCACCAACGCACGAGGAATTGATCTACGCCTATCACGACCACGGGTTCGCGTTATACAGCATGCGTTCCCCGACGATTACGCGTCTTTACCTGCAGGTCGCCCCCGACGAAGACGTGGCGCAATGGCCCGACAGCCGCATCTGGGAGGAGCTGCACATCCGCTTGGAAACAAACGATGGATGGAAGCTTACCGAAGGTCCCATTATGGAAAAGGGTGTCACCGGCATGCGCAGTTTCGTCGTCGAACCGATGAGCTACGGCCGCCTTTTTCTGGCGGGGGACGCCGCGCATATCGTCCCGCCTACCGGTGCCAAGGGGATGAACCTGGCTGTCGCAGACGTGCGCGTTCTTGCGCTTGCACTGACGGCCTTCTTCCGGTCCGGGCGGACCGAGCTGCTCGAGAACTATTCGGCGACCTGTCTCAAACGGGTTTGGCGCGCCGAACATTTTTCGTGGTGGATGACGTCGATGCTTCACCGGTTTCCGAACGATGATGAGTTTCAACGTCGCTTGCAGCGTTCGCAGCTGGACTACGTAGTCAGCTCACGCTCGGCCGCAACGTCGTTAGCAGAGAACTATGTCGGACTGCCGTTTGTATAAGTGCGGAAACGACTTTCGGCGTTGCGGAAGTCGTCTAAAACCAGACTTGTTGGATCACTGAGGAGGATCAAATGCACTTTCTTTCCCACTTTAGAGCAGCGCTGATCGGCGCGGCAGTGTTCGCGTTCGCCGGCGTTGCGCAAGGACAGGACGTCGTCAAACTCGGGCTGGTGGCCGAGTTTTCCGGACCTTTCGCCGACTATGGCGGCCAGATCTATGGCGGCATGAAGGCCTATATGAAGCAGTACGGCGACACCGTCGCTGGCAAGAAAATCGAGATCATCCAGCGCGACACCACCGGACCGGCACCCGAAGTCGCCAAACGCCTGGCGCAGGAACTGGTCACCCGCGACAACGTTGACTTCCTGGTGGGCTTCGGCCTGACACCGAATGCGATGGCTGCCGCTCCGGTGGCGACGGAGGCGAAAAAGCCGATGATCATCATGAACGCGGCGACTTCGATCATCACGACCAAGTCGCCATATATCGCTCGCGTGTCGATGACCCTGCCGCAGGTAACGCAACCGATGGCGCAGTGGGCTGCGAAGAATGGCATCAAGAAGGTCTACACCGTCGTTTCGGACTACGGCCCGGGCCTCGATGCTGAAGCGGCGTTTACCAAGGCTTTCACCGCAGCCGGCGGGGAAATGGTCGGCAGCGTCCACACTCCGCTGCAGAATCCCGATTTCGCGCCGTTCATCCAGCGCGTCAAGGACGCCAAGCCTCAGGCAATTTTCCTGTTCCTGCCTGCGGGCGCGCAAGGGATCGCGTTCATGAAAGGCTATCAGGAGCGCGGCCTTGCCGAAGCGGGCATCAAGCTGATTGCAACCGGTGATATTACCGACGACGGCGTCATCGAGGCGATGGGCGATCCGGTTCTCGGCCTGACCACCAGTTTTCACTATTCCGCCGCGCACGATTCTGCGGAAAACCGCGCTTTCCGCAAAGCTTATGAGGACGCCAACGGAACTCGTCTGCGTCCGAATTTCATGGCGGCCGCGGGCTATGACGGGATGGCGGCGATCTACGAGGCGCTGAGAAAAACCGGCGGATCGACCGATGGCGACAAGATCATGGCGGCGCTCAAAGGTATGAAGCTGAACAGCCCGCGCGGACCCATCATGATCGACCCTGAGACGCGCGATATCGTGCAGACGATATACATTCGGAAGGTAGAAAAGGTGAACGGCGGGCTCTACAACGTCGAGTTCGACCGATATCCGGATCAGAAGGACCCCGGCAAGCAGTAACTATCGTCGCGGCGGAAAACAAACAGCCTCCCAGGAATCCCATGGCTGTGGCCATGGGGTTGCCAGGGTTGTCATACGCAGCGGCTATCGACGGCTTAGCGCCAGGAAGGTGAGCGTGCGAGTACAGGGCGGCCCATCAAGACGTGCCCCACACTTCGCGCGCCGTATCGACGACCAGGCGCACTTTCGCCGCCTGGGCGTCGCGCACGATATCGTTGCCGTGCACTGTGCTCGAGAAGCCGCATTGCGGCGACAGGCAAAGTTGGTCGAGAGGGACGAACTTCGCGGCCTCGTCGATTTTGCGTTTGATCATGTCGCTGGATTCGAGTTCCCCGAGCTTGGTGGTTACCAATCCAAGTACGACAGTCTTGTTCCTGGGGACGAAACGCAGCGGCGCGAAGTCGCCCGACCGAGCATCGTCGTATTCGAGGAAGTAACCGTCGACGTCGAGTTCGTTGAACAATACTTCGGCGACTGGCTCGTATCCGCCCTCGGCGACCCAGGCGCTCTTGAAGTTGCCGCGGCAAAGGTGCACGCAAACGGTCATGTCGGACGGGCGGTCCTGCGATCGCCGCGTTGATCAATCGTGCATAGCTGCGAGGCAGTTCATTGGGATCGTCTCCGCGCAGGCGCGCTCCCTCACGCATCTTGGCGTCGCAAAGGTACGCCAGGTTCGTATCATCGAGTTGCAAATAGCGGCAGCCGGCGTCGGCCAGCGCACGAATTTCGGCGCGGTACGCGCCTGCGACGTCGGCAAAGAATTCGGCGAGGTCAGGGTAGGCGGCGCGACTGATGGCTTCACGACCACCGCGGAAGTGCAGCATGGTCGGCGACGGAATGGTGACCTTCGGCGTCCTGTGCGTCAGCGACTTCAGAAACCGGAAATCGTCGACCTGTATCGGCTTGACGTGTCGTACGGGACCGGTGACATGCATGACCGGCGGCGCGAAATCGACGTTCCCTGCGGCACTGTGAAAGCTCACGGCGATGCCGCCTTTTGTCTCCACTCCCTCGAGTTGCTCGAGGAAATCGATGTGGAAGTACGTGCGCCGGTATTCGCCGTCGGTAATGCCGGAAAGACCCGCGTCTTCCTGGAAGCGAACGACATCGCGGATGGCGGCATCCTCGACCTCGCGCAACTGGGCGCGACTGATTTCGTTCTTGCGGACGCGTTCCCGCGCCTCAAGCAGGGCCGCGGGGCGCAGGAAACTGCCGACGTGATCGGCGCGAAAAGGTGGTTTGGTGCGTACGGACATCCTTGCTCCTCTTGCGGCTGGCAGCGGGCCGCGAATGATGAATCGTGGACGAACTTAGCGGGACTCGACCGAAGCGTTTATGATGCCTTGGAACGCGCCGTTTGGAAATGCGCGGCGTCGAGGAAGGTTCGCCTGATCAATATGGTGATTCGAAGCCACGTTGCGGGCTCAGAGCGCAGCGCGTCGGGCGAACCGAGGCGAACCTTGCGCGGGGACATGCGCAAGCAGGCAGTGGCATGGTGCCGCGGGTCCCGGCGTTGCCAGGCCAAGCTTGGCGCATCAGGGGCTCCGAATGCTCGGTAACTTGGTCGGCGTCCTTTTCGACGGCCTGGCATACGGGGCGCTCTTGTTCATTATCAGCATCGGCCTGTCGGTGACGATGGGTTTGATGAACTTCGTCAATCTCGCGCATGGTGCGTTTGCGATGGTCGGCGGCTATGCCAGCGTGGTTGTGATGAGTCGCTTTGGTGTGCCGTTCCTCCTGTCGCTGCCGATCGCTTTCGTCTCGTCCGCGTTGGTCGGCGCCGTTCTCGAACGCCTACTCTACCGCCGCCTCTATCGCGCGACCCATCTCGATCAGGTGCTATTTTCGATCGGCCTGGTCTTCGTGGCGATGGCTGCCGCGACCTACATATTCGGTTCACAACAGCAGCCGGTCACGCTTCCCGGATTTTTGCGCGGACAGGTGCATTTGTTCGGACTTGATCTGGGGTCGTACCGATTGTTCCTCATTGCCGTCGTTGTAGCGGTCAGCCTCGGTTTGACGTGGCTGGTGGAGAGAACGCATTTTGGGGCGGAGATTCGTGCCGCGGTCGACAACCAGCAGGCCTCGGCTGGATTGGGAATCAATGTCGATCGCGTTTTCAGCGTGACATTCGCTCTGGGGTCCGGGCTGGCCGGGCTCGGTGGTGCACTCGGGATCGACGTGCTGGGCCTGGAGCCTACGTTCCCGCTCAAGTACATGGTCTACTTCCTGCTCGTCGTCGCGGTCGGCGGCGCGGGATCGATAAAGGGACCGCTGGCGGCGGCAATGATTCTCGGCGTGTTCGACGTTGCCGGAAAGTACTACGTGCCGCAAGTGGGTTCGTTCATCATCTACGTCGTCATGGTGGTGATGTTGCTGATGTTCCCGCGCGGTCTGATGGGCAGGCGCGCTTGAACGACGTCAATTCAAGGCCGCGCACGCGGGAACTTCCGTCTTGGCGCTGGAGCAAGTTCGAGATCGCCTTCTGGATTATTCCGATTGCGGCGTATTTTCTCTTTCCGAAATATCTCACGCTCGGAAGCCAGATACTGATCACCGCGCTGTTCGCGCTTTCACTGGACCTGATTCTCGGCTACGCACGAATCATTTCTCTGGGCCATGCAGCGTTCTTCGGCCTCGGGGCGTATACGGCGGGCTTGCTGGCGAAGTACGGGTGGGGCGAACCACTGAGCGGGCTCGCCGCCGCGGCCGTTGTCGCGGCAGTTGCTGGTTGGCTGACGAGTTTTCTGGTGGTGCGCGGTAACGACCTGACGCGACTGATGGTAACCCTGGGCATCGGCTTGATGTTGTACGAGGTCGCGAACAAGGCTTCGATAGTCACCGGCGGTGTCGATGGCCTTTCTGGCGTCGAGATGGGCAGGATATTCGGCATTTTCAGTTTCGGCATGAACGGACGAACGGCCTATCTCTACAGTTTCGCGGTACTGTTCATCGTTTTCTGTCTCGCTCGCATACTGGTCCGTTCACCGTTCGGATTGAGTCTGCGCGGCATACGTGAAGGCCAGGCACGGATGCCCGCGATCGGCGTGTCTGTAACGCGGAAATTGGTCGCGATCTACTCCGTGGCCGCAGGCATCGCCGGCATCGCAGGCGCGCTGCTCGCCCAGACGACGCAGTTCGTCGGCATTGATTCATTAGGCTTCCCTCGTTCCGCGGAATTGATGATCATGCTGGTCCTCGGCGGAACAGGGCACCTGTATGGCGCGTTGATTGGCGCGGCCGTGTTCATCATCTTGCAGGACTACCTGTCGAATCTGAGCGCTGTCTACTGGCAGTTCTGGCTTGGATTGCTGCTGATTGTCATTGTCTTGTTCGCCCGCGGCGGGTTGATGGGTGGCCTGATCGCGCTGCGCGCTCGTCTGCAACGGGGCAGGCGATGAGCGTCGGGTTGCGGACTCAGGGACTTTCCAAATCCTTCGGAACGTTCAAGGCGAACCATGATATTTCGTTGCTATTCGAGCGCGGCGCACGCCACGCCATAATCGGACCGAACGGCGCCGGGAAAACGACGCTGATCAATCTTCTGACCGGCGTCTTGCGGCCGGACGCTGGTTCCATCCACCTCGACTCAGATCGAGTGGATGGGCTGCCGCAACATGAGCGCGTCAAGCGCGGCATCACACGCACGTTCCAGATCAATACTCTATTTCCCGGTCTGACAGTTCTGGAGTCGGTGGCCCTGGCATGCTGCGAGCGAAATGGACGCGGAAACGTCTGGTGGCGGACGCTCGCCGCCGCGCGCGTGGAGCTGGACGATGCCCGCAGGATTCTCACCCAGTTGCGTCTTTCTGGTGATGCTTCGACAGAGACACGCCATTTGCCATACGGCAAGCAGCGCCTGTTGGAAATCGCTCTCGCGCTGGCGACACGACCACGGGTGCTTCTTCTGGACGAACCTGCCGCCGGAATTCCCGCCGGGGAAAGCGCCGAGCTGTTCAGTGTTATCGCAGCGCTGCCGCGTGACGTGACAGTGGTCTTCATAGAACACGACATGAATCTTGTGTTCAAGTTTGCAGAGAAGATCACCGTCCTGGTCGGCGGCGCGGTCCTGGTCGAGGGAACGCCCGCCGATATTGCGGGTGACAAGCGGGTTCGCGAGGTGTATCTCGGAGAGTCATTGCATGTCTAGATTGCTGACCGCGGAAGGGGTGACCGCCGGTTACGGGGACTCGATCGTGCTCGAAGGAGTGTCGCTCGAGTTGGACGAAGGAGGCAGTCTCGCGCTGCTGGGACGAAACGGCGTCGGCAAGACGACATTGTTGTTGACGTTGCTCGGCTTGACGCGAATGCAGCACGGCGAGATCCGGTGGAACGGCGAAAGCCTGACGCAGGTGCCGACATTCAAACGCGCTCACCTGGGCCTCGGATGGGTTCCGCAGGAACGATTCATGTTCCCTTCGCTGACCGTAGAGGAACACCTGACGGTCGTGGCCCGGCCCGGCCCGTGGAACCTTCGCCGCATCTACGCAACCCTTCCCCGCATAGAGGAACGGAAACGCAATCTGGGCAACCAGCTATCTGGCGGCGAGCAACAAATGGTTGCCATCGCGCGGGCCCTGATGACCAACCCGAAATTATTGCTGCTCGATGAGCCGATGGAAGGTCTCGCTCCGATCATCGTGCAGGAGCTATTGAAGATGATCGAGCAATTGGTAGGCGCAGGCGACGTCGCGGTGATTATCGTCGAGCAGCACGCCCGCCTCGCATTGGAACTTACTGAACGGGCAATGGTGCTCGACCGCGGCCAGGTCGTCCATCGCGCTGCGAGCAGAGACTTGCTGCGGGACCCGGCCACGCTCGATCGCCTGATCGCGGTTGCCTGACTTGCTGGCTCACGCCTTCGCGTGAGCACGTCGTTGCGCTGTCGCCCATCGCGTTGCCCCGTCGAGCGGTCTCGACTATATTCGTCGCATCGTCGATCAGGCTAGGCCCGTCGTGCAATTCGTCCTTAAAGCGCTGACACGTGTTCCGTTGTGGGTCCTCTACACGTGGGGCACGGTGATCTATTGGATAACGTTCCACGTTGTCCGTTGGCATCGGGATCGCACCGAAAGGGACATTGCCCGGGCCTTGCCGGAGAAGACGCCCGCGGAAAGAAATGTGATCGTGCGCGATTCCTACCGCCATCTAGCGGACATCATGATGGAAGCGCTCTGGGGTTTCGGAGCAAGCGCCGCCGCATTGAAGCAGCGAGTGGTGATTCACAATGCGGAATTGATCACGCGGGCGATCGCAGAGGAGCAGTCGGTAATTCTACTTACTGCCCATCAATGCAACTGGGAGTGGCAGTCACTGGCGGCTGGTGCGCAGTTCGATATTGTGATCGATACTGTTTATCAGCCGATTCGTGTCGAAGCAGTCGACAAGTTCTTCCGCGAGGCGCGAGGTCGCTTCGGCAGTCGGTTTATTCCACGCAAGGAGTTCATTTTCGATTTGATGAGCCATGCTGGTCAACAGCGGACCTACGCATTGCTTGCTGACCAGACGCCAAAAGGAAAGGATCCGCGACACTGGACGCCGTTCCTGCATCAGGAGACCGCGTTCTTCGTCGGTGCAGGCAAGATCGCGCGGTTTCTCGATGCAAAGGTGCTGTACGTTTCGATGCGGCGTCTCCGGCGGGGTTACTACTCGATGGATTTGAAGCCGCTCGCCGAGCCGCCTTATGATGACGCGGCCGACACGATGGTGGTCGAAGCGTATGCGCGAGCACTCGAGGAGGATATCCGCGCAAGCCCCGCAGACTGGCTATGGGTTCAGAACAAGTGGAAGTACAAGCGACCCGTGACTTCGTACGCGAAGCCTGCTGCGCGGTCAGACCCATGACGGCCCGGAGGTTCAATCAGGCGCAGGGGCATTCCAGATCGCGACCGTAGCGTAGAAGTCGCTGGGCACCGCTGCATTCAGCAGTCGCCAATCCGCGGGAACGTAGGGCGATGGACCGTCGATCAGTTGCGGATGGCCAGCAGGGTCCTCTCCACGCAGATCAACGTCCAGGGCGCCAAACGGCGCCGAGAGCGCGTCGCCCGTTGCCTTGCTCATCGCTTCCTTGCACGTCCATAAGCGCAGGAACTGGCCCTTGCGGCTTGGCTGGTCCAGCGGTTCCAACCGTAGACGCTCGCGCGCGCTCAGGAATTTCTGCGCCAATCGATCGGCGTTGACGACACGATCCACGCGTTCGATGTCGACGCCGATGCGCGCATGTTGGGGCTGCGCGAATATTCCGATAAGAGCGACGCCGTCGGTATGCGAAACATTGAAGTCCAGCGAGTGATGGTCGTCGATCTCCGGACGGCCCCGCCTGCCTCGTCGCAAGCGGACCGCCGTGGCTTCGACGCCGAGAACCTGTGCCAGCAGCATCCTCAATGTGCCGCGGCCGACGATCCATCGCGAGCGAAGGCCAGGTGTACCGAAACGATCTGCTCGCGTACGTTCTTCGGGGGAAAGCGATCGTTCGAGGCCGACGATCTCGCTCTCACTGCGATCGAGTGTGCACAGCCATAAGTCGATGGCTGCGTCAGGCTGCAAGAGTTTGCGTAACGCGCCGGATGCGTTTTCGTCGCGGATGAAAAGTTGGCGAGACATAGCTGACGATGGGTCTTGATCGAACGGGCGAGATGCGTTTCGTGTAACGTTTGCAAACGCCGTCGTGGCTGACGCTACTGTCGACGACGTGAGCGTGTGAATGAGTGCGGTGCGCCACGCCGGCTCAGTTGAATGCACTTGCAATCGAACTGGCAATTCATTATAATTCCGCCTCTCTGCTAGACCGAATCCGCCTGTATTCGCGTGACCCGGGTCGAGCACGCTCTTTAACAAGTCGAACAACCGATAAGTGTGGGTACTTGGGATAGTGGGTACCTGGGTGCTGGGTGGTAGCTGCGTTGTTGGTGGGTGCTTTGGGGGTTAAAGCCTGAGGTGACTGCTGATGGGGTGGCGGCTGACTGGTATTTAGGGGCTCAAAAGATACTCAAGTCGTACTCACACTGAAGTAAAGCCAAGGAATGACATTGGGGGTTGTTGCTGGAGCTGCCTGGCGCAAGCTGGGTGGGGCTGGTGATGATTCTTGGTGAGGTGAATTGGCCAACGTCAGTATGAGTGAAGTCTTGCTAGCAGATTAAACTGAAGAGTTTGATCCTGGCTCAGATTGAACGCTGGCGGCATGCTTTACACATGCAAGTCGAGCGGCAGCGCGGGGGCAACTCTGGCGGCGAGCGGCGAACGGGTGAGTAATACATCGGAACGTATCCCGTAGAGGGGGATAGCCCGGCGAAAGCCGGATTAATACCGCATATGCTCTACGGAGGAAAGTGGGGGACCTGCAAGGGCCTCACGCTATGGGAGCGGCCGATGGCCGATTAGCTAGTTGGTGGGGTAAAGGCCTACCAAGGCGACGATCGGTAGCTGGTCTGAGAGGATGATCAGCCACACTGGGACTGAGACACGGCCCAGACTCCTACGGGAGGCAGCAGTGGGGAATTTTGGACAATGGGGGAAACCCTGATCCAGCCATGCCGCGTGCGGGAAGAAGGCCTTCGGGTTGTAAACCGCTTTTGGTCGGGAAGAAAGGGTTCTCTTGAATACGGAGGATCTATGACGGTACCGGCAGAATAAGCACCGGCTAACTACGTGCCAGCAGCCGCGGTAATACGTAGGGTGCGAGCGTTAATCGGAATTACTGGGCGTAAAGAGTGCGTAGGCGGTTGCTGAAGTCTGCTGTGAAAGCCCCGGGCTCAACCTGGGAATGGCAGTGGAAACTAGGCGACTTGAATCTGGCAGAGGGGGGTGGAATTCCACGTGTAGCAGTGAAATGCGTAGAGATGTGGAGGAACACCGATGGCGAAGGCAGCCCCCTGGGCTGAGATTGACGCTCAGGCACGAAAGCGTGGGGAGCAAACAGGATTAGATACCCTGGTAGTCCACGCCCTAAACGATGTCAACTAGGTGTTGGGGAAGCGATTTCCTGGTACCGCAGCTAACGCGTGAAGTTGACCGCCTGGGGAGTACGGTCGCAAGATTAAAACTCAAAGGAATTGACGGGGACCCGCACAAGCGGTGGATGATGTGGATTAATTCGATGCAACGCGAATAACCTTACCTACCCTTGACATGTACGGAACCCTGCAGAGATGTGGGGGTGCTTGAAAGAGAGCCGTAACACAGGTGCTGCATGGCTGTCGTCAGCTCGTGTCGTGAGATGTTGGGTTAAGTCCCGCAACGAGCGCAACCCTTGTCCCTAGTTGCTACGCAAGGGCACTCTAGGGAGACTGCCGGTGACAAACCGGAGGAAGGTGGGGATGACGTCAAGTCCTCATGGCCCTTATGGGTAGGGCTTCACACGTCATACAATGGCCGGTACAGAGGGTTGCCAACGCGCGAGCGGGAGCCAATCCCAGAAAGCCGGTCGTAGTCCGGATTGCAGTCTGCAACTCGACTGCATGAAGTCGGAATCGCTAGTAATCGCGGATCAGCATGTCGCGGTGAATACGTTCCCGGGTCTTGTACACACCGCCCGTCACACCATGGGAGCGGGATGTACCAGAAGTAGGTAGGCTAACCGCAAGGGGGCCGCTTACCACGGTGCGTTTCGTGACTGGGGTGAAGTCGTAACAAGGTAGCCGTATCGGAAGGTGCGGCTGGATCACCTCCTTTCTTGGAGTCGAAGCCAACACGGGTTCGAGCGGAGGGTTGCTAAGCGATCCGAAGTTTGAGTCGTGCTGCGTTTCCAACTCACTGTCTTGAGTGCTCACGCTTATCGGTTGTTTGTGGTCTGGGCCTGTAGCTCAGTTGGTTAGAGCACCGTCTTGATAAGGCGGGGGTCGATGGTTCGAATCCATCCAGACCCACCAGTTTCGGCGGTGGTGAGGGCCGACGCAGTCGGCGAACGAGCGAGGGCTGCGGTACACGAGCGAGCAAGGGTGAGAGGGGCTGTAGCTCAGTTGGGAGAGCACCTGCTTTGCAAGCAGGGGGTCGTCGGTTCGATCCCGTCCAGCTCCACCAACCTGGTGACAGGAAACAGAAGAAGGCAGCAGCAAGCGAAGGCAGGTGAATGACGTTTGCTTCTGGCTTTTTAGCTGAGACGAATTCGGTTGTTCTTTAACAAAACGGAAGAAGTAAAGTGTCTTGCTCGGGAGAGCAGGTGGATGCGTGAGCGTCGATCTGAACAACGAGCGAGACTGGGTTAGATTGTATCGAGCCTATTGGGTCTTAGTCGGAGCCAATGGGAGAGCACAAACACCTGTAGTGCGCGCATGAGAAGTGCGTAGCGTTATGGGGTCAAGCGACTAAGTGCATGTGGTGGATGCCTTGGCGATCACAGGCGATGAAGGACGTGGCAGCCTACGAAAAGCTCCGGGGAGCTGGCAAACGAGCATTGATCCGGAGATGTCCGAATGGGGAAACCCGGCCCGCAAGGGTCACTCCTGGCTGAATACATAGGTCAGGTAGAGCGAACGCGGAGAACTGAAACATCTCAGTAACCGCAGGAACAGAAATCAACCGAGATTCCCAGAGTAGTGGCGAGCGAAATGGGAGCAGCCGGTACCTTTTAGCTTTCGACTTAGCGGAGCGCTCTGGAAAGGGCGGCCATAGAGGGTGATAGCCCCGTACGCGAAAGGTTGGGAGTGGAACTGAGGGTACGAGAAGTAGGGCGGGACACGTGAAATCCTGTCTGAAGATGGGGGGACCATCCTCCAAGGCTAAATACTCGTGATCGACCGATAGTGAACCAGTACCGTGAGGGAAAGGCGAAAAGAACCCCGGAAGGGGAGTGCAATAGATCCTGAAACCGCATGCATACAAACAGTGGGAGTCCTGGGTAATGGCCTTCGGGATTCTTGGCGCTCGAGCCGCGTCGCGCAGCGGCGCGCAGGAATCGGGCGTGAAATGGACCGGCGGAAGCTGAGCGAGAGCCATTGAGCTGGGGTGACTGCGTACCTTTTGTATAATGGGTCAGCGACTTACGTTGCGTAGCGAGCTTAACCGAATAGGGGAGGCGAAGCGAAAGCGAGTCCGAATAGGGCGACATAGTTGCATGGCGTAGACCCGAAACCGGATGATCTAGCCATGGCCAGGATGAAGCGGGGGTAACACCTCGTGGAGGTCCGCACCCACGTCTGTTGAAAAAGACGGGGATGAGCTGTGGCTAGGGGTGAAAGGCTAAACAAATCCGGAAATAGCTGGTTCTCTCCGAAAACTATTTAGGTAGTGCCTCACGTATCACTTGCGGGGGTAGAGCACTGTTATGGCTAGGGGGGCATGGCGCCTTACCAAACCATTGCAAACTCCGAATACCGCAAAGTGCGAGCGTGGGAGACAGACTCCGGGTGCTAACGTCCGGGGTCGAAAGGGAAACAACCCAGACCCTCAGCTAAGGTCCCCAAGCCACAGTTAAGTGGGAAACGAGGTGGGAAGGCTCAGACAGCCAGGATGTTGGCTTAGAAGCAGCCATCATTTAAAGAAAGCGTAATAGCTCACTGGTCGAGTCGTCCTGCGCGGAAGATGTAACGGGGCTCAAACTGTGCACCGAAGCTAGGGATTTCGCACCTGATTCAAACTGCTTGCCGAAGCGCTACAGGGCTTGGGCGAGGCTAACTTGCGTGTGCATGCGCTTGCGTGCGCGCATTACGCAAGGTTAAGCGCCGTTCAGGCGCGGCCGAGACCAAAGCGTTCTTCACTGATCGAGTCAGTGGAGAAGGCGTAGTGGTGAATGCAGGAAGTTTGCATCAGGTGCGAGATGGTAGGAGAGCGTTCCGTAAGCCGGTGAAGGTGACTCGTGAGGGTTGCTGGAGGTATCGGAAGTGCGAATGCTGACATGAGTAGCGATAAACAGAGTGAAAAGCTCTGTCGCCGAAAGCCCAAGGTTTCCTGCGCCACGTTCATCGGCGCAGGGTGAGTCGGCCCCTAAGGTGAGGACGAGAGTCGTAGCCGATGGGAAGCGGGTTAATATTCCCGCACCGATCTGTAATGCGATGGGGGGACGGAGAAGGTTAAGCGAGCCGGGTGTTGGATGTCCCGGTTTAAGCGTGTAGGCGTGGTTCCTAGGCAAATCCGGGGATCTTAGCTGAGGCGTGATGACGAGAGACTGGCTTGCCAGTTTGAAGTTGCTGATACCCTGCTTCCAGGAAAAGCCTCTAAGCTTCAGTTACAGATTGACCGTACCGCAAACCGACACAGGTGGGCAGGATGAGTATTCTAAGGCGCTTGAGAGAACTCGGGTGAAGGAACTCGGCAAATTAGCACCGTAACTTCGGGATAAGGTGCGCCTCAGGTAGGTGAAGCCGTACAGGCGGAGCCGAGTGAGGCCGCAGAGAAATGGTGGCTGCGACTGTTTAACAAAAACACAGCACTCTGCTAACACGAAAGTGGACGTATAGGGTGTGACGCCTGCCCGGTGCCGGAAGGTTAAATGATGGGGTGCAAGCTCTTGATTGAAGCCCCGGTAAACGGCGGCCGTAACTATAACGGTCCTAAGGTAGCGAAATTCCTTGTCGGGTAAGTTCCGACCTGCACGAATGGCGTAACGATGGCCACGCTGTCTCCACCCGAGACTCAGCGAAGTTGAAGTGTTTGTGAAGATGCAATCTCCCCGCGGCAAGACGGAAAGACCCCGTGCACCTTTACTGTAGCTTTGCATTGGACTGTGATGGGACCTGTGTAGGATAGCTGGGAGGCGATGAAGTGGTGGCGCTAGCTGCCATGGAGCCAACGTTGAAATACCAGCCTGGTGTCATTGCGGTTCTAACCTAGGGCCATTAGCTGGCTCGGGGACCGTGCATGGTAGGCAGTTTGACTGGGGCGGTCTCCTCCCAAAGAGTAACGGAGGAGCTCGAAGGTCTCCTAGGTACGGTCGGACATCGTACTGATAGTGCAATGGCACAAGGGGGCTTGACTGCGAGACTGACAAGTCGAGCAGGTGCGAAAGCAGGACATAGTGATCCGGTGGTTCTGAATGGAAGGGCCATCGCTCAACGGATAAAAGGTACGCCGGGGATAACAGGCTGATACCGCCCAAGAGTTCATATCGACGGCGGTGTTTGGCACCTCGATGTCGGCTCATCACATCCTGGGGCTGTAGCCGGTCCCAAGGGTATGGCTGTTCGCCATTTAAAGTGGTACGTGAGCTGGGTTCAAAACGTCGTGAGACAGTTTGGTCCCTATCTGCCGTGGGCGCTGGAGATTTGACGGGGGCTGCTCCTAGTACGAGAGGACCGGAGTGGACGTACCGCTGGTGTACCGGTTGTGACGCCAGTCGCATTGCCGGGTAGCTATGTACGGAAGCGATAACCGCTGAAAGCATCTAAGCGGGAAACGTGCCTGAAGATGAGATCTCCCGGAGGCTTGACCTCCTTGAAGGGTCGTGGCAGACCACCACGTTGATAGGTCGGGTGTGGAAGGGCGGTAACGCCTTAAGCTAACCGATACTAATTGCCCGTACGGCTTGACCTCATAACGCTACGCATTCGGTAGCGGCTGCAAGTGGACGTGCTCCATCGCACCAATCTAACCCCTTCTTTACTTCTTCCTCGAATCCGCTGTGCGTCGACTGCTACAGTGCAGAGCCCGACCGCTGAAACCGTCAATGCCTGACGACCTTAGCCCGCTGGCCCCACCCCTTCCCATCCCGAACAGGACCGTGAAACGGCGGCGCGCCGATGATAGTACGGAGTTCCCGTGCGAAAGTAGGTCATCGTCAGGCACCCTCTAAACCAAACGCCCCAGCTTAAACTGGGGCGTTTGGCTTTGTGCGAGGTAATGCGCTCGGAATATCAGTGCCCCCAAGCCTCGACTTCCGTGATGCGTGAATACGACGCCAACGCGCCCTTCACGTTGATGCGAATACGATCCGTAGCGAATGGAGAAAAGTTGACCGTGCGCTTCACCAGCTTGTTGCCGGTGACTGTCGCCAGCGTTATCCATCTGCTCCCTTGCCTGCCTTGAACGGTGAACGAAGTGATGCCATAGAGCGAGAATGTCATCGTGTCCGTTGGCTCGACCGGACTCGCATAGTTGTCCTGCACCGTGTAGACGACCACGCGATCGATGGTCTTGCTGCCGCTGAACACGATCTGCACCCAGTCGGGAAAAACGTTGGCCGTGCCGTCGGCCCAGCCACCACCATTACCCCAGTTGGCAGCCATGCGCTCATTGTTGTTAATCGCGGCGGCTGGATACTGGGGACCGAACAGGCTGGATGCACTCGCCACGCCGCCGTTGCTCGCCAATGCGACATCGATTTCCGAGCCGGCATTAACGACTTGAGATAGGGGGGCACTGCTGGACGCGGCGTTGCCGCTGTCGCCCGCAAAGGAGGCGACGATATTGTGGGTTCCGACGCTCAGTGTCGTTGTCGTACAGTTGGCGGTTCGCGTATTGCCGTTGCCGGCAAGGGACATTCCCGAGCAGCCGGGCATCAACGTCCCGCCGTCATTGAAGGTGACTGTGCCGGTCGGTGCAGTGCCGCCGACAGTCGCGATGAAACTGACCGCCGAACCAGACGCCGACGGATTGGCGGAACTTGTCAACGTCGTCGTCGCCGGCGGCGGTCCGAGCGCCGCCACTCCCCAGGCTTCGACTTCATTGATGCGCGAATACGACGCGAGCGCGCCGGTGATGTTGATGCGGATGCGATTGGTGGCGACGGCAGGAAACGTAATCGTTCGCTTCACCAGATTGTTATTGCTTACGGTCGCTTGCGTCAGCCAGAACGAACCGTTCCAGGTTTGGATATTGAAGTCGGTGACACCGTATTGAGAGAACGTCAGCGTGTCGGTGGGCTCGATAGGGTTTGTGTAGTTGTCCTGCACCGTATAGACGACCACACGATCGATAGTCTTGCTGCCGCTGAATGTGATCTGCACCCAGTCGGGAAAAACGTTGGCCGTACCGTCCGCCCAGCCGCCACCGTTGCCCCAGTTGAGACCCTTGCGATCGTTGTCGTTGATCGCGACGACAGGGTACTGGGCGCTGTACATACTCGATGCAGTGGCCACGGCGCCCGTGCTGGCCAAGGCAACGTTGGCCTCGCCAGGCGCGCCCACACCTTGAGAGAGAATCGGGCTGGTCGAGGCGCGGTTGTTCGTATCGCCGCCGTACGAGGCGATGACAAGATGCGTTCCCGCGCTCAATGTCGAGGTGGAGCACTGCGCGGTCGGGGCGTCGCCCCCGCCGCTCAGGGGCACGATGTTACAGCCTGACAGCACGCTACCGCCGTCGCTGAAAGTGATGGTGCCTGTCGGCGCCGCACCTGTTACGGTAGCCGTAAACACGACACCGCTGCCGATGGTTGCTGGATTACTGGAACTCGACAGCGACGTCGACGTAAAATGCGGCGCGACCAAGTTCACTGCGGCACCGGCATCGATAATGCCTGTGCCGCAGAGCGCCGTCGTGCACTGACACTTGAACCATAGATTTTCCGCCGGACGAGGAATCGAAGTCGTATCGCAAGGCGGTCCGCCAACGGGAAACGCACGCGCGGTCGCCTGAATGGTCGCCATGACCTGCGCGGGTGTCAGCGAAGGCTTCTCTGAAAGTATCAACGAGGCGATGCCGGCGACATGGGGCGTTGCCATGCTCGTACCCTCGTAGAACACGTACTCGTAGCCGGCTGGATCCGGTGAGGTCAGCCCGTCGTTCAACGTCGATAGGACGCCGCTGCTGCCGTCTCCGCCGGGCGCGGCTATTTCCACCAGCGCGCCATAGTTGCTATACGAGGCCTTCTGCCCCGTGCGGCCAATGGCGGCAACGGTGATGACGCCGTCGCAATTGCCAGGTGAAGAATTGGCTGCGTCATCGTTGTCGTTGCCCGCGGCGATTGCGATTACCGCACCGAGCCCCAGTGCGGTGTTGATTGCACCTTGAAGCGTCGCTCCGCATGCGCCGCCGCCGCCGAGACTCAGATTGAGCACCCGTGCGGGATTTGGATTCGACGGGACGCCCGGTACCGCGCCCCCTGCAGCCCAAACGATGCCGTCAGCGATATCCGAATCGAAGCCGCCGCATTTGCCGAGGACGCGCACCGGCAGAATCTTGCTTACCCAATTGATGCCGGCAACGCCGTTGCCGTTGTTGCTGGCGGCGCCGATAGTGCCCGCGACGTGCGTGCCATGCCACGAACTGTTGCTTTTGCCGCAACCATGGAAAGGACCAAGAGCCTGATTTTCAGCGCTGGTTATCCAATCTCCCGGGTCCGACGCATCGCTGTCGCGGCCATCGCCATCGTTCGCTGTAGGCACGTCGCTGATCATGTCGTATCCGCCGATATAACGGCCCGCAAGATCCGGATGAAGGGGCAGGCTTCCCGTATCGATGACAGCGATTACGATCGACGACGACCCCGTCGTGATGTCCCACGCGGGAGGCAAGTTGGCTCCGCCATTCTCTGTCGGCGCGCTCTGATAGTGCCACTGCTGAGGATAGAGAGGATCGTTCGGAATCAGCTTGGGGTACTTGCGCCGATCAGGCTCCGCGTATTCGATTTCCGGATCGGTCTCGAGATAGGCGGCGAGTGCGCGCGCCTGCGTCTCCGGAAGTTCGCGAAACAGACGAACGACATATGCCCCGCGTGACATCGCTCGTTGGTGCGCGACTGGTTGACCGGCCATTGCCGAGAGGCGATCAGTTTCGCGACTGGGCAACGCGAAGTTCTGCGAAGCCATGCGACTGAGGCTTGCATCTCGGTATTTGACGATCAGGCGACCGATGGGCGGTTGCGCGTCGTCGCTGACAGAGCTCGCCACACTCGTCCCGGGTACGCGTACGGTTTCGCCGCTGGAGTCGCCGACGCTGGCATAGAGCACCGGCAGTTTCATCCGCACGCGATTGATTGCAGCGCGAGCTTCGTCGATCGAGAGTGGCTGTATCAGTTCAAAGCGGAAGGCGCCATCGCGGGTCCGACCGATCAGGATCGGCGTGAAACGCAGCGCATCGACAAGCGCCGTGCGCAGATTGTCCGGGAGGGGCGCGTCTGCATCAGCGACGAGCTGTTCGTTCCACTTGATCGTGATCGCGTCAACCATCGCGCCGGCGCGCGCGGTTGCCGCATGGCCGACAACGTAGGCGGCCACGATGGCACCGAGCAAGAGTCGATATAGCGGCGTCCAGCGAGCTACAACGCCGCCGCGAAAGGCGGTATCCACGAGCATCCCTTGACGGGCCGCGCACTTGTGCGGCGGCGTGGCTTTGTCAGCCTCGAATGTTATCAAGAAACGCGCGTCCGGCGGTGGCGACGCACCACCGGAAGTCGGCTACACCACCGCCTTCCGTCGGCCTGCTGATCGTCCGGTCGCGGCTATCGTCCTAGTTTCCCCACGCTTCGATTTCAACGATGCGCGAATAGGAGTTAAGCGCAGCGGTGACATTGATGCGTATCTTCGTTGTCGCATACGGTGAGAAGGTCACAGTGCGCTTGACCAGATTGTTGCCGGTCACTGTCGCGAGCTTGATCCAGGCCGATCCGTTCCAGCCCTGGACTGTGAATGCTGTTACGCCGTACTTGCTAAAGGTCATCGTATCGGTAGGTTCCACCGGCGTGGCGTAGTTGTCTTGCACAGTGTAAACAACGACATGATCGATCGTCTTCGTCGCACTGAACTTGATCTGCACCCAGTCAGGGAAGGCATCGGCCGTACCGTCGGCCCAGCCGCCGCCGTTGCCCCATGAAACGCCACTTCGGATGTTGTCATTGACCGAGGAGGCGCCGTAGCCCGCGCCATATGCACTCGACGCGGTCGCGACAGCGCCGTTGCTGGCGAGTGCGACGTTGACCGATGTCGATCCGCTGGCGTTGACGCCTTGCGATAGTGCCGCGCTGTTCGACGCCCCGTTGGAGGCATCGCCGCTATAACTTGCGACGATGTTATGCGTGCCTACGCTCAAGCCGCTGGTGGTGCACTGCGCGGTCTTGCTGTTGCCGCTGCCGGCAACTGTGATCGCGGAGCAGCTTGCGATCGCCGTCGCGCCGTCGCTGAATTTGACGCTGCCGGTAGGTGCCGCGCCGACGACGGTTGCAGTAAACGTGATGGAAGAACCCGAGGTTGACGGATTGGCCGAACTCGCTAGCGTCGTCGTTGCTGCCGCCGGTCCGACAGCCGCGGTGCCCCAAGCTTCGAGTTCAATGATTCGCGAATAGGAACCCAGGGCGGCAGTAATGTTGATCCGAACGCGGGTCGTCACGAAAGGCGTGAACGTCACGGTACGCTTGACGAGATTATTGCCGCTCACGGTTCCCAGCGTGACCCATGCCGATCCGTTCCAGCCTTGCACGTTGAACGCAGTAATACCCCAAACACTGAAAGTCATCGTGTCTGTGGGCTCGACTGGAGAAAGGTAATTGTCCTGCAGCGTGTAGAGGACGATGTGATCGATGGTCTTGGAACCGTTGAAGTCGATTTGTACCCAGTCAGGGAACACACCCGACGTCCCGTCATTCCATCCGCCGCCGGCGCCCCAGCCCGTGCCGCTGCGATTGTTGTTGTTGATCGCAGCAACTGGATAGCTCGAGCTGTAGCTACTCGATGCGCTCGCCACGCCACCATTGGAAGCCAATGCGAAATTCGTGCTTCCGCTGCTACGCTAGCGTTGGTGGCTTGTGACAAGGCAGGGCTGCTGTCGGCCGCGTTGTTGCCGTCCCCCGTATAATTCGCGACGATGCTATGCGTGCCGGCCGTCAGCGCGCTTGTTGTGCAGCCCGCCGTGCGAGCGTTGCCGCTTCCGGCCAGTGCAACGGCCGAGCAGCCACTGATCGACGTTCCCCCCGAGGTGAAGCCGACAGTGCCGGTTGGGGCGATGCCTGCAACGGTCGCAGTGAAGGTAACGGAAGATCCGGCCCCCGCGGGATTCGCCGAACTGCTCAGCGTAGCCGTGCCGATCGCCTTGTTGACCAACTGCGATAGAGGTGAACTCGTCGAGGCGTTGTTGCCCGTGCCGCCGCTATAGCTGGCGACAATGCTTTGCGTTCCGACTGGCAGTGTGCTGGTCGCGCACGCAGCGGTTTTGCTGTTTCCAGTTCCGGCCAACGCCATAGCTGAGCAGCCAGTGATCGTCGCGCCACCTGCCGCAAACGTGACGGTCCCGGTAGGTGCAGTACCAACGACGGTCGCGGTGAATGTCACTGTCGAGCCGAACGTCGACGGCGCTGCGGAACTTGCGAGCGTGGTCGTCGACGGCGCCGCGGCGGTGTTGACGCCTTGCGACAGCGCAGCACTGGTTGATGCAAGGTTGCTGGCGTCGCCGATATAGGCCGCCGTGACGCTGTGAGTGCCGGTGGCCAGGGTGCTGGTCGTGCATTGCGCCGTTCGGCTGTTACCAGTCCCAGCGAGCGCAACCGTCGAGCAACCGCTGATCGATGTACTTCCATCCTTGAAATTGACGCTGCCCGTCGGCGATATGCCTGCGACAGTCGCTGTAAAGGTTATGCTGGACCCGGCAGTCGCGGGGTTGAGCGAACTGACCATCGTAGCCGTGCTGGTCGCTTTGTTGACGACCTGCGACAGCGTCGCGCTGTTCGATGCGGTGTTGCCGGCGCCGCCGCTGTATGCGGCGACGATGCTGTGCGTCGCAACTACGAGAGAGCTGATCGCGCAGGCAGCGGTTCTGCTGTTGCCGCTGCCGACGAGCGTCACGGCGCTGCAACCTCCAATCGAAGCGCCGCCGTCGACGAAATTGACAGTACCGGTCGGTGCGTTGCCGGTGACGGTCGCTGTCAATGTAAGCAGTGAGCCAACCGTCGCAGGCGTGAGGGACGTCGCTAGTGTCGTCGTCGTCGTCGTTCCGGCCGCGGCGGACACCTGCAGTGTCAGCAAGGTTGGTGACTGCGAAAGGACGCTGACGCTGATATTGTTTGCCGTGTCGTTGAAGACCTGTCCTGCCTGCAACGCGGCGTCGCTGAATGTGTTTGTCGCCGGAGTCATGTCCAGCAGTTCGGTGTCGTCACCACACCCGCTGCATGTCGTTTCGAAAGGCGAGGAAACGCGTATCTGCGCTCCGGCGCCGCCGGCGCTGAGGCCGCTGTCGAATCCGAGCGGTTGCCGGTATTCCACCCAATAAGTGCGATTGGTCAGCGCGGGTATCTTGACTGCATAGCTCGCGCCGCTTGGGGATTCGATCGGCGTGAGCGCGTAGGTCTGCGTGCCGCCGGAGTGTGTCTTGACCGAGCTGGCGGGGATCCATTGCAACAGCGACTTTTGCATGGCGTTGAAATGCATGCCGCTGATGTTGCCCATGACGTCGAATGGATCGCCGTACTCGCTGGCGCTGCAAGTTCCGCCGATGGCCTGTCCTGTGCATCGCAAACTCGCTGCATGGAGCAGGCCGAAATTGTGCCCAAGCTCGTGGCCATAGACGCCGAGCTGGTTGTAGGCGTTGCTATAGGCTTCGCCATAGCCGACATAGGCCAAGCCGCTCCAGCCGCACGGTACTCTCGCTGTCGGGTTGGTCGCCGTCGACGCATACGCGAAGACGTAATAGCGATTGGTGTAGCTGGCGACGTTGTAGCCCGCAGCCATCGCCGCGGTATCCGCCGCATTGTGTATCGTCGAAAAATCGCAAGTCGAGACAGGGGCCTTGGTCGGGTCCAGATTCGTCTGCAGCCAAGCGCTGGTGACGGTGACGTTCAGTGCTTGCTGCCCGTAGGAAACTTCATTGTAATAATTGGCGACACTATTGGCGTTGGTCTTCATTACTTGCGTGACCTCGGCCGGCGTGAACGGCTCCGTCGAACCCGCAAACTTGACCAGGATCATGAGGACACTGTTTGTGGTCAACGACTGCGCCTTGGCCATCTCCTGCGCGGCGAATTTGGATGACGGCGCCGACGTTATTTCGATGCGACTGACGTCTAGAGACATCCTGTCTGCGGATCGGGCGCCGTAAGCAACGACGGACATTCCCGTTTGCAAAGTGGAAGGCAAGGCAGCCAGATTGAGGTCAGTGGCCTGTCCATCATCGCCGCGAACGACCATCCGGAACTCGCTGCGGTCATTCTCGAAGTCGTCGGCATGAGCGAGCAATAGCGTGCCTTGCGCCGAGTCTGATGTTGACGTGGACGATGTCGTCGACTGCGTGGTCGAAAGGCTCTCGTAGCCTCTCACGTTGAGCGTTTCGCCTGTGAAGGTTCCGGTGGCAGAGACCCGCGCGCCTTGCATCAGCGCACCGCTCACGTCGCCACTCAGCGCAACACTCTTGCCGCCGTCTACCCGAAGCAACGAATAGCGCGTCGTTGCATTGGTCACGCGGTTTTCGACGACAAGTTCACCGACCGTGCCGGTCAACGAGGCCTCGACGCCGCGCGTCAGCGCAACTCTCGGGGCGACGAAGAAACTGTCGGCGGTGTGATGTGCGCTTGCCGTCGAAATCATTCCGACGGAGAAAGCCAGCGCCAAAAATGTAGCTGACAAAAAACTGCGGAGAACGTTAAGCATTTGAGCACCCACTCCACGGAACATTCGTCGCCACCTACCGCAGGACGTTGGCGTATGCCGCTCTACGTCCATGCCATTGGCATTTACAGCAATGCTATTGACATATTGCCCATTTGCCAAGCACTAAATTCAAGTTGCGCGATTTATATGCAAGAATCGGGCAAGGGCAGCGCCTTTGCGTCCACAGTTGAATGAATCATCAACTCTGAAACGATTTGAATAGGCGTAGATCGCGATATTTTTGTTATCAACAACCAGCAACAAACAAGTTCTAGTTTCCCCAAACCTCCAGCTCGGTAATGCGGGAATAAGAACCGAGCGCGCTATTGACGTTGATGCGAATGCGGTCCGTCGCAAAAGGCGCGAAGTCAACGGTGCGCTTGACGAGATTGTTCCCGGTGACAGTGGCAAGAGTGACCCAATTCTTGCCTTGCTTGCCCTGCACGTTGAATGCTGTCACGCCGTAGAGCGTGAACGTCGACGCGTCGGTGGGTTCAATCGGATTGCTGTAATTGTCTTGAACGGTGTACAGCGTCACGCGATTGACGGTCCTGACGGTCGCGAACCTGATCTGCACCCAGTCAGGGAACGAATCTGTCGTACCGTCGGCCCAGCCGCCACCGTTACCCCATTGCGTACCCGCGCGCTCGTTGTTGTTGATTGCGCGGGCCGGGTAGTGCGAATTATACGTGCTCGATGCGCTCGCGGTCCCGCCGTTGCTTGCCAACGCAACATTGATCGATCCGCCCGTGTTGACGCCTTGCGAGAGTGTGGTGCTGTTCGATCCGCCATTGGCACTGTCGCCGCCGTATGCGGCGACGATGCTGTGCGCGCCGGCGGTTAGGCTGCTGGTGGTGCATTGCGCCATCCTGCTGTTGCCGCTACCGGCAAGCGCGACCGCCGAACAGCCGGCGATCGATGAGGCCCCGTCGGTGAAATTGACCGAACCCGTCGGTGCGGTACCTGCGACGGTCGCCGTAAAGGCGACGGGCATTCCCAAGCTCGACGGATTGACTGAGCTATTTAACGTCACGATGGCAGGAGGTGGACCCGCCGCGGACGTGCCCCATGCTTCCACTTCGACAATCCGTGAATACTGTGCCGGCGCGTTGGTGACGTTGATTCGAATGCGATTGGTTGTCACCGGCGCGAAGGTCACCGTGCGCTTGACCAGATTGTTGTTACTTATAGCCGCCTGCGTGGCCCAGGACGATCCATTCCAGGTCTGCACTCTGAATGCGGTTATTCCATATTGCGTAAACGTCAGCGCGTCCGTCGGTTCGATCGGATTGGGATAGTTGTCCTGCAGGGTATAGACGACGATGCGGTCGATCGTCTTGTTGCCGCTGAAGTTGATCTGCGCCCAGTCCGGAAAAACGTTTGCTGTGGAGTCGGCCCAGCCGCCGCCGTTGCCCCAGTTCGCTCCCATGCGATCGTTGTCGTTGATCGCGGCGACTGGGTATTGGACGCTGTAGCTGCTGGAGGCGCTGGCCACGGCGCCCGCGGACGCCAGCGCGACGTTGGTGCCACCCGCAGCCGTCTGGATGAGTTGCGAAAGCGCAGAACTGCTCGATCCGGCGTTGTTCGCGTCGCCCGCGTAGGTGGCGACGAAGCTGTGGGTGCCGATCGAAAGATTGCTGACGCTGCACGTGGCTGCAGGCGGAGTCGCGGCGTTGAGTGCGACGGAACTGCAACCGGCAAGTGCGACCGCGCCTTCATTGAATGCGACGGTCCCGGTTGGCGTCGCCCCGGTGACTTTTGCCGTCAATACGATCGTCGTGCCGGCATTGGCCGGGTTCGCCGAACTTGACAACGCAGTTGTCGTTGCCGGCGGCGTGGTCGAGGAGAACGCGGTCAGATGGCTGGCGCTGTCGGTAGCGTAGACGACACCGTTGGCGACGATCAGGCTGTGCCAGTGCGCCGAGCCCGCGCCTGGCACGGTCCGGAGCACGCTTCCCGTCGCGGGATTGAGGACATTGATGTTGCCACTGCCCATGTAGAGCAACATATTGTTCGCGACGATGGGCGATGTGCCGTTGACGAAGCTTTTCCAGGGCGACAACAGCGAGGGGTTTCCCACGCCGTCGATGTTCAAGCGCAAAGCCGATGCACCACTGCTGTTGACAATGAATATCCAAGTACTGGAATCGGCGGGATTGACCCACACAGCGGGTTGACTGAAGAGATTGCCGCCTTGCGGAATGGCAATCGGAGCGCCCACTGAGCCGTCCAGATGCCCAGGGCCGCCCATGCCGCTCAGATCGTCAAGATTGAGCAGCCGAACCATGCCATCCTTGCCGCTCTGGACCGCCAGGTGTTGTATTGCGGACGCGGCGGGAACCGGAAGAATCGTCGGCGCGGTGCTGCCTACGTCGGCGTCGGTGCCATCCAGCGATCCCCAGTTCGATGGTGTGTAGCTATCGAATGGTTTGCCGAGATCGGCGCCGCTGCCTCCGCTCGCATCCGGATGCAGCGCCAGCACCGATTCACTCCAGTTGTGCAGGCCGTCGAATTGCAGCAGTGGATTGGCATTGGTAAACGTGTTCCCTGTCGCCATGAAGATCAGATCGGTGCCCGGGTCGTAGACGACGCCCGGTCGAGACCAGATCGCTTTTTGCACTGTTGCACAGGTGGTCGATGTTAGCGTCCCACTGAAATGATCGAGGTGGACTGTCTTGTCGCTGCACGCCGTGTTGAAGACTTTTTGCGTGCCGTTACTGAGATTGATCGCCGTCACATGTCCCTGATAATCGCCGTTGTCACCGGGGTAGCCGCCATGCGTAACGTACAGACGGGTGACGCCTCCCGAGGTCGCAATACCCAGCGCTGACGAGCCTTTTTCGTCGTAGCCTTTGAGCGTTGCTGTCTGCGGCCAGCCGCCGGTGGTTATCTCCGTGCCGTCGCCGACCTGATACTTGTGAACCTTGCCATCGAGTCCGTAGCTGTAGACATACAGCCGATTGGGATCGATGGCGGCCGACGAGGCGGTGTAGCAGGCGGTGGCGCCATTGTTGATCGTGCACGTGCCGGGTCCGTTGACGTGGTTCCAAATGACGGCGCCGGTCTGTGCGTCGAGCGCGATGATGCGACCGTCTCTAGTGGTAACAAACAGCAGATCCTTCACGCCGCTTGCGGTGGTGACGCCTTGCAGAAATACCGGGGCGCCATCGGCGTTTCCGGCAAGAGTTACCTGATATTTGAGCGTCAGCGTGCCAATGTTCGCCGGCGTGAGAACGGTCTCGGATGTATTGAGTCCATTATGTTGAGGATTTCCTCCGAATTGCAGCCAGTCATACGCGCCAGCGGGGCCGGCAAGCAAGGCGAGTGCGCACAGTAGCAACGCCAGCGATGCTTCAGTTTGCGTGCGCGAGTGAACACCGATCGTCCCGCCTCCCAAGTCATTTCGGTTTCCCTGCAGTGCTATGCGGCTGCGTATCGAACGCTCAGACTTAGCAATCGCTATGCCAAAAGCATGCGGCAGCCGCGTCCGCCGCGAGGGTAATTATGACAACGGCATCAATAATATGACAATATCATAGGAGCTAACAAGTCGCCAGCGAGGTCTATTCCAAGCGAAGGAAAGGGCAACTAGCAACAGCTCAGAGCTAGTTGGAGCGCAGCCTAATGCGCATCACATGCTTGTCGTACTCGTCCTCGGTCTTGCGCGTGATCTCGCTGCCGTCGGCAGCGAATACACGGCCGCCGCTGCGTCGACAGGCCTCGCGCTCATACTGGCAAGGACCCATCTCGGGATGTTTGCGGCAGAGCTCGCCCACGCTGGGCGCGAACTCGATCGCGGTCTGCGCCAACGCGGGTGGGGCACTGACACAGACATAGATCGCGCCAGGGGGCACATTGATGGCGACTGTGCTGTTCGGCGCGGTGATTATGGAAGGCTGTGCCGCTTGCGATGGGGCTGGCGCAGCGCCTTCCGGAGGCGCGGCTGCGGGGACTGGCGTGCGAACGACTGCTGCCCCCGAACGCTCGCTTGGTGGTGTTAGTGGCAGCGGTTGCGGATCGGATGTGTGTGAACTGCATCCGAACAGAACAAGCGCCGCAATGCAGACAATGCGGTTCATCGAATGCCGTCGTTGGTTACACGTTCTTTACAATTAACATCGAACTTTACAATCGCAATTACAAACGGCTGGACGCACGAACGATACGCGCGATCCCGACGATCCTTCAACCGACGGTCGAGCCAACCGGCGTCATCCGGACAAATTCTGTGGATGCCGAGTGTGAAGTTCACCGCCGACCGCCGCGCGACAGTGAGCCCATGATGCCGCGCACGATCGACCGCCCTATGCTCGAGCCGACTGTACGTACCGCGCTCTTTGCCATTGCCTCCACCAGACTGTCCTTGCGTCCCGTGCCCTTGAATAGGCCGCCGAGTGAATCCTTGATCGCGCCTGAAATTCCGGCGTCGGACGATTGGGCGATGCTTGGTGTTGCCTGCTCGGCGCGGCCTTTGAGCTTCTCGAAAGCCGACTCGCGATCCAAGACCTTTTCATACACGCCCGCGACCGGCGACGCCGCGATCACTGCCGCGCGCTCATCACTGCTGATCGGACCGATGCGACTTGCTGGCGGGAGAATGTAGGCGCGCTCCACGATGCTTGGGCTGCCCTTGGCATCGAGAAACGAGATCAGGGCCTCTCCGACGCCGAGTTCGGTGATCACTTTTTCGGTGTCGAGCTTGGGATTGGCCCGCATCGTCGACGCCGCGGCAGCGACAGCTTTCTGATCGCGCGGTGTGAATGCACGCAGCGCGTGCTGGATGCGATTTCCGAGCTGGCCGAGCACCTTGTCCGGAACATCGAGCGGATTCTGGGTCACGAAGAACACCCCCACGCCCTTGGAACGGATCAGGCGCACGACCTGTTCGATCTTGTCGAGCAAAGGTTTCGGCGCTTCGGTAAAAAGCAGGTGCGCCTCGTCGAAAAAGAACACGAGCTTCGGCTTCTCGGGATCTCCCACTTCCGGCAGCCGTTCGTAAAGTTCGCTCAACAGCCAGAGGAGCAACGTCGAATACAGGGCGGGCGCCGTGAGCAGCTTGTCGGCGGCAAGAATGTTGACCACTCCCTTGCCTGCGTCGGTCTGCAACAGATCGTCGATATTGAGCATCGGCTCGCCGATGAACTTGCCGGCTCCCTGTTGCTCCAGCGCCAGCAGTCCGCGCTGGATGGCGCCGATGCTCGCGGCGGAGACGTTGCCATAGTTGGTGGCGAAATCACGTGCGTTGTTTCCGACGTACTCGAGCAGCGCGCGAAGATCCTTCAGGTCGAGCAGCAAGAATCCGTTGTCGTCGGCGACCTTGAACACCAGCGCAAGCACACCTTCCTGGATGTCGTTCAAATTGAGAATGCGCGAAAACAGCAGCGGTCCCAGATCCGAAACGGTCGCGCGCAGCGGATGCCCCTGTTCCCCGAATACGTCCCAGAAGACGGTGGGGACGCCCGTGAACACGGGGGCTGGAACACCCAGGAGCTTCAACCGATCCTGAAACTTCGGTGACGAGACGCCCGGCTGGCTCATGCCCGCGAGGTCGCCCTTGACGTCAGCCATGAAGACTGGAACCCCGAGCGCGGAAAATCGCTCGGCGAGCACTTGCAGGCTGACGGTCTTGCCGGTCCCGGTCGCCCCGGTGATGAGACCGTGGCGGTTGGCCATCCCCGGCAGGAGGAACAATTGAATGTCGCCGCTTTGGGCGACGAGCTGCGGATCCGGCATGAGACCTCCTGAGCTGCGCTGCCGCGCATAATGGCGTACGCCCGGCTGCGTCCCGCCAAGGCCTGTGCCTCTCTATGGTAGCCGACTCACGCGTCGGCTCGCCGCTCCCGTTGCTTCGTTCGGGTCGATTGGCCCCGGCTGGCCGGGGATGAGCGGCCCCCTTCAATTCGGGCCGTTTTTCTGCTACAATCCACGGCTAGTAAGCGATAGGCAGTCAACGACAAGAAATGGGCTCTACAGCCCATTTTTTTTTGCTTTTTCGCCCGCATATCGGGCTTTTGCATGAGAGTGCGCGGTGAACCCCGTAAAGCTTGGCGACACGCTCGAACGGACATTGCCTCCACTCGGCTATGAACTGGTCGATTGGGACCTGGCCAGAAGTGGATTGATTCGCGTATTCATCGACAAGCCGAAAGGCGTGGATGTCGAAGACTGCGCCAAGGTGAGCACGCATCTGACGCATTTGTTCGCAGTCGAGCAGATCGACTACAGCAGGCTTGAAGTATCGTCGCCAGGGCTGGATCGGCCGCTGAAAAAGGCCGCCGATTTTGTCCGCTTTGCCGGCGAGGAAGTAAGGCTGACGTTGCGCGAGAGCATCGTTGATGCGAAGCACGGCGCCAAACGAATGAAGGGCATCCTGCGGGGCGTCGAAGGCGACGCGGTCGTCGTGGAAACCGAAACGGGTCCGCGCACTATCGCGATCAGCAACATCGACAAGGCGCGGCTGGTGCCGAAGATTGAGTGGAGAAATACAAAATGAATCGCGAATTGTTGCTGCTGGTCGACGCGTTGGCGCGCGAAAAGAACGTGCCCAAGGAAATTGTTTTCACCGCGCTCGAGTCGGCGCTGGCGTCGGCGACCAAAAAGCGTTTTACGACGCAGGATATCGACGCGCGCGTATCGATCGACCGTGAAACCGGCGACTACGAGTCGTACCGCCGCTGGACGGTCGTGCCCGACGAGGAACACGAGGAGCCGGCGCACCAGATTGCGATTACCGATGCTGCGGAGCGCGATCCGGAATTGAAGTTGGGCGACGTGGTCGAGGAACCGCTCGAGCCGGTGGAATTCGGCCGCATCGGCGCGCAGGCCGCCAAGCAGGTGATTCTGCAGAAGATCCGCGATGCCGAACGCGAACAGATCCTTAACGACTTTCTCGATCGCGACGACAACCTGCTCACCGGTACCGTCAAGCGCATCGAGCGCGGCAACGCGATCGTCGAGTCGGGGCGCATTGAGGGCATGATTCCGCGCGATCAACTCATCCCGAAGGAAAATCTTCGCGTCGGCGACCGCGTACGCGCTTACGTCATAAAGATCGAAGCCCAGGCACGCGGGCCGCAGTTGCTCCTTTCACGCGTGACGCCTGACCTGGTCGTGCGTCTATTCGAATTGGAAGTGCCCGAGATCGAAGAAGGCCTGATCGAAATCAAGGCTGCTGCGCGCGACCCCGGTGTGCGCGCCAAGATTGCGGTCAAGTCGAACGACCCCAGGCTCGATCCACAGGGCACTTGCATCGGCATGCGTGGTTCCCGCGTCACCGCCGTGACCAATGAGCTGGCCGGCGAACGCGTCGACATCGTGCTGTACTCCGAGGACCCGGCCAAGTTCGTGATCAACGCGCTGGCGCCGGCTGAGATCTCCAGCATCGTCGTCGACGAAGAGCGGCACAGCATGGACGTGGTAGTCGACGAAGAAAACTTGGCGATGGCTATCGGTCGCAGCGGACAGAATGTGCGACTGGCCTCTGAGCTCACCGGGTGGGAAATCAACCTGATGGGCGTCGAGGAGTCTCAGCAGAAGCATCAGGTCGAGAGCGAAAAGACCCGTGCCTTGTTCATCGACAAGCTTGACGTCGATCAGGAAGTCGCCGACATCCTCATCCAGGAAGGTTTCGGCACGCTGGAAGAAATCGCCTATGTGCCGCTGAACGAAATGCTTGAGATCGAAGCGTTCGACGAGGAGACGGTGAATGAACTGCGCAGCCGCGCGCGCAACGCCTTGTTGACGGAAGCGATCGTGCGTGAGGAATCGGTTGGCAATGTCGCCGAAGATTTGCTCAACCTCGAAGGCATGGACACCGAGACGGCGGGCTTGTTTGCCGAAAAGGGCATCACCACCCGTGACGGCCTGGCGGATCTTGCCGTGGACGAGTTGGTGGAACTGACGGGTCTGTCCGCCGAGCGTGCGCAGGAGTTGATCATGAAGGCGCGCGCGCACTGGTTTGAAAACGCGGAGCACGCGGAGTAGTACCGAGCGTACCGAGCCGGAAGGCGCGGTAGGAGAAGAAACATGGCCCAGACAACAATCGATCAATTTGCGACCGAGCTGAAGATGCCCGCAGGCGTGCTGCTGGAGCAACTCGCTGCCGCCGGTGTTGCCGACAAGAAGCAGGGCGACAAACTATCCGAACAGGACAAGACGCGCCTGCTCGACTACCTGCGCAAGCAGCACGGCGGCCAGGAGCAGAAAAAGAAGATCACGCTGACGCGCAAGCAGACGACCGAAATCAAGGCCGCAGACAGCACCGGCCGGGCACGCACGATTCAGGTCGAAGTGCGCAAGAAACGCGTTTTCGTCAAGCGAGACGGGGCCGATGCCGCGCCTGCCGCCGAAGAGGCTGTTCCCGCTGCGCCGCAGCCTTTGCTCACCGCCGCGGACGTTGCGGCACGCGAAGAGGAGGCCCGAAAAGGCGCCGTGCTGATCGCCAAACAGCAGGAAGAAATCCAGCAAAAGCAGGAGCAGGCGAAAAAGCGCAAGACCAAGAAAGAAAAAGAGGCTGAAGAAGCCGCCGCCAAAGTCGCCGAAGCGAACGAGGCCGCTGCAGCGGCACTTGCTGCGGCGAATGCCGCTGCGCAGCCCGCTGTCACCGCCAAGGCCGACACCAAACCGCGAAGCCAAAGCCAAGACCGAAGGCACGCTGCATAAGCCGCTGGCCAAGCCTGGTGCCAAGAAGGATAAGCCATCGCGCAAACCGTCGGCCACGGCGTTCCAGGAAGAGGCTGCGCGCCGTCGCGCGCTCAAGCTCCGCGGCGATGTCACCGGCGGCGCGGGCGCTGCCGGGTGGAAACAGCCGAAGACCGGCAAGCATCATCGCGAAGATGGTGAGGAACACGAGGAAGTCGCGCGGTACTCCCGAGCCGCTGGTGCGGGAAGTCGCGGTGCCCGAGACGATCACTGTCGCCGATCTCGCGCGCAAGATGTCGGTGAAAGCCGCCGAAATCATCAAGACGATGATGAAGATGGGCACGATGGTGACCATCAATCAAATGCTCGACCAGGAAACGGCGATGATCGTCATCGAGGAAATGGGTCACAAGGCTGTTGCCGCCAAGCTCGACGATCCCGATTCGCTGCTTGCTGAAACCGCGCAGACCAGCTCGGCGGAAATCCTGCCGCGTCCTCCGGTCGTCACCGTCATGGGCCACGTCGATCACGGCAAGACGTCACTGCTCGACACGATCCGCCGTGCTCGCGTTGCGAGCGGCGAGGCAGGTGGCATTACCCAGCACATCGGCGCCTATCACGTCGAGACGCCCAAGGGCGTCATTACCTTCCTGGATACGCCGGGTCACGAAGCGTTCACGGCAATGCGCGCACGCGGCGCCAAGGTCACCGACATCGTCGTGCTGGTCGTCGCTGCCGACGATGGCGTGATGCCACAGACCAAGGAAGCGATTGCACACGCAAAGGCGGGCAACGTGCCGATTGTGGTCGCGATCAACAAGATTGATAAACCCGAAGCCAATCCCGACCGCGTCAAGCAGGAGCTGGTCGCCGAAAGCGTGCTACCCGAGGAATATGGTGGCGATACGCAGTTCATCGAAGTTTCGGCCAAGACAGGCAAGGGGATCGACAATCTGCTCGACGCGATCCTGCTGCAAGCCGAAGTGCTCGAACTCAAGGCGCCGAAGGATGCGCCGGCGAAAGGCATCGTGATCGAGTCGCGCCTGGACAAAGGCAAGGGTCCCGTTGCGACCATCCTCGTCCATTCGGGCACGCTCAAGCGCGGCGACATCGTACTTGCCGGCGCGGTGTTCGGCCGGGTGCGGGCGATGACCGACGAGACCGGCAAGGCTGTTACCGCGGCAGGTCCCGCGATTCCGGTGGAAATCCAGGGCTTGTCCGATGTGCCGCTCGCCGGCGAAGAGGTGATGGTGCTCGGCGACGAACGCAAGGCGCGCGAAATTGCGCTCTTTCGGCAAGGAAAATTCCGTGACGTGAAGCTCGCCAAGCAACAGGCGGCGAAGCTCGAGAACATGTTCGAGCAATTGGCCGAGAGCGAAATCAAGTCGCTGGCGCTGATCGTCAAGGCGGACGTCCAAGGCAGTTATGAAGCGCTGGCGAATGCCCTGACCAAGTTGTCGACGGGCGAGGTGAAGGTAAACATCGTCCATGCCGCCGTGGGTGGCATCACCGAGTCGGACGTCAACCTCGCGTTGGCGTCGAAGGCGGTGATCATTGGTTTCAACACCCGCGCCGACGTAGCAGCTCGCAAGCTCGCTGAACATGCCGGCGTCGACATCCGCTACTACAACATCATTTATGAAGCGGTTGATGAGATCAAGGCGGCGCTGTCGGGCATGCTCACTCCGGAGAAGAAAGAGAGTCAGCTTGGCCTGGTCGAGGTGCGCGAGGTCTACAAGATCTCCAAGGTCGGCACGGTCGCCGGGTGCTACGTGCTCGAAGGCGCTGGTACGCCGCGGCTCCAAGGTGCGCCTGTTGCGCGCCAACGTGGTCATCTTCGATGGCGAACTCGACTCGCTCAAGCGTTTCAAGGATGACGTGCGCGAGGTCAAGGCAGGTTTTGAATGCGGTCTATCCCTGAAGAACTTCAATGACGTCGAAGTTGGTGACCAATTGGAAACCTACGAGATCGTCGAGGTAACGCGTACGTTGTAGAACGCTGTCCCGGGCAGGAGCCGGCTCGCCGCGCGCGGCGGGAGGCTCCCAACCCGGTGAATTGGCGGGCCGGGCTAGCCATGAAAAAAAATACACAGCGCGCACAGCGCGTGGGCGACCAGATCCAACGTGAACTGGCCGATCTGCTGCGCTTGCATATCAAGGATCCCCGCATCGGCATGGTCACGCTGACGGCGGTGGAAGTTACTTCCGATTTGTCGCATGCCAAGGTTTTCTTCACGCATCTCGCCGGCAAGGAGCAGGCGCAAACCGCAGTCGAGGCGCTCCAGCACACGGCGGGGTACCTCCGCACCGAGTTGTCGCACCGGTTGAAGTTGTATTCGGTGCCGCAACTTCATTTCACCTACGACGACTCGATCGAATCCGGCTTGCGCATGTCGAAACTGATCGACGATGCTATCGCCGAAGATCGCAAGCACTCGTCTTGATCCGCGCGGCGGGTCGCGAACGCCAGGGATGAACGCACCGCGACGGCAACCGCGTCGACCCTTGAGCGGCGTGCTCCTGCTCGACAAGCCCTTGGGGCTTTCGTCCAATGCCGCCCTGCAGCAGGCGCGCCGCCTTTATCGCGCCGAGAAGGCTGGCCATACGGGAACGCTTGATCCGCTTGCGACGGGCTTGCTGCCCGTATGCTTCGGCGAAGCCACCAAGTTTGCTCAGGTGTTGCTCGATGGGGACAAAACCTACCAGGCGACGATCAGGCTAGGCGTGACGACGACGACCGGCGACGCGGAGGGCGAGCCGGTCAAAACCAGCGTTGTTCGCATCACGCGTCAGGACATCGAGCGCGTGCTGCCGCGCTTTGCCGGGCCGATCAGTCAGACGCCGCCCAGGCACGCGGCGCTCAAATACCAGGGTCGAAACTACTATGAGTACGCGCGTGAAGGCGTGGAGATACCGCGCGTAGCGCGTGAAGTCGTCGTTCATGATCTGAAGCTGGAAGGATGGAGCGACCCGGAGGTGCATCTGACGGTGCGCTGTGGCAAAGGCACCTACATCCGCGTGCTCGCCGAGGACATCGGAGCGGCACTCGGCTGCGGAGCGCATCTGTCTGCGTTGAGACGTGTAGTAAGCGGCGGATTCGATATCGCCCACGCGCGCGAACTGGACGCGTTGGCGTTGATGAGCGAAACCGAGCGCGACGCTGAGCTTCTTTCGCCCGACGCTTTGTTGGCTGGGCTGCCGAGGCTGGACCTGCTTGCAGTTGACGCACAGCGTTTTGCGCAAGGCCAGGTCATCGCCCGCGACGGGCTGGCGGATGGAGTCTATCGCGCGTACGCGAATGGTGCGTTTGCGGGTCTGGCTGTCGCCCACGCCGGCGCGGCGAGGCCCAAGCGCCTGGTCAGCAGCGCCGCCGAGTGAAATGCGACTCGAGTGGGACCTGCGTGGCACCTCCGCTGAATCTGCGCCTTTGGAGGAGCGTCAGGGCAACTGATGGTCTGACTGCGAGCGGCTTGAATCCAAAGCACTTTTCGAGTTACAATTCCACCCTTTCGCGAAGTCTGGAGCAATAGAGCATGGCAGTCACGGTTCAAGAGAAAGCCAAGGTTATCGCTGATCATCAGCGGGCCAAGGGCGACACGGGTTCGCCCGAGGTTCAGGTCGCGCTGCTGACGGCGCGCATCAACGGTCTCAACGATCATTTCAAGGCGAACGTCAAGGATCATCATTCGCGGCGCGGTCTGCTGCGCATGGTATCGCGTCGGCGGAAACTCCTTGATTATCTCAAGACGCGCAACGCAGAGAGCTATCGCGGCTTGATCGAAAAGCTCGGCCTGCGCAAGTAGCAGGCGCAAGTACCAAGGATAGGCAAGCCCAACCGAAGGTCGCTGCGTCCTAAGCAGGCGCAGTGTCAAATCAGCCTGGACTAACTCATCGTGCTCCACGCTGCACCTACCCCCTACAATCCGACAGTGGCCGCCTCAGCTACCAAGCGATATTTGGTGATTGACGCGGCCGTTGTTGTTTCTGGAATCCGAGGATAAACGTGCCCACCGCAATCAAGAAATCCATATCGTACGGCCGCAATACGCTCACGCTGGAAACCGGAGAGATCGCCCGCCAGGCCGGAGGCGCGGTGATGGTCAGCCTGGGCGACAGCGTCGTACTGGTTACCGTCGTCGCTGCGAAGACCGCCAAAGCCGGACAGGATTTTTTTCCGCTGACCGTCGACTATCAGGAAAAGACTTACGCAGCCGGACGCATTCCCGGCGGATTTTTCAAGCGCGAGGGCAGGCCTTCGGAGAAGGAGACTCTCACGTGCCGCCTGATCGATCGGCCGTTGCGCCCACTGTTTCCCGATGCGTTCTACAACGAAGTCCAGATCATCGCCACCGTGATGTCGGTCGACCCCGAAATCGACCCGGACATTCCCGCGATGATCGGTGCGTCGGCCGCAGTCGCCCTGTCGGGCATACCGTTCAGCGGCCCCATCGGCGCCGCGCGGGTCGGCTATGTCGACGACCAATTCGTTCTTAATCCGACCAAGACGGAACTCACGACCACATCGAAGCTCGACCTCGTCGTCGCCGGTACCGAGGTCGCGGTGCTGATGGTCGAGTCGGAAGCGAAGGAACTGAGCGAAGAAGTGATGCTCGGCGCCGTCGTATTCGGCCACCAACAGCAGCAGGCCGTCATCAACATGATTCACGAACTGGTCGAAGAGGCTGGAAAGCCGCTGTGGGACTGGCAAGCTCCTGCCAAGGACCAGGCGATGGTCGACCACGTTACGAAGGTCGCCGAAGCGGAACTGAAGAGCGCCTACGAATTGAAGCAGAAGCAGGAACGGCAGCAGCGCCTCAAAGAAATCGGCGCGAAAGTCGAGGCCGAGTGCATTCCCGCCGACGCGGCACCGGGCTACGCCAATCACGTCAAGAATTTCCTGTTCGAACTCGAAGCCAAGCACGTCCGCAATCAGATCCTGTCGGGAGAGCCACGCATCGATGGCCGCGATACCCGCACCGTCCGACCGATTTCGATTCGCAACAGCGTATTGCCGCGTACGCACGGTTCGGCGCTGTTCACCCGCGGCGAGACGCAAGCGCTGGTGGTGGCGACGTTGGGCACCGCGCGCGATGAGCAGATCATCGATGCGCTGCAAGGCGAATATCGCGAACGCTTCATGCTCCACTACAACATGCCGCCCTATGCGACGGGCGAAACGGGTCGCGTCGGCACGCCGAAGCGGCGCGAAGTCGGGTCACGGTCGGCTGGCGAAGCGGGCGCTGGCGGCGGTGTTGCCGTCAGCCGACGAGTTTGCCTACTCGATGCGCGTCGTTTCCGAGATCACCGAGTCCAATGGCAGTTCGTCGATGGCGTCTGTGTGCGGTGGCAGCCTTGCCTTGATGGATGCTGGCGTTCCCCTGAAAGCGCACGTCGCGGGCATTGCGATGGGCCTGATCAAGGAAGGCAACCGCTTCGCCGTCCTGAGTGACATTCTCGGCGACGAGGATCATCTGGGCGACATGGATTTCAAAGTCGCGGGCACCGATCGCGGTGTCACTGCGCTGCAGATGGACATCAAGATCCAGGGCATCACCAAAGAAATCATGGCGCGTCGCACTGTCGCAGGCACGCGAAGGCCGCATGCATATTCTCGGTTTGATGCAGCAGGCGATGCCGCACGCGCGCACCGAAATCTCGCAGCACGCGCCGCGGATGATGACGTTCAAGATCAACCCGGAGAAGATTCGCGACGTCATCGGCAAGGGCGGCGCGGTGATCCGCGCGCTGACCGAGGAGACGGGCACCACGATCGACATTCAGGACGACGGCATGGTCACGATCGCCTCGGTCAACGCCGACGCGTGCAATGCGGCGCGCAAACGCATCGAGGACATCACCGCCGAAGTCGAAGTCGGACGCATCTACGAAGGTACGGTTTTGCGTTTGCTCGATTTCGGCGCGATCGTGCAAATCCTGCCAGGCAAGGACGGCTTGCTGCATATCTCGCAGATCGCCAAGGAGCGCGTCAACAACGTCTCCGACTACGTCAAGGAAGGCCAGATAGTGAAGGTCAAGGTCCTCGAGGCCGACGAGAAGGGCCGCGTGCGACTGTCGATGAAGGCCGCGACGGAAGACGCCGCACACGCGGCCGCGGCGCCCGCGCCAGACCGCGACGGCGGATTCGCGAGCGGCGCCGGCCGCGTAAGGCCGACAAGACAGCGAGACGAACGAAAAGGGGCTCGGTGCCCCATTCTTGTTCTTGGACAGGAGGGCAGATGACTCGGACGTCCACCCGGATCGAGCGCGACACCTTCGGCCCGATCGAGGTGCCGGCGGATCAACTCTGGGGGGCGCAGACGCAGCGTTCGCTCGAATTTTTTCGCATCTCCACCGAGAAGATGCCGCCGGCGCTTATCCGCTCGATGCTGATCGTCAAGCGCAGCGCTGCACGCGTCAACGTCGAGCTCGGGCTCCTCGACGCGGAAGAAGGCCAATGCGATCGTCGCGGCGTGCCGACGAGGCGCTCGACGGCGCCATCCCGCGAAGAGTTTCCGCTCGCCGTCTGGCAGACCGGTTCCGGCACGCAAACCAACATGAACGTCAACGAGGTACTCGCCAATCGCGCTTCGGAGATCCTCGGCGGATCGCGCGGCGAAGGCCGCCTCGTGCATCCGAACGACGACGTCAATCGCGGCCAGTCATCCAACGACGTATTTCCGACGGCGATGAACATCGCGGCGGCGGAACGACGATGTCGCGAGATCTTCTGCCTGCGCTCGAACGCGCTGCAGACTGACACTGGCAGCCAAGGCGGCGGCGTTCACGGACATCGTCAAGATCGGCCGCACGCACCTGCAGGATGCCACGCCGCTTACGCTGGGCCAGGAGTTCTCCGGCTATGCCGCGCAGCTCGAATACTGCGCGCGGCACACATCGAGGCTGCGCTGCCGCATGTGCTTCGAACTCGCCCTAGGCGGCACGGCGGTGGGTACGGGACTTAACACGCATCCCGAATTCGGCGCGCGCGTCGCCGCCGACATCGCTGCGGCTACACGGCACTTGCCGTTCGTCTCCGCGCCGAACAAGTTCGAGGCGACTGGCGGCTGCCGACGCAATGGTCAATCTGCACGGTGCCTTGAAGACGCTCGCAGCCGCATTGATGAAGATCGCCAACGACGTGCGCTGGCTGCGCGAGCGGGCCGCGCTCGGGTCTGGGCGAGATCGCCATTCCGGAGAACGAGCCCGGCAGCTCGATCATGCCGGGCAAGGTCAATCCGACCCAATGCGAAGCGCTGACGATGTCGTCAGCGCAAGTGCTGGGCAACGACGTCGCGATCAATATCGGCGGCGCATCGGGCAACTTCGAGCTCAACGTCTTCCGTCCGCTGATCATCCACAACGTGCTGCAAAGCATGCGCCTGCTCGCCGACGGGATGGCAAGCTTCGACGCCCATTGCGCGCGCGGCATCGAGCCGAATCGCAAGCGCATCAAGGAATTGCTGCGAGCGTTCGCTGATGCTGGTGACTGCGCTCAACCCGCACATCGGTTACGACAAAGCCGCGGCGATTGCGAAAAAAGCGCATCGCGAAGGAACGACGCTCAAGGCAGCCGCGCTGGCACTGGGCTACGTCAGCGAGAAGCAGTTCGACCAGTGGGTGCGGCCGGAGAAAATGATCGGCAGCACGGCGCTAGGTGCGACTTCGACGCAACGGGCTCGTCGCGACGCTCGGCTAGGGGGACTTGTCGCGAGGCGGTTTGGCGGCGTCGAGCATCGCTTCGCCGCTCACCGTCACCGTCACTTCGGTGCTTCCTGCTTCCAGCGCCACGGGCGCGCCGCTGGGCAACTCGATGATGCCTGGGCGCTTAGCATCGGATAGGCCGTCCTCCGTCGCTGGTCTGCACGGTCACGTGACCGGGACGCCAACTGCCGAAACCAAGCCCCTGCGCGGCCTGCTGCGCGCGCGATTGCCAGCCGCGGAATGCCTGCTGAGTGACGCCGTCCTCGGCGTCCCGGCGGGTGCGCTCGGCAGACGAAAATGCCAGTCCCGAAAGCAGGAGACCGTCGTCGTCCTGAAGTTTGGTGATCAGCGCCGAGGCCGCGGTGAAATCGGCCGCGTCGAGGGTGATGGTCTGGGCAACGTGCCAGCGTGAGGGCTTGCCTTTCTCGACGATCTGCTGCGTGGAGTAACCCGCTGGTCGCGACTTTCACTCGGAGACCGCGCGCGCACTGGCGAGCGCCTTGGCCACCGTCGCGTTGACTTGACCTGATGCTGCTGCCGGACTGACATTTTCAGCTTCTGCCCGCAGCGACGCCTGCAAGCGATCGTTGGCGACGGGGGTGGCCGTCGACGAGGCAGAGACGGTCACCTTGGTTGCGGCGAGCGCTACGGGAGTCTGCGCCACGGCGTGCGGACTTGCGGTAACGGCGATAAGCGGCAACGCCAGCAAGGCAGCGGCTGTGCATGCGCGCCGTTTGGCCGTCGTAGCGGGGCAGGAGTTGCATTACGTTCTCCTTGCGGGCGTCGAATGTTGGGGCAGCAATCGCAATCGCGATCGTTGCGGCAATTGCTCGATCGCAGCGCGATTGGACCAGGAAAAACACATCGCTGCTGCTTCACGCCACGGGACCCACCGGTACGACAGGTGTTCGCGTGGATTGAGGCGCACCGCAATCTGCGCGGCTACTTTAAGGGCGAAGACGTGCTCGGTGTTGTGCGTGGTGCCGGCGGGATAGCGGTGCCGCCAACGGGGAAAGATTTCGTATACATTCGATAGCTGCCAATCGGTGAGGCCGCCGTACTCGTCGGCGTCGATGCCGGTCTCTTCGCGTAGTTCGCGCGTGGCCGTTTGCAGCAGGGATTCGCCTCGCTCCTGGCTTCCGGTTACCGATTGCCAGTGATCTGGAAAATCGGCGCGCTCCAGCATCAGGACGTCGAGATCGACGGAGTAGACGAGCACCAGCGTCGATACCGGGATCTTGTCGTTGTGCGTTTGATTTTCCGTGATACCCGATGAATCGTTCATGCGCGCACCGCTAGGGCCGATCGATTCGGCCGATGCGAATGGACGTCCGTTCTTCAGGCAACAAAAACCCAGAATGGTTTGTGCCGCTCCTGCCAATACTCCGCCGCCTCGCCGAGGATGTCGGACAGCGTCGTCCAATCCTTGGCGTGCGCCTTGCGGAAGCCCGAACTACGGCGCGTGACGATCACGATGCCGGTCCGCCCCAGCCAGTCGGTATCCTCGACGCAGTCCGCCAAGGCGTCCCAATTGTTGCCGAAATGCTCAGGCAGGTTGAGCGACTTCGCCAAAGCGGCAAGCAACGCAGCTTTGTTGTCTACGCCGTGCAGGTCGACCTCGCAGAACCTCAGCTTCGCCACGCTAGCGGCGGACTTGAGCTGATCCGTGGCCCCAGACCATTCATGCACGCCCGCGTCGGCGGCTTGAGAAAGATCGGGCACCTTCATCGGACTATCTTTCGAAAAGAACGGTAGTGGTCGTCGGAATAATAGCAGTCGTCGAGCGATTGCGACTCTCCGCCGCAAACGATGCGGCGCGCACCGCGGTCGTGTGAGCCCGGGGTCTTCACCGTGAACTCGTGATAGTAGCCGCGGGCTTGGTGCGGAATGGCGTGCTCGCGATTCTGAAAAACGACTCCGTCGCGCTCATACGGAAATGGCCCTCCGGCCTTGATCAGCTTCAACGTTGTTCGCGCGTTCGACGGCAATTCGTCGACGTGGACCGTGACCTGCGCTTCCGTGCTCTTCGCTTGCGCGTCGCTGCCGTGATCGACCGCGATCGGGAGGCCGACGAGTGATGTGACAAGGCAAAGCACCTTGAAAAGGTAACGCCTGTTCATGCGCGCATTGTACCGCCGCACCGCCGAAAACCTTGGTGTCGATTGCAGGGGTGGCCTGCTACAATCGCGCACCGCTTCCGGCGACGGGATGATGACGGTCGGAATCAAGTATATCTCGTACGCCAACAGCAGCGGCTACGGGCTCGCTGCCGTCGCGTATCTCCGCGGCTTGCACAACGCGGGGGTGCCTGTGTGGTGGCAACCCTCGTTTCTCGGCAGCCCGGCCGACACGACGTGGCGACCGGAGCACGGACTGCCCCAGTTGCCGCTGGCGCGCGCCGCCGCGGGCGGCGACTCCGCGCTGGCCGATCTGCCCGCGCTGGCGCACGGGCTGACGCGCAAGATCCCATACGACACCGTGATCATGCACACGGTCCCCGAGCATTGGCCGCGTCTGGCTGAGCCCGGAAAACGCAACATCGGTTACACGGTTTGGGAGACCGATGCGTTGCCGCGTCATTGGCCGCCGCTGCTCGCGACTGCAGACAAGGTATTGGTCCCATGCGCGATGAATGTCAGCATTTTTTCGCAAGGCGGAGTTGCGAACGTGCAGCGCGGTGCCGCACATCCGGCGTCACGCGTGGAATACGGTGACGGCCGACGAAAAGATGAGCTTGCGCCGCACGCTCGGCATCCCGGATGATCATTTTGTTTTCTATACCATCGGCGTCTGGGATCCGCGCAAGGCGATCGTCGATCTCGTGGCTCTGTTCGCGCGGCAATTCAGTGGAAGCGACAAGGTCACGCTGCTGATCAAGACATCCGCCACGCCCAGTTCCTTTGCCACCGACGCGCAGCCGGGCGCATCGATTCCGGCGCTGGTGCGAGCGATTGTCGACGCAGCTCATGCGGCGACGAATCGCAGCGCGGCGTCCATCGCCTTGCTCGCCGCCGACGACATCAGCGGACGAACTATCGATGTGCTGCATTCGGTCGGCGATTGCTATATTTCGCTGACGCACGGCGAAGGCTGGGGTCTCGGCGCGTACGACGCAGCGACGTTGGGCAAGCCGATCATTATCACTGGATGGGGAGGACAGCTCGATTACCTCGGCGCCGACTACCCGGGGCTGATCGATTATTCGATGCAGCCGGTGAGCGGGTGGCGGCCCGACGCGTCCTACCAGGCAACCCAACGCTGGGCGATCGCCGACGGGCAGCGTGCGGGTCAATTGATGCGACGGATGGTGGCGCGCTACATGGATCAACTCGACGCCGCGACTCTGACCCGCGAGCGCATCATCAATCGCTTCGCCGAACCGATCGTCACGCGGCAATTGCTGGCGGCCATTCATGGCTGATATTCCCAACGAATATCATTTCGTCTTTGGCTTGCGCGAACAGCGACGCGCCGTTCCACGTCGCCCACTATCTGTGTCTCGAATCGTGCCGCCAGGTCAATCGGCCCGACAACATTCATTTCCACTATCGTCACGAACCCTACGGCGAGTGGTGGGAGCGCGTGAAGCCGTATTTGACGCTGCGCCGCCTCAGCAAGACGCCGCAAGCGCCGATGATTCGCGCGGCTGACGAGTCCGACGAAGCAAGGATCATTCGCGCGTCGGGCTGGCTGTACGCGCATGAGGCCGATTTCATCCGCCTGCAGGTGTTGCTTGAGTCCGGCGGCATCTACGCCGACATGGATACGCTCTTTGTCCAGTCATTGCCTGCGCGGTTGTTCCAGCACGATTTCGTGCTGGGTGAGGAGCCGCCGCTGCCCGACAAGCTCGGCATCCTGCATCCATCGCTCTGCAATGCGGTCATCATGAGTCGTCCAGCGGGCCCGGTTTGCCGCCACGTGGCTCGAGCGCATGCGCCGGGTATATGACGGCAGCTGGGATCGGCATTCGACGCAGGAAGCAGCGAGGATCTGGGCTGACATGCCTGAGGCGGTGCACGTCCTGCCGCAACGCTTCTTCTATCGGCACGGGTTCACGCCGCGAGGGCCTGCACACCATGCTCACCGGTTTCGATCCTGATTTCACCGATATCTACAGCATGCATCTGTGGGCGCATCTGTGGTGGGACGAGGGGCGCACCGACTTCACCGATTTTCACGCCGGCCTGTTGACCGAAGCTTTCATCCGTTCCGAAGACACGACTTACAATGTGCTGGCGCGGCAATTTCTCGGCTAGTTAAGGTCGTGCCCGACTTTCTGGCGCGCCGACGATCAGTCCGCTCCGAACACCAGCTCGCCGCCGTCGTACGGCATTGCGACGCGACCCAGCGACGGGGAATATTCCCCGAGCCGAGCACGCAGCTCGCCCTCGAGCGCCATCAGGCGCGCGCCGCGCAGACGTTTCCACGCGCTTATCGCCGCATGGTGCTCGTAGTCCCAGGCGTTGCGTCCGTCGAAGACATAGATGTAGAGCCAGCGCATGTTCGCGCAGGCGCGTAAGCTTGCGACCCTTTTGGATCAAATCCAGAACGAAGGGGGTATCTTCGCCGCGCGCGAGCGACGGATAGTGGCCGAGCGCGCTTTTGTTGGCCAGCAGCGTGCCTTGAATCAGATTGAGTGGAGGAACTTCGAGATTCCAGTCGTCCCAATACATCGTACGTTCAGCTGCACCGTCGCGCGCGAACAGATGAAGTTGGTCGGTGAGAAAGCAGCAGTCGCTTCCCTCGACGCGCATGGCGGCGTACTGCAATTCCAGCCGTCGCGGATGGTAGCGATCGTCATCGTCCCACTGGCAGACGATGTCTCCGCTCGCAGCGGCGATCGACGCATTGCGCAGCGCGCCAAGCGGCTGTGGCCCGGGCTCCCGATGGATCAGAATCGGGGCAGCAGGGGAAGATTCCAGATTCCGCAATCGCGCGTCGAACTCGGCGTCGCCATCGTGGACGATCACCAGTTCGCGCGGGCCCCAAGTCTGCCGCCGGTAGTCGGCGACCGCGAGCTGCAGGCTCGCCCAGCGTTCCTTTCGAGTGACCGTCAGACAACTGATCATCGCCAGATCCAGCGCTGCGCCGGACTCTGCTGCTGGACTGCGTCAGTTGCTCTTGGCCGCGTCGCTCGCTCGCACGCGGATGTGCAGATCGCGCAACTGTTGCTCGGTGACCGGTGACGGCGCATCGACCAGCAAGTCCTGGCCGCGCTGCGTCTTGGGAAACGCGATCATGTCGCGAATCTGGTCGACGCCCGCCATCATGGCCGTCATTCGATCGACCCCAAAGGCGATGCCACCATGCGGCGGCGCGCCGTACTGCAGCGCGTCGAGCAGGAACCCGAATTTTTTCTGCTGGTCCTCGGCGCTGATGTTGAGCGCGCGAAATACCTTCGCCTGTACTTCCTGGCGATGAATACGCACGGAGCCGCCGCCGATTTCCCAACCATTCAGCACCACATCGTAGGCTTTGGCGATCGCATTGCCCGGATCGGTCTCGAACAGGTGTTCGTGGCCGTCCTTCGGCGCGGTGAACGGATGATGCCGCGCTGCCCAGGTTTTGCTCTCGTCATTGAATTCGAACATCGGGAAGTCGACGACCCACAGCGGCTGCCAACCCGCCTGCGCCAGGCCACGATCGTGTCCGAGCTTGCTGCGCAACGCGCCAAGCGAATCGCAGACGACCTTTTCGCGATCTGCGCAGAAGAAGATGAAGTCGCCGGTCTCCGCGCCTGTGCGCTCGACGATTTCCAGCAGCACGATCGGCGGCCAGGAACTTGACGATCGGCGACTGCAGTCCTTCCTCGTTGGCTTGGGTGGCATCGTTGACCTTGATGTAGGCGAGTCCCTTGGCGCCGTAGATCTGCGACGAACGTCGTGTAGTCGTCGATCTCCTTGCGCGTCAGGGTGCCGCCGCCGGGCACGCGCAGCGCGGCGACGCGTCCATCGGCCAGATCGGCCGCCGTGCGGAAAACCTTGAAGTCGACTTTCTTCATGAGGTCGGTGAGCTCGGTCAGTTTGAGCGGCACGCGCAGGTCGGGCTTGTCCGAGCCGTAGTCGCGCATCGCATCGGCATAGGTCATGATAGGAAACGGATGCGGGAGGTCGACGTCGATCGTCTCTTTGAACATCGTGCGCACCAGGCCTTCCATCAACGTCGCGAATATCGAGCTCATCGAGAAACGACGTCTCGACGTCGATCTGCGTGAACTCGGGTTGGCGATCGGCGCGAAGGTCCTCGTCGCGGAAGCATTTGACGATCTGATAGTAGCGGTCGAAGCCCGCCATCATCAGCATCTGCTTGAACAGTTGCGGCGATTGCGGCAGCGCGTAGAACTGTCCGTGGTGGATGCGTGAAGGCACGAGGAACTCGCGCGCGCCTTCAGGCGTCGACTTGTAGAGGATGGGCGTCTCGATGTCGACGAAGCCGTGCCGTCGAGGTAGCGGCGCGCGCGCCATCACGCCCTGTGCCGCAGCATAAGGTTTTTCTGCATCGCCGGCCGGCGCAAGTCGAGCACGCGATGCTCGAGCCGAACCGTCTCCGACAGGTTCTCGTCGTCGAGCTGGAACGGCGGCGTGAGCGCGGCGTTGAGGATGTTCGATCTCGTGCGCGAGGATCTCGATCTCGCCGGTGGACAGATCCGGATTGACCGTGCCCTCGGGGCGCGGGCGGACGAGGCCCGTGACGCGCGATGACGAATTCGTTGCGCAGCGTTTCGGCCATGGCGAAGGTCGCGGCGCGGTCGGGATCGCAGACGATCTGCACCAGGCCTTCGCGGTCGCGCAGGTCGATGAAGATGACGCCGCCGTGATCGCGGCGGCGATGGACCCAGCCGCACACCTTGACGGTCTGGCCCAGTCGCTGGCGGTCGATGCGGCCGCAGTAGTCGGTGCGTTTCACAATGTGCTCCTGCAAGATTCTTCTGGCGAATTTACGAGTGACTGCGAGGATCGAGGCTGGGAGCAGGCTCGATGACGCGCTGCTCGATGATACTGTTTAGGTGGACGAGAAATGCGGCGCCGTCTCGACGGCGCGCCGCAGCCCTCGTCGGTCAATTTCGCGGCTGTAGACGGATTTCGGGTGTGCGGCGGCGGCGCGCAGAGCGCCCGAATGCGCTTTGGGGGCGACCACTCCCATCGAGATGATGTACTTCAGCGCTTCGTCGACTGTCATATCCAGTTCGTGCACGCGCGCGCGCGGCAGCATCAGGAAAAAACCCGAAGTGGGATTCGGCGTCGTCGGCACGTACACGCTGACGTGTTCGCCGGGAAGCTTGTCACGCGACAGCGGTCGCCGGCGTGCCGGTCTGAAAAGCGATCGTCCAGCTGCCTTGATAGGGATATTCGACCAGCAGCGCCTTGCGAAACGCGTTGCCGCTGTCGGAGAGCAAGGTATCGCTGACTTGCTTGACGCTCGAGTAGATCGACTTGACGAACGGAATGCGGCCGAGCACCGATTCCCAGATGCACGATCAGGCGCGCGCCAAAAAAGTTGGCCGCGACGATGCCGGTGAGCAAGAGAATCAGAAAGCTCAGCAGCGACGCCGAGGCCGGGAATGTGAAATCCGACAAGCGCCTCGGGTCGCAGACGCGCCGGCAGCAGCAGCAACGTCTGGTCGAGCTGTGACACGAGCAGTTGCAGTACCCAGATCGTGATGCCGAGCGGCACCCAGACCAAGAAGCCTGCAATGAGGTAGCGCTTCATGGCGCGGCCAGGCGTTTCGGGGCGCACGAGGTCAGGAGCCTGTCGTGCTGGTGGTGCTGGCCGAAGCGGTTGCCTTGTCGGCGGCTTTGGTCTCGGTTTTGGCTTCGGTCTTCGATTCCACCTTGCCGCTGCCGGAGTCCTGGCGTGCCGAGGCGGCCGGTGCGTCAGGCTTGGTTTCCGCTTCGGAGCGTCCTTGCCGGCCTGCGCCGCGGGCTTCGCCCCCGAATTCCTTGAAGTCGGTGGCGTACCAGCCGCTGCCCTTGAGCTGGAAACCCGCCGCGGACACGACTTGCTCAGTGCGTCCTTGCCACACGCGGGGCAGGTCACCAGTGGCGCGTCGGCCAGAGCTTTGCAGCGTTTCGAGCTCATGCCCGCAGGCGCGAGCAGCGATATTCGTAGATCGGCATGATGCGAGTCTCCGACGAGACGTCGCGAAAGCGTATGAATCAGAAAGAGTTAATTATATCCCAACATGGGGTCGCGGATCGGCATGCTGCACAAGCGTCCGACGCGGCCACCCCGGCGCGATCAATCCTTGCCAATGCTCTGTATCCTTGAGACAGTGGTCGACTCGGAGCGGGTGATGAGTAGTTACTGGATCTGGTGGATCGCGGCGGCGGTCGCTGATCGCCGCCGAGTTACTATCGGGAACGTTCTATTTGCTCGTTGTCGGCTCGCGCTGGCCTGCGGCGGCGTCGCGGCATGGTTTGGCTCCGGCGAAGCCGATCAGTGGCTGATCGCGGGCGTGCTTGGCGTGTCGGCACGCTCGTTGCGCATCGAAACGGGGCGGCGCGGCGCCATGCCGCCGCTGCAGGCGTCGCTCGACGTCGGGCAGATGGTGCACGTGCAGGCCTGGGGACCGGACGGCACGGCGCGGGTCGCCTATCGCGGCAGCACCTGGGACGCCGAACTCGCCACGCCGGACGACGCCGCAGCGCCGAGACGATGTACATCGTCGCCACGCGTGGTTCGGTGCTGCTTCTGTCCGACCGGCGACCGGGTTAAAGAATATCGCCAAGTTTATCTAGAGTGTCCCCGACCATGGAGCCTTCAATGCTGACGGGATTTTCGGCCGTAACGATCGCGCTGTTCATCGTGGCGATCATCATCATCTCAAGACGATCCGTGTCGTGCCGCAGCAACACGCGCTGGTCATCGAGCGCCTCGGGCGTTTCCACGCAGTACTGGCGCCCGGGCTCAACTTCGTGCTGCCGTTCATCGACCGCGTCGCCTACAAGCACGATCTGCGCGAGATTCCGTTCGACGTTCCCAGCCAGATCTGCATCACCAAGGACAACACGCAACTGCAGGTCGACGGCATCCTGTACTTTCAGGTGACCGATCCGAAGCTCGCATCGTACGGCTCGAGCAATTTCATGGTCGCGATCACGCAGCTCGCGCAGACGACGCTGCGCAGCGTGATCGGCCGGATGGAGCTGGACCGTACGTTCGAGGAGCGCGATCACATCAACGGACTGGTGGTCGCGGCGCTGGATCAGGCGGCGGCGAACTGGGGCGTCAAGGTGCTGCGCTACGAGATCAAGGATCTGACACCGCCGAAGGAGATCCTGCATGCGATGCAGGCGCAGATCACCGCCGAGCGCGAGAAGCGCGCGGTGATCGCGACCTCGGAGGGAGGCAGCAGGAGCAGATCAACCTCGCGGCAGGCGCGCGCGCCGCGGCGATCGCGCAATCGGAGGGCGTCAAGCAAGCCGAGATCAATCACGGCGCAAGGTCAAGCCGCGGCGATATCGTCGATCGCAGAGGCCAACGCGAAAGCCATCCGGCAGGTCGCCGAAGCGATCAATGCGCCCGGCGGCATCAACGCCGTCAATCTCAAAGTCGCCGAACAATATGTCGCGGCGTTCGCCAATCTCGCCAAGACCAACAATACCTTGATCGTGCCGTCGAATCTCTCCGATCTGGCCAGCCTGGTCTCCGCGGCGACAACCGTGTTCAAGGCGCAAGAGAAATAGCCTTCGCTTCGGTGGGCGTTGCTGGTCGCGACGCACGCGTGGAACAGGCGCTGATCGGAGTCATGTCGAACCAAATCCATTGGAGCAGAGCGCATGCAATTGAGCGGTAGCGTATTTGTGATTACGGGCGGCGCCTCGGGCCTTGGCGCCGCGACAGCGCGGATGGTTGTCGCCGCGGGAGGCAAGGTCGTCCTTGCCGACGTCAAGGACTCGGAAGGCAATGCCATGGCGGCCGAACTCGGTGCTGCGGCGAAGTTCGTCAAGACTGACGTGACCGACGAAGCGAGCGCAAAAGCGGCCATCGCGGCGGCCGCGACGGCGTTCGGAGGACTGCATGGCCTCGTCAACTGCGCTGGTGTGGTACACGGCGAGAGAGTGGTCGGCAAGGAAGGGCCGCATACGCTCGCCGGATTCTCGCGCACCATTGCAATCAACCTGATCGGGTCGTTCAACATGACGCGCCTGGCAGCCGAAGTGATGAGCGTCAACACGCCGAATGGAGGCGGGGAGCGCGGCGTCATCATCTATACGGCTTCGGTGGCGGCCTACGACGGCCAGATCGGACAGGCCGCGTACAGCGCGTCCAAAAGCGGCCTTGTCGGCATGACACTACCGATAGCACGCGAACTCGCGCGTTACGGGATTCGCGTCGTGACGATTGCGCCGGGCCTTTTTGAAACGCCGATGATGGGCAGTCTGGCGAAGGAAGTTCAGGATTCGCTGGGCAAGATGGTGCCGTTCCCGCCACGACTGGGGCGTCCAGCTGAATTCGCGTCGCTGGTCGCAGAGATCGTGCGCAACGAAATGCTCAACGGGGAGACGATACGGCTGGACGGCGCGATCCGGATGCAACCTCGCTAGCAGAATCGAAAGAGTGACGGAAATATCCGTCCATAGTAACGGCTTGAACCGGCGCGACATGCTACCGATACCTGATGACGACTTGGTCCTCTATACGTTTCGCCTGCACCTTATCGCTGCCCGCATGGTGCATCTGCGTACGGAACTCGACGACCCATCGCAATTGGCGTTACTGCTCAACGCCGAGGTTCCGTCGAGTTGGCCACCAGGCGAATACGATCGCAGCGCCATCAGTTTTTTTCTGTCGCGCTACGAGGAGAGCAGCCCGCAGAGCGTGGGCTGGTATGCGTGGTACGCGATTCTTCCGGCCAATGCGCAGGAAGCCGCCCGGCTGGTCGGTGCCGCCGGGTACTTCGGTCCACCGGCTGCCGATGGCGTCGTTGAGATTGGATATTCGGTGGTACCCGAAGCGAGACGCCAGGGCTACGGGACCGAGGTCGCGCGCGCCCTCACCGAGCGGGCGCTGCGCTTGTCCAGCGTCACGCGCGTCATTGCACACGTCAGCGACGACAATATCTCGTCGCGCATCGTTCTCGAGCGAGCCGGTTTCCGGCCGGTTGGACACGTCGAGCCGGGCCGGTATCGATACGAGCGCGCCAAGGGCCTATAGACTCTTTGCCACGAGTTCGCCGAAACGCGCTCGCTGCCAAGCATGAAATCGCCGAAGGCAACGATCATCACCCGGGAGCGCCCTGACACGCCTGAGGCGATGGCGCTGATTGCCGAACTCGAAGCGCACATGGCGCCGCTCTATCCAGTGAAGAGCCGGCACGGTTACTCGGTCGAAAAACTCTTGCGCGAAGGCGTCGCTTTTTTCGTTACTCGTCACGGCGAAATTGCCGCGGGCTGCGGCGGCATACAGATTTACGGCACCGAGTATGGCGAGTTGAAGCGGATGTATGTTCGTCCAGCCTTCCGCGGACTCGGCTTGGCGAAAAAGATGCTCGATCAATTGGCGGCGCACGCGGCGAACGAGAATATCACGCAGCTTCGCCTGGAGACGGGCATCTACCAGCTCGAGGCCATCGGCTTGTATGAGCGGGCAGGATTTCGACGCATCCCGCCCTTCGGAACCTATGTCGAAGATCCGCTCAGCATCTTTTACGAGAAGCAACTCGTTGGCTGACCCGCTGCCGTTCCGGTTGCGCTCGGTCGCATCGGCAATCGGCGTCGTGCCTTTGCGCGCGAGAGGTCGACCCATGCACTCGTCGAGGGATAGTTGATGGCTCGTGTTCGTTCCGGCCGTATGCGCCGCGCGATCGGCTGGGGCGGCAACCTTCCGCCCGCGCTGAAGACGGCGATCCTGTTCGCTGTGCTTGCGGTGATCGCTGTCGCCGCCGCACTCTACGATCGCAATCCCGATTTCTCCTACGTGAAAATCACGTTCCTGTCCGGTACCGAGAGCGGTAACTACTATGCAGTCATCGCCCGTTTGGCGGACGTCGTGCAGGCGAAGCGGGGGCACGTCACGAATATCGCGACCGCAGGCTCGGTCGACAATATCAATCGCCTGGCGGCAGCGAAAGCGTCGTGCAGCGCGCAATTCGCGCTGGCTCAAGATGGCCTGGATTGGCCCACTACGCCGCGGCTGCAATTGATCGGAAGACTCGGCGCGCCCGAGTCCTTATTGATCTTCGGACGGGACGCAGACCGAGTCCGATCGCTGGCGGATCTGCGGGGGAAGCGTTTGGGTATCGGGCCCGCTGGCAGCGGGACCGAGCGCGTCGTGCGCCAGTTGCTGGCCCGGGTCAAGGGACTGGATGTGAATGCATCTCTGCACACGTTCGATGAAGAACTGGCGATGGTGCAAAGCGGGTCTCTGGATTTCGCGGCGATGGTGATCAACAAGGACGCGCAGCTCGTCGTCGGGGCCGTTCGCGATCGCAAACTCCAAATTGTAGACATGGCGGGCATCGAATCGCTGGCGCACCATCTCGAGTACGCTCGCGTCGGCACGATACATAGCGGCTACTACGACCCGCTGCTCGATCTGCCGCCCGCCGACAAGCGCGTCATCGAAGTCGACACACTGGTGATCGGCAACGGATGCGCCCGCGATTCGGTGATCCAGGGGCTGATTACGGGGTTCAGGGAAGTTTTCCCCGATTTCCTTCGCGTGAACCATGAACAGGCGAGTGTCAACGGGCTGCCGATCGCGCCGGCTGCCCAGAGCTACTATGACAGCGGTGGACCCGATGTCGTCGGTGCGCATGTGCCCTGGTTCATCGACATCATGCCGACGGCTCGCTGGCTGCAGCTCATCTTCGGTTTTTCGCTGCTGTTCAATGCAATGGCGGTCTGGCACCGCTTCAGGCTGTGGCGCATCGACGCCAATCGAGTGCGGATAGAAAAGGAGATACCGCGGCTGTTCGAACCGGGCATTACGGTGGAGGAAATTGCGACGGCGGCGCCCGAGGCCCGGCATTGCGATCCCGAGGCTCGCGAACGCCTCGATTCGGTGATCGACCAGTTTTCAGAGCTTGCTGACCGTTGCCGCCGACAATCGCTGTCGATACTCGTGCCGATGGGCCAGGAGATGAGCTACCGCTACCAGGAGTCACTGATCGCCGAGCGCCTGCATGCATTGCGAGCCTTTTGCGCGCGAGTTGATCGCGACCCGCGTTCTGGGCCGGATTCATCGAGAGAAGCGGATGCCTGACGGACTCCGCACCGACCAATCCTTCCGCGAAGGTTGGCGAAGCCAACCGCAACGCAAAGGCTGCGACTGTTTAGTCGTTGCGAATCAGCGCGAAGCTGGCGACGATGATGGCGATAAAAAATACCAGCGTCCAGCCGGCGATCGAAACGTTGAGGAGCACCCAACCTTTTTCCGCACATTCGCCGCTGCCTTCGAGCACCTTGCGGATGACGTCGGTGAAGGGAAGAGTATCGAGCATGTAATTAAGGCCCATGCCGCACGCCGGTACTTCGTCCTTCGGCAGCGATTGCAACCACACCTGGCGTGCCGCGAACCCAATGCCAGCCCCGCCGATCAGCAGCTGCAGCAATGCAACTCCCGCTGCACCCGGCTGACCCGGGTTGCGGATCGCGGCGACGAGAAAGACGAACCCCATCGCAATCACGCAGATCCGCTGAAATATGCACAGCGGACAAGGCTCGAGCCCCATTCCATACTGCAGGTAAAGCGCGTACGTGATCAGTCCGGCGCACACCAGGAAACCGAGCCCGTAGGCAATCCTGCGCGGCGGCAACAGGACCAGCGCCAGCGAAGTGACGCCGAGCACCATCAGCGCGAGATGGTAGATCGCGAGCGAACTGTCCGGACCGGCCAATTCGCGAATGTGCTCCTGCCCAAGGAGCGCCAGGCACAACAACAAGCCTACCCAAGGCCACGCCAGTGAAGCGTAACGAGCGGACTTCATCGCTCCTGCTTCCCCATGACGGGTGCGCCGGCGGCCGACTGTTCGGGGTTCATGCGGTTGCGGAATCCAAGGCCTGATCGATGTCCCAAAGGATATCATCGAGCGATTCAAGCCCGATCGACAGTCGGATCATTTCCGGCGAAACGCCCGCGGATCGCTGCTCGTCTTCGCTCAGCTGTCGGTGCGTGGTCGATGCAGGATGAATGACCAAGGTCTTGGCGTCGCCGACGTTCGCCAAGTGCGACAGCATCTGGGCAGCCTCGATAAAGCGTTCGCCCGCCGCACCGCCGCTTTTGGACCCTGCCTTCAATCCGAAGGTGAGAATGCCTCCTGCGCCAAGCGGCAGATAACGCTCAGTCAACGCATGATACCGGTTACCTTCGAGCGAGGGGTAGTTGACCCATGCGACGCGCGGATCGTTCGCGAGATGCCGCGCAACCGCCAGCGCGGACTCGCAGTGCCTCGGCATGCGCAGATGCAGCGTCTCGATTCCCTGCAGCAGCAGAAAGGCGCTGAACGGTGAAAGAGTCGGCCCGAGTGTGCGCATGGTTTCCATGCGCGCCTTCATGGTGAATCCGAAGTCGCCGAACGACTCGTGAAAAATAACGCCGTGATAACCACGCGATGGCGTCGTCATCTGCGGAAAGCGGCCATTGCCCCAGTCGAATTTTCCCGACTCGACGATGACGCCGCCCATCGTCGTACCGTGACCGCCCAGATACTTGGTGACCGAATGAATGACGATGTCGGCGCCATGTTCGATCGGCCGGCACAGATAGGGCGATGCAAGCGTGTTGTCGATCACCAGCGGGACGCCGGCATCATGCGAGACTTTCGCGACGGCAGCGATATCGAGCACATTGAGCTGAGGGTTACCGATAGTTTCGGCGTAGAGAGCCTTCGTGTTCGGGCGGATAGCCGCGCCAAAAGCTTGCGGATCATCAGCATCGACAAACGTAGTTTCGATTCCGAATTGGGCGAATGTCACAGCGAACTGCGAATAGGTGCCGCCATAGAGCGTGCGCGAGGCGACGATGTGATCGCCGTTCTGCGCCAGCGTCAGCAGCGCTGTCATCTGCGCCGCCATCCCCGTGGCAGCGGCAAGGCCAGCGCGACCGCCTTCGAGCGCGGCGACGCGCTCTTCCAGCGCCGCAACCGTCGGATTGGAAATGCGTGAATACACATTTCCGAAGGTCTGTAGATTGAACAGGCTCGCGGCGTGGTCGGCACTGTCGAATACGAACGACGTCGTTTGATAGATCGGCTGCGCGCGCGCGCCGGTCGCCGCATCCGGGATCTGGCCCGCGTGCAGGCATAGCGTGTCGAAACCGAATTTGCGATCAGGCATGGTTGCGTCGTGCCTAAGCCGGGCGCCGGGCGGAAATGATGCGGGTATTTACGCCAGCCCAGTTCAATCCGCCCATGATGCGCGCGTATTCGATTTTCACGCAGCGGTCCATGACGACGTCGAGACCTCCATCGATCGCGATCCTGGCGGCTTCGTCGTTGCGAATCCCCAATTGCATCCATAGCACCTTCGCCCCGATTGCCACGGCATCGCGCGCGATCGGCACGATTTCCTCCGGTCGCCGAAAGCAGTCAACGATGTCGACCTTGTCTGCAATGGTCGTCAATGCGGCGTGGCAGGTTTCACCCAAGATCGCGGCATAATTCGGATTGACGGGGATGATGCGGTAGCCGTGATCCTGCATGTATTTGGCCGCGAAGTAGCTCGGCCGATACCAGTTCGCCGACAGGCCGACTACCGCCATCGTGCGGGACCGCGTCAAAATCCGGCGAAGCCCCGCGATGTCATCGACGAGAGGCATGTCAGCGCGCCGCTAACGCCGGATTGGCGCCACCACGATCGGGCAACGTCAAATCGACCCCACGATGTCAGTGGCCCCAGTTTGGCTGCTGGTTGTAAGGGTAGTCGTTGGAGATCCGTCGACCCGATGAAATCTTGTCGTTGATATCCCAAGGCAGCTGCGGATAATCGCCGGGCCCGAATGTGCGACATGTTCCCTGGAAGCGCGCGTCCGTACAGAACATCCAGTACCCGCCTTCAACACGTAACGATGCTGCGCGGTCGTTGAAGTCGGTGTGGTCGAAGTCCGACAACACCTGGCTGTCGATGATCATCGATCGACCCCCGAATCCCGGTTGCTCGAACAGGATTGCGCGCGACTGGTACACCGGCGGCGCCGAAGGCCTCTGAAGTGGCGGCGGAGGCGGCGCGGGCCTCGATGGTGATGGGACGTAAGCGCCGCCGCCGCTGATGATCGCCGCCGAACTCACTTTGCCGCCCAGTGCGCCCAGATCGTTGTAGCGGCCTGGCAGCAGGTCGCGGCAATTGCCTTGCAGTTCCGCGTCGCTACACAGGCGCCAGACGCCCGAATAAACAACCGCCGCGTCGGCGCGATCGTTGAAGCCGATCGGATCGAAATTGGGCGTGTTCGACGTCAACGTGATGGAGCGCCCGCCAAATTCCCGGTGCTCCCACAATTCGATGCGCGCCGAGTCCGCGGCTGCGTTGGTATCGGCGACTTCACGCACCGACGAGATGTTGGCCGAGAGGATCTGTCCGAGTTGACGATATTCACCAGGGCCGAGCCGCACGCAGCGACCACGAAAGTAGGCGTCGGTGCAAACTTCCCAGTATCCTGAGTTGATCACGATCGACGCCGCACGGTCGTTGAAACTTGTCTGGTCGAAGTTGGCGACCACGCCGTGAACCACAATGCGGCGACCCCCGAAATCGGGGAACTCGAAGAGCGTCATGTCTGCGCCGGCGGCCGTAGCAGCAGTGAGAGCGCTGGCGAGCCCGATCAGGGCATGGCGAAGTCTGAGTGACATGGACGCTCCGATCTATGGTCAGCAGTGCAGCCTGCGAGTAACGATGGATCCCGCATGGCCCACGTCGGTGTCTAGTTTAGTGCATTTGCGGCTACGGCGTTCGTGCGCGCCGGCTCCTGGCGCGAGCCGTCGGGTGTAAGGGCGAAGGAAGACTGAGCGACTCACAGGCGTCCGTGGCAAAATCTTTTCGCGATCGTGCGGTCAAAGGGACTACCGACTGGACTACTAACGCAGGAGCTGGCATGGAAAGACGAAAGATGTTGAATTCTCTGGCAGGCTTGTCGCTCACAGCGGCGCTGACTGCGGTGGGCTCCGGGCGCGCATTCGGAGTCGGGGCGCAGAATCCTGCCGAGCGCCTTAATGTAGCTGAGCTGCAGGATCATTGGCGTGACCTGCTGGCGAAAGACGCCGACATCACATTGTCGACGGCGCCACTGGAGAAATCTGCCGCAGAATGGCGCCAACAGCTCGGATCTGCCAGGTTCAACGTGCTGCGCGAAGAAGGGACCGAATATCCTTTCAGCAGCCCGCTGAACGACGAAAAACGGCCTGGCGTCTTCGTCTGCGCCGGATGCGGCCTGCCGCACTTCACATCGGCAATGAAATTCAACAGCGGCACCGGGTGGCCGAGTTTTTTCACCAGCATCCCCGGGCATCTGGCGCAAAAAACCGATCACAAGCTGATCTACGAAAGGAACGAATACCATTGCGTGCGCTGCGGCGGCCACCAGGGGCATGTCTTCGACGACGGCCCGCGCCCGACCGGCCAGCGCTGGTGCAACAATGGCATTGCGCAGCGCTTTATTCCGGCCTCCGGCAAAGCCTGACGCGCGGTAAGCCGGCCGATGGTGCGCGGGCGGCCCTAGCCGGGTCGTCCGCTCTCACCCGGTCTTTTCTTTTCCTCGCTCAGTTCCTGCTTCAACGCACGAATGCGAGTTTCCACGACCGACGACTGGTAGAAGTCGGCGTCCTTGGATTTGATCGCCATCTCGAACTGGTCTATGGCGCCCGGCAGATTGCCCTGCCAAGCGTAATACTCGCCCTGGTGCTGGTGTTCCAGCATCTGTTTGCCGAGCCCCGCGTAGGCGCGAGCGGCAAGCTGATGCAGCGGTCCGTCGGACGGGTAATGTTCCAATTGATCCGAAAGGAACGCTATGGCCTTTGCCGGTTGATTGTTCCTCAACAGAGCTTCCGGATAGTCGTAGATCAGTTGCATCTTGCCCGGATAACGCGCTAAAGCCGATTCGTAGCGCGCGATCGCCGCGTCGAGCTGTCCCGACCTTACCAACACTTGTCCCGCCATGCCTTCGATCATCGGATGCGGAGGCGCGACTTTCTGCAGTGTCGCCAACTCGACCTGCGCGCGCTTGAGATTGTCGGCGCGTACCAGTGCGGCGACCAAGCCATAGCGTGCCGCAATCGCGTCGTTGTAGCGCTTTTCGACCAGCGCATCCTCGAAGTACAAGACCGCATCCTTGGCGGTGCCCTCGTAGCTGCGCACTAGCGCGCGCACCAGACTGAAGTCCAGCGAGTCCTTCACCAGCCGGAATGGTTTGCCTTGCGCGCGAGCCTGAGCGTCGGCGATGCGTTCGTACGTCACCGGGTGGTCACGTAAATAGGACGGTACGTTGCCCTCGAGGAAACGGGTGGAACGCTGCAATCGCTCCATGAAGGTCGCCATTGCATAGACATCAAAGCCCGCAGCCTCGAGTCGAGTGAAGCCCACCCGGTCGGCCTCCTGCTCGTTCTGCCGCGTGAAGTTGATCTGCATCTGCAGCGCCAGGCCTTGCGCGCCCGCGGCCGCCGCCTGCGCGATCTGGCCACTGCTGCTGCCTCCGGTGCGTGCGGCAAGGATCGCTCCGGCTAGCGCCGCGAGAGTCGCCAGCATGGCGTCCTTCTGACTGGCAATCGTCCGTGCGATGTGGTGCTGCGTCACGTGCGAGATTTCGTGGGCCAGCACCGCGGCGAGTTCCGATTCCGTCTGTGTCAGAAGGATAAGGCCGGTGTTGATGCCGACGAACCCACCCGGCAAGGCGAAGGCGTTGATCGAGGAGTCATTGACCGCGAAGAACTCAAAATCGAAAGGCGCGCCGGGAATCGCGACAACCAGGCGATTGCCCAGTTGATTCAGATAGTCGCTGACCTCAGGGTCATTCAGATATCCACCCGACATGCGCACGTCGCGCATGATCGATTCACCGAGCCTGCGCTCCTGCGGAACCGACAGAGCCAGTTGGGCCGGGTCGCCCAGATCAGGCAGGACGAGCTGAGCGTGGACGATTGGCGCAAAGGCGATCGTCAGCGCGAGCAACGCACAGATGCTGCGCCGGCCGGACGAAAAATGCGTTGCAGGCATGGTGCTATGATTGCCGCCGAACGCGCAAAGTTTCAGGAGCGGCGCGATGGAAAGGGAAAAGTGCGCAGTTTACCCACTTTGACGCGGCTGGTCAGGCGCATATGGTCGACGTCGCGGACAAGGACGTAAGCAGACGTGTTGCGCGCGCGGGCGGCCGTATCGTGATGCGGGCGGAGACCTTGGGGATGATTGGCGCCGGGGCGGCAAAAAAGGGTGACGTGCTGGGCGTTGCCCGCATCGCCGCCATACAAGCCGCCAAACGTACTTCGGATCTTATCCCGCTGGCCCATCCGCTTCCGCTAACGCACGTTGCGGTGGAGTTTACTCTTGCAGAAGACGCTGTAACGATCGAAGTGACCGCCGAGACGCTCGATCGGACGGGGGTCGAAATGGAAGCTTTGACCGCGGTGACGGTCGGTTTGCTGACTATCTACGATATGTGCAAGTCGGTCGACCGCGGCATGCGTATTGAGGCGGTGCGTCTGCTGGAAAAGTCGGGCGGCAAGTCAGGACACTTTATCGCCGAGCAGTAAGTCCGCCGTTGGACAGCACCGACGCGGCCAGACGACGCTGACAGCTACCAGTTCCACATCGAGCCATCTTCCAGGCGGTTCACGGGCAATGAACTCGCCTTGTACGGATACTTCGCGGCGAGCTTCTCGTCAATGTCGACGCCGTGACCCGGCGCGTCACCCGGGTACATGTAGCCGTTCTTGAAAAAATAGGAATGCGGAAAGACCGCGTCCGTTTCCGGCGTGTGCCGCATGTATTCCTGCACCCCGAAGTTGTGTACCCACGAATCGAAATTGAGAGCCGCGCCCATGCACACCGGCGACAGGTCGGTCGCCCCGTGCGAGCCCGTGCGAACGTGATAGAGCTCGGCAAGATGCGCGATCCGGCGCAGATGCGTGATGCCTCCCGCGTGTACGACCGTCGTCCGGATGAAGTCGATGAGTTGCTCGGTAATGAGCGTTTGGCAATCGTAGATCGTATTGAACACTTCGCCGACGGCGATCGGCGTCACCGTGTGCTGGCGGATGATGCGGAAACCTTCCTGGTTTTCCGCCGGCGTCGGATCTTCCATCCAGAACATGCGGTACGGTTCGAGCGACTTGCCCAGCCGCGCGGCTTCGATCGGCGTAAGCCGATGATGCACGTCGTGCAGGATGTGGTGTTCGAAGCCGAAGCGCGCGCGAATTGCCTCGAACAGCTTGGGCGCGTGATCAAGGTACTTTGCGGTCGACCAGATATTCTCGGTCGGCAGCGCGGCATCGGCAGGCTCGTAGTACATACGGTCCTTGGACACGCCATAGGTCGAGGCGAGGCCCGGCACGCCCGACTGCGCGCGAATGGCCTTGTACCCCATATCGATGTAGCGTTCGACTTCATCGAGTGTATGCGGCGATGTCCTTGCCGTTGGCGTGTCCGTAAACCATCACGCCGTCGCGACTCTTGCCGCCGAGCAACTGATATACCGGCAGCTGCGCGACTTTGCCCTTGATGTCCCACAATGCCGTGTCGACGGCGGCGATGGCGCTCATCGTCACCGGGCCGCGCCGCCAGTAGGCGCCGCGGTAGAGGTACTGCCAGATATCCTCGATCTGCGCCGGATCGCGGCCGATTAGCGCTGGAACGATGTGATCGGTGAGATAGGAGGCGACCGAGAGTTCGCGGCCATTAAGCGTCGCATCACCCACGCCATGCACGCCCTGATCGGTTTCGATTTTGAGCGTGACGAAATTGCGTCCAGGCGAGCAGACGATAACGCGGCATTGGGTTATTTTCATGGGGCGATAGGCGATAATTTGAAAGGCGAAGGACGGGATTGAATCGCGTTGGGCGAATAGTCTGGTACGGTGGTCCGACCACTTGACCAGCAGTATAAGCGCTGCCGCTAACATGCGCGTCCAAAGCGCGACGGCGCCCGCAGGACGCGCGGCCGGCAGCTAAATCGGACGCCATCCGTTCGGAGGAAATACCCCGTGCCCCTGCAGTTGGTCGCGCCGCGACGCTTGTACCGACAGATCGCGGATCAAATTGCTGGACTCATTTCGCAGGCGAATTCCCGCCGGGTTCGCGCTTGCCTGCGGAGCGCGAACTCGCGGCCAAGCTCGGGGTCAGTCGGGCCTCGGTACGGGAAGCGATCATTTCGCTGGAAATTGGCGGTCTGGTCGAGGTTCGCGTCGGCACGGGCATTTTCGTGCTGGCCAAGCAGCCGCCGGCGGCGGGCGCGAGCGATATCGGGCCGGGGCCGTTCGAATTGTTGAGCGCACGCAAAGTGGTCGAAGGCGAGATTGCAGCGCTGGCCGCCGAAGGAGCTTCGGCGGCGGATGTCGACGCGTTACGCCAGAGCGTCGAGCGAATGGCGACACACATCGACGACTTCGCTGTACGCGAGGACAGTGATCGCGACTTCCACTTGCGACTGGCCAAGGCGACGGGCAACAGTTCGCTCGAGTTGGTGGTCGACGGGCTTGTGGAATCAGCGGGCGGAACTCTGGGGACGGATGCAGCAGCACTTTCACACCAACAATCTTGCCGAGCAGACGATTCGCGACCACGCAGCCATTGTGCGCGCGGTCGCGGCGCACGATCCCGCGGCCGCCCGCGCAGCGATGCATCGGCATTTGTCGCGAGTGACCAAGGAATTTCAACGTGGTTTGGACGGAGCTGCTCGCGGCGAAGAAGGTGATCGGCGTCCGCGTGGGCCGAATGGTAGAAAAAGCGCGCGCGCTGCGTAGCACGACGCGCCAGAGGAAATAGTTCAGGGAATTGCATGGGACGCCGATCCGGCGTGCCGGCATAAAAAAAGGAGGAGCAGTTGATGAATGGTTCAACAACCCTGTCAGGCAGATCGCACGCTCGTCGCCTCACCGCAGTCCTTGCGACAGTGGTCGCCGCGGTCATGTCGACGACGGGGCCTGCGGTGCGTGCGCAGCCCACACCCATGCCCGCGAATCCAGTAACCATCAACGTCGTCGACGTCGGCGGAGCGCTGGCGTTGTTGCAAAGCGCGATCGAGGCCTATCAGACCAAGTATCCCAATGTCGTCACCAAGATCAATTTCACCAAGGCACCGGCACCCGAGCTTCCGGGCAAGCTGAAAGCGATGCAGGGTGCCGGACGCAGCGATATCGACCTCGTGCTTGGCGGCACCGACGTTCTTTCGGCCGGCATCGAGCAGCAGCTCTGGGTGCGCATCCTGCCGGACCAGGCGGCGAAGTTTCCGAACGTGCTCGACAACTACCTCCCGGCCGCGCGAAAGATGCAGGATCTGGCCGAGAATCAGGCGCTGGCCGTCGTGTTCACACCCGCGGGTCCGTTGCTCGAATACAACCCTGACAAGGTCAAGCAAGTGCCGACCACGCCTGCCGAATTGCTTGCGTGGTGCAAGGCCAACCCCAACCGATTCATCTACCCGCGCCCTGCGAATTCCGGACCGGGGCGTACGTTCCTGCAAGGGCTGCCGTATCTGCTTGGCGATGCGAATCCGAAGGATCCGGTCAAAGGGTGGGACAAGACCTGGGCATTCCTGAAGGAACTCAACAGCTGCATCGAGTATTATCCGACCGGCACCGGCGCAACGATGAAGGAAGTCGGCGAAGGTTCGCGCGACATGACGGTCACGATGACCGGCTGGGACATCAATCCTCGCGCGCTCGGCATCGTGCCAAAGTCGTACAAGGTGGGTGCGTTCAAGAACATGACATGGGTCAACGACACCCAATTTCTGATGGTGCCCAAGGGTTTGTCGCCGGAGAAGCTCGCCGTCGTGCTTGACCTGATGAAGTTCCTGTTGCAGCCGGAGCAGCAAGCGTTGACCTACGACAAGGGCTACTTCTATCCCGGCCCGGCGGTAAAGAATGTGTCGGTGTCGATGGCGCCGAAGGAAAGTCAGGACGTGCTGAAGGAATATGGACGTCCCGAGTACGAAGCGTGGTTTGCGCAGAGCCCGCAGACGCAGCCACTCGACGCGAAGCCGCTGGTCGAAGCGTTCCGGCGCTGGGACCAGGAAATCGGGGCGCAAAAGACGAAATAGATTCAGCGAAACTTGACGTCGCTCGCGGAGGTCCGCGGCGCGTTCAGCAAATAGGAGGTGTACCGTGAAATTCTCGAACTTCAAGTTGACTACCACTCGGCGTACGTTGCTGCGCGCCGTTGCCGCGACGATCGGTGTTTCGGCCATCGGTGCCGTTGTCACCCTGCCGGCCGTCGCTCAGACCAGAGCGCCAGTGACGCTCAACGTCGTCGACGTCGCCGGCAATCTGGCGTTGACGCAGGATGCGATTGAACTGTTTCAGAAGAAGCACCCGGACCTCGTCGCCAAGATTAATTTCACCAAGGCGCCGGCACCAGAACTGCCCGGTAAGCTGAAGGCGATGCAGGGCGCGGGACGCAGCGACATCGACATGGTGTTGACCGGGACGGATTTTCTGGCGGCCGGCATCGAACAAGGCGTGCTGGAACAGGTGCTTCCGGCCAACGCAGCGAAGTTTCCGAACTTGATTGCCAACTATCAGCCGGCAGCAGCGAGGATGCAGGAACTCGCCGGGAACTACGGTATTGCAGTCGCGTTCATGCCTGCCGGGCCGCTGCTCGAATACAACCCCGACAAGGTAAAGACCGCACCGACGACTCCGGCTGAGCTGCTTGCATGGTGCAAGGCAAATCCGAACCGTCTCATCTATGCCCGCCCCGCCAACTCCGGTCCCGGGACGTACGTTCATCATGGGTCTGCCTTACATCCTCGGCGATTCGAATCCGAAGGATCCGGTCAAAGGTTGGGAGAAGACCTGGGCGTATCTGAAGGAACTCAACTCCTGCATCGAATACTATCCGACGGGCACTGGCGCCGTGATGAAGGAAGTCGGCGAAGGGTCGCGCGACATGACGGTGACGATGACCGGTTGGGATTTGAACCCGCGCGTGCTCGGTATCGTCCCGAAGAACTTCAAAGTTACGCCGTTCAAGGGCATGACCTGGGTCAACGACGCCCATTACATGGTCGTCCCCAAAGGCGTCCCGGCAGACAAGATGGCCGTGGTGCTCGACCTCATGGCATTCCTGCTGACGCCGGAAGCGCAAGCCTACACTTACGACAAAGGTTATTTCTATCCGGGCCCGGCGGTGAAGAACGTGCCGCTGTCGATGGCGCCGCAAGCGAGTCAGGATGCGATCAAGGAGTATGGCCGGCCGGAATACGAAGGTTGGCTGACCCAGTTCCCGCATACGCAGTCGCTGCCGCCACAAGCGCAGGTCGAGGCATTCAAGATCTGGGACCAGCAGGTCGGCGCGCAAAAGACCAAGTAGAGTCGTTGCGGAGTAGCGTCGTTATTTACGTCGCGGCCCTGTCGGTCGGGGCCGCGACGCTAATGAAAAGCACAGCGCCATCGGCGCGATAATAGGTTGGTCGGAGGAGACGTTTTGACAAACGATACGAACAGATCTGGCATGCGAACTCGCCTCGCCGTAGCGACCTTGATGCTCGCCATCCTGGGCGTCCTGTCGAATGCGTTCGCTCAGACTCCGGTGACGATAAATGTCGTCGATGTGGCGGGCGATCTCGCGCTGACGCAAGGTGCGATCGAGGCCTACGCGGCGAAACACCCGGGCACCGTTGCCAAGGTGACGTTTACCAAGGCGCCGGCGCCGGAACTCGCCGGCAAGCTGAAAGCGATGCAGGCTGCGGGCCGCACGGACATCGATCTCGTGTTGACGGGCGTCGTTGCGCTGTCGGCAGGGATCGATCAGTCGCTCTGGGTCAACATACTTCCGGACAACGCTGCCAAGTTTCCGGCCGTGCTCGACAACTATCTGCCCGCAGCGAGAAAGATGCAGGACCTGGCGCAAGGCCAGGCGCTGGTTGTGACTTTCATGCCTGCCGGCCCGCTGCTCGAATACAACCCGGATAAAGTGAAGCAGGTGCCCACGAGTCCGGCCGAATTGTTGGCGTGGTGCAAGGCAAACCCCAATCGCTTTGGGTACGCGCGGCCGGCGAATTCAGGGCCTGGATTTACGTTCCTGATGGGCTTGCCTTATTTGCTTGGCGACAAGGATCCGCGAGACCCCGTCAACGGTTGGGACAAGACCTGGGCGTTTCTGAAGGAACTCGATTCCTGCATCGAGTACTACACGACGGGCACTGGCGCGATGATGAAGGAACTCGGCGAAGGCTCGCGCGACATGACGGTGACGATGACGGGTTGGGATCTGAATCCGCGCATCCTCGGCATCGTGCCCAAGCAATACAAAGTGGCCGCGTTCAAGAACATGACCTGGGTCAACGATGCGCACTACATGGCGGTGCCCAAAGGCATTTCGGCCGAGAGGCTCGCCGTCGTCCTCGATCTGATGGCGTATTTGCTGACGCCTGAAGCGCAGGCCTTGACCTACGACAAGGGTTATTTCTATCCTGGCCCGTCGGTCAAGAATGTGCCGCTGTCGATGGCGCCCAAGGAAAGCCAGGACGCGATCAAGGAATTCGGCCGTCCGGAATATGACACCTGGCTGGCACAGTATCCGCATGTCCCGACGCTGGAAGCGAAAGCCGTCGTCGAGGCATTCAGGCGCTGGGACAGCGAAGTCGGCGCCAAGAAAACCAAGTGAAGCGCGCAATCGGCCGGCAAATGAACTGATCGAGCGAACGAAATGAGTGAACTGCTCCAGTTAGAGCGAAAGCAATGCCACTCTAGAAAGCGCCCGATATGAAACACGATTTCAGTGAACTGAGGCTCGACGGCGTTACGCGACGCTTCGCCGGCGCGGGAGGGCACGCCTTCGCTGCGCTGAACGAGCTTTCGATGACGGTCAAGCGAGGCGAGTTCATCGCGTTGCTAGGTCCTTCGGGCTGCGGCAAATCGACGGCGCTCAATTGCATCGCGGGGTTGATGCCATTGTCCGGCGGGAGCATCTGGCTGGACGAGATGCGCATCGATACGCTGCCGCCGGAGAAGCGTGGCTTCGGCATGGTGTTCCAGAATTACGCGCTGTTCCCGCACATGACGGTCGCCAAGAACGTCGGCTTCGGCCTGCGCATGCGAGGCATATCAGGTGCCGATGCCGACGCGCGGGTTGCGCGAGCGATGAAGCTGGTCCAACTGATCGGACAGGAACACAAGCTTCCCGGCCAGCTGTCCGGCGGACAGCAGCAGCGCGTCGCGATCGCGCGCGCCATCGTCATCGAGCCGCCGCTGATCTTGATGGACGAGCCGCTGTCCAATCTCGACGCCAAGCTGAGGCTCGAAACACGTGCGGAGATCAGGCGCATCCATCGCGAGCTGGGTCGTTCGACGATTTATGTGACGCACGACCAGGACGAAGCGTTATCGCTCGCCGATCGAATCGTGGTGATGAAGGACGGCGTCGTGCAGCAGATCGCGACCGCGCAGGAAGTTTACGCGCAGCCGTCCAACCTGCACGTGGCGCGTTTCATGGGTTACCGCAATGTGATCGAACTCGACGTACAACGCGAAGAGGGAAATCGGGTGACTCTTTCTCGCGGCGACATGGGGCTTACTGGCGTGCGCAAGCAGCCACTGGCCAACGGACGTGCGGCAGTGGCAATGCGTCCCGAGGAGATCGTGCTGGGTGAGGGGCCGAACGGACTCAATACCATCTCTGCGCGAGTCGAAAACGTCGAGTACTGCGGGCGCGATTCGCTGCTCGATGTGGTAACTGCGTCGGGAACGGTGCTCCACGTGCGCGCGACGGGCAATGTCGCGATGGGCGAAGCGGTGCGCGTGCACGTTCCGGTCGAACGTGTCCTCGTGTATCCCGGCGAGTAGTCGAGCATGGGATCAGCGAGCGCCGAAGTAACTGCCAGGCCGGGCGCTGCGCTCGCTCGCGCGCCGTTCGACCGGTCGCTGCTGCTGGTGGTGCCGGCCGCGGCGTTCATGCTTCTGCTTTTCATCTATCCGTTTCTTTACGGTTTGGTGCTCTCGTTCAATCCCAAAGAAGGTGGGGCGCTCGCCAATTACACGCATTTCTTCACCACCGACAACCTGTGGCCGACGATCTGGACGACGCTGAAGCTGGCGTTGCCCGCGACGCTGATCAACATCGGATTCGCATTGCCGATCGCCTACAAGATGCGAGTCAAGTCGCGCTACCAGCGCTGGGTGACGACGATTTTGGTTGTTCCGATTACGCTCGGCACGGTGCTGATCGCTGAAGGCATGCTCACTTATTTCGGTCCCAAGGGATGGTTATCGCAGTTCCTGCAATTCTTCCATCTGTACGAGGGACCCATACGTTTGACGCACAACTACTGGGGCGTGCTGATCTCGCTGGTGATATCGGGCTTCCCGTTCGCGTTCCTGTTGATCCTTTCGTACATCACCGGAATCGACCCGGTGCTGGCGCGCGCCGCATCGACGCTCGGTGCGGATCCGAAGGCCCAGTTCAGGCATGTCTATCTGCCGCTGCTGGCGCCGGGAATCGCAATGTGTTTCTGCCTTGCGTTCGTGCAGGCGTATTCGGTGTTTCCCTCAGCAGTGCTGCTCGGTTCGCCGGCGGGGCCGACCCGCGTGATATCGATCGCGGCGTATGAGGCCGCCTTCGAGCAATACGACTATTCGATGGCATCGGCGATCGCGATGATCATGGGGTTTGTGCAGTTGCTGATCGTTGCGGGCGTGCTGGGGCTGCGCAACTTCTTCTATCGCGGTCCTGTTACCGGGGGCAAGGGCTGATGCAGCACAAGGGCACCTGGTTCGATCGCGCCTGGCGCGGCCTCCTGCTCGGCATCATGACCCTGTTCGTGATCAACGTCGGCTTGATGATCGCCGCCGTCGCGACGAGTTCCTTCGCCAAGCGATGGCTCGGGACGTTCCTGCCCGAAGGCTGGACCACCCACTGGTACACCGACGCGTGGAAGGAATTTCAGCTCGACGGCGTGCTTTGGGTCACCGTGCAGGTCGTGCTTGCCGTCGTGCTGCTGGCGCTGATCATCGGCGTGCCGGCGGCGTACACGCTGGCGCGGCGCGACTTTGCCGGGAAGCGCTTCCTGATGCTCTTGTTCCTGCTGCCGCTGATGGTGCCGCCGATCACCTACGGTATTCCGTTGGCGACGGTGCTCTACAAGCTTCAGCTCGCGGGAACGATCTACGGCGTTATCCTCGCCAACCTGATCCCGGCGGCGCCATTCGTCATCCTGGTCATGACGCCTTTCATCGAACAGATCGATCCCAATCTCGAGTCAGCCGCACGAGTTTTCGGCGCCGGTACCGCGCGCATGTTCTGGCACGTACTGGTGCCGCTTCTTGGCCCCGGCATACTCGCCGCTTCGCTGTTGGTGCTGGTGCGCACGATCGCGCTGTTTGAACTCACTTTCCTGACCGCAGGACCGGACTCGCAGACGCTGGTTGTAGCGCTGTACTACGCCGTCTTTGCCGCCGGCGTACGCGCTCCGCAATCGGTCGATGCGATGGCGATGGTCTACATGCTGGTTACACTCACCTGGCTGCTGATTGCCTTGCGCTTTGTGAATCCGACGCAGCTCGTGTCGCGCGTCAAGGAACATCCGCAGGCCGCCTGAAGGCGGCGAGACAATGGCGCGACTCTCTGTTTCAACGCTGGCGACGGTCGCGTTGGTGCCAGCGGTCGCGGTACCTGCATACGGTCGTGAGCGCGCGGGCATCGGGATCGTGCATCTGGGCATCGGTGCGTTTCACCGTGCGCATCAGGCAATCTATACCGACGAAGCACTGGCGCTCGCTCCCGGCGATTGGGGTATCTGCGGCGTAAGCTTGCGTTCGCCCGACGTGCGTGACGCGCTGGCGCCGCAGGATGGCCTTTATACCGCGGTAGAAAAGAGTCCGGCAGGCGTGCATCGGCGGATCATCGGCAGCGTCCGCGAGGTTCTCTTCCTCAGCGACGAATACGAGCTCGTCGCGGCGCGTCTCGCATCGAGAGACACACGCATCGTCTCCTTGACCGTCACCGAAAAAGGCTACTGCCACGACCCCGCGACGGGCAAGCTCAATCTCGCTCACCCCGATATCGTGCACGATCTGCAGCACTCCGCGCGTCCGCGCAGCGCAGTGGGACTCCTGACCAGCGCGCTGGACGCACGCAGGCGCTCGCACGGACAACCGTTCACGGTGCTTTGCTGCGACAACCTTCCGCACAACGGCGCACTGCTACGCGGACTTACCCTCGCGTTTGCCGAGGCCCGCGAGCCCGCGTTGGCGCGCTGGATCGATGAGCACGCGAGCTTTCCATCGACGATGGTCGATCGCATTGTTCCGGCCACGACCGCCAGCGACATCGCCGACAACGATCGCGCGCTGGGCTTGCAGGATGCCGCGCCGGTCATGCACGAGCCGTTCAAGCAGTGGGCGATCGAAGACCGGTTCGTCGCCGGACGCCCGGCGTGGGACCGTGTCGGTGCCCAGTTTGTCACGGATGTCGCTCCTTTCGAAGCGATGAAACTGCGCCTGCTGAATGCGAGCCACTCGGCATTTGCCTACCTCGGTTTCCTTGCGGGGCACGAATTCATCTACCAGGTCGCTGGCCAGGCGGCGTTCGTCCACTATATGCGCGAGATGATGGCGAAGGAAATCGCGCCGACGGTCCAAGTGCCGGCGGGAGTGGATCTGGTCACGTACCAACACGCGCTTATCGAGCGCTTCAAGAATCCCGCGCTGCCTCACCGCACCCAGCAAATTGCGATGGACGGCTCGCAGAAATTGCCGCAGCGCATGCTGGCGACCATCCGTGAAAATCTCGCTGCCGGTCGTCCGTTCGACCGTCTCGCTTTGGCCATAGCCGGATGGATGCGCTATGTCAGCGGAGTCGATGAGCACGGTCGCGCGATCAAGGTGGCCGACCCGCTGGCCGCGGAGTTTGCACGAGTGGCGTCCGGCGCGCGCGACGACCCGCAGGCGCTCGCGCGCGGCTTGCTTGGCCTCGGCGCGATATTCGGCGACGACCTTGCCAGCGACGCGCGCTTTTCGCAAAAGGTCGGCGACAGCCTTGCCGGTCTCTATCGCGAAGGCGCGGCGCGCATGGTGGCCCGTACCGCGTGAGCGATCGAACCCAACCAAAGGTTGACCAATGATTCCGCTGCTACTTCATCCCGATCGTCTGTTCTCTTCCGATTCGCAGCAGCGCGGTCTGTCGCGGGCGCTGTATGCGACCGTGAAGGATCTGCCGATCATCAGTCCTCACGGACACACCGATCCGCAATGGTTCGCTGACAACGAACCATTCACCAATGCATCGGCGCTGTTCATCACGCCCGATCACTATGTCTTTCGTATGCTCTACAGCCAAGGCATTGCGCTTGAATCGCTGGCCGTTCCGCGGCGCGATGGCGGCGCGGTGGAACAGGACGCGCGCAAGATCTGGCGCACATTTGCTGCGAACTACCACCTTTTTCGCGGCACGCCGAGCCGAGTGTGGCTCGATCATGCCTTTCACGAGGTCTTCGGAATTCGGGAACGTCTGTCGCCCGACTCCGCCGATCGCTTATTCGACCAGATCAATGCGTGCCTCAGCCGGCCCGAATACCGTCCGCGCGCACTGTTCGAGCGTTTCAACATCGAAGTGATTGCGACGACCGAGTCGCCGCTGGACCGTCTGCCGCACCACGCGAAGATCCGTTCCAGCGGATGGAAGGGGCGCGTATTGACCGCGTATCGACCGGACCCGGTGGTCGATCCGGAGTTCGATGGCTTCGCCGCGAACGTTAGCGAGCTCGGGGGGATCGCCAACGAGGACACCGGGACATGGCAAGGCTATCTTGCCGCGCATCGCAATCGGCGGGCATTTTTCAAATCGATGGGAGCGACATCGACCGACCACGGCCATCCGACGGCGCGGACGTCGGACCTCGGCGAACGCGAATGCGAGGCGCTATTCGGCAAGGTGCTCGAGCGGGAAGGCTTCAGCAGCCGAGGCCGAGATTTTTCGCGGACAGATGCTGACCGAGATGGCGAAAATGAGTCTCGACGATGGACTGGTGATGCAACTGCATCCCGGGTCGATGCGAAATCACAATCCGCAGGTCTACGCCCGCTTCGGACGCGACAAGGGCGCCGACATCCCGACGCAGACTGACTACGTTCACGCGTTGAAGCCGCTGCTCGATCGTTTCGGAAACGAGCCGAAGTTGACGCTGATTCTATTCACGCTCGACGAAACTGCCTATTCGCGAGAGCTTGCGCCGCTTGCGGGTCACTATCCGATCCTGCGCCTGGGCCCATCGTGGTGGTTCTACGACAGCCCCGAAGGGATGTTGCGTTTTCGCGAGCAAGTCACCGAGACGGCGGGCTTCTATAACACCGTTGGATTCAATGACGATACGCGCGCATTCCTGTCGATTCCAGCGCGTCACGATGTGGCACGGCGCATCGATTGCCGTTTTCTTGCCCAACTCGTTGCCGAGCACAAGATAGAAGAAGACGAAGCGTTCGAGCTTGCCCCCGAATTGGCCTACGGGCTGGCGAAGCGCGCGTATAAACTCTAGCGTCGACGGAAGCATCGACCGCCGACGGCTGTTGGCGGCGTGGGTGCTTTCGCATCATTTGGTAACATCTTCCTCGGCGACGTTGGGCCGCATGTTTCGTAGCATTTGTAGGCGCGAGGGGAGTGCGGCGGGCAGGTCGCGGCCTGAGGCGATTTCAACTAACGAATTGACGGAGGCGATATGAGAGGACATCTGGACCTACTGGCAATGATCGGGCGGGTGTTGCTCGCGGTGATGTTCGTCTATTCGGGCTTCGGCAAGCTGAGCGGATTTGAAGGCACCGCGGGCTACATCGCCTGCCAAGGGCCTGCCGATGCCCCAGGTATTGGCGGCGATCGCGGTGGCGATCGAGCTGCTCGGCGGGATCGCACTGATCGTCGGATTCAAGACGCGCCTGGTGGCGCTGGCGTTCGCTGTTTTCCTGATCGTGATCACGCCGATTTTCCACAACTTCTGGAATGCACCCGAGGCCCAGGCAATGAACCAGCAGCTCAACTTCATGAAGAATCTGACGATCCTTGGAGGGATGCTGGTGCTGGCCGCCTTCGGACCGGGACGTTTCAGCGTCGACAAGGGCTGATGGTGAGATACCGCAGGCTTGCACATTAGTCGCCGCGCTGCGCGATGACAGGCAAACTGCGTCAGGTTCGCGCGACCAAGGCGGATGCCGGGAAGATCGCGCAGCAGATCGAGATCGGTCCGCATCGGTTGACGGCGGATACGGCTGTGGAGATCGGTGGTGACGACCTCGGTCCCGATCCTCACGAGCTGCTCGATGCCGCCTTGGCCGCGTGCACCGCGCTGACGCTGAGGCTCTACGCTGACGCGGAAGGGTATGAAGTTGTCAGACATGGACGTGCTGGTCGATCACGACGAGCACGATGGCATATACCGTATCCGGCGCGAGATTCGGCTACAAGGGGAGTTGTCGGTCGCGGAGCGCGAACGCCTGCTCGAGATTGCGAACAAGTGTCCGGTGCATCGGACCTTGTCGGGCCAATTTGTGATCGAGTCGAAGCTGGTCGATTAGAGGCTCGGCCTAATCGGTCGCGGCGGAGTCGAGCCAGAGCGTTACCGGACCATCGTTGACCAGCGAAACCTGCATGTGAGCACCGAACACACCGGTGGGAACGCTGGTCCCCAGTTCGCGCTCGAGCGCCGACACAAAGGCATCGAACAGCGGCTTGGCGATCGCGGGCGCCGCCGCTCCGCTGTACGACGGGCGCGCGCCCTTGCGCATCGATGCATAAAGCGTGAATTGACTGACCGCCAGAATCGAGCCGGCGATGTCGATGATCGACCGGTTCATCACGCCATCGTTGTCATCGAAAACGCGCAAGCTGGCAATCTTGCGCGCGAGCCAGTCGCCTTCGGCAGTCGTGTCTCCAGGCGCCACGCCGCAAAGGACCAGCAGCCCAGTCCCGATAGCGGCGACTTGCGTGCCGTCGACCTGCACGGTTGCTGAGCTGACGCGTTGAATCAGTGCTCGCATGAGTTGCTTAGCGAACGACTTTGCGCTGGACTTCGGTCACATTGCCGCCGACGAGCGTGATCGTCGTTATCGTGTTGGGGTCGCCTCCCGCGGGCAGATACGACCATTGCTTGCCTCGTCGGTTTTGCGCCGTTGATCCAACATTGGGGTGACCGATCTTCTGGATGACTTCGGCCTCGCTCATGCCGATGCGGATAAATTTGCGTTCGCCGGCCTTGGCGCCATCGGACTCCGCCGCCGAAGTGGTCCGTGCGGGCTTGCTTTTTTCATGCGTCGCTCGTGCCTTGGGGGACGAGGTTTTGGACGGCGCATCGCTGGCGGAAACCGACGCTGACTTGCCCGTGCTCGTGCCGGGTATAACGCTAAGCGTCGGTGGATCGATGTCGAAATTGCGCAACTCACGGCCTTCGGAACACGCAGAGTCCTGGTAGACGATTGCGCCCTCGGTGCCGGCGCACTTGAAGACCCCCGCGACCGCAGGAGTGAAGGCCAGCACCGCCGAAGCGGTGAGAAGGGCATGGATCAGGGCAGGCACGAAGGGCGGTTCCGTGGGCAAGGAGTCAACCCTTATCGAATGCAGTTACCATAGCACCATTGGCATGGAGAGTAATCGTCCGTTCGATGGATCGTCGTAGCAAGTTCGTCGATGCTGGTTTGCACACAGCTGGACCGCTGGTCATTCTGCGCGCACGGATGAGCCGCCCGTATCTCGGCGCAGCGTCGGCTTGTCTGGCGCTGGTGTTGCTCGGCGGTTGCACGAGCGCCGAATACTATTGGCAGGGAATCGTCGGCGAAGTCGACCTGCTGCGCCGGGCTCAACCAATACCGGTCGTCCTGGAAAGCGTGACCGATCCGGTGATCAAGAAAAAGCTTCAGCGCGTCGTCGCCATTCGCGCCTACGCGAGCCGCGAACTCGCGCTTCCAGACAACGCCAGCTACAAAAGCTATACGGATCTCAATCGCCGGTTTGTACTTTGGAACGTCTTCGCGACTCCGGCGCTGTCGCTCGAACCGCGCGAGTGGTGCTTTCCCGTGGCGGGTTGTGTCAATTACCGCGGATACTTCGACGAGAACGCGGCCAAGCGCGAGGCAGCGCAGATCGGCGCGGCCGGCGACGACGTCTACATCGGTGGCGTGCCGGCCTACTCGACTCTCGGCTATTTCAGCGATCCCATGCTGTCGACTTTCATTCGCTATCCCGATATCGATATAGCGCGGCTGATTTTTCACGAGTTGGCGCACCAGACGGCGTACGCCAAGGGCGATACGGTATTCAACGAGTCATTCGCGGTCGCGGTGGAGGAGGAGGGCCTGCGCCGCTGGCTTGCCAGCCAGAATGACCCGGCGCTTAGCGCGCAATTCGAGGCGTCCCAGCAGTATCGCGCAGGCTTCCACGCGTTGGTCGAGCGTACGCGTGAGCGCCTCAGCGCGCTGTATGCAAGCAGCGCGAGCGACGCCGACAAGCTGCGCGGCAAAGGCGGAGACCTTCGCCAGCATGCGCGCGGAATATGAGGCGCTCAAGCGAGAACGAGGGGGGTATGCTGCATACGACGGCTGGTTCGCGCAAGGCCCGAACAACGCCAGCCTGGCCGCGAACTCGCTGTACAGCAGCAAGGTGCCGGAGTTCGCGGCCATGATTGCCGCCGAGGGCGGCGATCTGCCGCGGTTCTACGCCCGGGTCAAGGTGCTCGCGGGCCTACCTCAGAAAGAGCGCGACGCGGCGTTGGTCCAGTTCGGAACGCTCGACCCGCACGGCCGGGCAGTAGGCGCCGACACCTCAAAGGCGGCAGCAGTCTCGAGATAGGAACGTACGATAAGCCCTTGTCTCGGCTGGCTTATCAAGCTATACTCTTGGGTTCCTTGCCTCACCCGCCGCAGACGGGGAGGCCCTCGGCGACCCGTCATGGCCTACGTGCCGTGAGATCGCCCCACCAGCCCATAAGGAGCAGTCTGCATGCGTCACTACGAAATTGTATTTATTGTGCATCCCGATCAGAGCGAGCAGGTGCCCGCGATGGTCGAGCGCTACCGCGCCATGGTTACGGCGGGTACGGGCAAGATCCACCGTCTCGAGGATTGGGGTCGCCGGCAGTTGGCGTATCCGATCGCCAAGATGCACAAAGCCCACTACGTCCTGATGAACATCGAATGCGATGCGGCGACCTTGGCCGAGCTTGAGCATGCGTTCAAGTTCAACGACGCGGTTCTCCGCCACCTGATCGTCGCGATGCGCGAGGCAGCGCTCACGCCTTCGCCGATGATGAAGGAAGAGAAATCGCGATCGCTGTCGCCGGCTGGTGCTGCTAACGCGCCCACCGACGCGCCGTCCGCGGCAGCATAGTCTCGCGTGTGCAGACTGACGCGCTGGCCAACCCGCAACTGAACCAAGTTACGTTGGACGCACGCATGCAATCCCGCGACGAACTGCGCTTTACTCCGGCCGGCGTGCCGGCGCTGGATTTCCAGCTGGTGCACGAGTCGACTGCAGCGCGAAGCCGGCAGTGACCGCCGCGTCGCTTGCGAATTGGCTGCGGTTGCGCTCGGGCCGGTGGCGAAGGCGCTGGCCTCGGTGGCGCCCGGTGCGCAATTGCGTTGCAAGGGATTTCTCGCGCGTCGCTATCGCACCGGAACGACCGTCGCACTGCACGTTAACGAATTCGAACTGCTCGCGGCCAGCTGAACGCACAGCTTGACCGCCAACAAGTAAACGACAAAGGAAACCGACATGCCCCGCCCCATGGGAAGAAATGCCAAAGGCAAAGGTAAAGGCAAGGATGGCAAGAAGCGCGAACGCGGCAATAATCTGTTCAAGCGCAAGAAGTTCTGTCGCTTCACCGCCGAAGGCGTCAAGGAAATCGATTACAAGGATATCGACATCCTGAAGGACTTCGTGCAGGAGAACGGCAAGATCATGCCGGCTCGCATTACCGGCACCAAGGCGCGTTACCAACGTCAGTTGTCGACGGCGATCAAGCGCGCGCGATACCTCGCGCTGTTGCCGTACACCGACCTGCATTGATCCGGAGCGAGACAGATGCAAATCATTCTGCTGGAAAAAGTCCAGAACGTCGGAGACCTTGGCGAAGTCGTCAAGGTCAAGCAGGGCTATGCGCGCAACTTCCTGATTCCCCAAGGCAAGGCGAAGCGCGCGACCCCCGAAAACCTGAAGCTTCTGGAGTCGAAGCGCGCGGAACTGGAAAAAGCTGCCGCCGACAAGCTGGCGCATGCGCAGGACCAGGCGACGAGGCTCGAGGGCATCACGGTGCAGATCACGCAGAAAGCCGGTGTCGATGGACGCCTCTTCGGCTCCGTGACCAACGTCGACATCGTCGAAGCGCTGCAGGGCCTGGGCCACACGGTTGAAAAAGCCATGGTGCGCATGCCCGACGGGCCGCTCAAGCACGTCGGCGAGTTTCCGCTGACGATCGCGCTGCACCACGATGCGCCTGCGCACATCACCGTAACGGTACTGGGCGACACCACCGGAACTCAGGCTCAGGGGGGATGAGCGCTGACGCGCAAGTTTGGAAAATGTAGAAAAGGGCCGCGATCGCGGCCCTTTTTCTCGGCACTACCGCTGCTAAAATGCGTGAACACGCCGCTGTTCCGCAGGTCGACTGGTCCCCATGCCGAACGATCCACAACTCGAAGCACTGAAGATCCCGCCTCATTCGAGCGAGGCAGAACAGTCCGTGCTCGGCGGCTTGCTGCTCGACAACGGCGCTGCCGATCGCGTGGCCGATATCCTGGGCACGGAAGATTTCTACAGCGACGCGCACCGTCTGCTGTACAAGACCACGGTCGGCCTGATCGCCGACAACAAGCCCGCCGACGTGATCACGCTGGGCGAGGCTTTGCAATCGCTGACCAAGCTGGATTACGTCGGCGGGATGGCCTACCTTGGCGCGCTGGTCGAGAACGTTCCGACTGCTGCCAACATCCGCCGCTATGCGGAAATCGTGCGCGAGCGCGCGATCTTGCGCAGGCTTGCTGCCGCGGGTGGCGAAATTGCCGAAAGCGCCTACCATCCGCTGGGGCGCAGCGTGCGCGAGATTCTCGATCAAGCCGAAACGAGAGTCTTTGAAATCGCCGAACATGGCGCGCGCGGACAGCAGGGTTTTCAGGAAATTCGCCCGCTGCTCACGCAGGTGGTTGAGCGCATAGAGTTTCTGTACAACCGTGACAACCCGTCGGACGTGACCGGCGTACCGACCGGTTTCACCGATCTCGATCGCATGACCTCCGGATTTCAGGAAGGCGATCTGGTGGTGATCGCTGGTCGCCCAAGCATGGGCAAGACCGCGCTTGCGCTCAACATCGGCGAACACATCGCGCTCAGCGCACGATTGCCGGTGGCGGTGTTCAGCATGGAAATGGGTGCGACGCAACTCGCGATGCGTTTGATGGGCTCGGTCGGCCGCCTGGACCAGCACAAAATTCGCACCGGTCGTCTGTCGAATGACGATTGGGAGCGACTTTCGGGCGCGCTGGGCAGGTTGAACGATGCGCCGATCCACATCGACGAGACGCCTGCACTGAATGCCCTGGAGCTGCGCGCGCGCGCGCGGCGCTTGTCGCGTCAGTACGGCGGGAAGCTGGGCGCGATCGTCGTCGACTATCTGCAGTTGATGCAGGCCGTCGGCGAAGGCGAGAACCGCGCGACCGAGATTTCCGAAATCTCGCGGTCGCTGAAGGCGCTGGCCAAAGAGCTGAAAGTTCCCGTCCTCGCGCTGTCGCAGCTGAACCGCAGCCTGGAACAAAGGCCGAACAAACGGCCGGTCATGTCCGACCTGCGCGAGTCCGGAGCGATCGAGCAGGACGCCGACATCATCCTGTTCATTTACCGCGACGAGGTCTACAACCAGGACACGCAGGACAAGGGTATCGCCGAAATCATCGTCAGCAAGCAGCGCAACGGTCCGATCGGCACCGTGCGCCTGGCATTTCTCGGCGAGTACACGCGGTTCGAGAATCTGGCGCAGTCGGGAACGTACTAGGAGCGTGGATGGCGGATGTCGGCAGGAATAGCCCATGCCCGTGCGGCAGCGGACGAAGGTACAAGGATTGTCACGGCCTCCTTACGACAGAGGCCCAGAACGGCGCCGACACGACCCGACAGCGACTCAACGACGCACTCGATGCGCAGAAGCGCGGCCGTTTCGCGGACGCGCTGGCGCTGTACCAATCGGTAGTTGACGAGCAGCCCGGCAACTTCGACGCGCTGCACATGCTGGGTGTCGTGCGCTACCAGCGCGGCGAGTTCGATCTTGCCCGCCGCTACGTCCGCGATGCATTGTTATTGAAGCCGTTCGACGCCGCTGCACGCAAGAATCTCGAACTCATCGAATCTACGCTTGAGCGGCGCGCCGTGGAGCGTGAGATCTGTCGCGACATTCTGCCGCGAGTCGGAGCGCGATGCGTCGAACCGACGCCGGCGCCGCGGCCGCCCGCAGGTGGGAACGAGAGGGCGGACATTGTCGTTCTCTGTGCGAACCCCATTGCCGCTGTCGCCGAGATCAACGAAATTGGACGGTGGACCGGCGCCGCGGACGTCAACGTCTGGCTGACACCGCGTACAGCGCGAGCGGACTTGCCGCCGTCGTGGCGCACGATCGATCCCACGTCCCCGCTCTCCCTCGCGCCGCACGGACGATCTACTTCGGCGCGGATCGATCGCCGGCAGCCTGGCTGGATTCCTCACCGGCGCGAGAAGTGGCACTCTATTGCCGCGACGAATCGCCGTGCGTCCTAGTCGATCGGATTACCGAACTTGCGCGCGATGGGCACGCTCCGATCCGTCTATTGTTCGCATCCGCGCTCGCCGCGAAGCGAATCGGCCTGCCGGGGGCAGTCGTTCGTGCTGCCTGAAGGGGATGCGCCGCGCGACTCCGTGGTAGCTGAGAGCGACGAACTGGCCGCGTCGGCGGCGCGTGACGTACGCGTGATCGCGTTCTACCTGCCGCAGTACCATCCAATTCCCGAGAACGACGCGTGGTGGGGCGACGGGTTCACCGAGTGGACGAACGTGCGCAAGGCGAAGCCGAATTTTTCCGGCCACTATCAGCCACATGTCCCGGGCGAATTCGGCTACTACGATCTGCGCGATCCTGCTGTCCGGTCGCGGCAGGCCGCGCTCGCCCGCGAGTACGGAATCCACGGCTTCTGCTATTACTACTACTGGTTCAACGGCAAGCGACTACTCGAACGGCCCCTCGACGATCTGCTGACCAGCGGCGAGCCCGACTTTCCGTTCTGCGTATGCTGGGCCAATGAGAACTGGACGCGACGCTGGGACGGTCGCGATGAGGATATTCTTATCGCGCAACGTTATTCGAACGACGACAACCGCGCGTTCATTCGTTCGTTGTTTCCGCTCTTCCGCGATGCGCGCTACATCCGCGTCGACGGAAGACCGTTGTTGATCATCTACAAGGCTTCGCTGATACCCGACCTTGCGGGCACCGCGGCGATGTGGCGCGACGAGTGTCGGCGCGCCGGCATCGGCGAGATCTACCTTGTCTCAGCGCTGACGTCGGGCTACCATGATGCCGCCGCGGCAGGCTTTGATGCGCTGGTCGAATTCCCGCCGCACGGACATACGAGCGAGCGCGTCAACGAGCGAGTCGACATCACCAATCCGGCGTTCGATGGAATGATCTTCGGATTGCGCAGCTATGTCGCGCAGATGATGACGATGCCGAGGCCCGAGAACAAGATTTTCCGATGCCTGATTCCATCGTGGGATAACACTGCGCGTCAGCAGGATCGCGGAACGGCGTTTGTCGGCAGTTCGCCGGAACTTTTCGCCTACTGGCTTGAATACGCGATCCGGCAAACCCGTATCCGGTATCGTGGGGACGAGCGATTGGTTTTCGTCAACGCCTGGAACGAGTGGGGAGAGGGATGCCACCTCGAGCCGGATCAACGCTACGGCCGCGCCTATCTTGAAGCGGTGCGCGACGCCCTTGCGGCGGTGCCGCCGCCGTCACACGAACGTCCCGACTGGCGCGCGGTCCAGGTCGAGCAGGCTGCGACGAATGCCATCGCGTCCCCGCGCATCATGCGCTCGCGGGCGAGCGGTGCGGCATCGGTGCCGCGTGTATCGGTCGTCATGCCTGCATACAACCATCAGGGGTTCATCGGCGCGGCACTCGACTCGGTGCGCGACCAAAGCTTCGCCGATCTTGAAATCATCGTCGTCGACGATGGATCGACTGACCGGACTGGCGAGATCCTCGACGCGTACGCAGCGGCGAACACGCGTACGGCAATCACCGTGGCGCACCAGATGAACCGAGGCGCGCACGCAGCCATCAACCATGCGCTCACGCTGGCAACCGGCGAATTTGTCGCGATCATCAACTCCGATGATCGGTACGCTCCGACACGACTGGAACGCTTGCTCGCCGCAATGGACCGTGACCGGAGTGCGTTTGCCTTTTCCGGCACCCGCTTCATCGACGACCAGGGCGTGGAAATCGACACCAACAACAGTTACGTCGAGCAGCTTCGGCGCGAAATTTCCCGCTGCTCGCCGCTGGCGGATCCACTGCCTACGCTGTTGCGCAGCAACGTTGCCATTTCCACAGGCAATTTTATGTTTCGTCGGGAACTGCTGGAACGGATCGGCGGCTTCAGCGCGCTGCGTGTCTGTCATGACTGGGATTTCATTCTCGCCGCCACCTATTTCACGCCGCTGACGTTCGTCGACGAGCCACTGTACGAGTACCGCATTCACGATGCGAACACATTTGCGGGCCTGCGCCTGCTCGGTCACATGGAGGTCGACCAGGTGCTGCTGCGATTTTTCGCCCGCGTGGCCGAGCATCCCGCGCTCGCCACGCCTTCGGGACGAAAGCAGTTTCTCGCGGAAGTGCAGCGACTGGGTATGAATGGTTATCTTCCAACCGCACCGTCGGATGCGCGGCTCGGAGCGTTCAATCATGGCTAAGGCGAAGTTTCACTTCCTCGATGACTATCGAAACCTCGTGCGTGATTTGCTTGCACGGTACCCACGCGCGGAGGCGATGTCCCGCGCAGTCGGTGGCAGCTACGACGCGCTGGGTGAAGTCGAAAAGCAGCTGCTGATTCAGTGCGGGCTGGCGCCCGATCACACGCTGCTCGATGTCGGTTGTGGGTCGGGACGCCTGGCAAAAGCCCTGGTACCTTACCTCGGCCAAGGCACATTTCTTGGAACGGACGTCGTCCGGGAATTGCTCGACTACGCCGCCGAAGGATGCCCCGGGCACTGGAAGTTTGCCCAAGTCGACGACATACGCATTCCGTTCCCGACCGATGCCGCCGATTTCGCCTGCTTCTTCTCCGTCTTTACGCATCTGTTGCATGAGGAAACGTACTGCTATCTGCTCGAGGCAAAGCGGGTGGTCAAGCCTGGCGGGCGCATCGTTTTTTCGTTTCTCGAGTTCGAGCACAATTGGCCGATATTCGAAGCGACATACAAAACGATCGCCGGTGGCGCGTCGAACGTGCATCTCAACACTTTCATCGGGCGCGACGCGATCGAGGCGTGGTCGCGCCATCTCGGCCTTTCAATAGTCGAGATCCATTCGGCCACGGAACCGTTCATCGCGCTGTCCCGGCCGATCGTGTACGACGACGGGCAACGGGTCGAAGGCATGGCTGCGCTCGGTCAATCGGTTTGCGTGCTGTCGAATGACAAGCCGGCGTCCCCCGCGCTCGCAAAAAGCAAATGGAATGTGACTAGTCCGTACCGGGTTACCTACGTAACGACCACGCGTAGTGCTTCTCAGAGAATACGCACGCAGTTCGAAGATCCTGCGCAATCCAGATCGTACTAGGGGCCGTATACGCTATGGCGGAAGTCGGCAGGAATAGCCCGTGCCCCTGTGGCAGTGGACGGAGGTTCAAGGACTGTCATGGCGGATTGGCACAGTCCGAGGCACCGGCCAAGGTCGACACGGGCGATTTGCTGCTCGCAGCGCTCGCTGCACAACGGCGAGGGGCATTCGATGAGGCGATCGCGGGCTATCAGGCGGTGGCCGCGATGCAGCCCTCCAACTTCGACGCGTGGTGCATGCTTGGCCTCGCGCAATTCAAGAGGGGCAATCTCGAATCAGCGCGCATCAACCTGCGCAAGGCACTAACGCTGCGTCCATTCGACGGTTCGGCGCGGTCCAGTATTCACCTGGTCGATATGGCGATCGAGCGCCGACGGAGCGACGACGCCATTTGCGAGGCCGTTCTGCCGCGATTTGCGCCGCGATGCGTGGCTGCCAAAGCGGCGTCGCGACTGCCGAATTGGCATCAAGGGGCCGTCGACGTCGTTGTGCTCAGGTCGAATTCGCCACGGGCCATGACTCAGCTTGATAGCCTGCGGCGGTGGCTCACGGCGGCTTCCGCGTCAATCACTTTGTGGTGCCTGCGCGGCGACCGTGGTTCGGAGCTCGCCAGCCGCGACGCCCGCATAATCTCAAGAGCAAGCGACGATCTACCGGCCTCGTCGTCGCTCGTTTTCTTCGGAGCGGAGGGCGACCCCGGGTGTGTGGTTCGCGTCGAATCCTGCGCGATGGGTCGCGCTGTACTGCGATGATGAGCCTGCTGCGGTGCTGGTCGATCGAATTCCAGAATTGTCCCGCGAAGGACAGACACCGCTCCACCTACTGTTTTCTTCGACTGCGCAGGCGCAGCGCCTAGGCCTGCCTGGCGAGATTGTCGGCGCGACGGACGACGTCGCTGCGATGGCTCGCTGATCGAGGGACGCAAGGTGAACGACCGATTGGCGACCAGTGCAGTGGACGACGAGGTGCGCGTAATCGCGTTCTACCTGCCCCAGTTTCATCAAATTCCCGAAAATGACCGTTGGTGGGGCGAGGGATTCACTGAATGGACCAATGTGAGAAAAGCCGTGCCCAATTTTCCTGGGCACTACCAGCCGCATGTGCCGGGAGAACTCGGATATTACGACTTGAGTGACCCCGCAGTGCGCGAGCGACAGGCCGATCTGGCGCGCGCCCATGGCATCAACGGTTTCTGCTATTACTACTACTGGTTCAACGGCAAGCGTCTGTTGGAACGTCCAATCGACGAAGTGCTCGCCTCGGGTAAGCCTGACTTTCCATTCTGTGTTTGTTGGCCGAACGAGAACTGGACGCGTCGCTGGGACGGATTGGACCAGGAGCTTCTGATTGCGCAGGATTACTCGCCCGAAGACAGCCGCGCGTTCATTCGTTCGCTCATTCCGCTATTCCGCGACCCGCGTTACATTCGTGTCAACGGGCGGCCGCTGCTCCTTGTCTACAGGACCGCGCTGATCCCCGATCTGGCGCGCACCGTAGTCGCGTGGCGGGAGGAATGCGCGGCCGCCGGTGTCGCCGAGCCCTATCTCGTATCGGCGTTGACTGACAAGCGGACCAGCGCCGAGAGCGGCGGCTTCGATGCGGCGGTCGAATTTCCGCCGCACGGACACATGGCCGAGAAGGTCAACGAACGTCTGGGCCTGTTCAATCCGAACTACGGGGGTATGGCCTACAGTCTGCGCGACTACGTAGCTCAGTTGCTCGCTGTGCCGCGATCCGAATTCAGACTCTTCCGCACAGTGATGCCTTCCTGGGACAACACGGCGAGGCGACAGGACAATGGCTGGATGTTCGTCGCATCGTCGCCCGAGTTGTTCAACTACTGGCTCGAGCAGGCGTTGACGCAGACGCGCCTTCGGCATCAGGGGGACGAACGGCTGCTGTTCATCAATGCCTGGAACGAGTGGGCTGAAGGTTGCCATCTCGAACCCGATCAACGCTACGGTCGCGCGTGGCTCGAGGCGGTGCGCAGCGCGGTCGCGTACCGCGCGCCGCCGTTGCCCACGCGTCCGCAGTGGAAGGAAGTCGTCGCCTCTTGCGCTGGCGCCCGTGAACGTGGCGACCTTAGCATCGTCAAGTCGCGCTCGGCGGATGGCCCCGCACAAGTGCCAACGGTGTCTGTGGTGATCAATGCGCGCAACTGCCAGCGTCACATCGCCAGTGCGCTCGATTCGGCGATGAATCAAACCTGGCGCGACTTCGAAATTATCGTCGTCGACGACGGCTCGACGGACGACACCGACGCACTGCTCGACGCTCGGGTGAACGCATCGTCACCATGTGCGATAACGGTTGCTCACCAACTCGCCGCAGGGCGTTACGCGGCGGTGAACACTGGCTTGACACTGGCGCGTGGAGAATACGTCGCCATCCTCGATGGCGACGACGAATTCGTGTCAACGCGCCTGCAATCGCTGATCGAGGCGATGCGGCTACAAGACGCAGGGTTGGCATTTTCCGGTACGTCGTTCATCGATGACGATGGCACGGAGTTCAGCGAACAGACGGATGAAGTGGAGAGTTTGCAGCGCGGCGTCAGCGATTGTGCTGCCGGCGAAGACCCATTGCATGCTCTCCTTCGAAACAATGTGGCGGTCTCTCCATGCAATTTGGTTTTCCGGCGCGACCTCCTCGAGCATGTAGGAGGCTTCAGTGCGCTTACCGTGTACAGCGCATGGGACTTCATGCTGGCCGCGAGTTATTGGACCCGACTGGCATTCGTGCCCGATGCGCTCTATCGATACCGGCTGCACGGACCCGCAACGATCCCGGCACGGCAGTTGGGCGGTCTGATGGAAGCAGACGCTGTGCTGGCGCGATTTGCCGTAGGGATCGAGCAGCATCGCGCCTACCGTGACCGCAGGTTGCGCGCGCGCTTTGTCGACGATTTGCGCCGCGCCGGTTTGCGGGGGACACTGGCGGCTCAATCTGATGGAGTGGACTCATCGAAATGAAAAGCGGAGCAGGGTCGACGCAAGCCGTGGACGCGGATTTGAAACCTGGGTACACCTGGCAGACTCATTTAGGCGAGGCAATTCCTTTCGATGCCAAGTACCACGAGGTACCTCGAACGGAAATCGTGAGCTTCATTCATCGCTCGCCGGGCGTCGTGCTCGATGTCGGCTGCGCCGGCGGCGCGACGAGTCGCCTGATCAAACAGAAATTTCCAGGAACGCGGGTGATCGGCGTCGAGCCCAATCGGGACGCCGCGCGCCACGCCAGCCAATACCTCGACAAGGTATTGACCAAGCTGTTGTCCCAGATCGATCCGGAAGTCGATCTGGAAGGGTGCGATATCGGCCTCGTGCTGCTACTCGATGTCCTCGAACACATCGAAGACCCATGGCGCGCGCTGTCGGGCTTGCGGCAACTCATCGGCATGAATACGCGTGTGTTGGCGAGTATTCCCAATGTTCGCAATCTGTCGACAATGCACGATCTCGCTGCGGGGAAGTGGGAGTACCTGCCAAATGGCGTGCTCGATATCACCCACCTTCGATTTTTCACGGAAAAGCAAATTCGCGAACTGTTCCTGCAGACAGGTTACCGCATTCTGGCCGTCGACCCGCTGACTAACCCCGAATCGATGAAACGGATCGTTACCGCCGAACGCACCAACCGCGTCGAGACCGCGAGGATCGCCGTCGACTGCGAATCCTTTGTGGAACACGAAGGGCTGTACGCCATTCAATATGTCGTCGATGCGCGCAAGAGCGAAGGGTAGGCGCGAGCTCGTGGACGACTCCGCGAAATGAGCGCCGAATCGATGGCGGTCGCAGGATCGACCGGGCGCAACAGTCCTTGTCCTTGCGGCAGCGGCAAGCGATTCAAGGATTGCTGCGGGACCATTGCCGCCGCGTCGACGCCTGTAGCCGCCGCGTCGGCGCCTGCAGAAAGCCCGCGCGCTACCTATCGCCCGTCTGGAGCAGACTGGTCCGGAATACCCGAGGCACGTCAGGCGGCGCTCGCGGAGTCGATGGAACGAGCACTCGCCCGCCAGCGCGATGGCGAACTCGTCGCTGCGAGACAAGCCTACCAGGACGTGCTCGACGAGGCTCCGCTGACGCACGACGCGCTCCATATGCTCGCGGTCGTCGAATTGAACCTGGGGCGCGTGGATCAGGCGGCTTACTACCTGCGCGAAGCGTCTTCGCTGCGCGCCGACTATCCCGCGATCAAAACGAATCGTGATCTGATCGAGGCCGCAATGCGAGCGCGCGATGCGGATCATTCCAAGACGATGAACTCCTCCATGCGGACGCGGACCGATGCTCAGGTCGTGTCGCCAATGCATATGTCTCCAGCTTCCGCGGCGCCCGCGCTCACGCTATCGCATGGGGCCGAACCAAGGCGCGATGCAGTCTGTCACGTGATCGGCCTTGGAACACGGTCGGTCGATGACGACGACGGCGGCTGGTTTGTCGCACGACTCTTCGACGTGCTGCAGCCTTTGCGACCCACGTTCTGGTCGACGGACGAATCGCAGGCGCGTCTGGTAACCGACCGGTCATTGTCGACTCGTCGCGTATGCATCGAAGCAGATGCTTTTCCTCGTGTAGGGACGCTGTTCGTCGTCGGAGCCGACGTCGACATCGGTGAATGGCTGCCTCGATCGCAGCTAACGCGCGTCATCCTGTTTTGCGAACGCGGGGGAGAAGCGGAATACGACGCCCTCGCATCGAGGCTCCAGTCGGTGACCGGCGTTCCCGTCGAACGAATACTCCGTTCGACGCGACTGCAGAGAATTGTGGGAACGAAGGGGCACGTCTGCCTGCCTCCCGTCGTACTCCCAGACGTGGTGAATATCGATGAAGTCGCCTCACGCGACGATCGGTTCGTGATTGGCAGCGTCGCCGAGCGCGAAGAATCGTTGATGGCGCCCCACGGCGGCCAGTTCTGGCTCGATCTCGCGTCAGCGGATATGCGCGTGCTATTGCGGGGCGCCAATCGCCTGCGCCAGTCGCTAGGCGCCGCCGAGGCGATTGAAATTCATTCGCGGCAACTCGAACCTCTTGCCTCATTCATTCGGCGGCTCGATTGCCTGGTCTATGCGGTTCGAGACCCCGCAGACGAAGGCTGGGGGGTCGATTTGTTCACCGCGATGGCGCTCGGCGTCCCGGTCCTGTGTTCCGCGCGATCGTGCTATTCGAGCTATATCGATCACGGCATCAACGGATTTATTTTCCGTGACGAGCGCGAGGCGTTGACCTTTGCCCGCCGCTTGCGCGACGATCGCTCGCTGCACACGCGCGTGGGCGAAACGGGGGCCGTGTGGGCGAGGACTGCGTTTGCCGATGCGGCGATGCGCCAGCAGTACGCTTCCGTGACGTCGGCGTCGATCCAACGAATCGCGGATCCGTTCGGCGCGTAAGTTCGCTTAGGCGCTATCGCAATACGGTTCCTACGCCAGTGGCGGCCCCGGGGACCGGGCGGGGCGGCGCCACTTCGCGACTCTCTTTCGTCAGCGGCTGCCGGGAGCGGGTAGGGCCACGATATCGATCCGCTCCGGCGCGGACGAGCGCAGACCGATGTGCCACGCTATGCTGGCGCCACCCGCGCAATCGCCGCAGGCGTAGACGGTGCTCACGACGTCGCGAAAGCGCGGAGTTTGCGCAACGCCGTTGGCTGTCACCTGGATCCCGGGCGATGCCATCCATGGAATGTACGGTTGCGACACGACGAGCGCATCGCCCGGGCTCAACCTAACGTCAATCACCGAGTCAGTGGGCGCGCTGCTGCCAATGATTGTCGGTGGATAAACGCTGCCGTCGGAGGGCGAGAGACCCGCCGCGGGCCAGAGCGCACGCACGCTGCTGCTTACGCCGATGCCGCCGAGGAACTGCGACGGTTGCCAGCCGAGCGCGCGCCACGCCGCTCGTGGCAGGCCGACGACATGCGTGACGTCGTTCGGCTGCGTTCCCAACAACCTCATATCGACTTGCGGGCAATGCAGGCGCTGTGGCAGGCCAACGTACATTTCGTCGAGAAAAGCAAACGTTGCATGGAGGATGACAGGCGCGCGCTGCGAACAAAGCCATCGCGCCCCGTCGTCAACCGCGTATGCGGGCAGCCAGGGTTCGGGCAGCGCGGGCGTCGCATCGTCGCGCTTGATATCGAGGCGTGACGTGACGCCGAGAGTTACCGAACCCGACTCGATCGCACGCGCAATCGCGAACGCCGTCAGCGCGTGCAAGCTGAAACTGAGCCCCACAAAAATTGCCAGCAGCGGGCGTCCGCGGCCCGCGGCAGCTGCGCAAAGTCCCCAGAGTCCGAGTGCGCCAAGGCCGGCCAGCGGTGGCAATAGCGCATAGCTGAAATAGAACGGTGTCGCAGGACGTATCCACGCGACGAGCAATGCGCAGCCGACAGTGGCCCCCACGGAGATCGCCACCAGTCGACGCTGCCGCAGCGCCGCCGGCGCCAGCCCGCAGAGAGCAGCCAGCTCAATCGCGAGGATCGCGACCCCCGCGACGGCCGCGATCCACGGCCACGCACCGAAGAACGCGTCGCCGATAACCTGAGGACCTCGGACCAGAATCCCCCACAGCAATGCCGGCAGGTTGGCCAGATTGGCAGCGGGCAACGTGTCGCGAATATAAGTGGCGATCGGCGCAGTCTCGTTTGCCGGCAAGGCAAAATGCTCGACCGCGAGCGGGAGCAAAGGCAATGCGACCATGGCCGCCGCGGCCGAGCCCCAGCGGACAATCGTTGCGGGCTTCCGCAACGCATAAACCGCTGTCGGAACAATCAATACCGCGAGCCACGCCGTCGTCGGATGCGCGTGCAACGCCAGGCCAAATGCGATACCGGCGACGACCAGCCACCAAGGCTGCCGGTCCTGCACCAATCGCACCAGCGCGTACAGCGTCAGCAGGGTGCAGGTCGCCACCATATTGGTATGCGAGAAGCCGACCAGTTGGAAGCTTCCCCATCCAGGTAACGCCAGCAGCGCGCACCATAGCAGCCCCAGGCGAGCGTCGAGCAATCGACGGCCTGCAGCGAAGGCGAGTGCGAATTGCAGGCTGGAAAGCAGCGCGACGAACAGGGCGACCGCCGTCCAGGACCTGCACACAATCAGCGGTAGCGCGAGCAGGTAGAACCATATCGGCCCCAGATGCCAGGCCCCGGCGAGCAACGGACCGTGCATCGGAAACGCAGCGTGGTCGCGAATCAGCAACGCCGCAGCGACATCGCGCGTCGTATCGGGACCGGCCGCGCCGAAGACGCTGCTGGCGATGTGCACCGACATGAACGCGGCCACGACCGCGTAGCACGCGAATGAGTGGCCGCGAGCACCCGCGCGGTCGAAGCTCATCCGATCGGGCCGTTGTCCGGACATGTCAGGGCGCCGACTCGTGGTGGTCAGGGACGCCTGGGCCTAGCGGCGTGGATGATGTTCGCGAAACACCCAGAACTGGTTCAGCGAGAACGTGACGGGAGGCACGATCACGATTGAGAGCAGCAGTCCGACGTACGGTGAACCGTGCAGCAGATGAACAATGACGTACATGATGACGACGTTGAGCACGAGGCCCACTGAGGCCGCCATCGTGTATCGCCTGAGCCGCATCGTCGGCGAGTCGTGAACGACAAAAGTCCAGCGGCGGTTGAGCGTGTAGCCGACCAACGTGGCGACGAAAAAGGCGATCGCGGTCGCGAGCACGGGATCGAGCTTGAGGATCTCGACGCCGAACGCCAGTACCGCCGTGTGCGTGCCGGTCGCAAGGGCGCCGACCACCGCAAAGCGGCCGAAGCGGTGCATCATCGTCGGCATCAGACGTCGGTGTCGTCCGCGCCAAAGCCGAAACGCTGCCGGACGACATAGAGCGGGCGAGCCTTGACCTCATCGTAAACGCGGCCCAGGTATTCGCCGAGCACGCCAAGCGAAAGCAGCTGCAGACCACCCAGAAAAAGAATCATGACCATCAGCGATGCGTAACCCGGCACGTCCACGCCGCGAACCAGGGTTCGCACGACGAGGTATGCGCCATAGACGAGTGCAACCGCCGCGAACGCGAGCCCGACCACGCTCCAGACCTTCAGCGGCAGCGAACTGAACGAGGTTATGCCGTCGATGGCCAGACGCCAGAGGCGCCACACGCTCCATTTGGAATCGCCGGCAGCGCGCGGTTCGATGTCGTAGGACACAGTACTCTGGGAAAAGCCGACCCACGCATAGAGGCCTTTCATGTAGCGCGTCCGCTCCGGAAGCTGCTTCAGCGCGTCGACGACGGGCCGCGACATCAGCCGGAAGTCTCCGGCGTCGCGCGTGACCGGGACTGAAGCGAGCGCGCCGAAGACGCGGTGAAAAAGCGAAGAAGCACCGCGGCGCATGAACCCGTCGGTGGCGCGGTCGCGGCGGAGCGCAATGACGATGTCGCTGCCAGCGCGCCAACCGGCTAGAAGATCGGCAATGACCTCAGGCGGATGTTGCAGGTCGGCGTCGATCGGAATGATCGCGCGGCCGCGGGCATGATCGAGTCCGGCAGTCAGCGCGATCTCCTTGCCGAAGTTTCGCGACAAACCGACGATGTTGACCCGCGAGTCGAGATGGCGCAGCGACAATAGCTGCGCCATCGTGCCGTCGCTGCTGCCGTCGTCAACAAAGATCACCTCCGCCGCCGCCGAGTTCGCCGTCAGCACCGGAGCGAGGCGCGCCCAGAACGCAGCCAGGTTTGCCTCTTCGTTGTAGACAGGGACGACCACCGACAACTCCGGCGCGCCGCCTTTGCTGCCGGAGGCGACGGGCGCCGGTGTCGATGTCATCACTGCCAGGTCACAAGCAGGCGCCGCGAACGCTAGAGGATCGCCGCGGCGTGATCCGCCAGGCGCGAGCGCTCGCCGCGGGTGAGCGTGACGTGTCCGCTGTGCGACCAACCCTTGAAACGATCGACGACGTAGGTCAGACCGGAGCTTCCTTCGGTGAGGTAGGGCGTATCGATCTGGGCAATGTTGCCGAGGCAGACGACCTTGGTTCCCGGACCCGCCCGCGTTATCAGCGTCTTCATCTGCTTCGGCGTCAGGTTCTGCGCTTCGTCGATGATCAGATACTTGTTGATGAACGTTCGCCCGCGCATGAAATTGAGCGACTTGACCTTGATGCGCGAACGTATGAGGTCCCGTGTCGCGGCCCGTCCCCACTCGCCGGCCTCGTCGTCGGTCTTGTTGAGTACGTCGAGGTTGTCTTCGAGAGCACCCATCCAGGGATTCATTTTCTCTTCCTCGGTGCCCGGGAGAAAGCCGATGTCCTCACCGACAGGGACCGTGACGCGAGTCATGATGATCTCCGAATACACCTTGAACTCGAGTGTCGTCATCAATCCCGCCGCGAGCGTCAGCAGTGTCTTGCCGGTACCCGCCTGACCCAGTAGCGTGACGAAGTCGATGTCAGGATTCATCAGCAGATTCAGCGCGAAATTCTGTTCGCGATTGCGGGCGATGATGCCCCAGACATTGTTTTTCTGGTGTGTGTAGTCCTTGAGAGTCTGCAGCAGCGCCGTGCGGCCGTTGATCTCCTTGACCATTGCATACAACGGCGCCTCGCCCGGCCCTTTGCCTTCGAGATAGACGAACTCGTTGATCAGGAAGTTGTGGCACAGCGGCCCCGTGACGCGGTAGTAGGTGTGGCCGCTTTGCTGCCACGATTCCATTCCCTTGCCGTGGCGGTCCCAGAAATCCTGCGGCAGTTCCCGCATGCCGCTGTACAGGAGATCGGTGTCTTCGAGCACCTTGTCGTTGAAATAATCCTCGGCGGCGATGCCGAGCGCGCGCGCCTTGATCCGCATATTGATGTCCTTGGACACCAGGATGACGCTGCGCTTCGGATGCGCTTGCTGCAAATGCATGACCACGGCGATGATCTGGTTGTCGGCTTTGCCGCCAGCGAGCGACGGCGGCAATGCGGTAGAAATCGCTTCGGTCTGCAGGAACAGGCGGCCGGTGGCTGCGCCACCGCTTCGCGGCTTGAGCGGGATCCCTGCCGCGAGGTTGCCGCTGGTGATGGCGGTGGCGGCTGTCACCAGTTCATCGAGGTAGCGCGAGGCCTGGCGGGCGTTGCGCGCGACTTCGGTGACGCCTTTCTTGTTGTTGTCGAGCTCTTCGAGGGTGAGGATCGGCAGGAAGATATCGTGTTCTTCGAAGCGGAAGAGGCTGGTCGGATCGTGCATCAGCACGTTGGTGTCCAGCACGAAAAGCTTCGGGGATGGGGTCTTACTTGCAATCTTTGTAACTTGGGGCGCGAGACGAAGTTTGCGCTCGACCATGAGCCTCCTCGGTGGTTGTTGCCAAATGCGATGCCAAATTTGGTGCCAAAAGCCCGGGTGGTATCGGTGCCTGCTGCTGATCGCCATCCTAGACCAGCTCGATCCGAAAACACAAGCCCTAGTGCCTTAAGCTTGCTCCAGGCCTAAGCCCTTGTGGCGAGGACGGAACACCCCGCTACCGGATCGAGGAGTGGCGCCCCCCGAGGCCGGCCCCGGTATCTGGGTGAGGAGGCGCGCGCCGGCAGGGTCGAGAACGCCTGCGGCGTGCTGGAGGACCAGCTAGAGGGCGTTGACTGCGGCGAGGACTTCCTCGGCGTGGCCGGGCACTTTGACCTTGCGCCACTCGTGTGCGAGCACGCCTTTGCCGTCGATCAGGAAGGTGCTGCGCTCGATGCCACGCACCTTTTTCCCATACATGTTTTTCATTTTGATGACATCGAACTGCGCGCACAGCTTTTCGTCGGAATCCGAGACGAGTTCAAACGGAAATTCCATCTTGGACTTGAAGTTCTCGTGCGATTTCAGGCTGTCGCGCGAGATGCCGACGATCACCGCTCCGGCCCGGCGAAATCGCGCTGCCAAATCGCGAAACTGCATGCCTTCGGTCGTGCAGCCAGGAGTGTTGTCCTTCGGATAGAAATACAGAACCACGGGCTTGCCCTTGTGCTCGGACAGCTTGAATACCCCGCCGGTCGAGGGCGCGCTGAAGTCAGCAACTTTCTTGCCTAGCATCTGATGCTCCATTGTCGAGTGGTGGATTGCGGATCCTATCCTTGGGCTCCGGTGCCCCTCAAGCCGCGCGTCCGAGATCAACGTCTCCCAGGAATTCCCGGCGTTGGCAGAATAGGGTGCCCGACCTTCCGGTCACTGCGTCCATTCCAGTTTCGTGGCGAGGCAGCGCGAGCGGCTGAAGCGCCTCATAGAGTTTGCGCATCGATGTAAGCTGGTAACCTTGCTCCTTCCAGCCTTCCAGCAAGCCTTCGAATACCGGTGCCAGACGCATTCCTTCGAGTTCCGCGTGCAGCGTAAACACATGCGGGGACATGTTTCCCGCGCCGGGTTTGGTCAGAGCGAGCAATCGGTCGCCCACGTTGTCGGCCGTCACGTCTGCGAGACCGATCAGTTCATCGAGCGTCGGCAGCGTCGTCGGCAGCTGTGGACAACGAATCAGTTCGGCGTTCCACACCGGAAGATGGGCGTGCGTGCCACGGCCGTCGGAGCAGTAGTCGAATCCCAGCGTTTGACTGAGCCGCAACGCGTGGATGTTCATCTGCCACCCGGCCGCACCGTGCACACGCGGCGGCTCCTTGAAGATTTCGACATAGCGCTCGCATGCAAGGCGCAATTGCGTCGCCGTCCACTCCGGTCCGGCACGGGCGACGCCGTCCTGCCATTTGACGTGATCCCAGCAGTGGATGCCCGTTTCGTACCCTTGATTGCGCACTTCGCGCATGACGTCGCCCGCGCGCGTGCCTATGTCCGGGCCCGGGAGCAGAGTCCCGTAAAGCAGCGTCGTCACACCGTAGTGCTCTACGACGGAAGTCCGTTGTACCTTGCCGAGGAATCCAGGACGGAACACGCGCTTGATGGCCCTGCCGGTGTGGTCCGGTCCCAGGCTGAACAGGAAGCTGGCATCCGCGCCGTGCCTGTTGAGGATTTTGATCAGCGCAGGCACCCCCTCTCGCGTGCCACGCAGAGTATCGACATCGATCTTCAACGCCATCTGGCTCATTGCCGACTCTTTCATACCGCGCTACGAAGCTATAACAGGACGACGTCGATCCACGACGGATCGGCCGAGCGCAATTCTAGCGTCCAATCGACTTCGTGAGCGTCACATTCGCGACAGCGAAATGCGATCAGGTTCGATGAAGTCGCGAGGGCATTCACCGCAAGGCCATCGCGGGTGACGACCACGACGTCGACGCCCAAGTACCACGGAATGGGATTGGTGACGACGAGGGCCGAGTTCGCCGGCGCGCGAAAGCGCAACGCCGACACTCGACTGACGCCACGCTCGGCGGTACGTGGCGGATAGTGGTCGTCGGACGCGATCCGGTGCGTGGCCACTGGCGCCAGGATTGCCGTCGGCATGTCGACACCGTATCCACCCATCGTGCGCGCCGGCGCCACGCCGAGGCGGCGCCAGAGGGCGGCCGGAAGACCGATCCAATGCTGGGAACTGGCTTCGGTCCCCTCCAGCGTCGCGCGCGCCACCGCTTTGCATGCGAGCTCAGTCTCCAGGCCGAACGCGATGTCGACGCCGGTCGCGAGCATACCGTGAAGAATAACCGGGGATGCAGTTGCGCAGAGCGCGCGGCCGACGGCGTCACGCGTCCAAGCGGGGTAGAGTGCCTCTTCCTTCACCTGCGGCAGGGGGGCCTTGAAGTTGGAAATATTGAATAGAGACGTAGCGACCCACCCTTCGCCAGCACGCGCGATCATTCCGCCGCTCACCGCGAACTGCATCGTCACGATCAGTGCGGTGGCCGCCCAGGCGACAACGCGCCACGCGCGACGCTCGGCGAGCGAAGTAAGAGCCGCGCCGGCGACCAGCGCGACGGCGGGTAGCAGGACGAAACTCATGTAATACGGCGTAAATGAGCGCATTGCCGCGATCGCGATGACGCCCAGCCCGAAGGCGACAGCGGCGATCGATGCGGTCGCTGCCAGTTGACGCGTCGGACGGGCTATGAGCGCAACCACGCCCAGCGCCAAGGCGAGGCCGAGCGTCCACAAAGCGACGTGCCAAGCCACTCCCGGTACCCCTGCGCGATACAGGAATGTGCCTGCGACTGCGTCGGGCACGCGCACGAACATGTTCTCCGGGATCATCGCGACTTCTGCCGGCCGCAGGTGTCGCGCGGCATTCTCGATCGATACCGAAAGGCCGCTCGACTCGGCGAGGCGGGCGGACGGTTCGAGCGCGGCGGGCAACAGCGGCAACGCTACGAGCACCAGCGTGCCCACGACGACGGCGAGTGACGGCGGCTTGCGTGCGCGGAAGCGCTGGAGCACGACCAACGCGATGCACGGCGCGAGCAGTATCGTCGTCGGATGCGCGTGCAACGCCAATCCCAGAGCGAGCGCCGCAACGAGCAACCAGCGATCGCTTTGCCGTCGCCAAGCCTTGGCACAAGCCAGGAGCACCAACCACGCGGCGGTCTCGACAAGGTTCGGATGAGTCCACGTAATCGATTGCAGCAATGCAGGCCCGGGGAGAGCGACTGCGATTGCGGTGTAGAAGCCGTAGCGCCGGCCGGCCAGCGCTCCTGCCCGCGGTCCGGTCAGCTCGCGCGCCGTCAAATACGCCAGCGCGAACTTGATGGATGCGAGCATCCCGACGTAGAGAGAGACTCCGGCGAAACTGCCGGTGGCCGCCATGCCCGCGGCCAGCATGTAGTACCAGACCGGTCCAAGATAAAGCGTCGACGCAATGATCGGACCGCGCAACGGAAACGCATCACCGGACAGAATGCGATAAGCAGTGTCCAGGTCGCGAGCCGTGTCTGGCGTGAAGTTGGTCATCGCGTAGGGCGCGACATACGCCGCAGCGAGCATCGCCAGCAGCAGTTTCAAGGGCCACGCGAGGGACGGTTCCAGCGGCACTGCGGGCGGCAGTTCTGACGGCGGGTCCAGCGCCGCTGTCCCTAGTTCGCGCGACACGGCGTCCGTCACGGTGTCAATGCGCGGCCCTTATGCGAATCCAGTGACGGGCAGCCAGCAGATCTCAAGTCAGTCGACCAGATTCCGGGCTTCGGCGACTTGGCTGCGATACGCATCGAAAATACGCTTCAGCGCATCCTGCATGCCGACCTCGGGTTTCCAATCGAGGTCGGCACAGGTGTTGGTGATCTTGGGAACACGATTCTGCACGTCCTGGTAACCTTTGCCGTAATACGCATCGGCAGTCGTTTCCATCAGACGAACTTTGCTCGCGGTATCCCGGTATTCCGGATACGTCAGCGCCAGATCAAGCATCATCGTGGCCAATTCCCGGACGGAGAAGTTGTTCGCGGGGTTGCCGACGTTGTAGATCTTGCCGCTGGCGATGCCCTTGTCGTTGGCGATTATTTTCATCAGCGCGGCGATGCCATCGTCGATGTACGTGAAGGCGCGTTTCTGCGTCCCGCCGTCGACGAGCTTGATCGGCTCACCACGCACGATATGTCCGAGAAACTGGGTGATCACCCGCGACGAACCTTCTTTGGCTGTATTGATGGAATCGAGGCCCGCGCCGATCCAGTTGAACGGGCGAAACAGCGTGTAGTCGAGCCCTTCCTGCGCGCCGTAGGCGTGGATCACGCGGTCCATCAGCTGTTTCGCGGTGGAATAGATCCATCGGGGTTTGTTGATCGGACCGACCACCAGTTCGGAATGCTCGGAGTCGAACTCAGCGTCGCGGCACATCCCATAGACTTCCGACGTCGATGGAAAGACGATGCGTTTCTTGTAGCGCACGCAGGCACGGACGATTGGCAGATTCGCTTCGAAATCGAGTTCGAACACGCGCAAGGGCTCGCGCACGTACATCGCTGGCGTCGCGATCGCTACCAGCGGCAGGACCGTCGTGCATTTCTTGATGTGATATTCGATCCACTCCCTGTTGATCGTGATATCGCCTTCGAAAAAATGGAAGCGTTTCTCGGACATGAGGTCGCCGATACGATCGGCCTGCATGTCCATTCCGTAAATCTCCCAATCGGTCGACGCGATGATGCGCTGGGAGAGATGATGTCCGATGAAGCCGTTGACGCCGAGGATGAGGACTTTTTGCATGATCAGTTGTTGTTGGCGATGCGATCCGGTGATGCCTGCGCGGCGCCGAGCGCGTGAGCGCCCGGCAAATGCGCCGATGCACCGTTGGCGACGCCACCGATTCTACCGGGATGTGTCGGTGTGTGCGTCTGGCTCCATTGGCCAAAGGACTCGGCACTGATGGGCATCCCATCGATTTCCAGTTCGAGTACTTGCAGAATCCCGCCACCGCCGCAGCGCACGCAGAGCAGCCCGTCTTCCACCGCGATCGCAGGCGCGCCGGTCGCGGGCGCGAACGGGTCGAGCACGCGCGTGCGCAACAGGCGCGCGGGGGAGCCTTGTATCGTGGTCAGCGCGCCCGGATACGGCGGCGCGACGGCGCGCACAAGATTGTGAATAGAGCGCGCACCCTGTGACCAGTCGATCACGCCGTCTTCGGGTCTCCGTCCCCCGAAATAGGAACCGCGGCTTAAATCCTGTGCGATGCGGGCAGCGGTACCGGCAAGCAGTGCGGGTAGCGCGCTGAACAACGTCAATTCGGCCGCGACAGTGACTTTGTCGAAGACCTCCTTGGCCGTGTCGTCGGGGAGAATCGGCACGGAGTTCTGGGCGACGATGTCGCCGCTGTCCGGTTTTTCTTCCATGTAATGCAGCGTCGCGCCGGTCTCGCTCTCGCCGCGAATGATGGCCCAGTTCACCGGCACGCGCCCGCGGTATTTCGGCAACAGCGAGCCATGCATGTTCAGTGCGCCACGCGGCGGCAGCGCCAGCAGAGGCGCTCCCAGCATAGATCGGTAGTAGAACGAAAACAGAAAATCGGGCCGGCTCGCGGCGACGCGCGCGACGATTTCCGTCGCATTCGGATCGACCGGGGTTACCGTGGGAATCGCGTAGTCCGCAGCGGTGCGCGCTACGCTGTCGAACCAGATCGTCTCGCCTGGACTGTCCTGATGCGTTACCACGAGCGCGACGTCGACGCCGCGCGCGACAAGTGCCTTGAGACAGCGCACGCCAACATTGTGGTAGGCGAAGACGACTGCACGGGTCACGTGCGGCTCCTGGCGATCGTGACTTCGGGGATCGGCGGCGCCCTCATCAGAGCTGTCGGCCCTGTTCGACAGCGTCGGCGCGTCGATCGCTCAAGGCCGGCGGCGTCCTGCAATACGGCCTGGACCATGAACCGCGGCCGCTCGCGCACCTGCTGATAGATCCTGCCGACGTATTCGCCGATCAAACCTAATCCGAACAACACCATCCCGAGCAGGAAAAAGGCAAGGATGTCGCGATCCCAGAGCGTGGCAAAGCCCTCGCGCCACCCCGCGAGGACCAGCCGCTCGACGATGACGACCAGATAGGTTGCCACGGCGCCTGCCGAAACGAGGATGCCGAACATCGAAAACAACTGCAGAGGAACCAGCGAGAAGCCCGTGATCAGATCGAAATTGAGGCGGATCAACTGGTACAGCGAGTACTTCGATGCGCCAGCGACCCTCTCGGCGTGCTCGACTTCGATCTCCGTCGGGTTGTGCGCAAACGTATAGGCCAGCGCGGGGATATAGGTGCTGACTTCGCGGGAGGCGTTGATGGCGCGCACGATGTCGCGGCTGTAAGCGCGGAGCATGCACCCTTGGTCGGTCATCTTTATTCGCGTAATGCGCTCGCGCACCCTGTTCATGGTCCTGGACGCGAGGTGGCGCCACCACGAATCTTCGCGCGTGCGGCGAATGCTGCCGACGTAGTCGTGACCTTCGTCCATTGCGGCCAGCAGTTTCGCAATTTCCTCGGGCGGGTTCTGAAGATCTGCATCCAGCGTCACCACGCGGTCTCCGCGGCTGTATTCGAATCCGGCAATAATGGCCATATGCTGGCCGTAATTGCTGTTGAAAAGGATGACTCGCGTGACATCGGGCCGTTTGAGAAATTGGTCCTTCAGCATCGCCGCCGACGCGTCGCGACTGCCGTCGTTGACGAAAATCGTTTCGTAAGGGATGCCGAGCCGGTCCAGTGCCGGATAGAGTCGATCGAACAAAGCGGACAGGCTGGCTTCTTCGTTGTACACCGGCATAATCACCGACAAGCGCGGTACCCGAGCAGTCATCGTTTCGCCCCCGCAAGTATTTCGCTGACTGTAGCGCACACGCGATCGACATCGGCGTCAGTCATCATCGTGTGCAAGGGCAGAGTCACCGTCTCCCGGGCGATGCGCTCGGCATTGGGAAATTGATGCTCGCGCCCTCCGAAGGTTCTGCCCAAGGTAGAGAGGTGCAGCGCTTCATAGGATATCCCGGTGCCGATTCCCCTGGCGTCCATGGCTTCCCGGAATTGCCGGCGATTTATCGATAGCCGTTCCAGCGGCAGCAGGACGCAAAACATGTTCCAGGATTGCGAAGGGTCCGGCGCGCCGTCGTGTCGAGGTGGAAGCAGACACGGTGGGTCGGTAGCGAAGCGAGCGAAATAGTGCTCCACCAGCGCATGGCGCCTGGCGAGAAAGCCGGGCAACTTTTCCAGCTGCGCGTAGCCGATACGCGCGTTGACATCGGGAAGATTGAACTTGCCGCCGGGGAAAGCCACATCGCGCGTCCGATCGGCGAGATAAGTGATTCCGTGGAAGCGCAGCGCCTCGACGCGCCTCGCCTCGCTCTCGTCGTTGACGACAAGCGCGCCGCCCTCGATCGACGTGATGTTCTTGTTCGGATGGAAACTAAAGCTCACCAGATCACCGAAGGCGCCAACGCGGCGGCCTCGCGATTCTGAGCCCAGCACCAGTGCGGCGTCTTCGATGATGCGCAATTTGTGCCGGCGACCGAGAGCCAGAAGCGCGTCCATGTCGACCAGTGCTCCGGGGTAATGCGTCGGCATGATGGCCTTGGTGCGCGGGGTGATGGCCGCCTCAACCTGGGCCAGGTCGATGTTGCGCGTCAGCAGATCGCAGTCGACAAACACCGGTCTGGCGCCCACCTTGGCGATCATGTTGAGCACGGTGAAAAAGCTTTGGGCACCGGTGATTACTTCGTCACCTGCCCCTATGTCACAAAGTTGCAGCGCGACTTCAATTGCTGCCGTTGCCGACGTCAGCACACGCACCGGACGGCCGCCGCAATAATCGCTGAGTCGTTGTTCGAATTTCGCGACCCAGGGACCACTGGTGAGCTGCCCCGATCGCAAGACCTCCCCGACGGCAGCGATCGTCGGTTCATCGAGCTCGGGTCCGGCAAACTTGAGATACCGCGCAGGCGACATCAGCTCCTCGCCACCAGCCAGACGCCGAGAATGATGAAGCCGATCCCCATCCACCTCGCCGTCGTCACGCTTTCACCGAGGAGGTAGTGAGCGGCGATCGCGTTGATGACATAGCCGATCGACAACATCGGATAGGCGATCGATACGGGAACCCGCGACAAGCCCAGGATCCAGACAAAAAGACTGACGACATAGCATGCCGCGCCGCAGACGAAGTACGGTTGCAGCACCATGCGCGACACTGTGTCGGCCCAGTTGTCACGGGTGAGGGTGATGACACCAAGAACGTTGGTGCCGGCCTTCAACAGCAATTGCGCGACGGCGTTCAATAGCACGCCGCTCAGCAGGAAGAAGAGCGCGCTGGGAGTCATCGGCAGTCGTTGCGGTATGAGGTCACTGAGACATCCTGTTTTTCCGAGGGTCAGTTCAGCGTCGGGCAACGATGACGCGACGCGAGTCGCGTCCAAGTTCACGCATCGAAAGTCCGCCTGAGCGCAATGTCTCGAACGTTTCGGGCTGCATGATCGCATACGCCTGGTCGACCGCCTGCCAGCGAAGGATCCATGCCGCAACGCTGCTGATCGCCTTGCCGGGTTCGCTGGCAATACCCATGGCCAACTCATCCTCATACTCGACGGGCGTCACCGTACGTCCGAGATAATAAGGCAGGGTCTGATCGTACATCCGGATCGCGTAGAACGGCACGTCGTTGCGCAGGGCGCCGTGGTCCACTGTGACGCGCGCGAGTATGGGCTGGGCCGAACGCGACTCGGCAAGCTCATCGTGTCCATTGAGTGCGACCAGGCTCGCGAACAGGGTAGCGCCCGCCACAGACAGCACGGCGGCGGTGCGTCGATGTACACGCAGAAACACCAATGCGGCCATCCCTCCCACCGATGCCAGCGCGAGTGCGGCGCTGATCCAGCGGGCGTAGGCCAGCAACGACGCGTCCGCTGGGTGGCCGTCGCTGAAGCGCCCGATCAGGATTTCGGGCGCCACAGCGCTTACCAGCGCAAATACGACGGTCTGCGGCGACGAGCGGAATAGTGAGCCAGGTCAGCGCGCGATCGCTCAAGTTTGTCAGCTGCCATCCAATCGTCAGCGCAAGCGCCGGGAAACATCGGCAGGATGTAGGAAGGCAACTTGGATCCCGACGCACTGAAGAAAACAAAGATGAATCCCGACCAGACGAGGAGGTAGCGCTGCCAGGCGAAACCATTGACCGCGGAAGGCGGGTCGGACCACGTCTTTCGGGCGGTCCACACAAATACGGTGAGCCAAGGGAGGATCCCTGCGGCGAACAGCGGAACAAAATACCACCACGCACCTGCGCGATGATGCTCGTCGGTCAGGAATCGATCGAGATGTTCATGGATGAAAAAGAATTGCGCGAATTCCTTGTTGCGCATCGAAACGATGACGAACCATGGCGCTGCGATGGCAAGAAAGAGCAGAGCGCCGGGTAACAGATGCAGGCGCCGCCACACGGCCCAGTCACGCGTCAGCAGCGAATAGACGACAAGCGCCCCTCCCGGCAACACGACGCCCACAGGTCCTTTGGAAAGCACTGCGAGCGCGAGCGCCGCCCAGGCGCAGAGCATCCAGGCGCGCTGGGCTGCGAGCGTCGTTTCGGCACGCTGGGCCAGCAACAATCCACCCATGCCCACGCTCATCCAGAACGTGAGGCCGGCGTCCAGCGTCAGGATGTGCGTGTTGAACACGTACCAGACCACTCCACCCAGTACCGCGCCGCTGTACAAACCGACACGCGCGCCTCCCAGGCACATGCCGACATAGGCGATGAACAGCACACCGACGAAGCCGTAGAGCGCTGGCCATAACCGGGCGGTCCATTGATGCGTACCAAGGACTTGGTAGGTCGCCGCCGTGAGCCAGTACTGCAGCGGAGGCTTCTCGAAATACTTGATGCCGTCTAGGCGTGGCGTCACCCAGTCCCCTGAGGCTGCCATTTCGCGCGGTATTTCCGCGTAGCGTCCCTCGTCGGGATGAATCAGGCGCCGATAGTCCAGCGTGGAAAACCAGACGATCGCGAACGCCAGCAACAGTCCGAACAGCGCGGCGCGGGAGATCTGCGGTGACGGCGGTGTGGGATTGAGGGGCGGATCGGCAGGCATTGACGGCACTCGGCACCAAGCCGGAGGTCGGCCGCGATTTTACCGTGTTCGCCAAGCCTCGTGGTCCGGTGGCACGGCTTCAACGCCTGCGTGTCGCTTCGATATTTGGCTTTCGCCGCTTGGGCAAACGTCACTGCCGCGGTCCATGCGAGTTGCCGGCGCGCTGGCGATTCCGCTACCATGAGGGCCATGGCTGGCGATCGTACTCACGTTTGTGCCGCTGCTGGCTGCGATATCGCGTTCGGAGGCGCCCGCAGCGCGTGTTGCAGCGTCTGTTGCCCCATTCTCCCCAAACCCTGACGGACGCCGCATTGAAGCAAGCCGCCAGGATGCCCGTGGCGGCTTTTTTGTTGCTCGCGCGATTATTGACCCCGGATTTGTTGCCACGATGCCTACGTCGCTAAGACTCTACGATAATTTCACACGCAGCTTGCGAGCGTTCGAACCGCTGAAGGAGGGCGAAGTCGGCCTGTACACCTGCGGTCCGACCGTCTACGACTACCAGCACGTCGGCAACTTCCGCACTTTCCTGTTCGAGGATGTATTGAAACGCGTGCTCGAATGGAACGGGTATCGCGTCAGGCATGTGATGAATATCACCGACGTCGGACACCTGACGTCGGATGCCGACACTGGCGAAGACAAGATGGAAAAGGGCGCGCGCCGGACCGGCAAGACAGCGTGGGAAATTGCCAAGTTGTATACCGACGCCTTCCTTGCCGATATGCAGCTGCTCAATCTCGAGTTGCCGACAATACTCTGCCGCGCTACCGACCATATCGTCGAACAGATCGCGTTCGTCGCCGACATCGAAAAGAACGGCTACACCTATCGCACTTCCGATGGCGTGTATTTCGATACCAGCAAGCAACCCGAGTACGGTTACCTTGCGCGCCTGGATCGCGCCGGCATGGACGCAGGCCAGCAGGGTGGAACTAGGCGAGAAGAGAAGCGCGACTGATTTTGCATTGTGGAAATTTTCTGCGCCCGGCGAACAGCGCCAGATGGAATGGCCGAGCCCATGGGGCGTTGGTTTTCCCGGATGGCACATCGAATGCTCGGCGATGGCGCAGAAATATCTCGGTGACTATTTCGACATCCATTGCGGTGGCGAAGATCACATCCCGATTCATCACACCAATGAAATTGCGCAGACGGAGGCGCGGGTAGGAACGCGTCTGGCGAATTTCTGGATGCACGGATATTTCCTGTTGTCGAACGACGCGAAGATGGCGAAATCCGATGGGAAGTTCCTGCGTCTGCAAACGCTGCTGGATCGAGGCTACGATCCCCTTGCGTACCGTTACCTGTGCCTGACCGCGCACTATCGTAGTCAGCTCAATTTCACCTGGGAGGCGCTCGATGCCGCGGCGACGGGTCTGGACCGCCTGCGCAGCGGCGTGTTCGCCCTGGCCGAGGGCGGTGAACCGGACCGAGGCTATGTCGAACGCTTCACCACCCACATCAACGACGACCTCAATCTGCCGCGCGCGCTGGCGGTGGCATGGGAAGTGCTGCGCGGCGATTTGCCGGCTGCCAATAGGAAGGCGACACTGCTCGCCTTCGATCGCGTGTTCGGCTTGGGTCTGGCCAGCTGGCAGCCGAAGGCCGAGATCATTCCCGAAGCCGTCAACACGATCGCCGCCGCGCGTGCCGCGGCGCGCGACAGCAAGCAGTGGGCCGAAGCCGACCGATTGCGCGCCGAGTTGCATGCGGCAGGCTGGGAGATGGAAGATCGCGCCGATGGATACTCGTTAAAGCGGCGCTGACGATGAAGCTGGCCACGCTCAAGAACGCGGACCGCGACGGCAGACTCGTCGTCGTGTCGCGCGATCTCGAGCAAGCTATCGACGCGAGTCAGATCGCGCCTACGCTGCAGGCGGCACTCGACGATTGGGACGTCGCGGCGCCGAAACTCAATGCTATCTATGAGCTCGTCAACCGCGGGGGCGCGACGGGAGCTTTTGCGTTCGATCCGGTGCACGCACATTCGCCGCTGCCGCGCGCGTACCAGTGGGCCGACGGTTCGGCCTACGTCAACCATGTCGAGCTCGTGCGCAAAGCTCGCGGCGCCACGATGCCACCCGAATTCTGGACCGATCCATTGATGTATCAAGGCGGCTCAGATAGCTTTATCGGCCCTCGCGACGATATCGTTTTCGCCGATGAGGCCTGGGGCATCGACCTTGAAGGCGAAGTTGCCGTCATTACCGGCGACGTACCGATGGGGACGACGGCGCAGCAGGCAGGTACCTATATCCGGCTCCTCATGCTGGTCAACGACGTCAGCCTGCGCAATCTGATTCCAGGCGAACTGGGCAAAGGTTTCGGCTTTTTCCAGAGCAAGCCGGCGTCGGCATTTTCTCCCGTTGCGGTGACGGAGGATGAACTGGGTGAGGCATGGCGCGGCGGCAAACTGCATCTGCCGTTGCTTACCGCGATTAACGGGGCGGCTTTTGGACGTCCCAATGCCGGCGTCGATATGACCTTCAGTTTTCCGACCTTGATCGAACACGCCGCGCGCACGCGTGAGCTCGAGGCCGGGACCATCATCGGTTCGGGCACGGTCTCCAACAAGGAGCAGGGCGGCCCCGGTCGCGCCATTGCGCAGGGCGGAGCCGGCTACGCATGCATTGCCGAGCAGCGGACGGTAGAGACGATAGTGGATGGCAAGCCGACGACGCCTTTCCTGCGTTTCGGCGATCGCGTGCGCATCGAAATGCTCGACGCGACAGGGCATTCGATTTTCGGCGCGATCGATCAGCGAGTGCGCCGGGACCGCGTAGTTGCGCGCGCGGCGACACGCGCCTCAGTAGAGACGCTGAATCGTTCCCGAATACAGAACAGGCCCGGTAGGCAACCCGGTCGGCGAACCCCCTTTGGGCTCCAGGCTCACCGCCAGCGCCGGAATGTCCCGCAACGCCGACGCGGCTCCGTCGCGCAGCGCGACGCGCACCACGCCTGACGAGGCAATGAGGCCAAGCGAACGTGGATTGCCTTTTTCCGGCAGCGCCCACAATTCCAGCGCACGATCGGCGGCCAGATCGATGGTCGCGAGCGCCTTGATGGTGAGGAAGCGTCCATCGCGATCGGCCGATGCCACCAGCACGGGGATCGCATCCTTGCCGCCAAGGACAGCGACCAGCGAACCTTCTGGCCGTTGCGGTGGCGGACTCAGCAGCACAAACGCCAGCGCCATCGCGGTGGCGAAACCCGCCAGCGTGAGCCCGCGCCAAAGGTTGAGCTTCGCCCACACGGACATAGGTTCGGAAGCCGGGGCGCCGCGGTGCCAGATTCGTGTCGCGACGGCCTGCCACACGCGCGCAGGAGGTGTAACCGGCGGCACGCCCTCGGTCAGCGGCAGCAGCCGTTCTTCCCAAACGCGCACTGCGTCGGCGAGTGCGCCATCTGTACGTAACAATCGGGTCAATCGGGCGCGAGCGCGGGGCGACAAGGTGCCCAGCACGTACTGGGCTGCCAGAGCGTCGGCGCGATCGGGAGTGCTGTAGTTCATCGTCGCTTATCGGCCTTGGATCAGCGCGAGAACCCGACGCTGTCGAGGCAGGCCCGCAGCCGTTCCAGGCCGCGTCGAACCCAGGATTTGACCGTGCCGAGGGGTTCTTTCAGATGCAGCGCCAACTCGGAATGCGAGAGGCCTTGATAGAAAGCAAGCGCGATCGCCTGCTTCTGGCCCGATTCCAATGCCTCGACACAGGCCTTGACCGCGCGTGCGTCGGCGCCGCTTATGAGCATCTCCAATGCTGTCGGGCCGTCGTCGGCAATCGTCATTTCGTGCTCCTCATCATCGATCGTCACCGCGTCGACCTCGCGTCGACGCAACCGATCGAGACAGCGATTGCGCACGATGCTGGTAAGCCACGTCAACGGCTGGCTTTTGGCGGCGACATAACTGCCGGCGTGGTGCCAGATGCTGACAAAACTCTCCTGCAGAACCTCCTCGGCGGCTGCTGACTCACGCAATATACGTACAGCCACCCCGTATAGATGCGGGGAACTCAACCGGTACAGTTGTTCGAATGCCGCCTGATCAGCCAGCGCCGTACGCGCCAGCAGTTCCATTAACTTGGCGCTGCGCTCAAGCTGCTTGACGGGGTCGATAGCCATCGTGGATGCCTACGCCGTGTCGTGGCGATCTCGTCGCCACAGCACATCGCCGTGACCAGCCGCACGGTTGAGCACGCGAGCAAGCACGAACAGCAAATCAGACAGTCGATTGACGTATTTGCGGGCCGATTCGCCGACAACGATGCCGTTCGGATCGCTCTCCGCGAGATGCACCAGCCCGCGCTCCGCGCGTCGACACACGGTGCGCGCGACATGAGCGAGGCTCGCGGCACGCGTACCTCCCGGCAGAATGAATTCCTTCAATGGCGCGAGATCGCCATTGAAGGCATCCACCGCGCTTTCCAGGCGGAGAACGTGCCCTGCGTGTACGGAGGCATGACCGGGAATCGACAACTCCCCGCCCAGGTCGAAAAGATCGTGTTGTACATCAAGCAAGGTCGAACGCACTGCGTCGGGCAAGGCTTCCGCGAGGAGGACGCCCAAGCATGAATTGAGTTCGTCGACAGTCCCGATAGCCGCAATTCTTGCGGAGTTCTTGCTGACGCGACTGCCATCGCCCAAACCTGTGGTTCCGGCGTCGCCGGTGCGGGTGACAATCTTGGACAGGCGATGACCCATGAGACAGGCGGATTTGGACCCACAGCGGTTAACACTGCTCGGATGGTGCCGACAACGTCGGAACGCGTCTTACCGAGGATAGTGAATTCGCCGCACTGCGGCAAGCTTAGCCCAGCCTTTTAGGGCAGAATCGTGGGCCAAGCACGGGAGCGGCTGCCAGCGCGAACCGAGGCGACGCGCGCGACGGGCCCCTAGCCTGCGCTGGGGAGTCGCAGACGCGCGCCAGGCCGGCAGGACACGATATAAATGCGCAGCCCCTACGATCAGGATCTTCGCAAGAATGCGGCCAACTATGTGCCGCTGACGCCGTTGTCGCTGATCTCGCGCACGGCGGATGTCTATCCAGACCAGGTTGCCGTCATACACGGCGACCGCAGCTACACCTGGCAGGAGACTTACGCGCGTTCGCGCCGTCTTGCGTCGGCACTCGCGCGATCCGGAGTCGGCGTCGGCGACACCGTTGCGCTGATGGCTGCCAATACGCCGGAGATGATCGAGGCGCATTTCGGCGTGCCGATGACAGGCGCCGTCCTCAACACACTCAATACACGTCTGGATGCAGCGACGATTGCTTTCATGCTTCAACACGGCGAAGCCAAGGTGCTCATCACCGACACCGAGTTCGCACCGACAATGGAAGGCGCATTGGCGCAGTTGGAAAGCAAGCCCCTGGTCATCGACATTGCCGATGCACTGGGTCCCGGTGGAAAGCGTCTTGGTGCTGCGGACTATGAGACCTTCATCGCCGATGGCGACGACGCCTATGAATGGAAGTTGCCCGCAGACGAATGGGATGCGATTTCTCTCAATTACACGTCGGGAACGACCGGAAATCCCAAGGGCGTTGTCTACCATCACCGCGGCGCGTATCTGAATGCCTTGTCGAACATCATCGACTGGGGGATGCCGCGACGCGCGGTCTACTTGTGGACCCTGCCGATGTTTCACTGCAATGGCTGGTGCTTTCCGTGGACGATGGCGGCGAATGCCGGGACCAATGTTTGTATGCGTCGGGTCGAGGCCAAGGGCATACTCGACGCGATTCGTACGCACGGGGTGACGCATTACTGCGGCGCTCCGATAGTGCACGCGATGCTGATCAACGCGCCCGCCGAGTTGAAGGCCGGGATCGCCCACAAGGTCAGCTGCCTGGTGGCTGCGGCAGCTCCGCCTGCGGCGGTCATCGAGGGCATGCAACGGATGGGCTTCGACATCACCCACGTCTATGGCTTGACCGAAACCTACGGACCCGCATCGATCTGTGCCAAGCACGATGAATGGTCGACGCTTGACATCGGCGCCCAGGCCGAGCGCAACGGACGTCAGGGAGTCCGCTATACCTGCCAGGAAGCGATGACAGTGATGGATCCGGCGACAATGCAGCCGGTACCCAGCGACGGCGAGACAATGGGCGAGATCATGTTCCGCGGCAACATAACGATGAAGGGATACATGAAAAACCCCGAGGCGAGCGATGAAGCGTTCGCCGGAGGCTGGTTTCATTCGGGGGACCTCGCCGTCATACAGCCCGACGGGTACGTCAAGATCAAGGATCGCTCCAAGGACGTCATTATTTCCGGCGGCGAGAACATCAGTTCGATCGAGGTCGAAGACGTACTTTATCGTCATCCTGCCGTACTGGCCGCGGCCGTCGTGGCGCAACCGGATGCGAAATGGGGCGAGGTGCCCTGTGCATTTGTCGAAACGAAGCCCGATGTCCGTGTCGGCGAGGAGGAGTTGATCGAACACTGTAGACGCTACTTCGCGCGGTTCAAGGCGCCCAAGCGCGTTATTTTTGGCGAACTGCCCAAGACGTCGACGGGAAAGATCCAGAAGATGTCGCTACGCCAGCGGGCGAAGTCCGCCAGCGCGATCGAATAGGCACTGCAATGAGGGGGTGCAATGAGAGACCGGCAATGAGGGATCGACAATGAAGGACCCGAGATGAACGTCGCCGTTTCAAGCGCAAGTTCGCCCGCCGAGCCGCTGGTGTTGCGTACGGACGAGCGAGGCACGGTTTTGCTCACCCTGAATCGGCCCGCTCAGTTCAACGCCATCAATTCCGGGATGCTCGATGCGCTTCAGCATGCCCTCGACGACATCGCGGGCGACCCCACCGTTCGGGTGGTCGTCCTCGCTGGCGCGGGGCGCGCCTTTAGCCCCGGACACGATCTCAAGGAAATGCTCGCCAACTCGAATGAGACGTTCATCAGCGACCTGTTCCGCCGCTGTTGCGATCTGATGTTGACGATGCGCAGTCTGCCGCAGCCGGTGATCGCCAAAGTCCACGGAGTCGCCACCGCTGCCGGATGCCAGTTGGTCGCGGCCAGCGATCTCGCGGTGGCGAGCGACGACGCTCGATTCGCGACTTCCGGAATCAACTACGGCCTGTTCTGCGCGACGCCCGGCGTGCCCGTAACGCGCAATATTGCGCCGAAGCGCGCCTTCGAAATGCTCATGACCGGCGATTTCATCGATGCCCAAACGGCGCTCGATTGGGCATTGATCAATCGCGTCGTGCCTGCCGACCGATTGGATGCCGAGGTAGCCGCGCTGGCGCACCGGCTGTCGTCGAAGCCACGGCGCGTGGTCGCTGCCGGCAAGCGTTTCTTCTATCAGCAGCTCGAGCAGCACGTGGAAGACGCGTACAAGACGGCGGCGGAACTCATCAGCCAGAACATGATGGCCGACGACGGACAGCGGGGAGTGACGGCGTTTGTCGACAAACGGCAGCCGCGCTGGGACGACTAGCACCCCACCGGCGCGGGGTGCCACCGGCCGCGGGGAGCCGGCGTTTTCGATTGCTTATTGTGGCGGTGATCAGGATAATCGCGCGACGCTACCTCGGGGCCACCTCGGTCTGGCAGGCGCGTAACAGGAGAATTGCCGGCGGAAACGACCGACTGGTCACCGGCGGCAACTATGGCTGACGACTTTATCCTCGAAACGAAGCAACTGACCAAGGAGTTCAAGGGCTTCGTTGCCGTCAATGGTGTGAACCTTCGCGTCCGGCGCGGCGCGATCCATGCGCTGATTGGACCCAACGGCGCCGGCAAGACGACCTGTTTCAACCTGCTGACCAAATTCCTGACGCCGACACGAGGCACCATCACCTTGAACGGCGTCGACATCACCGAAGAGCGCCCAGCCGATGTGGCGCGCATGGGCATGGTCCGTTCGTTCCAGATTTCCGCGACCTTTCCGCACATGAGCGTACTCGAGAACGTGCGCATCGCGCTGCAAAGGAAACTCGGCAATTCCTTTCATTTCTGGAGTTCGGCCAGCGTATTGAACGAACTCAACGGACGCGCTACAGAACTTCTCTCGGCAGTGGGGCTGGCTGACTACGCCGCCACCAACACCGCTTCGCTGCCGTACGGACGCAAACGCGCGTTGGAACTTGCGACAACCCTCGCGCTCGACCCCGAGCTGATGCTGCTGGACGAACCGACTTCGGGAATGGGGCACGAGGACGTTGGCCTGGTCACGGACCTGATCAGGAAGGTGGCGGCGAATCGCACCATTCTGATGGTCGAACATAATCTGAATGTAGTGAGCCGTCTCTCCGACACCATCACGGTGCTGGCGCGCGGCAGTATCCTGGCCGAAGGCCCTTACGCGGACGTCTCGCGCAACCCCGAGGTCAAGACGGCCTATATGGGTACCGCAGATGCCTGATGCGCTGCTGCAGATTCGCGGACTGAACGCGTGGTACGGCGAGTCGCATGTTCTGCACGGTGTCGACCTCGACGTCGGGCAGGGCGAACTGGTTACTCTGCTCGGCCGCAACGGCGCCGGCCGGACGTCGACGCTCAAAGCGATCATGGGCTTGATCGATCGCTGTCAGGGTTCGGCGCGTTTCGATGGCGTCGAAATGATCGGACTGCCACCGCATAAGGTCGCTCGACTGGGGATCGGCTATTGTCCGGAAGAGCGGGGGATCTATTCCAGCTTGAGCGTCGAAGAAAATCTGACGCTGCTGCCCGCGCTGGGCGATAAGGGCATGACGACCGAAGAGCTGTATGGCATGTTTCCCAATCTGCGTGAGCGTCGCCGCAGCCAGGGTACTCGCCTGTCAGGAGGCGAACAGCAGATGCTCGCGATGGCGCGCATACTGCGCACCGGGGCCAAACTACTTCTGCTCGACGAAATTACCGAGGGACTTGCGCCGGTAATCGTGCAGTCGCTGGGCCGGACGCTGCAAATGCTCAAGGAAAAAGGCTTCACGATCGTGCTGGCCGAACAGAATTTTCAGTTTTCGTCCCGGCTGGCCGACCGGCACTATGTGATCGAGCACGGGCAAGTCGTAGCCGTCGTCCGCCACGACGAGCTCGACACCAAGCTCGGTCTGCTGCACGAGTATCTGGGCGTCTGACGCGGGCGGCGGCACGAGTCGTCGCTTCCGTCAGCGTTACTTGATCGAATTTTTTCGTCGTAGTTCTTTAGGAGAAGCAGAAATGAAATACAAGATTCTGATTGCGGCCCTTGCCGCCGGTCTTGGTCTGGCGACAATGCCGGCCTACGGCCAGGGCAAGGTGTCCGGCGACGTAGTCAAGATTGGTGTGCTTACCGACATGTCCGGCGTGTACGCCGATCTCGGCGGCCCGGGCTCAATCATCGCTGCGCAAATGGCGATCGATGACTTCGGCGGCAAAGTCCTGGGCAAGCCGATACAGCTGATCTCGGCCGATACCAGAACAAGGCCGACATCGCCGCCACCAAGGCGCGCGAGTGGTTCGATCGCGAAGGCGTCGACATGATCACCGACCTGCTCAATTCGGCGGTCGCGCTGGCGGTCTCCGGCGTCGGGCAAGGAAAAGGACAGGATCGTGATGGTCGTTGGCGGCGCGACGTCGGCACTGACCAACGCGAGCTGCAACGCCGATACCGTCCATTACGCCTACGACACGTACGCGCTGGCCAACATCGCCGGCAAGGAGATCGTCAAGGGCGGCGGCGACACGTGGTACTTCATCACCGCCGACTACGCGTTCGGCGCGGCATTGGAAAAAGACACTTCGGATGTCATCAAGGCCAATGGCGGCAAGGTGCTGGGTTCGGTAAAGGTGCCGTTGTCGACGACCGATTTCTCCTCCTATTTGCTGCAAGCGCAGGCGTCCAAGGCGAAGATCATCGGTCTGGCCAACGCCGGCGGCGACACGATCAACTCGATCAAGTCCGCCAGCGAATTCGGCATCACCAAGAGCGGGCAGAATCTCGCCGCGTTGCTGGTGTTCATCACCGACATCCACTCGCTTGGCCTTGAAACGACCCAAGGCATGATGGTGACCGAAGGCTGGTATTGGGACTTGAATGACGAGACGCGCAAGTTCGCCGACCGTTTCCTGGCCAAGCACAAGGCGCGGCCGACGATGGATCAGGCGGGCGTCTACTCGTCCATTCTGACCTACCTCAAGGCCGTGCAGGCCGCCGGAACCGATGATGCGCAGCCTGTCATGGCCAAGCTGCGCGCGCTTCCGATCAACGACGTCTTTGCCAAGAACGGCAAGATCCGCGAAGACGGGCGCATGGTGCACGACATGTACCTGATGCAAGTCAAGAAACCGTCGGAATCGAAGCGGCCTTGGGACTACTACAACCTCAAGGCGACGGTCCCCGGCGACCAGGCGTTCAAGCCGCTGTCGCAAAGTGGATGTGCGTTGGTGAAGAAGATAGGTTGGCGATGACGCAGTGGGGCGGGATGAATCCGGCCGCTCCCGCTGCGCTTCGGATACGACGATGAGCGAGATATTCGGCATCCCTACGCAGGCGCTCATGGGCCAGGCGATGATCGGGCTGGTCAACGGCTCGTTCTACGCGATGCTTTCGCTCGGCCTTGCCGTCATTTTCGGGTTGCTGAACATCATCAATTTCGCCCACGGCGCGTTGTACATGACCGGCGCCTTTGTCGCGTGGATGCTTCTCAACTATCTGGGCATCGGCTATGGGTGGTCGCTGATCCTGTCGCCGATCGTCGTCGGCGCGTTCGGCGTGCTGATCGAACGCACGATGCTTCGGCACCTGTACAAGCTCGACCACCTTTACGGCCTGTTGCTGACTTTCGGCATCGCATTGATCCTCGAAGGAGGATTCATCAACGGCTACGGTGTCTCGGGCTCGCCGTATCAGATTCCCGACGCGTTTCGCGGCGCATTCAATCTTGGCTTCATGTTTCTGCCCAAGTATCGGGCGTGGGTGGTCGCCGCCTCGGTGATCGTGTGTCTTGCGACCTGGTACCTGATCGAACGAACCAAGCTCGGTTCCTATCTGCGCGCGGGTACCGAAAATCCGCGCCTGACGCAGGCATTGGGCATCAATGTTCCGCTGATGGTGACCCTCACCTACGGTTTCGGCGTCGCGCTGGCGGGGCTCGCCGGTGTGATGGCGGCACCGGTTTACCAGGTGCAGCCACTGATGGGATCGAACCTGATCATCGTCGTGTTTGCCGTGGTCGTGATCGGAGGTATGGGATCGATCATCGGGTCCATTGTCACCGGCTTGGCACTCGGACTCATCGAAGGCATCACCAAAGTTGTCTACCCCGAAGCGTCGGCGACGGTCGTGTTCGTGATCATGGCGATCGTGCTCCTCGTGCGGCCGGCGGGTCTGTTCGGGCGGGAGAAATAGCTATGGCCGGACACAGGGCGCTTCTCGGCTACGCGCTGCTCCTGGCGGCGGCGCTGGTCGCGCCATTTGTCGTCTATCCGATCCTTTTGATGAAGTGTCTGTGCTTTGCGCTGTTCGCCTGCGCGTTCAATCTGCTGATCGGATACACCGGCCTGCTGTCATTCGGACACGCCGCATTTTTCGGCGTCGCCGGGTATCTGGCCGGCTATTCACTCAAGGAATGGGGTGTGACGGCCGAGGTGGCGCTGCTCGCAGGCATGGCGGGATCGGCCGCACTCGGCTTCGTCATCGGCTCCCTGGCCGTGCGCAGGCAAGGCATCTATTTCGCGATGATTACGCTCGCACTCGCTCAACTCGTCTATTTCGTCTGCGTGCAGGTGCCGATGACTCACGCGGAAGATGGCCTGCAGGCGGTTCCGCGCAACACCCTGTTTGGCGTACTCGACCTTTCGAACGACCTAGTGATGTATTACGTCGCGCTGGCGATTTTCTGCGGGGCTTTCTGGCTGATCCATCGCATCATCCGCTCGCCGTTCGGTCAGGTGCTGAAGTCGATCCGCGAGAACGAACCTCGCGCCATCTCGCTCGGCTACGATGTAGCCCGATACAAGCTGCTGGCGTTTGTCCTCTCGGCGACCTTGGCCGGGCTGGCGGGAGCCCTGAAAGCGCAGTCGCTGGGGCTGGCGACGCTTACCGACGTTCATTGGCACCAGTCGGGTGAAGTGGTGCTGATGACCTTGCTCGGCGGTATGGGCACCGTGCTGGGCCCGGTGGTGGGTGCGATGGCGCTGATCGGCATCGAAGACTACTTCGCCAGCTTCGGATCGTGGGTGACAGTGATTACGGGGGCGATATTCGTCGTGTGCGTGCTTGCCTTCCGCCGCGGCATCGTCGGTGAAATCGCGGCCTGGTGGGCCAGAAGGTCGGGATCAGGGGCAGGTTAAACGTCCAAGGTCGGCCTGGTTCATACGGGCGAAATGACAACGTTTTGACGGCGGTTCTCGCCGGAACCGGCGCGAAAGGGTTGACCTTGACTCGCCGCCGCGCCATTATGACGATGGTATGCGATTGGCGGGACGAAGGCGAGGGCGCTCAAGGACTTAGCAAGCAAGTCTTGCGCGGTGCCTGAGATTGCTGACGTGTCTACCCGCCGTCCGCTTCAAGGGAGAGAACATGCGCTCGATCGCACTGGGATTTATTGCGATAACCGCCTTGATGGCGGGGTGCCAGATATCGCCTTACTACGCCTACGGCGCTTACGGCGACAATCGCTATTCGAAGACGGTCTACGACGAAATCCCGATTGTCCCGGTCAGATTTCCGGTGAAGCTTACGTTTCCCGACACGACGCAGTTCGGTTTTCCGCTATACGACGATGCGCCCCGTTCCGACCTGAATCTGCGTTCCATCAGCTGCCACGCTGATGACGACGGCAACCTCATTGTGGTCGCCACGGTGCGCAATATGGGAGCGGACGACGTCTACCGGACGACCCTCGGCAGTGGCGACATCGCGGCGTATCACGTGGCCGCACTGTTTACGACGATCAGCGGAACGACCGAGCGCCTCGATGGCTTGGACCGGGTGGGGCTGGACATTGCCAGCGAAGGGACCATTGCCTTCGCCAGCCGGACCAAGGCCGCCGATGTCGCGCGCATCGATGTCGTGGTCGACCCGGACCGTATCGTCCCGGACCCGATTCGGGACAACAATATTCTCAGCTGGCGCGGTAGTATTGATGCTGCGAACCCAAAGTGCGAGGTGCAGCGCTAGGCGCTGCCAGCATCGCGCGCCCGGCTGAACCGGGCGACCAAAGGCTGGAAGCCGGAGCGGCTGGCCGCGGGTCCGCATTTCGGGGAGGAATGCGGCATGAAATTCAAGCTCACGACGTGGATTTTTATCGCGATGCTGGCCGGCATCGCCGTCGGCTGGATGTGCAACCAACTGCTGCCAACCCCCGAGGCGGCGAAGACGGTCGCCGGCTACATCTCGCTGTTCACCGACATCTTCCTGCGCCTGATCAAGATGATCATCGCGCCGTTGGTGTTCTCCACCCTGGTCGTGGGCATCGCGCACATGGGCGACACCGCCTCCATCGGTCGCATCGGTTTGAAGACGATGGGATGGTTCGTCACCGCGTCGTTGTTCTCGCTGATCCTGGGCATGATCCTGGTTAACGTGCTGCGCCCCGGCGACTCATTGTCGCTGCCACTCCCCGACGCGAACGCGTCGGCCAACCTCAAGGTCGCGTCACTGTCACTGAAGGAATTCGTCACGCACCTGGTGCCACGCAGCGTGTTCGAGGCGATGGCGAACAACGAGATTCTGCAGATCGTCATCTTCTCGGTATTTTTCGGCGCGGCTGCGTCGGCACTCGGCGAGAAGGCGCGAACGGTCGTCACCTGGATCGAGGAAGTTTCGCACGTCATGCTGAAGGTGACGGGCTACGTGATGAGCCTCGCTCCGATTGCGGTGTTCGCCGCGATGGCATCGATCGTGACCACGCAGGGACTGGGCGTCCTCGCCGTCTACGGCAAGTTCATGGGCGAGTTCTATCTGGGGATCCTGCTGCTCTGGCTGCTGCTCGCTTTCGCCGGCTTTCTGTTTCTCGGCGCGCGGATCACCCGGCTGGTCACACTGATCAAGGAGCCGATCCTCCTGGCGTTCAGCACCGCGAGCAGCGAAGCGGCCTACCCCAAGACGATGGAGCAGCTCGAGCGTTTCGGCGCAAGCAAGAAGATCACCAGTTTCGTGCTGCCGCTGGGATACTCGTTCAACCTCGACGGCTCGATGATGTATTGCACGTTTGCCGTTCTCTTCATCGCCCAGGCCTACAAGATTCAACTCGACACGACGCAGCAAATCACGATGTTGCTGATCCTGATGGTCACGAGCAAGGGCATGGCTGGCGTTCCGCGAGCGTCGCTCGTTGTCATCGCCGCTACGCTGGCGACCTTCAACATCCCCGAGGCGGGGCTGCTGCTGATCATGGGCATCGACCAGTTCCTCGACATGGGCCGCTCGGCGACGAACGTCGTCGGCAACAGCGTCGCAACAGCCGTGGTGTCCAAGTGGGAAGGCGAGTTGAGGCCTGAAGCGCAGGCGCAGGCCGAAATCGACCGCGACGAGGGTCTGGTCGCGGCTGAATGAGCGTAAGCCTGGTCGCGCACATGATCCCCGGTGCATCCTGCAACCGACGCATCACGTTGTTGATGCTGACGGCGTTTTGCTTGCTCGTCGGTGTCCTTTGGTCAGTTGCACCGGCGTCTGCGCAGCAGCTCTCGGGGACGCTGAAGAAAGTCAGGGACAGCGGCACCATCACCATCGGCTATCGCGAGAATTCGCTGCCCTTTTCCTATGTCGTCGGCAACGGCCAGCCGATCGGCTATTCGATCGATCTATGCCTGGCGATTGTCGATGCGGTGCGCGAAGAGATCGAGAACGACAACCTAAAGGTGGCCTACATTCCGGTCACCTCGGCCAACCGTATGGACAAATTGATCGACGGCACGATCGACCTGGAATGCGGATCGACTACCAACAACCTTGAGCGCCAGAAGCGGGTCGCGTTTTCCCCAGTCTTTTTTGTCAGTGGCACCAAGCTTTTGGTCAAGCGCAGTTCGGGCATCAAGTCGTATCTGGATTTGCGCGGCAAAACAGTCGTCGTCACGGCGGGAACGACCAATGAAAAAGCGTTGCGCCAGATTTCCGATCGCGAAAAGCTAGGGATCGTCTTTGTGACGGCCGACGATCATGCCGCCTCGTTCCAAAAACTCGACACGGGAGAGGCAATCGCGTTTGCCACCGACGATGTGCTGCTATACGGATTGATCGCGCAATCCAAACATGGCGGCGACTACGCGGTCGTCGGCGACTACATCTCTTACGATCCGTATGGCCTGATGCTGCGCAAGGACGACCCTGAGTTCGCGGCATTGATCCTGCGTACGTTCCAGACGATGGCATCCAGTCGCGACCTCGCGCAGCTGTACGACAAATGGTTCAAGCAGCGGCTGCGTGGCGGCGAGCGCCTGGGATTGACGATGAGCGCTCAACTCGAGTCGATCTTCGGGATCCTGGGACAGCCCGAGCAATAGTCGCTTTTCGCGCCCCGATTCGCCTGCGAGGCGCTCGCGGACGCCTCGTCCTTCGCGATATAATCAGCACAGCTCGGCGCATTTCTACCCGAGCAGCGATCCTCGCCCGCCAAACTCATGAAAATCCTCGTACCAGTCAAGCGCGTCGTCGACTTCAACGTGAAGGTCCGCGTGAAGGCTGACGGCAGCGGCGTCGATACGGCCAACGTCAAGATGTCGATGAATCCGTTCGACGAAATCGCGATCGAGGAAGCTGTTCGCATGAAGGAGAAGGGCATCGCGACGGAAATCGTCGCGGTGTCGTGCGGCATTGCGGCGTGTCAGGAGACGCTGCGCAACGCACTGGCCCTGGGCGCCGATCGCGCCATCCTGGTCGAGACCAACGTCGAACTGCAGCCGCTGGCCGTAGCCAAGTTGCTGCGTGCGCTGGTGGACAAGGAATCCCCGCAGCTGGTCATTCTTGGCAAGCAGGCGATCGATGACGACGCCAATCAAACGGGGCAGATGCTGGCGGCGCTGCTCAACTGGCCGCAGGCGACGTTTGCCTCGAAGGTCGATATCGCCGACGGTCGTGCCACGGTCAAGCGTGAAGTCGACGGCGGAATGGAAACGCTGGCGATGAAACTGCCTGCGGTGATCACCACCGATCTGCGCTTGAACGAGCCACGATACGCGACCTTGCCCAATATCATGAAGGCAAAGAAAAAGCCGATGGATACGACGAATCCCGAGACGCTTGGCGTCGACGTCGCGCCGAGGCTGACGACGCTGAAAGTCGTCGAACCCGCCAAACGAAAAGGCGGTGGCAAGGTTGCCGACGTCAAAGAACTCGTCGCCAAGTTGCGCAATGAGGCCAAGGTCATCTGATGCTTACCCTCGTCGTCGCCGAGCACGATCACACTACGCTAAAGAGCGCGACGCTGAACGCCGTTGCGGCCGCAGCCCGGATCGGCGGGGACATACATTTGCTCGTCGCCGGACACAACGCCTCGGGCGTGGCAGAAACGGCAGCGAAAGTTGCCGGCGTGAACAAGGTGTTGCACGCCGATGCCGCCCACCTTCAGGGGCAGACCGCGGAAAACGTGGCCGCGCTGGTTGTCGGTCTGGCCGCGCCTTATTCGCACATCCTTCTGCCTGCGACGGGGTTCGGCAAGAACGTCGCTCCGCGCGTCGCTGCATTGCTCGACGTGGCGCAGGTCTCCGATATCGTAGCCATTGAATCCCCTGACACCTTCGTTCGCCCGATCTATGCCGGTAATGCGTTCGCGACCGTGCAGTCCAAAGATGCCAAGAAGGTGATCACCGTTCGCACGACGGGGTTCGACGCAGCTGCGGCGAGCGGTGGCGGCGCGCAGGTTGAAACGGTAGCAGTTCCCGCCGACTCAGGTCTCACGCAAGTGATGGGACAGGAGTTGACTAAGTCCGATCGACCGGAACTGACCAGCGCACGCATTGTGATTTCGGGCGGCCGCGGAATGCAGAACGGCGAGAACTTCAAAATGCTCGAGGCGCTCGCCGACAAGCTGCACGCTGCCATAGGCGCATCGCGCGCAGCCGTCGATGCGGGTTACGTGCCCAATGACTATCAGGTCGGGCAGACCGGCAAGATCGTCGCACCCGATCTTTATATCGCCATCGGCATTTCCGGAGCCATCCAGCATCTGGCCGGCATGAAAGACAGCAAGGTCATTGTCGCCATCAACAAAGACGCCGAAGCGCCTATTTTCCAGATCGCCGACTACGGCTTGGTCGGTGATTTGTTCGAGATCATTCCTGCATTGACCGCCGAACTGGGTTGAGCATTCAGTAGGGGTCAACGTCCCCGGGACGAGAAATCATGAGCAGCTACCACGCACCGCTGAAAGAAATTCGCTTTGTGCTGAACGAAGTGGCGGGTCTCCCGCAGGTCGCAGAGCTTCCGGGTTTCGAGGATGCGACGCCGGATACCGTCGACGCCATTCTCGAAGAAGCCTCCAAGTTTGCAACCGAGGTGCTGGATCCGCTGAACACCGTCGGCGATCGCGAAGGTGCCACGTGGGAGGAAGGCGGGAAGGTCAGGACGGCGACCGGGTTCAAGGAGGCGTATCGCCAGTTTTCGGAAAACGGCTGGAATGGCCTGACGAAGAATCCCGATCACGGTGGGCAGGGTCTGCCACAACTTCTGGCAACCGCAATCGAAGAAATGTGGCACGGCGGCGAACATGGCGTTCGCGCTGTGTCCGCTGTTGACCCAAGGTGCGATCGAGGCGCTGGAACTCTGCGGCTCGGAGACGCTGAAGGCCAAGTTCCTCGACAAAATGGTATCGGGCGTGTGGACCGGTACGATGAACCTGACCGAACCGCAGGCAGGGTCCGATCTGGCGGCCGTGCGCACGCGGGCCGTTCCGCAGAATGACGGCAGCTACAAGCTGTACGGGCAGAAAATCTTCATCACCTACGGCGAGCAGGACTACACCGACAACATCATCCACCTGGTGCTCGGACGCACGCCGTCGGCGCCCGAAGGCGTAAAAGGCATTTCGTTATTCCTGGTGCCAAAAGTCATCGTCAACGACGACGGCAGTCTGGGTGCGCGCAACGACGTCCATTGCGTATCGATCGAGCACAAACTCGGCATTCATGCGAGCCCGACTGCGGTGCTTGCGTATGGTGATCACGGCGGCGCGGCTGGCTATCTGGTCGGCGAGGAAAATCGCGGCCTCGAGTACATGTTCATCATGATGAACCTCGCACGATTCTCGGTCGGGATCGAAGGTGTGGGGATCGCAGAGCGCTCGTACCAGCGCGCACTGGCGTACGCGCGCGATCGCGTGCAGGGTAGGGCGCCGGGACTGGACAAGACCACACCGACGGCGACGATCATCCAGCATCCCGATGTGCGTCGCATGCTGTTGACGATGAAGGCGCAAACCGAGGCGATGCGCGCAGTAGCTTACGTCACCGGCGCGGCCATTGATAACGCGCGACGGCACCCCGATGCGAACGCGCGTAAACGTCATCAAGCGTTCGTCGATCTCATGATTCCGATCGTCAAGGGCTGGAGCACCGAACTTGCCCAGGAAGTAACCTATCTCGGCGTGCAGGTTCACGGCGGCATGGGATTCATCGAGGAAACGGGCGCCGCGCAGCACTATCGCGACGCGCGGATCACGACGATCTACGAAGGCACGACGGCGATTCAGGCGAACGATCTGATCGGACGGAAGACCGCGCGCGATGGCGGAGCGGTCGCCTACGCCATCATCTCCGAAATGGACCAGGTCGCATTGAGGCTTTCAGCCGCGGCCGACAAGGAGTTGAAGAGTATCGGCGCCGGTCTGGCCGAGGCGGCGGTCGCATTGAAAGAAGCGGTCGATTGGGTGGTTCCCGCCTACGCTGGGGCGACACGCGCAGCGCACGCGGCCTCAGTACCCTATTTGCGCCTGTGGGGCCTCGTTGCGGGCGGCTGGCAGCTTGGGCGCGGGGCGTTGGCGGCTGCGTCGCATGTCGGTTCAAGCGTGGACGCGGACTTCTATCGGGGCAAGATCGCCACTGCGCGCTTTTACGCCGATTGCCTGCTGCCGCAGGCTGTCGCGCTTTCGCGCTCGATCACTCGCGGTAGCGAAGCCGTGCTGGCGCTGGCCGACGCGCAATTCTGAGCGGGCGCCGGCGTTGTTGCCGGTGCAGTCGATACCGTCGATCCTCGATCGCGCTCGCACGCGGGCTTGACGTGACTTTTTGCACAAGCTTTCGGCATAAGCTGCGCGATCCCTGCCAGTCATTGTAAGGTTTGCAGCGGTATAGGCGCGCGGTCCGATGGGTCGCAAGCAGCGCCAGAGGCATTCGGTGCGGATGCCGGGGCGGGAACGCATCTTGCGTGGAGTGATCCAACGGTCCTTGATGCGACCTTTCCTGAAGACATCTTCCATGCCCTCATCAAGATATCACCGACTTTGTTCGACGCTAATGCCGGCATTGCTCGCATGCACCTTCAACGCCGGGCGTGCCGACGCGGACGCATTGGCTGTCGTCGACCCGCTGCCGGTGCCGGGGCCCTATACCGTGGGTTGCAGCAATGTCGCGCAGGATTTCACGCGGCTGCAACCCGGCGAAAACGCGCAGGACTACTGGGAAGGCACGCCGGACGGGCAGCCGCGCGAGATACGTGACGCAGCTCCTGTCGGATCCTGCCGACGCGCTGCTATACAACGTGAACGTTCCCGACGACCGCGAACTCTTCGACAATCATGCGACGCAGCAGGTGGCCTATTTGCTGCTCGTCTGCTATCCGACGACGCCGCGACAATCCGCGCGCCGGGTATCCCCTGCCGACGGGCGACGTCGTGCCTCACATGCAACAGGGGGCCGACGCGCCATTGTGGGCAGACGATGCGGCACGCTGGCCGGTGTTGCTGTTTTCGCACGGACTCGTCGGCAGTCCGATTTCGGACCACTATGTCGTGCCTCTCGAAATACTCGCCAGCTACGGCTATGTCGTCGTCGCGCCGTTCCACGGTGACCCACGCTTTGCGGATGTCAGCATCGACGACCTTTCTGACGCACTTTTCGCGCTGCTGCACTTCAACGACTTCGTCGAGATGCAGGCGATCCGGCCGCTATCGATGGTCGCAGCTCTCGATTTCATTCTCGCTCGCCCCGAATATCGCGATCACGTCGATGCTTCCCGCGTTGCTGGTTTCGGAGCCAGCCTCGGCGGTGAAACGCTCTTGTTGCAAGCGGGGGCGGCGCTGACGACGACGATCGGCATGTCATCAAGGCAGGTAGTCGCCGACCCGCGCCTGAAGGCGATCGTCGGATACGTTCCCTATTTCGGGCAATCATTTCTGCCGGCATTCGGGCGCGATCAGAACGGACTGGACGGATTCAACGTTCCGTTTCTAGGTATCTCGGGCCTCGCTGATACGACCGCTCCGATCGGGCCGACGCTGCAAGGTGTAGAACGCTTCACCAATTCCCGCGATCTCGTCGGATTGGTCGGGGTTGAACACGGATTCGACGTACCCAGCGCGCCCGACATCTTCACATGGACCCTGACTTTCGCCGCGGCCCACGTCAACGATGATCGCCTTGCGCGTGCGCGTATCGCGCGCATGACCAGCGTCCGCGGCGGCGGCGACGACGTTCTGCTTATCGACTACACCGCGCCTGCGCCGCCGGCGGCGGGTGAAAACCTTGTCACCGAATACTTCAGCGATGAGCTTGGCGATTATTTTCTGACGGCGTTTGCCGGCGAGGCGGCAGCACTCGATGCGGGTCTGCTTGCCGGTTGGTCAAGAACAGGCTTCCAGTTCAAGGCGTTCGCGGCGGAAGGCAATCAGGGTATAGGCGCGTGCCGATTTTTCGGCCGCCCCAGTTACGGACCTGCCGCGCATTTCTACACCATCGATCCCGCCGAGTGCGCGTTTGTCAAAGCATGGCCGGGCTGGATTTATGAAGGCATCGCCTTTGCGGAGGATCCACCGGCCGCAGGCGATTGTCCGGCGAACCGCGTGCCGGTCGTGCGGCTGTACAACAACGGCATGAACGGGCAGATCGGCCATCGCTATCTGACCAGTCACAGCGAGATGGCGAGCATGGTCATCGACGGCTGGCGAGTGGAAGGAACCGTCTTCTGCGCAGCGCCCTGAAGCGACCCGCTGGCCGAGTGCGCGGACTTACACGGGCGCAATCGGAATCACGACGCCCGTGATTGGCGAAGCGATACGCCAACGCTTGCTGCCCACGAGGTAAGGCTCATTCACGTTCGTGCTGAATTGACGAATAGCGTCACCGAGCGCAGTATCGACCGTGTATTCGATAAAAGCGCCAAAGATAGGTGACTTTGCGGACGGCGCCGCGGAGGCCGTCGCGCAATGTCAGCCGTGCAGTTCGACCGCTTCGGGCCGGATCGGCAACGTCTACTCGTCCCGCAGGCAGACCCCGGTGAGCGAGACGAATGGTCAACGTATCCAGCGTACAGCTCGCCCAGCTCGTCGTCGACATGGGTCAGCGTGCCGCGCACGCGGTTGGCCTCACCCATGAAGCCCGCGACAAAAAGGTCGTGCGGTTGCTCGTACAGTTGGCGAGGCGTTCCTTCCTGAGCAATGCCGCCGCGGTTCATGATGATGATGCGGTCGGATACAGCCATTGCCTCGGCTTGATCATGCGTAACGTAGACAACCGTTAACGACAGTCGCTGCTGCAGTTCCCGGATTTCTTCACGCATCTGCCGGCGCAGGCGGGTGTCGAGGTTCGACAGCGGTTCATCGAATAGCAATACCGCGGGCTCGAGCACGAGCGCACGGGCGAGTGCCACTCGTTGCTGTTGACCACCGGAGAGTTCCGCAGGCAGCCGCTCGTCATAGTCCACGAGCCCGACCGTCGCCAAGGCGGCGCGCGCCCTGTCACGTGTCTTCACTTTGGATTGGCCGCTCACCGAGAGGCCGTAGCTCACGTTGTCGAGGACGTTCATATGCGGGAACAATGCGTAGCTTTGGAACACCATCGATACGTTGCGCTCCGACGCTGGAACGCGCGTGCTGTCTTCGCCGTCGATGAAGATCGCGCCGCGACTCGGCAACTCGAGACCGGCGATCAGACGCAAGGTCGTTGTCTTGCCGCAGCCTGAAGGGCCGAGAAGCGTGACCAGGCTGCCCGATGCGACGCTGAACGACATGTCGCTGACGGCGGCAACGGCTCCGTACGACTTGCTGACGCCGCGGAACTCGATCGATGCAGTGCTCATGCGAGAGCCTTAGGTGGCCGCCGCGGCGGCCGCGCCGACTGTCGCCAGGTCAGTGCCTGCGGCGCCGCGACGACCCAGCCTGCGCTCACCGACGAAAGCAAAGATCAGCCCGATGACCAGCAGCATCAGCACGATGAGGACCGAGCAGTACGCAATCGCAACGCCGTAGTCGCCATTCGTCACGCGGTTAATGATGTAGGTCGTCGACCAGTCGTACTCGGCCGATACCAGGAAAATGATCGCCGACACGGTAGTCACTGAACGGACGAAGCTGTACACCAGCGAGGCCACAATCGCTGGGCGCAGCAGCGGCAGCAGCACGCGGCGGAGCGTGGTTGGTGCGCGTGCGCCCAGAGTCGCCGATGCTTCATCCAGGCTGCGATCGATCTGCGCCATCGACGCGATGCCGGCGCGGACGCCGACGGGCATGTTGCGAAAAACGTTACAGGCGATAAGGATGAGTGCGGTGCCGGTAATTTCAATCGGCGGGACATTGAAAGCGAGAATATAGGACACGCCGATCACTGTCCCGGGCAAAGCGAACGAGAGCATGCTTCCGAATTCGAACAGCGAACGGCCGGCAAAGCGATGGCGACTGAGTACATAGGCACACAGTATCCCGAGTGCCGCAGTCACGGGCGCCGCAATAGCCGACAGCTCGATCGTCGTCCAGAACGAGTTCCAGGCGGCGCCCGACCAGAGGATGCCGCCGTTGGAAAATTCCACCGCAAACGCCTTGGCGTAGTGCTTGAGTGTCGGTGTGTAGTTGCGACCCCATTGCTCGACGAACCCGCCGACCAGCGCCATTGCGTAGATCGCGATGGTAAGGATCGTCCATGGTACGGCGAGGCCGGCGCAGAGGCGCCGCACACTGGTCGGCAGCGGCGCCGCCAGTCCCGCATCGCCTTTGCCGGACAGCACGGCAAAGGATTTTCTTTCGAGCAGCCGCCGTTGCACGATAAACGTCACCAACGCAAACGCTAACAGGAGTAGGCCTAAGGCGGCGGCGCGTCCCTGATCGAGTTGCGCACCGATGACCGAAAAAAAGACTTCGGTCGATAGCACGCCAAAATTGCCGCCGAGCACAATCGGATTGCCGAAGTCCGCCATCGATTCGATAAAGCTGATCAGGAAGGCGTTGGCGAGCCCCGGAAGCATCAACGGCAGCGAAATGTCGACGAAGGTCCGCCAGCGATTGGCGCGCAAGGTTTGGGCCGCTTCTTCCAGGCTGGGCGAAACGCCTTCGACAACGCCGATCAGAACGAGGAAAGCAATCGGCGTGAAAGAAAATATCTGCGCAAGCAGCAGACCGGGAAGTCCGTAGATCCATCGCGACGGGACGATGCCAAATGCCCATTCGAGAAAATGATTGACCGCGCCGGAGCGGCCAAACATCAAGATAAGGCCGAGGCCGATGACAAAAGGCGGAGTGATGATAGGCAGCACTGACAATGCGCGAAGAATCTTCTTGAAGCGAAATCCGGTGCGCGTCACGATCAGGGCGAACGCGAGGCCCAGCGCCGTGCAAGCGGTGGCACACAGCAACGCAAGCAGCAGGGTATTCCAAGCGACGCCGCATTTGCCGCCGCCGCCGATGCATGCGAGGCCCCAGACTTTGGTGGTAAACATGCGCCTCGCGAAGGCACCGATGGATAGTCCGCCGTCCGCATCCTCGAAAGCGCTCAGTAGGATGCTGAGGACGGGATAGAAAGTAAACAGGGCGACCACGAGCGTTATGGCGACGACGCTGCACGCGACAAAAGCGTCGCCGTTGAAATGGCCGCGCGCAGAAAGTCCCAGGCCCAGAATCATCGCAAATGCGATAGCGACGAGCGTCGCGCCCCAGCCGATACTGGATTGGCCTTGCGCCAACGGTCCGAAAAGGGTGCCCAACAGCGGGCATGTCCAGCCTTGGGGACCGATCGCAAATGCTTGCGCGACAATGAACAATAGACCGCCGCCGCCGATGACGACCAACGCGTTTGAGCGGAGTTCGCGCCCAACGCGTCGCGATAGCAGGGGTGCTACCGCGATCAGCATCGCGCCGGCAATCAGCAACCACCAGCGACCGAACGCGAGTCCCTGCACTAACGCCGATGCACTGCCTTTGGCGGCAACATCCTTAAGCCAGCCGAGCGAAAGCATTGAGCCTTGCAGCGCGTACCAAGGAAGCAGAGCGAAGGCAACGACGCCTGTGGCGAGCCAGAACAAAACAGCTGGGGCAACTGCGGGCGCCGCCGCGGGTGCGATTCCGGAAGCGATCCCGGTGCCTCGGGGCGTGGCCGTCTCGGCGGGGTTCGTCACTTGCCGGCGGCGTCTATTTCGCGCTCCCATCGGGCAAGCAGACGTTTTCGTTCCGCCGATGAACCGTACTTTGCGGTGTCATAGTCGATCAGCCGAATATCGCTGAGATTGGGTACCTGCGGCGGCAACGGGACGCTGCGATTGGTCGGTATCGCGTATTCCTTGATGTCGAGCCCGATCTGCTGCGCTTCGCGTGTCAAGGCCCAGTCGAAGAACTTCCTGGCATTCGCGGGATTACGCGTGCCTTTGATGATCGCCATCGACCCGATTTCATAACCGACACCCTCGCAGGGCAAAATGGCTTTCACCGGGAAGCCTCGCATAATCTCGTTGATGACCCCGTGCAATACCGTGCTGCCGATGGCGGATTCTCCGCGAATCACGGCCGCCATCGGACCGATACCCGATCGTGCATATTGATTAACGTTGGCATTGAGCGCCTTCATGTATTTGAACGCCTCGTCCTCGCCGAATATCTGCACCAGCGAAGCGAGCATCAGATAGGCCGTGCCCGATGAATTCGGGTTCGACAGCATCACTTCGCCTTTGTAAACGGGATTCGTCAGGTCCTTCCAGCACTTCGGTACCGGCAGTTTCTTCTTGTCGAATACCTCCGTGTTGTAACCGATGGCGAGGACGCCGCCGTAGACACCGGCAACACGGTATTGCGACAGTTCAGCCTCACGCCGAGCCCAGTCATGGAGGAGGTCGAGATTTGGAGACTGATATGTTTCGAGCAAACCATCTTCGGCCGCCTGGAAAAACGCGTCTCCTGGCACCCGCCCACCAGATGTCGCCCTTGGGGTTGGCGCCTTCGGCCTTGATTTGCGCAAACAATTCGCCGGTCGCTTTCTGGGTTACCGCGACCTTGACCCCCGAATATTTCTCGAAGCCAACGGCCATTCCCTGGCACCAGGCCGTGTTGGGCGAGCTGCAGTACATCGTCAACGTTCCCTGGCCCGAGGCGCTGACCGAAAGAAACGCGGCTGCGACGAAAACGGCCATCCGGCCAATCACGGTCGCCACCACCGGTCCCGGAAGAGTTGCGTCGAAATTCTTCAATGCGTCGGCATGCCAAGTCTATTTGGACACGCTGCCAACTTCACGTTCCCAACGTTCGAGCAGACGTTTGCGTTCGGCTGACGATCCGTATTTGGCGAAGTCATAGTCGATCAATTTTATCTCGGACGGCCGTGGCGATAGCGGCGATACTGGCGTCGCCTTGTTCGATGCGATCTGATACGACTTGGCATCGGCCCCGAGCTTTTGTGCCGCGGGCGTCAATGCCCAGTCGTAGAATTTCCGCGCATTGTCGAGATTGCGCGCGCCCTTGATGATCGACATCGACCCGATTTCATAGCCCGTCCCCTCGCACGGCGCAACACTCTTCACCGGAAACCCGTTCTGAGCCTCGGTCACGACATCGTGGATGAACGCGACGGCAACCATGTTTTCACCGCGCGCGGTCGCCTTTATGGGCCCAACACCTTGACGCGAATAGCTGCTGATGTTGTTGTGCATCTCCCTGAGGAGCTTGAATGCTTCGTCCTCGCCGAAAATTTGAACGAACGTGGCAACCGCCGTATATGCGGTGCCTGAAGCATTGGGATTGGCCATTTGCACGTCGCCAGCGTAAACCGTTTTTGTCAGATCTCTCCAACAGGCCGGCGGCGGAGCTTTTTTCTTCGCCAGCAATTCCGTGTTGTAGCCCAATACCGAGCACGCCAAGATAAATACCAATCGTCTTGTAGCCCGATTGTTCCGCCTGTTTGCGGGCCCACGGATGCAGTTGGTCGAGCATCGGCGATCGGTAGGATTCAGTGAGGCCCAGTTCGGCTGCCTGTAGATGCGGGTCGCCGGTGCCGCCAAACCAGACATCGAGCTTGGGGTTTGCGCGCTCGGCGGCAATTTGCGCGAAGGATTCGCCCGAACCTTTCAACGTCATCGAAACCTTGATGCCCGTCGTCTTTTCGAATTCGGTCGCGGCTAGGCTGCACCATTCGGCTTGCACCGGACAGATCACGTTGAGCTGCGCCGTGGCAGGGAAGGCCGGAAACGCGAAGACGGCAACCCAGTACAATCGGGTCCTGATATTCATCTGTCTGCCACCCCGTAGGTCGAACAATCCGGCCAATAATCGACGATAGCCCATGAGTGCGTCAACCGAGCCAGTCGATGGCAGGGGCCGCGATCGAAGTCGCGCCCTCGCAGCGGGAATCCCTTTCGCATGCGCCTTTGCCGCGGCGGTGAGCTGATGCGCCTGGGCGTCGACCTTGGTGGAACCAAGATCGAAATCGTCGCGCTTGGCGACGATGGACGCGAACTCCTGCGCAGGCGGATACCGACGCCACAATCCGACTACGACGGCGTGCTGGATGCTATCGCGACGCTGGTCAGCGAGGCTGAGGCTAGCCTGCATATGACCGGGTCTGTTGGCGTCGGCACGCCAGGATCCATATCGCGCGCCTCCGGCTTGCTGCGTGGGTCCAACTCCGTCTGCCTCAACGGTCGCGCCATCGTCGGCGATCTGTCGGAACGGCTACACCGCGAAGTGCGCATTACCAACGATGCCAATTGTTTTGCATTGTCTGAAGCTACCGACGGGGCTGCCGCCGGCGCTGAAGTGGTGTTCGGAGTCATTCTGGGCACGGGGGTTGGCGGCGGTATCGTGGTGCGTGGTTCCGTCCTGACGGGGCCCAATGCCATCGCCGGCGAGTGGGGACACAATTCGCTGTCGTGGCCGAGGGACGACGAACGGCCGGGGCCAGCGTGCTTCTGCGGCCAGCACGGCTGCGTCGAAACCTTCCTCTCGGGCCCCGGTTTCGAGCGCGATCATCGTGCGCATACCGGCGGCGTATTGCCGGCACCTGAAATCATCCGGCGCGCTGAACAGGGGGAGCCGGATGCATCGGCGACGATCGAACGCTACGAAAATCGCCTTGCGCGTGCGCTCGCCCACGTCATCAACATCCTGGATCCCGATGCGATCGTGCTGGGCGGCGGCATGTCCAACGTCATGCGCCTCTACGACGACCTTCCGCGGCTGTGGGGGCAATGGGTTTTCTCCGATCGCGTGGATACGAAGTTGCTTCGTAACATCCATGGTGACTCCAGCGGAGTTCGCGGCGCGGCATGGCTTTGGAATCGCGTTCCGGTGGAGCGCGTATAATTTCGGCGTCGCACGCGTTCGTGAAGCAGCAAATCGATATGCGTGCTTTTTAGGATACCGTTGCGATGAACAAAGTCTACCCCGACGCCAAATCCGCACTCACCGGACTGCTGCACGACGATATGACCATCGCCGCGGGTGGCTTTGGTTTGTGCGGCATCCCCGAGAATCTGATTGCGGCCGTCGTCGAGAGCGGAACGTCAGGTCTCACTATCGTTGGCAATAACGCCGGTGTGGACGACTTTGGGATGGGGCTGCTGCTGAAGACGCGGCAGGTGAAGAAGGTCATTGCATCTTACGTCGGCGAGAACAAGGAATTTGAGCGCCAGGTTCTCGCGAACGAACTCGAACTCGAACTGACGCCGCAGGGAACACTTGCAGAGAAGCTGCGCGCCGGCGGCGCCGGGATCCCCGGTTTCTACACCCGCACCGGGTTCGGCACCAAACTGGCCGACGGCAAGGAAACGATGGGCGTTCGATGGCAAGGACTACGTGCTGGAGGAAGCGATACGAGCCGACGTGGCAATAGTCAAAGCGTGGAAAGGCGATAAAGCGGGCAACTCGGTCTATCGGATGACGTCACGCAATTTCAACCCGATGATCGCGACCTGCGGCAAGGTTACGGTTGCCGAGGTCGAACATCTGGTCGAGGTGGGCGACCTCGAGCCGGATCAGGTTCACACTCCGGGCATTTACGTCGATCGCATCGTTCAGGGCCGCGATTACCAAAAACGTATCGAATTCCGCACTGTGTCCGGCGCCGCTGCATCGAAAAAGGATTCGCCGATTCGTGAACTGATGGCCAAGCGTGCGGCGCAGGAGCTGCGTGACGGCTACTACGTCAATCTCGGTATCGGCATACCGACGTTGGTCGCGAATTACATTCCGGCCAACATCAACGTGACTCTGCAGTCGGAGAATGGCCTGCTCGGGATCGGGCCATTTCCTACCGAAGATCGGATCGATGCGGATCTCATCAACGCCGGCAAGCAGACGATCACGACATTGCCGGGCTCGAGTTTCTTTTCCAGCGCGGACTCGTTTGCGATGATCCGCGGCGGTCACATCGATTTGTCGATTCTCGGCGCGCTCGAGGTGGCCGATAACGGCGATATCGCCAACTGGATGGTCCCGGGCAAGATGGTCAAAGGCCCCGGGGGAGCGATGGACCTGGTGTCTGGGGTCAGGCGGGTGATCGCGCTGATGGAGCACACGGCCAAGGACGGGTCGCCGAAGATTCTCAAGGCGTGTACGCTGCCGATCACCGGCAAAGCGGTGGTCAACATGATCATCAGCGACCTTTGCGTATTCGACGTCGTGCCCGGAGCCGGCCTCACGCTGATCGAACTGCACCCGGGTGTTTCGCTCGATGAAGTCCGCGCCAAGACCGGTTGCGACTTCCGCGTGGAGATGCGCTAAGCGAAACCACGTCCCGGACGCGGGATTCCTTCGCGTCCCACGCAGTTCGCCCGCGCTCGAATCAGAACTCCACCTCGAGCTCGTCGATGTCTTCGGGCTCCTTTTTTGCCGCCGCGACCCAGGTTTTCATCTCGGGCAGCGCCATGATGCGTGCGCAATAGGCGGCGCATACCTTGTCCAGCGCGACATCGTAGGTCAGGAAGCGCGTTGCGACGGGCGCGTACATCGCGTCGGCCATCGACAGCTTGCCGAAAAGGAAAGGGCCGCCGTGCGCTTTGAGGCAGTCCTTCCAGATCGACGTGATGTGGTCGATGTCCGCTTGCGCACGGGACCATACCTTGAATCCGGGGAAATGGCCTTTGAGATTCATTGGGAGCGCTGAGCGCAGCGCGCTGAATCCCGAATGCATTTCGCCGCAGATCGACCGGCAGTGCGCTCGCATCGCGCGCGCCGCAGGCATCAGCCCGGCGTCGGGTTTCACTTCGTTCAGATACTCGGCAATTGCCAGCGTGTCCCACACCTTGATCCCGTTGTGCGTCAGACGCGGCACCAGGATGGAGGGAGATAGCAACAGGATTTCGGCGCGGGCGCTCGCGTCGTTGGGGGGGAGGATTTCTTCTTCGAACGGAAGACCCGAGAATTTGGTCAGCAGCCATCCGCGCAGCGACCACGAAGAATAGTTCTTGCTGCTGATGGTGAGCTTTGCCTTGGGCATCTCGATTCTCTTCAGTACGACGTCCGCCCAGCGAGGCGTCCAAGCCCCAATCCGGCGCGTAGCAAAGGCGTTTTCGCCCTCATCCAGTGCATCCGGGCGCTAAACGAGCGCAATGCAACAATACAGCAAGGTATGTGCCATGTGTAAGAGCGAGATCGCAAATATTGCATCGCAATATATTTGAGCTAATATGGAACCTGTAACGGCGCCTCGCCAAGTGCGCGCCCCACGGCGAGCGTCGAGCGCAAACCGCACCGGAGAAAGTTGGCATCTATGCTTTATCAGGGCTACATGAGCTATGTCGACGCGAGCGAGCCGATACGAGATTTCGCTCGGCGCAGCGTCAGGCGACTCAAGCCCGGCAGCCAAAGCCCGCCTAGCCGATACCTGCGCCGCTTGATCGCAGTCTCGGAAATGCTCGCGCTCGCGGGGTTGACGCACGAGCGACCCCCGTTCGGATTTGAATCGATCGCAGTCAACGGCCGCGACGTCGAGGTGCACGAAGAAATTGCAATGCAGACTCCGTTCTGCAGCCTCGTTCACTTTCGTAAGGGCGTCGATCTCGTGCAGCCACGCGTGCTGCTCGTAGCACCCCTGTCAGGTCATTTCGCGACACTGCTGCGCGGAACGGCGCGCACTTTGCTCGCGGATCACGACGTCTACATCACCGATTGGCACAACGTGCGCGACGTGCCGCTTGCGGCTGGGACGTTCGACCTCGACGCATTCGTCGATCATGTGATCTCATTCCTGGAGCGGATCGGGCCGCAGGCCCACGTTGTCGCTGTCTGCCAGCCCACGGTGGGAGTCCTTTCTGCCGTCTCAGTGATGGCGGCCGACAACAATCCCGCGCAGCCCTCCAGCATGACGCTGATGGCCGGGCCGATCGATACACGTGTGAATCCGACGCAGGTCAACGAACTGGCCAAAGCGCATTCGATGACGTGGTTCGAACGCAACTTGATCGGCGTGGTTCCGGCGCGGTATCCGGGCGCTGCGCGGCGCGTCTATCCCGGCTTTGTCCAGATCGCGTCGTTCATGAGCATGAATCCCGAGCGGCACAAGAAGGCATTCGAGGATTTGTTCGGCTATCTCGTCGAAGGTGACATGGAGAAGGCCGAGCCGATCCTGACGTTCTATCACGAGTATTTCGCCACGATGGACTTGCCGGCGGAGTTCTATCTTGCAGACGATCCGCGACGTGTTTCAGGAACACCTGCTGCCGCGCGGCAAACTCCTGTGGCACGGCAATGTTGTCGAGCCCGCCGCGATCAAGCGTACGGCGCTGTTCACCGTCGAAGGCGAGAAGGACGACATCTGCGCGATAGGGCAGACACTTGCGGCGCAGGAGCTATGCAGCGGTATCCGGCCCTACCTGAAGCAGCATCACGTGCAGACCGGCGCCGGACACTATGGCGTATTCAACGGTCGTCGCTGGGAAGGCAGCATTTATCCGAGATTGCGGGAGCTCATTCACATGAGTGCATGAGCTGTCGACGCGAACCGAAGCTCAACCAGACTCAAGGGAGGTTGCGATGCTGGATCGAACCAAGACGTTCTTTTCGCATGTCAAGCCGGGAGACACGAGCTTTCGCAGCGACGGTCTTCGCGATTTCTTCCAGTACCGCGATCTCGGCACCGCCGACGCGACGCAAGGCAAAGTGCTGGCGCAGCTGGTGCGCGCGAATCACGAGCCCGAGCATGGCACCGGGTGGCATTTTCACGAGGCCGAATTTCATATCGTGATCATGCTCAAAGGCTGGGCAAAATTCATGTACGAGGACAAGGACACGCTGGTCGAAGCAGGCGACTGCGTGCATCAGCGCCCCGGGATCGTCCACTATCTGTACGATTATTCGCCCGACATGGAGTACCTGGAAATAGTCGGACCGGCGGACTTCACGAGCATCGACGCCATCGGACCTTGCGCCGTACCCGACCCCGCGCGCTGGTGAGGATAGGGCGGACCCACGGATGACGCGTATCTCGCGTTCGGCGACGGTTCTTTTCCGGCGTTACATGTTCGAGTAGTTCGGTCCGCCGCCACCTTCCGGCGTCACCCAGTGGATGTTCTGCAGAGGGTCCTTGATGTCGCAGGTCTTGCAGTGGACGCAATTCTGGGCGTTGATCTGCAGCCGGCGCGTGGAGGCTCCGCTCGGTGTCTCGCCCGCCTCACCGCTGTCGACAAATTCGTAGACGCCGGCAGGGCAGTAGAGCTGCTCAGGCCCATCGTACCTCGCAAGATTGACAGCGACCGGAACCGACGCATCGCGTAGCTGCAGATGCGACGGTTGATTCTCTTCGTGGTTGGTGTTCGAGATGAACACCGACGATAGCCGATCAAAAGTCAGTACGCCGTCGTATTTCGGGTATTCGATCCGAGGCATCTCGGCCGCCGGTCGTAGTGATTCGTTGTCGGGTTTACCGTGACGCAAGGTCCACGACACGAGCGCGCCCAGACCGAAGTCGTTGAGCCACATGTGGATGCCGCCATGGAGCGTGCCCAGCCACATTCCCCATTTGAGGCCCGGCTTGACGTTGCGTACCTTGTACAAGTCGTCGTGCACCCACGAGCGATCGAGTTCTGCGGGGTAGCGCACGAGCTCGTCGTGCGATCGATTCTCTGCAAGAGCCGCGAACGCTGCTTCCGCCGCGAGCATTCCGGACTTGATGGCGTTGTGTGAACCCTTGATCCGTGGAAGGTTCACAAACCCCGCCGCGCAGCCGATCAGTGCGCCGCCGGGAAAAGTTAGCTTGGGGATCGATTGCAGACCGCCTTCGTTGATTGCACGGGCACCGTAGCCCAGGCGCTTGCCGCCTTCGAATGTTGCGCGGATGGCAGGATGCGTCTTGAACCGCTGGAACTCGTTGTAAGGTGAGAGGTGCGGATTGGCGTAGTTGAGATGCACGACGAAGCCCACGGCGACCAGGCCGTCGTCGAGGTGATAAATGAACGAGCCGCCTCCGGTCGAATTGTCGAGGGGCCAGCCTTGCGTGTGCACGACCAAGCCTGGCAGGTTCTTCCCGGGCGCGAGGTGCCACAGTTCCTTGAGTCCGATCCCGTACTTCTGCGGATCGACGCCGTCGCGCAAATTGAATCGCGCCATCAACTCCTGCGCGAGCGACCCGCGGCAACCTTCTGCAAACAACGTGTACTTGGCGTGCAACTCCATGCCACGCTGATAGCCCGGCTTGTGCGCGCCGTCCTTGGCGATACCGACGTCGCCGGTGGCCACACCACGCACGGCCCCATTCTCGTCGAAAAGCGTTTCCGCGGCAGCGAATCCGGGATAGATCTCGACACCCAAGGCTTCGGCCTGCTCCGCCAGCCAGCGACAGACGTTGCCGAGACTGACGATGTAGTTGCCGTGATTGCTCATCAGCGGCGGTAGCGTCCAGTTGGGAATGCGATACGCATCGTTTGCGGTCAGGATCATGAAACGATCATCGGTGACCTCGGTCTTGATCGGCGCGCCAAGCGTGCGCCAATCGGGGAGCAATTCGTTCAGCCCTTTGGGATCAATGACGGCGCCCGATAATATGTGCGCCCCGACTTCGGAACCCTTTTCCACGATGCAAACGCCAACATCCCGCTTGGCTGCCTTGGCGAGTTGTTTCAAGCGGATCGCCGCTGCCAGCCCCGCGGGCCCGGCACCGACAATCACCACGTCGTATTCCATTGCTTCGCGCTGCATCGAGACACCTCTGGGCAACTGACTACAGGTAACTAACTATAGGCAACTGATGGCAACTGATCGGGTCAACGGCGGTCGTCGCCGCCCATTATAATTGCGGCCACGCCTTGGTCCGACAATCCACGCGAACAGGCAGAGTTAAGCACGGTCCGGACGATGGATGAGTCGATGCCGAGTCACTTTTCAGTTGCATTCTCCTCTTAAAGTCACTGCAGGAGCGCCCCTTGAGCTTGCCGCTATGGACGCCATCGGCTGAACGCGTCGCCGCCGCGAACATGACGGCGTTCACTCGCCGCATCGAGCAAAAGCACCACCTGGCCTTAAGCGAGTACGGCGACCTGTACCGCTGGTCGATTGCGCAGCGCGAAGCATTCTGGACCGAACTCTGGGAGTACGCCTCGATCGTCGGAGAGCGGGGACCACGCACGCTGGTCGACGGCGCGATGATGCCCGGCGCGAGATGGTTTCCGGATGCGAGGCTCAATTTCGCGGAAAACCTCCTCGCAGCTCGAACGGCGGACGACCCCGGCGACGCGCTCGTGTTCTGGGGAGAAGACAAGACCAAACGGCGCTTGTCTCACGCTGAGCTCTACCGCGCTGTCGCAGGTGCCGCGGCTGGCCTTCGTTCTGCGGGCGTGCAGACTGGCGATCGGGTCGTCGCCTATATGCCGAACATGCCCGAGACGATCATCGCCATGCTGGCGACTGCGGCGATAGGCGCAGTCTGGTCGTCCTGCTCTCCCGATTTTGGCGTACGCGGTGTCATCGACCGTTTCGGGCAGATCACCCCGACCGTGCTGTTCGTCGCGGACAGCTATTGTCAAGGCGGAAAGACGATCGAGTTGCTCGACCGCGTTGCCGCCATCGCACGCGACTTGCCGACGCTTAGACGCGTTGTTGTCGCGCCTTACTTCAACGAACCGTCGCCCGCGCACGCGTTATCGGTACCAGCGCATATTCCCCATGGCATAGCCTGGCAAGACTTCGCACGCGCGACGGCCGAGCCGATCGCCTTCGAACGCCTGCCGTTCGATCATCCGCTTTGCATTGTCTATTCATCGGGGACCACAGGCGTGCCGCGCTGCATCGTTCACGGCGCAGGAGGCACCTTGTTGCAGCACGTGAAGGAACATCGCCTCCATACCGATCTCAACCAGGGCGATCGATTGTTCTACTTCACAACCTGCGGCTGGATGATGTGGAACTGGCTGGTCTCCGCTCTCGCCTCGGGGGCGACTCTGCTCTTGTACGACGGATCGCCGCTGATCCGGCGAGGCCGGATACTGTGGGAATTTGCGGAACGCGAGCGCATGACGCACTTCGGGACGTCGGCCACGTATCTGGAGTCGTTGCGCAAGATTGGGCTGGCACCGGGCAAGGACTATGCGCTGCCCGCGCTGCGTGCCGTGCTCTCAACGGGGAGCCCGCTGTTGCCGCAGACCTTCGACTACGTCTACGACCATATCAAGTCCGATGTCTGCCTTTCGTCAATTTCCGGTGGGACCGATATCATTTCGTGCTTCGCTCTTGGCTGCCCGACGCGGCCGGTGTGGCGAGGAGAATTGCAATGTCGCGGGCTCGGACTGAAAGTCGAAGTCTACGACGAGCACGGGGCAGCATTGCCGGTAGACCGTGGCTTGCGTGGGGAACTGGTGTGCACGGCGCCGTTTCCTGCAATGCCGATCGGTTACTGGGATGATCCCGGCGGCGCCAAATATAGGGCGGCGTACTTCGAGAAATATCCCGGAGTGTGGCGTCACGGCGATTACGTCGAGTTGACGGAACACGATGGGCTGATCATCCATGGCCGCTCGGACGCCACGCTCAACCCAGGGGGAGTACGCATCGGCACCGCCGAGATCTATCGTCAGGTCGAGCAACTCGACGAGGTACTCGAAAGCATCGTCGTCGGCCAGGCGTGGCCGCCGGGGCAGGGTGGCGACGAACGTCTGGTATTGTTCGTTCGTTTGCGCGACGGCATTGTGCTCGACGCGGATCTGGCCGATGCGATCCGACAGCAGGTACGGAACAACGCCACGCCGCGCCATGTGCCGGCGAAGATCTTGCAGGTCCCCGATATCCCGCGAACGAAGAGCGGAAAGCTGGTTGAATTGGCTGTTCGCAAAGTGATCCACGGTGAGCCGGTGCGAAACATCGACTCGCTGGCCAATCCCGAGGCATTGGAGTATTTCAGGGATCGAGAAGAGTTGAAATCGTGACCCATCCGCGCGCGATCCATCCAATCAGCAGTCACTCCGGTGCACTGGCGAACAGTACTTCTTGCGTCACTGCCCGGACGCCGACCGCCGCGCGACACGATGGGGAAAGGGCCGTGTCCGTGCTGATCGATGCCCAGCGCTCGATGCTGCTGGTCATCGACCTGCAGGAAAAAATGTTGCCTGCCATTGCCGATCACGACTCGGTCGCAGCGAACTGTCAGTGGTTGATCCGGGTGGCACAGAAAATCGGAATTCCCGTCGCCGGCATCGAGCAGAATCCCCGAAAGCTCGGTCCCTCCGTCCCGGAAATACGTGCCCTCATTCCCGCCGAGGCGATCGCTGCCAAGACGCATTTTTCGACGGTTGCCGAGCAGTGTCTGGGGAACTTGCCGGGAGCCGATCGCGTTCAGGTGATCGTGATCGGCGTAGAAGCCCACGTCTGCGTCCTTCAATCCGCTATCGACTTGTACAACGAAGGCAAGGAAGTCTACGTTGTAGCCGATTGCATTGGCTCCCGCCGACACCTCGATCGCGATTTGGCGATCGCACGAATGCGCCAGGCCGGCGTGCGCATTGTGTCGCGCGAAATGGTCGCGTTCGAGTGGCTCGGTGAGGCGACAACGCCCCTGTTCAAATCGATCAGCAAGGAATTCCTCAAGTGATCGCTCCAGTGTCGTTGCCCCCGATGTCCTTGCCGCGCCACCTGAAGCGCCGCCTCAACGGCTAACGCGATGACGGCGCTCGCCATTATCATTGCGCTCGCCCTCGAGCAATGGCGCACGTTCCGCTGGCGCGGGGCAGTCAAGGATTGGCTGGGCCGTTACGCAAGGATGCTTGAGCACCGACTCAACGGCGGTCTGGCGCAGCAGGGCACGATGGCAGGCGCGCTGGTGCTGGTGCCCGCGATGATTGTCGCAGCAGTTGGCTATTGGGTGCTGGATCGGATCGAGCCGTTGCTCGGCCTCGTTTGGAACGTGGCGATTCTCTATGTCCTTGTCGGGTTTCGCCATTTCAGTCACGCTTTCGGCGCAGTCAGCGAGGCGATGAGGGCCGGCGATCCAATGACTGCGCGCAGACAACTGGCCGCGTGGCGCGGCATCGACGTCAGCGCCGCCGCGGCGGAGGAGATCCCGAAGCTTGCAATCGAACAAGGACTCGCCGATTCGTATCGGCACGTCTTCGGTACCCTATTCTGGTTCGTCGTGCTTCCAGGCCCTGCCGGCGCAGTGCTCTATCGCTTGACCGCGCTTCTTGCCGATCAATGGCGCGGCGACGTCACGACGCCGCTCGGGCGGCACCTCAACGCCTTCGGGCAACCGATCGAACGTTTGCTGCACTGGCTGGACTGGATCCCCATTCGCCTGACCGCGATCACCTTTGCCGTGGTCGGCGATTTCGAAGACGCGATTCATTGCTGGCGAACGCAGGCAAACACCTGGCCGAAGACCGATGAAGGGATTCTGCTTGCCAGCGGTGCCGGGGCCTTGGGCGTCACGATAGGAGGCATGTTGACCGGGCCGACGGGAGAGCCCGAGTTCCGTCCCGAACTGGGCACTGGCGAGGTCGCGGATGCCGAGAGCCTGTTGAGCGCTACCGGAATGGTATGGCGCGCGCTGCTGGTGTGGCTGGTAGTGCTGATCGTGGTGACCCTCGCTTACTGGGCTCCTTAAGCTGAACCCTGCTGCGCTGGGCAGGACTTTGTTTCTGGGCGGCTCGAAATCCTCTTGTACGAACAAGTACAACGGTCCTCGCCACTTCGCTTCGCGTCCTGGCTGCCCTCGCGACGGTTCCGGTGTAACGGGCGATCCTCACCAAGTGCGCGTGCGCCGCGTACTGTCGGCAAGCAGCTGTTGCAACAATGCGACGCGCCACGGTTTGACTTCACCTCGGTCCATCGCGGCTCGGTTACGGCGCATCCCGGCTCGCGATCGTGATGGCAGTCGCGGAAACGACAGTGCCCCAGCAGGGGTCGCAATTCGACAAACGCGGCGGTTATAGCGTCAGTCGAGAGATGGCCGAGGCCGAATTCCTTCATGCCGGGCGAATCCACGATCCAGCTTTCCTCATCCAGTCGATAAAGCGTGGTCTCCGTCGTTGTGTGCTTGCCGGTTTTGAGCGCCGCCGACAGTCCACCAACGCGAGCGGTGGCATCGGGTAACAGGGTATTGATCAGCGTGGACTTGCCCATGCCTGACTGGCCGATGAGCACGCTGTGCTGGCCTTCCAGCCATGGGGCAAGCGGCCGCGCGTCGCTGCCCGCGCTGATTTCGACGACCTGGTAGCCGAGCGCTTCAAATTGCGCGAGACGCGCCCGGATGGCATCGAACGAAGGCAAATCGCTCTTGTTGGCAACCAACACGAATCGGCATCCGCTGCTTTCGGCGGCGATGATCCAGCGATGCACGAGCTCGTCGTCGTATGGAGGATCGGGCGCGACCATCCCCAGCACCTGAGTGACATTGGCCGCGATGATCTTCTCGCGCTGCTGGTCGGAGCGGAAAAAAAGCGATGTGCGCGGTTCGATCGCGTCGATGACACCTTCGTCCCCGTTTTTTTCGAGCGTCACGGCGACGCGGTCGCCGCAGGCAACGGTCATGGCGCGGCCACGCAGGACACATGAGATCGAGCGGCCATCGATAAGCGAGACTGAGTAGTGTCTTCGGAATGCCGCAGTGACGAGACCTTCGACGCCCGAGGAGGCGCTCAACGAGCAGGCTCCGCTGCCCTGGCTTGCAGGCGCTTCACGGCGCGCCAGCGAGTTGCTCGACCTTGGCGGCGCAAACGCAGTCGTTTAGGGTCACGCCGCCTGCGTCGTGAGTGGAAAAGATCGTCTCGACCCGATTGTAGTAAACGCCGAGGTCCGGGTGATGATCTTGGCCGATGCGCGATATAGGCAATCGCGTTGACGAACGCCATGGTCTCGTAATAGTTGGCGAATCGGAACGTCTTTTGCAGCTTGCCGTCGGTCCAAACCCATCCCGGAAGCTGGTGCAGGTAATGCTGCAGTTGTGCTTCGGGCAGCAGCGGTGCGCCCGCGCGGCACGTCAGCATGTGCAAAGGCGTGGCGCCTTGTGCGCCCGTCGTGCTCATGAGGTGGTCGCCAGGCCGATAGCGTCACCATCCACGCGAGGTTGCGCGTCCAGGCGCGCGATGCGCGCGGAAGCCGGCGGATGCGAGTCGTAGAACGCCGAATGCAGCGGGTCAGGCGTCAGTGTATTCGCGTTGTCTTCGTACAGCTTGACCAGCGCGGCAACCAGAGCCGGTGCCGACGAATGCTGCGCGGCGTAGGCGTCGGCCGCGTACTCGTGGCGACGCGAGTAGACCGACGCGAGCGGCGCGCCGAGAAAAGTGAATGCCGGCAGCGCGAGCATGAACAGCACCAGCGCGATGCCGTATCGCGGAGGCGCCACCGAGACGCCTAGACCCGTGTAGAACCAGGGCTGATCGACCAACCAGCCAAGCAACGCGAGCAATGCCAGGCTCGCGATCGCGAACCACGCCGTGCGCTTCAGCACATGCCGCAACTTGAAGTGACCCAGTTCGTGCGCGAGCACCGCTTCGATTTCGTCGGGCTGAAGCCTCGACAGCAAGGTGTCGAAAAAGACGATGCGCCGCGCAGCGCCGAAGCCGGTAAAGTAGGCATTGCCGTGACTCGACCGGCGCGAACCATCCATCACGAACAGTCCTTTCGCCGCGAAGCCGCAACGCGCCAGCAGGCGTTCGACTCGCACGCGAACACCTTCGTCGGTCAGCGGCTGGAATTTGTTGAACAGCGGCGCGATCAGCATCGGATACAGGGCAAGGATCAGCAGCTGAAATCCGACCCACGCGATCCACGCGTAAAGCCACCAAAGCGAACCCGCGCGCGCCATCAGCCACAGCACCAATGCCAGCAGCGGAACGCCGAGCAATGCGGCGAGCAGCGCGCCTTTGAGCATGTCGCCCAACCAAAGCCCCAAGGTCATCCGGTTGAACCCGAAACGCTCTTCGATGACGAAGGTCCGATACCACGAAAGAGGGAGTGCGATTGCGCCACTCACCGCGACGATCGCAATGACCAGCAGGACATCGGCCCACAGCGTGCCTATCGGAAGCCTGTTCACCCAGCCAGCCAGCAGCGCCACACCGCCCCCCAGCGTGAGAACCAGCAGAACGCTGGTGTCTATCATCACATCGACGATGCCCAGGCGCGTGCGGGCAACCGTGTAGTCGGCTGCCTTTTGGTGCGCTGCGAGGCCGACGCGCGCGGCGAAGTGAGTCGGAGTCGAATCGCGGTGTGCCGTAACGTGTCGGACCTGGCGCCCGGCAAGCCATATTTGCATGGCGACCGAAATGCTCAGTGCCAGCAGGAAAATTGCCGTAAACCATTGACTCCCGTGCGTCATGTCAATACGTTTCTTGGTGTGCGAGAATGAGCGACCATTTTACGCTAACTCAAAATAATGCCGCAGGACGCCACATTTCTGCTGTGGATCGACATGGAGATGACCGGGCTGAAGCCGGAGACGGACCGGATCATCGAAGTGGCTCTGGTCGTTACTGACTCGGCATTGACGACGATCGCCGAGGCGCCGGTGCTGATCGTGCACCAAGACGACGCGACGTTGAGCGCCATGGATTCTTGGAATCGCTCGACGCATGCCCGTTCGGGTCTGATCGACAAGGTCAAGGCATCGATACTCGACGAAGCGACGGTCGAGCGGCAGATGCTGGCGTTTGCGCGCGAGTACCTGCCTCCGAAAGTCTCGCCGATGTGCGGCAATTCGATTTGTCAGGACCGTCGCTTTCTTGCTCGCTGGATGCCGTCCCTGGAAGAGCATTTCCACTACCGCAATCTCGACGTGTCGACGCTCAAGGAACTGTGCAAGCGCTGGCGACCAGAGGTCGCGAAGGGGTGGGTAAAGCAGGGCAAGCACGAAGCCCTTGCCGATATCTACGAATCGATCGAAGAACTCAAGTTCTATCGCGATAATTTCATCGGCGTGCCAACGGCGTGAGCGTTCAAGCTTGCGCGCCATTGCGCAGAAGGCGTGGCGTCGAAATACGGCGATTCCCGATCGGCGCGAGTCGTGACGATGAAATTCTGCAGCCACTGTGGGTCTGCGGCCCTCGAATTTCGCATTCCTGACGGCGACACCCTTCCGCGGCATGTGTGCGCAGATTGCGGCACCATCCACTATCAGAATCCGAAAGTCGTCGTCGGCTGTCTGCCGGAATGGGAAGGTCAGGTGCTTCTGTGCAAGCGCGCGATAGAACCGCGGCTGGGGTTGTGGACCTTGCCGGCGGGATTTCTGGAGAACAACGAAACGCTCGCGACCGGCGCGCAGAGGGAAACGCTGGAGGAAGCCAATGCGCGTGTCGAAATCGGTCCGTTATACACGCTGATCAATCTGCCCAATATCAGTCAGATCTATGTGATGTTCCGGGCGCGCCTTCTCGATCTGGATTTTGGCCCCGGCTCGGAAAGTCTGGACGTTCGGCTCTATCGCGAAGAAGACGTCCCGTGGGAGCAGCTTGCGTTTCGAACGATCGCACGCACGTTGCGCAATCACTACCTGGATCGCAAGCTTGGCGCGTTCCCGGTGCACGTGAGCACGATTACTCGACGGCACAGCGTTGAGCCAACGGCCACGCGCTGAAGACCGTTAAAGCCGGCTATTGCTGGCAGGCCCTCACGTCGACCGCGACATCGCCGTCTTCGGCGATGAGCGACGTAAGCGTGGCGCAGCGATCATTCCAGCAAAGGTCGTAGTCGCTCGTATACGCGGAACGCGTCAATCGCACGGTCGTCATCGGCGCCACCGTCGGCTGCCACGACCACCAGCCGTCCTTCAGCACCGCGTCTGGTCCGGTCACCATCCCCGCACCCAAGCCTTGTACTCGTGCGTTGATCAGCGCGAGACGATCATCCTGAATTCGATACCGCTCTTCGATCAGGGTTTTTTCTACCGAGTGACGCCAACGCAAGGTGAACTCGTCGGCAGGCAGTGCCGCGCGCAGTGTGCCGGCAACGAGCAGACAGATCGCACTCATGCGCACTCACCGGGACTCATTCGCACTGGCGCTAGCGAATCACGCTGCCGGCGCCCGCTTGCTTGCCCGCGAGCCCAGCCAGTGCCACGCGCCAAATGCCACTCCAAGCGCGAAGCCGGCTTCGTCGGTCCAGGGGACGGCAATAACGAGCAAGAAGGCTGCAACCGTCGCGACGAAGCGTTGCGGCAGGGTCAGTGGTCCGTGCATATATCCGATCGACGCGGCGCCCCACAACGCGATAGCGACGACTGCCTTGAAGACGACGTATGCGGTGTCGAGCAGCGTCCCGCCCTGGAGCATCAGCGCCGGATCGTATACGGCCATATAGGGAATGACGAAGCCCGCAATGGCGATGTGCGTCGCCTTCCACCCGATCTTCATCGGCGATGCCTTGGCGATGGACGCCGCCGCAAATGCGGCCAGCGCAACTGGTGGCGTCAGGTCCGCCATGATGCCGAAATAAAAGACGAACATGTGCGACACGATCAGCGGCACGCCGAGTTTAAGCAGCGCGGGCGCGGCGATTGCGCTGGTGATGATGTAGTTCGGAATCGTCGGTATACCCATGCCCAGCACCAGACAAACCGCCATCGTCAGGAACAGCGACAGGAACAGACTCTTGGCGCCGACGTCGAGCACGAAACCTGCGAAGTTGGACGCCGCGCCGGTCAACGTCAGCACGCCGATGATGACTCCGACAATCGCACAGGCGATACCCACCGCGATCGCCTGCGTCGCGCCATCGATCATGCTGCCTCGCATGATCGCCAGAGTCTGCCGTCCGCCGCGGATGAACAGATTCACGACGACTAAAAAAGTGATCGTCGAGATCAGCGGCCAGATGCCCCATTTGAAAAAGCTCGCCGTCGCCGCTCCGAGAACGATCCAGAACGCGATGCGAAAGAGCACCGACCCAAAACCCGAAGCGATGCCGGTCCCGAGGATCAGCATCGCGGTGAGCGCGAGCCCGACGATGCCCGAGTACATCGGCGTAAACCCATCGAACAGCATGAATACGAGCACGGCGAGCGGAAGGAGCAGGAACCACTTATCGCGAATCGCGTGCCACGGGTTCGGGCAGTCAGCTTTCGGCATGCCGAGCAAGTTCATGCGGCCTGCTTCAAGGTGCACCATCAGGAATGCAGTGACGTAGTAAAGGATCGCAGGAATAACCGCCGCCTTGACGATCGTGACGTATGGCACGTTCAACGTCTCCGCCATGATGAACGCGACCGCGCCCATCACCGGTGGCATGATCTGGCCGCCCATCGACGATGTTGCTTCGACGGCGCCTGCAAATACCGATGTGTAACCGAAGCGCTTCATCAGCGGGATCGTGAATTGCCCGACGGTGAGCACGTTCGCTACACCGGAACCGCTGATCGTGCCCATCAGGCCGGACGAGATGACGGCGACCTTGGCCGGTCCTCCTCGCGCGTGCCCGACGAAGCCAAGGGCGATATTGTTGAAAAGGCCAATCATGCCCGCGTGTTCGAGGAAAGAGCCGAACAGAATGAAAAGGAAAATATAGGTTGCCGATACCAACGTCGGTATGCCGTAAATGCCTTCGCTCCCCAGATAGAGTTGGCCGATGATCTGGTCAAATCCATAGCCGCGATGGGCGATCGCCGATGGAAGGTATTGGCCGAACACGCCATAGGCGAGAAAAGTCGCGCACACAATCGGCAGCGCGAGTCCCAGCACGCGCCGCGCCGCCTCGAACAGCAGCACGACGACGATTGAGCCGACGATGAGATCGGCGGTCGTCGGATCGCCTGACCGTTGAATAAGGTCGGCCTCGAACACCCAATGATAGAAGGCGAGCGCAAAGGCGAGGGCGGCCAGCGCCGCGTCAAACCACGCAATTCTGCGACGATTCGCACGGCGTCCGATCGGATAGATAAGGAACGCGAGGAGCAGGAGGAAGCCGACGTGAAGCGAGCGCGTAACCAGGCTCGATAGCGCGCTGAAAGCCGCGATGTAGAGCTGATAGGTCGAAAACGCGATTGCCGCAGCGGAGACAAGCTTCCGCGGATAGCCAATCAGCTGCCGTTTGACACCGGTGTCGTCAAACGGGGCATCCGCTGGAAGGTTGGCCAGCGTGTTGGCGTCAGCGAGCGCTACGGGAGCCTTCCGGCGCCGCGGTCCGCGCAGCCACTTCGCGACTGGTATGCGCTGCACGCTATTTGATGATTCCGACTTCCTTATAGTACTTCTGCGCTCCAGGATGCAGCGGTATCGGCATGCCGTCGAGCGCATGCTTGAGATCGATCGATTTTGCAGCCGAGTGGGCGGCGACGAGCTGATCGAGATTGGTCCACAGTGCCTTGGTCATGCCGTACACGATCTCGTCGCTTACGCCGTCATGCGTGACCAGGTAGTTCTGCACTGCTGCCGCCGCGACGTCTGCGGTCTGGCCGCGATAAGTGTTGGCAGGGATTGTCGCCGGCAGATACGCCGGATCATTGGTCTTCTTAATGACATCGGCGGGAATCGGAATGACGATGATGTCAACCGAGGTGGCGAGGTCGCGCAATGCCGACACGCCCAGGCCCGCAGATTGGAGGGTCACGTCGAGCTGTCGGTTCTTCATCAGCTCGACGCTTTCGCCGAACGGCAGGTATTCGACTTTCGAGAAATCCTTGTACGACAATCCGGCCGCCGCGAATATCGTACGCGCGTTGAGTTCCGTTCCGGATTTCGGTGCACCTACCGAGATCGCCTTGCCCTTGAGGTCAGCCAGCGTTTTGATGCCGGAATCGGCGCGGGCGACGATCTGGATATAGTTCGGATAAACCGCCGCAATTCCGCGCAGCTTTTTCAACGGCGTCTTGAAGCCAGCGTCCTCGTTGCCCTTCCATGCATCCGAAAGGGAATCGCCCAGCGTAAACGCGATCTCGCCGCGGCCCGCCTGAAGCAAATTCAAATTCTCGACCGAGGCTTTGGTTGCCTGCACCGAGGTCTTGACTGCGGGCATCGCCTTGCCGATGGTGTTAGCCAGAGCAACGCCGAGCGGATAGTAGACCCCGCTGGTGCCGCCGGTGAGCACGTTGATGAACTGGTCTGCGGCCAGCGCGGGCCCGGCGACAAGGGTGAGCACAGCCAGCGCGCGCGTAACGCGATTTATCATCGTTTCCTCCAAGATGGACTGTTGCAACAGCCTATTGACTACGTTGTTTGCCGACAATTATAGCGCGCGGCAGCGATTGGCCGGTTTCGGGCGCGGCACACGCGTGCCGCCGCAGCAGTCAGCGATCATTGCGCAACCACTCGCCGACGACACGCTGCATACCTGTAGCGCGCGGCAGGAATCCGCACGCGGTATAAAACTCCTGCCGGTCGTCGGTGAATAAATAAACGTGCTGGCCGGGCAGCTGCTCGCACAGCGTGTCGAGCATGGTTCGCCCGATGCCGCGACGCCGGTACGCCGACTGGGTCCACATGTCGACGATGTAGGCGTTGCATATCGCCGTCCGACAGGGCGCGCCCGGTCCCTATGATGCGACCGCCATCGGAAGCGAAGACGCAACAGAAACTGTTGCGGAACGACGCCTCCATCTGCGCCGGCGAACGACCGTTGTCGAACGCGTCGGCGGCGAGTGTCGCGATCAACGCCGCCCAGTCGATGCCCTCCAGGCTGGTCGAGTACTCGACTGCCATCAGAAGGGCAGCGCGCGACCGGGCATCGACTCGGTCAGCACGCGGCGGAACTCCGCCTGGATGCGCTTGAGCGCGGCTGCGCTGTCGGCTTCGAAGCGAAGCACCATGACCGGCGTCGTGTTGGAGGCGCGGGCGAGGCCGAAGCCGTCGGCGTATTCGACGCGCAGGCCGTCGATGCGGATCACATCGTCAGCGCCGGGAAACACCGCCGTCGCGGGCGAGCTTGTCGATCAACGCGTGCGGCGACTCGTCCGGGCACGGCGACGTTGAGCTCGGGCGTAGAGATGGAGTCGGGCAGCGCATGCAGCGCTGCCGACGCGTCGGCGTCGCGCGACAGGATCTCCAGCAGCCGCGCGCCAGCGTACATGCCGTCGTCGAAGCCATACCAGCGCTCCTTGAAGAACGTGTGGCCGCTCATCTCGCCGGCGAGCGGCGCGCCGGTCTCCTTCATCTTGCGCCTTGATCAGCGAATGTCCCGTCTTCCACAGCAGCGGCTTGCCGCCGTGGCGCGTGATCCACGGTTTGAGGTTGCGCGTCGACTTGACGTCGTAGATCACTGTCGCGCCCGGGGTTGCGGACGAGCACGTCGGCGGCGAACAGCATCAGTTGCCGGTCGGGATAGATGATGCGTGCCGTCCTTGGTGACGACGCCCAGGCGGTCGCCGTCGCCGTCGAAGGCGAGCCCGAGTTCGTTGTCGGTCCTCGCGCAGGCAGTCGATCAGGTCGCTGCAGGTTCTTCGGCTGCGACGGGTCGGGATGGTGGTTGGGGAACGTGCCGTCGACCTCGCAGAAAAGCTCGGTCACCGTCGCAGCCCAGCGGCGGAACAGCGCGGGCGCGAATGCGCCGGCGACGCCGTTGCCGCAGTCGACGGCGATCTTCATGCGGCCGCGCGAGCTTGACGTCGGCGGCGATGCGGTCGAGATAGGCGGCCGCGATATCGGCGGTCGCGGTAGCTGCCGTCGCCGCGCTTCGAGTCGCCCTGAATCGATGCGCGCTTGCAGCGCCTGGATCTCGGCGCCGCCAGCGTATCGCCGGCGATGACCATCTTCAGGCCGTTGTAATCGGGCGGATTGTGGCTGCCGGTGACCATCACGCTGCATTGCGTGTGCGAGGTGATGCGCGGCGAAATAGCTCATCGGCGTGGTCACCATGCCGATGTCGATGACGTTGGCGCCGCTGCGCCTGAATGCCGGCGGCGAGCGCGCCGCACAGCTCGGGCCCGGACGAGCCGGCCGTCGCGGCCGACCACGAGCGGTGTCGCGGCCGCGCTCCAGCGCCAGCGTGCCGAACGCCTGACCAACGCGACGCACGATCGGCGCGGTCAGCGTTTTGCCGACGATGCCGCGGATGTCGTAGGCCTTGAAGATCTCTTCGGGAAGGGTCGTGGTCATTTTTCGGCGCGTGGGGCGGTCGGAGCGGCCTGCCATCGTTGCGCGCGCAAGAAATGCTACCAGCCGCGGCGGCAGCCAGCCGAAGATTGCCGGGAAACGGCGCGACCGCGAAACCCGCGTGGCCGCCTTGCCGCGGATGCTCCAGCGAGACCGAGCGCGCTGACTTCCGCCGTGTCGCGGCAGCGACGCGGCCGGGACGAACGGATCGTTTCGCGCGTTGAGCACCAGCGTCGGCACCGTCAGCGACTCGGAGCCACGGCTTGCTGCTTGCGCGCGTCCAGTAGTCGCCGGTGCCGGCGAAGCCGTGCAGCGGCGCGGTGACGGCGTCGTCGAACTCGTACATCGAGTCGACGCGGCGATATGCGGCGTGCGTCGAGCAGTCGCCGGGAAATCGGCGCGCCATCGCCAAGCGCCTTGGGCACCAGCGTGCGCAGGAAATGCCAGCGCGTAGATGCGATTCAGGCCCTGGCCGATCGCGATGCCCGCGGCCGTCAGGTCGAGCGGCGTCGACACGGCTGCCGCCGCGGCGACGAGCGTCGCCGCGCGCGCCTCCTCGCGGCCGAGCCAGTTGAGCAGCGCGCTGCCGCCGAGCGAAACGCCCGACGGCGATAGATCGCGCGCATCGGGCGCGCTGCGCGCGGATCGTCGCCAGCATCCAGCGCGACTTCGGCGTGGTCGCCCGAGTGATAGGCGCGCGGCAGCCGATTGGGCTCGCCGCTGCAGCCGCGAAAATGCGGCACGACGCCGCGCCATCCGATCGCCGCGCAGGTGCGCCATCAGTGCCCGCGCATAGTGCGACGACGAACTGCCTTCGAGGCCGTGAAACAGCACGACCAGCGGCGCGTCGCCGTCGGCCTCGTCGTCGTCGAGCCAATCGAAATCGACGAAATCGCCGTCGGGCGTATCGACGCGCTGGCGCCGATAGGAGCACGGCAGGCGGAGTCCGCAGCGACTGGATAGATCGTCTGCGCGTGCCCGCCCGGCAGCCAGCGCGGGCCGCAGGTACGACCGGTGAGCGTTCAATCGCGCTATAGCGTCTTGCTCCAGGCGATCGAACAATGGTCTTGCAGGATCTTGATGCGAGCAAAATACTTGTCCTCGGCCTCGACCAGCGTCCATGGCGCGATGTCGGTGCTGGTGCGATCGACCATGTCGCATACCGCGTGCTCGTAGGCATCCCATTTCTTGCGGTTGCGCCAGTCGTCCGGCGTGATCTTGAAGCGCTTGAATGAAGTCGTCTCGCGTTCCTTGAATCGCCGCAGTTGCTCGGCCTTGCTGATCTGCAGCCAGAACTTGACGACGATGGCGCCGCCTTGCGTCAGCTGTTCTTCGAAACTGGTTGATCTCGTGGTACGCGCGCATCCAGTCGGCCACCGCTGCATAGCCCCTCGACGCGTTCGACCAGCACGCGGCCATACCACGACCGGTCGAAGATCGTGATGCCGCCCTAGCGGCGGGACGTTGCGCCAGAACCGCCACAGATAGGGATAGGCGCGTTCCTCCGCGGTCGGGGCGGCGACCGGAACGGTGACGTACTGCCGCGCATCGAGGGCGCCGGTGACGCGGCGAATAGCGCCACCCTTGCCGGCGGCATCGGTGCCTTCGAAGACCAGGATCAGCGAATGGCGGGCGAAGCGCTTGTGGTGCGACAGCGTGACGAATTTGCCTTCGTACTTTTCCAGTTCGCTCGCGATACTTCCTGTGCGACAGCGTTTTCGACAGGTCGAGTCCGCGAATCAAGCTCGACATTGTCGGTCGCCAACGGCGCTGCCGGCGTGAGTCGCTCGCAACGCGCTCCTGCGCGAGCGTACCGGCTGCGCATCGAGCATCGCCTTCAGGCCGTCGAGCAGCGAACTTGCCGACGGTCAGATTGCGGTAGCGCTCGTCGGTTCCTTCGACGACCTTCCAAGGCGCGTTTGCCGGTCGACGTTTCCTCCAGCAGCTGCTCCCACAATCCGTAGCGCCTTGTTGTAGACTACGATAGGCGTGCCAATCGGTAGCGCGTAACGCGCCAGGTCTTGCGCGGATCGTGGTCCAACTCTGCAGCCGGCGCTTCTGCTCCGCCTTGGACAGGTGGATCCAGAACTTGAGCAGCACGACGCCTTCGTCGGTCAGCATTTGCTCGTGCTCGCGGATCGCCTCCAGGTGCGCCCGCAGGCCCCTGCGTCGATCTCTCCTGCGAGACGCGCCTCCATCGCTTCGCCATACCATGCATTGAGGAAGATGCCGAGCTGTCCTTTGGGCGGCAAGCGCGCGCCAGTAGCGCCATTCCAGCGGACGCACCGCCTCTTCCGGCGCGCGCGGACCGAAAGCGGCGACGTGGATATGCCGCGGATCCATCCACTCGGTCAGCTTGTTGGCGGTCTCGCCGCGACCTCCGCCTTCGACTCCGGAGAAAATGATCAGCAGCGGGCCTCGCCCCGACCGCGACAGATCGTACTGGGCGTTGAGGAGGGCATCGCGCAACTGCGGTTCCTCACGCGCGTAGATCGCCTTGGAGAGCCGGTGACCGATTTCCGCTGATTCGAGCATCTGGGCTCTCGTTGGTGTCGGCGGCTGCGAGCCGAAGGGCTAGCTTTGTATGGCGCCGTCGGCGCCTGCGGGCAGACTCAGTGCGGCGCGTGCGCGGCGGCGAGCGCAACGCGTTTGACGTAGGTCTGGCGCGCGAGTGCGACGTCCTCGAGGAAATGCGCGAGCTCCGACAACAGCAGCGCCTGCGGACCATCGACCAGCGCCTTGGTCGGATCGGGATGAAAATCGACCAATACCATATTCGCTCCCGCGACGACGCCCTGCGCGACGACATGAAAAATATCGAGGATGCCGTCTGGGGCAACGCGATCGGGTGCCGACTGAATGCGACGGGTCTATGCAAACCGGCATGCGCGTCAACCGCTTGACCACGGGTACATGCGAAAAGTCGACGAAATTGCGGTGTGGATCGCCCATGTTCGTTTTCATTCCGCGCAAGCCGAAGACCACCTTGCGGTTACCTTCCGATGCGAGGTATTCCGCCGCGTTCAGCGACTCGTCGAGCGTGATGCCGAACCCGCGCTTGATCAGCACCGGGAAGTCCTGCTGTCGGCCGACAAGCTTGAGCAATTCAAAATTCTGCGTGTTGCGCGTTCCGATCTGCAGCATGACGCCCGTGGGATCGCCGGTCGCCTTGAGCGCGCGCGCGAATTTCGTCAACGTGCGATTCGTGGGTGATTTCCATCGCGATGACGCGAATGCCGTACTTGCCTGCGAGCTCGAACACGTACGGCAGGCACGTCGCGCCGAATCCCTGGAACGCGTAGGGATTGGTCCGTGGCTTATAGGCGCCCATCCGCGTGCAGACCTGGCCATGCTCGTGCAACGCCTTCATCATCGCTTCGACCGATTCAGGCGAGTCGACTGCGCAAAGTCCGGCGAATACGTTGAGCGTGTCCTGTCCGAATTTGACTCCCTGGTATTCGAATGAGGCGGCGCGGTCGTCACCCTGCTTGTGGCGTCCGAGCACGCGATAGGCCTCCGACACGCGCACGACTTTTTGGACGCAGGGAAGCGCCTGCATTTGCTCGACACTCAACGCACCGGTATTGCCGATCAGATAGATCTCGGTCAGCGTGACTTCCACGCCGACTTCGCGATGGACGCGGTACTGGATTCCGGAAAGCCGGTCGAGTTGGCCGGTAAGGATCCGGTATTCGGGGCTTTCGGGACGGGAGTTGGGTTCGAGGATAAGGATCATTTCGAAGGGATCAGCGGCCGTTTTCTGTCTGAAATTCATAAATTTGAGCTCATTTTAGCCCGAAGCAGGCCGCGGATACCGGTGAACGATGCTGCGGTGCAGGATGAAAATATGCCACAGTCTGGCTGGCCCTTGTCGCCGAAATCGTTGCTTGGCGCGTTAACGATACCGTAGACTCACTTCCAATCTTTGGTCTACTTTCCTGCCTTCGATCGATCCGTAACGCCTCTAGGAGACTTAATGAAAACACTGATAGCGCTGGCGGCAATGAGCTTCATCGCCTGCGGGGCGGCTTACGCCGCCGATGCACCGGCGCCCGCCGCCACCACGACCCCCGCCAAGACGACTGCAGCCCCCGCTGATAAGTCGGCGACGACAGCCAAGACGACGACCGCCCCTGCGGACAAGTCTGCGGCCGCCGCCGGCGAAAAGACGCTGACGCCGCAGCAAGAGAAAATGAAGACATGCAACACGAAGGCAACCGGCATGAAAGGCGATGAGCGCGACAAATTCATGAAGACCTGTCTTTCGTCCAAGCCCGCGGCGCCCGAGAACAAGATGGCCATGTGCAATTCGAAAACCAAAGGCCTGAAGAAGGAAGAGGCAGACAAGGTTCGCAGCGAATGCATGAAGGCATGAACCTGGTTTCATAACGCTGTTGAACTCGACTGGGTGACCTCCTGTCCACCCGGTCGTACTGACAAGGCGGCGCCGGAGCGATCCGGTCGCCGCCTTGTTTTATCCGCGATTCCGCGCGTTCTTACCCACCGTCCTTTGTATTGTCCTTTACATCGTCCATCAGTCTGACGTGCCTCCGCCCCGGTTGCGCGTTACTGGTGGTGTGGTCGATGTCGTTTGCTTCGGCCACCTTACCTTTTACCCATTTCAGGAGAAGACGATGAGGACGATTCAATTGCTCGTTGCGGCGTGCATGCTGTTGCCCATGTCCGCGCATGCGGCGGAGGCCACGACGGCCGCTGCGGGCAAGGCCACCAACGCGAGCGCTGCCGGCAAGGCGCGCGCCGCGACGGCTGACGGCGCGGACGCGAGCGGCGGAGCCAAGGCGATCAAGATGTCGCAGCAGGACCGCATGCGCATGTGCAACAAACAGGCGACGGGCAAGAAAGGCCCCGAGCGCAAGTCGTTCATGAAGTCGTGCTTGACTACGAAAAAAGCGTGACGCGGTGACGATGTAGTGCCGCGATGGCGTTGCGGCGATACGGCGGTGTGGAAGTGAAGCAGTGCAGCGAGAGTCGGCCGTAGGGAACATTCCCGGTGGGGACCGGCGCTTTCTGTTCACGCCCGCGCGGGCGGTGCTACGCCTTGCGCACCAGCAAGCCTTTCAGATAGTCGCCTTCGGGGAAATTCAACGCGACTGGATGGTCGGCCGAAGGCGCGAAGCGGCCGATGATCGATGCATCCGCGCGGGCGTCGAGCGCTGCGCCGGTGACGATCTTCTGGAACAGTTCAGGACCGATCCCGCCGGAACACGAAAAGGTGACGAGCAAGCCTCCAGGCCTCAGCAGCTTCAGCGCCAGGAGGTTGATGTCCTTGTAGGCTCGGGTCGCCTTTTCTGCGTGCTGCGCGGTAGGGGCGAATTTCGGCGGATCCAGCACAATGAGATCGAAGCTGCGCGCGGCGTCGCGGAGCTTCCGCAATTCGGCGAACACATCGGCATCGCGCCACTGGCAGCGATCTGACGGCAGACCATTGTCGGCAACGTGTTGCTGTGCCGCCGTCAGCGCCTCGGCTGAACTGTCGATCGACAATACCGAGGCGGCGCCGCCTGCCAAGGCTGCCACGGTGAAGGCGCCCGTGTAGCAAAAGCAGTTCAGCACGTCGCGGCCGGATGCGAGTTCACGCACGCGCCGTCGATTGTCGCGCTGATCGAGATAGAACCCCGTCTTCTGGCCGTGCATGACATCGATGTGATAGCGCAACCCGTCTTCGATCAGCGTTACGCGTTCGGGCAGCGTTCCGGCAGCAAGGCCCACTCGCGGCTGCATGCCTTCCAGTGCCCGCACGTCGGCATCGGAGCGCTCAAAGACCGCCAGGGCTTGCGTCGCGTCGACGAGCGCGGAGACGACGGTCCGGCGCCAGGCTTCCGCGCCGGTCGACAGAATCTGCAGCACGACAACGTCACCGTAGCGGTCGGCAATGACGCCGGGCAAGCCGTCAGACTCGGCGTGCACCAGGCGGCAGCCGGTATTGGCAGCGTCGACCAAGCCTGTTCGCGCCCGAACCGCCGCGCCGACACGTGCTGCGATGAACGCCTCATCGATCGCGTCGCGAACATCAAAACTCCAGACGCGCGCGCGAATGTTCGATGATGGGCTCCAGGCTGCCGTGGCCAGCGGTGCGCCGTCTATCGAGGACAGCAGAACGGTATCGCCTGCGAGAGGGTTGCCTTCGACAGTGGCGACAGATCCAGAAAATACCCACGGATGGCGCAGCTTGAGCGACTTGTCGCGCCCCGGCTGAAGCGTCACGCGCGGCATGGTGACAGCGATGGCGATTTAGCCCGGGTTGACGCCGAACATTCGACCGACGGCAAAGGTCACGCCGGCAGCCAAGGCACCGAGCAGAAGCATTCTCGCTCCCGATCTGAAAGCGCCGCGGCCGGTGAACAGCGACAAGGTCGCGCCGACGGCAAACAATGCGATCGCAGTGAGTAGTGCGGCGATCGACAGCGAGTCTTTACCAGCGCCGAAGAGGAAGGGCGCGAGTGGAATGGCGGCACCGAGGGCAAACGATAGGAGCGAAGCGAATGCTGCACCCCACGGCGACCCGAGTTCGTCGGGATTGAGTCCGAGTTCCTCTCGCGCGAGCGTGTCGAGCGCATGCTCCGGGTCGGCGACCAATTGCTGGGCGACTCGATTCGCTTCCTTGCTCGACAGACCTTTGGCCTGATAGATCAGCGCCAGCTCCTGCGCTTCGGCCTCCGGATATTCGGCGAGTTCGGCGCGCTCCAATCCAATTTGGTATTCGAACAGTTCCCGCTGCGAACGGACGGACACGAACTCACCGGTCGCCATGGCGAACGCACCCGCAGTAAGCCCGGCGATGCCTGTCAGCAGGACGACTCGGGCGTCCGAACTCGCGCCAGCGACGCCGAAGATCAGGCCCGCATTGGAGACCAGCCCGTCGTTAATGCCGAAGACCGCGGCGCGGAGGTTGCCACCGCCCCCCAGTCCACGATGGCGTCGTTCGATCTTGCCCGCAGTCGGCGGCAGATGGCCTGGCGAATGGGCAGGCCCCAGCCCGGACCCGGGGCCGACCCGCTCGAGTGAACCGTAAATAGACATGCCGCGAACTTTCATCGCGGCGAGCACTGGCCGCAAACGGCGCGGACCCAGTACGCGGACGAGCCACGCGACCACGCGCGTGCGCAATTCCGGTTCGAATGGCGGCGGCGCCGGCTTGCCACTGGCAGTCAGTTGCGCGCGCCAGATCGTCGCCTGCGCCTCGGCCTCACCTGCCAGTTGCTGGAACAGCGCAGCACGCGTCGTTCCCGCCTCGACCTCCGCGCAAACGCGATAAAGGTAGACCGAGCGTTGTTCCTCGGTCCAGCTTTCGAGTGGGTTGCTCATGGATCAGTTGGCAGGAGAACAGGGGACTTCAGGCTGTAACCGGAGCGATGGCTTCGACGCGCGCCAGTATCTCGGGACTAAGCTTCGGCGACGATCGCCAGCGCTTTCATGTTCTCGACCACTTGCGCCGGCCGGCTGGCGCCGGTGATCACCGTACTGACGTTGGGATTCTTGAGGCACCAGGCAAGCGCGAACTGGGCCATCGTGCAGCCGAGTTCGTCTGCGATAGGCACCAGCGCGCGCACTTGTTTGATCTTCGCCGGGTCGAGGATTCGCTCGGCGAGCCATTCGAATCCCTTCAAGGTCGCGCGCGAATTCGCAGGAACGCCCTGGTTGTATTTGCCTGTCAGCAGTCCGGAAGCGAGCGGACTCCACGTGGTTGCGCCGATACCCAGATCGCGAAACACGCGCGCGTATTCATGTTCGACGCGTTCCCGGTGCAACAAGTTGTATTGCGGTTGTTCCATCACCGGCTTGGCGAGATGATGCTTGTCAGCAATCTGCCACGCCGCGGTGATTTCAGCGGCGGTCCATTCCGATGTGCCCCAGTACAAGGCTTTGCCCGAGCGAATCATGTCGTGCATTGCCCAAACGGTTTCTTCGATAGGCGTGTCGGGATCGGCGCGATGGCAGAAGACCAGATCGACATGGTCGAGTTGCAAGCGCGCGAGCGACGCGTCGATCGCCTGCATCAGGTACTTGCGGTTGAGTGTGTTCTTTTCGTTGACGCCGTCGTGCAGTCCCCAGTAGAACTTGGTCGAGACGATATAGGAGGCGCGGCGCCAGGCCAGTTTCTTCAGCGCGCTGCCCATGATGGTCTCCGACTGGCCCCGGGCATAGACTTCGGCGTTGTCGAAAAAATTAACGCCGGCATCGTGCGCCGCAGCCATGCATTCTCGCGCGGTGTCCTCGGCGAGTTGGTTGCCGTAGGTTATCCAGGAACCGAAGGAAAGTTCGCTGACTTTGAGCCCGGAGGTGCCGAGCCGGCGGTATTCCATCGTGGCCTCGTCGAGAGATCGTCGTGTGGGCAAAACGCGCCGCGAACGCGGCGTCGGGAACGTTCATTCTACCTTACCGGCAAGGCGCTCTGTATCCACCACAGCGCAAGGGCGTACAATTCCGGCGGCGCACCGGGAACCAGCTGCCGCCCTCCATTTGCCGTTGTCGTTCTTATCGGAGGCAGAGCCGTACTTTCGGCGCCATCGCTAACATCTCGGAACAAGATCATGCCGGAAAAGCAAAAGCCCCTCACTGTCGAGGGCTTGTGGGGGATCAAGCGGGTCGGCGTACCGACGATTTCGCCTGACGGACGCAACGCGTGTGCGACCGTAACGTCGTACGACATGGACGAGAACGAGGGTCGCGGCGAGCTGTGGCTGTTTCCTACCGACGGCGGCAAGGCGCGTCGCCTTGCCATAGGCGACAAGGACTCCGACCCGCATTGGTCGCCCGATGGCAAATGGATAGCGTTCATCGCCAAACGCAAGGACGATCAGGAACCGCAGATCTACTTGATAGCGCCCGATGGTGGCGAGGCCAACAGGCTGACCGACGTTGCGACGGGCGCGTCGGCTCTGCGCTGGTTTGCCGACAGCAAGCGGATCGCGTTCGTGTCGTGGGTTTGGCCCGATCTGAAAACCGACAAGGCGCAGGCAAAACGTCGCCAGGAACGGAAAGACGCCAAGGTCAAGGCGCATGTCACTGAACGCGCCGAGAGTCGTTTTTGGGACCATTGGCTCAGCGACGGTCGTGAGCCTCATGTATTCGCGGCCGATATCGGCAAAGGAAGCGTACGCGATCTACTTGCCGGCACGGGCCTCGCGCTGCAGCCTTGGGACCCGTCGTCGCGAAAGTACGACATCAGTCCCGACGGACGCGAACTTGCATTGACCGTCGACCTTGGGGCCGAGCCGAAGATGATGAATTCGGCGGATATCGTCACCGTCAATCTCGCGACGCGACGCCACAAGACACTCACTGCGACGAGCGGTTTCTCCGACGAACACCCGCGCTATTCGCCCGACGGCAAGTACCTCGTCTGGCACTCGTTCAACATCAAGAGGGCGTTCAACGACCAGGGTCATCTTACGTTGACTGAGCGGCGCAATGGTCGCGCGCGTCATCTTGCGCCAAAACTCGATCGCGCGACGACCGGCGTTGATTGGGTGCCGGAAGGAAACGCGCTCCATCTGTTGATCGAAGATCGTGGACGCCAAGGTTTGTACCGTCTCGGCCTGAACGATCCTCTACCGACGCTTGTCGCTGCCGGCGGAACCATCGGAGGCTTCTCGTGTTCTGCTGACGGCAAGCGCATCGCGTTCGATCGGGCGAGCTTGTCGCATCCCGCGGCCCTTTTTGCGATCGACGCGAGCGGCCATGGCGAACGCGCGCTGGAATCCCCGAATCGTGCGCTGATGGCACGCACGTTGATGGGGGCGACGCGCGAATTCAAGGTGAAAGGCTGGGGCGGCGACGATGTTCAGGTCTGGGTCACCTATCCGCCGAACTTCGACCCAAAAAAGAAATGGCCGCTGCTGCACTCGATTCACGGCGGACCGCACGCCGCTCACACCGATGGCTGGCACTACCGCTGGAATACGCAGGTCTTCGCGGCGCACGGCTATGTCGTCGTCGGGGTCAACTACCACGGTTCATCAAGCTTCGGACAGAAATGGCTCGAAACCATCAAGGCAGACTACGGCGCGAAGGAATTTGCCGACACCGAAGCTGCGACCGATTTCATGCTCCGTCAGGGCTACATCGACCGCGACAGATTGGTGGCGGCCGGCGGCAGTTACGGCGGCTACATGGTCGCCTATATGAATGGCCACACTGATCGCTACAAGACCTACGTTTGTCACGCCGGCTGCTACGACTGGGTCAGCATGATGGCGACCGACGGCTACATGTTTTTCGCCAAGGAACTGGGCGCGTTTCATTGGGACAATCCGGCTCTGGTGATGAAACAGTCGCCGCATCATTACGCCCGACGCATGAAGACGCCGACACTGGTAATTCATGGGGAACTGGACTACCGCGTGCCCGCTACCCAAGCGCTCCAGTACTACCATACGCTGCACGCCCGGGGGATCCCGACGCGACTGGTGTACTTCCCTGACGAAAACCATTGGATCCTGAAGCCGCAGAATTCGCAGTTGTGGTATCGCGAGTTCTTTGGCTGGGTCAAGCGCTATGCGCGTCCGGGAGGGGCGCCTCGACGCCGCTAGTTCGACGGGGACTATCGGTGCGTTCAGCGAACGCGTTTTGCCGGATAGTCTTCTTCGATGTTGTCGCGAAAGAAACTCCACGGCGATGACGCCGAGGCGAAACGCCGCCACATCTCGGGGGTGACACCGCTGTACTCGAACGTCCCTGCGGTCAACTCCACCACCAGCACTCGATTGCGATCGTCGTAGCCCGCAGCGCGCAGGTTACCGCCAGTCAGGCGTTTCATCTGCACTGGAATCGCTCGTGGCCGCGGTTGACGGGCGTTGCCTTAGGCCGGCGGTTTTGGCGCGACGTACGGTTTGCAGTCCACCAGCAACGTGGAAACGCCGTTATCGATCAGCGCCAGGTCCATCCCCTTGCCGCGCAGCTCGAGGGTGGCGTTGTTGTAGCGAACGACCCCCGCGGCCGCCGGAATCTGGTACAGCGTAATACGCTCGGCAGTGGACGTCAGCAACCTCACCTCGCCGGGTTCAAAGCGCAAGATGAGATTGTCGCCGTTCAATAGACAGACGAACGTCGCCTTGGCGGCTTCTTCCTCTTCCTTGGTCGGCTTGACATCGTTTGCACACGACGCGAGCTGCGCGGCGAACAGCGCTGCAACGCACAGCCGGGCCCGTCTCGAATTCATTGGCATCCCTTCACTTGACATGACCGGTGCTCAGCGCGTGGCGCGGCATGGCGTCCGGCCCGGTCCCCCGGGCGTGGATCATTGAATCGCATCGCACAGGCGTCCACCTTTATCGCGGCCGCCGGTCTGTGGCGTCAGCGTCAGGGCGCAGAGGTCGAAATGCGAATCGTTGAGCGCGTTGGCAGCCGCCTTCAGCGAGTCGTCCGAAAACGCTGGCTCTCGCGAAAGTATCCGTGCATATCTGAGCGAGGGATGGGCAGTAACTATCCATTTTGATTCCGGGCCTCGCGCGATGACAATGGATTCACGGCCGAATGGATACCACCAGATGCCGAGTAGATGCACGCTCGTTATCTTGAGTACCGACGGAAGCGTCGGGTCCAGCGGCCGAGCCCGTGATTCGCTGTGCTCCGCCGACCCGTCGACGCGCATGCAGCTGCTGTTAAGGGCAAAGGCGCCGTCGGAATCGGTCGAATAGTCGGTGCGCGTGTCGCGGGCGCACTTGCTCTGCAGAAAGCCGCGGATCGCGGCGATCTCGTACCAGCTCCCCAGATAGGAATCCGTCTTGAAGTCCGAGAGCGGACTCAGCGCACCCGCAGGGACTATCCATGCGAGCGCGATGAGCGCAGCGGCAAGGCGCAGATGTCGGGTCTGTGCGGCGCGTTGGGCCGGTGCAGCGGAGATCTCGGGCATGGCGGGCGATCGCGATAGCCGACGGACGCTCGTCAGCGCACATAGGATACCGTGATTGGCGCTCGCTGCCCATACGAGCCGCGCGATCGAGCGAAGCCGCGGAGTCGAGCACGCTCCGGTGCTTCCCGCCGGATGGTTCCGTCGGCAGTTCTCTTCCGCGCGATGGCCCTCGGCGGTTAACCGTGCGACCGCGTGCGCCGGCAGACGCGGCCGATATCTTTACGCGATCCTTACATTGCGCAAACAGTTCTTTACGCATCTTTGCGATGGTGCGGCCTATTCTTGGTTTCGATTCGACAGTCGGCGTCTGTTCGACGATTCCCGGATAGGAGCAACCCAAATGATGGACTTCCTTTTCATCGCAGGTTTGGTCATGTTCTTTGCATTGACCGTCGGGCTCGTCGCCTTCTGCGAAAAATTGCTGGCGAAAGGAGGCCGTAGATGAACTGGGTCTACTGGCTGAGCGGGCTCGCCGCTCTGGGCATCTTCGTCTATCTGATCATCGCGCTGTTCGAGCCGGAGTATTTTGAATGAACACCCAAGGTTGGCTGCAACTCGGCCTCTATGTCGTCGTTCTGCTGTTGTTGGCGAAGCCGCTTGGTGCCTACATGGCAGCCGTCTACGAAGGACGCGCGCTACGCGCGCAACGTGTCGGCGGCCTGCTCGAGCGCCTGATCTATAGCGTCGCGGGCGTCGATCCTAGTCGCGATATGCGCTGGACCGAATACGCGATGGCGATGCTGTGGTTCAACCTGGTCGGAGGCATTGCCGTCTATGCGCTGCAGCGCCTGCAGCATGGCTGCCGCTCAATCCGCAGACGATGGCCGCGGTGAGTCCCGATTCGGCATTCAACACGGCGACGAGCTTCATCACCAACACCAACTGGCAGGGTTACGGCGGCGAGAGCACGATGAGCTACCTGTCGCAGATGCTGGCCCTCGCCGTGCAGAATTTCGCGTCCGCCGCGACCGGCATGGCGATTCTCGTTGCGCTCGTGCGCGGCTTTGTGCGTAAACAGGCCGGCGGCATCGGCAATTTCTGGGTCGATCTCACGCGCACGACGGTCTACATCCTGCTGCCGCTGTCGATCAGTCTTCGCGCTGGTGCTGGTGGCGCAGGGCGTCCCGCAAACGTTCGGCGGGCCAGCCACCGCGACACTGATGCAGCCAGTCGACCTACGACGCGCCGAAGAACGGTCCCGACGGAGCGCCACTGAAGGACGACAAAGGCAATCCGGTAACGGAGAAAGTGACTGCGACCGAGCAGACGATTCCGCTGGCCCGGTCGCCTCGCAAATCGCGATCAAGCAACTCGGCACCAACGGCGGCGGCTACTACAACGTCAACTCGGCGCATCCGTTCGAAAATCCGACGCCGCTGACGGACTTTCTCGAGGTGCTCGCGATCCTGCTGATCCCGGCGGCGCTGTGCTACACGTTCGGACGAATGATCGGTGATACGCGCCAGGGCTGGGCGCTGCTCGCCGCGATGACGATCGTGTTCGTCGCGCTGTTGCCGTGCACTTACGTGGCCGAGGGCGCGGGCAATCCGCTGCTGACCAAGGCTGGTGCCGACCAGGTGGCGAGCCGCGACGCAATATCGGCGGCAACATGGAAGGCAAGGAGGTTCGCATCGGCGTCGCGGGCTCGGCGCGCTGGGCGACCGCGACGACGGCGGCATCGAACGGGTCGGTCAACTCGATGCACGATTCGTTCACGCCGCTCGGCGGGATGATCCCGATGTGGTTGATCCAGCTGTCCGAAGTCATTTTCGGCGGCGTCGGTTCGGGGCTCTACGGGATGATCATCTACGCGATCGTCGCGGTTTTCATCGCCGGCTTGATGATCGGACGCACGCCCGAGTACCTCGGCAAGAAGATCGGCGCGTTCGAAGTGAAGATGGCGTCGATCGCGATTCTGGTGCCGCCGCTGCTGGTGCTGTGCGGAACGGCCGTCGGCGTGATGGTCGACGCCGGCAAGGCGGGAGTCGCCAATCCCGGCGCACAGGGCTTCAGTGAAATCCTGTACGCGTTCTCGTCGGCCGGCAACAACAACGGCAGCGCGTTTGCCGGACTGTCCGCGAACACGCCGTTCTACAACACGGCGCTCGGGATCGTGATGTTGTTCGCCCGCTACTGGCTGGCGATTCCCGTTCTCGCACTTGCCGGCGCGCTTGCGAGCGCGAAGAGCGTTCCCGCTCGCTCGGCACGCTGCCGACGCATACGCCGCTGTTCATCGTCGTGCTGATCGGCACGGTGATCACCGTCGGCGCGCTGACGTTCGTCCCGGCGCTGGCGCTGGGACCGGTGGTCGAACACCTGATGCTTTACTCGCCGCAATGACGTCGCGGCCATTTGACAAGGCATGACCATGAGCACAGTCACTGCACGCCAAGGAACGCTGTCCTGGTTCGCGGGCCCGGGCATGTTGAAAACGGCACTGCTCGACAGCTTCCGCCGCCTTACGCCGCGCTACCAATGGCGCAACCCGGTGATGTTCGTCGTCTACATCGGCAGCATCCTGACGACGGTCCTGTGGCTGCAGGCGCTGGGCGTTTGGCGGCAAAGGCGAGGCGCCGGCGGGTTTCATCCTCGCGGTGACGCTGTGGCTGTGGGTGACGCTGCTGTTCGCCAACTTCTCCGAGGCAATCGCCGAAGGGCGAAGCAAGGCGCAGGCCGCATCGCTGAAAAGTGCGCGCAAGGATACGACGGCCAAGAAGCTCGCGCAGGCCGATCGCGCGCGCCACGCAGACGGCGGTGCCTTCGTCGCGGCTGCGCAAAGGCGATCTGGTCCTGGTCGAGCAGGGCGACCTCGTGCCCGGTGACGGCGACGTCGTTGTCGGCGTCGCGTCGATCGACGAGTCGGCGATCACTGGCGAGAGCGCGCCGGTAATTCGAGCTGCTGGCAGTGACTTCAACACCGTCACCGGCGGCACGCGCGTGCTTTCCGACTGGATCATTGTCGAGATCACGGCCAATCCCGGCGAAGCCTTTCTCGACCGGATGATCAGCATGGTCGAAGGCGCGAAGCGGCAAAAGACGCCGAACGAAATCGCCCTGACGATCCTGCTGGTCGCGATGACGCTCGTCTTTCTGCTGGCCACGGTGACGCTGCTGCCGTTCTCGATCTACAGCGTCGACGTGGCCAAGGCGGGCACGCCGGTGACGATCACCGTGCTCGTCGCGCTGCTGGTATGCCTGATCCCGACGACGATCGGCGGCTTGCTGTCGGCGATCGGCGTCGCGGGTATGGGGCGGATGATGCGCGCTAACGTCATCGCGACGTCGGGGCGTGCCGTCGAAGCGGCGGGTGACTGCGACGTGCTGCTGCTCGACAAGACCGGCACGATCACCCACGGCAATCGCCAGGCGTCGGCGCTATACCCGGTCGCTGGCGTAACGGCGGCGCAACTCGCCGAAGCTACGCTGCTCGCCTCGCTTGGCGACGAAACGCCCGAGGGAAAGAGCATCGTCGTGCACGTCAAGCGCGCCTACGGTGTCGTGCCGCCGCCGCTGACCCCGGGCAAATTCACGATCGTGCCGTTTTCGGCGCAGACGCGGATGAGCGGCGTCAACTTCGAAGGCCGTGAGCTGCGCAAAGGTGCGCTCGACGCGATCCGTCGGCTGGGTCGTCGCGCAGGGCGGCAATATCGGCAACGAGGTCATCGCACGCGTCGAGGAAGTGGCGCGCCACGGCTCGACGCCGCTGGTCGTTGCCGAAGGCCGCCACGTGCTCGGCGTGGTCGAATTGAAGGACATCGTCAAGGCGAACATCAAGGAGCGTTTCGCCGAATTGCGGAAGATGGGCATTCGCGACGGTGATGATCACCGGCGACAACAAGCTGACGGCGGCCTCGATCGCCGCCGAAGCCGGAGTCGACGATTTCCTGGCTGAAGCGACGCCCGAAGCCAAGCTGAAACTGATTCGCGAAGTACAGGCGCAGGGCAAGCTGGTGGCGATGACCGGCGACGGCACCAATGACGCACCGGCGCTGGCGCAGGCCGACGTTGCCGTGGCGATGAACAGCGGTACGCAGGCGGCGAAAGAGGCCGGCAACATGGTCGATCTCGATTCGAATCCGACCAAGCTGATCGAGATAGTCGAGATCGGCAAGCAGATGCTGATGACGCGCGGCGCGTTGACGACATTCTCGATCACCAACGACGTCGCCAAATATTTCGCGATCATCCCGGCGGCGTTCGCCAGTACCTATCCGGCGCTTGGCGCGTTAAACGTAATGGGACTGGCGACACCCAATAGCGCGATTCTGTCTGCGGTGATCTTCAACGCGATCATCATTCCGGCGCTGATTCCGCTGGCGCTGCAGGGCGTCAAATACCGGCCGTCGGCGCCGCTTCGATTTTGCGCCGAAACATGCTGATCTATGGTGTCGGTGGACTGGCGTTGCCATTCATTGGCATCAAGCTCATCGACATGCTGCTCGTCGGACTGCGTCTGGTGTGACGCGTATTCGAAATTTCTTCTGGAGTCATCCATGTTTGCAGAATTGCTTCCGTCGATCCGCATGCTGCTGGTTGTCAGCGTCCTGACTGGTGCGCTTTACCCACTGCTGATTACCGCTGCGGGCCAATTCGTGCTCCAGGGTCCTGCCAACGGCAGCCTGATCGTCCAGGATGGCAAAGTCGTCGGTTCCGAACTGATCGGTCAGGCGTTCGACGATCCGAAATACTTCTGGAGCCGGCCGTCGGCGACGACGCCACAACCTTACAACGCGCTGCCTCGTCAGGCTCCAACCAAGGCGCGCGCAATCCGGCGCTGACCGATGCGGTGACCGGCCGCATCAAAGCCCTGCACGACGCCGATCCGGAATGCGGGGACCTGTGCCGGTCGATCTGGTGACTGCGTCCGGAAGCGGCCTTGATCCGCACATCAGCGTCGCGGCGGCGCTATACCAAGTCGCACGAGTCGCCAAAGCCCGTGGACTGAATGAACAGGCGGTAAGGGCCCAGGTTGATGCGAACACCGAAGGGCGCACGTTCGGCATCCTCGGCGAGCCGCGAGTCAATGTGCTGAAGCTCAATCTGGCGCTGCAAGGCGCGCACTGAAGCGGGATTGCGACGGCGGTCGGCGGGGTTAAACTACGGCTGCATGGAGACCGAGCGCCCGGACCCCGACGCGCTGCTCGCGGAAATGCGCGCAGGAGAGAGCGCGTGATCGCCGCGGCCGGCTGAAAATATTCTTCGGTGCCTCGGCCGGAGTCGGCAAGACGTACGCGATGCTTGCGTCGGCGAACGCGTTGCGCCGTGCCGGCATCGACGTGGTCGTCGGCTTGCTGGAGACGCATGGTCGCATCGAGACTGCGGCGATGCTGCAGGAGCTTCCGCAGCTGCCGCCGTTGATGCTCGACGTCCAGGGCACGCCGGTCAAGGAGTTCGATCTCGATGAGGCGCTGCGACGGCGACCGGCGCTGCTACTGGTCGACGAATTGGCCCACACCAACGCGCCGGGCTCGCGTCATCCGAAACGCTGGCAGGATATCGACGAACTCGCTCGACGCGGGAATCGACGTCTACACGACGTTGAACGTGCAGCATCTGGAAAGCCTCAACGACGTCGTCGGCCAGATCACCGGCGTCCGTGTCAACGAAACGGTCCCCGACACCTTCTTCGAGACGGCGGACGAAGTCGAACTGATCGACTTGCCGCCGGACGAGTTGCTCGGCCGCTTGCGCGAAGGCAAGGTCTACGTGCCGCAGCAAGTCGAGCGCGCGCTGCGCCAATTTTTTCAAGAAAGGCAATTTGATCGCGCTGCGCGAGATGGCGCTGCGGCAGACGGCCGATCGCGTCGACGCGCAGATGCGCGAGTACCGCGACGAGAAATCGATTCTGCCGGTGTGGGCGGCGGGGGAGCGAATCGTCGTTGCCATCGGTCCCGACCAACGCGGCGAGCAGCACGTCAGGGCGGCGAAGCGTCTGGCCGATGCGCTTGACGCGGAATGGCACGCGATCTATGTCGAGACGCCTGCGCTGTTGAGGTTGCCGCAAGCATCGCGCACGCGCATTCTCGGCTATCTGCGCCTGGCCGAGCAGCTTGGAGCGAAAACGACGGTGCTGTCCGGCTCGCGCGTCGCCGACGAGCTACTCGACTTCGCGCGGGCCAACAACGTCACGCGGTTGCTGCTGGGCACGCCGACGCGACAAGGGTGGCAGCGTTGGCTGCGTGGTTCGGTGGTCGACAGCGTGACTGCGCGGCTGCGCGGCATCGACCTTACCCTGATCGCGAACACCGATCGCGCGGCGACGGGGCGCGGGAACTTCTCGGAGCAAATTGCGCGCACGAAGTCGTATTTCGGCATCGACGAATCGAAGCCTCAGTCGAAAAAAGAGCGCTGGCCCGGTTACGCAGCGGCGATCGCAATATCGGCGTTGGCGACAGCGGGCGCCTGGGGACTATTCGGCCGCTTCGAGGCCACGAACCTCGTGATGATTTATCTGGTCGGCGTGCTGGTCTCCGCGTATCGCTTCGGACGCGGCCCCGCGATCGTCGCGTCCCTGGTGTCGGTCGCCTTGTTCGATTTCATGTTCGTGCCGCCGTACTACAGCTTTGCGGTCACCGACACGCAGTATCTATTGACCTTTGCCGTCATGTTGCTCGTCGGTCTTGTCATCAGCAATCTGACCGCAAGTGTCAGGCTTCAGGCCCGCGTCGCGCAACACCGACAGGCGCGAACCGAGGCGCTGTATACGATGACGCGCGAATTGTCTCGTGCGGCCGATCTGGACGAAGTTACCGCGATCGCCGTGCGCCATGTCGCCGGCGTATTCGACGCGCAGGCAGTCGTGTTGCTGCCCGGACCTGCGGGTAATCTCGCCTTGCCGACGTCGGCGGGCATCTACGGTTCGTTTCACGGCGCGGATCTCGGGATCGCGCGCTGGGTATTGGGCGACCGGATCGCAGCCGGTCTGGGCACCAACACACTCGCTGGCGCCGACGCCTTGTATCTTCCACTGGCCGCCGCGCACGCTATGGTCGGGGTGCTCGCCGTCCTGCCTTCACGCAACGAACGCCTGCTGATTCCCGAGCAGCGCCATCTACTCGATACGTTCGCCGGTCAGATCGCCGCAGCGGTCGAGCGCGCTGAACTCGCGGGCGAACGCGCCGAGTTGGCCCGCCGGGCGGAAGCCGAGAGCGTTCGCAACTCGCTGTTGAATGCGATTTCGCATGACCTGCGCACGCCGCTGTCGGTGCTGGTCGGGCCTCATCAAGTCTCGTCGACGCTGCTAGCAAATTAAGTGAACCCGCGCGCCGCGAGTTGGCAGCCACGATCCACGACGAAGCTCGGCGCATGAGCGTTCTGGTCAATAACCTGCTCGACATGGCGCGCCTCGAGTCAGGCCGCGCGCCGCTGGCGCGGCAGTGGTCATCACTGGAGGAACTGATCGGCGGCGTGCTGGCGCGCTTGAAGGCACACGTTGGCGCGGCATCCGGTCGGCGTCGTCTTGCCACCGGATCTGCCGCTGCTCGATGTCGACCCGGTGCTGATCGAGCAAGTTCTTGCCAATCTGCTCGAAAACGCCGCCAAGTACGCTCCGTCCTCGACGCCGATCGAAATTTCCGCCCAGCATTTCCCAGGTCGCGTGGTCGTCGAAGTCGCCGATCGCGGGCCCGGAATTCCGGCCGGCGCCGAGGCGAAGTTGTTCGACAAGTTCTACCGCGTCAACGCCGAGTCGGCGCAGAGTGGCGTCGGTCTCGGGCTCGCTATCTGCAAGGCTATTGTCGGCGCGCATGGCGGCACGATCACTGCCGCTAATCGCGCTGGCGGCGGCGCGGTCTTTCGTGTCGAGTTGCCTGCGGAAGCGCCGCCGGCGATCGAGGCAGAGCCCAATGCCGACCCAAAGCGGGCCGACGCCTAGGCCATCGATGATCGCGTGGATGACCGCCGCATGAGCATTTCGACCACGACCATCGTCGTTATCGAAGACGATCCTCAGATCCGCCGCTTTCTGCGCACGGGGCTATCGGCAGAGCCGATGCGCATTTTCGAAGCGGAAACAGGTCGCGACGGACTCGTCGAAGCGGCGACGCGCAAGCCCGATTTGGTTATTCTCGATCTCGGACTGCCAGATCTGGACGGGGTCGATGTCGTCGTCCGCCTGCGCGAATGGTATACGCGGCCGATCATCATCCTGTCGGCGCGCAGCAACGAGCAGGAAAAGATCAAGGCGCTCGACGCGGGCGCCGATGACTACCTGACCAAGCCGTTCGGTATCGGCGAATTGATGGCGCGCATCCGCGTCGCCTTGCGCCGCGGTACGTCATCCGATGAAAGTGCGACCGAGTTCAGCTTTGGAGAGATCAGGATCGATCTCGCCGGTCGCCGTGTTTTTCGTGGCGGCGCCGAACTACATTTGACGCCCAACGAATACCGTCTGCTGACAACGCTGGTCAAGCATGCGGGTAAGGTATGCACGCAGCGCCAACTGCTGACAGAAGTGTGGGGGCCGGGGCACGTCGAGCGCGGCCATTATGTGCGCGTCTACATGGGCCAGCTTCGTCACAAGCTCGAAATCGATCCGACCAATCCGCGCTATTTGCGCACCGAGGTCGGCGTCGGGTACCGGCTACTAGTGGACTGACAAAACGATCAGCAGTCGACGACGTTAACCGCGAGCCCGCCCAGCGACGTTTCCTTGTACTTGCTCATCATGTCGCGTCCGGTTTCGAACATCGTCTTAATGACGGCGTCGAGCGCAACGCGATGGACGCCATCGCCGCGTAACGCGAGCGAAGCCGCATTGATCGCCTTGATCGCACCCATGGCGTTGCGTTCGATGCAAGGGATCTGCACCAGTCCTGCGATCGGGTCGCAGGTCATCCCGAGGTGATGCTCGATGCCGATTTCCGCTGCATTCTCGATCTGGGCGTTGCTGCCACCCAACGCGGCGGCAAGTCCGGCCGCAGCCATCGAGCAGGCGACACCGACTTCGCCTTGGCACCCGACTTCGGCGCCTGAAAGCGACGCGTTGCGTTTGCACAGCCCGCCGACGGCCGCTGCGGTCAGCAGAAACGCGACCAGCCCTTCCTCGTTCGCTTCATCATAAAACTCGCGGTAGTAGCGCATGACCGCGGGAATGATGCCGGCCGCTCCGTTAGTCGGTGCGGTGACTATGCGTCCTCCCGCGGCATTCTCTTCATTGACTGCAATTGCGTACATGCTCACCCAGTCCATCGTCTCGGTAGGGTTCTTGCCATTCTCGCCCCGCTTGGCGATCAATGCGTCGTGCAAACCTTTGGCGCGGCGGCGGACGTTGAGCCCCCCTGGCAAAATTCCTTCTTTCCGCAGGCCCCGCTCGATGGAATCATTCATCACCGCCCATCGCTCAAGCAAGCCGGAACGCACCTGGTCCGGGCTGCGCAGCGCGAGTTCGTTGATGCGCATCATCTCGGGGATTCGCTTGTGCGCCATCTCTCCCTGCTTCAACAGGTCAGCCGCGCTGGTAAACGGATAGGGCACGCGCACCTGCGGCGTCGCGTCCGCGAGCTGCGCGAGTTCGCTTTCGGCGATGATGAAGCCGCCGCCGACCGAGAAATAGACTTTGCGCATGACGAGCGCGCCAGCGCTGTCGAGCGCGGTGAAGCGCATGCCGTTGCTGTGGTAGGCGAGGACCTTGTCGACGCGAAAGCGCAAATGCTCGCTTTCTCGAAATGCAATCGCGTGCGTGCCATCGAGCTTGATGAGCTGCTGCGCGCGCACGCGCTCGACCATCGCGTCGACCTGGTCGGGATCGATCCGGTCTGGACGCTCGCCGGCGAGGCCGAGGATGATTGCGCGATCGGTTCCGTGTCCTCGACCAGTCAGGGCGAGCGAACCATACAGATCGATGATGACGGTCGCGACCGATGCAAGCGCGCCAGTGCTGGCAAGTTCGTGAGAAAAACGGTGAGCAGCCCGCATCGGGCCGACCGTGTGGGAACTCGAGGGTCCGAGGCCGATCTTGAACAGGTCGAAGGCGCTGACGAACAAGCTTGCTGCCGCAGGATGTTAGACTGGAACGTCAATTGTACCCCGGGCGAGACAATGACATCGAGCCGCCCCGTGCTCTGGCGCCGAGGAATGTTGTGGGTCACAGTCGCGTTTCTGGTCGGCTCGAACCCAGGACTGGCGAACAACACCGATGAGGGCTGGAAAGCTTACGCACGTGGTGACTACGCGACGGCGCGCGCGAACTACGAACACAACGCTCAGGCCGGTGATACGCTGGCGCAATTCAATTTGGCCATGATGCTGATTCGCGGCGAAGGCGGCGGTGAGGACGTCTCTGCTGGCGTCGCTTGGCTGCGCAAAGCGGCTGACGCGGGGATGGCGCAGGCGCAATACAAGCTCGGGCTCCTCTACGAAGACGGGATCGGAATCCCGCGCTCGCTCGACGCGGCAACCGCGTGGTGGACGAAGGCGGCTGCGCAGGGACAGGTCGACGCACAAGTGCAGCTCGCAACTCAATATCTGCTGGGGCGTGGCGCGCCGAAAGATATCGTGCAGGCGGCGAAGTGGTACGAAGCCGCCGCTCTCAATGGCGATGCGGGTGCGCAATACATTATCGCGAGTTTCTACGAACACGGCGACGGGGTGACGCGCGATCTGAAACGCGCGCACTACTGGTATCTGCTCGCGGCGCAGCAGGGTGATGTCGGCGCTGCGTTGCAGGCCAAGGATATCGAAAGGCGCCTGCAGGCACTCCCCATCTCCACTACACCTTAACGCCCGTAAGGTCCTTCTGCCAAGCCGACGCCGATACCGTCGACCGGTCCGCGTTCGGAGTTCGGCGCGCTGGCGTGAGGGAAGCGAAGTTCGCGCGGGTAGGAGAGAACTTCGGGAAGCTCGCCGGCCAACTGTTGTTGCATCGCTTGCCACCATGATGCGTCCAGAAGGTCGGCAGTGGGATTTGAGAAAGTCGGCGCGCACCATCGGATCCGTCAGCAGAAAAGTCGCGAACTCCTCCGGGAAGATGTCGGTTGGTCCGACCGGATACCAAACGTCGCACGACATTTCATCGTGGCCGGGTGGAGGTTCCGGAATCGTGCGGAACCTGCACGCGGTCATGTACTCGATTTCGTCATAATCGTAGAAGACGACCCGACCGAAGCGGGTGACTCCAAAGTTCTTGAATAGCAGATCGCCGGCGAAGATGTTGACTGCCGCCAGCTGCTTCAACGCGTCCCCATAGTCGCCGAGGGCCCAGGCGCGCTGTTCCGGCGTGGCGGTGCGCAGATACATGTTCAGCGGCGTCATTCGGCGTTCGATGTAGAGGTGACGGACGATGATCATCTGGCCGTCCTCTTCAATGCTCGATTGCGCTACCGCCTTGAGTTCGGCCAGGAGTTCGGGCGTGAATCGCGAACGCGGAAACGCCACGTCGGAGTATTCCAGCGTATCCGCCATGCGCCCGACACGGTCGTGGTGTTTGACCAGGACGTACTTTTCCTTGACCTTGCTCGCGCGTCGTGTCCTTGGACGGCGCGATCTTGTCGCGAATCACTTTGAACACGTAAGGGTATGACGGCAGCGTGAACACGGTCATCACCAGGCCCTTGATGCCAGGCGCGATGATGAAGCTGTCGGTGGAGTGCTTGAGGTGATGCAGGAAATCCCTGAAGAAGAGCGTCTTGCCTTGTTTTTGCAGACCGACCATCGTATACAGTTCGGCCTCGGTTCGCTGTGGCACGATTTCCTTCAGGAACGCGACGTAGGCCGACGGGACCTCCATGTCGACCAGAAAATACGCGCGTGTCGCCGAAAACAGCATCGTGAGCTGTTCGGGTTCCAGCAGCAGGGCGTCGGCATACAGTCGACCATCGGGGTCATGCTTGACCGGAACCACGAACGGATAAGCGTTGTAACCGTTGATGATCCGTCCGACGATATAGGCCGTTCGGTTGCGGAAGAAAAGGCTCGATAACACCTGGATCTGGTGATTTGCTTCGAGCTCAAACGGTCGCGGAAACTGCCGGCGAAAAGCCGTCAGCAGGTTTGCGATGTCGGCGCGAAAGTTAGCGAAGCGGCGCTCGAAGCGGAAGTCGAGAACGATGTCGATCAGGACATGGCGCAGCCCGTGTTGGCGGGGATAGTACGAACGGTAGGACGGCGGGTCGGCGTCGATGTGTTCGGTCGACACCGCAGGCCGCACGAACAGGCAACGGTTGTGGAAATAGGTGCGGTGCAGGATCTTGCACGAGACCGAATTGAAGAATGTCTCGGCGCATTCGGGCTGCTTGTGGTCGACCAGCAGCGAGATGTAGTGCCGCTTGATCTCCTCCCAGCGCGTTTCCTCGTCCGGATTGTTGCCGTTGCAGCCGAATTCGCGTTCGAGACGAGCGACGGTTTCGAGGACGCGACGGTCATAGAAATCGATGCGATCACGCGAGGCATGGCTCAGCGCCAGCCAGTTCCCAGCTTCAAAATGCGCTTTGGCCGCAATCGCGCAATCGCGGAACAATGCATAGTGACGATTGAAGCCGTCGAGTGTCGCCTCGGCTACCGCAGTCGAAGGGGCGAGCGTAGTCATAGGGCCCGATAGCAAAAGGACGCCGCTGCCGTCGCGTTGCTCTCGACCTGCGGCACGATGCGTTGGCATGCTCGCCACGTGGCCGATCAGGCCGGACGCGACTCCCACCGACGGTGCGGGTCCGACTACTCCTCGCTCCGCTTCTTTATTTCGTCCGAGAAGGCGTTGTACTCATCGATCGTCGCGTTCCCGGCGGCCATCGCCGCGTTCGCAGTCGCTCGGGTGTCCTCGACGTATTTCTTGATGCAGTCGCTGTAGGTCTTGAGATCCTTGTTGAAAGTGGCGACGCGGGTGTTCGATGCCAACTTTCCCGGAATTTCGGGCTTCACACACTGCTTCGGCGGTATGGCGACCAGCGTGGTTCCACCGGGTGTCGCGGGTGCTGTGGCCGTCGCGGGCGCCGGGGGTGTCTGGGCGATGGCGCCGGTCGCAAATACGCACGCTGCCAGCGAACAAGCGAATAACGGACGAAAGCTCATGCGAAACCTCGTGGAGAAGACAGACCGGCATTTTATGCCGGCTGCCGCTGGCGCGGAAGGGCGGATCCGCGAGGCCTCAGCTGAGCAGCCCGGCGATGATGGAAATGCCGGCGACCACAAGGTCCCCTGCAATTGATGCGTCCTGGTAGTAGACACCCCGCGTGTACGCGCCGCGCTCAGGCGGCGGGGGCCGCATCGTCAGCGCGTCGGCGAGCTGGTCGACATCGATGGTCTTGCTTTTGACCTCGGCCAGAGTGAGGTCCTTGAGAGCCTTGGTTACCGCGTCAGGATCCAGGATTGCAATTGGCGAGTGGCAGTAGCTGCAGGCGGTATCACGCTGAAGATCTACTGGGGCGCCGCAATTAGAGCACTGCACCGTGCGCACACGCGCCTTCAGCGTCGCCAATTCCGCGCCCGATAATGGGCGCACGAAATTTTTCTCCAGCAGAAATTGAACGAACGGCGTCAGGCGGCCGTGACCGAACGTGCATCGATAGTAGCGAAAGCGGGTCGTGCGCTGCAGATCCTGCGTCAGCGTCAGCCGCAGACTGCAACGAGGGCAGTCTAGCAATTCAGGGAGGGGAGTACGCGACGCGGCGCGATTGGTATCGAGCGCCTTGAACACCTCCACCACGCCACCTGGAGCGAGTTGCGTGCTTTCGTGTTCGTCAAACCAGATTAGTTGGCAGCTGAAGCAGAAATCGATAACAACACGACCACCCAGACCTCGCTCGAAGTCGAGCGTCTGCATTGTCGCTTTGCAGCCGGGACAGTTCACGCGCCGTCAACGACGGCCGTGCATCGTACTCCCGTCCCGGCCCACGTACCTACTGCGTCAGGAGACGGGGTTAGTCGGATTGTTAGTAAGCAACGGGCAGTGGACCCATTGGACGTAGGTCCGCAGCGACCGAGCCGCACGATCGACTTTCGCCATCTGCTCATAGTCGCAAGTCACCGGCCCAGTGGTCGCTACCGTCGTCGTCACCGGAGCAGTGGTCGCCAACGGCTGCTGCGGTGGCGGCACTGTCGCACATCCGCCGATCAGGGCGGCACCCATCAAAGCAAGGACTATCTTCATTGAACGGCCCTCCTGCAGTAATCAATATAGGCAATCAAGCGCCTCATGGCAAGAGCAGTTCACCCACCCGAAGCCGCCGCTCGGCCGGACGTAGGTTAAGCGCTGGCTGTAAGGGGCGGGACTACCGTGACGGGCGCGACTCAAAGGGCTCCAGAGGCAAAAGTGTTGCATTGCCTCAGGTCGCCGGACTGCAGTCCTATCTTGAACCACTTGGCGCGCTGGGCCGACGAGCCGTGGGTGAAGGCCTCAGGCACGACATAGCCACGCGACTGCTTCTGCATGCGATCGTCGCCGACCGCCATGGCCGCACCAATGCCCGACTCGACGTCGCTGGCGTCGATCAGCCCACGTTTGGCCGCCGAGTTACCCCATACGCCAGCCAAGCAATCGGCTTGCAGTTCCTGGCGCACAGACATGTCATTCCTGACGCGCTCGGAGGCATTACCTGTCTTTTGGCGAACCTCGTCCATCAATCCAAGCTGATTCTGGACGTGGTGACCAATTTCATGGGCGATGACGTAGGCGCGTGCGAAGTCGCCGGGTGCGCCGAAGCGCTGCGACAATTCCTGGAAAAAACTGAGGTCCAGGTAAACATGCCGGTCGCCCGGGCAATAAAAAGGGCCCATCGCGGCGCTGGCGAAACCGCATGCCGAACTGACCTCGCCGCGAAAAAGCACGAGTTTCGGGGGTTGATACGTCGTACCCAGCTGCTTGAAGACGTTACCCCAGACGTCTTCAGTATCGCCCAGCACTCGAGCGACAAATTCGGTCTGAGGGTCGGAACCCGCGGGCTCGGCCGGAGTGGTTTGCGGGGCCTGGGTCTGGATGACCGGTCCACCTCCTCCGCCGCCCAAGAGTGCCAGGAGTTCAAGGGGGTTTTTGCCCAGCAATAGGCTGATGATCACGACGATAACGATCATGCCGCCAGAGAGGCGCATACCCCCGCCAAACATCCCCCCACCGCCGCCGCTGTCGGTGCTCTCCTCAACGTTGTCGCTGCGCCGAAAATCTTGCCAACGCATGGTCGTTACTCCTCGGGTCAGTGCTTCCTGGGTGGGGCCCGGCGTCGGGCAAGCCGTCAATCGATGGCGTCGATATTTCCGCAACCCGCGGACTCGGTCCAGTGTAGTGGACCCGCAAGCGGGGGGCAACCGTCACGCTTCGTCGATGCTCCGTGGCCAACTCGACTTCAGCAATCTCGACAAGGCGCGATCGGCGAGTACCGTACCGCCCGTCTGGCAGCGCGCGCAGTAGTTGGTCTCGTTGTCGGCGTAGACGATGCGTTGCACGGGCGCGCCGCAGTCAGGGCATTCCTTGCCGAACCGCCCGTGAACCGCCATCTGCGGGCGGAATGCCGTCACCTGTTCCGGGAATTGCTCACCGGTCTCGGCGCGCAGGCGTTCGACCCATTCGGCGAGCACCGACCGCGTCGCCGTGTACAGCCGCTCTACTTCCTCCGGCAGCAGTCTGCCGGTCAAAGCGATCGGGGAGAGGCGCGCACGATGCAGGATTTCGTCGGAATAAGCGTTACCGATACCACTGAACAAGGCAGGGTCGGTCAGCGCGCGCTTCAGTGTGTGATTCTCTTGCAGAAGACGCGACGTGAAGGCCGCCAGATCTGAGCTGAAGACTTCCAGACCCGCACGATCGAACTGAGCGAGCGCCGTTTCTCCCTGCACGAGATGAAGCGAGGCGCGCTTTTTGGTTCCGGCTTCAGTGAATACCAGCGAGCCGTCCGCAAATTCGAAAACCGCGAGAGTGAGGCGAGCTGGCGGCAACTTCGCGTTTCTGTCGCGCCATCGCAGGCGGCCGGCGACCATCAGATGCAACACCAGAAAGAGATTGCTTTCGAGCGCGATGACGATCCTCTTGCCGAGCCTGCGCACGTCGCGCACGCGTTTGTGTTCGGCCTCTGCGATTGCCGGCACGGCGGTTCTCAGCACAAACGCGCTCGTCAGTCGTATGCGTTGGAGCAGTTGCCCGACGATGCGGCGTTCGAGGCTTTCGACGTAGACGACCAGATCGGGTAGTTCGGGCACTGTTCGCCTTTACAGAAGGCCTGCGGCGCCGGCGGCGGCCCCTGCGATCAGCACCAACAGCGGGTGGACGCGCGTCAGCATCGTGACAGCGACCGCTGCGCCAGTAATCAAGTAGGCGATCCACGACTGGTCGACGGTACGTGCGAGAATGAAGCCGCTGGCAAGCACGAGTCCCACCGTGACGGGAGCCAAGCCGTGCTGAATGGCTTTGCGCAGCGGCGCGTCGCGAAAACGATCCCACACGTGAGCGACCGCGAAAGTCAACGCCGACGACGGTACGCACACGGCAATCGTGCTGACCAGGGCGCCGAGAAATCCATACACCTTCCATCCGATCAAGCTGACGATCAGCATGTTGGGCCCGGGTGCCGCTTGGGCGATGGCGAAGGCCTGCGCGAAATCAGTGTCCGTCAGCCAGTGCTCTATCTCGACCGTTCGACGATGAACTTCCGGCAGCAATGAATTGATTCCCCCGATCGCCAGCAGGGACAGCAGTGCGAATTGACGCGCAAGATCGAGAAGCACCGGCGGAATCATTGCCTCCTCCACCAGGCCAAGGCGAGCGAAAGCGGAACCAGCGTCGCCAGCGCCCAAAGCAAAGGAACACGCAGTACGCCGATCGCGACGAACGTCAGCGCAGCCACCACCATCTGCCAGACAACGTTGCGCTGCGGCATCGCCATCTTCAGGCCCATCGCGATGATCAGGCCCGTCGCGGCCGCCGACAAACCGTAGGTGCCTCGGCGCACCATGTCGATTCCGGAGAACTGCGCGTAGACCTCTGCGAGTCCCAGAACGATCAGGAACGGCATCAGCATCAAACCGGACGCTGCCGCGAACGATCCCAACGCTCCACCGTAGCGGCTGCCGACGATGATGGACACGTTGACGATATTGGGACCGGGCAGGAATTGTGCGAGCGAAAGTACTTCGATGAATTCGCGCTCGGTCAGCCAGCGGCGTTGTTCGACCAGCATTCGTCGAGCAAATGGCATGACGCCGCCGAAGCCCTGCACGCCGACCAGCATGAATCCCGCGAACAGCTTGCGTCTGGAGGGAACGTCGGAAGCGGCGCTGGTCTCGTCGTGGGATTCCCTGTCCATCGCTCTTATTTTAGCGCGCTCGCTGTTCTGCGCCGTGCACTTGCGGAATGGCCGCGGAGGACGACATCAGGAGCCAGGCGGAATGATCTCGAGTTCGCGGTAACCCGTCGCCGGGTCGAAGCGGCGGCCGAAGGACCAACCTCGAAGCACGCCGAGCAGAATCTCCGCGGTCGTGCGCACCACGCAACCAGCGTCGATGTGGCCGCCGAAGACTCGTCCTTCGCTGTCGGAGAACGCGCCATGCAGATGAGCGCCCGCCATGCTGACCGTGCCCGCCAGCGACAGAATCTCAAAGTCGCCGGTCTGCACGACCGCATGTTCGGCTCCCGCGTAGCGCACTGCCACACGGGACAGGCTGCCGATCCCCGACAGCACGAACGTGGCGTCGATCAATTCCGCTCGCGTGAGCGCTTCGATGCAGCGGCGCAAGTCGTCGCCTGGACGAAGACGTAACGGCCTCGGGTCCAGCTTTGCGAGTTCATGCGGGGGAGGCGCTAGTCCATCGACCATCGTAGACCAGGCAATGCGGCCAAACGCTGAGCCGATGAACGCGCCGTCAGGGCTTGAGCGCTTTGTATAGGAACGGGAGACTGACATCCATTCGGTAGTCGACGTCCGAATGGTTGTCGTCGAACTCTTCGTAAGTGTGTTTGATGCCTGCGAGGGCGAGCCGCTTCGAGAGGATGCGCGCGCCGTAGTGAATGTGATACTGATCACGCCAGCCACAGTCGACGTAAATACCGCGAAGCGACTTGAGGTTGGCCTTGTAACGGTCGACCAGGTTGATCGGGTCGTTATCGAGCCACGCTTTCCAGCGTTTTTCGATCAACTCACCGGTCTCGAGGTTGAATGGCAGGCGAAAACCCAGGGGTGTCTTGGGATCGGGATCGTAGGTTGCCGCCATGCAAATGTTCATGATCGCGTGACCTTCCGCCATCGATAATTTCTCGGTGCGCCACGCATGATCGAGAAAACGTTTGACGCGGCCATCATCCTCGCCCTGGCTCAGGCGTTTTCCCGAACTCTGGCGCAGCGCGTTGTACTTTCCCGGCGCTTGCTTGACCGCGCGGAAGCGCGACAGTTCGTTGAGCGTATTCGGCCAGTCGTGCCAGTAGACAAAATCGAAATAGGCGTCGCCCGAATGGTCGGCTATCGCGCCCCAGTGTTGCGGATACTTCATGCCGTGGATGATCGAGCCATAACCTCCAGACGATTTGCCGAAACACCCGCGATGTTCACGCGACGCAAGCGTGCGGAACTCATGGTCGACGAAGGGAATGAGTTCGTGGGTCAGGTAGTCGGCGTAGTTGCCGACTGCCGATGAATTGACGTACTGATTGCCCCCAAGCGCGGTGAAGCAATCGGGGAAGACAATGATCGCCGGGCCCATTTTCTGCTGATGTATCAGGCGCGCGGCGCGCTCGGGCACATTGTCGGAAAAAGGCTTCCAGTTGGTATGCGCCATCCCCGAGCCGGTGAAGCCGACCAGGTCCCAGAGAACGGGAAACCGTCCGCCGCGGCCTCGCGTCGAGCCGAGTCGTACTGCGGCGGCAACCAGACGGCGACTTTGCGAACGTGGGGGTCGCCGAGCGCATTGTTCCTGAGCACTTTCGACACGTGTTCGACGACGACCAGCGTACCTCCGTGACCTTGCGGGCGCTTCAGGGCCATGCGAACCTCGTCAGAATGGGTGAGGCGATTGTATCGCGAGTGTGCAACGACTAGCCGTGCCTGTCGCGCCACCGCGGGAGGCCGCTAGCGCATTGCGTTGAGAAGCGTCAGGATGACCGGCGCCGTCACCGCACCGAGCGCGGTCGACAGGACGAGGCTGGCGGCGACCGGTCCTCCCAAGGTATCGAATTGGCGCGACATCAGGTAAACATTGGCGCCGACCGGCAACGAGGCCAGCAGCACAACGACCTGCGTTTCAAGGATCGGCAGCGCCAATGCCCGGGCAAGGACGAACACCACCGTCGGCTGGACGACCATCTTCAGTGCGCAAATGGCCGCGCTGATTCGCCAGCCTTCGCGCACGCCGTAGGCAGCCAGGCCCATGCCGAGCGCGATCAGCGACAGCGGGATGGCTGCGCGCCCGACCAGGTCGAGCGTCTGATCGATGACGCTCGGCATCGAGAATCCGAGTAATCCCCAGGCGGTTCCGAGCACGATGCTGGCGACAACCGGATTCATCGCGATTGCCTTCGCGGCCCTCAGGTAGCCGCTCCAGGAGACCGCGCGATGGCGCGCCCACTCGACTGAGACAGTGACCAGCGTCCACAGAACGAGCGAGTTGAACACCAGGACCAGCGACACCACCGGCAACGAGCCCTCGCCCAAACCGATGCGAGCCAGCGGAACCCCAAGGAGCACGTTGTTGGCGAAAATGCCCCCCAGAGCGAAAACCGATTGCGACACGCCGTCCATGCCGAATACCCGGTACGCAATCTGCCGTCCAATGACGAACACGATCAGGCAGCCTCCGAAATAGGCGAGCAACAACCGGCTGTCGACGGGAGGAATTCGCGAGAAATCGCTCATCAGTCCAAACAGGAAAGCGGGGATGGCAACCGAAAAAACGAAGCGCGTCAACGCATCGGCGATAGCGCTCGGCCACTTGGCCCAGCGCGTGAGCCCGTAACCGAGCAGCACCAGCAGGAACAACGGTGCGGTGAGCATGACCACATCGGCGAAACGCTGCATGCGAAAGCTGGGGAGCGCGAAGGAATCCCATTCTAGCGGTCGCCGCGGCGTAGCACGTTCGCGGCCTTGCAAGTTTTGTCGACAACAGGCATGTTGTGAGGGTTAGGGTTTCGTGCCAAGGGATCGACAATGCTGGACCGGCAGGACATGGACGACACCATCGAGGCCGGAGGCGACAACTGGCCCTCGCGGGGCGCCTGGAAACTCGCCGACATCGACTACGCAAACATCGACGTTGCCCAGGCGGACGACGCCGCATTGTTTCATTTGGTAACGATGGCTTCGTTCGTGGAGACGGGCTCCGACCTGTACGCCCACAACCTCGTCAGCTATTTCGGCAATGACCAGGTCGTCGCGGAATGGCTCGCAGATGCGTGGGAGCACGAAGAAGTGCAGCATGGCGCGGCGCTGCGGGCCTATGTCGAGCGAGCGTGGCCACACTTCGATTGGCAGCAAACGTATGACTCATTTTTCGACGAGTACCGGCACACCTGCACGGTACCCGCGCTCGAGCCTCTGCCAGGGCTTGAACTCGCTGCGCGCTGCGTCGTCGAGATGGGGACTGCAACCTTGTACGGTGCCTTGCACAGCTACGCGAATGAGCCCGTGCTCAAGGACCTCACTGCGCGCATATACGCCGACGAAGTAAGGCACTACAAGCACTTCTACCGTTATTTTCGCCGCTATCAGGAGCGCGAGAGGCACGGGCGGTGGCGGGTCGGCCGCACGATGGCGAAGCGGTTGATGCTGACGACTGATGACGACGGAAAATGCGCGTATCGGCACGTCTGGCGCGCGACCAACAAGGGCGGCGACGTGGAGGCCGACTACACCACGTTCCGGCGGAAGATCTCGTCCCTGGCGAAATATCACGCGCCGCGAGACCTTCCGATTGAGATGTTGCTTCGCCCCTTGCGCCTGCCGGCGCCAGCCGCGCGCGGCGCCAAGCACTTCGCGGGAGCGCTCTATCGCTGGTGGCTGTAGTTTCGCGAAGTGCCGTTAAGGCCTGCCGATTTAACCCTGGCGATTGCCGACCAACGAAAGGAACTCCTCGCGCGTCGTCGCCGATTCGCGAAACTCGCCGAGCACCGACGAAGTGATCATTACGGAGTTCTGCTTCTCAACGCCACGCATCATCATGCACAGGTGCCGCGCTTCGATCATGACACCTACGCCTTTTGCCCCAACCGAGTCCATTATTTCCTGTGAAATCTGCTCAGTGAGTCGCTCCTGTAGCTGCAGGCGTCGGGCATACATGTCGACCAGCCGCGCCAATTTCGAAACGCCGAAGACGCGGCCGTTTGGCAGATAGCCGATATGACAGCGCCCGAAGAACGGAAGCATATGGTGTTCGCACAGGCTGTAGACCTCGATGTTCTTCACGATCACCATACTGTTGGCTTCCTGAGTAAAGACCGCGCCGTTAATAAGCTTGGTCGCGTTGGCGCGACTCCCCGAAGTCAGGAATTCGTAGGCGGCGGCGACGCGTTGTGGAGTCTTCTGCAGGCCCTCCCTCTCGGGATCCTCGCCGATCTCGATCAGTAGCTGGTGAATCAACGTCTCAATTTTCCTGCTGTTGACCTTCATCGAGCGCTCCTCATCGGTATCGACGTCATCGCGTCGTCGATTATCCCACGCCTTGCGCTGCGAACCGCAGCCGCGAAGAGGTGCTGCATCACAAGGGCTGTCGCTGACTGCCCTGTCATAATAGGGTTTCCGAACTCGCAATGGAGGTAGTCATGGGGAAGATGATCGAACTTGTCGCAGGCGACGGTTTTCGCCTCTCCGCTTATCGGGCCGACCCTGACGGAGCGCCGCGAGGTGGCTTGGTGATCACGCAGGAGATATTCGGCGTCAACAGCCATATCAGGAAAGTCTGCGACGGTTATGCGGCCGACGGCTATCGTGTCGTTGCACCGGCATTGTTCGACCGTTCTGAAAAGGGCGTCGACATCGGCTACACCGCCGAAGACATTGCGCGCGGACGTCAATTGAAGGCGAAGGCGTCGATCGACGCTGCGCTGCTCGATGTGGCCGCAGCCCGCGACGAAGCAGCTAGCGCCGGCAAGGTTGGCGTCCTCGGCTTTTGCTGGGGCGGCTATGTCAGTTGGATGACAGCATCGCGCGTGGCGGGTTTTTCGTGCGCGGTTGCGTACTACGGCGGAGGCGTGCTCGAGGCGATGGGCGAACGCCCGAAATGTCCGGTACTGGCGCATTTCGGCGAGCGTGATTCGATGCTTCCGATCGATGGCGTGCGCAAGTTCGCCGCCGCGCATCCGACTGTGACTGTCCACATCTATCCCGCCGATCACGGCTTCAACTGCGATCAGCGAGGCTCATATGACGCCCCGTCGGCCAAGCTCGCTCGCGAGCGGAGCCTGACTTTCCTGCGTCAGCACCTCGGCTAGCAGGGTCGCTGCGCCTGTCGTGGAGATAGTTGACAAAAGCAACTAATTTGCCAACAGTAGGAGTTCGGGGCCGCCATCGGGGTGGCCGACGAGGGCCTCGTCACCAATGGCTGGCAGCACTCATCGTTTGCGGGGGCGTTTCGATTTCGATTCCATCGAATCGCGAATCGCCGCGATCCGCAGTTTCAACCGCCTCTATACCCAGAAGATCGGTGTGCTGCAGGATCACCTGCTGCAAAGCGAGTTCTCGCTCGCACAAGTGCGCATCCTCTACGAGCTGGCGCACAACCACGATGCAGGGGATGGCGCGACGGTACCGCAGACCGCGAGCCAGCTCGCCGATCGGTTGAACCTCGACGAAGGGTATCTGAGTCGGTTGCTGAGCGACTTCGAGAAACGGCGTCTGGTCAAGAGCAAACCAAGCTCGAGCGATGGCCGACAGCGGTTACTGTCGCTGACCGCCGGCGGCAGACGCGCTTTCGCGCCACTCGACCGACGTTCGCACGACGAAATCGCCGCCTTGCTTGCGCCGCTGGCAGAACGTGACCAGGTCGAGTTGACGCATGCGGTCGCGACGATCGCAAGGCTGCTCGCGGCGCCGACACAAACACCACCTCCGATCGTCCTGCGCGAAGCCCGGCCTGGCGATCTGGGATGGATCGTCCATCGTCATGGCGTGCTTTACGCGCGGGAATACAGCTACGACGAGCAGTTTGAGGCGCTCGTCGCCGGTATCATCGCGAAATTCGTGCAGAACTTTGATGCGCAACGCGAGCGATGTTGGGTCGCCGACCGCGGTGGGGAAATCGTCGGGTCGGTATTCGTGGTCCGGCAAACGCAGCGGACGGCCAAGCTTCGGTTGTTGCTGGTCGAGCCCGGCGCACGAGGACTCGGCCTGGGAAAGCGGCTCGTCGGCGAGTGCATTGCCTTTGCCCGTCGCGTCGGCTATCGCAAGCTGGTCTTGTGGACGCAGAGCGAACTCGGCGCTGCACGCCATCTGTATGTGTCGGCAGGATTCAAGTGCGTGCGCGCGGAGCCGCATCGCAGTTTCAGTCAAAACCTGGTAGCGGAGACCTGGGAGCTCGTGCTGTAACCGGAGACGCACTGAGGTACACTTACGTCGACGTTCGCGCTGCTTCTGGCGTTCGATGCACGTGAGAGAGCGTGCACAGACGTTGGACGAAACGCTGCGCGTCCGATTGTCATTGGAGGGGGACGAAGGATGAAGTGCACGAACTGTGGCTACGAAACGCAGCCAGGTGCGAAGTTTTGCGTTCAGTGTGGAACGACGTTGGTGGTCGAGCCGCCTTCGGCCACAGCGACGGGCGCTATGCCCGCAAGGCCCATTACGCCACCACCGGTTACGCCCGCGGCCGCAGCGTCTGCTGCAGCAACGGCCCCCGTTGCGCGCGCCGCGGCCGCGGCAGGTGCCTCAGGTGCCGCAGCGGCCGCCACAAGCGGTGCACCAAAGACCGGACTCGTCGCTGCCCTGCTGGCCATCGTTGCCGTGCTAGGCATCGGAGGTTTCGTCGCGTACCGGATGATGCAGCCCAGCGAACCGACGACCGTCACGGCTTCGTCTGCGGATGCGACCAAGGCCGCGGCGGATGCCGCCAAGACCCCAGATACCACCCCGACGACGACAACGCCACCAGCAGCAGCGCAGGACGCTTCCACGACAACGCCGGCGACTGCCGGCAGCGACGCGACTCAAAGCTCGTCGGCAACCACGACCGGCGCTCCAGCGACTGCGCCGGGTACCGCGCCCGCGTCGAAGGCACCGACCAAATCCGCCGCGCCCAAGGCGACTACCGACGCCACCGCGCCGGCCGCGCCGCCGCCGGCCGCAAAAGCACCCGCGCCCGACACTGCGGCTCACAAAGCCGCCACCGCTGCGCCTCCCGCGGCTCCTGCACCGGCAGCGGATCGCTGGCAGCAAATGCACGAGGCAATGGCCCGCTGCAGCAAGGAGGATTTTTTCCGTCGGATTGGATGCGAGCAACGCGTTGGCCTCCAGTACTGCGAAGGCTACTGGGGCAAGGTCCCTCAATGTCCCGGCGTGCCGAGCCAAGCCGGAGGGCGCTGAAGGCCGCGCATTTCACAGCGCGCGCCCGCACGGGTCGCTTCTGGCGGGCAGCGATTGAATTTGGGCAAGTTCTAACGCTAATTTGCCTTGCCGAACGCGCGTTGCTGCCCTAGGGATATCGAGAGCAGCCCAGTTCAATTCCATTGGCAGGCGGTGCTCGGCCGATTGCAGTTCCTCAATCCCCAAGCACGTTGATTCGTCGTACGTCGAAGACGGGTCCAGGCTTGTAACAGACAAGCGCGCACTAGCGCTCGCCAGTGTCTCGCCAGCGAAGTAATGGTCTATTTCTTGCACCAAGGGATTGAACCGGGCATTATGCCGATATCATAACGGTTGCCGCCTTTACCAATTGCGGTCCCGTGAAAGTTCGAGTGCGGCAGCAAGGGCAATCCTATGACGTGCAAAATCTGCGGCCAGAAGAACGCCTCGGGCGCGAAACTGTGTGACGACTGTCGCGCGGCGCGCAAGCGTGCGTACGACCCGACGGTCACCCAGCCGCTGCTCGCGATGGCGGGCGAAGCAACGCTCGATTCGTTCTCGTCCGGGAAGCGGCGCAAGTCGTCGGGCAAGTCGGCCGAGTCGAACGCACGGCGCGCGGCGCGCAAGGCTGAGGAAGAAAAACGGGCCGCCGTATTGCCAGTCCATCAGTCACCTCGCAAGGCCTCGACGCCGATGGTGCTGTTCGCGTTCCTCTCGGTTTTACTGATCGGTGTCTATGCGTTGCACTGGGTATTGTCGGCGCCGAAAGGCGAAGGCGAAGGCTATACACCCGTCGAACGTTCATTGAAAGCCAATGCCGAGACCGCCGCACCCGCGGACTCGCCTCTACCGAAAGTGCTAGGCCCGACGCGCGCTGTGTCGCCGCCTGCGGAAGCGAGTAGCGCTGCCACGCCGGGCCGTGCACTGACGCTGCCGGTGGATGGAGAGGGCGCCGAGGCGGCAACTCGCGGCGTACCGGCGAAAGTAACGACGGCCAAGCGAGCGGCTCCCATTCGCGCCCCGGTGATCGTCATTGAAACGCCCCCGTTGATCGCGGAGCCGATAGCTCCCGCGCCCGCGCCGGAGTTGCGCCCGCCGCCACGAGTCGACCCGTGGCAACAGATGGCCGATGCTGTTGCACGCTGCTCCCGCGAAGGTTTTTTTGCGCGAGTTATCTGCGAACAGAAAGTCAGGCTGCAATACTGCGAAGGCCATTGGGGACAAGTCGCCCAGTGCCCCGGTGGGCCCGCCTCGGACCGCTGAGGCCCGAAGATCGGCGCGGCGCGTTGGCCTTGAACGCGACTAGCCTCGTCCGACGAAGGGCATCTTGGTCGCCATCACCGTCATGAATTGCACGTTCGCATCGAGCGGCAGGCTGGCCATGTATCGAACGGCGCTCGCGACGTGCTCGACATCCATCAGAGGCTCGACCGCAATCTGCCCGTTCGCCTGAGGGACGCCACTCGCCATGCGCGCCGCGAGTTCGGTATGCGCGTTGCCGATATCAATTTGCCCGCACGCGATGTCGTATTTCCGGCCGTCGAGGGAAGTTGATTTGGTCAGACCGGTGATCGCGTGCTTGGTCGACGTGTAGGGCGCGGAGTTGGGTCGAGGTGCGTGCGCCGAAATAGACCCATTGTTGATGATGCGGCCTCCGCGCGGCGATTGATCCTTCATCAGGCGGATCGCTTCCTGGGTACAGAGGAATACGCCGGTCAGATTGATGTCGACGACGTTTTTCCATTGTTCGAACGTGAGGTCTTCCAGCGGCACGGGCGGCGCGCCAACGCCTGCGTTGTTGAAAAGCAGATCCAGTCGCCCGAACGAATTCTTGGTCAACGCAAACAACGCACGAACCGACGCTGGGTCCGCGACATTGGTCGGGACGGCCAGCGCGCGAGTCCCCGCAGTTCCCGCCGCGGCGACGGTTTGTGCGAGCGCGTCGGACCGCCTGCCGGCGAGAGCGACGCTGTAGCCATCACCGAGCAAGGCGAGAGCGACGGCCCTGCCTATGCCACTGCCGGCGCCGGTGACGATAGCGATCTTTGATGACGAACTCATGGAAGTGATTCCGGTTTCGTTAAGTGGATGATGTGCCGCGATCGACCACGGCGGCCGCGCTTGTGCGCTCGCGCTGCCCGCGCGAATGCGAAGCGCCCGTTGCGAAACGTGATTAGATCATATTTTGCGCGCCGCCTGCCGCGTCTGCATGCCCAATCGCTATAACTGATCGGGACCGAATGCGTCAGGCAGCAGATCGCTCGCGACGTATCGGCGCTCTTCGCCCGGACCGCGCGAGCAGCAGAGGACCAGCGCACTGGCCCCGAACTCCATCAGCACCTGGCGACAGGCGCCGCACGGCGACGTTGGTTTGGGAGTGGGTGTGTAGACAACGAGGGCCCGTATCGAGCGTGCGCCATCCGCGACTGCCTGGAAGATGGCGTTACGCTCGGCACACATCGACAAGCCGTACGAAGCATTTTCGACGTTGGCTCCTGAGTGGATCTTCCCTTCGGTCGTGAGGACGGCGGCGCCAACCGCAAACCGGGAATAGGGCGCGTATGCGCGCTCGGCCGCGCTTCGCGCGCATCGCGTCAATTCATCGATCAGGGCAGGCGCGATGTCCATCGGGTCTCCTTGTTTCCGGCGTTCACTCAGCCCGGCTGTCCACCGTGGATCGCGTGGGGGTTGTCGTTTGTCCTGCATCGACGTCGATGAATGGCGCTCAATCGAACTTGACCGGCGTTTGCGGCTGCCGGTTGACGTGCAGCTGGAATACGTCGGGACGTGCGTAGTGTCCCGCGACGTCTAGCCGTCGCTTGGCCGTGCCGACCGCGTCGAGGCTGATATCCGCGTACAGGATGCCGGTTTGTTTGCGCAACGGCCCCGCGACGATCCGGCCGCCTGGCGCAATGACGACCGAGTCGCCTTCATTGATCCACTCGTCGACGTCCGGATAGAGGCTTGCGCGTTCGGGGAAATCGGCAGGGAGATCGCGCGCCTGCAATACCGTCCCGCTCCCTACTACCCAGCAACAGCCTTCGCGCGCAATGTGCTGGAGGGTACCGACCCACGCGTCGCCGCTGTCGTAGGTGGGAGCGACATAGATTTCGACTCCCTGCGCGTAAAGCGCATAGCGCGCAAGCGGCATGTAGCTTTCCCAGCAGAGCAATGTACCGAGACGTCCGCTAGCGTGTCGACGACGTTGAGGCTCGAGCCGTCGCCGAAGCCCCAGACCATGCGTTCGGGATTGGTCGGCATCAGCTTGCGATGCTTGTTCAACACGCCGCCGTCGGGGCCGATGACGACCACGGTGTTATAAATTGTGCCGCGACTCGCATCCTCGTCGCGCTCAGTCATTCCGCAGACAACGGTCACCTGCGAGGCGCTCGCGGCCTCGCAAAGGGGAGCCAGGTCGCCACGCTTGATGCTCACGGCGTTCTCGAGCAGTCGCGCGTGCAGCGTTGCCGTTGTCGCAGCGTCGCTCCCGGGACGCAAGCGCCAGATCCATGCCGGATAGCAAGGGACGAACGACTCCGGGAGAACAATCAGCTTCGCGCCGGCGGAGGCCGCCTCGATGCATTAACGTCGAAGCTCGCTGCAAGGTCTGTGCGCGATCGAGTACCACGGGCGCGTATTGCACGACGGCGACTTTGCTCATGCGACATCTCCCCAGTAAGCGACCCCGAATTGCGCGTTCTGCTACCATCGTCGTTCGGCGCCCGAGTGCCGCCACTCTGCGGCGCCTTTTGCCTGCATCGGTAACGACATGCGGATCGGTGCCAGCCTGACAAGCACGGCGTCGCGACTCGCTCCAAGCAAACAGCATACGCATGACCGACGAATCCGGGCAAGAGCAGACACCCCGAAATCAAGGATCGCGCAGCCGTCTCCGCCGATATACCGGCGACGGACAGCCGCGAAGGCGTTCTTTCGAGTTTTCCCGGGCGTCATGATGGCCATGTTTCTCGCCGCGGCCGATCAGACCATCCTCGCCAGCGCGCTCCCGACCATCGCCACTTCGCTGCATGGACTCGCCGACTTGTCGTGGGTCGTCGTGGCCTACTTGCTGGCTGCAACCATCGCGGCGCCGCTCTACGGTCACCTCGGCGACCATTTCGGCCGCCGCAAAATGCTGTTGGGCGCGCTTGCGATATTCACGCTGGCCTCGCTTGGCTGCGCGCTCGCTCCCACCTTGCTGCTGCTGATTGTGGCCCGAGCGGCGCAAGGTTTGGGTGGCGGCGGGTTGATGACCCTGTCGCAGGCCCTGATCGGTGAGCATGTTGCTCCTCGCGAACGCGGACGATACGCAGGCTACTTCGCGACGATCTTTGCGCTGGCCAGTACCTCAGGGCCGGTGGCAGGTGCGTACCTTACCGAACACTTCAGTTGGCGCGCGATCTTCCTTGTCAATCTGCCGCTGGGAGTCATTGCCGCGGTGCTCGCTCTGCGCGTACCGCAAACCCCATCGATCAGCCGAGGTCGCTTCCAGCCCGATATCGTCGGCGCTGTGCTTTTCGCCGCGTCTACGTTCACGCTGCTTTTTGCGCTCTCCTCGGGCGGGCATCGTTACGCATGGTCGTCGTCGTCGCTGCTGTCGATGCTTGGCGCCGCGCTAGCCGGCTACGTCGTTCTTGTCTATTGGGAACGTCGCGCGGCTAATCCGGTGATCCCGATCGCCCTCCTCAGGATCCCGGCGATCATGCGATCGGACATCGTAGTCATGTGCTTCGCATCCATCTTGTTTTCGACGATTCTCTACTTGCCGCTGTACCTGCAGTTGGCACGGGGTGTTGGAATCGGCCAGTCCGGACTGTTGTTGTTGCCCATTACGCTTTCAATGGTGCTGACTTCCGCAACAATCGGTCGGCTCGTAACCAAAACGGGAAACGTAACTCTTTTTCCGCAGCTCGGGCTGAGCGTGGCCTGCGCTACATTCCTGACGCTTGCCCTCGGACTGGATCGCTTGCCGACAACGGCGATCATGGTGCTCACCGGGTGCATCGGCGTGGGCATCGGCATGGTGATGCCGCCGACGCAGGTCAATGTCCAATTCGCTGCCGGGCGTGACGCACTGGGATCAGCCATTGGCTCCATCGCGTTCTCGCGCGCGATTGGGGGTGCCGTCGGTGTCGCCATCGTTGGCGCAGTGTTGTTTGCGATAGTGGGCAGTTCGATGGAATTGTTGATGAACGAGGGCTCGGTCGCGTCGCACGCCGCGCTGGCGCCAGCGCCGCTTGCCTTCATCGCGAATTTCGACAGCGCCTATCGCGTGATCTTTGCGCTGCTCGCTGCGATCGCGGCCGTGGGGGTACTGGTCGCGCGAACCATACCGCGCCCCGACTGGGGCGAAGGTCGCGATCCGCCGAAACGCTAGGGCGCTCTATCCTTCGTTCCGCCCGTCAGCGGCGGACGATAACGCGAACGAGCGTTAGTACATCCGAGTCGAACTCGAGCGCGATCCTGTGGCCGCCGCTGGGGCGGATGCCGCGGGCGCAGCCGCGCTGCTTCTCACGTACTGGCGTGCCGACGGTCCACCTGCGCTCAAGCCCATATAGGGGCGCATGCCGCCGACGATATCGTCGACGCTGGCGACACTGGTGCCGCCAGCCGCCACGCTACTGATCCGTGGACAGCGATCGGTATCGATGACCATCAGATAGTCACCTCTGTTGCGCAGCGCAGCGCGCGCGCGTCGCGCCGTTGTCGCTCAAATCGACTGGGGGTGTGATGTCCTGATAGATAAGCTGGTCGCTGCGATCGAACATGAGATGACAGGTTATCGCCCCGGCACCACCCGCCGATAGCATCAATCCTGCTCCCAACGCGACTGCTGCAAACGATTTGCGGTACACGTTTCACCTCCATAATGGCCGTACCCGCTGGAGCCAGCCACGCATGCGCGGCGGTTCGTCAGGTGCCCGATAGGCGCATCGTATGCTGCGTGCGCAGAGGGACGCAACTGAGACGCAACCGACGCGACCAAGGTTGTCGCGCACAACCGCTGCTTGCCGGCTGAAATCAATGATCGGTCAGTTCGGTCAGGCGAGCGGCGAGCCCATCGAGATAGGCGGGAAATTCGTGGATGCCATGATGTCCCGCACCGCTTATCAACAGTAACTCGACCGGGGAGCGCGCAAGCGATTTGAGTTGCTCGCTGTCCGACGCCGGAATCAGCGTGTCGTCGGCGCCGTGAATGAGCAGGATCGGGCTCTTGACGTCGCCGATCAGCTGGTCGGTCCGCAGTGGATATTTCAGCAGCCAAGCGGGTGCGATTGGATATTGGCGGCGCGCGGCCGCGACCAGACTGGTATAGGGAGAGACCAGCACCAGCAGGCGAGGGTTGACGTCGACCGCCAATTTTGTCGCGAGCCCGTTCCCAGCGAACGCCCATAAACCACGATCGGCTTGTCGCGATAGCGTGGCGCGATCGCATCCCACGCGGCGCGCACGTCAGCGTGCAACTGTGCTTCGCTTTCGATGTGGCCGCTGCTCTTGCCGTAACCCCGATAGTCGAACATGAACAGGTCATAGTTGATTCGTCGATAGAAGTCGAGGCCGGTAGTCCATGTGGAAAGGTTTCCGGCATTGCCGTGGATGAAGAACACCAGACCTCGTGGGTTGGGCTGCGTGAACTGCAGGGCATCGAGCGACGCACCAGGAACCTCAATCCGTATTTCGTTGAAGCGCTGCGGGCCAAAGTCGAACTTGAATTCGTCGGGAAGTTTGGTCCCTGGGAAGATCAGAGCCTCCTGCCTTAGATAGAGCATCCCGAGGAGCGCGAGGTACGCGGCAGCCGCCACCATCAGCGCAGCTGCTGCCAGTCGGAACAGAATAGCGCGGGAAGGAAGACGCATCGTCAAGCGATTACGAGCTCGAGCCACGGCCGGATGCAACGCCCGCGCTGCTGTCGGCAGCGACTCGCGTCGCTCTGTCCGGAGCACGCCGCATTGAATGCGACCACGTCAATCCGGCGAGGGTCGTTTGGAGCCGAGCAGCGTGCTCATTTCGCCGCTCGCTATCAGCTTGGCGAGATCACTTGCCCCGCCGATCAGCGTCCCGTTGACGAACACCATCGGAAATGTGGGCCATCCGGTCCACATCTTCAGCGCATTTCGGCGGCGCCACTCGCTGAGGTAACTTCCGTACTCCAGGTATGCGTGCGTGATGCCAGCAACTTGGAGCGCTTTGCGGGCCTTTTTCACCAGTACATTCTGTTTCATGCCGACCACGACGACGGCGTTGTGCTGGACCGCAGCCTTGACCTCGCGCACGATGTCAGCGCGGCTATTTGCGATTTTTTCACGGATGCTGGGATGGATCTCTTCTTCGGAAAGGATGTTGCGACTCATCGGCAATGCCCTCTTGTCGGTGGGACTGGTTCGAAGATTGAGCTGATGCTGGCGGCGGCGTGCGGGATTTCACGAACCGATGAGACGGCTGGCCGCTGCATAGCCGGCAATCGCCGCAATAGCGGTGACCGACGCTCCCCATAGCATGTCAATGATCGAAAGGCTGGTCGACCAACCCCTCAGCGTCGCGAGGTTGGTCAGGTCGTAAGTTGCGTAGGCGATGAATCCGAACAACGCACCCGTTGTTAGCGCCTTCGTCCACGAATCGCTCGCGAGCGCGGGATACACGCAGAAAACGACGACACCACCTGCGTAGATGGCGTAGAACAGTGCGCCGACGCCGACCTTGAACGACGATAGCAGCAGCGCGCCGATCTCCTTGGCATACAAGTCCTTGGCGATCCATCCAAGCCACAGAAAGTCGCAGGCGCAGAACGCAATCAGCGTTGCGGCATAAACGACGATGATTTTGACCACTTTGTCTCCCGATTTGCGTTCATCATTTGCGTTACATCATTTGCGTACATCATTTTCGTTCATCATACGGGCGATCGCGCCGATCCGACAGCGGCCGTGTCAAAATGTTCGAGGCGCTTCAGCCGATGACTGGTGTAAGGTTGCACGCTTGCGGTCGCGCGTTTCGAGCAAGGAGATGGATGGCCACGACTAAACCCAAGGCGAAGGCGAAGGCAAAGGGGCGCGTCGAACTGAGCGGCGCAGACAAGGCGCCTTTTGTCGGCGGCCGCTATGTTGGTCCGGCCAAAAAGGAGCAGCGCGTCACGATAACGGTGCGCCTCCGGCGCAAATCGGCGTTGCATTCGCCCACCGGCAACGCCGCGTTCCGCAGAATCAGTTACGAGACCTTTCGCGCCGAACACGGCGCGTCCCCCGCGGACGTGAAGCGGGTCGAGGCATTTGCGCATTTACATGGACTCGACGTCACTCGCGTCAGCCTGGCCCAGCGCGCCGTCGACCTTTCAGGCACGGTGGGTGCCATGGAAGTCGCTTTCGGCACCCACCTCCAGTGTTACCGGCAGGACCGCCGCGAATACCGGATACGCCGCGGCACAATTTCGATTCCCGCCGAACTTGCGGCGATTGTCGAGGGCGTCTTCGGTCTGGACAATCGGCCGCACGTCGAACCGCATTTCCGCATTGCTCCGGCAGCCGGACAAGCAAAAGGTCAGCGAAAGCGTCTGGCGCGCGCCACCGCGCAGGCCTTCTCACCACTCGAAGTTGCGGCGCTATACGATTTCCCGAAAGGGTTTGACGGCAAGGGCGAGACGATTGCAATTCTGGAGTTCGGAGGCGGCTATCGTGCAGCCGATCTGGCGAAATATTTTGCGACGCTTGGCGTGAAGGCGCCCGTGGTGACAGCGGTCTCGGTTGGCGGTGCGCACAATACGCCGACTGGCAATGCGAATAGCGCCGACGGAGAAGTCGTGCTCGATATCGAAGTTGCGGGAGCGGTTGCGCCTGGCGCACAGATCGTGGTTTATTTCGCGCCGAACACCGACGATGGCTTCATCAACGCGTTGTACGCCGCAATACACGACAATCTGCGGCGACCTGGAATCGTGTCGATAAGCTGGGGTGGGCCCGAGACGAACTCGACCCAGCAGTCGTTGAAGGATTACGACTCGGCGTGCATCGACGCCGCCGCGCTGGGCATCACGATTTGCGCTGCCGCGGGCGACCACGGCTCGGCCGACACCGACCCAGCGACCAAGCGTGCGAATGTTGATTTTCCCGCATCATCGCCGCACGTACTCGCATGCGGCGGCACGCGCCTCGAGGGTAAGGGCACGAAAATCAGCGCAGAGACGGTGTGGAATTCGAAAGACGGCTGGGCCACCGGCGGCGGCGTCAGCGAAGTATTTGCGCTTCCGGCATACCAACGCAAGGCGGGAGTGCCGAAAGCCGCGAACAAGGGCGGCAAAGCAGGTCGCGGGGTACCGGACGTGGCTGCCAACGCGGACAGCGCGACCGGATACCGGGTGCTGGTCGACGGCGCACAACAGATCGTCGGCGGTACCAGCGCCGCCGCGCCGTTGTGGGCGGGCCTCATCGCATGCCTCAATCAGGCGAAAAAGACGCGCCTCGGTTTCCTGCACAACAAGCTATACGCTCTTGGCCCGGGCAAAGGTTTGCGCGACATAACGGTGGGCGACAACGGCGCTTACAAGGCTAAGCCCGGGTGGGACCCATGCACGGGACTTGGAAGCCCAGACGGCGCGACGCTGGCAAAACAATTGTAATAACGAGACGGCGCGAGCCTGCGCGAGACTGCGCTTGCACTGCGCCTTGCTCGGTCGTGGGCTTCGGCGTGTGTATACGTGTGTAGGTTAAAATATTGCAACTCGAACACCAGTAAGGAGCCGCATGCATGGATGATTGTCCGCATTTTGCCGACGTTCGCGACGTTACTCCGAGCTCGAACGGCTGCGAAGATTGCCTTAAAACAGGCGACAGCTGGGTGCACCTGCGCCTCTGCCTCAGCTGCGGTCACGTCGGCTGCTGCGATCAGTCGAAGAACAAGCATGCGACCAAACATTTTCACCAGAGCAAACACCCGATGATCGCTTCGTTCGAGCCCGGCGAGGTGTGGTCATGGTGCTACATCGACCAGGCGTTCTTCGAGGAAGTGCCGCCACCGGTCACGCCGCGGCGATGATCGTGGTTTGAGTTTCGTGCCGAACCGACAATGATTACTGCCGACCTCTTGCGCGCGGTGCCGCTGCTTGCCGCAGTGCCGGAGGCTGAACTCAATACGATCGCCGGTCGCGCGGCGGATATCTACCTCCACGACAACGAATGGTTGATTCAGGAGGGTGAGCTGCCGGTGTTTTGCATCGTCCTTTCCGGCAGGCTCAACGTCTATAAGGTCGTCGGCGGCATCGAGCGTGAAATCAACCACTACGGGCCGGGCGAGTACGGCGGTGAGGTGCCGCTGTTGCTCGGCTCGCCCGCGTTGGCGAGCTTGCGCGCGGTGGGGCCGACGCGCGTCTGCCGCCTCGAGGCGTCCGACTTCCGCGAGTTGATCGTTGCTTGCCGCAACCTGAACAGCCAATTGCTGCAGACGATGGCGGGACGAATTTCGGGACTGCAGCAACTTGCCCTCGAGGCGCCAGTCGCGACCGTCACCATCATCGGTCACCGCTTCGATCTTGCCTGTCACGCCTTGCGCGACTTTCTCACGCGCAATCACGTGGCGTTTCATTTTCACGACCCCCGTGACCCCGAGGCGCGAATCGGCTTGTCGCCGACGCCGCAACTGGACGAGGTCTACCCGGTTCTCGTGTTCGCCGACGGAGAGCGGCGGGTCACACCGACGTTCAAGGACGTCGCCACGAAACTCGGATTGCAGACTGCGCCGTCGCCGGTGGTTTACGACGTTGCAATCATCGGCGCCGGCCCTGCCGGCCTGGCCGCCGCGGTTTACGGAGCGTCCGAGGGACTGCGCACCATTCTGATCGAACGCGAAGCGCCCGGCGGGCAGGCGGGAACCTCATCCAGAATCGAAAATTATCTCGGCTTTCCGGCCGGGGTGTCCGGGGACGAGCTGGGAACACGGGCGCTGCAACAGGCGAAGCGCTTCGGCACCGAGATCTTGGTCGCGCGGCACGCGATCGGGATCGATGCGGCGCCAGGGGAATCGACGCGCGCGGTAGTGCTCGATGACGGTGAACGTGTCGTGACGCGCACGGTCATCATCGCGACCGGTGTCGCGTGGCGCGAACTGGAGTTGCCTCATGCGGACGAGTTGGTCGGCCGCGGCGTGTATTACGGCGCAGCGAGAACCGAAGCGCTGCGCACCCGCGGGCAGGATATTTTCCTGATCGGCGGCGGCAATTCTGCCGGGCAGGCGGCAATGTTCTTCGCCAACTATGCGCGCCAGGTGACGTTGCTGGTTCGCGGACGGTCGCTATCCGCGAGCATGTCGCACTATCTGATCGAGCAACTCGCGTCGAAGGCCAACGTTCGTGTCGAAGCCAACGCACAGGTGGTAGCGCTCGAAGGTTCTGACCATCTCGAGGCCATCACCATAGAAGATCGAGTCAGCGGACAGCGCCGACGTGAGCCGACCGACGGCCTTTTCGTTTTCATTGGCGCCGACGCCGAGACATCGTGGCTACCGGAGGCCTTGATTCGCGACGAACTCGGATATGTTTGTACCGGACGCGACGTGATGGATCTGGTAGCGCGCAATCAAGGCGCGTGGCCCTTGGCGCGAGATCCTTATTTGCTCGAAACCAGCGTGCCGGGGATCCTCGCGGTCGGCGATGTCAGACACGGGTCCATCAAGCGCGTTGCGTCGGGCGTCGGCGAAGGCAGCATGGCAATCGCGTTTGTTCACCAGTATCTTGCGGAGCTCGCTCCGCCGCAGGAAACGCCGTCGCATTCGTCCAAGCATGCGAGGGACGCCACCGCTGCAATGGGCTGAATCGCGAGTCCACAAGCACGCGCCGGGTTCCGACTGTCGGCCGCGCTGCCTGAATCAGACGACGAGTGCGTCCGGCGTCAGCATCGTGTCGGACCACACCTCGTGCAGCACTTGCAGCAACGCAACGATCAGAGGATCGGTATCGCGGTCCGCGGCGTAAGCCAGCCACAGTCGCGTCGTCAGCTGTCCTTCAGGCCAGATGACGATCCGACCCGCTTCAGCCGAAGCCAATGCGATTTCATCGCGTACCAGGCTCACGCCCACGCCCGATTCAATCAGGTTGTTGATTACCGATTCGTTGTCGGCTTCGATGGTTTTTTCCGGCGGTGCCGCGCGACCCTTGAACATTTCCAGCACCAGTTGGCGGTGCGAGCTGCGTTCGGGCGCCATAATCCACGGCCGTTCCGCCAGCGTATCCCACGACGCTTGAAGTAGTTCTTCGGCCCACGCCGTCGGCAACGCGACGCGATAACCGATTTGTCGAAGCGCAACGCACGATAAGTCGGCTTCGGGCAACGCGCCGAAGTAGAAACTGGCGTCCAAGGTTCCGCCGCGAATGCCTTCAAGTGCTTCGTGCGACACGACCTGATGCAGCTCGAGTTCGATTTGCGGATAGGTCGCGGTCGCATGGGCGAGTAATTCGCCGACGCGAAGCAGGGCTGGATCAAGCAAGGTGCCGACTCGCAGCTTTCCCATTGGCTGCCCACGCATCGCCTGCGCGCTATGGTTCAGTTCAGCGACTGCGCCGATGATTTCCTCGGCGTGTTTCAGCAGGTTGCGGCCGGGCAGCGTCAGGGTCATGCCGGTCGATGAACGCTCGAACAGCGGCACGCCGAGATGATCCTCGAGGGCTTTGATTTGCCCCGAAAGAGCGGGTTGGCTCAAATGCAGCGTTTCGGCCGCACGCGTCAGGTGCTGGTGCTTGGCCACCGCCACAAACGAACGAAGCTGGGTCAATTCCATAGGGTGATCGGCGCTTGGGCGCGCGCTGAAATGGTGCGTTGCAATATGACGATGCTATAAGGATAAGCGTCCCCGATCGCCTTCATCAAAACATGCGATTGGAGTTTATCGCGGCAATCGACTATATTGAAATCACTGAGAACGGACCCATATGGTTCGTACGTTATCAAGGAGTTAAACATGATTTCAGCCAAATTGGCCGATGCCCACCGCACGTTGTCCCCCTTTGCTCTGGATCTTGGGCCGGCTCTTGCGGCCGTCCAGGAGTCGACTTATTCTAGCACCGAATTGCTGCGTCGCACAAGGCAACCCACGGGTTCTGCGGCAAACGAGGCGGGAGCGGACACCCAATCCGACGGCGCCAATTACCTCGCCTTGGAAAGGGTCGCCCGCCAATTGCGCACCGACTACATCGCAGCCCTGATGTCGCGTTGCAAAGCCGCGATCCTGGGAGCGTTCCGTGGGCGCAGCGCCGCTCCGAGCCGCACCGCGGGCAACTCGGCGGAGCTCATATGATGACGTCCGCCTTGGTGGCTTCGCCCGGCCTCGCAGCCGCACGGCATCGCATCGGTGCGCCAGCTCGTGGCCCAACTTCGTCGATGGATCGAGCGCATGCAGCAGGATCAGCGCGAAGCCTACCTCGTTGGAGCCGAAGATATTTTCGACCTCGAGCGGCGCATGCGCCAGCTTGAGCGGGGAGCCGGTCTTCCGGGGGCGTTCCGCTAGTAGCCATCCAGTCGGGCCGATGGGCTCATTCATCGGGGACACGTCCGCGGTCCGCTTTGATCTTTCCGCGCTGTACTTTAGCGTCGACTCGTTTGCGCTTTGAGCTCTTCGTCGGCTTGGTCGCTTTTCGCGGTCGCTGGACCTGCGTCGCTCTATCGACAATTTCCTGCAGGCGTGCAAGTGCGTCAGCGAGATTCTGGTCGAGGCTGCGATAGCGTTGAGCTTTGATGACAATCACGCCGTCGGCCGTTATCCGTTGATCGCGCGTCGCCAGTAGGCGTTCGCGGACGTCCGGTGGCAGCGACGAGGCGCCGATGTCGTAGCGCAGGTGGACCGCGTTCGACACCTTATTGACGTTCTGGCCCCCTGCGCCTTGGGCGCGGACGGCGGTCCATACGATTTCGTCGAGTGGAATCGTCTGCGAAAGCGTCACCATTCGCGTCGCCAATCAGCGCCATCGCAAACGACGATTGGACGCATCGACTTGTGCATTCTAATGTTGAAGTAAGAGGAGTAAGACATCGAACCGAAGGATTTCAGATGAACCAAGTCTCGATCGAATTACTGGCGAGCGCGATGTTGCGGACTGCCGGCGTGACCCTCGGTGACCCTGCATATCGTCGCCTGACGAGCACCACGACGGCGTGGCACGGCGAAGCATACGAACAGCCCGACCCTGCGTACTGGACCGACTACGACCGCTATATGATCGTGCGCGAAACACGTGCGCGTCGGCGCGCAGATTTCGTGGCGCGCGTACGCGCGTGGGCGGGGAGTGTGTTCCAGCATCTGCGGCGCGGGGCTCCCGCGTTTCCGGTGTCAGGACTATCGCCGTTGCGCTGAATCAGGCCGTTGCGTACCGTTGCACTGAACGAACGTCAGCTATGACGCGCGAAGAGTTGCTGCCAACCGTCGCGGCCCAATCGACGCAGCGTGACTATGTTCCTGCGATAAATGTCTGCGGGATCGGGAAGCGAATCCACCGCGCGCGAAACGCTGGACTCGCGCAACAGGTGCAGGATCGGGTACGGCGAACGGTTGGTGTAGTTTTCGATGTCGTCGATGCCAGCATCCGCGAATTGGTAGTTCGGATGAAAACTCGCGATCTGTATCTCGCCGTCTAAGTCCAGCGAGTCGACCGTTGCATCCGCGACATCGAGGAACTCGTTGTAGACCAGAAAGTCGCCGAGAATCCATGGCACGATCAGCAGGGTGGTTTCGCACTCGGCCTGACTGACATCTCGCAGGGCGTGCAGTTCGCGCGTCAGCTCTGCGACCAGCGCGTCTGTCGTGCGCGCCTCGCTGACGGCGTAACGAATGCCGCCGGCGCGTTGGACGGGGCCCGCGAACGGACACAGCCCCAGTCCGATCACCGCTTTTTCGACCCAGGCTTGCGTCGCTTCCACGACTGTCGCGACGATCTCGGCGTCCGTCATCGTTGTCGCGGGCAGGTTGTCGGCGCTCATTGCGACGGGTGTGACGTCCGATCGTCCGTAGATGCCTTGCGCCAGACGGTTGCGAGCCAAGGCTGCTGGTCGCGCGGCAAACCTGCGGGGCGATAGTAGTGCGCCAGCTCGACAAAGTCTGCTTGTGCCATATAACGCCTCCACGTCTCGAGGCGATGATAGGCACCGTAGCGTCCCTGATTCCAGCCTTCTTCGTCCTCGCCGCGCGGATTCGAGCTGAACAGAACACCACCGGGCTTGAGCGCATTGCGCAAATCGGAGAGCACCCGCGGCAACTCTTGCGTCGGCACGTGGAACAACACCGCATTGGCGAAAATCCCGTCGAAGCGCGCCACGGGCAATTGAAGACGAAGCAGATCCTGTTGCCACACTTGGCAACCGCTGTGGCTTCGCGCCATCGACGCAAACGATTCGCACCCTTCGACGCCAACAGCGTGATGGCCCAGGTCGTGCAAGGTCTTGAGGTCGCGCCCTGGGCCGCAGCCGAGATCAAGAATGGAAAAGGGAGGCTTTCCAACAATGTGATCCAGCAGGGCGTCGAGATTCTGTTGGACGTCGTGGTTTCGCGTCGCCAGCCAAAACGCATCGGCTCGCTTGCGGTAGCTCTCGAGCGTGCGCTCGGCGATGTCGGACAGATCAGGAGGAGTCAACGGCATGGTGGTCTCGACGGTATCGCGAAGTGACACTTTGCGATCGTCGAAGCATGCCGCACGCTGAAGGTATGCGCAATCAGCGCAATTGGTGCGCGCCGGACAAGTCAGTTGAGGCGAGAGGAGAAGGTCGTATCAGCCAATGCGCCCAGCGTCGGGCCGCCCTACGAGGCTCTGTTCGCGACGCTCGGCGCGTCAGCGCGATAGCAAGGCGATGATGGGGGCAGCGCGGCCCGCCTCGCTCGAGAAACTGGCGTTGCCGCTCGCATTGCCCGACACACAGCTAAGATCGTCGGGGATATGCATCGCGTAGTTTGCCGACCACCCGATGATAGCGAGCGAGGCAACCAGCGCAGCGATACCCAGCCCGGCGGCAGCTCGGCCCGCGCGCCCGGGGACCGGGTCCTGATTTGCTAGGGGCTTTTGTTCGATTGTCGACATGGGGACCTCCCTTAGGCGAATCTCGCAGTGACCAAATCAGTCGGGACAAGTTGACGTGAACTGTTTCGACGCCGATCGCTTGGGTCTGAGTAGGTCCTGGGTAAGGAAAGTAAGGACACGCAACGCGACGCGCGTTCAGACGTACTGTAGGCGCCAGAGGGACGACGGTGCGAGGGACCAAGTCGTACTGCGACGGCGGAAAAATCACAGGCTTGGCTGGAGTGATCGAGGCGCCGTGCGTAGGTGGGACGCACTGCTGTTTCGGCCTGCACCTCTACAGCGACCTGCATCGGAGGGATGTTCTCCGGATTGAATACCGGTACTCTTAGCAAGAGCCGGGCCAAGACGCTGCGGTGCAGCAAGAATTGGATTATGGTCGCGTAACATCATGTAAAATAAAGCTATTATTTGTCACCCCCTAGGCGATGCGGCGACCGACATCTTCGTGTCCTCTTAAGAGTGTCGGCACCACCTCGGGGCGGCAGTTCGTTAAACGCCTGTAAAACGCACCAGATCGCGACCGAATCGAATGTTTGAACGCTTCAGGGTTTCTCTGCCTCCGGGCCCAATGCAAGGCTTCGCCAAGGCTGCGCTTAATGCCGTGTTGAATGCCGCACGCGAAGGGCGTCCGGTCGCGCGGGTTATAATTTGCAACTCATGCGCCGCCGGTCGTTGCCGATCGGCGGCGTTTGTTTTTACGGCCGGGTGAACGATTCATGAACGGACCAAGTTTTCCTGCGGATCTGCTGCGCGACGTCGCACGTCGGCGCACGTTCGCGATCATTTCTCACCCGGATGCCGGCAAGACGACATTGACCGAAAAGCTGTTGCTATTCGGCGGTGCGATCCAGATGGCCGGCACCGTCAAGGCGCGCAAGAGTTCGCGTCACGCAACGTCCGACTGGATGGAGGTCGAGAAGCAACGCGGCATTTCAGTGACGAGCTCCGTCATGCAGTTCGAGTACGCCGATCACACGATCAACCTGCTCGACACGCCGGGCCACCAGGATTTCTCGGAGGATACGTATCGCGTGCTTACAGCGGTCGACGCTGCGGTGATGGTGATCGATGCCGCCAAGGGTGTCGAAGAGCAGACCATCAAGCTGCTGGAAGTTTGCCGGCTGCGCGCTACTCCCATCATCACCTTCGTCAACAAGATGGACCGCGAAGTGCGTGAGCCCATCGCCCTGCTAGAGGAGATAGAGTCAGTTCTCAACATTGACTGCGCACCGATTAGCTGGCCGCTTGGCATGGGAAAGCGTTTTCGCGGCGTTTTCCATTTGCTCAACAATCGCCTGCTACGTTTCACTGCCGGAGAGGAACGTGTCAGCGACGAAGGAGAGTTGATCGAAGGTCTGCAGAACCCTCGGCTCGATCAATTGTTTCCGGAAGAGGTTCCCGCGCTTCGCCACGATATCGATTTGATCCGCAGCGCGAGTTCGCCGTTTGACATGGAGGAATTTCTCGCCGGACGACAATCACCGGTTTTCTTCGGCTCGGGCATCAACAATTTTGGCGTGCAGGAGATCCTGCAGGCGCTGGTGGAATGGGCGCCGCCTCCACAGGCGCGAGATGCGGGTCCGCGCATCGTATTTCCCGCCGAACCGCCGTTTTCGGGTTTCGTCTTCAAGATCCAGGCCAACATGGATCCCAAGCATCGCGACCGCATCGCGTTCTTTCGCGTGTGCTCGGGACGCTACAGTCCCGCAATGAAGGTGCAGCACCAGCGACTGGGCCGCGAAATGAAGCTCGGCAACGTCATGACCTTCATGGCCAATGAACGCGTTGCCAGCGACGACGCCGTCGCCGGGGACATCATCGGCATTCACAACCACGGCCAGTTGCAGATCGGGGACACGCTGACCGAGGGTGAGGCGCTCGGCTACAAGGGCATTCCTTATTTCGCGCCCGAATTGTTTCGGGTCGCGCGACCGCGGGATCCTTTCAAGGCCAAGCAATTGCAGAAAGGGCTGCAGGAATTGGGCGAGGAGGGCGCGATCCAGGTGTTCGAACGGGTTCACGGCAACACTTTGTTACTTGGCGCGGTCGGCCAACTGCAGTTCGAGGTCGTCGCCGATCGGCTCGCTCGCGAATACAAAGTCGACGCGCTTTATGACGCGGCCAATATCTCAACCGCGCGCTGGCTGACCTATCCCGACGAGGCGAGTCGCAAGAATTTCGAGCGCGAGCATGTGGCGTCGCTGGCGACGGACGTGGACGACAATCCAGTTTATCTGGCAACCAACAAATACAACCTGCAGGTCACGATGGAACGCTGGCCTAAGGTGGGGTTTCATGCGACTCGCGAGCACGGCCAGCGACTCACCCAGGGCTGATCTCACGGAACGCGGCGCGGCGGACAAGGTCAGACCTGTTCAAACCTTGCTTGAAGGAGCTGAAATGAGACAGACGCTGATGAGCGCCGCAATGGTGGGTGTGTTGGCGGGCGTGATGGCCGTTTGTGTGGTGTCCGAAGCCGCGGCGCAAATGCCGCCCAAGAAAATCAGTGCCGATGTCGTGGCGGTGAGCGGACACGAATTGCGGGTGCGCACCAGTGCGGGGCAGATCGAGACGCTAAAACTTGCCGACAACGCGCGATTCAGCGGTCGCTCCGCGGCTAGCTTGGACGGCATCATCCAAGGCGCGTTTGTCGGCACGACCGCGGCGCCGCAGCCTGACGGAACGTTGCTGGCGAGCGAAGTACATATTTTCCCAGAATCGATGCGCGGAACCGGCGAAGGACATGGCCCGATGGACACCGTTCCGGGCAGCACGATGACCAATGCGACCGTGGTGGCGGTTGGGACCGCACGGCCATCCATGGCCGCCGGGTCGACAATGACCAATGCTACGGTGACCACGGTCGCGGAATCGAGCGTCGGGCGTCGTATGACTTTGCAATACAAGGGCGGCGAAAAAGTCGTTGTCGTGCCTCCTCACGTTCCGGTGGTGATGGTCGAGGCAGCCGATCGTTCGATGCTCGTGCCGGGCGCACATGTCATCGTCTATGCGTCGATGCAGTCTGACGGAACCATGACCGCCAATCGTGTGACGATTGGCAAGAACGGTTTTGTTCCCCCGGCGTGATGCAGACGCACCCGCGGCAGCTCTTGGGCAATCGACAGGGACCGCGGGCGTCGTGGATTCGCGCCGCGTTGCTCGCGGCGACGGCACTGCTGCCAGCGATCGCATCGGCGTTTACGTTTGTGGACGGAACGACGTCCGCCTGCGTCGCCGGCAGCGAAACTATTCCTGAATACAGTCCCCCGCCGGGGAGCGAAGCGGTGCCGTACACCGGCCAGACGGTGAAAGTGGGAGCCAGCTATCAGATCGTCTGGAACAAGCAGAAGCTCGACGCCCTACCGCGCGAAGTGCACGACTTCCTTTTCTTTCACGAGTGCGCGCATGCGCAGATTCCCACGAAGGATGAAGTCCGCGCCAACTGTGTCGGCCTGAAGAACATGCGGGCGGCGGGAAGGGCCGGATTCGCCGTCGAAGCCAAATTGGCGGCGTTCTACGGTGCAACCAACGACTATTGGAAAAATACTTTAAGTTGCGCGAACGCCGATGGGGGCGCATCGATCCCCGGCAACGCTGGTGACGCGTCCGGGGATCTTCCGAAGCCGCAATAGCCCCATCGGCCCATCGCCGCGGCGGCATCGAATCCGTTTCTCGAGCTTCTTTAGAGATCGGTCACTGCGCTGGCGCGCACATCGCCACAGCGTCCGGCCCGAAGCCTTCCGCAATCCAGCCCGCGCTTATCATGCGCGTCTTTATGTCGGGCGAGATGGTGTAGCGATGATAGCTGTCAGCGCGATTGCTGTAGATGCGATATACCGGGACCGTCCCTTCGGCGCAGCTGCCGTCGACGAAATCAGGCAGGTCCAGCTCAAACGCGTTGGGCGATTCGAGCAGCCACGCATCAGCGAACCGATCGGCGAGGAGCGCGCATTCTTCCGCGAACGCAGTGAAGAAATGGGTGCTGAGACCGGCGCTCGGCAGGCCATAGAAACGACACACCGGCGCATGATGCATCTCGGACGTGACCGTCGACGCGTAGGCACGAAACCTCTCGCCCGTGCGCGACCATCCGGCGATCAGGCCGCTGTCCAGCGCACTGATCTCGTTGCCATCGCTGGCGAGAAAGTAGTCGTCGCGATTCGGACCATGAAATTCGACCACGTCGATCGCGGAGGACAGCGCCGACGGTGTGGACTTGGTCCGCCCGGAATTGGGATCGAGCATCAGTGACGATTCGTCGACGGCTTCGAAATCGCTTCCATGCAAAAGACTCAATTGATGCAGTTCGTCGTCGTCCCAGCGTGGATCAGGCGAACCGCTGAGGAACCAACTGCTTCCGTTGTCGGCAAGGAACATGCCGTAGGTTTTCAGCGCGCGCAGTATCCGCTGTACGTTTGGGCCGAAGGTCGAGATGTCCACGCTGGCCTTGAGCCGGAAGCGTTGTCCCAACGGCGGATAGCTCGTGCCACTCAAGTTGGACGCACTGTGTCGCGCAGGCCAGATGTAGCTACTGCGCGTTTGCGGCGCAGTGAAGCGCAACGCGTGGTCAATTTCGCCGGCGAGCACTTCCTCATAGCGGACCAGGCCGGGCAGAATCGGCAACCCCGCTGCGTCGGCTGAAGTCCATCCCGCCGGACGCAAGGCGTCGCTGGTGAGGTCGAACACGGCGCCCGAGCCCGCGTGCCAACTGCCGTCGCTATTCGGCTGTGCGGCGAAAAGTTCGTACAGGACTCCCGCATCGCGGTCGACAATCAATATGTGGCGATCGCCGTCCCCCTGCGGTCCGCCTTCAATCGGCGCATCGGGTGGGATCGGGTAGGGTCCTGGGTCGCTTTCGTCGGCGTAGTCGAAACTGACCGGGACTCGCGGCTGCGAACCTGGCACAACGACAAAAGGAATGCCATTCGGCGCGCCGTTGTAGACGGTCCCGAAGTCCGGGTGCAGCGTCTTGTTGCCGCCGATGGTCGTCACATAGGCGTTCGAATTGACATCGGCCGGCAACGTGTCGACGCGAACATTCCAAACATTGTCTGCAGGGAAGCGCGGGCGGACGAGCAGGATCGCTGACGCGACCGCCTCCGCAGCGCAAATGCTGACGCCAAGGCCCAAGAGCAGAACAGCGGTAGATCGCGATATCAGGTGCATGGCGCGCAACTCCTTTGCAGGCGTTCGGCGGTGGCTCCCTACCGCTGATTATGCCATCATCATACACCCTGCGGTCGGGCGTTCAAGACAGCGGTTGACAGCACGCGCCTCGCGCCCCATATGAGGGTCATGCCTCCTGTCACCGCCGCCCTGATCGGCGCCAACGTCGCCGTCTTCCTGTTGCAATCCGCCGTTCCAGGCTTGTTGGGAACGTTCGCGCTCTGGCCATTGGCGACCGCGGATCTGCACCAGGGCGTCGCTTTTGCGCCGTGGCAATTACTGACTTACGCGTTTCTGCACGGCAGCTTGACTCACGTCGCGTTCAACATGTTCGCGCTATACATGTTCGGCGGAGCAATCGAACGTGTATTTGGTGCGCGACGATATCTGGCGTATTACCTGGTGTGCGTGCTTTCAGCGGCCGTGGCCCAACTGGTCGTTGCCGCCATCAGTGGTGCGATCTATCCGACTGTGGGTGCGTCAGGCGGCGTATTCGGCCTGCTGCTCGCCTACGGGCTGTACTTCCCGCACAACCGAGTGATGTTGCTGTTTCCGCCGATACCGATGCCTGCGCGCGTGTTCGTGTTTCTTTACGCCGCCATCGAGCTGTTTCTCGGCGTCACCGGTACGCAGGAAGGCGTCGCGCATTTTGCCCACCTCGGCGGCATGGTCGGAGGTTACCTGATGCTTCGCTATTGGCGCGGTCGGCAGACCACGTGGCGGGGAAGGTGGTAGACCCGCCACTTGTTGTGCTCGTCCTGCCCACCGGCCTAGCAGCTGCGCCGAGCTAGGCTTTACGCCACGCGAGTACGCGCGGGTGAGCGAAAACGTCTCGATTGACCACGTACTCGGGAGTTCGTCGCTGCATGACATCGACGATGCTCTGCAAACCAGTCGATGCCATGTTGTGGAAGCACTCGTCCGTCCAGCATAAGGAGTGTGGCGTCAGGAGCACGTTGTCCATTGCCAACAACGGATTGGCAGGGTCGACCGGTTCCTGCTCGAATACATCCAGCGCGGCACCGGCGAGGCGGCGTTCGCGCAGCGCGTCGATCAGCGCGAGTTCGTCGACGACCGGGCCGCGTGCGACATTGATCAGGTAGGCTTCGGGTCTCATCAATGCGAGTTCCTTCGCGCCGATCAGGTGCCTGGTTTCTTCGTTGAGCAGGCAGCACGCGACGACGAAATCGGATTCGCGCATCAACTCGTCCAGAGGCACGATGCTGGCCCCGAGATAGCCGAGCTCGACCTTGTTCGCGTAAGGGTCGGCAGCGATCAGCTTCAGGTCGAAGACGCGCGCCATCCGCAGCAATTCCTTGCCGATGCGACCTGCGCCGACGACGCCAAGCGTGCGTCCGGTAAGACCCAGGCCCATGTTGTCCATGCGCTCGTTCCAGCGGCCGGTGCGCGTTAGCTTGTCCTTGAGCACAAGCTTGCCCGCGAGTGCTAAGACGAACGTGAGCGCAATCGTGGCGACCGGTCTCGGCATCGAGCTTGGCGTGTGGGTGACGATGATGCCGGCCTTGGTCATCGCGGGAATGTCGACGGCGTCGTAGCCGACGCCATGCCGAGCGATCACGCTCAGGCGACAATCCGCGCGCGTGACTGCGGTCGCGGGAACGCGCGCCATATTGACGTAGATTGCGTCGTACTTCGCCGCGTGGTCGGCATTGATTTCGCCGACGACAGCGGGCAGGTATTCCCAATCGATGTTCGGCTGGCGCTTGAGAATGTCCAGCGCTGCGCGGCCGAAGGCAGGCTCTCCACGGCTGTCGAGAATGTCGCGCGTGAAGCCCACGCGGAATTTTCCGGTCATTGAGTCGATCCTCGTTTAACGAATCCGTCGCGCAGGACGTCGATGCCGCGACGCAAAGCTTCCTGCAACATCAGTTGGTCGATGCCGTAGGCCATCAGGCGAAAGCCTTTCGCGGCATAGTCGCGCGCCCAGGTATCGTCCATCGCCAGCAATGCGGCGGCCTTGCCATGTTTCGCGCACGCCTCGACGACACGGTCGACCGCGTCGAGATAGCGAGGATGTTGAAACTGTCCCGGAATACCCATGAAGTTGGTCAGATCGAACTGACCAATCCACAGTGCGTCGATTCCCGGCACCGCGGCGATCGCGTCGAGATTGCGCAAGCCTTCATCGGTTTCGATCTGGGCGATGACCAGCGTCCTGTCTTGCAGCGCGGCCATTTTCGCCGCGACGTCGCCGCCTTGGTAATCGTCGTGCGCAAAGCCGAACGCCGCGCCGCGTCTGCCATGCGGCGGATAGCGCGTGCACGACACGATATGCTCGCCTTCCGCCGCGGTGCCTACCATCGGTACCATGATTCCGAACGCGCCGATATCCAGCGCACGGGCGATGAAATGATATTCGCCGCGTGGAACGCGGACCATTGGCACCAGCGGGAGGCCGCGGCAGAGCGCGAACTGGGTTTTCAGCGTTTCGAAGCCAAGGCCCGTGTGCTCCATGTCGTAGAGGATGAAATCTGCGCCTGCATTAACGGCAGATCTGCGGCAGGCCCGGCACGAAGCATTCGAACACAAAGGCGCCCGCAGCGGTCTCGCCGCGCTGCAGGGATTTCTTGACCGGATTGTCTCGCATGGGTGCGGGCCGTATTCAGGGAAGAAAGCGGAGCGGAGTGTACCAGTTTCGCATTCGCGAACTGTGCTGCAGCGGTCCAGCACCGCTCGCTTTGGGCAAGTCGGGTTGCACCGTCCGCGCACGCTGTGCGGTCGCCCACACCAGCGTCGAGGGACGTACCATCAGCGCTCGATCAGCGCCGACGTGCGGCCGTACTGGCGTCGCAGCCACGCCGGCCGTTCGCTGCCGACCACTTGTCGACCGCGCAGGCGATCGAGGTCACGAAACGCCTCGGCAACAAAATCGATAAAAAGTCGCACGCGCGGGATCCGCCGCACCGTTCTACGGTAGAGCAGATTGATAGGAGGCGCTTCCGGCGATTCCCAATCGCCGAGGGCCCTTACGAGCGCGCCGGACGCGAGCTCGGGCATGTTGCTCCAGTCGAGAATACGCACGACACCGTGCCCGGCAAGGGCAAGCTCGATCACCATGTCGCGGTGCGCGTTGCTGGTGGTAATCCAGCTGCGCGCGACGACCGACTCTTCCTCGGAGCCTCTGCAGAATCTCCACAGATCCATCACCGTTCCGTCGAAAGCTCGTATCGCCAGGCAGACATGGCGCTCAAGGTCTTTGGGGCGTTTGGGCATGCCATGCTCTGCCCAATAGGCCGGCGACGCAGCGACGATAAAGTGGCCGGCCGCAATCTGTCGCAGTACATGTCCCTCGGTCTTGGGCCAACCGAGAACCAGAACCAGGTCTACGCCACCCATGTCTTCATCGGCGACGCGTTGAAAATCTCGAACGTCGATGTCGATGTCCGGGTGCCGCGCGTGGAACCGCGGCAATATCGCCGTAAGGTATCCGCGCGCAACAACGTGCTGCACCCCGATCACGACGGTCCCTTTCGGCCGCGACGACGTCGCGCGCAGCGATTCGTCGGCCTCGTGGAGCTGCGCCAGCGCCGGTGTGCAAGCTTCGAGGTAGCGCGCTCCGTCGGCTGTCAGCGATAGACCGCGGGCCGTGCGCTCGAACAGCCTGACCCCCAACGATTTTTCGAGCGCATTGATCATCTTGGCGACGGCCGGGACGCTGACGGCGAATTCGCGTGCTGCCCCGGACAAGCTCCGTTCAGCCGCCGCTGCGGCGAAATACTGTAACGCGCGAAGTCGGTCCATCATTTCTCCCTTGGCATCTTGAGCCGCGAGTTTAAACCAATGGTTTAGGGCGCTTGCAGCCGGTGGAGTATTCCCGGTCAGGCGCGTAGCGCATACAGTTCGCCTCACGTCGGCCCGCATCGTTAGCGATTGGCCGTCAGACATTGCCGGAACGACAATGAACCGCACCGCACTTTGCTTCAGACCCGACGTGCTGCGCCACTTGCTGTACTGCGCGTTCTGCGCGTTTGCCGCGCTGCCGCACGTCGCGGCCGCGAATGGCGTCGAGTGGCCGAGCCGCCCGATTCGCCTCATCGTGCCGGGCGGCGTGGGCGGCGTCACCGATATCCGGGCGCGCTGGCTCGCCGACCATCTCGCGACGCGTCTTGGCCAGCCAATCATCGTGGAAAACAAGCCTGGCGCCGGCGGCAACATCGGTACCGCGCAGGCCGCCCACAGCGTCCCGGATGGCTACACGCTGGTGATCATTCACCAAGGGACGATGACCATCAATCCCCATTTGTATGCACGGCCTGGCTACGATCCTCTGACTGATCTGATACCGATCGCGCAAATCGGAACCGGCCCGCTCTTGCTCGTGGTCAACCCGAACGTGCCCGTCACCAACGTCCGAGAGCTGATCCAGTTGGCGAAAGCGAAGCCGGGCCAGCTGAGCTTCGGGTCGCCAGGCATCGGTACGCCGCCGCATGTGGCCGGCGAGTTGTTCAGGAAAATGGCAGGCATCGATACGGTTCACGTGCCCTACCAAGGGGGAGGAAAGGAAATCGCGGATCTAATCGCCGGCCACATCAGCTATTCGATCGAAGGCATCAATCTTCTGCTTCCGCAGGTCCGCTCGGGACGCTTGCGTGCACTCGCCGTGACGGGCAGCCGGCGCTTTGCATCGCTTCCTGACGTCCCAACTATCAACGAGGCCGGAGTTCCGGGATTTGACTTCATAGGCTGGGTCGGCATCGCCGCGCCGTCGGGGACGCCGAAAGCCATTGTCGAGCGCATTCAACAAGCGATCGCGGCGCTTTATGCAACACCGGAAGCGGGCCAGTGGTTTGCAGAGATGGATGCCACCCCGGGGGAACTGTCGTCCGCGGCATTTGCGGCGGCTCTACGTACCGAGTACGTACGCTGGGGCAGTGTGATGCCTGCACTCGGTATTCGCGTCGAGTAGAGCCATCCTCGATCGGAAAACTGCGATGACGACATCACCGACGTATGCGAACCAGGTCCCAATCTCGGATTTGCCGTCACACGTCGGCGTTGGCGAGGAGGGCAGTGATGCCGACCCCCACGCGCGCGTGCTGAGCCTGATCAATGCCAGTTGGACGACGCAGGCATTGGGGGTCATCACCGCACTGGGGGTGCCGGACCTTCTCAACGATGGTCCGCAATCGGCGCTCGATTTGGCGCAGGCGGCACGCTGCGATGCGTCGTCACTCTCGCGGCTGCTGCGGGCTCTGACGAGCATCGACATACTGCGCGAACTCGACGACGGGCGATTTGCGCTTACCGCATCGGGAAGCTTGTTGCGTTCAGATGTGGTTGGGTCGCTGGCTGCGTGGGCAGCATTTTCAAGCACGCAGTCGTGGTCCACATGGCAGCAGCTTGAGCAGAGCGTGCGGACCGGCAGCAGCGTACGCAAGCAGGCCACCGGCGTCGACGGATTCCGACATCTGGATCTTGACCCGGTGCGCGCGCAGCTGTTCAACCGCGCGATGGTGGCGCTCACCGAACCGGTCGCGGATGCGTTCGCTCGTCGGGTCGAGTTGAAGCCAGGGAGCGTGGTGGTCGACGTGGGCGGCGGCTATGGCCAGTTGATTGCGAGGCTCCTCGCTCGCCAGCAAACACTGCGAGGCGTCGTCTTCGATCTGTCGCATGCAATCGAGGTGGCGAACGAGACGCTGGAAAGCGCAGGTATCGCTGACCGCTGCCGGCTGCTCGCCGGCGACTTCTTTGACCGCGTTCCCGACAATGCCGATGCCTACCTGTTGAAAAGCGTCCTGCACGACTGGGACGATTCTGCGGCGGCGATGATCCTGCGCAACTGCCGGCGCTCAATGCGCCAAGGCGCCGTGCTGTTCATCATCGAACGCATCGCACCAGAACACCATGCGTGTGAGTCGCGCGACCAGGATGTCGCACGTTCGGATCTCAATATGCTGGTTGCAACCGGCGGGCGCGAACGAACGGCCGCGCAATACCACGCGCTCCTCGACGCAGCCGGCCTGCAGGTCAAACGCTCGCTGCCGCTATACCAGTCGTTCGGCGCTATCGAGGCGGCGACCAAGGCGTAACAGTAGGCGCTTCGCCGCCACGTGCTTTTCCACTTTACGAAGGAGTCCTGTCATGGCAATCCGTTTTCTCAGAATCGCTGTTGTCTATGTAATGGTCGGTGCCGCGATGGGCTTGATCATGGGGATAACCCATCAATTCCAGTTCGCGCCAGTGCATGCGCATCTGAACCTGCTCGGGTGGGCGTCGCTTGCGCTCGTCAGCCTGATCTATCAACACCATCCGCGGGCGGCGGAAACGAAGCTGGCGCAGGTGCATTTCTGGCTGCACAACGTTGGCCTTCCGATCTTTATGGTCAGCCTATTCCTGCTCCTTCTCGGACACCCTGCGGCGCAAGCGGGCGTCGCGATTGGTGGGGCGATCACTTTGATCGGCATTCAAGTGTTTGCGGTGAACCTGCTGCGCTCTTTGCGTGGACGAGGCCAAAGTGCGCGGCCGTTGTAAGTCGCGGCAGCCGGATAAGTCGACGCAGCCGTCCGAGGAGTCGCCAGTTGCGGAACAATCCATCGAGGCGTGCGGACGGTGACTTTAGCAAGGGCCCACATGTCATGTGACACCGAACCCATTGTTGCTTGGCTCGTGGATGGTGCGCGTTCGGCGCACTGCATCGCGGAAGTGCTTTCGCAACTGTGCGACCGCCTCGTAGATTGCGGCATTCCGCTGTGGACCGTCGAGACTTTTGTGCAGACTCCGCATCCGGATATCCGCGGTCGATATCTGCACTGGCAGCGCGGCAACGGCGCCCGGCTGCAGGAAGTCGGATTCGGACAACAGCTCGGTTTTGCGACGTCAAGCGAGTTGCTTGGCGAACTGCGCGCGTCAGCGGCAACTCGGCGCTATAGAGCAAGCGATCGTCACCCCGAGCAGTCGCTGCTGGCACGCGCGTTTCGCGCCGACGAGGTTACCGAGCTGTTGGCGACCGCGCTGCGTTTCACCGACGGCAGCATCCATGCGGCGACGTGGGCGACGCGCGAGGCTGGAGGTTTTTCTGACAAACACGTCGCCGCGATTGAATCTATCGTCGCCGCAGGCACGCGGGTGGCGGAGATTCGTGCGCTGAAGCGAACAACGACCACATTGCTGCGGACTTACCTGGGTCGGCAGATGGGTCAGCGGTTGCTGGCAGGTCAGATTCACAGGCAATTCTCGGAGACGATTCAAGGCGCTGTGTTGCTGTCGGATATGCGGGCGTACACGCCCCGGGCCGAACGCCTGTCACCAAGCCAACTCGTCGCGATGCTCAACCGGTATTTCTCGATGCAGGTTCCGTCGATTCTTGAGCATGGCGGCGAGGTCGTGAAGTTCATGGGCGATGGGCTGCTGGCGATCTTTCCAGTCAGGACCGATCGCGACCTGAAAGGCGCGTGTAGTGACGCGTTGGCTGCGGCGATCGAACTGCGGGCCAACGTTGCCGAGCTCGATGCGACAGGGGAGACGGCGGCGCCAATCAGAATGGGAGTGGCCCTGCACGCCGGCGACATCGTCTATGGCAACGTCGGCGGCGGCGATCGCCTCGATTTCACCTGCGTTGGGCCTTCGATCAATCTGGTCGGGCGTTTAGAGCGACTGACCGGTCCGCTTGGCCGGAGCATTGTCGCATCCGAGGCGTTCGCCCGCCTGTCTGGGGCGACTCTTGCGGCGCTCGGCTCCTACTCGCTACCTGGCCTCGACGATCGCCAGGCGGTCTTCGGGCTTGCCGCGGACGATCGCTGCGCATCGCCCGGCGAAGAAGCAGGAAAAATCGCCGCCTAGCTGCGCGATACTCGACGATCTGAATCGAAGGGCGCGGGCTGCGTGCGCGCCGCGATCTTCGGAAGAGCGGCAGCTTCAGGCGCGCGACTCGGTCGCCGTCGGTGCAGGCAGGACCAGGAAAGGACTATCCGGCTCTTCCTCCTGCGCTTGGAATGCGACGGCAAACGGGCGCGGAAGCATTGACGTCTCGGTGGCAAGGCGGATGCGCATGAAGGAGCTTATGCCGCGCATCGCTGCCCGAATCTCGCGGGCGCCATCGAGTTTGCTCGACGCGCGTACCCAGCGTGCCTTACGCGCCGATCCGCGCGCACGCACCACGATGCCCAATGGGAGTTCCTCAAGAAGTTCATCGCGGCTCATATAGCCGCCAAACGGCGCGAGCATCGCCACTTCAAGAGGATTGCGTTTCCATTCGGCATTGATGAGCTCCGCCAACCGGCAGGCGCGCTGTAACAGCTGTTTGGCTCGTTCGCGCTCCAGCGGCTCGACCACGCGCGCCGACGCGTAGTCGAGAAAGCGACTGCTGAGACGATACTCGATATGCTTCTCGTTCGGCGCTTTCAACAGGCCTTCGTCGACGAACTGATTGATCAGAGCGTTGCCCTCGTCTTCGCCCAGCATGAAATCCTGGTGCAGGTGGCGCGCACTGACGCGAGTCAGTTCGATCGGCACGCCGGCGCAGCGGGCGAGCACGCGTCCCATACCGGCGCGCAATGTCATCGCATCCATGCCGAAATAAAGACGTTGGGTGATAAGGGTGCGGACTCTCATGGGCGCGCTCGCGGTGGCCTCTTTTGATGATCCAGACACCATTATGACATCTGCATAGAGGTATGCAAGCCCCGGGAAAGCCAACGGGCGCCCCGCAGTCCCTGTCCGAGGCCAGGGTGCGCACCGGCGCCACGGGCAAGTCTGCGCTTGACGCCCTCGCGGTCGCGGGCAACGCACTCCCACTATAATGACCCGCACGGATCGCTGTTCTTCGTCTATAAAACCCTGCGAGGACCTCATGTATCGAATTACAGCATTGCTTGTTTTGACACTGATGTGCTCGACGTCCGCAAGCGCGCAGGATTCGCGGCTGGATACGGTGCAAAAGAGCGGCGTACTGCGCGTATGCACACCCGGCGACTATAAACCGTTCAGCCTGGCCAAGCCCGACGCGACCTACGAGGGTCTCGATGTGGATCTGGCGAATGGAATGGCGAAGTCACTGGGGGTGCAGGCAACGTTCGTCAAGACCAGCTGGCCCAAGCTGATGGACGACTTCATCGACAAATGCGATCTGGCCGTCGGTGGGATTTCGGTTACGCTGGATCGCCAGAAGCGCAGTTTCTTCAGTGAGCCCTACATGGTCAATGGCAAGGCGCCCATTGCGAAGTGCGCAGACGCGCAGAAATATCTTACCGTTGCCGATATCGACAAGCCCGGCGTGACGGTCATCGAGAATCCCGGCGGCAGCAACGAGCGTTTTGCCCGCGCCAACTTCAAGCAAGCGAAGATCGTCATCTTCAACGACAACACGACGATTTTCGATGAAATCCTGAAAGGCAACGCCGACGTGATGATTTCGGAGTCGGTGGAAGTCATGACGCAGCAGAAACTGCGTCCGGGACTTTGCGCGATCAATCCCGACAAACCATTGCAGTACGGCGAAATGGCGTACCTGCTGCCGCGCGGCGATGTCGTGTTCAAGGCCTGGGTGGATCAGTGGCTTCACCTCGCGAAGGCGAACGGCGAATATGACCGTGCGGTGAGCAACTGGATCAGATAGTCGCCACGCAGGATTTTCGACCCTCGAATCGCGGCGGACGCCACGGCGTACGGCGTCCCGCGTCATGGGGCACGCTAGGCGATGCCTAAACAGTATGCGATGGGCGGGCGCGCGTCCCCCGGCGCGACGACCGGTACCGGCGGCGGGGGAGGGGCCGCGTCTGCGTCGGGACTCCCGGGACCGCAATCCTTGCGCGAGCGCGTGGGTGCATTGCGCAACCTGCCGCCATTCATCAAGCTCGTCTGGCAAACAAGCCCGGCGCTTTCGTGCGCCGAAGCTGCTCTTCGCCTGGTCCGGGCGCTGCTTCCGGTCGTTACGCTCTACGTCGGCAAGCTGATTATCGACGAAGTGGTGGACCTTGCGCGTGCGCCCCACATTACCGGAGATCTCGCGCGATGGTGGTCGGAGGGATTCCTCGATCGCATTGCGTGGCTGCTGCTGCTGGAATTCGGACTTGCCGTGATCTCGGACCTTCTAGGTCGCACGGTCTCGCTGATCGACTCACTGCTTTCGGAAAGATTCACCAATGTGACCAGCCTCCGGCTGATGGAGCACGCGGCCACGCTCGACCTGGAGGATTTCGAAGACAGCGAACTGCAAGACCGCCTAGAACGCGCGCGCCGGCAGGCGTCGGGACGAATGTCATTGATGGGGCAGCTGCTCAGCCAGGCGCAGGACATCGTCACCGTCGTCAGCTTTGCCGCGGGGCTTATTGTCTATGCGCCATGGCTGATTGCGTTGCTCGCGATCGCGCTGATACCGGCCTTTATCGGCGAAGCACATTTCAACGCGCAGAGCTATTCGCTCAACTATGCGCGCACGGCCGAGCGTCGCGAGCTCGACTATGTCAGGGCGACCGGTGCCAGCGTCGAGACGGCGAAGGAAGTCAAGATCTTCGGTCTCAACGGCTTCCTGATCGAACGGTATCGCAAGCTCGCCAACGATTTCTACGAAGCCAATCGCAAGCTCGCGTTGCGGCGTGCCGGCTGGGGCAGTGTACTCACCGCTATCGGCACGATCGCCTACTACGCCGCCTACGCTTACATCGTCTGGCGCACGTTGCAGGGTCAGTTCACGATCGGCGATCTGACATTCCTCTCGGGCTCGTTCCGCCGCCTGCGCAACCTGCTCGAGAATCTGCTGATCGGTTTTTCGCAGGTGGCGGGGCAGGCCTTGTATCTCGACGACCTCTTTTCCTTCTTCGAAATCGAACCCGAGATCGTGTCGCCGCAGAACCCCGTCCCTTTTCCGACGCCGATCAAACGCGGCTTCACCTTCGAAGGGGTTGGCTTCCGCTATCCAGGCGCCGAACGGTGGGCCGTGCGCAACCTCAATTTCACGCTCAATGCGGGCGAAGTACTGGCGCTGGTCGGGGAGAATGGTGCGGGCAAGACGACGTTGGTGAAGCTGCTGGCGCGGCTGTACGATCCCGACGAGGGGCGCATTCTGCTCGACGGATACGACTTGCGCGAATACGACCTCCGCGAACTGCGCTCCAACGTGGGCGTGATCTTCCAGGACTTCGTTCGCTACCATCTGACCGCGGCCGAGAATATCGCGGTCGGACAGATCGACGCGCGCAACGATCGTCCGCGCATCGTGCGCGCCGCCCAGCGGAGCCTCGCTGACGAAGTCATCGCCAAGCTGCCACTCGGTTACGACCAGGTAGTCGGCAAACGCTTTCGCACCGGCGTTGATTTGTCTGGCGGCGAATGGCAGAAGATCGCGATTGCTCGCGCATACATGCGCGACGCGCAATTGCTGATCCTGGACGAGCCGACCGCGGCGCTGGATGCGCGGGCGGAGTTCGAGGTCTTCCAGCGCTTCAAGGAACTGAGTCAAGGCAAGACCGCGGTGCTGATATCACATCGATTCTCCAGCGTACGCATGGCCGACCGCATCATCGTGCTGGTCGACGGAACCATCGAGGCGACGGGTACGCACGATGAATTGCTTGCGCGCGGCGGACGCTATGCCGAGCTGTTCGAATTACAGGCCGCCGGCTACCGCTGAAGGCAACGGGCGAAAGGCGCGACCGCGCCTGTGACATGCCGCGGCAACGCCAACCGGAAACGATATACTCGCGCCATGTCCGCCGCGCCGTTGGCAACCCACTCAGCAACCCAGAAAGCCCGGGTCCTCGCCGAAGCGATGCCTTATATCCGCGCGTATCACGGCAAGACACTGGTGATTCGCCTCGGCGGCAATGCGATGGCCGACCCTGAGCTCAAGGCCAGTTTCGCGCAGGATGTCGCGCTGCTGCGGCTGGTCGGCATGAACCCGATCATCGTTCACGGCGGCGGCTGGCGTATCGATGAACTGACGCGGCAGATGGGGATTGAAACGCATCGCCATCGCGGCATGCGCATCACCGACGAACGCACACTCACCGTCATCGAAATGGCTTTGGGCGAACTGAACCAGGAACTCGCTGGCCTGATCAATAAGTACGGTGGCCGGGCGGTGGGACTCAACGGACAAGACGGGCGCTTTATCCGGGCGCGCCGGATGGTTCTGTCGGGCGCCGACGAAGCAGCCGACTTGGGCTTTGTCGGCGATGTCGAAGGTATCGATACCGACATCATCGAACTGTTGCTGTCGCGCAAGTTCGTACCGGTGATCATGCCGATTGGAGTGGGCAGCGATGGCACTGCCTACCACATCAATTCCGATCTGCTGGCAGGGCGCTTGGCACGCGCGCTGGGAGCTGAAAAACTCGTGCTGATGACCAATGTTCCGGGCGTTCTGGATCGTTCCGGCAAGCTCGCCTACATTCTTACCGCGTCCGAAGTCGAGGCACTGTTGCGCGACGGGGCCGTCGAGCAGAATATGCAGCCGCGGTTGACCGCTGCGCTGCAGGCGGTGCGTGAGAACGTGAAGTCGGTGCATATTATCGACGGTGGCGTCCCCAACGCCCTGCTGCTCGAGGTGCTCACGGCGCAAGGGGTCGGCACGGCGGTACGTTCGGATGCGGGCCCGCATTTTCTCGAAGACAGCCGCGGGTTCCTGCTATCGGAGTGACGCGGCAATTGCGTTAGCGATGTGTGGGGGCGGCCGCGCCGCACGCGCCGGCCGTGAAACGAAAAGATCGGGAGCAATTGCGGAGGCCGCTGCGCTTGAACCCGCCTGCATCCACGTCAAATGAATCAACGCACGCGCGTGAGGGCGACGCCGCGATTGCGCCCGGCAAAATCGCAGTCATCGCGGTGCACGGCGTCGGCGATCAAGTGCCGTTCGCGATGGCGCGTTCGATCGCGCGGTTGCTGCAGAGGCGCGCGCTTCCGACCTCCGCCGCGGCCACGCCATATTCCGGCTTCACTGAAGTCGCGCTCGATATCCCCATCAGCGAGTGGAGCGCTTATGTCGACCGCGCCGGGGCGAATGCCGGCGATCGCTTGGGTGAACATGTCCGGGGACGCGCATTCGGAGCCAACGCATGGTACGTTCGCTCGGATTTCGTCAAGCAGGGAACGATCCGGGGCAACGAAACCGCGGATACTGCCTTCACGCGGCGGGCGCTCGAGACCGCCCGCATCGCCGACGATCAGCCTGAGCGCAAGCACTACGGCACTGTATGTGTCAGCGGAACGCGAGGGACGGGCGACGGACGCGAAGGCGGTCGACATCTATGAACTCTATTGGGCGGATCTGGCAAAGAAGACCGGCGGGATTGCGCAGATCCTCGCCAAGTTCTACCAACTGCTTTTTCATCTCTCATTTCTAGGCGTAAAGACCGTTGAGTGGGCTTGGGCGCAACAGACTGACGTACGCGTCAAACGCAGACTTCGCAATGTGCTGACCACGCAGGCGGTCGTCGATGCCTTGCTCGGCGGTGTCACGCCGGTACTGAATATCGTTCTCGCCGCGATGATTCTGCCGGTGCTGGCTCTGCGTTTTCCAGGCGAGCGCTGGGTATTGGCGCTTTCGCTGATTGCGGGCGCTATTGCTGCGGGTGCCGGGTACTACGCTGCGCGGAACAAGGTGAATCGGGCGCGGGCGTCGCCTGAATCGTCTTCGAGCCCGGCACTGCTGCTCGTCCCACTGGTGTTGGCGGTCGTCGTCGCGCTTGGCATCTATTTGGGTCTTGCGGAGGTGAGCGATCCGTACCGCTACGCACTGGCGGGCCTGTATGTGCTGGCGCAAGTCGCATGCGTCGCGTTGGTCGTATGGATTACCGCAAAACTGGCCGACCGCCGGGCGGCGAGTCCATTCAGCGCTGCTGGCGGCACTGACGCGCGTTCATGGCTCAATTCCGTGCCGCGCGCCAGCCTGCTGCCCACGCTGGCTGCTGGCGCAGGTTTCTGGTGGGCAGGCTGGCACTACCAAACCGCAGCCGACGGATCACTGTCCAGCCAATTGTTGTTGACCGTCACCCACGCGGCAGAAGCCTTTCTGATGCTCGTCAACGCCTGCTGGATAGTGCTGATGATCGCCGCGGCGGCGATGTGCGTGGCGGGCTGGTGGTGCCTGCGCATTGTGCCAGCGGCAGACAAGGCGACCCGTCGTGCGATCTGGACCGGCAAAATGGGCTTTCTGGTGTCGGCGAGCCTGTTTTCGCTGGTTACGCTGATCGCCTGGGCAGCGCTGGTGCACGTGCTCAAGCCTGCGATCCCTGCCGACGTCGTGTATGTCGAATGGGTCCCAGTGTTCGGCGGCTGTGCCGACGCAACATTGCTTTGCAAGATTGCGTTGCTCAACGACACGGTTGGCGGCGCGGGATATAACGTATTCCTGGTCGTGCTGTTCCTCGCGGCCGCAGCGCTGGTAATCGCTTTCCTGCCGAGTGTTTTACTGGAATCCGCTCCCGTGTTGGATCGCAACGCCAATCGCAGCGCTGCGCTGGGGCACTGGCTCGATCTTGGTCTCGCGTCGTTGCGCATCGTGGGCTACGCGCTGCTGACCTCCTTGATCGTGGTGGTTCCCGCATTGGGAGTCGCCGCTGCGTTCCATCTCGGATTCTTTGCGCGAGACTACGACCTGCACGGAATCTGGAGTAGCAGCCTGGTCGCATATGCGGCGGGAGCGCTGATCGCTCCGCTGGCGTTGATGGTGTCGATTCGAACGAATCTCTTCGGCGGTTTCCAGCGCGCTGTCAATATCGCGCTCGACGTCGACAACTGGTTGAGCGAACGCCCGGCGGAGAACAATCCGCGTGGGCCACATACTGTTGCGCTATCTCGGATTGTTGCGGCACATCGAGGCCCAGGGTTACCGGGACGTCGTATTCGTCACGCACAGCCAGGGGACTGTTATTACCGCAGACTTGCTGAGATTCCTGCAGGCCGCGCCCACCGCCGCGACACAGGTCTTTGTCGACTGGACCAAGCGCTTATTGACTGCGGGCTCTCCGTTGCGCCAACTTTACAGTCTGCGTTTCCCACACTGGTATGGATGGTGTCGCGAAGAGGACAGTGGAGGAGGCGACGCGCCATCACCGTTACCACCGCCGTTACCATCAGCCATTGCGATGGGCGTCGAGCGTTGGTTCAATGCCTATCGCAGCGGAGACTACGTGGGTCGTTATTTATGGTGGCGCGAACGCGATAGGAAAGGGCCGTGGGCGCCACTGACGATTACAGCTACCAACGATCGCTGCGAAGAACTGTGCCTGGAGCGTGGCGCCCACACACATTATTTCGACGGCAGCAGCGAAGAAGTGGCCGTGGTCATCGATCGCCTGGTCGTCTGAGTGCGAGCCCGTTGCCGCCACGAACTCGCGGTTACTCGCTTTGCTGTGGCTCGCGGGTCCCGCGGGGTTGGCGTCCACTGCGCATGATGGCACTATGTCGCATAGCGACGGTCATAGTCGTACGTTTCACTCATCGGAGTCTTCATGCACGGCAAGGAATCAACGCGGATGGTCTGGCGCTTAAGCTTCAATGTCGCGGCTTGTCTCATGCTGCTTTGCGCTGCGGAATCGCGTGCCGGAGAGGGCGCGCAGGCGCCTGTTCCGGCAGGCTACCCTGTGGTCTATCCCAGTGTTTACGAATATGAATGGACATACCACGTGGCGGTGATGAATGTCGTCGAGCGCGAGTACGCCGTTTATGCGCCGGCACCGACGACCCATCCGGTGCGCTGGAGCTACGACGGCCCAGTTACTCGGACCGAACGACAAAAGATCGGCACCTATCCGGAGTTCACCTGCAAGTATTTCGATTTCACCGTGTCGAATTACTGTCGCACGATATGGCACGACGTCTACGCGGACCTGCCCTACATTGAGATTCGCCCCCAGCACATCGACGTGGACGTTCCGGGCATCAGGATCGAGCCCCAGCTGTTTCCGGTCATGTATCCCCAGTGGACGTGGAAGGAAGTAACGCTGAGGATCTTTCTGCCAGCGGTGTCGACGGCGCCCGTTCAGCTTCCAACGTGGTCGCGCAGCGACGATGCCAGTACGCGTCTTGCTTCGTTGGGATCCTCCATGGACTCGACGGCGCCAGCGCCTTCGTCGCCAGCCGCGCGCGATGTCGCCACGCCGGCGCAGGTTGCGCAGGCCCGCGCTACCGTGGACGCGCAGCGCGCGGCGACGATCCAGGCGATGGACGAAGGGCAGCGTTCGTTGGATGCGGCGATCGCCTCCGCCAAGCAGGCCGGCGCTGACCCTGCGGCATTGGCCTCCGCCGATGGAACGCGTACGGATCTCTATGCGTTGCGCGCGACCTTGCTCGAGCAGCGGTCGCGCGAACTCGCTCGTTTCGATCAAGTCGTGCAGGAATTGAACGCCGCCGCGGACGGCCGCGCGCCCCAGTAGAAGAATCCCATTGCATTGATATCCGCTACACGCGCGTCCGCGCACTCGCGTATGCGTCAGTCTTGACCGCCCACTACGGGATGCCCTTCTGCCCGCCAGCGGAGCATGCCGCCGGCGAGATTGGCAACGTTCTCGAAGCCGGCCTTTTTCAGCAGGACCGAAGCCTGCGCCGAGCGCGCGCCCGAGCGACACACAGTCACCACGGGGCGATCGCGCGCGAGTTCGCCGGCGCGCGCCACCACGTCGCCGAGCGGAATCAGCTTGGCGCCATGGATGTGGCCGAGCTGGCCCGATAAATTCATCGGCCTCGCGTACATCGATAATTTGGACTGTCGCAGCCGACTTCCTCGAGCGAGTCAGGCTGGATCTCCCAGATGCCGGCGAAGGTAAAAGTCAGCGGCGCCCAGGCGGGAGCAGCCGCCAGCGCATTGTCGCCTTCGGGGACGCCGCATTTCAGGTTGGCGGGTACGGCGATGTCCATCAGTTTTGGATGGGGCAACCCAAGATTATTCATGTAGCCGACGAAATCGGCTTCGCCGATCTCACCGCCCAGTCTCGGATTGAACTGCCGCTCCTCAGCCACGCTCGTCACCGTCAGGCCGCGATAGTCATGCGCAGGGAACAGGAGGCACGCAGCGGGCAGCGTCATGATCTGACTGCGCACCGAGCGGTACATTGCGCGCGCGTCTCCCTGCTGGAAATCGGTGCGCCCGGTGCCGCGGATCAGCAGACAATCGCCGGTGAAGGCCGCGCTTTCGTCGTCGAGCACGAACGTCACGCAGCCGCGCGTGTGACCGGGCGTGGCGCGTGTTTCGACATAGCGCGAACCGAAATTCACCCGGTCGCCGTGCTCAAGATATTGATCGGCACCGACGGCGCCGCCTGCGATCGAAACCGCAATGCGATTGCGGTACTTTTGCTTGAGCAGCGACGCCCCGGTAACGTGATCCGCGTGCACGTGCGTTTCAAGCGTCGCAATCAGGTTGAGGTCGAGCTCATCGAGCAGCGCCGCATCACGTTGGGCCTGCTCGAACACCGGGTCGATCAGAATCGCGTCGCGCGATTGGCCGTCGGCGAGCAGATAGGAATACGTCGACGACTGCGGATCGAAAAGCTGGCGGAAAATCAGCATCGCACTCAGGGATGGCGTCGATTCGGTGAGGAAGGGTTCATCGGCTGTCCGATTGAACGGGGGACGGGGCGCGCTCGGCCAATTCGAATACCAGCATACCCAGCAGCATCGCCGCCACAAAGCTTAGCGCCTTGCCATAGCCGGCACCGAGCGCGACCAACGAAGGGCCCGGGCAAAATCCCGTAAGCCCCCAGCCCACGCCGAATGCAATGCTGCCGAGGACTAGCCGGCGATCTATATCCCCCGCCGCCGGTAGGTACATCGGCGTATCAAGTAACGAACGCGTGCGCCGTCGTGCCAGCGCAAATGTGCCGATCGCGACGGCGACGGCACCGGCCATCACCAAGGCAAGCGAAGGATCCCACGGTCCGGTCAGATCGAGAAACCCAAGCACCTTGGCGGGATTTGCCATGCCGGAGATGATCAGCCCGACACCGAACACAAGTCCGGCAACAAAGCTGCATAAGGCATAGACAGCGGGCATGGACGCGGCCTTCAGGGGACGAGGTGACGTACGAACCACACCGTTACGAAGCCGGCGCACATGAACGCCAATGTTGCGACGAGCGAGCGCACGGAAAGACGCGATACGCCGCATACGCCGTGTCCGCTGGTGCAGCCGGATGCGTAGCGCGTGCCGATTCCCACCAGCAACCCGCCGACCATCAGCACAGGGTAGCTGCCGTCGATGCTGATTGAGGGCAGAGGGTGGACCAGCGTGTAGATCACCGGCGCGACTATCAAACCCGCGATAAACGCCATGCGCCAGGCCATTTCGCCGGGCATCGGACGCAACAGTCCGCCGATGATGCCGCTGATGCCCGCAATTCGGCCGTTGGCAAGAATCAGCAGGGACGCTGCGGCGCCGATGATTGCGCCGCCGATCAAGGCGGGCCAAGGGGCAAATGCGGTCCAGTCGATGGTCATCGAAGTCTTCGGTTTACGGCGCGGGCTTTGCGTCAGCGCAAAGGACGATGATGCCTTTGAATCGTGGTGCAAGGCAAGGCGCGGGGTCGTCAATCCTCGAGATGGTGAATCGTGCGGTTGGCGAGGCGCAGGCGACGGCTGAGTTCGCGCGCGAGCGTGGTCAGAAGCTTGATCGCGGCCGATGGCGTCTCGGTTGAGAGCCCCGCGAAGTCCTGCTCGCTCAACACGTAACAGATCAGTTCGACGTCGGCGACAACCGTGGCTGAACGTGTTCCCTTGTCGAGGATGGCGAGTTCGCCGAACACCGTGCCCGGGGCGAAACTGACCAGACGTATGTCGCCACCTCCGGCCTGGTGCAGGAATGCGCTGGCCGTCCCCTTGGCAATCACGAACAGCTTCTGCCCCGGATCGCCCTGCCTGAAGACCACCTGCGCTCGCGCGTAGACAGCGCGGCTAAGATGTTTTTCGATCGCCGCAAGTTCATCCTTGCTGAAGTCTTCGAAAACGCTAAGTCGTTCGAGAGCGATTTCCTGCCCGCCTCGAGGTTTCGACCTTGGCGGAACGAAGCAGGTCATCTTCGGCCCATTCAAGGGCGCGATCGACGTCTTTGAATATGTACCGTGGCGTCATCGCCGCGATTACGCCGGCGTCGGTAAGTCTTTCGGCGCACTCGGATGGCTGAGGAAGCGCAAGCGCAAGTCGAGCACCTACGCTGGCGACGTCGTCGTTGATCTCGTGCAGAATTTGCGAACCGCTGCTGTCAATTTCAGTGATGCGCCGCAGGTCGAGAATGATGTAACGCGTCGGTTCCGTCATGCGAGTTGCGATCTCTGAAGCCAGCCTCTCGGCAGTTCCAAAAAAGAGGGCGCCTTGCAACTCAAACACCAGGATCGCGTCTGCCGCCTTCTCCAGGACCTCCATTTCCGGCAGCGGTCGTGACTTCCGCGAACGCATGTCGCGGCAACGGTAGGCGCGGCGAATGATCGAACGACTCATGCGAAACAGGAACATGACTGCAGCGATCGCGACGCCGATGAACACCGCAGCCACGATATTGATCACGATCGCGAGCACTGCCACCAACACGACAATGGTCAGGTCGACGGTGACAGTCCGGCGATAGGGCGTCGACCCGGTGGCGAGCTGGCGCATGGTTCGCAGCGTCCAGCCGTCGAAGTGTTGAACAGCTACAAGCATGATCACCGCCGACAGCGCAACGCGCGGCAAATAGGCGATTACGGGAAAGAACGCAGCGAACGCCAAAATGCTGACCACCGCATTGACGACCACCGACAAGCGGTTTTCGTCCGCCGAATGCGCGGTTGGTGAGGCTCGGGCCCAGGTTGAGGCCACTGGTAAAGCCGCCGCATGCCGCGGCCAGCATATTGCTCAGCCCTAGCCGCATCAGCAGGCGGTCACCATCGACTTTCGGGTCTCCCGGGCGCATCAGGAGCTTCGCGCAAAGGAGGGCATCGATCGAGGCAATGATCGCTAACGCCAACCCACCCCCTAAAATCGTCGGTGCATAGGCGATCACATCGACACCCTGGGTGAACGCTGACAGTCCCGGCAGGAACGATGTGTCGAACAGTTTGGCCGGTGCGTTGCCAATGATCGGTCCAAGGTCGCCCGCGAAACCGGCGAGGGTCAGGCCGTAGAAGCCCAGCGTGCCGACGGCGAGGCCGATCAGCAGCGGAGGAACTTTGGGGAGGTAGAGTTTCGAGGTCAACATCGATGCGATGACCCCGAAGGCGATGAACACGCTCAACGGCTTCGCCTGATCGACGTGTTTGATCGCCTCCATGAACGGGGTATTCCTGTCGAAACCCATCACGTTGCCCAGCTGGACCAGGAACAGCAGTACCGCGGCAGCATTCTGGAAGCCTGCCATCACTGGGTGAGGAATGAACTTGATCAGCGTTCCCAGCTTTACCAGACCGAACAGCCACTGAACCGCGCCCGCGAATATGGCGATAAGAAACAGTATGCCCAGAGTGAGCACCAGGTCCATGCTGTCGCCAACCGCGTTCGAGTGCACCAGCTTGTAGAGGAGGATTCCGAGAAAGAACGTGGTCGTAATGCGTGGTGCGTACACATTGGCGGACTTGTCGCCCTGCGCTACGCAAGCGAGGCTCACTACGAATGACGTGACAAGCCCGGCCAGCGCGCCGTCGGCGAAATACTCGTCGCCAAGAGCGACGAAAGCGAACATGCCGAAACCCATGGCCAGTGGCACCGCGACAGACGCCGAAACCAGGCCGCCGACGATGTCGCCGCGAAGATTCCCGAACCAGGACTGCAAAAACTCCTGGCCCGGGGTTTTGGAACCCGACTCGGGGGGAATCAAACTAAAAGCGACTGCGCCGAGGGTGGCGCGGATGAACAGCCCGACGGGCGAGAAACCGGACGTGAAACCTGAAGCTTGAGCGCCGCAAAGGAGTCTCTCCGGTTAGGTTGGCGATTTCAGCGCAGATCGCCAGGCAGACGCGAATTTAACTCGCTTTGTGTTGAGCGGGCTAGTCCTCGCCAGCCGGCACCCGGCCAGCAGACAGTCGCGTTGCAGGTCGGAGCAATCGCGTAACGCAGCGATGGCGCCAAGGGGCACGACGCGCGGGCCAGTGTCTATCCGTCCGCGAGCGCCCGTTGCGTGGCACGAGCAGGGCAGAGGAAGGCTGCCAAAGCAGCATGGCCGCCATCTGCAGACTGCGTAGGAGCTAGGCCTACAAAAATAGTGTCCTCGACTGACTGACATCACGCGGCGACGCGTCGAAAATGCTTGAGCAGGTTTGTGGACCGCCAATTTGAGACGGGCAGGGTTGTTTGAACCGCGTCTGCAGGAACATCGTGGCCAATTTGTCTGTCGAATGGGACTCATGCAATCGTGCGATCGATCCGTGGCAAGAGAGTGTCCAAATTGCGGCGCGCCTGCGTTGCGCGTCCATCGGCGTCCAATCGACCATGTGATTTCGCTGGTGTACCCGATTGCCCGATATGGCTGCACTCGTTTCGAATGCGAATGGGTAGGCAACCTTGCGCCGCCTTTGCGGGCAACCCACGTACCCGTGGGGTACGAAGGGTTGGAGCAGCCTACCGTCGTTTAGACGGAGTCGCGGCGGCAGCGAGGCAATGCAGCGACGGTGCGTGAATATTATTGACTTCGACGGCGGAAATTGAGCGTCTTCGGACTTTTGAAATTGGATAAGGTTCTTTCTGGGCAGGCCGGGCAGCGCGAGCGTGTTTGTTAGTGATTGCAAAGGAGCCGCAATGGGTAGGATGATGGATTTCGCAGAATACGGACCGATGACGGGGCATCTGTTACAGCTGAGCAACCGACGCTCCCTTGCATTTCACGTTCGCGATGGCATGGCATGGGTCGCGGACTTCAGGGACGGGGTCGGTGAACTCATGGAAGCGACGGTCTGGTTTCGCGATCGATGCGGCTCCATTGCCAGCGCTTATCCGCGGCGTTGTCTCGCCCTCGAGGCCGCCGTACCTATCCCGGCGTCGATGTTCGAGGAGCTCGAATCGCTGCACCGGGAAGTAAGGGGACGGCACGGATTGGACGAGGTCATTCCAGACGGTGTCGAACGGCTGGTGACTTCGGTCGGTCGCAATTCACGCATGGAATACTGGCGGACGTCGGCGTGAAGACCGGCGTGGCCGTCGTTTCACCGGCGGACGCCCGGAGCCTCCATCGCGAGGCCCTGCGCTCGCCAGGCGAGAAATAGTTCGAGTTCAGTCAATTCGGCCGCCCCGTAGGGCGGCATTTCTGCGCGCACGCCGAACAGGCATGCGCGGATGCGCCGCTGCAGCGAACCCAACGTTTGCCACTCGAGCTTGTACGCGGGGAAATCGTTGCCGTGCCCCTGGCTGAGCGTTTCTGCGAAAAGCCGTTGGCCCCAATGCTGCTCGTGACATTGAGCGCATGACAGGTTCAATTGCCCATGGCGTGCCGCGTAAAAGGCCTGGCCGCGTTCGAATATGGGGCGGCGGGCCCCGCCGATGCTGACGTTGATGGGCATGCCCTCGCGACTGAAACGCTACGAATGCGGTCAGGGCCAGCAGATCATCCGATTCTCGCGTCAATGCCGTGAGGCCTTGATGTCGAACGCGGCAGTCATTGATGCGCGCTTCGAGATCGAATAGACGCCCGCTCGCCTTGTCGATCGCAGGGTAGCGCGCTGCGACGCCGCGCATGGAAGTGCTCGCCTCACCGTGGCACGCGCCGCAACTTTGGCCGCTCAGCTCGGCCCCACAGGTCTCGGCCGCGCTCGACCCAGAGGAACGCTGGGTTCGCAAGGTCGTCGGCTTGCATCGCTCGCACATCGGGACCAGCGAACTCGATACCTGAACGCAGCGGATCCAATGACAATGAACGCGACTGCGCGTTTGCGACGACCGCCATCGCGGCAAAAACGACGAAGGCCAACAGGATTGCAGGCAACGGAGGGCGACTCATGCGATCTTGACATCCGCTTGCGCGGACCCGTGCACACTCGCATCGTCGACCCAGTCGAACTGCAACGGTCCAGGATCGCGCGCGGTCAGAAAAAAGCGAAAGTAAGGATTTGCAGCGATACCCGAACTCGTGTGGACTTCAAATACGCGCTCGCCGTTGTAGCGGCAGGTGACGCGTCGGATGACGTTGCGCGCAATGGGCTTGCCGGCATCGTCGGTACGGTACCCCGTCTCCATCGCATGACGGATCGAAATTCTCACTTCGAACGGTTCACCGCGGTGATTCGCAGAAGGGATGCTAATGCGTGCGTCGGCCACTATCGTTACCTGCCGGTTACGCGTCTATCGCCCATCGACCGCTTGGCGTTCGCTCAGCTCTCATCAAAGCAAGCTGCAATGGTAACGACCACCTCCGATCCTGCGGCGTACAGACTTCCGTCCTCCAGGACGGCGACCGCGACCACTTTCTGGCTACCAGCGAGACGAACGCGCGAATCGATCTCGACCCTCGGGGGCGGAGAAGGGAATTCGAACACCGCCATCTCGGGGACCGGATTGATCTCGGAAAACAGGTGGATGGCCTTAACGGCAGCGCCCTGAGCGAATGGACCGGACATCAGGAGTTTGATCGGGACGGCCTGTCCGTTGTCGGCAAGGGGTGGCAACTCCAGGTGCAAGCGTTCCCATCGCGGCGAGCGGCCCGCGAGAAACTGCGCCAGCGCGGGGATGGTGGGCGCTTGTTGCGCGGGCGTCTCGAATGGCAACAGCGAAAGCGCGACGGCAGCTCCGGCGCCCTGCAACAGACGTCGTCTCGCGCCATCGGGCCGATCATTGCTCGGGTCGTTTCTGTCGCCGGGGCGCTTCATCGGAGAGTTGATAGATAGGCAACGATGTCTTCGGTCTGGCCAGCGTCAAGGATCGGCTTGGCACCGTAGGCGCTTGCGACGCGATCCAAGCTTGCGATGCGATAGTAGCTTGGCATCGCCGCATCGGATTTGACGCGTGTGATATCGACAATGCGCAAGCGCAACTGTGGCGTCGTCAATCGGCTGGCCACGTGCTCGAGCGACGGTCCCACGGTCCCGAAAAAGCGCGCACCGGTTTCGGGCACCGAATGGCAATTCAGACAGTTAGCGGCATCACGCGCAATGACCAGCGCCCGACCGCGCTGGGCGTCGCCGACTGCGCCGGTCAGCGACGCTGGAATGGTATCGCCGACAGTTTGAAAAGGCGGCAATTGGGCCGCCTGGGCAATGGCGGCCTCGGGTACGGTCATCGCGGCGAGGGCGCAGTGTAGCGCGCCCAGTGAATTGCGCAGCAGCGGCGCGTGCAGAAATTGATGGATCGACGTCAAGGGGCCAGCGGTACTTGTGCGATCGTCAAGTCAAAATGTAAAAATTTGTATTCTCGTGGCTATGAGGGCGCCGCTCTCGAGCTAACGCCCGATGACTACGCGCGAGAATCGGAGAGGATAAGCTAATATAAAGAAATGAAGGACCCGGTATTTGCGAGGCGATATTGTCCACGTGACTACGTGACCAGTGGGATAGAGACTGGCGATGAATCGAATTACGGAGGTGACACGCGATGTCAGTGTTGAACATTAACGGCAAGTCGCACGAGGTTCAAGTGGAACCCGAAACGCCGCTGCTCTGGGTGATACGCGAACAGATTGGACTGACCGGCACCAAATATGGTTGCGGCATCGCACAGTGCGGAGCGTGCTCGATACACATCAACGGCGAAGTCCGACGCTCGTGCTCGATCCCAGTCGGAAGCGTCAAGGCCACTGACGTGATTCTGACGATCGAAGGTCTGTCGTCGGACAGCTCGCACCCGGTGCAGCAGGCCTGGGCTTCGCTCGATGTGCCCCAGTGCGGTTATTGCCAGTCAGGGCAGATCATGGCTGCTGCGGCACTGCTCGCGAAGAACAGCAACCCGTCTGACAAGGATATCGATGACGCTATGACCAATATCTGCCGCTGCGGCACGTATCAGCGCATACGCGCAGGCGTGCACATCGCAGCCACTGCGATGGCAGGATCTGCTGCCAAAGCGAAAGCCTAGGGTGAGGACGCAAGATGGAGAAGACCAAGCGCGAACGAACGACCAATCTGTCCCGCCGCCGGTTTGTCGTCGGTACGGCCGCAGCAGGTGGCGGCCTGGCGCTGGGCATTCCACTGCCGAAAGCTGTTCCGATGGCGCGGGCCGAAGCGGCTGCGGGGTCGCTGGCCGAGGTCAACGCATGGGTCGTCGTCAAGCCTGACGAGACTTGCATCATCCGTGTTGCGCGTTCCGAAATGGGACAAGGCACGCTGACGGGTCTCGCGCAACTCGTTGCCGAAGAACTGGAGTGCGACTGGAAATTTGTCACGACTGAACTGCCGACGCCGGGCGAGAATCTCGCACGCAAGCGCGTCTGGGGTGAGATGGGTACCGGCGGCAGCCGCGGCATTCGCTCGTCGGAAGACTACGTTCGTCGCGGTGGCGCTGCCGCACGCATGATGCTGTTGCAGGCGGCTGCCAACCAGTGGCAGGTGCCCGTCGGCTGAAGTGACCGTAGTCAAAGGCGTAATCACGCATGCTGCATCCGGACGCTCGACGACCTACGGCAAAGTCGCCGCGGCTGCGGCGCAATTGACGCCTCCCGATCCGAAAAGCATCAAGCTCAAGGATCCGCGGACATGGACGATTGCCGGCAAGCCGATGAAGCGTCTCGACACCGCCGACAAGCTGAACGGCAGCAAGATCTACGCGATCGATATCAAGCTGCCGGGCATGCTGCAGGCAGCGATCAAGGCCTGCCCTGTCTTTGGTGGAAAACTTGTGAGGTTTGACGAATCCAAAGCGCTGAGCAGGCCGGGCGTTCGCCGCGTCGTGAAAGTCGACGATCATACGGTGGCCGTGGTCGCCGATACGTGGTGGCACGCCAAGACTGCGTTGGATATGCTGCCAATCGTCTGGAACGAAGGCGCCGGCGCGCGGGCAATCGAGCGCCACTATCGCTGCGCGCCTGCAGGAGGGCTTGAGCGCCGACAGCGCGTTTGCGATGCGTCACCAGGGCGATGCTCTTGCGGCGATCGCTGCGGCCGCGAAGAAAATTGAAGTCGTTTACGCGACGCCGTTCCTCGCGCACTCGACGCTGGAACCGATGAACTGCACCGCCAAGGTCACATCTGACCGCGCCGAGGTCTGGGTGCCGACGCAGAACGGTGAAGGTTCGCTGGCGGCATTGTCGGAGGAGACGGGATTGCCGTTGGCCCAATGTGAGGTCTACAAGATAGATTTGGGCGGCGGGTTCGGCAGGCGCGGTGGACCGCAGGATTACGTGCGCCAGGCCGCATCCATCGCCAAGCAGATCCCGGGCGTCCCGATCAAGCTGATCTGGAGTCGGGAAGAGGACACGACGCACGATTTCTATCGGCCGATATCGCAATGCCGCCTCACCGCCGGACTCGACGCCAGCGACAAGATGGTCGCTTTGCACGTGCGGGTGTCGGGACAGTCGATCAGTGCGTCGCTGAATCCTACGTCGGTCGTGGATGGCAAGGACACCAGGCAGTTGCAGGGATACTACGAGCAGCCGGGCGACGCGCAGCTCGGCTACAGCGTCCCCAATCTGACAATCGAATACGCGATGCGCAACACGCACGTGCCTGTCGGCGCTTGGCGGGGTGTCAACACCAATCAGAACGCCGTGTACATGGAGTGCTTCATCAATGAAGTAGCGCACGCTGCGCGGACCGATCCCCTCGAATTCCGCCGAGGGTTGATGCAAAGCCATCCGAAGCATCTCGCTGTGTTGAATGCGGCGGCGGCGAAGGGAGACTGGGGCAAGCCACTGCCGGCAGGCGTGCATCGCGGCATCGCTCAGTTCATGGGCTACGGTAGCTACTCGGCCGCGGTGGCCGAAGTATCGGTTAGCGATGCTGGCGTGCTGAAAGTTCATCGCGTGGTGTTGGCGCTCAATTGCGGGCATGTCGTCAACCCGGATCAGGTCGCGGCACAGATCGAGGGCTCGGTGGCATTCGGACTGACGGCAGCGCTGTACGGCGAATGCACGATAGAAAAAGGTCGCGTCGTGCAGCAGAATTTCGACACCTATCCCATCATGCGCATCGCTGAAATGCCCAAAGTGGAGACGGTCCTCGTGCCGACGTTCGACTTCTGGGGCGGCGTCGGCGAACCAACGATTTGCGTGGTCCCTCCTGCGGTGCTGAACGCGATTGCTGCAGCGACCGGCAGGCCCGTGCGGAGCCTGCCGCTGAAGAATGTGAAACTCGTGTAACAGGTCGAGGGTCGAGCCGCGCCAACGACAGTCGGCGTCGCACTCCATGCTCGAGGTAAACTCCGGCGTGGCGCTCAAATCCACCATCTTCAAAGCAGAGTTGGCTGTCGCTGACATCGACCGCGGCTACTATGCAAGCCATTCGTTGAGGATCGCTCGTCACCCGTCCGAAACCGACGAGCGCATGATGGTGCGCTTGCTGGCATTTGCGCTGCACGCCGATGAAAGCCTGGAGTTCGGCAAAGGCTTGAGCACGGAGGACGAGGCCGATCTGTTGCGCCGCGATCTGACAGGCGCCATCGATCTGTGGATTGACGTGGGGCTCCCCGACGAGAAAGATATTCGCAAGGCCTGCGGCCGGGCTAACGAAGTCTGCGTCCTCGCCTACGGAGGGCGGGCCGTCGATCTTTGGTGGGACAAGTCGCGCGACAAGCTGGTCCAGCCAAAGCTAAGTGTCGCTGAAGTCCCGCTGGATGCGAGCAGGGCGCTTGCGCAGCTCGCCGTTCGCTCGATGCGTCTGCAGTGCACGATTCAGGACGGTCACGCGTGGCTTGGCGATGACGCGTCGTCGGTGCTCGTGGAACTCAGAGTGCTGAAAGGGCGCAGCGCCTGATCGGTGTTAGCCGCGTGTTTCTACTCCAGCGCGGCCCGATCCCATTGCGCCAGATTGGCCCCCGCTTCATACGTGGACTGACAAAAATCCAGCAGCGCAGTGTCCGGGCGTGCGGCGTTCCTTACCTCTTCATAGGGAAGAATGAATTCGCGCATGTCGGGGTGATAGAAGGCGGCCGATGGCGCGACTGTGGCCGTGCTGAAGCCTGGCGGCTCCGGATAGGCGTAGGCATAGAAAGCCGGGTAGTCCACGACGCCGCCTCCCGGCCAGAAGCCGCAGCTGCTCACCTCGTGTGAGTACGCTTCGCGCACAACCCAGTCGGGCAGGTTCGGAACGCCACCGGGATGTTGCGGGGCGCGGCGTCCTGAGAAGCGAGTCACTGCGAGGTCGAAACTGCCCCAGAAAAAATGGACCGGACTGCATTTGCCTTTGAAGCGCGCGCGAAATTCCTTCAGCACGCGGTCGACCTGCACCAGCACACGGCTGAAGCGATTGGCATACTCGGCGTCGTACGATTGATGTATCTCGTCTTTCTCGAACGCAATGCAATCGGCAATTTCGTTGGGCGTCGTGTGGATCCTCACGGCGAGGTCGAGTTCCTTGAACCGATTCATCACCTCGGCATAGAAATCGGCCACCGTGCGCGGCCGCAGCGCAACCGTTCGCGTCATTCCATCACTGGTCTGAATCACCAGTTGATGGTCGACGAAATCAAAAGTCATCTGGAAAACGCGGTCGCCGGCGCGGATTGGGGACGTGGTGAGGCCGCGTGCCGTCACATAGAGCGTGACGTGCCACGAGTGATTGATCCAGGGCGTTTGCGTCAGGCGTATTTTGCCGACGATCTGCGTCCAAAGGTGGAGCGTCTCGCGCGTGTCTTTCCACGCCGTGAGCGGAAGGCTGGGCCAGGCGCTGCTTGTCAAGGATTCACCCACTGCGATCCGGGCTACCTTTGCTGACCGTGCGCAGCGATGATCGCTGCTACGCACGCAGTCAACTTTTTCGCGTACGGGACGTGCAGGAATTCATTGGGGCCGTGCGCATTGGAATGAGGTCCGAGCACGCCGGTGATCAGGAATTGCGCATCGGGAAAATACTTTCCCAACATCGCCATGAATGGGATCGTTCCGCCTTCTCCCATTGCCGCCGCCGGCTTCTGGTAGAACTGCGACGATGCTTCTTCGATCGCATGCGACAGCCAAGGCGCGGTCGGCGGCGCGTTCCAACCCGTCGCCCCGGACTCACTTTCGAAATGGACGGTCGCTCCGTAAGGAGGGATCGATCTCGAGCAGATGCTTGAGCGTCTTCGCCGCCTTGTCACCATCGATCGGTGGGGGCAACCTCAGTGACAGCCTGAGTGACGTGCTCGGACGCAGCACATTGCCGGCATCGGCGATCGCCGGAAAGCCGTCCGCGCCGATGACCGATAACGCGGGGCGCCATGTCCGGTTGAGCAGCGCTTCGGCGCGGTCGGTCACCATGGGGCCCGTGGTCCCGTCGAACGGAAACTTGTCGATCACCATGTTGCCCAGAATCGCCGCCGCTCGCTTGGCCTGTTCGACGCGCTCGGCGGGAATAGGCGCATGAAACGCGGACGGCAATACGTTGCCGGTTCCGGCATCCTCGAGACGATCGAGGAGTTTGCGCGCAATCCGGAACGACGACGGGACCACGCCGCTCGCGTCCCCCGAATGCACGCCTTCGGTCAATACGTCGACTTTCAAGGTCCCACCCGCCATGCCGCGCAATGACGTCGTTGCCCACAGGCGTTCGTAGTCGCCGCAGCCCGAGTCGAGCCCGATGACAAAATCGACGCGGCCCATGCGTGGCGTAAGCGCTTCCAGATACGCGGGCAGGTCGTAGCTGCCGGACTCCTCGCAGGTTTCGATGATGCCGACGCAGCGCGCATGAGGCACACCTTGCGCCTGCAGGGCGGCGATGGCGGAGAGCGATGCAAATACCGCGTACCCGTCGTCCGCGCCGCCGCGTCCGTACAACTTACCGTCTTCGTAGAGTGGATTCCATGGACCGTAGTTGTGCCGCCACCCGATCATCTCCGGCTGCTTGTCGAGATGACCGTACAACAGCACAGTGCGATCGCCAATGCCGGGAATGTCGAAGTAGAGCAGAGGTGTCCTCTGCGGCAGGCGAACGATCTCGACCACAAGGCCGCGCACCGCCTGCTTTCGCACCCACGTTTCGGCGAGGCGGATGACACGCTCGATATGGCCGTTCGCGGTCCACTGCGGATCGAAGTGCGGTGACTTGGCAGGGATCGCAATGTATTCGGTCAGCAGCGGGACGATTTCGTGGTCCCACTGCGCGGCGATGGAGGAAGCAAGTGTCGTTGGGTTCAATTTTTTGTCCGTAGGGGGTATCGCGAGCCGCAACCTCAAAGGCGATGCGACGCGGCGCCGCAACAGCGTCAAACAGCGGGTTGCCGAATCGATCTTGAGCCGAAGGTCGTATTCTAGCGGAGTGGATGCCGCCGCTCTCTCCACGACGGGCTTGCGGCATAATTCAGTCGCCAGGACTGTTAGCGGCTCGCTGGCGAGGCAACCACGCTGTGGGACGTGCCACCTCGCAAAACCAGAGAATCTACTAGGAGGAACACCATGACCTCGCTGTCGAAGTCTGCTCTTGCGATCGTGATCTTGGGTTATGCGCTATTGGTCCCCGGCGGAGCTGGCGCCCAGCAGACACCCACGGCAAATCCCCTAGACAACATCCCGGAGAAGATGGGGTTCGATATACCCTACGGCCCGCCGATCACGCTCGAACGCGCTCAGGCGGCAATCGCCGCCGCCGTCGCAGAGGCTAAGAAACATGACTGGAAGTTCAATATTGCCGTTTTGGATTCCGGCGGCCAGCTGGTCGCTTTCCAGCGGATGGACGGCGCGCAACTCGCATCGATAGCGGTGTCCCAGCACAAGGCGCTCAGCTCAGTGCTGTGGCGCCGCGAGACGAAAGTATTCGAGAACGCGGTGCAGCAGAACAACTACAACTATGTGCTGACATTGGACAATGTCGTTGCCGCGCGCGGTGGCGTTCCGTTGATGGAAGGCGGCAAGATCGTCGGAGCGATCGGTTGTTCCGGAGGCACCGGCTCGCAGGACGAAGTCGCGTGCAAGGCAGGGGCCGCAACCCTCAAGTAAACGGATGCCGGTGACGCGGGACCGGCATTTGCCGTCCACGGGGCGGCGCGCCAGGGTCCCGCCTCGGTTTCTCGTGTCGGTTCCCAACCGAGGCGTCGTTGTTCGCCTCAGTTGCTCCTCAGTTGCCTAGTTAACCGGCCCATAGTTCACCGGCACCCACGCGTAATCGAAGCCGCTGCGACGCACGTATCCCAAGCCTGGAAATGCGATGTGCGCCGCCCCGACCAAGTAAGCATTCTTCGCCGCGTCGGCGGCCGCTTTCTTGCGCGCCACGATCGCTGCCTTGGGGTCGGAATCGAACTGGATCGTGACCGAAGGATGCTCGAACTGCACGGCGGCGACATGTATGAGATCGCCCCACAACGACAGTGCTTGGCCCTTGCTCTCGACCAGGTACGTCGTATGACCGGGCGTGTGGCCGTGAGCCAGCACCGCTTTGAGGCCCGGCGTGAGGACGCCGTCGCGGTCGAAGGTCTGGAATTTACCCGCTGCGATATACGGGTTGATGGACTGCATGGCCCCCTTGAAAAAATCCTTCATTTCCTTGGATGCGGAATCCATGTTCGCCTGGCTGAGCCAAAAATCTGCATCGCGCTTGTCTGCATGGACCGTCGCGTTGGGGAATGCGATCTTGCCATCGACCATCAGTCCGCCGACGTGGTCGGCGTGCATATGCGTGATGTAGATCTCGTCCACTTGTTCGGGCTGATAGCCAGACGCCTTGAGGTTGGCCATCAGCTTGCCGACTGTCGGGCCGAACAGCGCTCCGGCGCCCGCATCGACGAGCAGCAGCTTCGAACCGGTGTTGATCAGAAAAGCATTGACCGAGGTCTCTACGGGGGGCTTTAGGTAGGCACGCGCGAGGGCGCGTCGTACCTTGCCCGGAGTCGTATTCGTCAGCATCGTGTCCACCGGCAGTGCGGCGGTCCCGTCGGACAGGGCGGTGACTTCAAAATCGCCGAGCATTATCCGGTAGTAGCCGGGCGCCTGTGTCTTGACCATCGGCGCCGCGGCATATGCAGCGGTGGCCAAGAGGGCGCATAGTGCCCCGGCGATACTTAGCGTCCATATAGCGCGTCTGGAGACCATGTTCGCTTCCTTAACTGGGTAGGGTCGTACTGGAGAAAATTCTACCAAAATGTGGGGGACGTCGATGCCCGGGGCCAGGGTGCGCGGTGGACGCGCAAAGAACTCTATGACACCAACTGCAGTGCGCATCGCCCCAACCAAGGCCGCGTTGCCTGCGACCCGTTGCGCTTGCGAGCGCTGCCCTGCGCCGCAAATTCCTTAAGTTCGACGCGCGAGGCGTCTGGCTATCGAGTCGTCAGTCTTGCATCGACGTAACGTCAGCCTCTTGTTTGTCCCTGCGGTGCTTCGTCCTGCATCGCACCCGACAGCGACATCAATATCATGACAAAGATTCCCGAACATCCGCCTGCAAGAAAAGCTAACAGCAGCCACCAAATCGAAACCATCGCTTCACCCCTCCAGTTCGTCGTCGGCTTCGTTATTGCTGGGTAGACTCGGCGTCCCAGCTGCGCCCCATTCGTTGGGGGTCGATGCTACACGATTGTGGCCGACAATGTGTTCGTGTGAGCATAAAAAAAGGCCGGCTTGCGCCGGACCAGTAGGGTTTAAAGGGGCTCCCAAGGTCGTTCTAGTCCCAACTCAGCGCGCCACCGGTTTGATACTCGATGACCCGGGTCTCGAAGAAGTTCTTCTCTTTCTTGAGGTCGATCATCTCCGCCATCCATGGGAACGGATTGTCGGCCTTGTCGAACAACGGGTCGACGCCTATCTGTTGGCAGCGCCGATTCGCGATGAATCGCAGGTATTCCTTGAACATCGGCGCGTTCAGACCGAGGACGCCACGCGGCATCGTGTCTTCGGCGTAGGCATATTCCAGATCCACACCTTTCTTCATCAACGTCCGAATCTCTTCGCGGAATTCCGGCGTCCACAGATGCGGATTCTCGAGCTTGACAGTGTTGACCAGATCGATGCCGAAGTTGCAATGCATGCTCTCGTCGCGCAGGATGTATTGATATTGCTCCGACGCGCCCATCATTTTGTTCTGCCGCCCCATCGCCAGGATCTGCACAAAGCCGACGTAGAAGAACAATCCTTCCATGATGCAGGAGAAGACGATCAAACTCTTCAGAAGCTGCTGGTCGGCTTCCATCGTCCCGGTCTTGAAAGCGGGATCGGTCAGGACTTCGATGAACGGAATCAGGAATTCATCCTTGTCGCGGATCGATTTGATCTCGTGATAGGCGTTGAATATTTCTGCTTCGTTCAGGCCCAGGCTTTCGACGATGTATTGATAGGCGTGGGTATGGATCGCCTCTTCGAAGGCCTGGCGCAGCAGGTACTGCCGGCATTCAGGCGCAGTTATGTGCCGATACGTCCCCAGCACGATATTGTTCGCTGCAAGGCTGTCCGCGGTGACGAAGAAGCCCAGATTGCGTTTGACGATCAGACGCTCATCGTCGGTAAGCCCATTCGGATTCTTCCAGGTCTCGATGTCGCGCTGCATGTTGATCTCTTGCGGCATCCAGTGATTGGCGCACGCTGAGAGATACTTGTCCCATGCCCATTTGTACTTGAAAGGGACGAGCTGGTTGACGTCGCTCTGGGCGTTGATGACGCGCTTGTCTTCGGCGCGAACGCGACGAAAACCGTTCTGCATTGCGTGCGCTTCGACATCGAGGTCGTGCACCGGTTCGCGCGACAGAATGCCGCCCGTAGTCTGAGCGCGGATCGGTTCCGGCCCATCATCCTGGCTGCTGTCGTCGCGGGGCATCGCTCGCGGTTGCGGCGAAGGTGTCACGAAATCGTCTTCAAATGTCAGCATACTGTTCCTCGTTTCCTGTCCTGGTGCGTTGCTGCTGTTCCTTCCCCGCCCGGCACTCACATCCCCTTCGGTGCGCTCCGGGTGGGGGCTTCTTTCCTATATTCCGGCGCCCTGATTCCTTATCAAGCCGGAAGGCGGATGGCGATCACCCGTCGCAACCACTCCTTACCAACCGCGAGCGCGAGCCTTTCGCCAAATCACGCCGCGAAGCTCAATGCACGGCGTTCAACCGCTCGTAAAGGTAGTCCGGCGCAAAATCGATACCATCCTCCCAGGCGATCGTCGCGAGCCCATAGTCCAGCACAAACTCGGCAAAGCGACCGCGATCACGCAACGCTTCAAACTCTTCGCCGTAAAGCTCGTCGGCGAGATCGACTACACCCTTCCTTCCGTCGTTGAATTCCAACCAAACCTTGTAGTCACCGAGATATCGCGCATCGACCACATGACATGGAACATGCTCGTACTGGGCCATCTACTGGTCCTCCACGTTGGTTGCAAGAACATATCCTGCTCATATCGCCACCTTCCTCACCGCCATCAAGACATCCGCACCGGTTCCACGAATTGCTCCGCTGCAGGCATCCGAACTTCGTTACAGCCAGACGGTCCTCTGATACTCGGCGATCTCGCAACCTCCTGTCTGGGCGCGCGCCGGCATCTTCATTTGGTTCCGCTCATTCGTACCGAAAACATCTCGATCACTGCGGCGGAATCCGCAACATCTGACCCGGGTAAATCAGGTCCGGGCTTTTGAGCATCGGCTTGTTCGCCTCGAATATCGCTGGATATTTGTTGGCGTCGCCGTAATATTGCTTGGCGATTTTCGACAACGTATCGCCGCGTACGACCGTGTAGTACTGCGCTTCCGGTTCGCTCTGGTCGACCGTCATCTGGTCGACTACTGCCGCTACGCCGGCGACGTTGCCGCAGCACAATATGATTTTCTCTTTGGTCGCGGTGTCCGGCGCGACGCCGTACACGGTGGCCGTGCTTTTCATCGGATCGAATGCAACCGTCAAACCCGTCGCTTTCAGACCCTGGCTCTCGATGTAGTTCATGATGGCATCGCCGGCGGCGTCGCTTGCGGCCTTGGCCTTTTCGACCGATGCCGGATCCGCCTGCACTTGCGCCAGTGCGGCTTGCGCCGGACCTTTACCAAACAACTTTTCGCCGGCGTCCTTGAAGAAACTCAACATACCCATCGCTATCTCCTGACATTGCGCATTGCTTCGCGCCCTGGTTGCTTACTCAGGCCCCGAGCGGCCTTCGCCATAACACCCGATGAAACCGGGCAACTCGAGCAACTCGGGAAAACTGAGCGTGACCGGCCGGTGGCCGGACACCACAACTTACCAGCCAACGGCTAGCTCGCATATGGGTAAAAAGTGCACAACAAAATGATCGACCATACAGAACTCAAGCGTTCGCTCGCGCGCCGTCACGGTCGGCATTGCCTGCGCGCCTACTGGCACGCCTCACACGTCGGGTCGTCAATGGCACAAAACTTCGGAGCTTCGGGCTCTTGCACGCTATGCATCGAAGGAGCAGCGATCTGCATGTTTGCTTTGGCCGCACTCGCACGACTCGCTGCGCCACCGGATTCGGGGACGGAATTCAGCTCGCCTCCCTGGCCGGTCGACTTTTCCGCCGACGTTGCCGCCAAGGTGCGCAGGTAATACGTCGTCTTCAATCCACGCTTCCAGGCGAGCTTGTAGGTCTCGTCCAGTTTCTTGCCTGACGCTCCCGCCATGTAGATGTTGAGCGATTGCGCCTGGTCGATCCATTTTTGCCGGCGAGCCCCGGCTTCGACGATCCATGTTGCGTCGACTTCAAACGCGGTCGCGTAGAGCTTGCGCAAATCTGCCGGAACACGATCGAGCTTGGCCAGCGAGCCGTCGAAATACTTGAGATCCGCAACCATGACCTCATCCCACAAGTTGCGCCGCTTCAGCTCGGCCACCAGATGCTCGTTGACCACGGTAAATTCGCCCGACAGGTTCGACTTGACGTAAATGTTCTGATATTCGGGTTCGATCGAAGCCGCCACGCCGATGATGTTGGAAATAGTCGCGGTCGGCGCGATCGCCACGCAGTTCGAATTGCGCATCCCGTATTCCTTGATGCGCGAACGCAGGGTGCTCCAGTCCATCGCCGAAGACTCGTCGATTTCGACATAGCCGCCGCGCTCGTCGCGCAGGAGCTTGATCGAATCCTGCGGCAGGATGCCGCGATCCCACAGACTGCCCTTGAACGTGCTATAACGGCCGCGCTCGGCCGCCAATTCGGTCGACGCCCAATAGGCGTAGTAGCAGACGGCTTCCATCGAGAGGTCGGCGAAATCCATCGCTTCGTCCGATGCGTACGGCGTGTGCAGCAGATGCAGGCAGTCCTGGAAGCCCATGATGCCAAGCCCCACCGGCCGGTGCTTCAAATTGGAATTGCGCGCCTTCGCCACGGCATAGAAATTTATGTCGATGACGTTGTCCAGCATGCGCATCGCAGTCTTGATCGTCGCCTTCAGCTTGTCGTGATCGAGTTCGTAGACGCCGTCGTCCCCGGTGGCCGCATCGCCGCCTATGCGCTTCATATGCGCAAGCAGGTTGACCGAGCCCAGGTTGCAGACGGCGATCTCGGTATCGCTGGTGTTCAACGTGATCTCGGTGCACAGGTTCGAGCTGTGAACCGCGCCCACGTGCGACTGCGGCGAGCGCACGTTGCACGTATCCTTGAACGTGATCCACGGATGACCGGTCTCGAACAGCATCGACAACATCTTGCGCCAGAGCTGAACGCGCAGGCAGCTTCTTGAACAGCTTGAGGTCGCCGCTGGCGGCCTTGTCTTCGTAGCGCACGTACGCTTCCTCGAACCGGCGGCCCCATTTGTCGTGCAGGTCGGGGACGTCGGCAGGGCGAGAACAACGTCCAGTCGCCGCCTTCAATGACGCGTTTCATGAACAGGTCGGGAATCCAGTTGGCCGTGTTCATGTCGTGCGTGCGGCGACGGTCGTCGCCGGTGTTCTTCCGGAGCTCGAGGAACTCCTCGATGTCCAGGTGCCAGGTCTCGAGATAGGAACAAACGGCGCCCTTGCGCTTGCCGCCCTGGTTCACCGCGACAGCGGTATCGTTCACCACCTTGAGAAAGGGGACGACGCCTTGCGATTTGCCGTTGGTCCCTTTGATGTGGCTGCCGAGGGCGCGCACGTTGGTCCAGTCGTTGCCCAGGCCACCGGCAAATTTGGATAGCAGGGCGTTTTCCTTGATTGCCTCGTAGATACCGTCCAGATCGTCGGCCACCGTCGTCAGATAGCACGACGAGAGCTGCGACCGGTGCGTGCCCGAGTTGAACAAGGTCGGCGTCGAGCTCATGAAGTCGAACGTCGACAGCACGTTGTAGAACTCGATCGCGCGCGCTTCGCGCTGAACCTCGTTCAAAGCCAGCCCCATCGCCACGCGCATGAAAAACGCTTGCGGCAACTCGAAGCGACGACCGGCGCTGCCATGCTGCGCGTATTGATCGACGAGGAAATAGCGGTCGTACAAGGTCTGCAATCCGAGATAGCCGAATTGCATGTCGCGCGAAGGCTTCAGCGCTGCACCCAAGGTCTCGAGATTGAAGTGGGACAGCGCCTCGTTGAGCAGGCCGATCTTGATGCCGTGCTTGATGAAGCGCGGGAAGTATTCGGCGTACTTGGTCTCCATGTCGGCGTGCGTGGCCTCTTCACCGAGGGCCTCGAAGCGAATCGAATCGAGCAGCAGGCGCGCCGTGACCTGGCTGTAAGCGGGATCCTTTTCAATCAAGGTTCGCGCTGCCAGCACGACGCATTTGCGTACTTCTTCCATCGGGACGCCGTCGTACAGATCCTTGAGTGTCGCCTTTAGCACGCGTTCCGGATCGACGTCCGCGAGGCCCTCGCACGACGTCTTGACCAGTTCAGTGAGGCGGCCCATGTCCAGCGGCCGGCTGACGCCGTTGTCGTTGACATTGATCGCTACGCCGTCGGCCTTGACGCCCTTGTTCAGCTTGTCCTGCGCGCGTTCCTGTGAACGCCGTTCGCGGTACAGCACGTACGCGCGGGCGACCTCGTGCTCGCCGCCGCGCATCAAGGCAAGCTCGACCTGGTCCTGTATCTCTTCGATGTGAATCGCGCCGCCGTCGGGTTTGCGCTTCATCAGCGCGTTGACGACGATATCGGTCAGTTGCGCGGTGAGCTCACGCACGCGTGCGGAGGCGGCGCTTTGTCCGCCGTTGACGGCGAGGAAAGCCTTGGTAACGGCGATGGCGATCTTCGACGGTTCAAACGCGACGACCGCGCCATTGCGACGAATGACCTTGTATTGCGCGAGCCGCGGGTCCGCGTTCGCTGCCAGTGGCGAGCCTGTCTCTCCGGCCATCAGATTGCGCGTAGTCGTGGTCGGTGGGGTCGAAGCAGAGGGAGCGACGTGCATGAACAATTCTCCTGTCGAAATCTAGTTCTTGTTAGTGCCAACCACACGCTACGCCGAAAATGCGCGGTTCCAGCGCCGATGCGGCTTTCCGGTAGCCGGCCCTGCGAGCGCTGAGTGTCTGCGCTGGGGCACTTCACTGGGGCGTCCGGAAATCCCTTTGGAATCAAAATCTACTATATCTTGTGTTCAAGTGCCGACTCAACACTAATCATAGTAGGTCGTCGGAAGCTGTGCAAGCAGTTTTTGATGCACCGGAAAGGGGTCGGAAAACCATCGAAAAATCAGCCGTCTATCGCGAAAAATCGGCAGAGTGCACGATGAATCCACCGACTATCCACCGATAAACCCACCGCGGCGGTGGACAACTCAGTTGAGTGTCCGACGGGCATTCTGGCGCCGAGCGACGATGGATTTTTCATCGTGGCGTCATCAAATCGATGCCGCCGTCATCAATGACCTTACTGCCCCGCGTTGCTACAGCGGCCGCCTCCGCAACTAGTCGCGTGATGCGAAGAGCGCGTGTCGGCGGCTAGCGCTGATTCGCGGGCGCTCGCATCCCCGCTTTGCGGGGCCCCTGCTCGCTGCTCACAGCGCTACGCTCATTCCCCCATCGACGATGAGCATCTGCCCGGTCATGTAGTCGGACGCGCTCGACGCGAGAAAAACGGCGAGGCCGGCCAACTCGTCGGGCTGGCCCCAACGACCCGCGGGCGTGCGCTTGCACACCCAGCTGTTGAACTCGGCATTATCGATCAACGCGCGATTCATCTCGGTGGCGAAGTAGCCTGGCGCGATCGCGTTGACCTGGATGTTGTGCGGCGCCAGTTCGACGGCCATGCCCCGGGTCAACTGCCGCACGCCACCTTTGGCCGCCGTGTAGGGCACGACCGTGGGGCGAGCGAGGTCGCTCATCAGCGACGCTATATGAATGATCTTGCCGCTCTTGCGTGCAATCATTCCTGCCAACACCGATTGCGATACGAGCGAACGGCGCCGTCAGGTTGGTCGCAATCACCTCGTCCCATTGCTCCTGGGGAAAATCCTTGAACGCGCCACGACGCTGGATGCCGGCGTTGTTGCATAGAATGTCGATGTGTCCGAATTTTGCGACCATCGCGGCGATCGCAGCGCCGATGGCATCGCGGTCGGTCACGTCGAACACCGACGTTGATACGTTCAGGCCCTGTGCATCGAGCAACTTCGCGGCCTTGTCGAGCGCTTCCTGTTTGCGCCCATTCAATACTACCGTCGCACCGGCGCGGGCGAGTCCCTGCGCGATCGCGAAACCCAGGCCGCGATAGGCGCCGGTTACCAGTGCTACCTTGTCGGACAGATCGAAAGGCTGATTCATCGGCATTGTCGGGTGGGTACTTCGCAACTACGCCGCGACTTTGATGATCTTGACCACCGACGGCGTCTTGCCCGCCGCCACGTCGCGAAATTCGGCGAGCAAATCTGCTTCCCTGGCTTTCGCCACTTTCAGATGCCGCTCCTTCACATGCCCGTAACCTCGAATCTGCTCGGGAATGCTCGCCAGTTCAACGGCCGTCGCGTGATTGCGCAGCGCGAGCTTCGACAGGACATTCGTCGATCAATGTTTCATAGTCGAGGATCAATTGTTGCTCCGTGCGTCGCTCTTGCGTGCGCCCGAAGATGTCAAAAGCCGTTCCGCGCAAGCCCTTCATTTTCGCCAGCACGCGGAACGCGCCCATCATCCACGGCCCGTAGGTGCTCTTTTTCGCTTCGCCCGTGATCGCGTCGGGCTTGTTCGAAAGCGGAGGCGCCAAGTGGAACGTCAGCTTGTAGTCGCCTTCGAATTGCGCTGCGACGCGTTTCTCGAATTCACCATCGGTGTAGAGGCGAGCGACTTCGTATTCGTCCTTGATTGCCAGCAGCTTGAAGTAGTACCTGGACACCGCTTCGGTCAGCGCCGTGTTGCCCGGCAGCTTGCTGTCCTCCGCGGCCCGCACCTTGTCGACCAGATCCGTGTAGCGCTTGGCATAAGCACGATCCTGATAGGCAGTCAGAAATTCGGCGCGACGCGCCACCATTTCGTCGAGCGTTTCCGACAGTCGTTGCGACTCGGGCTTGCCCGCCGGAACCGCGGCGGCAGTGACTCTAGCGGTGTCGACGGCAGCGAGGCGTCCCCAGCGGAAGCTCTGCTTGTTCGATTCGACCGCGGTCGCGTTGAGCTCGATCGCGCGCATGATCGCTTCCTCGGCCAAGGGGATCAATCCCCGCTGATAGGCATAGCCAACCATGAACAGATTGGTCGCGATCGAATCGCCCATGAGACCGGTGGCGAGCCGCGTCGCATCGACGAACTCAGCATCGCCCGGAGCGACCGCGTCGCGTATTTCCTGTTCCATCGAGCCTAAGGGGAACCTGAGGTCCGCATTGCGCGTGAAGTCAGCGGGCATCACCAGCGCGGTGTTCACCAATGCCCGACTCACGCCTTTTTGCATCTTGGCGAGCACATCATCGCCCATGCTGGTCAGGATGTCGCACGCCAGAACGAGCTTCGCTTCACCAGCGGCAATACGCGAGGCGTAGAGTTGGTCAGGCGAGTCGGCGATGCGTATATGCGATACGACCGCGCCATTCTTTTGGGCGAGCCCGGCCATGTCAAGAACGCTGCATCCTTTGCCAGCGAGATGCGCCGCCATGCCGAGCAAGGCACCGATGGTCACGACGCCGGTACCGCCGATGCCCGTGACCAGGATGCCGTAGGGTTCGGTGGTTGCCGGCACGCTCGGTTCGGGAAGGTGCGAGAAGTCGATCGCGTCGGCTTTTTTCGGCTTCCGCAACGTTCCACCCTCGACGGTGACGAAGCTGGGACAAAAACCATTGACGCAGGAAAAGTCCTTGTTGCATGAACTCTGATCGATGGCGCGCTTGCGGCCGTATTCAGTTTCGACCGGCACGACGGACACGCAATTGGATTTGACGCCGCAGTCGCCGCAGCCTTCACATACCAGTTCGTTGATGACGACGCGCTTGGCCGGATCGGGAAACTTGCCGCGCTTGCGCCGGCGACGTTTTTCGGCGGCGCAAGTCTGATCGTAGAGCAGGACCGTGCAACCCGTCGTCTCGCGCAACTCGCGCTGCACATGATCGAGCTCATCCCGATGATGGATTTCAGTTCCGTCGGGGAAATAGTGGGATGGATACTTGTTGGGTTCGTCGCTGACGACCACAACCTTGGTGACGCCTTCGGCGAGCACCTGTCGCGCGATGTCCGCCGGTGTCAGCGGTCCATCGACGGGCTGGCCTCCGGTCATCGCAACGGCGTCGTTGTACAGGATCTTATAGGTGATGTTGACTTTTGCGGCTACTGCGGCGCGGATCGCCAGCGCGCCCGAGTGATAGTAAGTGCCGTCGCCGAGGTTGGCGAAGATGTGTTTTTCTTCGGTGAAAGGCGCCTGGCCGATCCACGGCGCGCCTTCGCCGCCCATGTGGGTGAATGCACCGGTGGAGCGGTCCATCCAGATCGCCATCACGTGACAGCCGATACCTGCCGTCGCGCGACTGCCCTCGGGCACTTTGGTCGACGTGTTGTGTGGACATCCCGAACAGAAGTAGGGAATGCGCGCGAGCGTGATTTTCGGCTTGGCCAGCGCCGCTTCCTTGGCATTGATGAAATCGACGCGGTTGCGGATTTTTTCGGCAGTTCGCGGATGCAGGTTCAGCCGCGCGATGCGTTGCGCAATCACGCGCGCAATCATTGCCGGCGTCAGTTCGCTGGTGGCAGGCAGCAGCCAGTCTCCATGCGGCCGCACCCACTCGCCTTTTTCGTCGAACTTGCCGACGACGCGCGGGCGCACATCGCCGCGCCAGTTATAGAGTTGTTCCTTGAGTTGATACTCGACGATCTGGCGTTTCTCTTCGACGACCAGAATTTCCTCGAGACCTTCGGCGAAGTGACGCACGCCTTCGGGCTCGAGCGGCCAGGGCATTGCGACCTTGTACACGCGAATGCCGATTTCGGCGGCGTCGGCCTCGGTGATGCCGAGGTCATCGAGGGCCTGGCGCACGTCGAGGTAGCTCTTGCCGGACGTAATGATTCCGAGTCGCGGCCGCGGGCTGTCGATGACGATGCGATTGAGCTGGTTGGCGCGACAGTAGTGGAGCGCGGCGTAGATCTTGTAGTCCTGCATGCGCGCTTCGGTCGCGAGAAACGCGTCGGGCCAGCGGATATGCACGCCGTCCGGCGGAAACGGAAAATCGTCGGGCATGACGATCTTTACACGATCGGGATCGACGATGACCGATGCTGAACTCTCGACGGTGTCCGACACACACTTGAAGCCCACCCACAGGCCGGCGTAGCGGCTCATCGCCCAGCCGTGCAGGCCGAGGTCGATGATTTCCTGCACCGACGATGGATAGAGGACCGGGATCATCGCCGCCGAGAATTGATGATCGGACTGGTGCGGAATCGTCGACGACTTCGCAGCATGGTCGTCGCCCGCGAGGACCAGAACGCCCCCATGCTTCGAGGTGCCTGCGTAGTTGGCGTGCTTGAACACGTCACCGCAGCGGTCCACACCCGGACCCTTGCCGTACCACATCGAAAACACGCCGTCGTATTTTGCGCCGGGGGAAAGATGGAGCTGCTGGCTGCCCCAGATCGCCGTGGCGGCGAGGTCTTCGTTCAGTCCCGGCTGAAACTTGACATGAGCGCGCGACAGGAATTTTTCCGCGCTCCACAGCGCCTGATCGAGGCCACCCAGCGGAGACCCGCGATATCCCGATACGAAGCCCGCAGTGTTCAGACCCGCTGCCGAATCGCGCTGTCGTTGCAGCATCAGCAGGCGTACGAGCGCCTGCACGCCGGTGAGGTAAACACGCCCGTGGTCCAGCTCGTATTTGTCGTCGAGCGTGACGTTGCGCAGTGCTGGTAAGCGATCCAAGGCGGGAGCCACGGAGGAAGAAGCGAGGGGCATCTGCAAATCTCCAAAAATTTTGTTTCTGGATTGCGCGAAGCGGGGTGGATCCGCTTGGGGTCGATCCCATAGCGGGCGCGGCAATTGTGTCGCCGGCCGCCTGGGCGCGCATTCTACGCTGCTTCGACAACTTTAGACAGCGGCGAACGACGTTGGTTTACCGCGCTGCCAGGCAAACCGGCATCGCACCGAGACTATATACTCCACCCATTGCGAAAACGCGCACCAATTCCTGACCAACCCACTCTTAAAGCATCCTGCCATGAACGCTATCAAACTGCCTCGCAAGATCAATTCCTTCCACCCGCCCCAGCGGACGCTGATGGGTCCCGGGCCCTCCGAAATCAACCCGCGTGTTCTTGCTGCGATGAGCCTTCCGGCGATCGGTTATCTCGACCCGGCATTCGTCGAGATGATGGAGGAATTGAAGACGCTCCTTCGTTACGCGTTTCGGACAAACAATCCGCTGACGTTTCCGATTTCGGGACCGGGGTCGGTGGGAATGGAAAGTTGCTTTGTGAACATGGTAGCTCCCGGCGACAAGGTGATCGTGTGCCGCAATGGCGTGTTCGGCGGTCGCATGCTCGAGAACGTCGAGCGTTGCGGTGGTAAGGCGGTTGTCGTCGACGACACCTGGGGCGAGCCGGTCAGCCCGCAAAAGGTCGAGGACGCGCTCAAGGCGAATCCCGACGCGCGCGTGCTGGCGTTTCGTTCACGCCGAAACGTCGACTGGATGCTTGTCCGACGCGAAGCTACTGACGGAGATCGCGCACAAACATGATTGCCTGGTTATCGTCGACGCAGTCACTTCGCTCGGCGGCTCGCCGGTCGCTGGTCGACGAATGGGGTATCGATGCGATTTACTCCGCCAGTCAGAAGTGCCTGTCGTGCACGCCAGGTCTGTCGCCGGTGTCCTACTCGGAGCGCGTCGTCGAACGTGTCAAAGCGCGCAAGGAGAAGGTGCATAGCTGGTTCATGGATCTCGGGCTGATCCTTAACTACTGGGGCAACACGACTCGCACCTACCACCATACGGCGCCTATCAATGGGCTCTTCGCGTTGCACGAGGCGCTGCTGCTGCTCAACGAGGAGGGCATCGAGCACGCGTGGGCGCGCCACCAACGCCACTATCTCGCGCTCAAGGCGGGTCTGGAGGCGATGGGACTCAAGTTCCTGGTGCGCGAAGAAGCGCGCCTGCCGCAAATGAGCGCCGTCTACGTTCCTGCAGGCGCCGACGAGGCGAAAGTACGAAGGACGCTGCTGACGGAATTCAATCTCGAAATCGGTGCTGGACTGGGACCGCTCGCCGGCAAAATCTGGCGCTTCGGACTGATGGGTTATTCGTGCAAGCCGGAAAACGTGATGCTCTGTCTTTCGGCACTCGGGTCGGTGCTGTCCGATGCCGGCTTGCCGATCAAGGTCGGCGAAGCCGAAGCTGCTGCGCACCACTCGTACGCTCTGCAGCACGCGAATGCCGCGCAGCAGGCGCGTGGCCGCACGGCATCGGGTTGATTTGACCGGCGCGGCTATGTAGACTCTGTCGCGTCAAAGAACCAATCGATGGTGCTAGAGAACTAAAGTAAGGAAGTAAAGTTAAGAAGTAAAGTTAGCCACCCAGGTGTTCCAAGGGATTTCCTTCCCGCGGAATGAAACGGGAAGTCGGTGCGCCGGCGTCTTGCGAATCGAGACGCGGCAATTCCGACGCTGCCCTCGCAACGGTAGGCGAGAAAGTCGTCCGGCATACGCCACTGTGTCAAACACGGGAAGGCGCCGGCTGACGGGAACGCGCGCAGACGCGTTCCTACTCGCGAGCCCGAAGACCGGCCTGTGTGGTCAGCGATCAGCGGTCGCGGAGGGCGACGCCGACGTGCTCTCGTTTCTGGTGCTTGTTTAAGCCTCGTGCGGCAGGATCGCTCACGTATCGGTGCGCGAGTCCACGCGCCCGGCGAGGCAATTGCTAAGCGCGGGCGGCAAGCGCGAATACCCCTCCTCAGTATTAGCAAGCTAACGGCATGCATCGCACGAAGCCGCTGTCGCGCGTTCGGTTGTGCGCGTCTGCGCAGTGCGTCAAGAAAAGCGGCACGGCATGGGAAAAGGAGTGGGCGGATGAAGAAGGCGAGAACAGTCGCAGGCGCGGCGCGACCGTCGGCAAATACCGCAGCAGCGCCGCCCCTTGGCGCTCGCGTGGGGCCGTTCCTTTTTGCGATCTTCGCAACGGCTTCGACATTCGCGCAGGATCTTCCGCTCGTCGTCGGCCCACCCATCGTCGTAACGGCGACGCGGATCCCGCAGAAACTGAGCAATGTGTTGCAGGCCGTTACCGTCATTACGGCCCAGGACATCGCCGACGCCGGGCAGACAACGTTGCCCGAGTTGCTGCAGCGGCTTGGAGGAGTCGAGATTACCAGCAATGGCGGGGCGGGGCAGACCAGCGCCGTATTCATTCGGGGAGCCAATAGCTCGCACACGCTCGTACTGGTCGACGGCATGCGGATCGGTTCGGCAACGGCGGGGACGACGCCGATCGAAAACATTCCACTGGACCAGATCGATCGCATCGAAATCGTTTCCGCGCCTGCAAGCAGCATCTATGGCTCGGACGCGATCGGAGGCGTTATCCAGATTTTTACCAAAGGCGCCCGCGCGTCGCCCAGTGCGAGCATCGTCGCCGGTGTCGGCAGTTATCGTACGAGTTCGCTCAGCGCGTCGGTCGGCGGCACCTCGGACTCGAACGACTTCTCGGCAGTCGTCGGCTACTCGAACAGCGACGGTTTCGACGCGACAACTCCCGACATTCCGTTCGATCAGCATAACGACGATCGCGACGGCTATCGCAACGTCAACTTCTCGGCGAGGTTCTCGCATCATTTCAACCTGGACAACGAAGCTGGAATCAGCGCTCTCTACAGCGAAGGACGCACTCATTTTGACAGCGGGCCAACCACCGACGATCAGAATCACGAAAAGCTGACCAGCTACGCAGCCTACACTCAAAACCAGCTCACTCCAGGGTGGCAGAGCCTGCTGCGTGTCGGCAGTGGGCGCGACGACAGCACGATCACGGGTGCATTTCCTGGTGTATTCCGCACCGACCAGGGCCAAGCAACCTGGCAGAACACGATCGACGCCGCGGGCGGGAAAGTGCTCGCCGGGCTGGACTATCTGGTGCAGAAAGTAGCCAGCGATGTCGACTATACGAATACGCGTCGCACGGTGCGCTCGGCGTTTGCCGGATTCGGCGGTGAGTACGGTGCGCAGGCAATCCAGTTCAACGTGCGTGACGACGATAACAGCCAGTTCGGCAACCATGTAACGGGTTCGGGCGCTTACGGTTACCGATTCGGCGAAGGGTTCCGCCTGCGAGCCAGCGCGGGTAACGCTTTCCACGCGCCGACGTTCAACGATCTTTACTATCCGGGATTCAGCAACCCTGACTTGAAGCCGGAACGATCGACCAGCGCCGAGATGGCGATCGACTACCAGCGCGGCGACCAGCAATTCGCATTTACCTACTTCGAGAACCGGATTTCTGACCTCATCGTTTTTGATTTCGATACGTTTCTGCCGCAGAATCTGGCGAAGGCAAAAATACGTGGTGGCGAGCTTTCCTATCAAGGCAGACTCTACGACGCATTGGTGCGGGCCAAATTGACGCTGCAAGACCCCGTCGATGCGACGACCGGACTGCAGCTGCCTCGACGCTCCAGGCAATTCGGCAGCTTGGTGGTGACGCGCCCCTGGGGACCATGGAACGGTGGCGTCGAAGTCGTCGGCAGCGGGGTACGGTTCGATTCGACCACGGAAGATCCCTCCACACGCCTCGGTGGCTACGCGCTGGTCAACCTGTTCGTCAACCGCAGCTTGGCGCCGCAATGGTCGATGGAATTGCGCTGGAACAATGTGCTTAACAAGGAATACGAACTGGTGCAGTTCTACAACACGCCACGCAGCAATGTCTTCTTGAGCGTGACATGGATGCCATCGCGCTAAGTCACTTAGTTACAAAGCCGCTGTCCGTATGCTGCGGGTTCATGGATCCTGCTCGGCGCGCTGCTGGCGCGCGATCGATCGCGCCGAGGCAGCGAAAAACAACCGCGATCCACGCTACGCTCAGTTGTCTTCATGCCTCCCCGCTACCTTCTCAGTCGGTTCCTTACGTGAGCCGTGCAATTCGCGTTTGGGCGATCCTTGCTTTGTTCGCCGCTGCGATGCTGCTGCTGGCTTTGTCGACGGGCAGCAGCGAGATTGCACCACGCGACCTATTCCACGCACTGTTGCATCCGGACGATAGCGTTGCCTCGGAGGTCATTCACCGCCTGCGGCTGCCCCGTGCGCTCGCCGCTTTTGCGACCGGGGGCCTGTTGGCGTTGGCGGGTGCGCTGATGCAGGTTTTGCTGCGCAATCCGCTCGCCGATCCCTATGTGCTCGGCGTGTCAGGGGGCGCCGCCGCGGGCGCATTGGGAGCGATGATGCTGGGCTTGGGCTCGCTCGCGGTCCACGGTGGAGCATTCGGCGGGGCGCTGTTGTCGATCAGCGTCGTGTTTGTGCTCGCCAGCCGCAGCATCGGGCGGCTGCAAGGGGCGGACGTCGTCGATGCGTCACCGAGACTGCTGCTGACGGGAGTCATCATGGCGGCGGGATGGTCCGCCATTGTGACGCTTCTGCTGAGCCTGGCACCGGACGCGAGGCTGCGCGGCATGCTGTTCTGGTTGATGGGCGATGTCGGCACGACAGACACCTTTGTGCCTGCTCTGCTGGCGCTCGCCGTGGGCACCGGGCTCGTCTACCCGGTTAGCCGCGAACTCAACTTGCTGCTTGCAGGTTCGGACACCGCCCAGGCGCTGGGTGTTCATGTGACGGCCCTGCGCCGGCTGGTGTATGTCGTTGCGTCATTGGCAACGGCGATTGCCGTGACAACGGCCGGTAGTATCGGCTTCGTGGGGCTCGTCGTGCCGCACGCGCTGCGGTTGGTCGTGGGTAACGACCAACGCGTGCTGGTGCCAGCGTGCGCGCTAGCGGGCGGCGCCTTGCTCGTCCTCAGCGACACCGTGGCGCGCACCGTGATCGCCCCTCAGCAGCTTCCGCTGGGTGTCGTCACCGCGCTGTTCGGTGTGCCTGTGTTTCTTTTCCTGCTGCTCCGGGACGGCGCGGGCGCGGGCCAGCGCGCAGCGCGATGACGACGACACGAGCAGGCGAGGGCGGCGAGGCGCTTCGCGTCCAGGGCCTCGCGCTTAATATTGGCGGCCGATGTCTGGCGACCGATGTCGAAGTCACTGTGCGCCGCGGCGAAATTTGGTGTGTCATCGGTGCCAACGGCGTTGGCAAGACGATGCTGCTGCGTACCCTGGCTCGGCTGCGACCGCTCGAGCGTGGCAGCGTTCTTCTTGCTGGACGCGCGCTGGACGCGTACACGCCCGTCGAAGCAGCCCATGTTCGAGGCTTTCTGCCGCAGACGACGCACGATGCGTTCCGCTTGTCGGTGATCGAAACCGTGTTGCAGGGACGCCACCCTTATCTCGGACGCTGGGAATGGGCAAGCGCCGATGACCGCCGCATCGCCGATGAGGCCTTGCGCAAGGTTGCCATCGACGCGTTGGCAACGAGGGACATCACCACGCTCTCGGGAGGCGAGCGGCAGCGCGTTGCGCTGGCGATGCTGCTGGCCCAGGATGTTCCGCTGCTGCTGCTCGACGAGCCCGTCGCGCATCTCGATCTCCACTACCAAATTCTGGTGCTGGCGCATTTGCGCTCGTTGGCGACTGAACAGAACAAGGCGATTGTGCTGTCGATCCACGACTTGAATCTCGCGCGTCGCTTCTGCACGCATGCAATGCTTTTCGCGGGCGGCACGCGGGTCGAAGCCGGCCTGATCGACCAGGTGATGAATGCCGGTAGCTTGTCGGTCGCGTTCGGTCATGCGGTCAAGGAAGTTCCCGTCGATGATCGCGTAATCTTCGTCGCGGAATGACAGAAACTACGACGCTTCGCGCGGTCAGTGCTCGGCCCGGGCCGGACTGCGCGCGCCCGACGCTTCTGGCATGGCTGATGTGCGTAGGATGGTTCGTGTTAGTAACACAGGCGACGGGTGGCGCCACAGCCGCGACCGTTTCGGTCATCGATGACAGCGGGCGACGGGTCTCGTTGGCGGCGCCAGCACAACGGATCATCAGCCTTGCGCCTCATCTGACGGAACTGCTGTTCGCGGCCGGCGCTGGCGATCGCATTGTCGGCACGGTCGAGTTCAGCGACTATCCCGCGTCAGCGGCAAAAATCACGCGCATCGGCGATAGTGCGTTGCTCGACATGGAGCGCGTGGTCAGTTTGAAGCCGGACCTGATTGTAGTTTGGGGAAACGGCAGCGCGGCATCCCAACTCGATAAGCTGCGCACGCTCGGCGTACCGATTTTCTACAACGAACCGCAAGTGATGGCCGACATTCCGCGCGCGCTGATCGCGCTCGGCCGGCTGGCAGGAACCGAAGCCACGGCCAATCACGCAGCGCGTTTGTTCGGCGAAGGCGTGGACAGACTGCGCGCGCGTTACGGCGGCAAGTCGCCGGTGTCGCTTTTTTACCAGGTCTGGAAGCAGCCGCTGTTGACCATCGCAGGACGCCATGTCATCAATGACGTCATTCGTGCGTGCGGCGGTACCAACATTTTCGCCGACCTGCGGGTGCTGGTTCCCACCGTCAGCGTTGAGGCAGTTGTGGCGCTGAATCCCGAAGCGATCGTCGCCACCACGGTAGAGGGACAAAGCGACGGACTCGATATCTGGCGGCCATTCAAAGATCTGCGCGCGGTGCGCGCCGACAACCTGATTGTCCTCAATGCGGACACGATAAACCGGAATACGCCGCGCCTGCTCGAAGGTGCACGTGCGCTCTGCGAGCAGCTGGATGCCGTCAGGGCGCGCCGTGCGCGCTGAGTGGGCCTCCGCAGGCATGCGTAGAATAGGCAGCTCTCCTTGATGGAGTAGAGACGTGCAACTATTGGAAACCGTCGAACGCGAAACCGGGGCCGAACCAACGGCCTGCGTAATCTGGTTACATGGCCTGGGCGCGGACGGCAATGACTTCGTCCCCCTTATTCCCGAACTCGGATTGCCGGCCTTGCCCGCGGTTCGGTTCGTTTTCCCGCATGCGCCGGTGCGCTCCGTTACGATCAATAACGGCATGCGCATGCGCGCGTGGTATGACATCGTCGGTGTCGATCTCAATCATCGTGCCGACGTCGCAGGCGTGCTGCAGTCGCGAAACGAAATCGAGGCGCTTATTGCGCGCGAAAAGAGTCGCGGCATACCTGCCTCGAGCATTGTGCTCGCAGGTTTTTCACAAGGAGGCGTGGTCGCACTGGATACAGGTTTGCGCCACACCGAGCGTCTCGCCGGCATCATGGCGCTGTCGACTTACGTGGTGCAGCCCGAAAACTTGTCTGCCGAAATGGCCGCGGTGAACCGTGAAGTGCCGATTTTCATGGGCCACGGGACGGCGGATCCGGTCGTTCGCTACGAATGGGGTGAGGCGTCGCGACGCGCACTGGTCCAGAACGGTTGCCAGGTCGAGTGGCACAGCTACCGGATGGAGCACTCGCTCTGCCTCGAAGAAATTCGCGATATCGCGGGCTGGCTCGCGCGCGTGCTCCGCAAGCAATAGTCGCGGCGGTCGTCGCGCCAGGCGAGCCGCGTTCAATCCACCCGCATTTTGCGCCGCGCGCCATCCTCGGCGATGACCCGGAATCCGAGTCGCGCGTACAGGCGCTGGGCTGGGTTGCGGTCGAGCACATACAGTTCGACGTAGCGATTGTCAGCGCGGGCCATGTCGATGATCGCAGCGACGACCGCGCCGCCGATACCACGATTGCGCTCGGCTGCGACCAACTCTACATCGCGCAGAAAAATCTTGCGCCAGTGACGCGTCAGGCTCACCCGCCCTGCGTCACGCGGCGACGCGCCGGTGCGAACGATGACCGCATTGCGCGCGGCCGCGTAGGTGCGGGAAAAATGCGCGCGTTGCCATGCTTCGTCCCAGCCCCAGGTCGCATCGACATAGTCACGCATCGCTTCGCGGTGAAGGTCGTACAGCATCGTTTCGTCATTGCGAGCGGCGGGACGCAGCGAATAGCCGGCGAACGCAGGAGCGTCCCCCAGCGCAGCTTGTAGATGCTCAATCCACTCGGCGGGCACGAGTTTTCGCAGTCGAGGCAGGGGCGGGTTCGGACGCGGGGTCGGGAAAATGAGGCGCGACGACGTTGCGCCGTCGCAGCGCATCGCGCAACAGGTATTCGATTTCGGCATTGACGCTGCGCAAGTCACTGACGGCCAAGCGCTCGATGGCAGCCCATACGGCCGGATCGAGACGAAGGAGAAAGGCTTTTTTGTCGGCCGCGCTCATTTGCCCTCAGTTGCCTGTCGGTCGTCAGTGAATCGCAGGGAGGCGCCGCTCAGTTGCGAGTCACTTGCCAGACAGTTGCTGGCAGACGGTTATCGGCGCGGCGAAGCGCCGAGCGATTCGCGGGGAGAACCGCCGCGCTCACCTCGGAGCTCGAAAGCGGACTTGCAGCGCGACAACCCAGAGCGCCAGTGCGGCGAGGAAGGCAACAAGCGTGGCAACGAACAGCGGGCCTGGCAAATGCGCCGGGGACACCTCATTGGCTCGGATCAGGATGAAATGCACGCCGGCGATGAACAGCGACAGCAAAGACCCGAGCACGCAGCCAAAGCTTGTCAGCGTGACACGGGTCTGGTCCCGGCGCGATTCGGATAGCCAATATTCGCGATTGGGGATGTTGGCGCGTTTCGGGATCGCTCGCGGCACCAGCGTCAGAATGAGGACGACGGCGCCCGGCATCAGAACGCACAGGCCGAGCATGAAGAGCAGATAGGCGTCGTGCGGCATCCAGCCGTTGGCCCCGCCTCCGGCACCGAAATGCGACGCGACCCGCGCGGGCAGTTCGGAGCTTGTGCCCACGATATAGGCAGCGCAGGCGACCAAGGTCGCCACGAACAATGCAAGCGCAATCCGGCGCATGGGTCTTCCTGCGCTACGGGAATGCGGCCCGGCGCGGTTCGCGGGCGCGTTGCGAAGGACGGCCCGCGTACAGAGCAAGGCCGAAGCCTGCAATGGCGCCCAGTGCCAAACCCGCCGGGCTATTGCCGACGAACGTACCGAGGAGCAACCCGGCGCCCGAACCCAGCGCCGACCAGAGCTTTGCGTTCTTCGCATGTACGATGATCATCGATGCCTCCCTCGTTGTTGCGCTGTTATGCGCAAGTGATGTACGGAAGTGATCTACGCAAGTGATCTACGCAAGTGATGTACGAAAGTGATGTACGGAAGTGAGCGGACCTCTAGTTGTATAACGTGCCGGTGTTTATCACTGGCTGCACTTCGCTCTCGGCGCAAAGCACGGTCATCAGGTTGCTAACCATCGCCGCCTTGCGCTCGTCGTCGAGATTGACAACCTGTTTGTCCGATAGCTCGTTGAGCGCCATTTCGACCATCGACACCGCGCCATGGACGATCTTGGTACGGGCGGCGATGATCGCTTCGGCCTGCTGCCGCCGCAGCATCACCTGAGCGATTTCGGGTGCGTAGGCCAGATGCATCAGGCGCGCTTCTTCCACGACGACACCGGCCTTGGCCAGGCGCTGCTGGAGTTCAATCACTAGCGCGCGCGACACGATATCGCCGCTCACCAGTAGAGTCGGTTCGGGCTCGCCCGCCGGTTGCAAGTCGCCATGATCGTAGGCGAACGAAGAAGCGAGATGTCGCACTGCCGCTTCGCTCTGCAGCTTGACGTAGTTCTCGTAGTTGTCGACGTCGAAACTCGCCTTCGCGGTATCGCTGACGTGCCAGACCACGACAGCCGCGATCTCGATCGGATTGCCACGCTTGTCGTTGACTTTGAGGCGCTCGCCATTGAGATTGCGCGCCCTCAAGGAAATCTTCCGTCGCGTGTAGAAAGGGTTGGTGCCCCGCAGTCCGGGCACACGGGTGGTGCCGCGATAGTTGCCGAAGAGCTGAATGATCGCGCCCTCGTTCGGTTGCAGCGTGTAGAGGCCCGCCAGTACCAGCGCCCCGAGTACGAACAGCAACAGAAACATGCCGATGCCTCCGGCGAGTCCCCCGACCGAGATCCCGCCGCCGACATATACGACATGTCGCACCAGCTGCCAGATGCCATACGCGATCAGTGCCAGGCCTACCGCGAGAGCGACGAAGCCGTTCCACGTGACAATCTCCCGCTCGCGATGCGCATTGCTGACGGGGCTGGGATCTGCATTGTTGTTCATCGGGACTCTCCCACGTTGACGCCATCTCGATCTCTGCTCCCAGCGACATCCGAGATTTCGGCGCTGAGCGGCATGGCGATATTGGAATGATATCACAATAATATCGACCGCTGTCAAGACCCCTGCTGTCAAAAAGCCTTTCGCAGGCCACCGTTCACGCGAGCGCTCGACGCTTTCAGGAATCCGCCGCTTGGCGTTGGGCCCAAAAAAACGGACGGGGTCACCGTCCGCTTGGGGAACCGACGCGAACATCAGCGCCGGATAAACAAGATGCGATTCAACGCTGCGGGATCACTCCCACTTCAGCCCAGCGCCACCGGAATGAAAATCTGCACGTTCTCTCGTTGAATCAGCAATGCGACCGTCTTGCCGGACTTCGCAACCAGATCTTTCAGCTGCTCTACGTCCTTCACCGGCGTCGTGTTTACTGCGACGATGACATCGCCCGGCCGCACGCCGGCGCGCTCAGCTGCGCCGGCAACGTCTTCCACGACGACGCCGCCGCTAGCGTCGCTGCCACGCCGTTCTTCCGGCGTCAGCGGGCGCACTGCAATGCCCAGCTTAGCTTTGCCGAGATCCTTGCGGTCGCTGCGAGCGACCACATTCTTGTCGTCCATCGTGCCTATCGTTGCCTTCAACTGTTTTTCAGCGCCGTTGCGCCAGATGTCCAAGGTCACGGTCGAACCCGGTTTCAGCACGGCGACTTTAGGCGGCAAGTCGGAGGACCCGGTGATAAGTTCGCCGTTGAACTTGAGGATCACGTCACCTGCCTGCAAGCCGGCCTTGGCGCCCGGGCTGTCCTTTTGCACCGAACTCACCAATGCGCCCGTCGGCGATTTCAGCCCGAAATTGTTCGGCCAGCGCCTGATTGACGTCCTGAATGCCTACGCCCAAGCGTGCCGTGCGTGACCTTGCCGTGCTGTTGAATTTCGTCCTTGACCTGGATGGCCAGATCAATCGGGATAGCGAACGCCAGACCCTGGAAGCCGCCGGAACGGCTGAAAATCTGCGAGTTGATGCCGATGACTTCGCCCCTCAAGTTGAACAGAGGGCCGCCGGAATTGCCCGGGATTTACCGCAGCATCGGTCTGGATGAACCGTACGTAGGAATCTTCAGGCAGCGCGCGTGCCTTGGCGCTGACGATGCCCGAGGTGACGGTGTTCTCGAAACCAAACGGCTGGCCGATCGCGACCACCCACTCGCCGACCTGCGTCTGCGCAGGATCGCCGATCTTCACCGAAGGCAGATTCTTGGCGTCGATTTTCAGGACGGCGACGTCGGTGGCTTTGTCGACGCCCAATACTTTGGCGGTGAATTCGCGTTTGTCGGTGAGCTTGACCAGTACTTCGTCGGCCCCGTCACAACGTGCGCGTTGGTCAGGACGATACCGTTGGCATCGACGATGAATCCGGAGCCCACGCCCCGCGTCGGGCCACGGCGGGGCATCTGCGGCAAATTGCGGAAGAATGGCGAGTTGCGGAGTTGCGGAGGCAGCGCGTTTGCACCGCCGTCGTCATCATCATCGCCGTCGTCGTCATCGCGTGCGACGACCTTGCGTCCGTCTGACGTGACGCTGATATTGACGACTGCCGGACCGTATTGATCGACGAGCGCGCTGAAGTCGGGCAAAGCAACCAGCGGTGCCGCGGTGGCAACGGGCGCGCGCAGCGGCGACCGCCGCGTTTGCAGCGGACGGCCCTATGCGTTCGGCGCTGACTACGCCGATGGCGAATGCAGCGGCCACTGCAACAGCAATGGCGCTGCGCTCGAAATGAGTTCGATTGCATCGTTTCTCCTTCGAATGGGTGGCCGTGACGACGGCAATCCGCGCTACGGCGATAGGGGCAGACTAGTGATGGATACTTAAGCGAAACTTAAGCGCGCGTTATTTCGCAACGGGCGCATGGGCTAACGGACGTCGACGCTGCGTTCGGGGAGAAGGGCGGAAATGTCAGCTGGATCCCGGAAAGCGCCGCGGTCGCCGGGGCCCCGAGGCCCCCGATGCCATCGACCGACTTCGATGACGGCGTCGTGGCGGTCGGCGATACGCTTGACGATCGCGAGTCCGAGTCCGCTGCCGCGCGCGACGTCGCCGGCGGAGGTGCCGCGGTAGAAGCGATCGAATACGCGCGCGCGCTCGGATTCAGCGGATACCGGGGCCGCGTGTCGCGCACCGCAAGTTGCGGCTTGCCGTGCTCATTCGTGACGACGACGTCTACGCGGCCATCCACCGGCGTGTACCGCAGCGCGTTGTCGACCAGGTTGGAAATCAGCGTGGCAAGGCGTCGGCATCGCCCCGGACGGATACAGGCGTCTCAGCTTTGAGGCCGAGGTCGATGCGCTTCGCGCCGGCCAGCGGTGCGAGGTCGGCGACGACATCGCGCGCGAGCATCGACAAGTCCGCATGTGCAGCGCGGGAGCGGCAACCCCGGGCTCTTCGCGCGCCAGGGTGAGCAGCTGCTCGACCAGACGGGTGGCGCGCTCGAGCCCGCCTTTCAGATCGCTGAGCGCGACTGAACGCTCGCCATCGTTCGTCGCCCGCTCGGCCAATTGCGCCTGCAGATGGACGCCGTCAACGGCGTGCGCAACTCGTGCGCGGCGTCGGCGATAAAAGAGCGCTGCGTGTCAAGAGCGTGGCGCAAGCGACCGAGCAGCCCGTTCAGCGCGCTGACGAGGGGTTGCACTTCACTCGGCAGATCGCGCTTCGCCCAATGGCTCGAGCGCACTGGGCGAGCGACGCGCGACGGCGTCGGCCACGCGTTCCAGCGGTCGCAGGCCACGAGCGATCGTGAGCCAGATCAGCACTGCCAGGATGGGCAAGGCGATCAGCAGAGGCATGACGGTGCGCAACGCCATGCTTGCGGCGAGCTCGCGCCGCGCACTCATCGGCTGCGCGACCTGAACGACCTGCCCGTCAGCCAGCGTGCTGAATACGCGCCAGGAGCCGGCTGGTCGCAATCGTCGTGAAACCCAGTTGCGCGTTTTGCGGCAGCACGCGGTGCGGTTGCGAGAGATAGAGCTGAACTCCGTTGCCGGTCCCAGATCTGCACCAGCAACGCGTTGCTGCCCGGGCCGAGCGCAGTGGAACCGACGGGTCCTGGCGCGAAAGGGGCGTCGGTCAGCGAGGCGGCCATTTCCTTCAGCTCATAGTCGAACAGCGCGTTGGCTTCGACTCGCGGGCACGAAGGTAGGTACCGATCGACGCCGCGACGATTGCGAGCGTAAGGCCGGTCAGCAGCCAGACCAGCAGGTCGCGGCGGATCGATTTCATCGAGCGAGCGCCGATGACCATGCGACCCTGCGGCTTGACCAGCATCCAGCCTACTCCGCGTACGTTGCGGATAACGTCAGCACCGAGCTTCTTGCGCAGTGCATGAATGTGCACCTCGACCGCATTGCTCTCGACCGCGTCATCCCAGCCGTAGAGCTTTTCCTCGAGCTGCGTCCGCGACAGGATCGCACCCGGACGCGCGAGAAGCGCCGCGAGCAGCGCGAATTCGCGCGGCGACAGATCGCACCGGCGCGCCGCCAAGACGCAACTCGCGCGTTGCAGGGTCGAGCTCGATCGTCGCCGTAGACGAGGATCGGGGCCGCGCGTCCCGCTTCCCGTCGCAGCAGCGCGCGCAAGCGCGCAGCGAGTTCGTTCAGATCGAAGGGTTTGACCAGATAGTCATCGGCACCGGCGTCGAGGCCCTGCGACGCGGTCGGCGATGGCGTCGCGAGCGGTCATGATCAGCACCGGGCGCGTGTCGCCGCCGCGGCGCATCGCGCTCAACACCTCGATCCCGCCCTGTCGCGGCAGCCCCAGGTCGAGCAGCAAAGCGTCATGCACATGCTCGGCAAGCGCCAGTTGGCCGCGCGGCCGTCTTCGACCCAGTCGACGGCGAAGCCGTCCTGCGCGAGCCCGCGGCGGACGCTGGCGCCTATCATCGGATCGTCTTCGGCGAGAAGAATGCGCATCTGGCGAGGATTGCGGGCGTTGCGGTCGCGCGTATTGCGCTTACTTTTTCGGTTCGAAGTCAGCGATGCGGAATTCATGCAATAGCGCAGACCGGTCGGATGCGGGTCCGTCGTCAAAAACATGGCCGAGATGCGCGTCGCACGCGGCGCACATGACTTCGGTCCGTCGCATGAAATGGCTCGTTGTCGTCGGCCGTGCGAACGTTCTCACGTCGCTGCGGGCGCATAGAAACTCGGCCAGCCGCAGCCGGCATCGAATTTGGTATCGGATTCGAACAGCAGGGTGCCGCAGCAAACGCAGCGATACGGCCGGCGCTGCTCGTTGTCCCAGTATTCGCCGGTGAAAGGCCGCTCGGTCCCTTTCTGCCGCGTGACGCGATACTGTTCGGGGGCCAAAACCGCTTTCCACTCTTTATCGGTCTTGCTGACCTTCTCTACCATCGGACTGTCTCCTCGTCTCGCAGAATGGATCGGCAAAAATCGGCTGACAGGTTTCATTGACGCCCCCTGGGGTGCGTTGCCGCGCCCCGAGTCGCTGGAGGCATTTCCGGGCTTACGCCGCCGGCTTTTGCCGCGATGCAGTATATTGGAGGCTCTTAAGCCTTCTTCAATCACCATGCCAGCGTTGGATGCGAGTCCCGCGGTCCCGTTCCGTGCGGACGCGAAAGTTATCGGTGTCGTCGGCAGCGCGCACGCGCTTTCGCACTTCTTCCAGTTGGCGCTCCCGCCGCTGTTTCCGCTGCTGCGCGCCGACTTCGGCGTCAGTTACGCGACGCTGGGAGCCTTGGTGAGCGTGTTTTACGTCGCGAGCGGCATTTGCCAATTCGGCGCAGGCTTCGCTGTCGACCGCTACGGTGCTCGGCCGGTGTTGCTGGGGGGCTTAGCGCTGCTGACCGTCGGCACCCTCCTGTGCGGGCTGGTCCCCGCGGTCGGATGGCTGTTTCCCCTGGTCGCCCTGATGGGCTTCGGCAATGGCGTGTTTCATCCTGCCGACTTTGCCGTGCTCAACGCGAGCGTGAGTCCGCGTCGCCTCGGCCACGCCTACAGCACCCATGGCGTCGGCGGCAGCCTGGGCTACGCGCTGGCGCCGGTGGTGAGCTTTGGGTTGGGGAGCGCGTTCGGCTGGAGCATCGCATTGCTCGCAATGGGTGCAGCCGGCATCGTGGCGCTCGGCGTGCTGGCCACGCAGCGCGATGTATTGAAGAGCAGGGCGCATGGCGCTGCCGTTCCCACACACACGTTCGCCAATAGCGTCGAGCTATTCCGCCAACGCCCCATTCTGCTGTGCTTTGCCTATTTCTGTGTGTTGACCATTGCGACGATCGGTATCCAAACCTTTCTCGGTACGAGCCTGAATGCGGCGTACGGTATTCCGCTCGGCCTTGCTGCGTCTGCAATCACCGCGTACCTGCTGGGAGGCACGACCGGCATCCTCGCCGGCGGCTTCCTCGCGGCGCGCACACAGCACCACGATCGAGTTGCCGCGACCGGGTTGGCGGCAGGCGCGCTGTTGATGTTCTTGCTGGCGTCGTCGCCGGTCGCGGCGCAGTGGGCCATTCCCTTGCTCGCGTTGACCGGCTTTTCGATCGGGTCGACGGGGCCGTCTCGCGACATGATCGTTCGAGCTGCGACGCCGCCCGGCGCGTCCGGACGCGTCTATGGTTTCGTTTATTCGGGCCTTGACCTCGGGGCAACCTTGAGCCCCGTGGCGATGGGGGCGTTGATCGATCACGGCCACGCACGAGGTGTCGCCGCGGCCATCACCGTGTTCCTGACCATTGCGATCGCCACGGTTATCCAGGTGCGCCGTGCAGGCACTACGCAACTCGCAAAGGTTAGCGCCGCGGAGTAAGTGCGGCGTTTAAGTACTTCGATGCAAAACCGTGGCCCAAGACGATGATCGACCTCTACTACTGGAGCACGCCCAACGGTCACAAGGTGACGATGTTTCTCGAGGAATCGGGCCTCGAGTACCGGATTGTTCCGGTCAACATCAACAAGGGCGAGCAGTTCAACCCTGACTTCCTGCAAATTTCTCCGAACAATCGCATCCCGGCGATCGTCGATCACGCGCCCATCGATGGTGGCGCGCCGATCGCAATGTTCGAATCCGGCGCCATCCTGCTCTACCTTGCCGACAAGATTGGACGGTTTATTCCGAAAGACGAGCGCGTGCGTCTCGACTGCATCCAGTGGGTGTTCTGGCAGATGGCCAACCTCGGGCCTTCTGCGGGGCAGAACCACCACTTCGTCCATTACGCCCCGGAAAAGCTGCCATACGCAATTGACCGTTATGTGAATGAGACGGGACGTCTCTATGCCGTGCTGAACAAGCACTTGCACGACCGAGAATTCATTGTCGGCGAATACTCGATCGCCGATATGGTCTGCTATCCCTGGGTGCTGCCTGAACGGCAGTCACAGAATATCGATGATTTTCCCAACCTGAAAGCGTGGAAGGAGCGGATCAAGTCGCGGCCCGCAACCGAACGCGCTTACGCTGTGGCCAAAGCCGTCAACCCCGGGCACGGCGGTGTCCGTACTGAAGCCGAGAAAAAAATCCTGTTCGGTCAGACCAAGGACGTTGTGCGCTGATGTTCAGTAGAGATTCGCGATGTCGACGCGAATCTGTCCCGGCGCGGTATCAATGCACGGATCGTCGTCGAATGCGATATCGCCGTCCTCAATCGGCGCGTCGGTCGCGCGGATCGTGCCGAAGTCGCGTAGCCGGGCGTCGAGCAGGTGAGTAGTGACGACATTCGACAGCGAGTTGAAGATGGTCTCGATCCTGCCCGGATGTTGCGTCTGCCACTGCCGCAACATCGCCGTCACTTGCTTGCGTTGGAGATTCTCCTGCGATCCGCATAGCGTGCATGGAATGATCGGAAACTCCATCGCTTCAGCGTAACGCGCGAGGTCGCGCTCGCGCACATAGGTCAGAGGCCGGATGACCACATGCCTGCCGTCATCGGACACAAGCTTCGGCGGCATGGTCTTCAATTTGCCCCCGAAGAACAGATTGAGAAAGAATGTCGCCAGCACATCGTCGCGGTGGTGCCCCAGCGCGATCTTGGTTGCGCCCAATTCGCCCGCCACGCGGTAGAGCACGCCGCGGCGCAGGCGTGAACAGAGCGAGCACATGGTCTTGCCTTCGGGAATCACGCGCTTGACGACACTGTAGGTGTCCTGCTCGACAATACGGAATGGAACGCCGCGGGCCGCGAGGTAGCGCGGCAGCACTTCGGCCGGAAAACCGGGCTGCTTCTGGTCCAGATTGACAGCGATCAGTTCGAAAGGGACCGGCGCTCGTTCGCGCAAGCTCAGAAGGATGTCGAGCATTCCATAGCTGTCCTTGCCGCCGGACAGACAAACCATCACGCGGTCACCCGCCTCGATCATCGAGAAATCATGGATCGCCTGGCCGACTTGGCGGCGCAGCCGCTTGCGCAGCTTGTTGCCCTCAAATTCGCCGCGATGCACCTGCCGCGATGTACGGGGCGCGTCCGCGCGGGCGGTCAGCGCGGCTTGCAGGCCCGAGGGGGTCGCATTCGCGCTTGCTGCGGGATTTGCCCCCGCAGCGGGCGCAGTATCGGAATGGGAATGGGTCATCGATTGTCCACGGCGTCGGGGCCGCTCCAGCAATGGGTGCGAATCGTCGGATTTCGCCCGGAGCCGAGGCCGAAATGCGGCGGATGGTAGCATACGCCCCCGTGAAAACCGGGGCCAGTTGCCCACCGGGGTGCCCATATGGCCGTACAGCATATGGCCCTACAATAGCGCGGCGCGGCGTTTCGAACGACGTTACCCAGGGAGGGGATAGCGATGCAGACTTTGTTGGTGGCCAATCCGAAAGGCGGGAGCGGCAAGACCACACTGGTGACCAATGTCGCCGGCTGGCTGGCGGCACGCAAGCAGCGCGTGGTCCTGGCCGATTTCGATCCGCTGCGATCCGCGACCGAATGGCTCGCGCGCAGGCCACCGCTATTTCCTCCGATCGCGAGCTGGACGCCGACCGCGAGCAAGGAAGACCTCAAAGAGCACAATCCTCAATGGCTGGTGATCGATACGCCGGCCGGTCTGCATGGCGAGTCGCTGCGTGACGCCGTGCGTCGCGCGGACATCATGCTTGTCCCCGTGTCACCCAGCGCTTTCGACATGGCGGCAACGCGACATTTTCTCGAGCAGATCCGCGAATACAAAGCGATCAAGAAAGGCGACGTCGCCGTCGGCATGGTCGCAATGCGCGTCGACCCGCGAACGCACAGCGCCGGCGAACTGGAAGAATTCCTGAAGGCGTCGGATTTTCCGGTCGTGGCACATCTTCGAGCGACGCAGGTGTATGTGCATTGCGCGCGCGACGGGCTTTCGATCGCCGATCTTCCGCATTCACGTGCCGAGCAGGACCTGGAGCAGTGGCGACCTTTGACACGCTGGATCGCGCGCCAGAGCAAAGCGTAACGCGGCGGCGCGCGGCGCCTTAAGCGTGGGCTGCTTGCACGTCGAGTATTGCCATCATGCAGTTGTCTTCGTGCTCGAGAATGTGGCAGTGGAACATCCGCTTCCCCGGGAACATCTGCTGCACTTTGATGGTCGCGGCGTGCTTGGGCGGAATCAAGATCGTGTCGATCCACGCGAGATAGGGCGCCGGCGTCTCCACGGTCCCGACCCGCGTGGAAACCAGCTGAAATTGCGTGCCGTGGATGTGAAAAGGGTGTGCCATCCCCGTGTTGTTGACGATGTCCCACAGCTCGACCCTTCCGACCGTGCTGGTGAGGTCGACGCGATCGGGATCGAATATTTTTCCGTTGATCAGGAAAGTCACTGTTGCACCGCTGCGCGTGCACAGGTTCGAGACTTCGCTCAGCTCGACCTGTTGAGTGGCGGTGGCCACGCCCAGGTCGCTGATAGGCCGAAGCGTTGAAGGCACTGGCAATGGCAATGCGGCCGTCTCGGCGGTCGTCGCTACGGTCATCAAGTCCGTATCAGTATAGACACCCAGACCGAGCAGGTCCGTCTGATACTGCAGCGCCTGCAGCCTGTAGCGAGCATTGGGCGCCGCGTCGATGGTCACGACGATTTCGACGCGCTGCGCCGGCGCGACGATGATTTCAGCGAGCCCGGCGACCGGGGCGCCGAGCAGGCCGCCGTCGGTTCCGACGAGCGTCAGTGTGTGGCCTTCCAGGGCGAGACGAAAATGATGCGACGCCGACGCATTGACGACGCGCCAGCGTTGCGTAGCTCCCGGCCGCACCGAGTGAACCGGAAGACGGCTTCCATTGACCAGCAGCAGTTCGTTCTGGCGGCCGATAGTCCAGTCGATGGCGTTGTCGGGGGAAATCTCCGCATTGGCATCCAATCGAACGCCGGTAACGAACAGCGTGACCTCGGGGATGTGGCTGAGTGGGTCGGCGCCGGCCCGGATGATCAACGGCGCGGCGAGACCTCGGGCCACCTGCTCGGCAGTATTCAGATGCGGATGAGGGTGGTACCAGTAGGTTCCGGCGGAACCCGCCGGCAGATCGTATTCGTAGACGCGCGTGGCGCCAGCAGGGACCGGGTCCATCGGATTGCCGTCCTGATTTGCGGGAATGGGCAGCCCGTGCCAGTGGATGGTGGTGTCGTTGGCGAGTCCATTCTGCAGCGTGATCGCGACGTGCTGGCCTTCGACGAGTTCGATCAGCGGTCCCGGATGCGACTTGTTGTAAAGCAGCATGGACGTGGTCGTTCCGGGGCTCACCATCTGCGGCCCGGGAGCTGCGAAAAGCGTGGCGATGAACTTGCCAGGCAGCGGGCTTTCATTGCGCAGTACGTTGAACGAGCGCAGCGCTTGTCCTTCGGTCAGCGCGTAGTCGACGCTCGCGTTGCTTGCATCGTCGCTGCCCCTGCAGCCGGCGAGCATGGCGACACCAGCCAGCGTGGACCCCAGAAATCCGCGGCGTCTCATCGACAGCCTCGCATCGACGAGTCCAGCTCGCGCTTAATTTTTGTCGCCGATCAAATAGAATTGGTCGGCACGGTCAGAGAACTGCAAAAAGCCGTGAAGCCGATGCATCGCAACGTCGTAATACAAGACGCCAGGAGTGGGATCCGTGCCGAAAATGCAGTTGGCATTGGGCTGAACTGTGAAAGTGAACGCGTTAAGCGAAGGCAGGGGGCTGATCGTCCCGTGGATCGTGCAATAGACATTCGTAGCCACAATGTTGCCGCTGGTATCCACGGTAAATGTTGCTCTGACCTCGCCTCCCGCGTGCCCGGTTTTGCCCACATAGCTGCCGGCAACGTCGGCGAGGCTGGGCGGCGTTTCGGATCCCGCGACATAAGTGGCTGCCAGAGTGCGCGTGCCCAGCGAACTGCTGACGGTCAGTTGCAGACTGCTCTGTGGCACGTAGTCGCCGTTCACCGCAGTGTCGTATCCGCTGGCGCCCGTTTCGGCAAGGTTTGCGATCTGGAAAGTCATCCCACCCTGTGACGCGAATTTTCCGTTGACCGAAGTAGACGAGCCCTGGAGGACGCCGGCGTCGCCTGTGGTGCCCGGCATCGAATAAAGCATGTAGTAGGTGCCGTCCTGCGTGATAAGTGCGAGGACTGCTTCGTTGACGCTTGTTTTTCCGACCCACAGGCCCTTGACTGCCGAGGCCGCTTGCACTTCCTGGCACACGGTCCCGGGCGGGGTAAAAATTTCCCGGGTGATCGCCTTGGTCTGCGTTACGCCGTTGATGGTGTAGGTGAAGTTGCCCGCGTTGCCGCTGCTGAACGCGAAGGTCGCGGTTCCCACCGACGCCCCGGTCGGCCCGCCGGCGGCACCCAGCGGTGGGAACGGGACCGCATTGAACCCCGGTCCGCTCAGTTTGAAGAGTTGCGATGCGTTGTAGACCTTGGCCAGCGCCTTGCTTGCGGTCGCGACCAGCCACATCGGTGTATGGTCGTGATCGTAGGTAAACCAGCTGGCGAACAGCGTGTCGCCCTGATGCGTGAGATTGACTCCCCAGCCGGCTTCCGAGCCGCCCGGGCTCGCCCACCACAGGTCGGTGTAGTTTGTCGCCAGTGTCAGGTCTGTCTGTGCGCCGAACGTACATACCGGCTGCGGCCCGAACAATTGCCGGGTGATGGTTTTGGTCTGCGTGATGCCCGCGACGGTGTAGGTGAACGTCGCGTTGTCCGCATCGATGAACGTTACTGCCGCAGTCCCACCGAGGCCGCCGATCACCGCGCCGCCGGGACTGCCCAACGGCGGAAACGGCACCGCATCGTAGGCGGGGCCGCTACCCTGGAACAATTGTCCCGTGTACGTCGTGCCCGTGGTCTTGCTCAGCGTGGTGACCAGCCAGGTGCCTTTGCCCGACAGGTCGTAGGTAAACCACGAGGCAAAGATCAGGTCGCCCTGATGGGCGAAGTTGACTCCCCACCCCGATTCGTTCGGATTGAACCAGAGGCCTTGATAATTGACGGCCGCAACTGCGGGCGTCGTGCTTGATGAGAGCGCTAGCGCGGCCGCCAGCAGCCAGTTGAAAATTAATCGTCTCAATCGGTGCTCCTGGAAGAAGCGGGGCAACGCAATCCTGCAGATGCTGCGCGGCATCGCGCTACTCGGTTCTGCCTTCCAGGACACTGCGGCCGATGGCTCACTGGCAAACCGTGCCGGTGCCGTTGAACACTTCGCGGGTGATGGCTTTGGTCTGCGTCACGCCATTGACCGTGTACGTGAAGCTCGCCGCGTTGCCGTTGCTGAAGACGAAGGTCGCGGTTCCCACCGAGGCCCCAGTCGGTCCGCCGACTGCGCCGAGAGGCGGGAAGGGGACCGCATTGAACGCCGGTCCGGAGAGCTTGAACAGCTGCGGTGCCGCGTAAGTGTTGGCCACCGTCTTGCTCGCCGTCGCCACCAGCCACATCGGCGTGTGGTCGAGGTCGTAGGTGAACCAGCTGGCGAACAGCGTATCGCCTTGATGGGTGAGATTGACGCCCCAGCCCGCTTCCGAGCCCGGCGGACTCGCCCACCACAGATCAGTGTAGTTGGTCGCAAGAGCCAGGTTCGGTTGCGCGCCGAACGTGCACACCGGCTGCGGTCCGAACAATTGTCGGGTGATGACCTTGGTCTGGGTGATGCCGGCAACGGTGTAGGTAAAGGTCGCATTGTTGGCATCGGTAAAGGTCACCGTGGCGGTCCCGCCCAGGCCGCCGATCGCTGCGCCGCCGGGACTGCCCAGCGGCGGGAACGGTACGGCGTTGAAGGCGGGCCCTGTCCCTTGGAACAGCTGCCCCGTGTACGTCGCACCCGTGGTCTTGCTGGCCGTTGTGACCAGCCAGGTGCCTTTGCCGGCAAGATCGTAGGTAAACCACGAGGCAAAGATCAGGTCGCCTTGATGGGCGAAGTTGATGCCCCAACCCGATTCGTTCGGATTGAACCATAACCCTTGGTAGTTGGGTGCGGCGACGGCGGGGCCGACGGAGGCCGTCTGGCCCGCAAAATTCTTCGCGACATTTTGTCGACGGGTGCCATCGCGATAAAGGGCGTTCCCGCCGTCCGTTGGCAACGCCGTGTAGCTGATTTCGTCAACGGTGGCGAAGTCGATCAGCCCGTTGCTGATCGGAACGAATCCGTCGGGCACGATGTAGTCGGGCGTGATCACTCCAAGTGCCGCAAAGGATTGCGTCGCAATCAAGACGTATTTGCTTGCGGTCGCTTTGCTTGGCAGATCGTTCGGGAACACGAAGGCCTTGAACTGCGCGCCGGCAACCGTCCTCGTGATCCGCTGCGTCGCAAACAGGTCTTCGTTGTTGCTGACCGACGCCTCTTGCAGTACGACATACTGGACCGTGCCGGTGGCGTCCGAATAGACCTCATCGACGACGAAGGTGTGGAAATTTGCCAACGCCGCGCTTGATACGAGCGCGAGCGCGCCGGCCGACAGCCAGCGCAGAGATTGTTTTTGCAATTAGGGCTCCCTGAGGAGGGCGCAGGGTCGCAGGACGTTGCCGTCCTCGCGCGACGCCGCCCTCGCTAGACGTCGGTCTCGCAGTTGTTATACCACTGAAAGATAGGCGAGGCGGTTCGCCGCCTTCAATCATTTGTCGACGAGTTCCGTAATTTTTGGTATGAATTGCGATCGCACCCGACGAATTCGATGCGTGTTTGATGGCGGGCTACGGCTCAAGTCGCGACTCTGCGACGACGCACCACGCCGGGGCGTCGCTACATCTGCTTGAAGCGATGCGCGAAAGAGGCGCTTACTGGCAAGGTTTCCTTGCGCTGTTTCAGGCGAACCTCCTGGCGTCCTCGCAGGTCCCGATCCACTGCCGCGATGAAGTTGGCGTTGACAATCGTGCCTCGGTGAATCTGGAAGAAGACGTCTGGGTCCAACTCATCGAGCAGCTCCTTGATCGTCTTGTTGATCAAGGACTGGCTCGATGGCGTGACGACCAAGGTGTACTTGTTGTCGGCTTGGAAATAGCAGATCTCATCGGCGGTGATCAGGCGCACAGCCCGGCCTTCACCGACGGAAATCCAGCGTAGATAGGAACGTGCGCGGTCCGCATTTTCCGCCAGCGCTTTCAACAGGCCGTCGAGGTTGGCCGGCGCGTTATCGATGCGCGTCCTGACGCGGGCAATCGCGGTAGCCAGGCGCGCGGGCGAAAAAGGCTTCATCACGTAGTCCACCGCGCCTTGCTCGAACGCGGTGACAGCGTAGTTATCATAAGCGGTGACAAAGACGATGTGACAGCGGCCGCTCGCCACGCGCGCGACTTCAAGCCCGTTCATGCCCGGCATGTGGATGTCCAGGAACAGGACGTCCGGCCGGTGGGTCTCCAATGCGCGAATCGCCTCGATCCCGTTCTCCGCTTCCGCCTTGAGTTCGGCTTCGGGCCAGAGTTCGGCCAACGCTTCCTTGAGCTCGCCGCGCAGCAGCGGCTCGTCTTCAGCGATGATCGCGCTGGGTCGATGCATGCGGTATCTCCACTGCGACGTGCACGGTTCGGTTGCGTACGGTCTCGACGACGAGGCTGGCCGCTTCTCCATAGAGTGCGCGCAGGCGATCCTGGATGTCGCCAACATCCGTGCCTCGGCCAGTCGCCACGCTTGCGCCATTGACCAGTATCTCGAGGTGAAGCTTGCCTAGTCGGTGCCCGTGCGCTGACGTGGATTGCGCCGTCGATCGACGGCGATGGGAGGCGTTCCAGAAGGCGGTCGAGCAGCGGCAGCAATATCATCGGTGGCATCGACGCGTCCTGCGCCGAGCATTGCACGTCGATATCGAATGCGAATCGCTCACCGAGCGTCAGGCGCGCGATGTTCAGATACGAGTTCGCAAGTTCCACTTCGCGCTCAAGCGTGGATGTGGATTGGCGCAGATGTGGAAGTGCGGCGCGCAGATAGACGATCAGGTCATCGAGTGCGCGCCCGGCCTTCAAGGGATCGACATCGTACAGCGTGTGCACCTGCGCCAGCGTGTTGAACAGAAACTGTGGCTCAACCCGCGCCTGAAGCGCCTGCAGGCGTGATTCCAGCGCGCGTCGCTGCGCCTCGGCGCGATGCACCCGCGCCTTGTTCATCCGCTCTCGAGCGCGCAACGCGTCGCGGCGGCTGGCGTAGATGAACACGATGATTGAACCCCAGATCAGGTATTCGAAAAATACCCTCGTGGCGTCGAGTAGAGCTGCGCGGCGGGGGGAGCTGATGCCATCGTACGCGGTGCGTAGATCCAGCCAATCAAACAGTTGAAACTGAGTGAGCGCTGCTGCCGCCGACCCGATTACGACTGCCCAGGTGTAGGCCGACAGCCGTTTTGCTCCGCGCGCCACGAACTCATCGGCCACGAGGGTCGTAGACATGATCGCCAATGCCATCAGCAGGCTCGTGATTGCGGCGGATATATATTCGTCCGGAACAACAGCCCTTTCCGTCCCCCTTGCGAAATCGATGTCGAAAAGGAGCCATACATCGAGCGCCATCGAAATCGCTAGAGTCGTCCCGAAAATGCGCCACGATACGCGCCGCAACGCAAGGCGCAGGGCAGCACTCAGGGTGAACAAAGCAGGAGCGTCTTCTCCGATGGCGAGTGTAGCCGGCAAGTTCATCGGGTGAATCCGCTATGGCGTGAGCGGGAGTTCGATGGCTGATGTGCAGCCGCCGAATTCGTTGTTTGCGAGCATCAATTGCGCCCGATCGCCGAATTGCGCGGCTAGCCTCGCGCGGATGTTGGCGAGTCCGATGCCCGCCCCCGAGCCCAGTGCGAAGCCGACGCCGGTATCGGCCACGCTCAGCATCAGGCGATCGTTCTCGGACCGCGCCGTGACGCGGATCAGGCCACCCGCGGGCGCGGGATTCAGGCCGTGCTTGATCGCGTTCTCGGTCAGCGTCAACAGCATCATCGGCGGCACCGCGCGGCCACGCAACGGCGCTGGTACGTCAATCTTGAACGTCAGGCGCTGCCGTCCCATGCGTATCTGCTGAATTCGCAGGAACGCCTCGACAAGCTCAACTTCCCCGTCGAGCGTCGTTTCGCTGTCGCGCATCCGCGGCAATGCGACTTCGAGATAGCGCATCAGGTTTTCGAGCATCCTTCCGCCGGCTGGTCGATCCGTGTCATAGAGGCGGCGTGCGTTGGCCAAGGTGTTGAACAGGAAGTGCGGCTCGATCTGGGCCTGCAGAACCTGCAATCTGGCCTCCGCCATCTCGCGCTCGAACGCAGTGCGGTCGACGTCGGCCTGCTGCGTTGCCTCGATGCTCCCCATTTCGCGCCGATAGAACTCGCCGATCGCCGTCACCAAACCGGCAAGCAACGCGTATCTTGTCCATAGATAGATCAGGATTGAGAAGGAGTCTAAGCTCAGGAACCACGCCGGCCTGCGCAACAGCAGTCCGACCGCGGTGGACACGCCTACGGCTGCCGTCAATGCGACGACGCGTTTGGCCCCGCGCTGTGGTCCGAGATTCGATGTGCCGATGATAATGATGAGCATCGGAGCGATCATCACCAGCAAATGTAAATAGTCGTTGAAAAAGCGCGGCAGCCATTTCGCGAGTGCATCTGCGTCGGTGACGTTGATGTCCAGGTTCGCGCTCAACATGCGTGCGAACAGCAGCACGGCGACGATCACGAATAGCTGCGGCGTCAGGCCTGCAAGCGACGTGCGCAAGAAGCCGCGCCGTCGGGCGACCGGGGCGAGCCCGCCGGCTAGCGGTACGTGAATCGGTTTCCGCAGTGGTGGCGTTGAAGTCACGTTAGTATTGTGCCGCGGTTGCGGCAGCATGCGTTATGCTCGTGTCGAGCGTGTGCCCTGCGTTCGCAGCCGGCGCGCGCTTCCCGACGATAGCACGAGCAGCGCCGGCGGCTTATGGGCTTGATGGGGCGCCCGCCGTTCCGCAAGAACTGCGTCCCAAGTCCTCCTTGACGCGCCTAACATAGGTCAGGCGGCCTCCGGCTTCAATCGCTTACCGACGGAAATTGCAAATGCGGGTGTGAACGCAGCGGACGCGCGACGGAGCTTGCCGCGCACCGGAAACGCCGCCGGCTACGACCCCTAATTGCGTCGCGATCGCGCGCTCTCGCGCAGCGCCAACCATAAGCCGCTGAGCACGATGATCGCCATACCAGCTGCCGACCAGCGGTCCGGCAAGTGCCCGAACAATAGATAGCCGTAGGTGGTGGCCCAGATTATTTGCAGATAAGCGAACGGTGTCAGCAGCGCTGCGGGGGCGTGTCGAAAGGCGCGAATCAGGAACCAGTGACCGAAGCCGGCAAATACGCCGAGCAGCACGAAGAAGCCGCCCTGTTTCAGGTCGGGCAGGTCGCCGCTAGTTCCCCACGGGAGGATCAGCGACAACATCAGCGTTCCCACCAATGCGCTGTAGAACAAGGTCGTATAGGCGTTTTCGTCGACCAGTTTCCGAGTCAGAAGAAAGAACAGCGCATTGCACAGCGCTGCAACCATCAATAGCAGCGCCGCAGGATGAAACACCGACGAACCCGGTCGAAGCAGGATCATGATGCCTGCAAAGCCAACGATCGACGCAATCCAGCGGGCGGCGTTCGGCCGCTCGTTCAAAATCGGGCCCGACAGGACGACGACGAATATCGGCGCGAGAAAAGTGATCGCGGAACCCTCGGCCAGCGGAAGGTAGCGCAGTGCTGCGAAAAAACACGCGGTCGCACACAGCAGCAGCGCCGAACGAAGCAACTGCAGTCCGAGACGGCGGGTGCGCCAGAATCCAGGGCCAGCTTGCCGCCACGCGAACGGCGTCACCACCAGCATCTGCCCGGCGTAGCGCGCCCAAACAACGAGGATCAGCGCGTGATCGGCGACCAGGTACTTCGCCGTTGCGTCGAGCGACGATAGACACAGACCCGCGACCAGAAACAACGGGAGCGCACGCGCGAACCCGTGTGCTCTTGGCCGAGGTTGCGCGGGTTGCAACGACGCCGCGATCGGTCCTGCCTCGGCTGCCGCTACGCTGCCAGCAACTCGCGCAGCACGAACGGCAGGATTCCTCCGTGCAGGTAGTAGTCGACTTCGATCGGCGTATCGATACGCAACAGTACGGGGACGGTGCGCGAAGAGCCGTCCCGGCGGCGTATGACCAGCGCCACGTCCATCTGCGGTTTGATGCCGCCTTCGAGCCCGACAATGTCGAATTCCTCGCTGCCGTCGATCCCGAGCGATGCCGCGCTGTCTGTGCCTTTGAACTGGCACGGCAACACACCCATGCCGACAAGGTTCGAGCGGTGGATACGTTCGAAGCTGCGCGCGATGACCGCCTTGACGCCGAGCAGTTGGGTCCCTTTCGCGGCCCAGTCGCGCGAGCTGCCGGTGCCGTATTCTTCGCCGGCGAAGATGACGGTCGGTGTCCCGCGCGCAATGTAGGTCATCGCCGCATCGTAGATTGGCGTCTCTTTGTTGCCCGGCTGCATCAGCGTCACACCGCCTTCGACGCGCGAGCCATCCGGCTTGGCAGGTAACATCAGATTCTTGATGCGCACGTTGGCGAAGGTGCCGCGCATCATCACTTCGTGATTGCCGCGACGGCTGCCGTAGCTGTTGAAATCCGGCACGCCGACATCGTGCTCCAGCAGATAAATGCCCGCGGGCGAGGTCGGCTTGATCGAACCCGCAGGACTGATGTGATCGGTCGTTACCGAGTCGCCGAAAATACCCAGCGCACGCGCGCCGTGGATGGCAGCGACTTTGCCCGGCGTCATCGTGAAGCCGGCGAAGAACGGGGGCTCCGCGATGTAGGTGGAGGCGTCCCAAAGATAGACCTGACCGGTCGACGTCGGGATTGCGTTCCACAGCGGATTGTCCTTGGTGAAGTCGCCGTACAGACGTCGGTAAGTGGCGGGGTCGGTGGCGAATTGCATCACCGCGCCGATTTCCTCGCTCGACGGCCAGACATCGCGAAGATAGACGGGTCTACCGTCGTCCCCCGTTCCAAGTGGCTCCGTGGTCAAATCGATATTGGCGCGTCCGGCGATCGCGTAAGCGACGACCAGAGGCGGCGACGCCAGGAAGTTGGCTTTGATATTCGGGTGGATGCGCGCCTCGAAATTGCGGTTGCCCGACAATACGGCGGCGCAAATCAGGTCGTTCTGGGTAATGACCTCTTCGATCGCAGGATCGAGAGGACCCGAGTTGCCGATGCACGTCGTGCATCCGTAACCGGCAAGATAGAAGTTGAGCTTTTCCAGTTCCGGAAGCAGGCCCGCCTTGGTCAGGTACTCGGTGACGACGCGCGAGCCTGGAGCGAGCGATGTCTTGACGTGACGCTTGACCTTGAGTCCCTTCGCCGCTGCTTTTTTTGCCAGCAAGCCAGCCGCCAGCAGGACACCTGGGTTCGACGTGTTGGTGCACGAAGTGATGGCGGCGATCAACACATCGCCGTTGCCTATGTCGACGCCAGGGAGCTTGGTCGGATACCGCTTGCTCAGCTTGTCAGCGGATTGATTGAACCCGTTGTCCGCCGTCGGCTTGGAGAACAGCGTGTCGAACGACGATTTCATATTGCCGAGTTCGATGCGGTCCTGAGGACGCTTCGGCCCGGCGAGACTCGCGACGACAGTCGAAAGATCGAATTCGATCGTTTGCGAGTAGTCGATCATGCCCGGTACTGGCATGCCGAACATGCCCTGCGCGCGGAAGTACGCTTCAAAGGCTTCGATCTCCGTGGCAGTGCGGCCGGTCTTCATCAGGTAGTCGACCGTTTTATCGTCGACCGCGAAAAAGCCCATGGTCGCGCCGTATTCGGGCGCCATATTGCCGATCGTGGCACGATCGGGAACGGCCAGCGATGCAGCGCCTTCGCCGAAGAACTCGACAAACTTGCCGACGACTTTGGCTTTGCGCAGCAATTCAGTGACGGTGAGCACCAGATCGGTCGCCGTTACGCCTTCGCGCAGGCGACCTTTGAGATGCACGCCGACCACATCGGGAGTCAGCATGTAGAGCGGCTGTCCGAGCATGCCGGCCTCGGCTTCGATGCCGCCGACACCCCACGCGACGACGCCGATGCCGTTGATCATCGTCGTGTGCGAATCGGTTCCCACGAGCGTGTCGGGATAGTAGACGCCGCTGTTGTTGTGCACGCCGCGCGCAAGGTACTCGAGGTTGACCTGGTGCACGATGCCGATACCCGGAGGAACGACCTTGAAGGTATCGAAGGCCTGCATGCCCCATTTCATGAACTTGTAGCGCTCGACGTTGCGCTGGAACTCGACTTTCATGTTGAGGTCGAGCGCGCTCTTGCTGCCGTAGTTATCGACCTGCACCGAATGGTCGACGACGAGGTCGACCGGGACCAGCGGCTCGATGACCTTGGGATTCTTGCCCATACGCTGCGCGACGCCGCGCATCGCTGCCAGGTCACACAACAGAGGGACGCCGGTGAAATCCTGCAGGACCACGCGGGCGACGATGAAGGGGATTTCGTCGCTGCGCGCAGCGACGGGCTCCCATCGCGCGAGTTGTCGCACGTGCTCTTCGGTCACTTTCTTGCCGTCGCAATTGCGCAGCACGCTTTCCAGCACGATGCGAATGGACACGGGCAAGCGCGATATCTTGCCCGCGCCCGCCTGCTCGAGTGCCGGCAGTGAGTAGTAGCGGCCCTTGACGCCCGACGCCGTGGTGAATTCCCTAATGCTGTTGAATGGATCCGTTTTCATCGCATCGCCTCTCGTTTGGTGCCGAACGCCCCCGCGCTTGCCTGTTGTATTCGTCCCGTCCGCTGCAAGCGGACGGCGATCGGCGCTATTTCTTCATCATGCTCTTGATGTTGATCGTCTGCCCACCGGGCAAGGTGATGTCACCCGGTTGTTGGCCAGGCTTGCACGGCCCGGTCCATTTGCCGTCGAGGGTGGTCGTGGATTCGCTCATGCCCATGAACTTCGGCTCGTAAGTCGCCTTGGCCACAGTGTGATAAGCGGTCGTGCCGTCGAACACCATCTCCGAATGGCTTTTCATGACCGTCGCGCCCAGCTTGCAAACCGCATCGATCGTCAAACGCTTGCCGTCGCTCTTGCGGTCGGCCTGCGAGCAGAGGTCCTTCGCCATGCCCATGCCGAAATCATGCATGCTCGCCTGGACGGTCTCGTCGAGACACATTGTGGTCACGCGTTTCTTGTCCTGTTCCTGATTGGTCACCTGGACGACGTCCCATTGCCCCGATTTGAGCACGGGGATGTCGGCATCCGTGGCAGCGTTTGCAGTCCCGCAGACGAGGCCCGCAACGGTCAGAATGGCCATGAGGAAAGCATTTCGCGAGCAGGTCATTGCATCAGTCTCCAGCAGGACACACGCGGTTAGATCACGAAGAGGTCGACGAATTCATTGACTGGCGTCATCTCCAGCCGGCGCGCATCCAGCGCGACATCGACAATGGTTCGCTGCTGTTTGTCGGGGAAACGACGTGCCAGATTGGTCTTGAACTTTTCGATCAGGACCGGAATACCTTCCTTGCGCCGGCGCCGGTGACCGATCGGATATTCGACGACAACCTCCTTGAGTTTCTTGCCGTCCTTGAATTCGACGGTGATCGCGTTGGCGATAGAGCGTTTTTCGGGATCCAGATAGTCCTTCGAGAACTGCTTGTCCTCGACGCAGACCATTTTTGCGCGCAGTGCGTCGACGCGCGGGTCTGCGGCGATGCGGTCCTCGTAGTCGCCGGCAGTCAGGCGACCATGGATCAGCGGAATGGCGACCATGTACTGGATGCAGTGATCGCGATCGGCAGGGTTCGCCAGCGGGCCTTGCTTGTCGATGATACGAATCGCCGATTCGTGCGTCCGGATGGTGATGCGTTTGATGTCCTGCAGGCGATCGCGCACCTGCGGGTGCAGCGTCATCGCGCATTCGACGGCAGTCTGCGCATGAAACTCGGCAGGGAAGCTGATCTTGAACAAGACGTTTTCCATCACGTAGCTGCCGTAGGGGCGTTGAAATGAAAACGGCTTGCCTTTGAACAGGACGTCGTAGAAGCCCCATGTCTTGGCAGTCAGTACCGACGGATAGCCCATCTCGCCTTTGGCCGTCATCAGCGCCAGACGTACGGCGCGCGCAGTCGCGTCGCCTGCGGCCCAACTCTTTCGCGAACCGGTGTTGGGCGAATGACGATAGGTCCGCAGACTCTGGCCATCAACCCAGGCCAGCGATACGGCATCGATGATTTCGTCGCGCGAGAGGCCAAGCATCTGCGCAACCACCGCAGTCGGTCGCGACCTTGACCAGCACGACGTGGTCGAGCCCGACGCGGTTGAAACTGTTCTCGAGCGCGATCACACCTTGTATCTCGTGCGCCTTGATCATCGCCGTCAGCACATCTTTCATCGTCAGCGGCTGTTTGCCGCCGGCGACCGCATGCGCGAAAGCCAGTCGGCCGTGGCGAGAATGCCGCCGAGATTGTCGGAGGGGTGGCCCCACTCGGCTGCGAGCCAGGTATCGTTGAAATCCAGCCAGCGGATCATCGCGCCGATATTGAACGCGGCCTGCACCGGGTCGAGCTGAAACTGGGTGCCCGGGACTTTGGCGCCATTGGGCACCGTCGTGCCGGGAACGATCGGGCCAAGAAGTTTGGTGCACGCGGGATAGCTCAGCGCTTCGAGACCACAGCCAAGCGTATCGAGCAGGCAGTGGCGCGCCGTCGTGTAGGCTTCGGCGCTTTTTATTCCGAAGCCAAGGACGTAATCGGCGATATCGACGAGAACCTTGTCGGGCTTGGGTCGAACGTTGGAGATGGTTGCGGACACTTTGGCGCTTTCAGATGGCAATCAAAAATTTCGGTCTCAGGCAAGCTGCGCGTAGCCCGGTTTACTTCTCGAGCGATTCGACGTCGTAGCCGACGACCGCCCACTCCCCCAACGCGTCCTTCGCCATAACCACGGTTTCGACCAGTGCCGGCGTGTTTTCGTATTTCGAAAGGAAGCGAATGACAAAGTACTCCCCCAATGGCGCGCCCGGCAGAGTTCGGGTGAATTCGGCAGTGTCCTGCTTTTGCATCAGCAGTCGACCGAATCGCTCTTTTCTCTCGGTCAGCCCATCGACCCATTCGTTTTGCGTGATGGCTTTTTGCAGTACGGCCGCCGAGTCGATCCACGCTTGCGAGTACTTGCCGGCCGTTATTTCCGCCATCCAGCGCGTCGCCTCGTTCGAGGCTGCCGCCAGCGCCAGCGGGTCGGCCGACGCTGCACCCGGCTTGAGAGCCGGCGCATTTGTCCCAGGTGCAACCGGCGCGGCGGGCGCGACGACAGCGGGTGACGACGGGGGAGCTGCAGCGGGAACCGCGGGGGCATTATCCGCTGCAAACGCAGTCTGGAATGACGCCGCAATCAGGACAATCCCGAAGAACACGGCAAGAAAACCAGATCTATTCGCCAGCGAATGCCTTGATGGCGCAGCGTTCATCATCGCTTCTCGATGGGGACGAACTTCTGGTCTTCCGGTCCGATATAGTTCGCCGACGGACGAATGATCTTGCCGTCGTTCCCGCTGCTCGATAACGTGCGCCGACCATCCCGACGTGCGCGAGATGACGAAAAGCGGCGTAAACATCGCGGTCGGCACGCCGATCATGTGATAGACTGACCGGCTGAGACCAGTCCAGATTGGGAAACATCTTCTTCGCATCCCACATCACTGCTCCAGCGCGCTCGGCGATGGCAAACATGTTCATGTCGCCGGCTTCGAGCGACAGCTTGCTGCGCGACCTCCTTGATGACCCGGTTGCGCGGATCGCCGATCGTGTACACCGGGTGGCCGAAACCGATCACGACTTCCTTGTCCGCGACGCGCCGGCGGATGTCGGCCTCCGCTTCGTCCGGCGTCGCATAGCGCGCTGGACCTCGAAAGAGAATTCGTTGGCGCCCCCGTGCTTCGGGCCGCGCAGCGCGCCGATGGCGCCGGTAAGCGCCGAGTAGATGTCGGAGCCGGTGCCCGCGATCACGCGTGCCGGCGAATGTCGACGCATTGAATTCGTGCTCGGCGTAAAGGATCAGCGACGTATGCATCGCACGCACCCATGCCTCGCGACGGCCGCTTGCCGTGCAGCAGATGCAGGAAGTGGCCGCCGATCGAATCGTCGTCGGTCTCGACGTCGATCCGCTTGCCGTTGCTGGGTCCAGTGGTGCCAATAGAGCAGCATCGAACCGAGCGACGCCATCAGCTTGTCGGCGATATCGCGCGCGCCCGCGCGAGTCGTGGTCGTCGCCTTCGGGCAGCATCGCGCCGAGCGCCGAGACCGCCGTGCGCATGACGTCCATCGGGTGCGCCGATGCTGGCAGGCGTTCGAGCAGTCTCGCGGACAGGCGCGGCATGCCGCGCAGGCGACTGGAGCTTGCGTCTTGTACGCGGCCAGTTCGGCGAGCGTCGGCAGCTTGCCGTGGACCAGCAGATAGGCGATTTCTTCGAATTCGCAGCTCTCGGCGATATCCAGAATGTCGTAGCCGCGATAGTGCAGGTCGTTGCCGGTACGGCCGACGGTGCAAAGCGCGGTGTTGCCCGCGACGATGCCGGAAAGCGCGACCGATTTTTTCGGCTTGTGAGCCGCGGCGAGCGGCTCGGCTGTTTCTGTCATGGATTCCTCATGCGAGCGTGCCTATCAGCTGCCAGCGTCACTCGTTGGCGAAAGCGCGTCGAGCTTCTGCTCGAAAGCGTGATAGCCAAGAAAATCGTAGAGTTCCTGCGCGCGTCTGCATCGTCGGCGACGACGTCGCGTTGCGTTCCGTCGCGACGAATCGCCTGGTACACCTTCAGCGCGGCCTGATTCATTGCGCGAAATGCCGACAGCGGGTAGAGCGCGATGGCGACCTTCGCACTCCGCAGCTGGTCGAGAGTGAACAGCGGCGTCGACCCGAACTCGGTGATATTGGCCAGAACCGGCACCTTCACCGCGTCGGCGAAGCTTGCGGTACATGTCGAGTTCGGTGATCGCTTCGGGGAAAATCATGTCGGCGCCGGCTTCAACACAGGCGACGCGCGCGATCGATCGCGGCAGCAAGCCCTTCGACCGCGAGCGCGTCGGTCCGCGCCATGACGACGAACTCGGGATCGCTGCGCGCGTCGACGGCGGCCTTGATGCGATCGACCATTTCGCGCCTGCGATACCAGTTCCTTGTTCGGGCCGGTGGCCGCAGCGTTTGGCGCCGACCTGGTCTTCGATATGCATGGCGGCGGCGCCGGCCTTGATCAGCGACTTGACCGTGCGCGCGACGTTGAAGGCCGACGCGCCGAAGCCGGTATCGACATCGACCAGCAGCGGCAGCGAGCACGCGTCGGTGATGCGACGCACGTCGGTGAGCACGTCGTCGAGGGTCGAAATGCCCAGATCCGGAATGCCGAGCGATCCCGCTGCGACGCCGCCGCCCGACAGATAGATCGCCTGATAGCCGGATTTTCTCCGCAAGGATCGCGTGATAGGCACAGATCGCACCGGGCACCTGCAGCGGTGTTTCGGCCGCGAGCGCTGCGCGAAATTTCGCGCCCTGCGACATGGCTTATCCGAGTAAGCCTGCGACGCCGGAGCGCTCTTCTTCGAGTTCCTTGAGCGTCGCGTCCATCTTTTCGCGCGAAAACGCGTCGATCTCGAGGCCCGCGACGCGCTGGTATTCGCCGCCCGCGGTCGTCACGGGTACGCCGTACATGATGTCCTTCGGAATGCCGTAGCTGCCGTCGGACGCCACGCCCATCGTCACCCATTTGCCGTCGCTGCCAAGCAGCCAGTCGTGCACGTGGTCGATCGCGGCGTTGGCCGCGGACGCGGCCGACGACAGGCCGCGCGCCTCGATGATCGCGGCGCCGCGCTTGCCGACCGTCGGCAGGAACACCGTGCGATTCCAGTTTTCGTCGTTGATCAGGGCCTTGAGCGACTGGCCGTCGACGGTGGCGAAGCGATAGTCCGGATACATCGTCGGCGAATGATTGCCCCAGACGATGAGTTTTTCGATCGACCCCACCGGCTTGCCCGACGGGCCGCGAGCTGCGAGAGCGCGCGGTTATGGTCGAGGCGCAGCATCGCGGTGAAGTTCTTCTCCGGCAGGCGACGGCGCCGACTTCATCGCGATGTAGGCATTGGTATTGGCGGGATTGCCGACGACGAGCACCTTGACGTCGCGGCTGGCCACCGCGTCGATGGCCTTGCCCTGCTCGATGAAGATCTTGGCGTTTTCGAGAAGCAGATCCTTGCGCTCCATCCCGGGGCCGCGCGGCCGCGCGCCGACGAGCAGCGCGACGTCGGCGTCCTTGAACGCCGACCTTGGCATCGCCGGTGCCGGTCATTCCCGCCAGCAGCGGAAAGGCGCAGTCCTCAAGCTCCATCATCACGCCCTTCAGCGCCGCCTGCGCCTTGTCGATCGGCAACTCGAGAAGCTGCAGAATCACGGGCTGGTCGGGCCCGAGCATGTCGCCATTGGCGATGCGGAAGAGAAGGCTGTAGCCGATCTGGCCGGCGGCGCCGGTGACGGCGACGCGGAGGGCTTTTTCATCGACTAACTCCTGGAGACATAGGGTTCGGTGAGGCGGGTGGCGGACGCGGCGAGAGGAATCAGCGCGCGGCGAGCCAATCCGTGCGCGACTTGGCGCAAGCAAATTCTACGGCGGCGCAGGCGGGGTGTCAATTGACTCTTATAGAATGATATAAGATATAAGTTCAGTCATCGAGTCTCCGCCAGCGAAGGCGCCTCGTCCGACATGCGCGTACCCGCAGCCCACACGCGCCGCCACTCGCCATCGTTCCGGCCGCTTTACCTGCAGCTCAAGGATTCTGCTCTTCACAGCCTCGAGGCCAAGCAGTGGCAGCCCGGCGACGCGATTCCCAGCGACATCGAGCTGGCGGCGCGTTTCGGCGTTTCGCAGGGCACCGTGCGCAAGGCGATCGACGCGCTGGCCGCCGACAATATCGTCGTGCGGCGGCAGGGAAAGGGCACTTTCGTCGCCACGCACACCGAGGAAAAGGCCTCGATGTTCCGCTTCCTGCATATCCGGCGAAGCGACGGCCGCGACGAGTATCCGGAGAGCCGCCTGATTGACCTGCGTCGCGGCAAAGCATCGGTCGAAATCGCTCGCGCGCTCGAAATGAAGCCAGCGGACTCGCTGTTCATCATTCGACGCGTGCTGGAATACGATGGCGAGCCGGTGGTACTCGATGAGATCAGCGTTTCGGCGCAAGTATTCAAGGGACTCACGCGCGCGAAACTCGAAGCCTACCCCGGCTCGATGTACGGCTTTTTCGAAACCCAGTTCGGCGTTCGAATGCTCAATGCCCGGGAACGAATTCGGGCAATCGCCGCCGACCCCGCGGTCGCGGCCATCTTGAACGTCCGCGCCGGCGAGCCCTTGCTCGCCGTCGAGCGCCTCGCCCGCACCTACGGAGGGCGCCCGGTCGAATGGCGCCGCGGCCTCTGCGCCACTCGGCATCATTACTATTTCAACGAGCTCGGCTGAGCTTGCGCGCGACCCCCGTGTGGCGAGAGCGACTCTAATCGCGGTATAATTTCTGCTGTGCACCATTGTGCACCGCCGCTGCGGGTCCGCGCTGGTGCAAGAATAAGACACACACGAGAGAATGACCATGCGGTTTCCAGGAGATTTGTGGCCCAGCGGCCGCAGCTCGGATGGTGCGCTGCAACATTTCGCCATATTCGGACCGAATGGCTGCCGTCGCCGTTTCCCGCTCATTCGCCAGGCATCGCGAGGCCGCACGTCTTTTGGCGAGCGCACGGTCAATGACCAAGACGACGCCCGTCTATCTCAATCTGGTCGGCATCCGCCTTCCGCTGCCGGCCATCGTATCGATCTTGCATCGCATAAGCGGTGCGCTGCTGTTCCTGGTCGGGATCCCGGTCGCGCTTTATGGCTTGCAGCGCGAGCTCTCGTCGCCCGAAGCGTATGCGTCATTTCGCGCGTGCGTCAGCCATCCGCTGGCCAAGCTTGGGCTGCTCGGCCTGGCCTGGGCCTACCTTCATCACTTTTGTGCAGGTATTCGCTACCTGCTGCTCGACTTGCACCGGGGAATCGAGCTCAAGGCAGCTCGCCAGTCCAGCGTGGCCGTGCTGATTGTCAGCCTGGCGCTGACTGCGATGGTCGGAGCGAAGCTGTGGTAGAGGAGCCGACCGAACTGCTGACGAAGTCCGCGGCAAAGGCCGCCCCGCGCATTGTCGTCGGGGCGCACTACGGGTGGAAAGACTGGCTGCTGCAGCGCGTTACCGCCGTATTGATGGCTGTCTATACGCTGGCTGTGCTGGGAGTCGCGCTTTACCACGGAGGGGTCGATCACGCTTTGCTGGCAGCGCTGTTCGCCAACAGCCTTTTCCGCATCGCGACATTGTTGGTCGGCTTCGCGCTTTTGTGGCACGCCTGGATCGGCGTTCGCGATATCTGGATGGACTATGCCAAACCGGCCGGATTGCGGCTGGTGCTGGAGGTCCTGACGCTGGTGCTGCTTGTTCGCCTACGCAGCATGGCTGGCGCAGATCCTCTGGGGACGCGGCCCATGACCCTGCCGGTGCGCAAGTTCGATGCGATCGTCGTCGGTGCAGGCGGCGCGGGCATGCGCGCGTCGCTGCAGCTCGCCGAAGCAGGGCTGTCGGTGGCAGTGCTGTCGAAAGTGTTTCCGACGCGATCGCACACCGTCGCGGCGCAAGGCGGTATCGGCGCGAGCCTCGGCAATATGGGCGAGGACCACTGGCTCTGGCACATGTACGACACGATCAAGGGCTCGGACTGGCTCGGCGATCAGGACGCGATCGAGTACATGTGCAAGATGGCGCCGCAAGTCGTCTACGAGCTCGAGCACTACGGGATGCCATTCGACCGCAATCCTGACGGGACCATCTACCAGCGCCCATTCGGCGGACATTCCGCGAATTTCGGCGAGACGGGCGGTACAGCGCTCGTGCGCCGCTGCTGACCGCACCGGGCACGCGATGTTGCACACGCTATATCAGCGTAACGTTCGCGCGCGGACGCAGTTCTTCGTTGAATGGATGGCGCTCGACCTCGTACGCAATGCCGATGGCGAGGTTCTCGGCATCACCGCGCTCGAGATGGAAACGGGCGAGACGATGATCCTCCAGGCGAAAGCAACGCTGTTCGCCACGGGAGGCGCGGGCCGGATTTTCGCCGCCAGCACGAATGCCTTCATCAATACTGGTGACGGCCTGGGCATGGCCGCGCGGGCCGGAATACCGCTCGAGGACATGGAGTTTTGGCAATTCCACCCGACGGGTGTAGCCGGTGCCGGCGTGCTGATCACCGAAGGCGTTCGCGGCGAGGGAGGCATTCTCCTCAATGCCAACGGCGAGCGCTTCATGGAGCGCTACGCGCCAAACCTGAAGGACCTGGCATCGCGCGACATCGTTTCGCGCTCGATGGATCAGGAAATCAAGGAAGGACGCGGCTGCGGCCCCACAAGGACTACGTCCTGCTGAAGCTCGATCATCTCGGTCCCGACGTCATCATGAAGCGGTTGCCGTCGATCCGCGAGATCGCGATCAAGTTCGCCAACGTCGATCCGATCCGCGACCCGATACCGGTGGTGCCGACGATCCACTACATGATGGGCGGCATTCCCACCAATATTCACGGACAAGTGGTCGCGCCGAAGGGCGAGGCGACCCGAATAGCGTCATCCCGGGCCTGTACGCGATCGGCGAGTGTGCCTGCGTTTCGGTGCATGGCGCCAATCGCCTCGGCACCAACTCACTGCTGGATTTGCTCGTGTTCGGACGAGCCGCGGGCGAACTTCATCGCCGATCAGCAGTTGCAGCGCCGCAGCCACCAGGTCCTGCCGGCCGATGCGGGCGACATGACCTTGTCGCGACTCGCTCGTCTCGATAGCGCGGTTTCGGGCGAGGGTGTCGCCGAAGTGGCAAGTTCGTTGCGGAAGACCGTCCAGTCCCATTGCGCGGTGTTCCGCAATCAACAATTGCTGTCCGAAGGTGTGGCCAGAATCATGGAGCTGGACCAGCGCGTGCAACGCCTGGCGATAAAAGACAAGAGCAAGGTATTCAACACCGCCCGGGTCGAAGCGCTGGAGCTCGAGAATCTGATCGAGGTGGCCAAGGCGACGCTGGTGTCAGCCGAGGCGAGAAAGGAAAGCCGGGGCGCGCAGGCGCGAAGCGATTTTCCCGATCGAGACGACGCTCACTGGCTGAAGCATACGTTGTGGTTTCGCGAAGGGAACCGGCTGGAGTACAAGCCGGTCAACATGAAACCTTTGAGCGTCGATGCGTTTCCTCCCAAGGCGCGGACGTACTGACGAGTGATCCCGGAGCAACGATGAAGTTTCGCGTTTACCGCTACGACCCGGCCAAGGATGCCAAACCTTACATGCAGGACTGCGAGGTCGCGCTCGACCCGCACGACCACATGTTGCTGGACGCGATCATTCGCCTGAAGGCGATCGACGATACGCTCTCGTTTCGTCGCTCATGCCGCGAAGGCGTCTGTGGGTCCGACGCAATGAACATCAACGGCAAGAACGGCCTGGCGTGCATCACCAACCTGCGAGACCTGAAGGAGCCCGTGGAGCTGCGGCCGCTGCCGGGGCTGCCGGTGATACGCGACCTGATCGTCGATATGAGCCAGTTCTTCAAGCAGTATCACTCGATCAAGCCCTACGTCGTCGATGACTCGCCGCCGCCCGAGAAAGAGCGCCTGCAAACGCAGGTCGAACGCGAGCAACTCGACGGCCTCTACGAATGCATTCTCTGCGCGTGCTGCACGACCGCGTGCCCGTCGTTCTGGTGGAATCCCGATAAATTCGTCGGTCCGGCGGGCTTGCTGGCAGCGTATCGTTTCATCGCCGATTCTCGCGACCACGCTACCAGCGCGCGGCTGGACAATCTCGATGACCCGTACCGGCTGTTCCGGTGCCATACCATCATGAACTGCGTCGATGTCTGTCCGAAGGGACTCAACCCGACGAAGGCCATCGGTAAGATTCGGGAATTGTTGGTGACGCAGGGCGGTGTAGCGTTGGACTACCAAGCGACGGAATCGTCCATGCCTGATGCGGTCGATGATCGCGTCCTTGCTCGCCTGCGCTGGCGTTGCCGCCGGGGAATGCTGGAAAACGACCTGGTCCTGTCGCGCTTTCTCGATGCGCGCGGGGGACGAGATCTCCGCTGGCGAGATCGCTGCGCTGGATACTCTGCTGGATTTGAGCGACAACGATCTATGGGACCTTTTTTCGGGCCGGCAAGAGCCCGCCGACGCGGCGGTTGCGCCGCTGCTCGAGCATTTGAAAGCGATCTAGAGGACGCGTGACGCGCAATGGTTGAAATGTTCGCGGCAGCGTCCGCCGCGAAGTCTCGAAAGCGCGTTTCGATTTTGATCTCCGCCTGGAGCAAGCCGCAATGAGCAAACATACCGCCACCCTGAATATCGACGACGGCAAGACCGCCGCCGTCGCGTTTCCCGTGCTGCCGGGGACCATAGGACCCGAGGTCATCGATATCCGGGCGCTCTACGGCAAGTCCGGGATGTTCACCTACGACCCTGGGTTCATGTCCACCGCGGCGTGTACGCTCGACGATCACCTACATCGACGGCGACAAGGGCGAATTGCTCTATCGCGGCTATCCGATCGAACAGCTCGCGGTCACCTGCGATTTTCTCGAAGTGTGCTACCTGCTGCTCAAAGGCGAACTGCCGAACGCCGAGCAGAAGAAAGACTTCGTGAAGATGGTGACTATGCACACGATGGTGCACGAGCAGATGAGCCAGTTCTTCCGGGGCTTTCGCCGCGACTCGCATCCGATGGCGATGCTGGTCGGCGTGGTCGGGTCGCTTTCCGCCTTCTATCACGATTCGCTCGACATCACCGACCCTCATCATCGCGAAGTTTCGGCCATCCGCCTGATCGCGAAGCTTCCAACCCTGGTCGCGATGTGCTTCAAGTACACGATGGGCCAGCCGTTCGTGTATCCGCGCAACGAACTTTCTTACGCGGCCAATTTCACCCGCATGATGTTTTCGGTGCCGTGCGAGGAATTCCAGGTGAACGACGTCGTCGTCCGCGCGCTCGATCGTATCTTCATTCTGCATGCGGACCACGAGCAAAACGCGTCGACGTCGACCGTTCGACTGTCGGGCTCTTCCGGCGCCAATCCGTTTGCCTGCATCGCCGCGGGAATCGCCTGTCTTTGGGGACCGGCACACGGCGGCGCCAACGAGGCTGCGTTGCAAATGCTCGAGGACATCGGCGACGTGATCGAAAATCGGCGACTTCATCAAGCGCGCCAAGGACAAGAACTCCGGCGTCAAGCTGATGGGTTTCGGACATCGCGTCTACAAGAACTACGACCCCCGCGCCAAGCTGATGCGCGAGACCTGCCACGAAGTGCTCGACGCGCTCGGACTTCACGACGACCGCCTGTTCAAGCTGGCGATGGCTTTGGAGAAGATCGCGCTCGAGGACGACTACTTCGTATCGCGCAAGCTCTACCCGAACGTGGATTTCTATTCGGGCATCGTCCAGCGGGCGATCGGAATTCCCGACAGCCTTTTTACTGCCATCTTCGCGCTGGCGCGCACCGTGGGGTGGATCGCCCAGTGGAACGAGATGATCTCGGATCCCGACCAGAAGATCGGCCGCCCGCGGCAGCTTTACACTGGCGCGGCGCGCCGCGACGTAGTGCCTATCGGGCAGCGCTGACCTAAGCTCCTTGTCGGGCCTGGATTTCGTCCCCACATTGCAGGTGAGACCATGAATACGATGCAGGAACTGGAACAAAGCAGCGCATTGTTCGGCGGCAATGCTCCGTTCATCGAGGATCAGTACGAGATCTACCTGACCGACCCATCGGCGGTCAACGCGGATTGGCGGACCTATTTCGACTCGTTGCGAGGCAATGCCCGCGACGTCGCGCATGCCCCTATCGTCGATTCGTTCATCCAGCTGGCGAAGAATCGGAAGCTGGCGGCGCCGATGCTCGATGCCAGCGCCATGCATAAGCAGATGCTGGTATTGCGGCTGGTCAACAAATATCGCACCGTCGGCGTGTTCCAGGCGGATCTCGACCCGCTGCAGCGCGCTCCGCGCCCGTACATCGCCGACCTCGACATCAAGACCTACGGCTTCACCGACGCGGACCTCGATACCGAGTTCGATGTCGGGTCGTACAAAGGCGCTCCGGCGGGTGCCAGCAGGATGCGCCTGCGCGACATGATCGCTTCGCTGCAGGACACCTACTGCCGCAGCTTCGGCGCGGAGTACATGTACATCTCCGACACCCCGCAAAAGCGCTTCATCCAGGCGCGGCTCGAACCCCTGCACGCCCAGCCGGCGTATGCGCCCCAGTTTCGCAAGCATATTCTCGAGCGTCTCACCGCGGCCGAAACACTCGAACGCTACCTCGGCACCAAGTACGTCGGCCAAAAACGTTTCTCGGGCGAGGGCGGCGATACGATGATCCCGATGCTCGACCATCTGATCCAGAAAGCCGGCGCCGAAGGCGTGCAGGAAATGGTCATAGGCATGGCTCACCGCGGCCGACTGAACGTGCTGGTCAATACGCTGGGGAAAATGCCGAAGGACCTGTTTGCCGAATTCGAAGGCAAGCACGCCAGCGAGCTGCCTTCCGGCGACGTGAAATACCACCAGGGATTCTCGTCGGACGTCACGACTCCCGGCGGCCCGATGCATCTGACGCTCGCGTTCAATCCGTCGCATCTCGAGATCGTCAATCCCGTCGTCGAGGGGTCGGTACGAGCGCGTCAGGACCGGCGCAAGGACCCCACTTTCGACCAGGTGATGCCGGTATTGATACACGGCGACGCGGCGATCGCGGGACAGGGCATAGTGCAGGAAACGCTGAACCTCTCGCAGACGCGCGGCTACAGGACCGGCGGCACGATCCACATCGTGGTCAACAACCAGATTGGCTTCACCACGTCTGATCCGCGTGATACGCGCGGGACGCTGTACTGCACCGACGTCGCCAAAATGGTCGAAGCACCGATCTTCCATGTCAATGGCGACGATCCCGAGGCTTGTTTGCTGGCGATCGAGATCGCCATCGAATTTCGCCAGAAGTTCGACAAGGACGTCTTTATCGATCTCGTCTGCTTCCGCAAGCAGGGACACAACGAGGCCGACGAACCGATGATCACCCAGCCGCTGATGTACAAGCGTATCCGCGAGCATCCGGGAACGCGTGCCAAGTACGCGGTGCGCCTGGTCAAGGAAGGCGTGATCAAGACTGGCGATGCCGACGCGTTGATCGCGACGTATCGGCAGGCGATGGACAAGGGCTTCCACACCAACACGACCATACTTTCCAATTACAAACCGCCGTTCGCCGTGGACTGGGCGCCGTTCGTGGGCCGGCACTGGACCGACGAGTCGAACACGACCGTGCCCTTGCCGGCGCTGAAGGAATTGGCGCAGCGAGTCACGACCGTGCCCGCCGACTTCAAACTCCATCCCCGCGTGGAAAAGGTGATCGCCGATCGCAAACAAATGGGGGAAGGCAGTTTGCCGCTCGACTGGGGCATGGGCGAAACGCTCGCTTACGCCAGCTTGTTGAGCGACGGCTACGGCATTCGCTTGTCTGGCCAGGACACGGGACGCGGAACGTTTTCGCATCGCCATGCCGTGTTGCACGACCAGAATCGCGAAAAGTGGGACGCCGGAAGCTGGGTGCCGTTGCAGCATGTCAAGGACGGACAGGCCGAGTTCGTGGTGATCGATTCGGTGCTGTCCGAGGCTGCTGTTCTGGGCTTCGAGTACGGCTACGCGACGTCGGAACCGGGGAAGCTGGTCGTCTGGGAAGCGCAATTCGGCGACTTCGCCAATGGCGCCCAGGTTGTGATCGACCAATTCATTGCTGCGGGTGAAGTCAAATGGGGCCGCGTCTGTGGTCTGACCTTGCTGTTGCCGCATGGCTACGAAGGCCAGGGACCCGAACACTCGTCGGCGCGCCCCGAGCGGTTCCTGCAGCTATGCGCCGAACACAATATGCAGGTCTGTGTGCCGACCACCCCTGCGCAGATCTTCCACCTGCTGCGGCGACAGATGGTGCGCAATTTTCGCAAGCCGCTGATCGTAATGAGTCCGAAGAGCCTGCTGCGTCACAAGGAAGCAGTGTCGACGATGGAAGATCTGGCGCAGGGCACGTTCCAGACCGTCATCGGCGACGTCGAGAAGCTGGTTGCAACGGATGTACGCCGGGTAGTTGTATGCAGCGGAAGGTCTATTACGACCTCGTCGCTTATCGGCGCGAGAACAAGATCACTGATGTCGCGATCGTCCGTCTAGAACAGCAATATCCGTTTCCGCACGACGATTTCAAGGCCACGCTCGCTCCGTATTCGAATGCCAAGGAGGTCGTGTGGTGCCAGGAAGAGCCGCAGAATCAAAGTGCCTGGTATCGGCTGCGTGCCTATTTCCGCGCCGACACCCCTGAGAAGCAGGTGCTGGCCTATGCGGGTCGTCCCGATTTCAGCGGCTCCGGCTGTCGGCTATATGTCCAAGCACCTCGAGCAGCAACAAGAATTGATACAGGCGGCTTTCGCGCCCAAGCTCAAATCGGGCGAGATGATCACCGCGCACTGATAGCGCAACCGATGATTGATCAGCTGCGCTCAGGCAGCAACACTCAGGCAGCAACACATAGAACAACGGGATCACGCAATGCTTATCGAAGTCAAAGTGCCGGTTCTTCCGGAATCGATCACCGAGGCCACCTTGGTGAATTGGCACAAGAAGGTGGGTCAAGCGGTCAGTCGCGACGAGAACCTGATCGATATCGAGACGGACAAAGTCGTGCTCGAGCTCCCTGCGCCGCAGGCGGGCGTGCTGCGCGAAGTGCGTAAAGGTGATGGCTCGACCGTCGCCGCGCAGGAAGTGATCGCGGTGATCGACACCGAAGGCAAAGATGCCGGCGCGTCCGCTGCTGCGCCGACTGCTGTTGCGCCGGCTGCTACGGCGCCGACGGCCGCCGCACCGACGAACGGTGCTGCGGCAACCCCATCACCCAGCGTAGGAACTGCGCTGCCTGCGGCGCGCAAGATGCTGGCTGACGAAAACATCAGCGCAGGCGACGTCACCGGGACCGGACGAGGCGGACGCATAACCAAGGGCGACGTCATCGACGCCGTCGCGGCAAGGACGAGCGGAAGCACAGACGCAGAGGGCAAGGGCGCTCCCGCGGTGGCCGGCGCCGCATCGCCCGCGCCGAGCGCGCCAGTTCCCGGCTCGCAAGTCGCAAAGGCACCGGTCGTCGCGCCCCCGGCGAATCTCGGTGCGCGCCCCGAGCAGCGCGTGCCGATGTCGCGGCTGCGTCAGCGCGTCGCCGAACGCCTGGTGCAATCGCAGTCGACCGCCGCGATTCTGACGACGTTCAACGAAGTCAACATGGGCCCCTTGATCGAATTGCGCAACCGCTACAAGGAGCGCTTCGAGAAACAGCACGGTGTCAAGCTCGGGTTCATGGGTTTCTTCGTCAAGGCAGCGGTCCATGCGCTGACCAAATTCCCCGCGGTGAACGCATCGATCGACGGCACCGACATCATCTATCACGGTTACTTCGATATCGGTATCGCGGTAGGCAGTCCGCGAGGACTGGTTGTTCCGATCCTCCGCGACGCCGACCAGATGTCGATCGCCGAGATCGAGCGACAAGTCGCCGATTTCGGCAAGCGCGCACAGGAAGGCAAGCTCACCGTACAGGAATTGACCGGTGGCACATATACGATTTCCAACGGCGGCGTCTTCGGCTCCATGCTGTCGACACCAATCATCAATCCGCCGCAGTCCGCGATCCTGGGCGTGCACGCGACGCGAGATCGCGCGGTGGTCGAGGACGGCCAAGTCGTCGTGCGTCCGATGAACTATCTCGCACAGTCGTACGATCACCGGATCATCGACGGTCGTGAGGCGGTCCTGTCGTTGGTGGCGATAAAAGAGGCGCTTGAAGATCCTGCACGCATGCTTCTGGATCTATAGCGCGCGCTACTGCGCGACCCGACTGCTGCGTTGCTACTCGCTCGGAGGCTTCGCTGTACGAAAATGTACTATCTCGCCTCCTCGCTCGCGGCGCCTTGCATTCGGGCCGCTCGCTACGCGCGGGTGGCCGGATCATAAAACGGACAATGTCGCCGATGGAAAATAGAAATGGCTGAGGAATTCGATGTTGTCGTAATCGGTGGCGGCCCGGGTGGCTACGTTGCCGCGATTCGTGCGGCGCAATTGGGGTTCAAAACCGCGTGCATCGACGACTGGAAAACGCCTGACGGCAAGCCGGCGCTCGGAGGGACCTGCACCAATGTCGGCTGCATTCCTTCCAAAGCGCTGCTGCAATCGTCGGAGAACTATGAGCACGCCGCCCACGAATTCGCCGACCATGGCATCGAGGTCAAGGGCCTTACGCTGAATCTGAAGCAGATGCTCGCGCGCAAGGACAAGGTCGTCAAACAGAACAACGATGGCATCGTCTACCTGTTCAAAAAGAACAAGGTCACATTCTTCAACGGCACGGGAAGCTTCATCGGCAAGAGCGCTGACCGGTGCAGATAAGCGTCAGCGGCGACAAACCGGCGACGCTAGACGCGAAGCACGCGATCATTGCGACCGGTTCCAAGCCGCGCGCTTTGCCTGGTGCTCCATTCGACAATAAACTGATTCTCGATAATGAAGGTGCGCTGGCGATCCCCGACGTGCCGAACTCGCTGGGAATTGTCGGCGCCGGAGTCATCGGCCTGGAGATGGGCAGCGTTTGGCGGCGCCTAGGATCCCAGGTGACGACGCTCGAAGCGCTGCCGGCGTTTCTGGGGGCGGCCGATGAGCAGGTTGCCAAGGAAGCGGCGAAACAATTCGCCAAGCAGTCGCCTCAACATCCTGCTCGGCGTGAAAATCACCAAGGTGACCACCACGAAGGATGTGAAAGTCGAATTCACCGACGCCAGCGGCAAGGAACAGTCGCTGACTTTCGACAAGCTCATCGTCTCCATTGGACGCGTCCCCCACACCGCCGGCCTCAAGCCCGAGACAATCGGTCTCACGCTGGATTCGCGCGGGTTCGTCGCCGTTGATGACGATTGTCGGACCAATATCCCGAACGTCTGGGCGATCGGAGACGTCGTGCGCGGACCGATGCTAGCGCACAAGGCCGAGGAAGAAGGAGTGGCGGTTGCCGAGCGTATAGCAGGACAACATCCGCATGTCGATTTCAACACGGTGCCGTGGGTCATCTATACGTCACCCGAAATCGCCTGGGTCGGTCAAACGGAACAACAACTCAAGGCCGCCGGGATCGCCTATCGGTCCGGGGTATTTCCGTTCATGGCTAACGGCCGAGCACGCGCTCTCGGTAACACGACAGGGTTCGTAAAAGTGTTGGCCGACGCCGCGAGCGATTCCGTGCTGGGAATGCACGCAATCGGACCGATGGTATCGGAGTTGATTGCCGAAGGCGTGATGGCGATGGAGTTTGGCGCCTCGAGCGAGGATATCGCGCGCATCTGCCACGCCCATCCTTCGTTGTCCGAGGCGACCAAGGAAGCCGCGTTGGCCGTCGACAAACGATCGCTCAACTACTGATGGTCGGTTGATCCATCGATTTCGTTCATGATGCCCGCTTCCCGCGCATGAACGACATGGTGCATCCCGAATCGGAGACTGCGGGCCAAGGCGAACTCGCCGACTACCTGCGGCCCATGCTGGCCGCTCGCGGTACGACGCTCGACAGCCACCAATCGCTGGCGCTGAAGCGCTTGCAGCGTCTGTACGATGAGCTCGTCGCGTTCCGAGACGCTCGCAAATCACTGCTCCGACGTTGGCTGAATCCGCCTATCCCGCCTCGCGGCGTGTATCTCTGGGGAGGAGTCGGGCGCGGCAAGAGTTTCCTGATGGATGCTTTCTATGCCGCGGTGCCTCTGAAGCGGAAGACGCGAGTGCATTTTCATGCGTTCATGAAAAGTGTGCACGAGGGTATGCGCCTGCAGACGCATGCTATCGATCCCCTCATCGCGGTCGCCGCTCGCGTTGCGCGCCGGCATCGGTTGATCTGTTTCGACGAGTTCCATGTCTCCGACGTCGCCGACGCAATGATCCTCGGGCGACTGTTCGGCGCATTGTTCGAGCGCGGCGTGGTTTTCGTCGCGACGTCGAACTATCGGCCCGACGACCTTTATCCCAACGGATTGCAGCGACAGAACATCCTGCCCACGATCGCCTTGCTCAAGCGGTGGCTCGATGTCGTCGAGCTCGGTGGCAGCCTCGACTATCGCTTGCGCGAGTTGCAACAGGTTCCAGCCTACTACGTTGCTTCGCCCGGTGGCGCCGACGCGGCACTTACGGTGCTGTTCGACAAGATGCGCCCCGGGCCCGATGAAGATATGCGCTTGATCGTCGATGGGCGCGCGGTCAAGGCGAAGCGTCGCGCCGGCAGCGTGGTGTGGTTCGATTTCGCAAGCTTGTGCGAGGGACCCCGATCGCAGGTCGACTATCTGGAACTGGCGAGACGGTTCGCTGTGGTGATGGTTTCCGATGTCCCGCGCCTGACACCAGACATGGGCAACGCGGCGCGCCGATTCACCTGGCTCGTCGACGTACTGTACGATCATCGGGTAAAGTTGCTGATATCGGCTGCGGTCCCCGCGGCAGACCTGTATCGCCAGGGGCCGAACAGCCAGGAGTTCGCGCGTACCGTCAGCCGCCTGATCGAAATGCGTACGCACGACTATATGGCGCTGCCGCACGCGATTGCAGATTCGGTCGAGGCGACGACTTTAGAGCAAACCGAAATCCAGATAGCCCCACCCGGGCACGGACAAGTCGGATAAGGAGGAGGTGGCCGTGAAAAAATTCAAAGCCTACCGCACGTTCCAGGAAGATAACGCGATAACCAGCCGGTTTGTCGACATGTCGATCGATGAACTCGACCCGGGCGATGTCGTCATCCGCACCAAATACTCGACGATCAACTACAAGGACGCACTCTCGTACAACGGCGCTGGCAAGATCATGCGCAAGTACCCGACAGTCGCGGGAATCGACATGGCGGGAACCGTCGACACTTCCGACGACCCGCGATTCAAACACGGCGACAAGGTCATCGTGCATGCCTACGACGTCGGCGTCGCGCACGACGGTGGTTATGCCGAATACGTGCGCGTGCCGGGAGACTGGGTGGTCAAGCGCTCCCCAACATGACGGCGTTCGAAGCCATGACCTTGGGCACGGCCGGCTTTACCGCCGCGCAGGCGATCGAATTGATGCAGCACAACGGACTCACGCCGCGCAGCGGCCCGGTGATCGTCAACGGTGCCACAGGAGGCGTCGGCAGCGTGGCGATCGATGTACTGGCGAAACTGGGCTATCACGTCGTTGCGTTGACCGGCAAAGAAAAGGAAGTCGAATACCTGAAGGCGATAGGCGCGAGTGAAGTATTGCTGCGCCAGAGCCTCGATCTGGCCAAGATCCGCCCGCTGGACAAGTCGTTGTGGGCAGGGGCGATCGACAATCTTGGCGGCGACGTGCTCGCCTGGATCCTGTCGACGATGAAACAGGGCGGCACCGTCGCCAGCGTCGGACTGGCCGCTGATTACAAGCTAAGCACGACGGTGATGCCGTTCATCCTTCGCGGCGTTCACCTGCTGGGCGTCAACAGCGCAGAAGTGGCGATGCCGCTGCGGCAGAAGCTGTGGGATCGCCTGGCTAATGAGTGGCGGCCGTCGCGCGTGCAGGCGAAGGTCGTGACGATCGATTTCACCGACTTGCCGACCCATTTCGACGCGTTCCTCAAGGGCACCGTTCGCGGGCGGACGGTGGTTCGCGTAGGGGCGGATACCGCCGGCCTCTGATCTCTGACTCCGCTCTCGACAGCGCGCGCTTGATGTCGACTTATGCCGAAACCCATCGGCGCTCGCTTGAGGGAAGCGAAGCGTTCTGGCGCGAGCGGGCTGCGCTGATCGACTGGCAGACGCCGTTCGACCAGGTTCTCGACTACAGCAAGCCGCCATTCGCGCGCTGGTTTGTTGGCGGGCGCACCAACCTCTGCCACAACGCGATCGACCGCCACCTGGCGACCCGCGGCAAGCAGCCCGCGCTGATTTTCATCTCCACCGAGACCGGCGAACGCCGCAGCTACAGCTATCTGCGAACTGGCGGCGGAGGTCAATCGATTCGCCGCGGTCCTGCGGGCACAGGGCGTTGGCCGTGGAGATGTCGCGCTGATCTACATGCCGATGATCCCGGAGGCAATCTTCGCGATGCTGGCGACGGTACGCATAGGTGCCATCCATTCGGTCGTCTTCGGCGGCTTTGCCGCGGCAAGCCTCGCGGCCCGCATCGACGACGCCCGTCCAAAGGTGCTGATCACCGCAGATGCAGGACTGCGTGCCGGCAGAGAGATCCATTACAAGCCGCTGGTCGACGAGGCGTTGCGCCTCGCGGCGTTCCCGCCGGCGAAAGTCATCGTTGTCGACCGGAAGATCGACAAAGGCGATGGGCCGCGTCGCCGGTCGCGACCTTGACTACGCCACCGCAGCGGCGGCGCAGGAAGGCGTGAGCGTTCCCTGCGTCTGGCTCGAATCGTCTGAGCCGTCATACATTCTGTACACGTCGGGGACTACCGGCCGCCCCAAAGGCGTACAGCGCGACACGGGCGGCTATGCGGTCGCGCTCGCGGCGTCGATGGGCGACATCTTCTGCGTTGGTCCCGGCGAAACCATGTTCACCACCAGCGATATCGGCTGGGTTGTCGGCCACTCGTATATCGTCTATGCACCATTACTGAATGGCTCGACGACGATCATGTACGAAGGCCTTCCGACTCGGCCCGACGCCGGCATCTGGTGGGAAATTGTCGCCGAATACCGCGTACGTTCGATGTTCAGTTCGCCGACCGCGATTCGCGTGCTGAAGAAACAGGATACCGCGCACATGAAAGCGCACGACCTGTCGTCGCTGCGCTATCTTTTTCTCGCCGGCGAACCGCTCGACGAGCCCACAGCCAGATGGGCATCGGACGCGCTTGGGGTGGCGATCATCGACAACTACTGGCAGACCGAAAGCGGGTGGCCGATTCTTTCCGCGCAACTGGGAATCGAGAACACGCCTCGAAAGTTCGGCAGCCCGTCGTTTCCGTGCAACGGGTACGACGTACGACTGCTGGACGAACGCACTGGCCTCGAGGTCGGAACGGGCGCCAAGGGAGTTCTGGCGATCTTGCCGCCGCTGCCTCCCGGCTGCATGACGACGATCTGGGGCAACAACGAGCGCTTCGTAAAGACGTACTTCGAGACGTTCCCGGGCAAAGTCGCCTATTCGACTTTCGATTGGGCGACGCGTGACGCTGATGGCTACTACTTCGTTCTCGGTCGCACCGACGACGTGATCAACGTGGCCGGGCATCGATTGGGGACACGCGAAATCGAAGAAGCCGTGCAGGCCCATGCAGGCATTGCCGAAGTCGCAGTGGTGGGTGTCGCCGACCCGATCAAGGGACAGGTGCCGGTCGCATTCGCCGTGGTCAAGGACCCGGCTTCGATCGCTACCGGCGAAGCGCTCGGCGCGAATGAGACAGGAAGTGATGGATACGGTCGATCGGCAACTAGGATCGATCGCTCGGCCCGCCGCGGTCCATTTCGTGAGTCTTTTACCCAAGACACGCTCAGGCAAGTTGTTGCGGCGCTCGATTCAGGCCATCGCCGAAGGCCGCGACCCGGGAGATCTCACCACCATCGAAGACCAGGCCGCGCTCGAACAGATTCGCAGCATTCTGGCGTAGCGGCGTTCGTCAGGATTGGCGTGCGGCGACGTACTGGCACAGATGCGGTGCGAGGTCGGAGCAGGGACGCTTTTCGCATCCCGCAGCTTTGCGCGTAAAATAGTCGGCTTTTCAGGCGCTGCGGTCGGGCCGTCGATGCGGCCACGAGGGCCGGCGAGGCCCCACTGAGGGCCACTGAGTGGCCAAAGACTGTCAGTCCCCATCCGTGCCCAACGTACCGAATTTTACTGCCGGGTCGCACGTCCCGCTCGCGCTCGTAACGCGCGGCGATGCGACCGATAGCATCCACTACGGTGCGGTCGCCGTCGTCGATGCGGGCGGCCGCGTGATCTACGCCGCGGGCGATCCGCATGTCCTCACCATGACGCGCAGCGCCTTGAAGCCCCTGCAGGCGTTGCCGTTCGCTGCAGCTGACGGGCCCGGGCACTTCGGCTTTTCCAGCGAGCAGATCGCGCTCATCTGCGCCAGCCATTCGGGAGAACCTCGCCACGTCGCGGCGGCGGCCGACATGCTGCATCGCATCGGCTGCAGCGCCACGCAACTGCAATGCGGCGTGCAAGCGCCGATGTTCTATAGCGCCCGCGGCGAAACGCCGCCTGCCGGCGTCGAGTTCTCGCCGCTTCAGCACAATTGCTCGGGCAAGCACAGCGGCATGCTGGCTTACTGCCGGCAATGTGGACTGCCAACTGAAAGCTATCTCGAATTCGACCATCCGCTGCAGCAGTCAATACGGCGGGCCGTCGCGCTACATGACCGATGCCAAGGAAGAAGACCTCGTTGCCGGCATCGACGGATGCTCGGCGCCCAACTATGCGGTGCCGCTGTCGGGGCTCGCGCTCGCCTATGCGCGTCTGGCCGGTGCCGAGGACGTACGCTATGGTTTCGCGCCGCAGGTGCTGGCCGACGCGATGACTGCCCATCCTGAGATGGTCTCGGGCGACAAGCGCAGCGATCTCGCGTTCATGCAAGCTGGACGCGGTGACTGGGTGACCAAGGTCGGAGCCGAGGGTGTGCAGGCAATCGCAGTGCGCAGCAAAGGATGGGGAGTGGCCATCAAGGTCGCCGACGGGAACGCGCGCGGACTGCACCCGGCAACCGTGGCCACACTCGATCAGTTGGGCCTGCTGGACGCCGAGCAAAAGTTGGCCCTCGACAGCTGGCGACAGCCGCTGATCCGGAACTATCGGGGCACCGTCACCGGCAAGATTCAGCCGGTTGTTGCGTTGGAGCAACGCGGATGAGCCTCGGAGCGACTCGAATTCGCGCGAGACTGAACTTCCAGAACAGGGGACGGTCTAGGATGCAGGCTGCGTGCCTGTGTCGATGGCGTGGCGCGGAATATGCCTCAGATATACTGCGCTCGGGTGTCGCGCCCACCGGATTCGGTGCGGCGACAATAACTATTGACTCAGGGACCGCCCGCGGATGGCTGACCGCGAAGTAGATCAGCAGCTGGTCGAGCGTGCGCAGCGGGGCGATAAGCGGGCGTTCGAGCTGCTGGTGCTTAAGTACCAGCGCAAGCTGGGGCGGCTGTTGTCGCGGCTCGTGCGCGACCCGGGCGAGGTCGAGGACGTGACGCAGGAGGCCTTCATCAAGGCCTATCGCGCATTGCCCTCGTTTCGTGGTGACAGCGCGTTTTATACGTGGCTGTACCGGATCGCGATCAATACGGCCAAGAACTACCTGGTCGCGCTGGGCCGGCGGGCGCCGACGTCCACCGGTTTCGACAACGAAGAGGCGGAGAATTTTGAAGATGCCGAGCAACTGCGCGATTCGGCAACGCCGGAAGACGAGTTGCATGGCAAGCAGATAGCGGCCACCGTCAACAAGGCGATGGAGGCGTTGCCCGAAGATTTGCGCACCGCGATTACGCTGCGCGAGATCGAGGGCTTGAGTTACGAAGAGATTGCCAACGTGATGAATTGTCCGATTGGCACGGTGCGCTCCCGGATATTTCGGGCGCGCGAAGCGATCGCGGCGGAATTGCGGCCGCTCTTGGGGACTGACAAAGACCGGAGATGGTGATGGGCAGAATGCAGGCGGGCGTGCCGACACCGGAGGAAATATCGCGCCTGATGGACGGCGAGCTCGACGCCGGACGCGTCGAGCTGTCTGTTCGGGGTTGCAACATTCCGAGTGTGTGGCGAGTTGGGTGTGTATATCACGTCATCGGCGATACGATGCGCGGTTCGGGTGCGCATCCGGCTGGCGAAGGAGCAGCAGGGACTTCAGTCCCCGCTTCGCGGCTCGCCTTGCCGATCGTTTGGCCGAGGAGCCGACGGTATTGGCTCCGCCGCGCGAAGGCACTGCGGCCCGGCGCCGCGTGCAGTCGCGCTGGCGATCGCGGCGACAGTTGCTGCGGTCAGCGTCGTTGGCTGGGTCGCGTTGACGACGATGCCTGCCGCCGACGATGGCCATTGCAAGCGCCAAGCAGGCGGCGACGGTGCGCAGCGACCGACGCCCGGCGCGCAGTCGACGACGAGTATCTGCTGGCGCACCAGGAGTACTCGCCGACCACCGCAATTCAGGGCGTGCGGCCCGTTCCTGCGCGCGGTCGCGGTCGGCGAGTCGGATGCTCGTCAGTAAGCTCGTCACCAAGCGCGCGGAACGCAAGCGCTCGATGCGGCCACACCTCGGCCGCTGCGCCGGCGTCGCCGCGGTCACGCTGCTTATCGTCTCCCGTAGCCTACGGCCAGGAAGCGGCGGACTGGCTGCAGCGCGCGGCGACGGCGGCCCAGCAGCTCAACTATGTCGGCACTGTCGTCTACCAGCATGCCGGCCGCGTCGAAACGTCGCGGCTCGTTGCATCTGTTCGACAGCAACGGCGAGTCCGAGCGACTTTCCAATCTCGATGGACCGGCGCGCGAAGTCGTTCGCAACGATGACGAAGTGCGCTGCTACTACCCGGACGCCAAGGTCGTGCGGGTCGAGCCCCGGACGCAGCACAACGCTTTTCCGTCGCTGCTACCGCAGACAACTGGTCACGCTCACCACTTACTACGTCGTGCGCAAGGCCGAAATTGCGCGGGTGGCGGGTCTCGAGACGCAGGCGTATGTATTCGAGCCCAAGGACGGCCTGCGCTACGGGCACAAGCTCTGGGCCGATATCGGCTACCGGTCTGCTTCTGAAGGCGCGTCTGATCAACGAACGCCATGAGGCGATCGAACAGTTCGCGTTCAGCGACATCCAGCTGGGTGCCAAGCTCGATCGCGAGATGGTCAAGCCGCCGTTCGCGACCCTGCCGCCTGACTGGCAGGTGCGCGAATTGCCGTCGGGCGGACCTCGCTTCCAAGGACACGGGCTGGGTGGTCAAGGATCTGCCTGCCGGATTTCAGCAAGGTCGTTGAAGGTTATCGCAACGCTGCGCGGCAAGACGCGCCCCGTCGCGCATCTGGTCTATTCCGACGGGTTGGTGTCGATCTCGGTATTCGTCGAGCCGACGCCGTCGGCGCCGCAGCCGGTCGGACTTTCTCAGCAGGGCGGCATCAACGTCTACAGCTCGGCAACTCGACGACTATCTGGTGACGGTGCTGGGCGAAGCGCCCGGCACTACCGTCCGCCAGATTGCCTATTCGGTCACCCATCCGCTGATCATCTTGCAGACGGCACGTCTGCATCGACCTTAGGCCACGTTGACCACTTAGTTGCCATGACATCTAGTTGAGCAGTCAATCAAAAAAACCTTCTGGGACATTACTATGAAGTTTCGCTTGCTGGACCTCGCTAGGCGCGTTGCTAAGCGCGCTGTGGTTTTCGCCTGCCAGCGCCCAATCGGGGCGTCTGCCCGATTTCACCGAGCTCTACGACAAGCAAGGTCCCGCGGTCGTCAGCATCGACGTCACCCAGAAATCTCATGCGGCAAGCAGGCCCCGAGATTTCCGAGGACGATCCGTTCTACGAATTCTTCCGCCGTTTCGGGCAGATTCCGCGCGGCGCTGCCGGACGTCCGCGCGACTTCGAACAGCAATCGACCGGCTCGGGCTTCATCATGGCGGCCGACGGCTACGTGCTGACCAACGCGCACGTCGTCGACGATGCGACGAAGTGACGGTCAAGCTCACCGACAAGCGCGAGTTCAAGGCCAAGGTCATCGGCACCGACAAGCGCACCGACGTCGCGCTGCTCAAGATCGACGCCACGGGTCTGCCGAAGGTGACGATCGGCGATCCGGAAAAGCTGCAAGCGTCGGCGAATGGGTTGTGGCCATCGGCAAGCCGTTCGGTCTTGAGAACACGATGACCGCCGGCATCGTCAGCGCCAAGGGGCGCGACCTGCCGAAGGAAAATCTCGTGCCGTTCATCCAGACCGACGTGCCGATCAATCCCGGCAACTCGGGCGGCCCGCTGTTCAATCTCAAGGGCGAGGTCGTCGGCATCAACTCGCTGATCTTTCGCCGCACTGGCGGCTACATGGGTCTCGCGTTCGCCATTCCGATCGACGTCGCGATGAACGTCGTGAGCCAGATCAAGGACAAGGGCCGCGTCACGCGCGGGCGCATCGGCGTGCAGATCCAGGAAGTCACCAGGAGACGGCCGACGCGTTCGGTCTGCCGAAAGCCGGCGGCGCGCTGGTGAACTCGGTGGAGAAGGGCGGCCCGGCGGACAAGGCGGGCATCGAGGCCGGCGACATCATCGTCAAGGTCGACGGCCGCGACGTGGCGACGTCGGCCGAGCTGCCGCGCATCATCACGCAGGTCGAAACCGGGCACGCAAGGTCACGCTGCAGGTCTGGCGCAAGGGCGCGCCCAAGGATGTGGCGGTCACCGTGGCCGAAATCAAGGAGGACGAGGCGCCGCGCCCCGGCGCGGCGCGATGCTCCAGGCAAGGAAAAGGCCAAGCCCAATCGCATGGGGCTCGTGCTTTCGGATCTGACCGACGACCAGAAGAAGGAACTCGAGATCAAGATCGGCGTCATCGTCGAAGACATGCGCGGAACCGCGCGCGGCAACATGCAGCCGGGCGACGTGATCCTCGCGGTGATCAGCCGAGGCGCGACGATCGAGGCGAAGAGCGCCGAGCAGGTCAATGCGCTGATCGCCAAGCTGGACAAGGGCGCGTCGGTGACTTTGCAGCTGCGGCGCGGCGAGCAGCAGTTCTTCTCGACGATCAAGCTCGGCAATGGCGGCGCCGAATAGATTGACGCTGCTGGTCCGTGCGTATTGCCATCTGTGCGATGAAATGCGGGAGGGCTTGCGTGCGCTGACAGGTCGCGCGGCGAACTTGCCATCGACGAGATCGATGTCGACACTGACGCAGCGCTGCGAGTCGCGTTGGGGAGATCTGGTCCCCGTGCTCCTCGCTGGCGATCGGCGAGCTGTGCCATTACCGCCTCGACCATGCCGCGCGTTGCCCGCCACTTGACGCGTGAGGCAGCGAACGAAGGCGTCTCTCATGAGCGTGACCGAGCGTGCGTCGGAGTACGGCGTCGGCCTCGCGTTGACTGCAAAAATCGGCTAAAATTCAAGGTATTCCGACGCTCGCGCCAAACAAGGCAACAACCACGGCAAAGAGGGGCACTTCGCGGTGCCCCTTTCTTTTGAACCACGCATGCAGCACATCCGCAACTTCTCGATCATCGCCCACATCGACCACGGCAAGTCGACGCTTGCCGACCGCTTCATCCAGCGCTGCGGCGGGCTCGCCGAACGCGAAATGGGTGCGCAGGTGCTCGACTCGATGGACCTGGAGCGCGAGCGCGGCATCACGATCAAGGCGCAGACCGCGGCGCTGCACTACGCGGCGCGCGACGGCGCGATCTACCAGCTCAATCTGATCGATACGCCCGGGCCACGTCGACTTCGCCTACGAGGTGTCGCGCTCGCTCGCGGCCTGCGAAGGCGCGCTGCTGGTCGTCGATGCCTCGCAGGGCGTCGAGGCGCAGACGGTCGCCAACTGCTACACGGCGATCGAGCAGGGCGTGACCGTGGTTCCGGTGCTGAACAAGATCGATCTGCCGTCGGCCGAGCCCGATGCGCGTGATCGAGGAGATCGAGGACATCATCGGCATCCCGGCGCAGGACGCCATCTGCGCCAGCGCCAAGACCGGCGAAGGCATCGACGACATCCTCGAAGCGGTGATCGCGCGCATTCCGCCGCCGAAGGGCGATCCGGCAGCGCCGCTGCAGGCGCTGATCATCGATTCCTGGTTCGACAACTACGTCGGCGTCGTGATGCTGGTGCGCGTGATGCAGGGCACGCTTAAGCCGCGCGACAAGATCCTGCTGATGGCGACCGGCGCCACCTACAACTGCGAGCAGGTCGGCGTGTTCACGCCCAAGTCGGTGGCGCGCGACGCGCTGTCCGCCGGCGAGGTCGGCTTCATCATCGCCGGCATCAAGGAGCTTAAGGCCGCGAAGGTCGGCGACACGGTGACGCTGGCCGACGCGCCCGGCCGACAGCCGCTGCCCGGCTTCAAGGAAGTCAAGCCGCAGGTCTTCGCCGGGCTCTACCCGGTCGAGTCGAACCAGTACGAGGCGCTGCGCGACGCGCTCGACAAGCTGAAGCTGAACGACGCGTCGCTGCACTACGAGCCGGAAGTCTCGCAGGCGCTGGGCTTCGGCTTCCGCTGCGGCTTCCTGGGCCTGCTGCACATGGACATCGTGCAGGAGCGCCTCGAGCGCGAATACGACATGGACCTCATCACGACGGCGCCGACCGTCGTCTACCAGGTGCTGCTGCGCGACGGCACCGTGCTCGAGATCGAGAATCCGTCGAAGCTGCCCGACCTGTCGCGCGTCGAGGAGATCCGCGAGCCGATCATCACCGCGACGATCCTCGATGCCGCAGGAGTACGTCGGCCCGGTGATGACGCTGTGCACGGAGAAGCGCGGCGTGCAGAAGAACATGCAGTACGTCGGCCGCCAGGTGATGCTGACCTACGAACTGCCGCTGGCCGAAGTGGTGATGGATTTCTTCGACAAGCTGAAGTCGGTGTCGCGCGGCTACGCGTCGCTCGACTACGAGTTCAAGGAATTCCGCGCCGCCGACGTCGTCAAGCTCGACATCCTGATCAACGGCGAGCGCGTCGATGCGCTGTCGGTCATGGTGCACCGCGCGCTCGCGCAGTATCGCGGGCGCGAGGTCGTCGTCGAAGATGCGCTCGCTCATCCCGCGCCAGATGTTCGATGTCGCGGTGCAGGCGGCGATCGGCGCGCAGATCATCGCCCGCGAAAGCGTCAAGGCGATGCGCAAGAACGTGCTGGCCAAGTGCTACGGCGGCGACATCACGCGCAAGACGCAAGCTGCTCGAAAAGCAGAAGGCCGGCAAGAAGCGGATGAAGGCGGTCGGCAGCGTCGAGATTCCGCAGGAGGCGTTCCTCGCGATCCTGCAGGTTGGCGAGAAGTAGGACGACGCTTTTCGCGACGATACAACCCACTCCATTCCGAAACCGACAATACGATGAATTTCGCGCTGATCCTGTTTCTGCTCACGCTGCTTACCGGCGCTGTTGCGCTCGCCGACCGCCTCGTGCTTCGCCCGACAGCGCGCAGAACCGGCGTGCCCGAGCCGTGGTGGATCGAGTATCCCGAAGAGCTTCTTCCCGGTGCTGCTGATCGTGTTCCTGCTGCGCTCGTTCGTCGCCGAGCCGTTCAAGATTCCGTCAGTCGTCGATGCGGCCGACGCTCGAGGTCGGCGATTTCATCCTCGTCAACAAGTTCGCCTACGGCATCCGCCTGCCGATCATCGAGCAGAAGATCTTCGCGACTCGGCGACGCCGCAGCGCGGCGACGTCGTCGTGTTCCGCTATCCGCTCAATCCGTCGCAGGACTTCATCAAGCGCGTCGATCGGCGTTGCCGGGCGACGAGGTCGTGTACCAGCGACAAGAGGCTGACGGTCAACGGCGAGCCCTGGCCGCAGATGGCCGATGGCACCTACAGCTATCTCGAGGGCCTGCGCTACGAGACGCCCGAGCGGTTGCGAGACCGCGGACACGGGGCACGAGCGAAGACGCACACGATCGCGATCAATCCGCGGCCCCGCCGGTCGATCCGCAGCGACGTGCGCCCGTTCCCCGGACGCGAAAACTGCGATTACAATGACCGCGGCTTCACCTGCAAGGTGCCCGCCGGGACAGTACTTCATGATGGGCGACAACCGCGACAACAGCGACGACAGCCGCTACTGGGGCTTCGTGCCGGACGACCACATCCGCGGGCAAGGCGTTCTTCATCTGGTTCAACTGGGACGATATCAGCAGCTTGGCGTTCAAGCGCATCGGCAGCGGCATCCGCTGATGGGAGGGAAGATGAGCACAGCGCACGCGGCAGGCGCGGACTGTCGATGCTCGGATTCTTGTTCGTCGGCCGTGGTCGTGGTCGCGGTCGTGATGATCGGCTTCCGCATGCTGCCGGCGTACATCGAGTACTTCTCGGTGCAAAAGGCGCTCGCGAAAGTCGCTGCGAGGATGCAGCCGCGAACCATCTCGCTGACGAAGTTCCGCCGCGATTTCGACCGAAGGCCGAGTGCCGACTACATCGAGTCGGTGCGACGGCAACGACATCGAGGTCACCAAGGACGGCAACGCAGCTCGTCGCGACGGCGACGTGGACGCGCAAGCTGCACCTGGTCGGCAACGTGAGCCTCGTTGCTCGAATTCGAGGCCACGGCACGACGCTGACGTCGCCGGGCAGTGTGACTGCCGCCGTCGCGCTCACCGAGTTGCACGCTCGGCTGGCCATGCCTTTCGCCGGCCCGAGCTGCTCGCGCCAGGCGCTGACGCACCGCAGCTTCGGCGCGCACCACAACGAGCGCCTGGAGTTCATCGGCGACGCGGTGCTCAATTGCGCCATCGCCGCTGGCGCTCTACGGCGCTTCCCGCAGATGACCGAAGGCGAGCTCTCGCGCGTGCGCGCGAGCCTCGTCAACAGCGACACGCTGGCGCGCCTCGCGCGCGACGCTCGATCTCGGCGCAGCGCATCCGGCTCGGCGAGGGCGAGCTGAGGAGCGGCGGCGCGACGCGGCCGTCGATACTCGCCGACGCGCTGGAGGCGGTGTTCGGCGCGGTGTTCCTCGATGGCGGGTTCGACGCCGCGCGCGCCGTCGATCATGGCGCATCTATGCGCGACGAGCTCGCGGCGCATCGATCCGGCGGGCGCTCGCCAAGGACCCGAAGACGCGCCTGCAGGAGTGGCTGCAGGCGCGACGCCTTGCCGGTGCCCGAGTATGCGGTCGTCGACGTCGCGGGCGAGGCGCATGTGCAGACGTTCGCCGTCGAATGCCGGATTCCGGCGCTCGACATCGCCGCCACGGGACGGGCGCAGCCGGCGCGCGGCCGAGCAGGCCGCCGCCGCGCAGGCGTATGGGCAGGCGCAGCGGCGCGCTGGCACGCCGGTCGCGATGACCGCTCGCGCTTTCGCTGCGGCCACGTCGCCATCGTCGGCCGGCCCAACGTCGGCAAGTCGACGCTGCTCAATGCACTGGTCGGCGCACAAGATCAGCATCACATCGAAGAAGCCGCAGACGACGCGCCATCGCATGCTCGGCATCCTCACCACGGCCGACGCGCAGTTCATCTTCGTCGACACGCCCGGCTTCCAGACCGCAGCATCGCTCGCGCCTCAACGACCGGATGAACCGGGCGGTGACGCGAGAGCCTGGCGGACGTCGATGCGGTGGTGGTCGTGCTCGAAGGCGGGCGCACTCACCGACGCCGACCGCGCGGTCATCGCGCTGCTGCCGCACGGCGTGCCGGCCGTCGCGGCGCTCAACAAGATCGACAGGCTTGCCGACAGGACGCGCGCTGCTGCCGCATCTCGCCGAGCTGGCGACGCGGCGCATCATTCGCGGCGCTCGTGCCGGTCAGCGCGGAGAAGGGCATGGCAGCTCGACGTGCTGACGCGCGGAGATTGCGCAGCGCTCTTGCCGGTCGGCGCCGCGCGCTGTTCGCCGCCGACGACATCACCGATCGTGACGAGCGCTTCCTCGCAGCGGAATTCATCCGCGAGAAGATCTTCCGCCTGCTGGGCGACGAGGTTCCCTACGCGACGACGGTGGCCATCGACACGCTTCGAGCAGGAGGCGCGCCTGCGCCGCATCCACGCGACCGTCTACGTCGACGAGACCAGCCAGCGCGCGATCCTGCTCGGCGAACGGCGGCGCGCAGATGAAGGCGATCGCCACCGAGGCGCGCGCGCGACATGGAGCGCCTGTTCGGCGGCAAGGTGTTCCTCGAGGTCTGGGTGCGGGTGAAGCGCGGCTGGGCCGACGACGAGCGCATGCTCACGCGGTTCGGCTACTGAGCGCGACGTGCCGCGAATCGGCGCCCCGGAGACGCGCAATGAAGCAGCCGCGCGACCGCCGCGACGACCAGCCGGCGTTCGTCCTGCACGCGTACGCGTATCGCGAGACGAGCCTGATCGTCGAAGCGTTGACCGCGGAGCACGGCCGCGTCGCGATGGTCGCGCGCGGCGCGAAGCGGCCGCGCTCGGAGCTGCGCGGCTTGCTGCAGGCGTTTCAGCCGCTGACTCTTGTCGTGGGCCGGGCAGCGGCGAGCTCAAGACGCTGCTGCAGCGCCGAATGGCGCGGCGGGTTGCCGCTGGTCGCGGGCTCGGCGCTGCTGTGCGGCTTCTACCTGAACGAGCTGCTGCTCAAGCTCCTGCCGCGCGAGGATCCGCATCCGCAGCTGTTTCGCGACTACGAGGCGGCGCTCGCGCGAGCTGGCTGCCGGCGCCGAGCAGGCGCCGGTGTTGCGCCGAGTTCGAGCTGCGGCTGCTGGCCGAGCTGGGCTACGCGCTGCCGCTTGACGCACGAGGCCGACACCGGCGCGGCCGATCGATCCTCGCGGCACGCTACTATTACGCCTTCGATCGCGGGCCGCGCATGCACTGGCGGCGGAACCGGGGCGCCGCTATCCGCTGGTGCGCGGCGCGACGCTGCTGGCGCTCGCGCGGCAGGACTTCCGCGACGCCGCGACGCGGCCGCCGAAGCCAAGCGCCTGATGCGCGAGGTGCTCGACCATTATCTCGAGCAGCGCGGCGATCTTCAGCCGCCGCGTCGTGCAGGACCTGCAGGCGCTCGACGACGACAACGGCGGCGAGGCGAAGAACGGACTGATCATGATCGAGCTCGGCGTCAACATCGACCACGTCGCGACGCTGCGCCAGGCGCGCCGCACCTACGAGCCCGATCCGGTCTGGGCCGCGGTCGAGGCGCACCTGGGCGGCGCCGACGGCATCACCGTGCACCTGCGCGAGGACCGGCGCCACATCCAGGACGAGGACGTGCGCCGGCTGCGCGAGCTCGTGCACATCAAGCTCAATCTCGAGATGGCGGCGACCGACGAGATGGTCGGCATCGCCTGCGCGCTCAAGCCCGAGATGGCGATGCTGGTGCCCGAGGGCCGGCAGGAGGTCACGACCGAGGGCGGGCTCGACGTCGCTGGCCAGGAGGCGCAGCTCAAGGCGCGTCGTCGCGCAGCTCGCCGACGCGGGCATCATGACCAGCGTGTTCATCGACGCCGAGATCGCAGCAGGTCGAGGCGGCGGCGCGCATCGGCGCGCGGGTCTGCGAGATCCACACCGGCCCTTATGCGCACGCGTTCCACGCCAAGGGGCGCGATCCGCAGAGCGCGGCGGTGCTGGCCGAGCTCGCGAAGATCCGCGACGCCGGCGCGGCGATCCGCGCGCTCGGCATGCGCTTCAACGCCGGCCACGCGCTCAACTATTTCAACGTGCAGCCGGTCGCGGCGCTGCCCGGCGTGCGCGAGCTGCACATCGGCCACGCGATCGTCAGCCGCTCGGTGTTCGTCGGCATGCGCGAGGCCGTGCGGCAGATGAAGGCGCTGATCCGCGAAGCCGCTGCGCATGATCAGGCCCGCGCCGATGATTGCCGCTGCCGCGCGGCCCGCGTTGATGTGCGACGTCGCGCGGCACTCGAGCTGACCGCGAAGATCGCGAGCGGCTGTCGCATCCGCTGGTCGGCGGCGTCATCCTGTTCGCGCGCAACTACGAATCGCCGGCGCAGCTTGCAGCGCTGACCGACGCGATCCGCGCGCTGCGCGCGCCGGCGCTGCTTGATCGCGGTCGATCACGAAGGCGGCCGCGTGCAGCGCTTTCGCGACGGCTTCACGCCGATTCCGCCGATGCGCACGCTGGGCGAGCTCTGGGAGCGCGACGTCGCCGCGGCGGCGCGCGAGGCGAGCGACTCGGCGCGGCTGATCGCGACCGAGCTCGCGCGCGCACGGCATCGATTTCAGCTTCACGCCGGTGCTCGATCTCGATTACGGCACGCAGCGCGGTGATCGGCGATCGCGCGTTTCACCGCAATCCCAACGCGGTCGCGCATCTGGCCGCGCGCTCTGTGCGGCGGCTTGCGCGCCGGCGGCATGGCCGCCGTCGGCAAGCATTTTCCCGGGCATGGCTTCGTCGCTGCGGATTCGCATGCCGAGATCCCGGTCGACGAGCGCCGCTTGCGGCGCATCGAGACCGACGATCTGGTGCCGTTCGGCGCGCTGGTCGGGGCAGGGTCTCGAGGCGATCATGCCGGCGCACGTGATCTATCCGGCGGTCGATGCGACGCCTGCCGGTTATTCGCGCGTGTGGCTGCGGCGATCCTGCGCAGGCGGCTGCATTTCGACGGCATGATTTTCAGCGACGACTTGTCGATGGCGGGTGCGCACGGCGCTGGCGACGTCGTCGCGCGGCCGAAGCGCGACGCGGCCGGTTGCGACATGGTGCTCGTCTGCAACGATTCCGCCGCGGTGGATCAGCTTGCTGCAACGCTGGAAGCCCGCGCCGAACGCGGAGCTGGAGCGTCGCACGGCGATGATGGCGTCCCGCTAGCCGATCGCGTCCGCGGCGAGGCTAGCGATCGCGCTACCCGCGGTGAACGTGTCCTCAGCTACGCACGATGGATACGCACCGTCAGTACGCACATCAGTAAGGATGGGGCCACTTACCGCCGAGCGTGCGCGTCAGCTCTTCGGCAGTGTGCGCGACGATCGGGCCCAGCTGGCGGATGCGCTCGTCGGACAGCCGCGACGACGGGCCCGGCCAACGAAATCGCGCCCAGCGGCTCGGCGTGCTCGTCGATAGATCGTCGCCGCCACGCAGCGCGTGGCGCGCGCGTGCTCTTCGTCGTCGAACGAATAGCCGCGCTGGCGGATCACGCGCAGCGCCGCCCACATCGTCTCGGGGCGCGACGATCGTGTTCTCGGTGATGCGCGGCAGGCCCTTCACCTTGAGGATCGCGTCGATCTGCTCGTCGGGCAGCGCGGCGAAGATCGCCTTGCCGACGCCCGACGCGTGCAGCGGCACGCGGCTGCCGAGCTTGACCAGCGTGCGCATCATTTCGTGGCATTGAACCTGGGCGACGAACACGGCTTCGGTGCCGTCGAGGATCGCCAGGTTCGCGGTCTCGCCGGACTGCTCCATCAGCCGGCGCATGTAGGCGTGGCTCTGCGCGACGAAGTCGCGGTTGGCGAGAAACGTGGTGCCGACGGTGAAGGCCTGCAGCCCGACGTACCAGAGTCCGAGCTCGCCGGCCTGGTAGACGTAGCCCATTTTCTCGAGCGTCGACAGCAGCCGATGCGTCGTCGAGGCCGGGAGATCGCACGCGCTGCGCGACGTCGGTCAGCGTCAGGCCGCCTGCGGCGTTGCGCGAGTGCTTCGAGGATCGAAAGGCCGCGCGTCAGGCTCTGCACCTGGCCGGTCGGCGCGCCGGGCTTGTTGGGCGTGCGGCCGCGACGGGGCGGTGTCGTGTAGCGATGGGGCATGCGGTAAGTGAGTGATGTAAGCGAAGTGATGCAAGTGAGTGCGGTCAGGAATCAACAGCCAGAATAACTCATCGTACGCGTGTCGGGGACCGGACGCCTCTAGGCGAGCTTCAAGTGCGGCGTCACCGCGAAAATCTCGCCCGCGATATCGATCTCATAGCGCGCGCTGAGCAGCGCTGCGTCGGTGAGCAGCGACGTCGCTGCGCGCGTAGCCCATCGCCAGCGCGCGGCCGTGCTTGCGGCTGTAGCCGGCCGACGTGAGCTCGCCGACGTTGCGTGCCGTCCATCAGGATCGGCTCGCCGCCCCAGGGAAACGCGGCGGGATCGTCGAAGCTGAACATCAGCAGGCGCTTTTTGCAGGCCCTGCTGCGCGCTGCTGCGAGCAGCGCGTCGCGGCCGATGAACGTGCCGCGCTTGTCGAGCTTGACGGCGTAGCCGAGCCGGCTTCCCACGGCGTCTCGTCGGGCCCGAGCTCGGCGCCCCACGCGCGGCGGCCGGCCTCGATGCGCAGCGCGTCGATGGTGTAGTAGCCGGCGTCGCTCAAGGCCGAAGTCGGCGCCTGCTGCCACAGCGCGTCGTAGAGCGTGACGCATTGATCGGTCGGCACGTAGAGCTCGTAGCCCGGGCCGCCGACGTAGCTCATCCGCGCCGCGCGCACGCGCGCGTAGCCGACGTCGATTTCGCGCGTCGTCGCGAAGGGAAAGGCCTGCTTCGGAAAGGTCGTCCGGCGACACGCGCGCGAGCAGCGCTTCGACTTTCGGCCCCATCACCGAAATCACCGAGTAAGCCGACTGGTGACGTCGACCAGCGCGGCGAATTCGTCGTCCGCGATGTGCGCGCTCGATCCAGTCGGCGTCGCGCGTCGCCTGCGCCGAGCCGGTGAGGATGAAGAACGTGTCGATCGCCAGGCGCGTGATGGTGAGGTCGCTCTCGAAGCCGCCGCGCTCGTTGAGCATCGCGGTGTACACCATGCCGTCCACCGGGCACGTCGATGTCGTTGGCGCACAGGCGCTGCAGCACGGCGAGCGCGTCGCGGCCCTTGAGCACGAATTTGGCAAACGAGGTCTGGTCGAAGACGACGACGTCCTCGCGACACGCGCGCTGCTCCTCGAGCACGATAGGGCAGCCAGCCGGGCGTGCCGAGCGTGTACGGCGGTTGCTCGGCGCCCGGCGGCAGGAAATAATTGGCGCGCTCCCAGTTGAGCTTGGTGCCGAACACCGCGCCCTTCGCCTTCAGCCGGTCGTAGAGCGGCGAGCGGCGCAGCGGGCGCACGGTCGCCAGCTCCTCGCGCGGCCAGCGCATCGCGTAGTGCAGGCCCAGCGTCTCGCCGGTGCGATCGGACAGATGCTTGCGGTTGGCATGGAAGGGCGCGAAGCGGCGGATGTCGACGTCCCACAGGTCGAGCGGCGCGCTCGCCGCCGACGATCCATTCCGCGATCAGGCGGCCCGCGCCGCCGGCATTGGCGATGCCGGCGGAGTTGAATCCGGCGCAGACGAAGTAGCGCCGCAGCTCCGGCGCTTCGCCGAGGATGAAATTGCCGTCGAGCGTGAAGCTCTCCGGGCCGTTCAGCAGCATCTTGATCTCGGCGGTTTCGAGGCACGGCGTGCGATGGATCGCGTTGGGCATCAGGATCTCGAACTGATCCCAGTCCTCGGGCAGGAGCTGGAACTCGAAGCCTTCGGGGATCGTCGGCACGTTCCACGGCTTGGCGACCGGCTCGAAGCCGCCCATCACCAGTCCGCCGACTTCTTCCTTGTAGTAGATGTAGCCGTCGGGATCGCGCATCACCGGCAGATCGGGATGCACGCCGGCGAATCGGCTTGGTGACGATGTAGAAATGCTCGGCGGGGAACAGCGGCACGTTGACGCCGGCGAGCCTGCCGAACTCGCGCGCCCATTGCCCGCCGCAGTTGACGAGGTCTCGCAGCGCGAGTTCGCCTTCGTCGCCGTCGCGGTGCGATAGCGCAGCGCACGCCCGCGACGCTGCCGCGCTCGACGGTCAACGCCGGTGACCGCGCACGCCTTCGACGATGCGCGCGCCGCGCATGCGCGCGCCCTTGGCCAGCGATTGCGTGAGATCGGTCGGGTTGGCCTTGCCGTCGCCCGGAATCCACACCGCGCCGGAGAGGTCGTCGGTGCGCAGCAGCGGATAGATCTCTCCCGGCCTCGGCGGGCGTGATGAATTCGAACTCGATGCCGAAGCTCTTCGCGCGCGCCATCTGCCGCTTCAGCAGCGTCAGGCGCTCCGGCGTCTTCGCGACGTTGAGGCTGCCGCATTGCTTCCAGCCGGTCGCGAGGCCGGTCTCCGGCTTCGAGCGACGCGTAGAGCTCGATGCCGTAGCGGCTCATGCGCGTGGCATTGCGCGTCGCGCGCAGTCTGACCGACGAGACCCGCGGCATGCCAGGTCGTGCCGCAGGTAAGCTTGCCTTGCTCGAGCAGCACGACGTCGTGCACGCCGAGCTTGGCGAGGTGATAGGCGGTCGAGGCGCCGGCGATGCCGCCGCCGACGATGACGACCTGCGCTTGCGCTGGAAGGTCGGACATCGGCAGCCAATTGGATCCGTCGTCGTCTGACCGGTCGAACCGCGTTAGAGCTTCAGCGCGGCGATGCCGAGCGACGACGCTCGCCGCGCCGGCGAGCCGACGCCAGCCGAAGCCTTCCTTGAGCCAGAGCGAGCCGATCAGCGCGGCGAAAAGGACCGACGTTTCGCGCAGCGCGGCAACGGCCGCGACCGGCGCCCGCGTCATCGCCCAGAGCACGATGCCGTACGCCGCCAGGCTGCAGGCGCCGCCGATGAGACCCGCGCGCCAATGACGTGCGCAGATACGAGACGCGCGGCGCCTGCGTCTTGCGAATACCCAGAGCGACGAAACGGCATCCCTTCGAATGCAATCAGCCAGCCGACGTACGCGAGCGCGTTGCCGGACGCGCGCGCGCCGGCGCCGTCGACCAGCGTGTAGGTCGCGATGATCGCGGCGTTGGCGAACGCCCAGTACGCGGCGCCGCGGGTGTGCGCACGTCGTTGCAGCGAAGGCGATGCTGACGATGCCGAGCGAGATGAGCAGGATGCCGAGCATCATCTGCGCGCTGGGCAGTTCGCGCAGAAAGATGCTGCCGAGCAGCGTGACGATCAGCGGCGCGGTGCCGCGCATCAGCGGATAGGCAAACGACAGGTCGCCGGTGCTTGATAGGCTTGCGCAGGGTGACGTAGTAGCCGAAATGGATCGTCGCCGAGGCGACGAGGTAAGGCCACGAGGCGCGATCGGGCAGCGGCACGAAAAGGCAAGGTGATCAATGCACAGCACGAAGCGCCGACCACGACGGTCGCCGTATCGAGCAGGGCGTCGCCGCCGTCCGAGGCCTTGAGCAGCGCATTCCACCCGGCATGGAGAAAACCCGCGCCGAGGACGGCAAGCGTGACGCCGAGGCGTCAACTCCATCGGACGCACCCGTAGTTTGGACTACAAATGAAGTCCATCACGCGGGTCTGCGCCGGGTCTGTTCTCGCCAGTGCTCGCCGGTGTCGGCCGCGTTGCCCGTCGCTCGGATCGTTCTGACCGCCGGGCGGCGCGCTGGACTGCGAGGCTTCCGCAGCGTCCTTCAAGCGGGTCTTGGCCAGGACGCCCGCCTGCTCAAGAATCGGATAGGCGATCGAGCAGATATGCGAGTTGATGCGTTTCAAATCGCTGATCATGTCGAGGTGCAGCGACGAGGTCTCGATGCTCTGCGGTCGTGTTGCTGGTGAGTCGCTCGATGTGCGAATCCGGCGTACGCGCGCTCGAGGTCGCGGAACAGCACCTTCTCGCGCGAGCAGCTCGCTGCGCGCTCTTGAGGTCGCCGTGCAGGAAGACGCTCATGCCCAGGCGCAGGTTGGCGATCAGGCGGCCATGCAGGTCGCAGATCTCCTCCATGCCCGGCCGTCCGAGAAGTCGCGGCCCTTGTCGATCTTCTTGTCCTCGAGGTCGGTGATGATGCGCTCGATGATGTCGCCGACCTGCTCCATGTTGATCGTGAACGACACGATGTCGGCCCAGCGCCGTCCTTCTTTTTCGTCGAGCGCTTCGCGGCTGATCTGCGTCAGGTAGAGCTTGATCGCCGTGTAAAGGCTCGTCGACGATGTCGTCCATCTTGCGCAGCTTCTCGGCCAGCGTCGCGGTCGTTGGTGCTTGCAGCACCGTCAGCATGCCGTGTCAGCATCTGCTCGATGAAGTCGGCCGATGCGCATGGCTTCGCGCGCCGCGTTGCCGATCGCGAGCGCCGGCGTGTCGAGCGCCGACGGATCGAGATAGCGCGGCTCGGCGGGATCGTCGGTGTCGGGTTTGGCAGGCAGCAGCCGCTCGGCAAGCCGCGCGATCGGTTCGGTGAAGAAAAGGAACACCGACGCGATCGCGACGTTGAACAGCAGGTGGAAGTAGACGGCGATCTGGCGCGCCCGTCGAGCGGCAGCTGGCGAGACCAGCTCTTCGATGTAAGGCAGGAAGCGGGACGACGATCACGCAGCCGATCAGCCTGAACAGAATCAGGTTGCCGAGCGTCGACGCGGCGCGCTTCCGGCGGCGAGTGCATCGTATTGAGCATCGCCAGCAGGCCGCTGCCGAGGTTGGCGCCCAGCACCAGGCCCATCGCGACGTGCAGGGAGATGACTTTCGACGTCGCCAAGGCGGCCGTCAGCAGCACCACTGCGAGGCTCGAATAGGAAAGCATCGTGAACAGTGCGGCGACCAGCATGTCGAGCAGGATGTCGCCGGTCAGCGAGGCGAAGATGACCTTGACGCCGGCCGCCTGCGTCAGCGGTCGCGCGGCGAGGACGATCAGCTGCAGCGCGAAGATGATGAGCCCGAGCCCGATCAGGATCCGGCCGAAGCGGCCGATGTTCGGTCGACTCGCGCCGCATGAACAGGACGACGCCGACGAAGATGAGCAGTGGCGACAGCCACGACAGGTCGAACGAGAACACCAGCGTCATCAGCGCCGTGCCGACGTCGGCGCCCAGCATGACTGCCAGCGCGGGCGCGGTGGCGATGAGTCCCTGACCCGCGAACGATGCCACCATCAGCGCGGTGGCGTTGCTGCTCTGGATCAGCGCGGTGATGCCAAGTCCTGCCGAGAAAGCCGCGAAGCGATTGGACACGCTTTCGCGCAGCAATCGGCGCAGATCGCCGCCGTAGATGCGCAGGATGCCGGTGCGCACGATGTGCGTGCCCCACACGAGCAGTGCGACACCGGCCAGCAGGTTGAGCAGGATTTTCATCGTGTGCTAGCGACGTCGAGCCGCTGCCTGCATGACGACCGCGTAGTGCGACAGGTCTGGAGTTTCATGCCCCGCCCGCTTGGCGGTGTCGTCCCAGATACGCAGCATTACCGCGTGCTCAGCGCCTGGACGGCCGATGTACGCGTTGGCATCGGCGATGGAGAAGATGCCGCCTTGCAGCACCAGGCTCCGCTTGGAATCCTGCGACAAGGCATCGTAGTACTCGGGCCGCGTTGCGCACAAATAGCGCTTGGCGTCGACGTGCAATTTGATCGGGTCCAGCACGTCGTTGTCGAACAGCGTGCGAAGGAAGGGCAAGGCGACGTACTGGTGGACATCGTCGATGCCTCGCGCAGTCGGCGTCTCGCCTTGGTCATTCAGCAGGTGACCGAGGTCGTGCAGCAGCGAAGCCGTGATCAAGGCCGATGTTGCGCCGGCATCTTCCGCGAGCTGCGCCGTCTGCAGCGCATGCTCGAGCTGGGTGACCGGCTCGCCGAGGTACATCCGATCGCCGAGGCGATCGAATAGCGCGCAAATGTCGGCAATGGTCAAGGTCACCGCAGGAATCCGCCCTGCCGGTCGCGCCGGCTTAGCTGTCGATCTACCATGGCAGCGAGTAAGTCTTGACGTTGGTGAAACTCTTCATGGCTTCCTGGACGCCTTCCTTGTAGCCGAGGCCCGAATCCTTGATGCCGCCGAATGGCGTCAGTTCGAGGCGATAGCCCGGTACCTCGCGTACGTTGACGCTGCCGACGTTGAGTTCCGAAATAAACCGGGTGATGTAATCCAGGCGATTGGTGCACACTGCCGACGACAGACCATAGTCGGTTGAGTTGGCGATCGCGATCGCATCGTCGATCGACGCACAGCGGATTACCGGCGATACCGGTCCGAAGGTTTCGTATTTCGCGACCGGCATGTCCGCGGTCACGCGATCGAGCACCGTCGGCGAGTAAAGAGCGCCGGTGCGCTTGTTGCCGTACAGCAGCCGTGCACCGCGACCGATGGCGTCGTTGACCTTGGCTTCGAACGACCGCGCCGCGGCTTCGTCGATAACTGTGCCCATGTCAACTTTCCGGATCCATCGGATCGCCATACTTCACTGCCTGAGATTTTTCGACCAGACGGGAGACAAAATCGTCGGCGACCTTCTCATGGACGATCATTCGTTTCACGGCCGTACAGCGTTGTCCCGAGTTCTTGTAGGATCCGAGCGCAGCCAAGGTGGCTGCTTCTTCGATGTCGGCGTCTTCCATCACGATCAGCGGATCGTTCCCTCCAAGTTCGAGGACCTGTCGCTTGTAGACGGCTTTGCCGGCGATGTATTTGCCGATGGCCACGCCGCCGGTGAACGTCACCAGGTCGACGTCGGCGTGGGTCAGCAGTTCGTCGGCGATCTCTCGCGGATCACCGGTCACGACTGATAACATTTCGGGCGGCAGGCCTGCTTCGTACAGCAGGTCGGCCAGCAGCAGCGCGGTCAGCGGCGTCTTTTCGCTCGGCTTCAGCACCATGCGATTGTTGCTGGCGATCGACGGCGCAATCTTGTGCGCGACCTGGTTGAGCGGATGATTGAACGGCGTGATCGCCGTGATGACGCCCAGCAACGGTTCACGCAGCGTGTAGACCTTTCGTTTCTTGCCGTGCGGCGTCAGGTCGCAGGAAAAAACCTGGCCGTCGTCGGTGAGGGCCGCGTTGCCGGCGAACACGAACACGTCGCAAGCACGACCAACCTCGTACAGCGAATCTTTCTTGCACAGGCCGGATTCCGCGGTGATGAGGTCGGAGATTTCTTCGGCCCGCGACCGGATCAGGTCGGCAGCCGCGTAGCAAATGCGGTAGCGATCGTGCCGCGACAGGCGCGAACGAAACGGCTTGGCGAGCGCGATTGCGTGCCGGATATCGTCGACGCTGGCCTTCGGGACAGTACCGACCAGGCCGCCGGTGTAGGGATTGCGAACCTCGATCGTTCGATCGCCGCCGACGAGTTTGCCGGCAATACGCATCTTTTCGTTCAAACGCGCCCGGTGCGGACGTGGGCGATGTCAGTCATCATGTTCATTGCGAAATCCCATCCAGATCGCTGGCAGCTGGCGCCAGCCGAGACAGCACGTTTTCCCCAGCGTCTGACCCTGCCATGCTTAAGGAGGAAATCGGGCTCATCAGTCGAAGTGGTTCAAGGCGAGGTCGAAAGCATCGAAGTTGCGCCAGCGCCGCCCGGCGGGCAGCGCTTGCGCGGTACGATTGGCGATCAACGGAACGCGTTGCTCGGAAATTCCACCGTGCGAGCGCAGCGGTACATCGAGGCCCGACAGGTCGTGTTTGGCGACGCTCGAACCCAACACGGTCAAGCGCTCGGCGACAACGATGAGGTCGCCCACCCGGTCTGGCGGCAATTCGAAGCGCGCGCAGGCCTCCTCGCGCGACAACACCAGATCGACGCCGGGCAGCGCCGCGATCCGCCGTCTCGCCTCATCGACGCGCTCGGACGGCAGGTAAATCGTCGCGAATGAACCCAGCGCGCCATGATGAACGACATACGGATCGGTAATAGGAAGGATCACGCGCGCGACATCATTGCCGAACCAGCTATCGAGCGTATCCTGCAGATAGACGATGTTGGGACGGCCGAACGCATCGGTCTTGGCGTTCATCCCGTGATCGGCCGTGAGCACGATTACCGCGCCCATCGCGTCGAGCTGCGCAAGATAGCGATCCATCATCGCGTAGAAATCGTTGGCCGAACGCGTGCCCGGGGCTGCCTTGTGCTGGACGTAATCGGTCGTCGACAAATAGGTCAAAGCCGGACGCTCGCGTTGGAGCAGCTTCACGCCAGCGGCGAAAACGAATTCGGACAGTTCAGCGCTGTACACCGAAGGCAACGGCATCCCAACCAACGAGAGGACGTTGTCGACACCGTGTGTGGCCATCGTGGCCTGGTCGGCTTTTTCCGCCGAGAAGCAGATTCCGGCTAGCTTGTGGCCGAGCAGGCCGCGGAGCTTGTCCTTGGCGGTCACGACGGCGACTTTAGCTCCGGCGGCGGCAAACGCGGCCAGAATGGTCCCGGCGCGCAGATACTTGGCATCGTTCATCATCACTTCCGCGCCCGCATCGCGGTCCCAGAAATAGTTGCCGCAAATGCCGTGCACCGAAGGCGGCACGCCGGTAACTATCGAGAGATTGTTCGGGTTCGTGAACGATGGCACGACGCAATCGGCGGCCAGGCAGGTTCCGCGCCCGTTGAGGCTGCCAAGGAAAGGCGCTACACCGGCTTCGATTGCCTGGTTGATGTAGTCGGTCTCGCAACCATCGACGCAGACGACGACGACCGGCTGCGTGGGCCGCCGATAGTCGCGCCCGTTGACTTTGAGGGCTTCAGCTGTCATGTGTCGGCGGTGACTGCCAGTTTCTTCTTGCGCGACGGAACGACGGCAAGTTCCTGCGCTGCTTCTTTCGTCGGCGCGCCGCGACTGCGATGCATGCGCAGCCGGCTGGCACTCGCATGCTCGTAGAGAGCCTTGCCGGCAGCTGCGGAATTGCGCGCCGCGATCTTGTCGACGATATCGCGATGCTCGTGCGTCGACGTCGCCAGTGCGTCACCATGAGCGAGCGTTTGCCTGCGAAACAGATTGAGTTCGTTGACAAGCCGGCGGTACGTGCTCAACAACTTGGCGTTGCCTGTGTATTCGATCAGGCGATCGTGGAAGGCAAGGTTGACCGGATAGTAGGCGTCGATATCGCCTTTGGCTGCAGCGCGGTCCATGCGCTCGACCAGGGCCCGCAGCTCGTTGATCTGCGCGAGGTCGGCGGTCTGCGCGACGCGCCTGCCTGCCCATTCGTCGAGTGTCGCGCGAAGTTCGTAGATCTCGTCGGCTTCCTTGAGGCTGATCTGGCGCACGAAGACGCCGCGATTTTTCTCCAGGCGCACCAGTCCCGATTCTTCAAGCGCGCGGAAAGCCTCGCGCACGGGGCCGCGCGACACGCCGAGAAGCTCGGCGACTTGCGCTTCATTTAACTTGCCGCCGGCCGCGAGGTCTCCCGCGAGGATCATGCGCTCGAGTTCCTTGTGCACCAACATGGGTAGCGAACTTGAGCGCACCAACGCAATGGCGCTGGGCGGTTGTGGCGCACTTGGCGTAGCGGGCTTGGTGGCGACAGGGGCATGCTTGCGATTAGACTCTACGAAGTGTAGATTGTCAACAATCTGCAAGTTTTGCGGACGCCTTCATGTTGGCGCTGTTCGACTTCGCCGCCGCAGTCCGCTGAAGCGGAAACCTGGGTCAGCTTGAGGGGACGTGCACGTACTTCATCGTTCGGCAATGCGATCTGTGGCAGTGTTAAGGTTCGGGTTCGCGGGGGAATACATCACATTGGTGGCGGGTTCACTGCTTGGTCCGGGCTAGCGACCCGGCTTAGCTAATTCGTTGGCAGTTTGCTTAGCACGTGTGGCGGGGGTAGCATTTTTCGGCGGTCGTTTACTTTACCTGGGAGAGAACAAATGCAAGTCCGGACAAGCAAGTCCTGGTGGCGGCGCCTCGCCGTAGCCGGGATTGCCAGCACGTTGGTCACTGCAGTCGCCTGGACGGCGCCGGCATCGGCGCAGAAAACCGAGTTGCTGGTCTATACCGCTTTGGAAACGGATCAGATCAAAGCTTACGAAGAGGCGTTCACCAAGGCCAATCCGGATGTTGCGATCAAGTGGGTACGCGATTCGACTGGAGTGATCACGGCTAAGTTGCTCGCCGAAAAAGCGAATCCGCAGGCCGACATGGTCGTCGGCGTCTCGGCGTCGAGCATGGCCGTGTTCGCCAATGACGGCATGTTGCAGGGCTATGCGCCAAAAGGTCTGGACAAGCTCGTGCCGGCCTATCGGGACCCCAAGAACCCGCCCGAATGGGTCGGCATGGACGTGTATGGCGCGGCGGTTTGCTTCAACACGGTTGAAGCGGCCAAGCTTGGTTTGCCCAAGCCCGAAACCTGGAAGGATCTGACCAAGCCAATCTACAAGGGCAAGATCGTCATGCCCAACCCTGCGTCGTCCGGAACAGGATTCCTCGACGTCGCCGGCTGGTTGCAAATGTGGGGCGAGACCGACGCCTACAAATTCATGGATGCGTTGCACGAGAACATCGCCCATTACACGCATTCTGGTTCAAAGCCCTGCCGCGAGGCGGGTGCCGGCGAGTTCCCGATCGGCATTTCGTTCGAATATCGCGCGGTGACGACCAAGAAATCGGGCGCGCCGATCGATATCGTCTTCCCGACTGAAGGATTGGGTTGGGATCTCGAAGCATCGGGGATCATGAAGACCACGAAGAAGGTCGACGCTGCGCGCAAATTGATGGATTGGCTGGCGACCCCGGGCGCGATGGAGTTGTTCAGCAAGAACTTTGCTGTCGTCGCGATTCCCGGCATCGCCAAGCCGCTGGATTTCGTTCCTGCCGATTACGAAAAGCGTCTGGTGAAGAACGACTTTGCGTGGGAGGCCAAGAACCGCGACAAGATTCTTGCCGACTGGACCAAGCGTTACGACAGCAAGTCGGAACCGAAATCGTAAGCTGGATGGAGCAAACCAAGCCGCGCCCTACGGGGCGTGGCTTGCCACGGGCGTTCGTTCGCCCGGCGGAGCGTGAGTAGTGATATCGCAATCAACGCAGTCGGCGAAGGGCGCCGAGCCCTACCTCAAGCTCGAGGGCATACGCAAGACCTTCGGCCAGTTCACCGCGCTCAAAAATGTGGCGCTCGCAGTCGATCAAGGTGAGTTGATCAGCTTTCTGGGTCCGTCCGGCTGCGGCAAGACGACGCTGCTGCGCATCATTGCCGGGCTGGAAACGCAGGACAGCGGGACCATCGTGCAGGGCAAGCGCGATATTTCCCGGCTGCCGGCGATGAAGCGCGATTACGGTATCGTCTTCCAGTCGTACGCACTGTTCCCGAATCTGACGATTTTCGACAATGTCGCTTACGGGCTCGTCAATCGTCGCAAGGGTCGTGACGAGATCAAGCGTCGAGTCGCCGAATTGCTGAAGCTGATCGGCCTGCCCGACGCGGCAAACAAATATCCGGGACAACTCTCCGGCGGCCAGCAGCAGCGCATTGCGCTCGCTCGCGCTCTGGCGACATCTCCGGGTCTGCTCTTGCTCGACGAACCCTTGTCGGCACTGGACGCGCTAGAGCGATTGCGCCTGCGCGGCGAGATTCGCGCGCTGCAGCAGCGGCTTGGCGTTACCACCATCATGGTTACGCACGACCAGGAGGAGGCGTTGTCGATGGCCGACCGTGTCGTCGTGATGCACGACGGCGAAATCGAACAGATCGGGACGCCGCAGCAAATCTATCGCGAACCGGCGTCGGCGTTCGTCGCCGATTTCGTCGGCAAGGTAAACGTGATCCGCGCGGTGGCCGACGGCACCGGAGGTTATCGCGTCGGCACATTGCTGCTACGCGGCGCCGAAGAGGGCGGCCGGCACACCGCCGGCACGGCGGTTAAGCTTTATTTGCGTCCCGAGGATGTGGTGATCGACGGGGCCGCTGCGCGCCATTCGAACGCAGCACATTCGCGGGTCACCAAGGTCGAATTCCTCGGCGCCTTCTGCCACGTGACCGTTCTCATTGCCGGCGCCGAGGAGCAACCGTTGTTGATCAATATCTCGCGTCACAGCGTCGATGAAATGCGCTTGGCCGAGGGCTCGCCGCTGCACGTCGGACTGCCGGCGGAGTGCATGCGGCTTTTGCGCTAAGCAGCCGAAATGGGCGCAGGTTCGGCAGCTGTTCCGGCGTTTGCGGCGAAGCGAGTCAAGCCACTCGCGCATCGGCACGATCGCATCGCCCAAGGGCTGCTGCTCGCCGTATGCGCCTTCCTGGTTATCTTTCTGCTCGCGCCACTGGCGATGCTGCTGGTCAAGAGCGTGCAGGATCGGGACGGCGTATTTGTCGGCCTGCAACAGTTTCGCGAGTATCTGCAGACGCCTGCACTGCAGCAGTCCATTCTGCATACGCTCGCGGTCGCCTTCGCGGTGACCGGCATCACCATCCCGCTCGCCTTCACCTTCGCCTATGCGCTCACCAGGAGTTGCATGCCGCTGAAAGGCGTCTTTCGCATCATTGCACTGACACCGATCCTGGCGCCGTCCTTGCTGTCCGCGATTTCCTTCGTACAGTGGTTCGGCACGCAGGGCCTGCTCAAATGGGTCCTTGCCGGCGCGTCGATATACGGGCCGATCGGCATCATACTGAGTTCGATCTACGCTGTGTTTCCGCATGCGCTGATGATCGTGCTTACGTCGCTGCTCTTGTCCGACGGACGCCTTTACGAAGCAGCCGAATCACTGGGGACGCCCACGCTGCGGAAGTTCCTCACGATCACTTTGCCCGGCGCCAAATACGGGCTGATCAGCGCGGCGATGGTCGTATTTTCGTACACCGTCAGCGATTTCGGGATTCCAAAGGTGATCGGCGGCAATTTCAACGTGCTGGCGCTCGATATCTTCAAGCAAGTGATCGGCCAGCAGAATTTCAACAAGGGCGCGGTGGTCAGCTTGATTTTGCTGCTGCCGGTCGGTGTCGCGTTCGTCGTCGACTGGATCATGCAACGTCGCCAGCAGTCGCAGTTCTCGGCGAGGGCGGTCGCTTATTCGCCGAAGCGAAAACGCTGGTTCGATTCCTTGATGTTCCTGTATTGCGTGCTGATCTGCGTATTGTTGCTGGCGGTACTCGGCATGGCGGTATATACGTCGTTCATCAAGCTCTGGCCCTACGACAAGTCGTTCAGCCTGAGGCATTACACGTTCGGTCTGGTCGATGGAGGTGTCATCTCTTCGTTCTTCAACAGCCTGAAGATGGCGACGCTGACGGCGTTTTTCGGGACCATCCTGATCTTCGGCGGCGCCTACCTGATCGAAAAGACCCGCGGGATGCCCGTCACTCGCGCGCTGATAAGGATGCTTGCTGCCATCCCGATGGCTGTCCCGGGCATGGTGCTGGGCCTCGGTTACATCTTTTTCTTCAACCATCCCGACAACCCTCTGCACGGGCTTTATCACGGCATGGCGATTCTGGTCATCGTGACCATCATCCACTACTACACCTCGAGCCACCTGACTGCTGTGACCGCGTTGAAAGCGCTGGATAACGAGTTCGAGGCAGTCTCGGCGTCGCTTCGGGTGCCGTTCTACAAGACCTTCTTTCGGGTGACCGTTCCGGTGTGTCTGCCGGCGATCCTCGATATCGGCCGGTATCTGTTCGTCAACGCGATGGTGACCATCTCGGCCGTGGTTTTTCTGTATGCTCCCGACACCCAGCTCGCGTCTCTTGCGATACTCACGCTCGACGACGCCGGGGAGATCGGCCCGGCCGCGGCAATGGCGACGCTGATTGTCGCCGCGTCGATGACGATCTGTATCATGTACGCACTTGTCACGCGTCTGCTTTTGACCCGCACGCAGGCTTGGCGCAAGCCTGTCAGCGCGTAGCGGAATTAGTTACCCGAGAGGGTCGCCATGCCCCTGGTTACGCTGACCGTCCGCCGCCCCAAGCCCGAATCATTCAAATCCGGAGTGCTGGACGCCGTGCACTCCGCGTTGGTTGCATCGGGCGTGCCGGCAGCCGACAAATTTCAGCGCGTGATCGAACTGTCGGCCGAGGACTTCCGCTTCGACCCTAGCTATCCCGACTTGAAGTCGGCCCGAAACGATGATTTCGCGTTGATCGAAATCCTGTGGTCGGCCGGGCGCAGTGTGAAGATCAAGAAGAAATTCCTCGAAGACCTGATGGCAAGGATCAGCGCGCTAGGCATGAATCCAGAAAATGTGCTGGTTGTCTTCAAGGAGACGACCTGGGAAAACTGGGCGTTCGGCGGCGGGCGTTTAATACACACCTGAAATCGACTCTCTGAACCTCCTAACCGCAACCACCAAGCTGCACATGCGATGCGCACGGCCCACGGGGAATCCCGGCGCATCGGTGCCGAAGGAAATGCCATGAGCAACGTCGACCGCGATCCCATCCTCCTGACCCCCGGCCCGCTGACCACTTCGTTGGCAACCAAGACCGCGATGCTGCGCGATTGGGGTTCCTGGGATTCGAGCTTCAACGCGGTCACCGCGCGAGTCCGCCAGCGTCTGACGGCGATCGTCAACGGCGCGCCGACGCACGTCTGCGTTCCGCTGCAGGGCAGCGGTACATTTTCGGTCGAAGCTGCCGTCAACACGCTGGTGCCACGACAAAACGGACACGTGCTGGTACTGATCAACGGCGCTTACGGCAAGCGCCTCGCCAAGCTCACGCAGATGATGGGACGCAAGCTTTCGATCTTCGAGACTGCCGACGACGTTCCGACCACCGCTGCGGATGTCGCCCGCGCACTCGATGCCGATGCGTCGATCACGCACGTGGCGCTGGTGCATTGTGAAACGTCGACCGGAATACTGAATCCGTTGGTTGAAATAGCCGACGTCGTTGCGAAACGAGGCAAGCGTCTTATCGTCGATGCCATGAGTTCATTCGGCGCTATCGCCATTGATGCCCAGACGACGCCATTCGACGCGCTGATCGCTGCATCGGGGAAATGCATCGAAGGACCTCCCGGCATGGGGTTCGTATTCGTGCGCAGGAGCACACTGGAGCAGTGTGCCGGCAATTCGACTTCGTTGGCACTCGACCTCCATGATCAGTACACGTACATGGAACAAACGACGCAATGGCGTTACACGCCGCCGACGCATGTCGTCGTCGCGCTCGATGCCGCACTGGATCAGTACCTCGCCGCAGGGGGGCAGCCGGCGCGCCTCGCCCGTTACACGGCGAACTACGAAGCGCTGGTGGCCGGCATGGCGGCAATGGGCTTCAGCATCTTCCTCGATTCGCGAATTCAGGCGCCGATCATCGTCACCTTCCACGCTCCGGTCGATCCGAAGTACTCGTTCAAACCGTTCTACGACAAGGTTCGTTCGAAAGGCTTCATTCTCTACCCGGGGAAGCTTACGAAGATCGAGACGTTTCGTGTCGGCTGCATCGGCGCCATCGGGCCCGACGAAATGCGCCACGCGGTAGGAGCCGTGCGGGACGCGCTGACCGAGCTCGGCATTCGCGATATTGCTGCACCGCTGCGAGCTTCGACGAAAGCCGCATCGAAGGCCGCGTAGAGGGCAACTCCGGGTCTAGCGCGGAGTGCGCGAGGGCCGGCTGCCGGAATCTCGCCGCGCAGTGGGCATCATCGACGGACGGCGCAATGCGTCGAGTCTCGAGTGCGATTCGGCGCCCGCCGACGCGGGGGTAATGACGCCGTGGCGCATCAGGCAATCGAGAATCACAAGGCTCGCATCGGCCGTGATCTGATCGCGTCCCGAGTCGACGGCGATGATCCGGGCGGCATCGCCCAGCGATACGATGCGATGCTCGCTCGCTTCGCCGTCCTGGTTGGCGGGCACAAAGTCGACAGGAAGATGCAGATCGAAGACAAAAACGGTTTCGCGCTGCAGGCCACGCGCCTGCTCGCGACAGATGTGCACCGTGCCGTACGACTGCGCCTCTCCGGCGATTTCGTTCGCAATGCCGGCTTCTTCCCATGCTTCCTTGAGCATGGTCTCGCGAACGCTGAAGCCCGCGGCAACGCCGCCGCCGACCAGGTTGTCGAGCAAATCAGGGTCAATCGCCTTGGTGAGGCTGCGTCGCGCGAGCCACATTCGCGTCTCGCCATCGCGATCGACGAGACCGTTTACGTGCGTAGCCGCGGTATGCACACCGAAATAGCGGGCAGCGGCGCGCTCAATGTCGAACAAAGCTGGAGCTTCGAGGTCTGGCGCCACGGCAAAGCGCTCGCCACGCCACGCGCTGAGGCGCCCCTCGTCGGCAAGCACACGAACTACCTTATGCAACGCAGCGGTTCGCTGCTCGCGGTCGGCGAGGGCATCGACGAATCCAATGCGATGCGAGCCGACGGTGAAGACATCACCGAAGCTCGCAAGCCGTTCAAGGCGCTGGGTCGCGATCCAGCCCACAATCGCGTCGTCCACCTCGAACGGAACGTAGTCGAGACTGGGAGGCGCCAGTTCCAAAGCCAGGCGCGCGCAGATCGCAGGTACAATCGCGCTGACTGCCGCAACGGTGCTGTCATCGATGGGCGAGGCGGATGCGCGAGAAGCTGCCACCGGTGGATTGTATCGTTTGCGCGTCGATTTCGTTTCCGACCCTCCTAAATGGCCGCAGACGTCCTTGCACTGTTCGATCTCGACCATACGCTGATCACGATCGACAGCGATCAGGCATGGGTCGAATACCTGATTGAGCAGGGCGCCCTCGATCGCGAAGCCTTCGGCCGCGCAAACCGCGCGTTGGGCCAGCGCTACAGTCGAGGTGAGGTTGGAACGCAGGAATTCACCGAGTTCTATTTATCGACCCTGGCCGGGCGGGACGTCGAACAACTCGCGGCCTGGCACGCCGAATACATGAAGCAAAAGATCCTGCCGGCGATTCCGGCGTCCGCAAGGACCCTGGTGGACAAGCACCGCCGTGCCGGCGACCTTCTGGTGATGACGACGGCAACCAGTCGATTTCTGACCGCAGCAATCGCGAACGAACTCGGCTTCGAGCATCTGATTGCAACGGAGGCCGAATTGCACGCAGGCCAGTACACGGGCAAGGTTGCGGGCGTCCCGAACATGCGCGAAGGCAAAGTGACACGCCTCGAAGCGTGGTTGGCAAAGCGCGAACAACGACTGTCGGACTTTCGCGAGAGCTGGTTCTACAGTGACTCGCGCAACGATATTCCGCTGCTTTCGCGGGTCAGTCATCCCGTGGCCGTCAATCCCGACGCGGCGCTGGAGGCATTGGCGCAGAGCCGTGGCTGGCCGATCCTCGCCATCGGGTAAGGCGGCTACCGCGACGCTTTTTGCGACGATGCGAAGCCTCTGCAGCCAGCGAACAATAATCCAGTAGAATGCGCGGCTTCGCGTGTTCCGCACGTGTCGCCAAACGAGAGCACCGCCATGAGCGCAAGGATTATCGACGGCAAAGCGAGCGCTGCGCGACTGACCGCGGAAATCGCCGGCAAGGTGGCCGCTCGCGTCGCAGCGGGTAAGGCGATCCCCGGGCTTGCCGTCGTGCTGGTGGGTGAAAACGCAGCGTCTCAAGTCTATGTCCGCAACAAGCGGAAGACGACCGAAGCTTCCGGCATGCGTTCGTTTTCCTACGACCTTCCGGCGACGACCACGCAACAGGAGTTGCTCGCCCTGATCGACCAGCTCAATGCTGATCCCGAGGTCAATGGAATTCTGGTGCAGTTGCCGCTGCCCAAACAGATTGATTCCGACCTTGTCACCGAACGTATCGATCCGATCAAGGATGTCGATGGCTTCCATCCGTACAACATCGGACGGCTGCTGCAAAAACGGCCGACACTGCGGCCGTGCACGCCTTATGGCTGCATGCGCCTGCTCAAGGAGACAGGTGAGGTCCTTGTGGGCAAGCACGCGGTGATCATCGGGCAATCGAACATTGTCGGGCGACCGATGGCGCTGGAGTTGCTGATCGAGCGTTGTACGGTGACGATATGCCACTCGGCGACGCGTCGATCTGCCCGGCATCGTTCGCCAGGCAGACGTATTGGTCGCCGCAGTCGGAAAACCTTATTTTGTCGCAGGGGATTGGGTCAAGAACGGCTCGATCGTCATCGATGTCGGCATGAATCGGAACGCCGAAGGGAAGCTCTGCGGCGACGTCGATTTCGTCGGCGCGATCGGAGCGCGCTTCGTGGATCACGCCGGTGCCGGGCGGCGTCGGGCCCATGACGATCGCAATGCTTCTGTCCAATACGATGACTGCGGCCGAGTTGCAGGACGCCGTGCGATAGGGCGAATCGTTCGCGTCACGCGCCGCGCAAGTGCCAGGCTTTCGGCCGAGTGAAGGTCTGAATACCGTACTTCGACAGCGTCAAGCCGATGCCCGAATGCCCGACGCCTGACCAGGGCAGTCGCGGGCTGACGCGATCACAGCAGTTCCAATAGGCCGAGCCTGCGCGGACCTCCTGGAGTATCTTGCGCGCGCGTCTCTTGTTCGGCGTGTAGACGCCTGCCGTCAGGCCGTATTCACTGTCATTCATTTTTGCCAGAGCATCGGCGTCGTCGTCGACTTTCTGGATGCCGATGATCGGCCCAAAACTCTCGTCGCGCATGACGCTCATCTCGTGGTCGACGTTGCTCAAGACTGTCGGCTCGAACCAGTTGCCTTTGCCGGCGATGACGTTACCGCCCAGTAGCAGATGGGCGCCTTTGCGCGTGGCATCCTTGACTTGCTTCTTGAGCACATCCAGTTGCGCGCGTCGGGTGATGGCGCCGATGTAGGTTTTGTCGTCCAACGGATTGCCGCGTTTGAACGATTTGACTTCGGCGACGAATGCTTCGACGAATGCGTCGTGGATCTTCTGATGCACGTAGATGCGTTCTACCGAGCAGCACGACTGACCGGTGTTGTAGAACGCTCCGTCGGCAAGCGACGCAGCCGCGGTTTTGACGTCGACGTCGTCACAGACATAAACGGGGTCCTTGCCGCCGAGTTCGAGCTGGACCTTGATCATTTGCCGACCGGCGGCCGCGCCGATCTTGGCGCCCGTCTTGTAAGAGCCGGTGAAGAAAACACCATCGATCGGCTGGCGTAGCAGCGCCGCCCCCGTCGTGCCACTCCCGAACACAGGAATAAAGACATCGTCGGGAATGCCCGCACGGTGCAGCAGGTCGGCGATATGACGTCCCGTCAATGTCGCAAACTCCGATGGCTTGTAGAGGACGGCATTGCCGGCAAGCAGTGCCGGCAGGAAAACGTTGCCGCCGACGAAATAGGGATAGTTCCACGCCGATATATTGGCGATGACGCCAAGCGGATCGTGCGAAATGCGCTCTTCGAGTTTGCCCTTGGCGTCGGAAAACACTCTTTCATCCCTGAGGACACGTGCCGCCTCGGCCACGAAGAAATCGAGGCGCGATAACAGGCCCTTGAGTTCGTTCCTCGATTGCTGAATCGGCTTGCCGACTTCCAGAGTCAGCGTGCGCGCGAGCGTCTCGTGCTCCGAGACCAATTGCTCGCGGAACGCCTGGATTGCGGCGACGCGCTTTTTCATCGGTGTCGCGGCCCACGCAGGTTGCGCGGCGCGAGCCCGCTGATATTTCGCGCGAACGTCGCGAGTACTGTCGTCGGCAATGTCGGCGAGTGATTCGCCGGTGGCGGGGTTGGTGATTTTCATGCAATCCCTGTTAGTCAAATCTGCTCGTGGGCGTTTGCCTATCTGCGTTTGGCGTGGCCCAGAAAGTCGTCGAGGATAGGTTTGTCATCGATGAACGATGTGTCGGTGTGAAGATGGAACTCGGGGTGCCACTGCACGCCGAATACATACGACGGACCGGTCCAGCGAATCGCCTCGACGCCGTGGTCGGGTTCAGACCACGCCTCGACGACCAGATCGCGTCCGAGGTCCTTCGCCGACTGATGATGCACGGAATTCGTTTTGGTCAGCAACTTCGAGCCTGCGCCGGGATAGAGTTTGGCCAAGCCTGAACCGGGGACGATGCTGGTGGCGTGGCAGTTGTCGGCGTAAATGTCCCAGTTCCGGTGATTCAGGGCCGCGGGCAGCTGCGTCGCGATGTCCTGATACAGCGTCCCGCCAAAGGCGACATTGATCACCTGCGCGCCGCGGCAGATCCCCAGTACGGGTTTGCCTTCTGCCATGAATGCGCGCATCAGCGCAATTTCGTACTCGTCGCGGATCCGGTCGCCGTTCCAGTCGGGTTGCAAGGCGCGTTCGCCGTAGGTTTCCGGGGACACGTCGGAGCCACCCATCAGTACCAGCGCATCGAGCTCGCGTGCATAGTCGACGAGCGTCGCCACGCTGCTGCCTCGGCGGGTGTGGCCGTCCGGTGACGGAATCATCAATGCCAGCGCGTCGCCCTGCATCACCCAATGCGCCATATTCTGCTCGATGTACTGCAGCGTCATGCCTTTGAACACCGCGCGCTTGGGATCGGTGTGAAAGAAACATGCGGAGATTCCGACTTTGAGCACGTTTAAGCCTTCAGATGGCGTCGGCGAAAATTTGCTCGAAGTCCGCGCGCGTGCAGGGACGCGGATTGGTCTGATGGCAGATGTCGTTGATAGCGACGTCGACGAGCGCCGGGATGTCGGCGCTGGTGACCGCGCGCTTGCCCGCATACTGGGAGAGGCTGGCAGGGATCGCGAGATCGTGCTTCAGTGCCGCCAGCCAATCGATGAAGGCCTGGGCGTTCATTTGCCGGTCAGCCTCGCTGGCACCGAGGCTTCCTCGCGTCGCACCGACGACGTGCGCGAGCTCGGCCATCTTGTCCAGCGCCGACGACCGGTTGAAGCGCATCACATGGTCGATCATGATTCCGTTGGCGAGCCCGTGGTGCAAGTCGGCCACCGTCGAAAGCGCGTGCGCGCAGGAATGAACGGCGCCGAGATCCTTCTGAAACGCCACGGCGCCCATCATCGAACTCATCATCATGTCCGAGCGCGCGGCCAGGTTATGGGGCTCGCGCACGGCGACGCGCAACGACTTCGCCGCTATGCGCACGCCTTCGAGCGCAATGCCGTCGCACATGGGGTGGTAGGCGGGGGACAGGTACGACTCGACGTTGTGCGTCAGCGCATCCATCCCCGTTGCCGCAGTAATCGCGGCGGGGAGGTCCAGGGTGAGCTCGGGATCGGCGAACACCGCCTTCGCGAGCAGCGCGGGCGAAAAGATGACTTTCTTGATATGCGTCTTGTCGTCGGAAATCACGCTCGAACGGCCGACCTCGGAACCTGTTCCAGCGGTGGTGGGAAGCGCGATGAAGTAGGGAAGCGGGTGTTCGATCCGACGTACCTGCGGATGATCCCACGCGTATTCGAGCACGTCGCCCGGATGCACCGCCATCAGCGCGATCACCTTGGCCACGTCCAATGCAGCGCCGCCGCCCAATCCGACCACGGCGTCGGCGCGATGCGCCTTGTACGCGACGACCCCGGCATCGACCTGGCTCTTGACCGGGTTTCCCCAGATTTCCGAATAGACGTCGACATCGAACGAAGCGAGGTCGGCAAGCAAATCGCGCAACAATGGCAGTGGAGCAATGCCGCGGTCGGTGACGATCAGCGGTCGCTTGACGCCATTGGCTTTGAGATTTTCGGCCATGCGCTTGCGAGCACCAGGGCCGAAAAGGATGGTGGTGGGAAAGGCAAAACGCGAAATGGTCATGGAGTAGGAGGTCCTGCCGCGGTCGGCTGAAATCGGTTGCCGTCTATTCTAGTCGGCAATATTGACGAAGCGAAGTTCGAGAATGTCGTTCGGCCACTGCACGACACTGACTTTGGGATTCATCGCCCAGGTTAGCGTGCGTCGATACAAGGGGATCAAGGGAATGTCGGCTTGCAGCATCTCCAGCGCGTCGGCGACGAGCTTGCGGCGCTGAACCAGGTCCGGTTCAACCCGAATCGCGTCGATAAGTCGGTCGAGCCGTGCGTTCGAGTAGCGGCCGCCGTTGAACGTTCCTGCGCCGTCGGCGCTGTGGGTTTTCAAAGTCGCGCTCAGCATCGTCCACGGATCGATGGCGGGCGACCAGCCGAACTCGAAGAAACTGGTGTTGCCCTGCGTAAGCTTGGGAAAAAAAGTCGCCGTAGGCCACGGCTGAAAGCTGGCGCGTATGCCCACCTGCGCCAGCATCCCGCTGATCGCCTGACATACCGCGGCACGATATGCTGCATTGACGCAATCCAGCGTGACCGCAAAGCCATCTGGGTAGCCGGCTTCCTTCAACAAGGTCTTTGCTGCCGCCGGGTCATAGGGAAGGCGACGGTCCCGTTCAGGGACATACCCATCAACGCGGTGCGATATGTACGATCCCGTCGGGGAGGCTTGGCCGCGCAGCACTTTGGCCACGACTCGTATTGATATCGATCGCCTGGTAAATCGCGCGGCGCACACGCAAGTCTTTGAACGGATTTCGTCCTTTGACGTCGCTGAACTGCAGTTCGTCCCGGCTTTGATCGAACCCGATGTATTGGGTACCGATGTCGTCGATGTCAGTCAGCTTGAAGCGCTGCTCCTGTTTCAGGCGTGCGACGTCCTGAAAGGGAGGATCAATGACGAAATCGACTTCGCCCGATATCAATGCGGAAAGCCGCGTGGCGTCGGATTGAATGACCTCGTAGATGGCCATATCGACATTGCCGCGCTTGCCCCACCAATGCGGGTTGGCCACCAGGACCGTGCGCACGTCGGATTCGTAGGATTTGAGTTGATACGGTCCCGTGCCGTTGGCGTTGCGGACGGCATAGGTCTCCTGCTTGCCGTCGTAGTTTTGCGGCTCAGCGACGCCATGGGCTGCCGCCCACGGCTTGCTCATCATGCCGACAAACTGGAATTTCTCCGGCAGCAACGCATCGGGTGCTTCGAGGCGAACATCGATTGTCAGTTCGTCGACCCTGGAGGCGCCAAGGATGCCTCGCATCTGGAAAGCGCGCTGGGAGTTCTTTGCCAGTGCCCGTTGGATCGAAAAGACAGCGTCATCTGCGGTAAAAGCCGCGCCGTCATGAAATTTCACGCCGGGACGGAGTTGGAACCGCCAGGTCTTGGCATCGATCGCCTTCCACGAAACCGCGAGGGCGGGTTCCAGCACAAAGTCGCGATTGCGACTGACCAGCGATTCGTAGACCTGGCTGACGATGCGCGTCTGATATTGCAGCGCGAGCGCGTGCGGGTCCATCGATTGCGGATCGAAGCCGCTGGCAAAACGCAGTGTCTTGGCTGCGGCCGGAACAGCAGCAAAGCAGGCAGCAAACAGCGCGAATCCCGCAGCGACTACCCACATTCGGCGAGGCCGGTCGCCGCCGATGGCCGCGCTGCGCGAACTCATATGATCTCGAAGTAGCGCTTGAGCTCCCAGTCGGTCACCGCATCGAGCCACTGCCGCCACTCCCATTCGCGGGTGGCGGCGAAGTGATCGACAAAGTCGTCACCGAACCAGTCGCGGGCAAGATCCGACTTGCGAAAGACGCGCGTGGTTTCGATCAATGTACGCGGTGCCCGAGGCACATCCTCAGCGCCTTCATTGGTTCCGTGAATCGGCTTGGCCGTGAGTTTCAGTTTTCTCTCCACCCCGGAGAGTCCCGCAGCGATGACCGCGGCGGCCGCAAGATACGGATTCATGTCTGCGCCTGGGCACCGCGTTTCGAGGCGCGTCGATTTGGGTGAACCCGCGATGACTCGAAAGCTCGCGGTGCGATTGTCGAGGCCCCAGGTTGGCTTTACGGGGGCCCAGAAACCATCGACCAGACGCTTATAGCTGTTGATCGTCGGCCAGTACATGGGCGCGAATTCCATCAGCCCTGCGACCTGGCCGGCAAGATAACTTTCGAAAAGCTTGCTCATGCCGTTCTTGTTCTTGGCGTCGTAGAACAGATTCTTCTTGCCGTCCGACAGGCTCTGGTGAATGTGCCCCGAGCACCCGGGATACTGCGCATTCCATTTGGCCATGAAGCTCGGCATGATGCCGAACCGCGAACCGATCTCCTTGGCGCCGGTTTTGAAAAGTACCGCGCGATCGGCGGCTTCGAGCGCTTCTGAAAACAGGATGGCCACTTCATAAACGCCGGGACCCGTCTCGGTGTGTAGGCCCTCGATGGGGACTTCGAATGCGCCCATTTCCACCATCAAAGCTTTGAAGAACTCGCGGTTCTCGTTGGCGCGCAACAGCGAATAGCCGAACATTCCCGGCGTTATCGTCTGCGGGCGGACATAGCCCTTGTCGGCCCATGATTGCGGAGTTTCAGCGAAGTTAAACCATTCGAATTCCATGCCGCACATCGGCAGCACACCAAGACGTTCCGCACGTTTGAGGACTCGCTTGAGCACTTGTCGCGGGCAGATCGGATGCGGGACTTCCTTGCCGTTTTTTTTCGCGACAAAATCGCCGAGGAAGAACGGGACGCCGTCGTCCCAGGGAACGTGCCTCAAGGTGCCGAGGTCTATTCGCGCCAGCGCATCAGGGAAGCCGTGATGCCAGCCGGTCAGCGTCGTGTTGTCGTAGCACTGATCGTTCATGTCCCAGCCGAACACGACGTCGCAGAACCCGAAGCCGCCGTCCGGCGCTGCTGCCGCCGCCGAGAAAAACTTGTCCTTGTGCAGGTATTTTCCCCGCAGGACACCGTCGATATCCGCGACTGCAACCTTGACCCGGTTGCCCGGTGTGTTGCGCACTTCGTCCAGCACTTTGCTCGCAGCGACGGTCCTTGGCATCGGTGTCCTCAGTTTCCTCAGTTTCCGTCCCGGTGTTGGCGTAGCGCATTCCGCGCCCCTCGCCACCGCCCAAGGGGCAGCGTCGATTGTAACCCGCTCGCTTAAGCAGAAGAACGTCGCCGGTGGTCGGAGGGTCATGTGATGACGGTGCTGCTACAGTAGCGCAGATGTTTGCCCTTCGAGGAAAGACCTGATCCATGACGCCGCCCGTCAGCGTTCGCGCGAACAAGACTCATCGGAGCGCACTGGGGGCTTTGCATCTCGCCGTTCTGCTGTTCGGGTTGGCGGGATTGTTCGGCAAATGGCTGGCATTGCCAGCGACGGTGATCGTATTTGGCAGAACGATCGTAGCGGCCGTGGCCCTGGCAGGGGTGGTCGCCTTGACCCGCCAATCGCGCCAACGTCTGCGTGGATTCGAATGGCCGTTTGCGGCAATGGGGGCGCTGCTGGCGCTGCATTGGTTCGCGTTTTTCCGCGCGATTCAGCTTTCAACTGTCGCGGTGGGTCTGCTCGGCTTCGCAAGTTTTCCGGTTTTCGTACTGATAGTTGAGACGACTCTGCTGCGAATGCGGCGTGGCGTCTCCGAATGGGCGATTGGCAGGCGTGGTGCTCGCAGGCTTGGTTCTGCTGGTACCGGCACCCAACCTCGACAACAGCATCGTTCAGGGTTTGCTGTGGGGAATCGTCGCCGGTCTCACGTTCGCGGCGCTGACGGTCGCCAACAGATTGCTTGCGTTGCGCCGCAGCGCGAGCGAAATTGCACTGTGGCAGACTTCAAGCGCGGCGATCTGCCTGTTGCCGACGCTGGCGTTTGCTCCTGTCGCTCTCGGCGCACGCGACGTTGCCCTGTTGCTTATTCTGGGCGTTGTCTGCACGGCGCTCGCGCATACGCTGTTCGTTCGCAGCATGCAGATCCTGTCCGCGCACACCGCCAGCGTGGTCGTAGCGCTTGAACCGGTCTACGGCATTGCGCTTGCGGTTGTCTTCCTGCACGAGGTCCCTGATCTGCGTACTTGGGCAGGAGCGGGCCTGATCGTCGGCGCCGCGCTGGCCACGACGCTGCGGACGGTCAAAGCATAAGCGGACGTGGCGTCCCACGCGGGGCTTGTGTATTGTGCAAGCTCGCGCCATTAGCGCCGGGGTTCCAAGCAATGCCAGAAACGAATTTGCACATTGGAATGGTGGGGCTCGGGAGGATGGGTGCCAACATGGCGGCGCGCCTCGCGCGAGGTGGTGTCCGCGTGACCGGCTATGACCCGGACCCGGCTGCACGCGCTGCGTTGGCGGCGAACGCAGGGTGCACCGCAGTCGATGATCTCGAAGCGCTGGTGCACGCGTTGCCGCAGCCGCGCATCGTCTGGTTGATGGTCCCCGCAGGCGAACGCACGGAGACCGTGATCGCCGAACTGGCGCCGCGGCTTCACGCCGAGGACATTATCGTTGACGGAGGCAACTCGTTCTACAAGGACGCGGTGCGGCGTGCCATCGAGCTGGCGAGCTACGGCATTCGATTTGTTGATTGCGGTGTTTCGGGCGGCATCTGGGGACTCAAGGAAGGCTACGCACTGATGTTTGGCGGTTCGCCCGCAGCAGCGCGCGAGATCGAGCCGCTTGCGCGCGTGCTTGCGCCCGCCGCCGACAAGGGATGGCTGCATTGCGGACCCAGCGGCTCGGGTCACTTCGTCAAGATGATTCACAACGGCATCGAGTACGGGATGATGCAAGCGATGGCCGAAGGCATAACCTTGATGAAAGGCAAGCAGGAATTCGGGCTCGACGTTGCCGCGATCACGGAAATGTGGCGGCACGGCAGCGTCGTGCGTTCGTGGCTGCTTGACCTCACCGCCGAGTTCCTCAAAGAGAACAGCGACCTCAACGAGATCCAGCCCGTGGTCGCCGACTCTGGTGAAGGCAGGTGGACAGTGCAGGAGGCGATCGAGCAGGGCGTGCCGGCACCGGTAATGTCGCTTGCACTGATGATGCGCTTTGCCAGCCAAGGCAAAAGCGAATACGCGGACAAGCTGCTGGCGATGATGCGCTTGAGCTTTGGTGGCCATAAGGTGGTGACGAGATAATGGGTACGGGGTGAGCCATTGCCAAGGCGATGATCGTCGTGCTGATGGGCGTCTCGGGCTGCGGGAAGACGAGTGTCGGCCGGGCGCTCTCTCAACGTCTCGACTGGCTGTTCCTCGATGCTGACGACTTTCATCCGGAAGCCAACGTACGCAAAATGGCCAGCGGGGTCGCGCTCGACGATGAAGATCGTTGGCCGTGGCTTGATCGCGTCGGCGCCGCCGCACGAGCGTCGCTCGATCGCGGGGTGAGCGTGGTCGTCGCGTGCTCAGCGTTAAAGCATGCGTACCGGCAGCGCCTTGCCCAGGCCTCCGGTGGTGACGCGGCACTGCAATTCGTTTATTTGAAAGGCGACTCGAGCACGATTGCTCCGAGACTCGCATCGCGCAGCGGTCACTACATGCCCGCGGCGCTGCTGGCGAGTCAGTTTGCCACGTTGGAAGAGCCGACCGACGCCATCACAATCGACATTCGCCAGAGCACGGATGTGCAGGCGGCGGCAATCGCCGCTGCTTTGATCATTTCACGCTGAGCCGCAAGCCCATGCCGCCCACACCACCGACGCCACCCATCCCGCCCACGCCAAACCAGGCGACGCAGGTCGCGCATCTGGGTCGCAATCCCGCCGAGCATCTGGGCGCCGTCAACACCCCGGTGTACCGCGCTTCGACGATGCTCTTCGACACCATCGCCGAATTCGAAGCCGCGGTGGGCGGAGATTCGGATCGGATCGTGTATGGGTTGCATGGACTGCCGACGGTCACCGACCTTCAATCTGCGGTCGCAGCACTCGAAGGCGGATTTGCTGCGCTGGCAGTGCCTTCGGGACTCACCGCAACGACGCTGCCTTTGCTGGCACTGTGCAAGGCGGGAGATCACATCCTGCTGCCAGATTCGGTCTACGGGCCGACGCGCCGTTTTTGCGATCGCCAGCTAACTCGATTCGGTGTCACTGTCGCCTACTACGATCCGCTGGCCGGGGAGGCCATCGAGCGCGAGATGCGACCGAACACGGCCGTCGTCTTCGTCGAGTCGCCCGGGTCGCTGACGTTCGAGGTGCAGGACGTCCCCGCTATTGCCCGCGTCGCGCACGCGCACGGCGCGGTGGTCGTAATGGACAATACTTGGGCGACGCCGCTGTTCTTTCGCGCGCTCGATCATGGCGTCGATATCGCTGTTCATGCCGCGACCAAGTTCATCGGCGGCCATTCCGACGTGCTGTGCGGAATTATCGTCTGCAACGAAGCGAGTCATGCGCGTTTGCATCGCCTGTGGACCGACATCGGCGTGACGGCGAGCAGCGACGATTGCTTCCTGGCCTTGCGCGGTCTGCGTACGCTCGCGGTCAGGCTGGAGCGGCACCAGCGCAGCGCAATGAAGATAGCGTCGTGGTTGCGCAGCCAGCCCGAAGTCGCCGAAGTGATTTACCCAGCATTGCCCGATGCGCGTGGACACGCGTTATGGGCGCGCGATTTCACTGGCGCCAGCGGCCTCTTCGGCGTGATCCTTCGACCGGTTGCGAAGACCGAAGTCGACGCGTTGCTCGACGGATTGCGCTATTTCAAAATGGGAGTGAGCTGGGGCGGCTTTGAAAGCCTGATCCTGCCGATTCATGCCGAAGGTGTGCGCACTGTCACCCAGTGGAATCCTGGCGGCCCCTATTTGCGCCTGCACGTTGGCCTGGAAGATGCGGACGACCTGATCGCCGATCTGGCGGACGGATTGACGCGCCTTCGAGGCCGATAGTTATTCCAAACCCAGATACTGTGCCCGCGCAGCGGAGTCGCGCGCAAAAGCTTCGTAGGTCCCGGCGAGACGGATCCTGCCACTTTCGATGACATACGCGCGATCGGCGATCTCGCGCGCGACCGTCAGGCTTTGCTCGGCCAATAGCAGCGCGACACCTTCGCGCTTGAGTTCCTCCAGCGCCCGCACCATGTTGTCGACGATTACCGGAGCCAGTCCCTCGCTCGGTTCGTCGAGCAACATCAGGCGCGGATTGCCCATCAGCGTCCGCGCAATCGCCAGCATCTGTTGCTCGCCGCCGGATATGTGGCCGCCGAGACGATTGCCCAGTTCGGCCAGATTGGGAAACAGCCGGTGCAAGCGTTCGACTGTCCACGGCGTTCCGGAGGCATGCGCCCGTTGGCGTCCGACCTCGAGATTTTCGGCGACGGTGAGATCGGCGAAAATGCGCCGGTTCTCGGGAACCCATCCCAGTCCCATCCTGGCAATTTGATACGCCGCAACGCCGTCGATGCGTTGTCCGCCAAAGGCGATTTCTCCGCGTATCGGCAGCAACAGGCCCGCTATGGTCTTGAGGGTTGTCGATTTGCCTGCGCCATTGCGACCAAGTAGGGCGACGACTTCGCCCGCCTGAACATTGAGCGACAGATCGAACAGAATCTGCGGCACGTCCGTAACCGGCGTCGATCCCGCGGACGTCAAGCATGTCCATGCCCGCCTGCGTCGGAAAGCGGCGTTACGCCACTGCCCGCGCGAGATGACTGGCCCAGATAGACCGCGCGCACTTCGCTGTTGGCGCGGACGCTGGCGGGCGAACCCGAAGCGATGACGCGGCCGCGATTGAGCACGACGATGCGATCGGCGTGAGCGAAGACAATGTCCATGTCGTGCTCGGTAAAAAGCACCGCCATGTTGCTGGATGCGGCGAGGCGTGCTCACCTGTTGCATAAGGTGCTCGCGCTCGGAAGGGGCCAGTCCGGCCGTCGGTTCGTCCATCACCAGCAAACGAGGGGACCCGGCCAAAGCCATCGCCAGTTCGACTCGCTTCAAATCACCGTAGGCGAGCACGGCGGCAGGTCGGTCGGCGAAGGCAACAACGCCGACACGTTCGAGCAAGGCTTGCGTTTCGTCGGCGCGAATTGACGAAAAGCGAGCGAACGGCGAGCGAAGTTTTCCTCGCTGGGCCAACAACGCAATCTGGACGTTTTCGCGCACGGTCATCGACCCGAAGGTTGCCGTCACTTGAAACGTTCGCCCGATGCTCAAGACGCGCAATGTCCTGCGAAGCCAGACCGGCGAGCGAGCGTCCGTCGAATTGTATCGAGCCGCCGTCGGGCGCGATCTCGGCGCCGATGAGATTGAACAGGGTGCTCTTGCCGGCGCCGTTCGGTCCAATGATGGCCACTCTCTCGCCGGCCGCAACGCTCAAGCTTACATCGACCAGCGCCTTGACGCCGCCAAAGGCTTTCGACAAGTGAGCGATGACCAGCGAGCGGCGTATCCATCACCGAATTCCCGGGGTCGCAGTAGCCTGCTGGCGGCGCATCGCTCCGCTGATGCCGCGCGGAAACACCAGCACCAGCAGCAGGATGATGGCGCCGAGAATGGCGCGCCAGTATTCGGTGTGCGCGCGCAACGGTGTCCTGCAGCCAAGTGAGCACGGTCGCGCCGACGATCGGCCCGGCCAGCGTTTGCAGTCCGCCCAGCAGCACCATGACCAGCCCGTCGATCGAGCGCGGGATCGCGAGGGTCTCCGGCGAAATACTGCCTTTGGAGAATGCATACATGGACCCGGCCAGTCCCGCGAAGAGACCGGCGATCACAAAGCCTGCCCAGCGCATAAGGCCCACGTCGATCCCGACGGCGGCGGCGCGTCGCGATGAGTCGCGAGCCGCACGCAAGGCATAACCAAACGGCGAAAAGATTATCCACCACAGACACGCGATTGCCGCTGAAGTTAGCGCCAGTGTCAGCCAGTAGTAGGCCGCACGCGAAGAGAGCCACGTCGCTGGCCATATGCCTACCAAGCCGTTGCTGCCGCCGGTGACGTTGTCCCACTGGTAGGCGATCGCCCAGATAATTTGCGCGAACGCCAACGTGAGCATCGCAAGGTACACGCCAGAGACGCGGACGCAGAACCAGCCACAGATCAGCGCGCCGACGCCCGCCGCGAGCGGGGCGACGACAAGGGCGGCTTCCATCGACATCGTTCGCGCGAGGAGTGCCGCGCCGTACGCGCCAAGACCGAAATACGCGGCATGACCGAACGACGCGATGCCTCCGGGGCCCATCAGGAAATTGAGGCTCACCGCGAACAGCGCGAAAAGCAGAATGTCGGTCGCGAGCACCAGCGTGTACTCGTCCACCGCCAGCGGCGCCAGCGCCATCGCGACAACGAGCGCGCCGGCAATCCATACAAACGCCCGGCCCGGCGGCTTCAGGACCCCAGCTTGCTCGCTCGTCGGGACCAAGGTCGGTGCGCGACCGAACAATCCCCAGGGACGCCATACCAGGACAACGGCCATGACGACGAATTCCGCGACCAGGGTCAGCTTCGGAAACGAAACCATCACGCCCAGAACCGATTGTTCGCCTAGTCCGACGCAGAGCGCTTTGACGATACCGATGACGAGTGCTGCAATGAATGCGCCTGGGACACTGCCGAGCCCGCCGACGATGGTGACGACGAAGACATCGGCGATGACCGCGAGGTCCATGTTCAGATTGGCCGGCTCGCGCGGCAACTGCAGCGCGCCGGCGAGACCCGGCAAGCAGCGCGCCGAGAAAGAACACCGCCGAAAACAGCCAGGATTGGTTGATGCCGAGCGCCGCGCGTCATTTCGCGGTCTTCGCTGGCTGCGCGCACCAGCATTCCCCAGCGCGTGCGCTTGAGCAACCAGCGACAACGCCACCAGCACGTCGGCGCGAGCACAATCAGCAGCAGGTCGTAGGCGGGGACGGCGCGGCCGAAAATCTCGACGGCGCCGCGCAAGTCCGGGCGCGCGCGGGCCAAGCAGGTCCTCGGGCCCCCATACCGCGAGCGCCAGCGTCCTTGATCAACAGGACGATGCCGAAAGTCGCGATCAGTTGCAGCAGTTCTGCCGCGCCGTACATGCGCCGCAGCAACGTGCGCTCGATCAGCGACGCCGACAGCGCCGACCGCGATCGACGCGATGAGCACCGCGCCCCAATAGCCTGCAGGTCCGCCGCCGAAGACGCCGATCAAGGTGTAGCCGAGATACGCGCCCAGCATCATCAGCGAGCCGTGCGCGAAGTTGACGATCGCGAGTGACGCCGAAGATCAGCGACAGCCCCGCGGCGACGAGGAACAGCGACGACGCGCCGGCCAGGCCATTGAACAGCTGACCGAGGAATGCGGAGAGGGTCACGCGCTCAAGCGCACGCGCGGAACAAGCGGGCACGCCGCCGCTTGGCCCATATGTCCATCAATCCGCCGGCCGATGCGCGCGCACCCAATCGTCCGATGGCAGATAGTCGGCCCCGTCGGCGTACCGCGCAGTCGACCATCACGCCTTTGCCATCCTTGACGGCGAGTCGGCCCACGTAAGCACCCATCGTCGACTGGTGATCGATGGCGCGATAGCTGATGCGTCCGAACGGCGTATCGACGGAGGCCCATGCATCACGGCGAGCAGCTTTTCGGTGTCGGTGCTCCGCGCCTTGCGAATCGCCGCTGCTGCACTCTGCACGACGCTGTAGCCGACGACCGAGCCCTGGCGTGGGTAGTCGTTGTATTTTGCCTTGTAAGCGTCGAGGAAGCGCTGATGCTGCGGCGTGCTGATCGCGTTCCACGGATAACCAGTGACGTACCATCCCTCGGGAGCTTCATCCTTCAGCGGGTCCAGATATTCGGGCTCGCCTCCGAGCAGATTGAAGACCGGTCGGTCTTTGAACAGCCCGCGCAATTCGCCTTCGCGCACGAAACTTCGCGAGATCGGTCGCGAACAGCGACGAAAATATGGCGTCGGGCTTCGCATCGATCATCGCCTGTACGACCGGTCCCGCATCGATTTTGCCCAGCGGCACCGCAACTTCGACGAACTCGATGCCCGAAGCCTGGCGCGCGATCATCTGCTGCTTGAACGCAGCGGTCGCGGACTTGCCGTATTCGTAGTCGGGATAGACGATCACCCAGCGCTTCTTCCCGAGCCGCGCCGCATCGGGCACCAGCATCGCTGTCTGCATGTAGGTCGAGGGGCGAAGGCGAAACGTATATTTGTTGCCGTTGTCCCAGACGATCTTGTCGGTCAGCGGCTCCGACTGCGAGGAACAGCGACCTGGCTTTGCTTGGCGAGATCGGCCACCGCCAGCCCGACCGCGGATGAAAATGTGCCCATCAGAATATCGACCTTTTCCCGCGCGATCAGCTCTTCGGCGACGCGTACCGCGTCGCCGGGATTGCCGTTGTCGTCGCGCGTGACCAACTCGAGCTGACGGCCAAGCAGGCCGCCGCTTGCGTTGATTTCGCTCGACCGCGAGTTCCATGCCCTTTTTGTAGGCGTCCAGAAATGCCGGAAACGTCTTGTAGCTGTTGAGTTCGCCCAGCTTGATTGGCTGTGCGTTCGCGGCAACAACGAGCAGGAACGTTACGGCAAATACCGTGGCGAATTGCGTGGCCGCCCGCGGGGCCAAGCTCGCTGCCAACCGCGCGATTCTTGTCAATCGATTCATTCATGCTCCTGTTGAACGGCGCTTTCGGGCGGTTTCAGCACGCCCGCGTCCGTGTCGAGAGCACCATCATAGCAACCCGGCGCGCTGACGTGGGGCAGGGGACCGCCGGGACTGTTTTCATTCTGTGTTATCTCGTTCTATCCATATGCTTTGACCACGATGCTTCGTCGGTCTCGACAAGGTAAAATCGACGATTCGGCCTGAAGAAGCATTCAAGGACCGTGATTGACCAACCCGAGACGACGGCAGCGGTGCTGGCCGCAGGCTTGACAGACGCCGGCAAAAAGCTGGCGCAAAGTGGGCGACCGCCCGATCACCCGCGACTTGAACCGGCGTTCGGCATAACGTTCGCCGACCTTTATGCGACCGACGGGCTCGCCCGCGTCGACTCGGCGTTTGTGGCATTTCTTGCGCTGGCCGACGCGGCGCTGGCCACCCGTCTCGCGAGCGCGCGGGCGGGGCCTGATGCCCTTTCGCGCGGCGATGAATCAGCGTTGCTTATCGCAATCGCCCCCCACCTCGAGGATTTCCTCGCGCAGCTCTTCGGGATCGAGCGCGAGGTCGCGGCGTTACAACATGCGCAGCATGAATTGGCGCCTCTGTTCGCCTGCAAACGCCAGGTCGTTCAGCGCAAGGCGATGAACAAGTACAAGCTCGACGTCGCGTTGACCTTCGACGGCAACGCATTGCGCGCGGACCTCGAAGGGAAATTGGGTCAGCCTTTGCTCGGCTTGGCTGGCGAACTCGCATTCGCGCGCAGCCGTGGGCGAATGGGGGCGCGACGAAGAAGCGCATGCCGCCGATATCGACCTCGCGTTGCGCTACGCGGCATGGGCTGTGCAAACGCCGGCAGGCAAGGCGATGCACAAACAAGGCGTACTGTTCAAGGCCCCACGCAAGCTCGACTACCTGCGCTTGGTTCCGGTCGAAACCGAGCGCCTATACGACGTCGATGCGTGGCGTCTGCCGCCCGACCATCTGAGACGGCGCGAGGGTTTTGCGCTGACCGACGCGGGTACCGACCTCGCCGGGGGCCTCGACCAGGCGAATTACTGCATCTGGTGTCACGAGCAGCAAAAGGATTCGTGCTCGACGGGCTTGCGCGAAAAGAAGCCCGCCGACGGAAGCGTTCCGCCGTTCAAGCAGTCGCCGTTCGGAGTGGCGCTCGCCGGATGTCCGCTGGAGGAAAAGATATCGGAGTTCCACAAGCTTCGCGCCGAAGGCTGGGCGCTCGGAGCGTTGGCGGTGATCTGCGTCGACAATCCGATGGTGGCCGCAACGGGCCATCGTATCTGCAACGATTGCATGAAGTCGTGCATCTATCAGAAGCAAGAGCCGGTTGACATACCGCAGTCCGAAACGCGCGTGCTGAAGGATGTGTTGGCGTTGCCGTGGGGTTTCGAGTTGTATTCGCTGCTGACGCGCTGGAACCCGCTGCACCTGCGGCGTCCGGTTCCGCGCGACGCCACGGGCAAGCGCGTATTGATCGTCGGGATGGGCCCTGCGGGCTTCACGCTGGCGCATCACCTCCTTAACGATGGGCACACGGTCGTCGGCATCGACGGTCTGAAGATCGAACCGTTGGTGCCGGCAATTTCTGGCGTGACCTCGACCGGCAGCCGCGTCGTCTTCGAGCCGATACGCGACATCGATGTGCTGCGCGAACCGCTCGACGAGCGCGTCATGGCGGGTTTCGGCGGCGTCGCGGAATACGGCATTACGGTTCGCTGGGACAAGAATTTCCTGAAGATAATTCGCCTCTTGATCGAACGACGCGAGCATTTCGCGCTGTGCGGAGGTGTTCGCTTCGGAGGAACGATCGACGTCGACGGTGCGTTCGCGCTCGGGTTCGACCACATCGCGCTCGCGGCGGGTGCAGGTCGACCCACCGTGCTGGATTTGCCGAACGGTTTGGCCAACGGCGTGCGCACTGCATCTGATTTCCTGATGGCGTTGCAGTTGACGGGGGCCGCGCGCAAGGATTCAGTGGCCAATATGGAGATTCGCCTGCCGGTCGTCGTCATCGGCGGCGGGTTGACGGCGATCGACACGGCGACAGAATCGCTCGCCTACTATCCGGTGCAGGTCGAGAAATTCCTTGCCCGCCATGAGACTCTCGTTGCCGAGCAAGGGCACGACAGCGTCGAAAAGATCTGGAGCGCCCAGCAGCGCGAGGTCGCGCACGAATACCTTGCGCATGCGCGCGCCATTCGGGACGAGCGCATTGCTGCCAGCAAGGAACAGCGTGCCCCGCGCGATAGTGGAACTGTTGCAGTCATGGGGCGGGGTGACCATTGCCTACCGTCGGCGATTGATCGACAGTCCCTCATACACACTCAACCACGAGGAAGTTGAGAAAGCGCTGGAAGAGGGGATACGTTTCGCCGAGGGGCTGACTCCGCTGGCGGTCGAGGTCGACGGCCACAAGCGCGCGCGCGCGCTGACCGTGTCGGTGCAAAAGCATACTGACGATGGTGTCTGGCACGAAGCGGGCCGCGCTACCTTGCCGGCGAAGACGATTCTTATCGCCGCGGGTACGCAACCGAATACCGTCCTTGCGCGCGAAGACGCGACGCACTTTCATCTCGACGGCAAATACTTTCAGGCAATCGACGAGGACGGCAACGCCGTTCACCCCGTCAAAGGCCTTGCCAAGCCACCGGTGCCGTATGCGCTCACCGCGCTGCGAGCAGGACGGAAGGGCAATCAGCTATTTCGGCGATCTGCACCCGTCATTCTTCGGCAACGTGGTTAAGGCGATGGGCAGCGCCAAGCAAGGCTATCCGACCGTCAGCCGGATGCTCGGTCGCATCGACGCCGCATTTGCGGGGACGGACGGCGAATTCATCGCCGGCAATCAATACCGAGCTTCGGGCGAGCGTCGAACGTGTCGTGCGGCTCACGCCGACGATAGTCGAGGTCGTCGTGCGCGCGCCCGCAGCGGCGCGGCGGTTTCAACCTGGGCAGTTCTATCGTTTGCAGAATTTCGAATCGCTGTCCGCTAACGTCGACGGAACGCGGCTGGCGATGGAAGGCCTGGCCCTCACGGGGGCGTGGGTCGACCGCGAACAAGGGCCTGGTGTCAACGATTGTGCTCGAGATGGGCGGATCATCCGATTTGTGCGCGAGATTGAAGCCGGGTGAACCCGTCGTGCTGATGGGACCGACCGGGTCACCGACCGAGATCGAGCCGAACGAAACAGTGATCCTGGTGGGTGGTGGTCTTGGCAATGCAGTGCTGTTTTCGATCGGTCAGGCGTTTCGCAATGCCGGCTCGAGGGTTTTGTACTTCGCCGGCTATCGACGCGGCATCGATCGCTACAAGGTGGCTGATATCGAAGCGGCAGCCGACGTTGTGATCTGGTGTTGTGATGAAGCGCCGGGCTTCATACCTACACGCGCTCAGGACAAGTCGTTCGTGGGCAACATCGTGCAGGCGATGCTCGCCTATGCAACGGGTCATCTGGGCGACGCCCCTATAGCGATGAGCGACGCGGACCGCGTGATCGCGATCGGCTCCGACAGGATGATGGCGGCGGTTGGTGCCGCGCGTCACGACGCACTCAAACCTTATCTGAAGGCGTCACATCGCGGCATTGCATCGATCAATTCGCCGATGCAGTGCATGATGAAGGAAATCTGCGCGCAATGTCTCCAGCCACAACACGATCCAAAGACCGGTGAAACGCGGTATGTGTTCTCCTGTTTCAACCAGGATCAACCGATAGACGAAGTCGATTTCCCTGGGCTGCATTCGCGCTTGCAGCAAAACGCAACACAGGAGCGGTTGACGGCGCGATGGATCGGACGTTGTCTGACACACGGTGACGCCTAACGCCGATTGTGTTGCCGGAACTCTTGCTGCATCCTCGCCGTCGCAATGCTTTGACGCAAAGAAGCTGTCTGTCAGCGGATTCAAGGGGGTCCGCGTTGATAGCAATAAGGGTCGCTGTCGCGAGCAGTACGTCGAGTCGCGATAATCGCCCACCAGCGCCAGCAGCCGCTATCCCGCGGCGCCGAGGCGCGCGAGGAGAAAAGATAATGATAATGACAACAAGAAAAGGGCTCGCTGCTGCCGCACTGGCATGCTCGATCGCGCTGTTCGCAAATGCAGACGCGTTTGCAGATCCGCCCGGGCGAGTGGCTCGCATTGCCCAAGTGAGCGGGGCCGTAAGCTTTTCTCCCGCCGGCGAAGACGACTGGGTACCCGTTGAGTTGAATCGGCCGATGATCACCGGCGACCGGCTGTGGGCCGACGCACAGTCGCATGCCGAAGTGCAGATGGGGTCCCTGGTCGCGCGCATCAACAGCGAGACCAGCTTGTCTATTCTTAATCTGGACGATGTGACCGCCCAGTTGGAATTGACACAGGGAACACTGAACCTGCGCGTGCGCGCGCTCGATCAGGGACAGGTTGTCGAAATCGATACGCCGAATATCGCGTTCTCGGTGCAACGGCCCGGAACTTACCGGATCGACGTCTATGCCGACGGCGGCGCGACGCTCATCGCTGTGCAAAGCGGCGGCGGCGAGGCATTCAGCGAAACTGCCAGCTACTCGATCGGAGCGCCGCAGGCATACCAGTTTGACAACGCCGGCATTGCGCAGCAGGCGGCGATGCCCGCGCCCGACGAGTTCGATCGCTGGTGCGCGGCCAATGATCTGCGTCAGGAACGCTCGGTAGCAGCACGCTACGTGTCGCCTGAGCTGATTGGATACTCTGACCTCGACAACTACGGCACGTGGAATGTCGCTCCGGGATACGGCAATGTCTGGGTGCCGACCGCTGTCGCAGCAGATTGGGCCCCGTATCGCACGGGCCGCTGGGCGTGGATCGAACCTTGGGGATGGACATGGGTCGACGCCGCCCCTTGGGGGTTTGCGCCTTTCCACTATGGACGCTGGGCGCGGTTCAATAATCGCTGGTGCTGGGTGCCGGGACCGGTTCGTGCGCGGCCCGTTTACGCCCCGGCGCTGGTGGCATTCGTCGGCGGCGGCGGCATCGGCTGGTTTGCGCTCGGACCGGGTGAGGTCTATCGGCCCTCTTATCAGGTGACGAGCGCCTACTTTACTCGAGTGAACGTCAGCAGCACCAACGTCAGCAACGTTTACGTGACCAACGTTTACAACAACGTTAATGTCAATGTGAACTACCGCAATCGCGAGGTGGTCGGCGCGGTGACGGCTGTGCAGGCGAGCGCTTTTGCGCAATCGCAGCCCATTACTCGCGGCACGGTAACGCTTTCGCACGACCAGGTGCTGCGCGCGCCAGTGTCTGCGTTTGCGGCCGTCGCGCCGACGCACGCAAGCGTCCTCTCTGCAGGGACATCCGGACGCGCAAATGCGGTGCAGCGGCCGCCGGCGGCAGTCAACGAGCGGCACGTCATCGCGCGCCATGCCGCGCCGCAGCCAGTCGCGTCCTTTGCATCGCGCCAGCCGCGACTCGATCGGGATCCCGGCAAGCCACTCGATACGGCAACAATGGCGTCGTTGCACCCGGAACCGTCAGCGCGTGCGCCTGCACAACGGATGAAAGTGGTAACGCCCTCACCGGTGAAAAACCCGTTGCCTACCGCGAGCCAACCAACGTCCGCCCGCCCGGAAGCGAAGGCGGCGGACCGTACGCGCAGCGATGCAGCTGGCTCGTCAGCGGGGTTCAATCGCCAGGGCGGACAAGCGGCAACCAAGGAAGAAGCAAAGGTCGCGCGACCCGCCGCTGTGGCGCCGACCGGACAAGCTGTAATCAAGGAAGAAGCAAAGGTTGCGCGTCCCGCCGCCGTGGCGCCGCAGCGTGGCGCGACCCCACAGTTCAACACGGAACAGCATAAGCAGCCGGAGCGACGGCAGGACGCAAGGCCGGCAGGCAGCGAGCCGCTGCAAGCGGGAACCAGCAATGCGCAGCCCGCCGCCAAGATTGAGCAGTCGCCTCGACCCGCCGAACCCCGGCGCGAGTCGCGTCCACCTCAGCCCGGCCAGGCGGCACAGCCCGCGGAGCCGCAGCGCCAAGCGCGGCCTCCTCAGCCAAGTCAGCCTGCACCGCCCGCGGAAGCTCGCCGCGAAGCGCGACCACCGCCTCAGCCCAGTCAAGCTGCGCAGCCGGCTCAGCCTGCGCAGACGGTCGCCCCGCGGGGATTCCACCCGGCGAACCCCGAGGCAGAGAAGGCCGCTCCGAAAAAGGATGAGCCGGGCCCGAAGGAAAACAAGGCTAGACAGGAGCCGAAGAAGGAGAAGGAGAAGGAGAAAGAGCAATAGCAATAGGCGCACCCGGATTGCTGTGCTCGGTCTAGGTCGGCACGTTTTCTGCTGATTTCGCGTTGTATGCGAAATCGCCGGCGAATCGTCTGGTTGTTCAGCAATATTTACAAGGTTTTGTAATTTGACTTTGTGTGAACAACATTAGGACTTGCGTTCGCGGACAATTGCAGAAAGGAAGTCGATGACACCGATAATTGCCGGACGCTTCGAGCAGCAGAACCTCGCCGATCAGGCCGTCGTCGCACTATTGCGTCGTGGATTCGCAGTCGAGGACGTGACCGCGTTTGTGGTGAACGCATCGGGGCAGCGGGTGCCGACGCAGACAGAACAAGCGGCCGACCGCTATGGCTCGTTAGCCGAACAAGGCATTGACCGCGGTCTCGAGCGTCGCTCGGGCATTCTCGTCGCGGCGCGCGCCCCCGACTATGCCAAACGCGTTGTCGCGGTCAATGTGCTCGAAACGATGGGAGCTCAGGATGTCGAGCGGGCCCAGGGAACGTGGGAGCAAGGCCGGTGGGTCGACTTTAACCCTCGGCAACCTCTCCGACGAGTCGACCTGCCACCGTCGCCCTCGCATGCCATAACTGCCGGGTAGCAAGCGCAGCAAGCATTGCGGTTGCCGCGGGGATCGCGTTCGATAGACTGCCTACTGACGCGCTAACTGAGGCAATCCGTGCAAGTCCATCGCCCATGGCAGCGCCGACTGGCACCATATCTGCCGTTTGGGCGGAAGCTGCGCGCGCTGCTGCAGGCCGCCCACCCTCAAGTTGTACACAGGAGGGTTTTCGACCGCGCATGAGTAGATGGGCGCGCTGCAGTCAGCGCAAAACGCGTGTACGCGTTTGGAGCCGCTGTCGGCTGTCTTGATGTAGATCTTGGGCGTGCCGGTCAAGAGTCGAAACGATTCTTTGGGTACCGGCGCCGATACCCGATAGGTCGAGCCAGTCAGCGACTGGCAGTCGGTACAGTGGCAGACCGAAATCTTTTCCGGATCGACCATTCCCTCGTACGTTATCCGGCCGCAATGACAGCTGCCGTCGACTTTCATATTGTCTCCACGATCGTGTCGTGCCTCTCGTCTGGTGGATTCATGCAACCCACCGACTGCTGCACAGGGACGGCGCTATAGCGCGTCGACTTAACGGCCTTTCGGGCTCGCTTTGGTCCGAGGCATGACGCGCGGCACCGACGGCGCTTGCGGGCGCTTGATCTGCGGTATCTGGATCGGTTGTCCGGTTTTGGCATCTCGACCTCGGAAACCTCCGCTCACTTTCCCTTTGCTCATTGGCTACCTCGCTGGTTTATGGGCCAAGTGGATATCCTACGCGTAAGTCGTCGGGAGTCGCAAACCGTGACAGCAACGTCACGCTTCCGGCGTCAATAGCGATACCCCTAGCCGCGCGCGTCGTGACAGCCACACACTGGCTCGATAGCGTGGATCTCCGTACGTCGTTGAGAGACCTTGCAGGATCGCAACGACGCGCTCGGGTCCGATCGCATCGCCCCACGCGAGCGGGCCCTTCGGGTATCCCAAGCCCAGTTGGACGGCGAGGTCGATGTCGGCCGGCGTTGCGATCCTTTGCTGGGCGATGTCGCACGCGACATTGACGATGTGCGCCAGCACGCGTTGGATGATGAATCCGGGACTGTCATGGATGAGTTCGACATTGACCCCGTCGACCCCGAGCAGCGCCAGCGCCGCCTGGCGTGTCGATTGATCGGTCACCGGAGTACTCATCAACGTGCGTTGCTGGCTGAGATCGGGAAGCGTGTCGAGCGCCACCGTGTGCGCGGCATTGACGCCGGCGTCGATGGCGGCCGTCGTCGCATCGATTCCCAACGGCAGCAATAGACAAATGGAATCGGATGCAGGCGTCTGCGCGTCATCGATGATCGCACCCAGGCGCCGAAGGAGGTCGGTCACTCCCTCGCGGGCATTGCCGGGCCCGATCCATACGTGTCGCGGTACGGGGGATTCATGCGGCGCTTTTGCCGTGGGTGGCTGTGGACTCGCGCGCGGCGACGCAGTTGCTGTCCCCGTTCCGCCGTATTCGTAAAATCCCCGGCCGGACTTCCGCCCGAGCACCCCGGCCGCGAGACGTTGCGCGGTCACCGGCGAGGGTCTGAAGCGTGGCTCCTCGTAATACTGGTGATAGATCGATTCCATCACCGGATGCGAAACATCCAAACCCGTGAGGTCCAGCAACTCGAAAGGGCCCATTCTGAAGCCCGCGCCGCCCTTTAATATCCGATCGATCGCGTCGTGCCCGGCGATGCCTTCGCCAAGGATGCGCAATGCCTCGGTGCCTAGCCCTCGTCCCGCATGATTGACGATGAAGCCGGGTGTGTCCTTGGCCCGGACAGGCTTGTGGCCCAAGGCCGCGCCGAAATCGACCAGGCGCTGCACCACATCTTGAGAGGTCAGCAAGCCGTCGATGACTTCGACCAGTTTCATCACTGGGACCGGACTGAAGAAATGCAGGCCTGCAACGCGCTCGGGTCGCACACAAGCCGCGGCAATCGCGGTCACCGACAGCGACGAAGTGTTCGTTGCGAGGATGCACCGGTCGCTGACGATGGTTTCGAGCGAGCGGAAGAGCGAGCGTTTGGCCTCGAGTTGCTCGACGATGGCTTCGACGACGAGATGCGCGCCGGCCAGCGCTGCAAGCTCGTCAGGCAGGGTGATCCGGTCAAGAGCTCGCTCCGCGTCGGCGGCGACGATTTTGCCCTTGGCAGTGAGGGTTTTCAGCGTCTCTCCGATTGCTTGTCTCGCGGTGCTCGCGGCGCCCGGCTTGCTGTCGATGAGCATCACTTCGAACCCGGCCTGCGCAGCGATCTGCGCGATGCCGCGCCCCATCAATCCCGCGCCAATGATCGCGACCGACGTCGACGCTCGCTGAGATGGGAATTGGGATGGCGTCATTCATATCCTCCGGTTCGAGATTTATGGTCAATTATCCGACGAATCCGCTGCGATCCATGACCGCTCCCGGGCTTGGTATAAAATTCGCCTCTGGCCGAGGCCCCGAACCGGCAAACTTGCACCGGCACGGCTCTCGTCGAGGGCATATTTCTTGATTCTGACCAACATCGACTTTCCCGCGCTGATTGTGACAGCGACAGTCTGGGCGTACTGGCTCAACGTCGGCTATATGGCAGTTCGCGCGCGCCGCCGATCACGCGATTTGGCCGGACTCGTGCCCCAACAGGCCCTCGAACGCCTGTTGTGGCTTCTCTGGGTGCCCATGGTCATTGCGTGGATGGTTTTACCATTGCTGGCCCAGACCCGGCCGCATTCCGTGTTCGCCGTGCCCGCGTTCGCGCGCGAATTGGCGGGCTATGAGGCATTTCGGTGGGTGGCTGCGATAGTCGCCGTGCTCTGCCTCCATTTCACCCGGCGTTGCTGGCGTCGAATGGGCAGTGATTGGCGGATGGCGATCAGCGAAGAGCAAAAAAGTCCGCTGATCACCGATGGTCTTTTCGCGCGCGTCCGCCATCCGATTTATGCGTTGTCGATCCTGTTCGTCGTTTGCACAAGCATCGTTATCCCGACCGTTCCGATGCTTGCCGTTGCTTTGCTCAACATTGGCTTGCTGACGTTGAAGGCGGGGAACGAGGAACGCCATTTGCTGAAAGTACACGGCGATGCCTACGCGGCATATCTGCGTCAAACCGGCCGCTTTGTTCCCCGGTGGTCAGCGCCGGTGGCCTAAAGCGTCGGGTCGAGAAACGCCTTTGCTCACATCGAGCGGTCTGTCTCTTCGTCTGTTGTCGCGATTGACGCTGCTCATGCTCGGCGTGGCGATGCAATTCGGGTGTGCGACCAAGGCACCGCCCCCGACACCGGTTGCGCAGCCCCATGCCCCCGCACCGTTTCAAACGAGTACACCGGACGCGACGATCCAAGCCAGGTTGCTCGCGCTCGATCCCAATCACATTTCAGCGGCCGATGTGCGCGATGTCCTGGCGCTAAGTCCTGCGCCGCGCATCATCACGCTGCAGGGAAGCGTGCCCTTGATCACGATGAGGCCGTTCGCCGAATTCTTGATCGCAATGGGCTACCCGGAATCCCGACTGAAGGATCCACGCACCGGCAGCATGTCGCAGAACAGTTTCGCCGACAGCGAACGCTTCGCCGGCATGCTCGCCTGGTATTACGAGAACGAAGGCATGATGCCGATGTTGATCGGGCACAGCCAGGGCGGAATGCTTGCCATCAAGACTCTGCATGAACTGGCTGGTGCTTTTCATCCGGCGATCGAAGTATGGAATCCGATGACCGACGAATCTTTGCACCGCACGACGATCGTCGACCCTTTGAGCGGGCTCGAACGGCCCGTGGTCGGGCTCAAAGTGCCCTATGTGGCGGCGATGGCAACAGGCCAACTGCCGCGTCTGCTGCTGGGTCAGTGGTCGATGATGGGCAAACTTTTTTCGATACCCGATACGGTCGAGGAGTTCACCGGCTTCTCGATCGACTGGGACATGATCGCCGGCACCGTTCCGGGTGGCGAATCTTTTCATACGGCAGGCACCGGTATCGTGCGCAATGTGCGACTCGACGCGACCACCAGTCATATTCGCATGCCACGGACACGCTATCTCGCACGCAACCCGGTTACGAGAGCGTGGATCGACAGCTATGACCCTTCGCTTCCGATGAAACCCTTGCCTTCGGACCCTGACATCGACACCGACAATATTGTCCACGCTGCCGATATCTGGTACAGCGTCAAGAGGCATTGGTGCATTGAGGCGCAACGTCTGATCCGCGCGCGTCGCGACGCGGTCGCGATGACCAAAGACAAATGAGACGGCGGATGCCGTCGTTGGGGGGGTGGGGTGAGGGGTAGCTTGAATCTGTTCCAGGCAGCCATGCTGCGCTGGCGGGCGCTGTATCCGTACAACGCCGTGCATGTGGTCCGCGTGCCGATGCCGCTTGACGTGGCGCGGCTTGAGGCGCTGGCGTCGCGCCAGCTTGAGTCGTCGGGACTGACCGGGCTCACGCTCGACAGCACGCACAAGAACTATGAATGGGGCGGCGGCGAAGGCCATGTTCGCGTGCAAGTCCTCAGTGGCGGCGCCGATCCGGACGCGGTCATCCAGGCCGAAATGGAACGTCAGCTCAACGTCTCTTTCATTGCCGACGGTCGTATCGACCCGTTTCGATTCTTCGCTGTAGATGGCGGGGCGTCGTTCGACCTGGGACTTGCCTACGATCACTTCGTGGCGGGCGGCGACTCCATTGCGCTGTTCCTGGGACGTCTTGTCGACGCGTATTCCGGCGTCGTCGCTGGCGCCGAGGCGCAACGACCAACAGTCCTTTACCCGCCCACCTACCGCCATCTGTTTGGCCGGCAGATGGGTGCGCTGATTCGCGGCTTGCCCGGCCTGTACGAGCTCATCGCCAATTGTCGGCGCTCCGCTCGCCCGCATTACAGCGACGCTGCCGACGGCTACAACGCCGTGGCCTTCTTGCGTCTGGCGCCGGCGCAGCGCGAGCGCCTTGCGCGTGCTGCCGGGAAGTGGACTATGACGCAGAACGAATTGCTGCTGGCAATTCTCCTGCGATCGCTCGCTGCATGTGCGCCCAAGCGAGCACTAGCGAGGAGGCGGCGCGAGCTTGCGGTAGCGACAATCGTCAATGTCCGCGCCGATTTCGGCCCGGCGGCGGCGGACGGCTTTGTGCCGTTGCTCGCATCGTTCCGCATCGCTCATCCGGTCCCGCCGGACGTCGATCTTCCGACGCTGGCAAGCTTCGTGCATAGAGAGACTACCAGGATCAAGAGCGGCAAACTTTACTTGTTGACCCTGCTGGGGATAGGACTTTCGGGACTCCAATGGAGCTTTCTTTCAACTGAAAAGCGCCAGACTTTCCACGCCAAGCACTATCCGGTATGGGCGGGAATAACGCCGTTGAGGGTGGACGCGTTGTGGCCGGGGTCGTCGGATCGGGTGCCTCGGCTCGAATATGTGCGGGCTGTGTCGACGGGGCCGCTGTCGCCGCTGGTGGTGGCTATCACGACCTTGGGGGAGGTCATGCATATCGCCTTCTCTTTTCGCACGACAGCGTTTGCGCGAGGCCAGATCGACCAGATCAAGGCCGAGATGCTTCGCTGCATTGAGGATCTTTGACGTTCATGGAGCCGCGCAAGCAACTTCGGCCAGCATTGGTTTTGATAGCCTTTGCGCTATCCGCTTGCGCACCGCTGCCGCCTCTCACAGTGCCAGCGGAGGATCTGCGACCGGTCGCTCCCGGCAGTGTGCTTCGGTCGTTCGCCATCGATCCGTCGGTCGAAGATCGGATTCTCGCGATCGATCCCGATCACGTTACCGATGGCGACGTACGCGACGCGCTTGCCAAGGGGCCCACACCGCGCATCTTTGAGGTGCACGGCGGCATCTATCCGGTGCATTTGTTGATGGAATCCTTTTCGCACTTCCTGGTGGGCATGGGTTACCCGGAGAGCAGGATCCGCAATGCAGGCGATGGCACGTATTCGAATAGCCCCTATGAAGACAGCGAGCGTCAGGCGGGCGAAATTGCCTGGTACTACGAGCACGAAGGGCTGCGGCCGATGCTCGTCGGGCATAGCCAGGGGGGTATCCAGATCGTCAAGATCCTGCACGAACTAGCAGGGTCGTTTGGCGACGAAGTGCCGGTGTTCAATCCGCTGACCGGGATCAGGGAGGCGCGGAACACAATTGTCGATCCAATCACGGGTGCCGTGCGCCGCACGACCACTCTGTCGGTTGCTTACGCGTCGGTGGTTGGCACGGGAGGTTGGGCGCTGGTGATCCCGGTGCACTGGAAAGTCGTCAGCATGATCCGGTCGATCCCCGATTCCGTCGACGAATTCACCGGCTATCGGATCGGCCTCGATTTCTTCGCCTGGGACGCGCCCGGCCTCGAAGAGGTCAAGACTTTCCATGCGACAGGCAAGGCGCACGTGCGCAACATCACTTTGCCAGCGCAGTATTCGCACGTTTTCGTGCCGCAATCGGCGGATCTCGCCGAGGATCCTGCGATGCGCGCCTGGATCAACGCATTCGATCCGGATCACCTCCCGACGACTCCTCCGCCGGGAGCTGGTCCGAACAATGCGATGTGGGCGGCCGACGTCTGGCACAGCATAAAAAAACAGTGGGCCCTCGAAGCGCAACGCTTTATTCGTGCCCGCCGCGCCGCGGTGCGATAAGCCATACGGCCCTTTGCCAGTAGGTTCGGGCCGGGGCGGCGTTGCTCGCCGGGCCGAAGCAGGCGATAATCACGGTTTGCCGGTAGCGGCGTTCCCGGCTCCTTGCCCGGGCTCGGTCCGGATTGTTGGACCTCCCAAAAAGTCACGGACCCCGATCGATGTCAGGCGCTCTCGCCGGAAAAGTCGCGCTCGTAACGGGCGCTTCGCGCGGCATCGGCCGTGCGATAGCGCACAAGCTGGCCAGCGCGGGCAGCGACGTCGCGGTCAACTACTACAACAGCGCTGACGACGCGGACAAACTATGTGCCGAGTTGCGCGCCATGGGGCGGCGCGCATTCCCGGTCCAGGCCAGCGTGGGTATGGCGGACAGTGTCGACGAAATGTTTGCCGAAATCGCCCGGCATTTTGACCATCTCGACATTGTCGTCAGCAATGCAGCCAGCGGCGTGCTCCGGCCCGCGATGGATATGTCGCTCAAGCATTGGCGCTGGTGCATGGAAACCAACGCCTTTGCGCTGGCGTTGCTCGCGCAACGGGCGGTGCCGATGATGCATCGAGGTGGACGGATCATTGCGATGTCCAGCCTTGGTGCCTCGCGCGCGATGCCCGACTACGGGTTCATCGGCGCATCGAAGGCCGCATTGGAATCGCTGGTCCGTACGCTGGCACAGGAATTGGGGCCCAAGAACATACGTGTGAATACCGTAAGCGCAGGCGTCGTGGATACCGACGCGCTCAGTCATTTCCCCAACCGCGAGGAATTGCTGGCCAATTTCGCGCATCGCACGCCTGCGGGTCCGGTGCTCACGCCCGATGATGTGGCCGGCGCCGTCTATCTGCTTTGCTTGCCCGAGGCAGCCATGATCACCGGCCATACGCTGGTAGTCGACGGCGGCTTCTGCATTTCGGGTTGAGGATGGAGCCAGCCGCGCCATCCGATTCGGGCCTTGCCGGCAAGATCGCTATTGTCACCGGCGGCAGTCGCGGTATCGGCCGTGCGATCGTCGAACGATTGGCGCAGGATGGGGTCGACGTCACCTTCTTCTATCGCGGCAACACCGAAGCCGCGGCGGACGTTGTGGACGCAGGCTTGCGGGGCGCACAGCAAATCGCTGCCGAACAGGTCGACGTATGCGACGCCAAAGCCTGCATAGCTGCGGTCGAACGCGTCGCTGACCGGGCTGGACGGATCGATATCCTGGTTAACAATGCAGGGGTAATTCGCGATAATCAACTGGCTGCGCTTGAGGACGAAGACATACGAATCGTCCTGGATACCAATATCGGCGGCGTCTTCAACATGGCGCGCGCCGTGGTGCCCCACATGATCGTGCAGCGCGCCGGCAAGATCATTAACCTGTCGTCAGTCGCAGGCGAAAAGGGCGGGCGCGGTCAGACCAACTATGCCGCGAGCAAAGGCGCCGTCAACGCGTTTACGCGCTCGCTGGCGGTGGAGTTGGCGGCGCGAAAAATTACGGTGAATGGCGTCGCACCGGGTGTCATTGAGACAGAGATGTCGCAGGACGTACGCGACGCCGCCGGCGATCAGGTGAAGTCGCGCATCCTTCTGAAGCGCTACGGCCAACCGCAGGAGGTCGCGCACGCCGTCTGGTTCCTGGCCTCGCGGTATGCCGACTACATCACCGGACAAGTCATCAGTGTCGATGGCGGTTTCAAAATGGAGTGAATAGCATGGTGCAAAACGAGATCAGCAAGGAAGAAATTCTGGCGGTATTTCCCAAGGTCGCCGAAACGATGGCCGACGCGCTGGGCTGCGACGTCGAGGACGTGAAGCTCGACGTCTCCTTGATCGAGGGTCTGGACGCCGAATCGATCGACTTTCTCGACATGGTGTTTCGCCTCGAACGCGCCTTCAAGGTGAAGATCCCGCGAGGCAAGATCGTCGAAAATGCCCGGGGTGACTTACCCGAAGCAGAGTTCGAGCAAAAAGGTATCGTGACCGAAAAAGGCATGGTGCAACTCAGGTCGTACCTGTCCGAAATTCCCGCGGCGCGCTTCAAGACGCCGATGAAGGTCTCTGATATCCCGCGATTGTTCACGCCCGAAACGTTCTGCAAGCTGGTGATCCATGCGCAGCGCGAGGCGAGTGCCGCCGCTTGATTCGGCGTCTTTGGCGCGGGTCCTGCTAATCAGTGGCTGGCATCGGTCGTCTCGCAATGGCTTCAACCTCCGATCATTTTGCGGCGTTCTCCTTTGTTGATCGAATCAGCGAGCTGGCTGCGGGGACGCGCGCGCGCGGCGTTTTTGATATTCCGGCCGGGTTGCGCGACTTCCGTCCAAGCCTGGTCGCCGAAGCGGTCGGCCAGCTTGCCGCATGGGCGGCGATGAGCAAGGTCGACTTTCGCGCGCGGCCGGTGGCGGCGCTGGCGACGGAGACGGAATTTCATCGCGACGTGCTCCCGGGACAGACGCTTCAGCTTGGCGTCGACATCGAAGACTGCGACGACGATGCAGTTGTTTATGGCGGCTGGGCGCGGGTGGACGGTAAGACGGTGATCGAGCTTCGTCATTGTCTTGGGCCAATGCTCGCCGTCGACCAATTCGACTCGCCCGATGCCCTACGCGAGCGTTTTGAATTATTGCGCGGGCGTGGAGCAGCATCCGGCCGCTTCCACGGCGTCGATTTACCTGAGGTCAGCGTCAACGAGTTCGATCCCGGCAAGGTTTCGGAGGCGACGCTGCATGTGCCCGAGGACGCTCCGTTTTTCGGCGACCACTTTCCGCGGCGACCGGTCTTTCCTGCGACGTTGCTGCTGGACGCGCAGATGCGCATGGCGGTTGCGTTGGTGGCGTCGACGACACGCGACACTTCATGGTCGCCTTCACTGATGTCCAACGTAAAAATGCGAGCTTTCATCACGCCGGGCCAGGAAGTTGATCTCGAAGCCAGGATGCTTTCGGCAGCAGGGGAGACACCGCGTGTCGGCTTGAGCGCTGTCGTTGCCGGCAAGACCGTCGCAACGGCGCGCGTCGAACTTATCCAGAAGGAGGCAGCGTGACTGGCACGTCTACTCGCGTTCGCAGGCGGGTTGCAATCACCGGCCTGGGGCTGGTGACGCCGGTCGGCAACGATGTGGCGACGACTTGGGACGCGCTGCTCGCGGGGCGTAGCGGCACGGCGCCGATAAGCTTGTTCGACGCGAGCGGGTTCAGCACGCGAATCGCGGCGGAAGTGAAGGGATTCGACGACGCGGCAATAACCGCGGATCGAAAGCTGATGAAATTCGCTAACCGGTCGCATCGTTTCGCCTTGGCCGCGGCAGAGCAGGCGATACGCGACGCAGGGATCGGCCCCACCAATGACGATAGGGACCGCTGGGGCTGCGCGGTCGGGACCGGGATGATGGGCGTTGCCTATGCGGACCTGGACGGCGTCCGCCGAAACTCCGCCCAGGATGGCGAGTTGCATGCGGATCAATTGGTGCGCGATCCTGTCGCCACCGACCCGATGGTGTTTTGTCGCAGCCAGGCGACGGGCGGCCTCGCGCTGCTGACACGGCGTTTCGGCATCACCGGATATTCGACGTCGGTGCATACCGCGTGTGCGTCCGGCGGACAAGCGATCGGCACGGCGCTGAAGCTCATACGCCGCGGCAATGTCGACTATGCGCTTGCAGGTGGGTTCGATTCGATGATCAGCCCGGTGGGCATGGCGGGCTTTTGCCTGCTGTCGGCGGTTTCTGCAGATAACGATACACCGCAACGCGCGAGCCGCCCGTTCGACGCCACTCGCAATGGCTTCGTGCTCGGCGAGGGTGCCGGCTTTCTGGTGCTCGAGGAATGGGAATCGGCACGGCGGCGCGGAGCGCATATCTATGCCGAGCTCGCTGGCGACGGCAATTCGCTTTCGTGCTATCGCATTACCGATTCGCCGCCCGACGGTGACGGGCCTATTCAGTCGATGCGCGCGGCCCTCGTCGATGCCGGCGCGTCGACCGACGAAATCGACTATATCAACGCGCACGGCACGTCGACGACGATGAACGACATCAGCGAAAGCGCCGCGATTCACGCGATATTCGGCGAGCGTACTCCCGACGTCTCCGTCAGCTCGACCAAGAGCTCGATGGGACATTTGATTGCGGCGGCAGGCGCCGTCGAAGTCGCCGTGTGTGCGCTGGCGATCCGTCACGGCGAACTACCGATCAATGCTAACTACGAGAATCCGGACCCGGACTGCAATCTGAATTTCGTCATAGGCAGTCCGCGCAAACAGCGGGTGCGGACCACGCTGTCGAATTCCTTCGGCTTTGGCGGGTCGAATAACTGCATCATCCTGCGCCACCCCGAAGAAGTTGACGGTATCGGGGCATCGTCGGTCTGACGAGCGAATTTGCCAATGACGCGCATCCTGATTACCGGCACCGGCGCCGTCTGCGCATCGGGAATGGATCCCGAGGCAATTCTCACCAACCTTGCGTGACGGCCGCTCGGCAGTTCGGCAGATCGAGCAATGGGATACCGCTGGCTGGCCCATACGCATCGCGGCGGAAATGCCGGACTTCAGTCCTCGCGCGCTGGTCGAAGACCGGAAACTCCACAAGCTGATACGCCGTTCCGATCTATTCGGTCTTTTTGCAGCGAGCCAGGCCGTCGATGCGTCAGGATTTATTGGCGTTCGCGATGCAATGGATGCAGCGGGGGCGGCGGAATTCAGCGACCGCAGCGCGTTGTACGTCGGTTCAGGCGGCGGCGCGTACGAGAGCCAATACGAATTCTTTCCGTTGATGAGCGAGGCCGGCGACGACATGTCGGTGTTCGGCCGGGAACTGAGCAACCAGGTCAATCCGATGTGGCTGTTGCGCACACTGCCCAACAACGTCCTGTGCCATGTCGGCATCAAGTACAACCTAAAGGGTAGCAACGCGTGCATCACCAGCCACAGCGCCGGCGGGACGCTCGCGGTGATCGAGGCGATGGAGGCGTTGCGCCACGGCGAAGCCGATCGTGCGGTTGCGGTGGGACACGACGCACCGATCGAGCCGCAGCTCGTCCTTTATTATCATCAGTGCGGACTGCTCGCGGATGACGCAATTCGCCCATTCGACGCCAAACGTCGCGGCAGCGTCTTTGGCGAGGGCGCTGGCGCCCTCGCTCTCGAAACGGAAGCCGCCGCGCTTCAACGCAAGGCCACGCCGATCGGCGAAGTGTTGGGCGGAGGTTATGCTGCCGAAGCGCAGGGTCTGTTGGCGATTCGCAGCGACGGTGACGGGCTCATCCGGGCGATCCGCCTGGCGCTAGACGACGCGCGTCTTGCGCCCGAGGACATCGGCATGATCGTGGCGCACGGCAATGGCACACCGCAGTCGGATGCCTCCGAAGCGGTCGCGATACGAACAGTCTTCGGTTCGGGCGCGGCGGCACCGCCGGTCACGGGGTTCAAATGGGCGATCGGACACCTGATCGCCGCGGCAGGAATCATCGACACGGTGATTGCGCTGGCGGCCTTGCGCGAGCGCGTTGTTCCGGGAATCGCCACGCTGTCGCAACTCGATCCGTCCTGTGAAGGACTGCGCGCCGCGGCAACCCCGCAAGTTCCGCGCAGCAATGTGGCGCTGGTTCTTTGCCGGGGCTTCGCCGGCACCAACGCGGCGCTGATCGTTCGCGCGCTGTAGGCGCGAATCGACACGGTCGCATGATGGTGGCGATCACGAGCGCCGCCGCAACCGATCCGGGGACGGCCCCGACACGTTGCGGTATCGACACAGTCGAGATCGCGCGCATCGAGCGCTTGTTGCAGGAGACCGCGCCTCAGGACTTGGATCGATTCTTTTCTGCGCAGGAGATCGCCGACAGCGGCGACGGGCCGGGGAGGGCGGCGAGTCTGGCTGCGCGCTTTGCCGCCAAGGAGGCGTGCGCCAAGTTGTTTCCGCGCGAACTCGCCCGAGGTCTGATCGAGGCGACCGAGTTCTCGGTGGAGAAAGACGGTTACGGCGCGCCGAGAATTGTCTATGGGCTTGCTGCCCAAGCCTTGCTTGGCCGCCACCGCATTCGCGACATCGCTATCTCGTTGACCCACGATCGAACCACCGCGTCAGCGGTGGCGCTGGCCATCCCCGAGCACGCCGAGCCGCCATGGATCGGCAGGGTCCTTTACCGTGCCGTTCCGTTTCGCCGCAGCGTCGTTCTTGAGAACCTCCGACGCGTTTTCGGCGCCTCGGTGCCGGACACCGAGATCGTGCGACTGGCGCAGGCGCACTACGCCCACCTCGCGCGCCTATTTGGTGAGTTGCTCCGGTTTCGCTGGCTTTCCGAAGCGAGCAAGGCTGCGTTGATCCGACTGGAAAACGTCGACGTCCTTGCGCGAGCGCTGGCGCTTAACAAGGGAGTGCTGATTCTGACGGGACATTTCGGGAACTTTGAAGTGTCGACCGTCGCCGGTCTGCGCATGTTCCCGGAAATGCACGGACGCATTCATTTCGTTCGACGGACGATTCGTCCGCGCTGGCTGGATCGGTGGGTAAACAGGAGGTTTCGGCGCGCGGGCTTCGGCGTGTTGGGCAAGCGCGGATCCCTCGATGAAATCCTCAAGCGTATCGCCGCCGGTGACATCGTGGTCTTCCCGTTCGACCAGCATGCGTCCTCGCCCGATGGCATCGCCGTAGATTTTTTCGGGCACCCGGCCGGTACGTTCAAGAGCCTGGCGATCATCGCTTTGGCAACCGGTGCGCCGGTCATTCCCGCGTCGTCGTGGCGCGAAGCCAATGGCTCGCACGTTTTGCGTTTTGAAGAAGCTCTGCCGCTGGTCGAAGGCGAAAATGTGAACGAGGAAATTCGACGCAATACACGAGCCTACAACGCCATGCTGGAAATTCTGGTACTGCGCCATCCCGAGCAGTGGTTCTGGGTGCACAGGCGCTGGAAGCCTCTTGGCGGCCGGGTCCGGCGGTCGCGCCCAGCCGGCGCTTGACTTCGCCATGGAAAGGAACAGCGAAGTGAATGACGAGACTGGGGGCGCATCAGTGACAAAGCACGAGTTTGCCGTGCCGATCTCCGACCGCTATTTCGAGGATTACGCCGAAGGCGCCACGTTTGAATTCGGCTCGGTCAGCGTCGATGAAGCCGCGATCATTGCGTTCGCGACGCAGTTCGATCCGCAGGACATTCACATCAATCCTGCGGTCGCTGCCCGCGGCCCGTTCGGCGGCATCATTGCCAGTGGCTGGCACACGGCTGCGCTGATGATGCGGCTGTTTGTCGATAACTACCTGTCCAGCGTCGCGAGCCTTGCTTCTCCCGGCATAGACGAGCTGCGCTGGATCAAGCCGGTGCGTCCGGGAGACGTGTTGCACATCCGGGTGACGACGCTTGAATGCCGGCGCTCGGCTTCCAGGCCCACGCGCGGCATCGTTCGCTCGCTGATCGAAGTATTCAATCAGCGCGACGAAATTGTTGCCAGCATCAACGCGATCAACCTGCTGCTCTGTCGGCCCCGATCACCGGTGGCTTGAGGTTAGTCGCGTTTGAGAAGCGCCGGTCCGCGCAAACTCTCGCGCAAATCACGGCAGGTACGACAGATCGAAGACGTCGTCGAAACTCATCGTCTCAGGGATCGCGTTTCGGCCTTTCATCGCTGCACTGTCCAGCTCCCACCAGGTCTGCGCGTTGGCGCGCGTGAGCCCCAGGCGAAGGTCGATGCGATCGAAGAGCGGCGTGATCACTTTCCGGGTCCTTGCGTCCATTCGGCAATGTACGAGATCATTTCATTTCGCGATTCCGACGCGTAAAGGGCACTGGCGTCGGCCAGCGCTTTCATGAATCGACGCGCGACCTCGGGATGCTCCTTCAGGAACCCGCGATTGACGACAACCACTTCGCTCGGATAGACGGTGGCTTTCGGTCCCATGTCGCCTTTTCGTGCGTACAAGAATACCTCGCCCGTCTGGGTCGCTGGTCGCGTAGGTCGTGGTCACCGCATCGCGCGATGAATCCATCGAGTTCATTGCGTCCGAGCGCCGACGCCATGTTGTCAGTCGGCAGGAAATCGCCATTTAAGCTGATCGGCGGTCATGCCCTTGCTCGACAGGTACGCGCTGAACAAAGTCATGTGACGCGACGAAGGATCCGAAACGCCGACGCGCAATGGCATGTCTTTCAGCTCTTCCAGCGTCTTGCTGGCAAGGTCCGGACCGCAAAACGAGCCAGCTGTCGCCAGGATCGCCCGCTTCGACCACAGCCAGCGGCGCTTCCTTTCCGGCGCGCAGCGCCCGAGCATTGGCCGGTATTACGTCGCCGCTGGCGCCGATATAAAAGTTCGTCTCGCCGAGTGCTAGTCGTTTGATGGCTTCCGCCGCCTCGCCCGGCTCTAAAGCGCGTTCTTCGACGGCGATTCCATTTCTTTCGAACGACCCGGCCCTGACAGCGATCCAGAATAGCGACGAGTGCATATCGCCTTGCAGCATCCCGACCTTGACACCATCCGCGGCACTTGCGGGCGCTGCCGACATGAAGGCGAGCAGAAGGCTCAATGCAAACATGCGAACAATTCCAGGGACTGTCACTGACATCCTCGACTCGGGGAAAGTTGTCGTAGCGCGGCGATATTATGTCCTAAGCTCGATTGCGAGAATTCTCGCAACCGGCGCCTTGGCGCGGCCGGTCGCTTGAGGCACACTCCATTGATTGCATCGGGCGCGCTCGCTTGGTGAGCAAGCCCGCTCATGCTCATTGCTATCAAGGGAACCGATTGATGGAGGCACTGGAAGCACTTACACGGCGCGTCTCGGGCACGAAGCTGGTCGAACCCGCACCCGACGAACTGGAGCTGCATTCGTTGCTCTCGGCCGCTTTGCGCGCGCCCGATCACGGTCGCCTTCGTCCATGGCGGTTTATCGTCATGCGCGACTCGGGTCTGCATCGTTTGGGCGACCTGATGGCGGAGTCCTATGCCCGCCGTTATCCCGATGCATCACCGGCCCAATTGGACAAGGAACGAGGCAAGCCGTTGCGGGCGCCGTTGATCGTCGTCGTCGCCGCCGTAGTGAATAAAGAGTCCCACATTCCCGCCATCGAGCAAATTCTGTCGGCAGGCGCCGCAGCGGAAAACCTGATGGTCGGAGCGTATGCGCTGGGTTACGGTTGCACGTGGAAGACCGGTGACGCGGCGTACGACCCTGATATCAAGACGGCGCTGGGATTGGCGCACGACGACGCGATCGTGGGTTTCATGTATCTCGGCACCAACGCCAGCGAACCGCCCCCGGCAGACGCCATCGACGTGGAACAATTTGTGCGCACTTGGCGATAGGCGCGTCCACGCGCGACGCGAGCCTAGGGGCCAAGAAAAAGAAATCGCGGCGCACTAAGCGCCGCGATCGGTGTCGTGCCCAGCCTAAAGCGGGAAGGGAGCCGCGTCGTCTCCGCGCTGCCTTCTTTTGGCACAGAACGACCGCGTCGCCTTCGGTGCGCGACGCAGCCGGTCTTTACAGCGCGGCTTTAAAAGATTAATGAGCCTTGTAGCTGAATTTCTGACCGCTGATGCTCGCCTCGTACATCAGGCCGCCCTTGGCGACGGTAAACGTGGCCATGCCCTTGTTGTAATTGCCGGCGTTGGCCGTGTTGTTCTTGCTGGTGCCGGCCTCGGCCGAAGAGCCGGTCGTACTCGCCTTCGCTCCCGCGCTCGCGGTAATGGCCACGGCGGATGCTTCGGCGCCGAAAGCGAAGTTGCCGCTGGTGAATTCCTTGTACGCCGCTTCGTTCTGGAAAAAGATGATCTGGCTGTAGGCTTGGCCACCAAGCTGCAGGCCGACCGACAGCTGGGTCACGGAAGTGTCGCCCACATATTTGCCCTTGGCGTAGACATGGCCCTTGCCGTATGCGCCGCCGACGCCAACGCCGCCTTTTCCGACCGACGGGAAAACGGCATAGCCGTACGCCGAGTTGAAAAAGCTGCCGCTTTCCTTGGCCTTCTTGAATACGTTGATCGTGCTCGAATACTCATCCGCCCACGCCGGCGAAACGAACATCGCTATCGACAACAGCGCAAGCAGCGGAAGGAGACGCTTGATCATGATGTGCCTTTCATGGTTGACATACCCCGCCTGAATGCGGTGAACGGATTCGATGCTGGGGCTAATCGCGGGGTGAATCCTCGTGCCACGTCCCCGGCCTACGCCGCGATACAGCGGTGACCGACGGCGCGGTTTGCGCCCGTCGATGCCCACTGTGTTTTGCAGCGGCACATAGTATGGGCCAGATCGCCTCTCGGCCGCCAGCGGGCAGCCGAGCTTGTTGCGCCGCCGCATCGAGTCCCGGGAAACGGTAAACTTCTGCAATCAACCGCACTAACCGCCAGGGACCCGAGTTGTGGCGCTATCGGCTCAAGACCAGCAGGCACCTATGAACCGAAACCAGGCTTGTTCCTGCGGTAGTGGCAAGCGGTACAAGAATTGCTGTGGAGCAGTGGCAACCACGGCGCCCCCCAGTGATCCGAACGAGGCCGTCACGCTGCAACAGCAGTCCCGTCGCGCGGATCCGGTTGCGACGATGCACGCAGCCCTCGCTGCCCAACAAAAGGGCTTGCTGTCTCTGGCGGAGAGCCTCTACGGTGACGCGCTCGAGGCGTTGCCGATGCATTTCGATTTACTGCATATGCTCGGCGTGGTTAAAACGCGTCTCCAAAAATCTGACGAGGCCGCCAAACTACTCCTGGCCGCACTTCCCCTCGCGCCGCGCAAAATGAAAGCCGCGGTCAGACACAATCTCGGGTCGGCGTTGCGGCAGTTGGCGGAGGAGCGCGGCCAATTGGATGCCCTGGTTCGAGACCCTGCGCCGCTCGCTTCCTCCGCGCCGTTCGTGCTCCCACCGCAAGCCCAGGCCGCTTCGACTACGGTTGCCGGACGCATATCAATCATTGTTACTGGCGTTGAGAGTGCCAAGCGCCTTGGAGCGGACACTGGACGCAATTCTCGAGCGCGGGGCGCCATGGATTGAAGTCGTCGTCGCGACATCGCCCAGCACTCCCGTGTTCGCGCCGCTCTCGACAATGGTCAATCGAAGCAGCCGAAATATTCGTCTGGTGCAGACCAGCGACCCTTCGCCGGTCGCACCGGTGCACGCCGCCGTTGCTGCCTGCACGGGGAACACGCTTTGCTTCATAGGCGCGGGGGATCGGTGGTCGCCGCCGTGGCTTGCCAGCATGCATGAAGCGATGCAGTCTTCCGGTGCGCAGTGGGGTTTCAGTGCGATCCGCGTCATCGACGGTAACGGTGAAATCATCCGTTATGGCGTCGACCCGGAAGTGGATGCGTTGCTACAGGCGCACGACGATATGTATATGCACTGCACGCCCTCACTCGCGTTTTTGTCGTTCAATCCGGTTGCGCGCGGCAGGAACCTTATTATCAAGCGCACGTGGTGGCCAGAGTTTTCCAGCGCCGCGGTGCCGGAGGGCGAAGACCCTTTTACGTGGTGGGCTTGGCGTAGCGCGCAACGCGCCGAGCCCGTCTACCTGAATGCGGCTTTCTATCAGATCCCGCGTGCGCGAGCGCATTCACACCTGGTTAGGTTCCCATCGCACGTGTTCGCGATGATTGTGCCGCGCTCGGGCGGCGCGGCCCTCGAGTCGGCGTCGATTGGGGGGAATCCATTCCTCCAACGCGGCGCTGCAATGTTCTGGGCGCGGCAGTGGCAGCTACTTCGCGCAGGGCGCGCTTTCACGATGTCGTCGGATGCCCTGGTCGGGTGTGCGTCGAGCCTGGGCATCAAGGCGACGGAAACTTCGACGCCACTCGCTGCGTGAATCTTAGGTGAGTACTCCAGACGATGTCCGCCTGATTGCGTTCGTTCTGCCGCAACTCCATGCGCAGACGGCCAATCTGCAGAGCACTGATCCGTACTTCAATGGGTGGCAAGAGGTCGTCCGCGCCAAGCCGTTGTTTGGCGGGCATCATCAGCCTCGATGGCCCGGCGAACTCGGCTTCTACGATATGCGTCTCGCAGCAACGCGCCGGGCGCAGGCAGCGTTAGCCCGCGCGCACGGCATTCACGGATTCTGCTACTACGTATACGGGAGCGAGGCGGCGCGCCGACGGATGGGTTGTTGGAAACCGTATTGCGCGACGGCGCTCCAGACATGCCATTTTGCGTTTGTTGGGTCAACGAGACTGGGGCGCAAACGCGTAACTCCACCGACATCACTCCCGGCCGAGGGAGTCACGTCGAAACGTTTTTCGACTCTCTGCTGTCCTGTTTTCGTGACTCCCGGTACATCAAGATCAACAACCGCCCGTTGCTTTTGATTTATCACGCCGAGTTGCTGGCGGACGTGGCGTCGACCATTGCGCGGTGGGGTGTTCGGGCGCGGGAGCGTGGATTCGAGGCGCCTTACGTCGTGGCGGTCGAGCATTTCTACTCGGATACCGAATCGTTGATTGTCAGCGGCTACGACGCTGTCTGCGAATTTCCCCCGCATCTGCCGGAAAGCGGCCAGATAGATGTGGAAGTTGAAACGAGCGGCACCGTTGCTGGATTTCAAGGTCGACTACTCGATTACGAGCGACTCGCACAGTGGTTTCTGCGGCGTCCTTCGGCGCAATTTCCGCGCCTGCGAGGCGTAACGCTCGGCTGGGACAACACGGCGTGCCGAGGCTCGCGGGCGACGGTGGTAACCAATTTTTCTGTTGCCGTCTATCGGGATTGGCTTCGCCAAGCGATTGAAATGTCGCGATCAGCGCCTGCGGCGTCTCCCCGCTTGTTGTTCGTCAATGCGTGGAACGATTGGAGTCAAGGCTGTTACCTGGAGCCCGACGAACTCAATGGCTTGGATTATCTGACGGCCACCGCCGAAGCTCTCGGGCTGCCGACCGGGCGGAGTCTCGACCAGGCGGCGAAGAAGGCGGGCGACACTGCGGAGCCCGCTGGCTATGTTGCCGCTGGCGATGTCTCCGAGCGCACCGCCGGGACCGCGCCCAATCCGACGCAAAGAACGTCGCCGCTAAATCTCGTCGGGATTTGTTGTGTGGGAAACGACGCGGACATAGTCGAAGCGTTTGTTCGGCATAACCTCGATTTCCTCGACTATCTGATCATCCTGGAGCACAACACGTTCGACGGGACACACGAAATACTGAACCGACTCGTTGCGGAAGGACTCCCGATATTCGTCGAGCACTCGTCCGACCCCCAGTTTCGTCAAGTGGAGTTTACGAATCGTTTGTTGAAGTTCGCGCTTGAGTCGCATCGTGCAGACTGGGTTTTTCCGCTCGATTGTGACGAATTCATTTTGGCGCAATCGCGAAAAGATCTGGATGCCGCGCTCGTCGCCGCAGGCGATGCGCACATCCGGCTAAAGTGGGTCAACTATGTGCCGACGCTTGGCGACGATCGGCGCGAGGCGCATCCGCTGCGGCGCATTCGTTACTACTACGACTATCCGACCCCGAGCGTCGACGAGAACCCGCTGGTTTGGAAAGTGGCGATCAATGCGAAACTGCTCGGCGATGCGTATGCGGATCGCTACGAAATATGCAGCGGCAACCACTTTCTTGCGTTGCCGGGGGAGCGACGACCGAGCCACGTATTGATGCTGCCGCAGCAGGATATCCGCCTGGCCCATTTCCCGGCGCGATCCGTCGATCAAATGATGAAGAAGTCCGCATTGGGCATTCTCACCCGGCTGGGCACGGGAGATAGACACCCGTACTACGCCGCGATGTGGAAAATGATGACCTCGGGCACGCTTGATTTTGCCGTGCTCGCCGATTCGACTCGCGCCTACCTGGATTCGGGGCGGCAAACATCGGAATCCCTGCGGGACACGCCTATGCGCTTCGCGCCAGTCGACGTGACTACCGAATTGCGCTATCAGTCTGCCGAGCTGGCAACGGCTGGCGTCCTCCTAAAATGGATCGAACGCAATGCGCTCGATGCCCAAACAGCAACCGATTCAATGTTGGAAGATCAGCAATCCGATCAGGATCGCCGCTAAGGACGCAATCTGGCGCCGTCCATCTCCTGGCGACGCCGACGCGACGCGTGAGCGCTCTCCGAATCGCCTATACTTGGCACGATAACTTCGGGGGCGCGGAATGGTCGTGGGTACCGGCAACGCAAGCGCGGCGCTTCAGCTTCGCTCCCTCGTTAGTAGCAGCGGCGAACTGGAACTTTCTCTCGCTACTGTTGCGATCCCTGTGGCCAAACCGGACGAAGTGCTGGTCCGTGTCGAGGCCTCACCGATCAATCCTTCGGACATCGGCGTTCTGTTCGGTGCTGCAGACATGGGCACCGCAAGGCAATCAGGCACGAGCGCGAATCCTGTAGTAAGCGCGACCATTCCGGACGGGCTGATGAAGAGCATGGCGGGTCGCATCGGCCAATCGATGCCGGTCGGCAACGAAGGTGCGGGCGTGGTCGTCAGCACCGGTTCGTCCGATGAAGCATTGGCGCTATTAGGAAAGACGGTGGCCATCTTCGGTGGCGCAATGTATTCGCAGTATCGTTGCGTCAAAGCCGAGCAATGTCTGGTGCTGCCAGAAGGCACGAGCCCGGCCGAGGGGGCCTCCTGCTTCATCAACCCGCTCACGTCGCTGGGCATGGTTGAGACCATGCGGCGGGAAGGTCACACGGCGCTGATACACAGTGCGGCGGCCTCCAACCTGGGCCAGATGCTCAACCGTATTTGTATCGCGGACAACGTCGGCCTGGTCAACATCGTGCGTACTCAGCCGCAGGAAGACCTCCTGCGGGCGATCGGTGCGCGCTACGTATGCAATTCCACCGCGCCAACGTTCATCCTGGACCTGACCGAGGCCATGGTCGCTACAGGTGCGACCATAGCTTTCGATGCCATCGGCGGCGGCAAGCTGGCTGGACAGTTACTGACCTGTATGGAGGCGGCGCTGAATAGATCGGCGACTGAGTACAGCCGGTACGGGTCGACGACACATAAGCAGGTCTACATCTACGGAGGGCTCGATACCGCGGCGACGGTGTTCAATCGCAGCTTTGGCTTTGCCTGGAGTATTGGCGGATGGCTGTTGTGGCCGTTCCTGCGGAAGATCGGACCCGAGGCGGAGCGGAAGCTTCGCGAGCGTGTGGTCGGGGAGCTGAAGACCACGTTCGCAAGCCACTACACCAAAGAGATTTCGCTCGCCGAGGCGCTGCGGGTGGAAGAGATCGCGGTGTATGGCAGACGTGCCACGGGCGCCAAGTACCTGATCAACCCGAACAAGGGAATCGCTCTCTAGCCGGTATCGGTCGGACCTTTCCGCCGAAATCTGAAGCCCCGTGTTTGGTGCTGTTGAGTGGAGTCGAACCACCGACCTACTGATTACGAACGGGAACGATGGCCTCTGTGCGCGGTATTTTTATTGTATCGGAAAGTAGTGGGGGTGCCGAGATAGTACAGGCGGGTGCATACGGATTGCATATCGCTTGCGGCCCATCGTCCCTGCGGGAGTTGGCTGGCGACGGCAGAGCTATTACCGGGAATAAGGCGGCCTCGAGTCCCGTCCCCACCCTTCGCCCATGTACTACCGAAGCGGCAAGACGTTGCACTGCGGGTTAGGGGCTCCGACCCCCGCGATCGCCCCACGCCCCTCGTATGGCTGTAGCGCACGTCTATCGCTCGCACTTTCCGGAAAAGACAAATGAGGCGTTTGATCGTCGCTATAACTGGAGCGTCCGGGGCGATTTACGGAATTCGGGCTTTGGAAATGCTGCGGCTTGTCCGAGATATTGAAACGCATCTAATCATTTCATAGTCGGCGGCCCGCACAATTGTCGAAGAGACAAACTATTCGGTAGACTCGGTTCGATCGCTAGCCGATTGCAGCTATAGCTATCGCGACATCGGCGCCGCAATATCGAGCGGATCTTTCAAGACGATGGGAATGCTGGTGGCGCCGTGCTCGGTCAAAACTCTATCGGGTATAGCGTCCAGTTACGATAATGACCTCGTCGTGCGCGCTGCCGATGTCTGTTTGAAAGAGCGACGGCGCGTCGTTCTTTTGTTTCGCGAAACGCCGCTTCACATGGGCCATATAGATTTGATGGCCCGGGCAACGCAAAATGGAGCGATCGTGGCTCCCGCTGTGCCGGCGTTCTATCATCAACCGAAAACGCTGCAAGACGTGATCAACCAAACAGTAGGGCGGGTTTTGGATCTGTTCGAGATAGATTCCGAGTTGACGATGCGCTGGAAGGACACGACGTTGCCTGAGTAATGGCGTCCCTCCCCGTAGTCCTGGATCGAATCGACGTGGAGCGCCGGCGTTAGCCACTGCATAGGTAGAGGCGATCCGTCGTGTTCCTCAGATTTTCTGAGGCGATGCGAAGTAATTTGCTGCGATTGTTGCGATGTTTCGCGGTGCGTAATTTGGTATACTTTTTATCGCTTAGCGAGATCGCGCAATGCTTAGTGAGGATTGCGCAACGTTGACTCGCACCGTCTCGCGTGAGCGCGCCCGGCTGAATGGACTTCGAACGGCCGACGCTCTTGCTTACTACCTGGATCGGCGCCAAACATGAGTCGAGTCTAAGGCATTTTCTCGCAGACTTAAGATCGCGGGATAAACTGCTCGTTGTCTCGCGGGAAGTCGATCCAGAATACGAGCTCAACGCGGTTGTTCGCAAAATACAAGCGACGAGGAATTTGCCCGTATTTTTCGAAAAGATTCGCGGCAGCAGATTTCCCGTCGTCAGCAATACTCTAGGGAACTACGGAATCATCGCCGGATTGCTTGGAGTGGATATCGGCCAGGTTGCGGCGCGCTGGTCGCGATTAACGGGACCCAGTTCTGCCAAAGTAGAAAAGCAATTCGACGCAGAAAAAGCAGAATACGAGAAAATCGCCCTCTCGGAGATTCCCCACATCACCTACTCAGAAAAGGATGCGGGGCCCTATCTGACTGCTAGCGTAATCATTGCGCAAGATCCGGATAGCAGCATCACGAATCTGTCGTTTCATCGCATGCAGATAGTTGGTCCCGCCGAGCTAAGGTGCAGGCTAAGCACGTGGGTGATTGTTCCGCATCCAGCAAAAGATGGAGCAGCGCGGACTTCCGTTGAAGGCGGTGGTGGCCATTGGATTGCCTCCTGCGGTCATGCTCGCGGCGGGCACCACGGTTGGTCCGGATAACAGTGAGTACGACCTGGCCGAGCGATAGCGGGCGGGCGCTTCAGCCTTCGCCCGTCGCCGTTGTCCAAGTTGCCCGTTCCAGACTCTGCCGAGATATTGATTGAAGGCGAGATTCTGCCAAACGTGCGGCGCCTGAGGGACCATTCGGTGAGTGGATGGACTTTCCGTCTACCCGCGGATAACCATGTCTTTCAGGTCACGGTGCTTCGCCGAAAAGGACGCGATTTTCTAGCGATAGTGCCGGGTCGAGCGAAGAGATTGCGATGACCGCCGCGCCGATGGCCGGCAATATTTATACGAATATCCGGACATGGGTCTCCTCCGTCAAGGATGTGACCTGCTTTCCGCTGTTACAGTTCTGCTTCGTCAAGATCGAAAAACGGTCCGAGGGCCAAGCGCAAAAGGCAATGGTTGCAGCATTCGGAGCGGAGAGAATGGCTCATGTATTGCATCGTTGTCGATGAAGACGTCGATATCCACAATCCGCAGGATGTCCTTGGGCAATGGCGACTCGTTGCCGACCGGATCAAATGACATTCACGATTCCCAACATTCCGTCGTTCGCCCGCGATCTTCATCAAGTCCACTGGGGGCGCCTGGGATTGATGCCGCGAGCCGCTAAAGCACTTGGCAGATTTCGAGCGCAAGAAGGTTCCAGGATTTGACGATATGGATCTTGGCAAGTATCTCCGATAACGCTTTAGTTACCGTAAGCAGGGGGCAATGATGGGTCGAGCCATTTCCGTAATGCACCGCATGCGACATGATTGTTCGCGCAGTGTCGTTTCTGCTGGTGTTAATTTCCTTTCCAGCCGTCGCGGCCGAGACCGTGACACTCGCGCTGGACTGGAGCATAAGTGGCGTCCATGCAGGATATTTTGTCGCCCTTGAGAAGGGTTATTACCGCGATGCGGGTCTGGACGTAACGATTTCCCGGGGCTTCGGCTCCGGCGACACCATCAGGTGTCGTTCCGGCTGGCAAGTTGCGGCATTGCAGACACCGGAACCATCATTGAGACGCGAGAACGAGGACATTCCGGTACGAATTATCGCAATGGTCTATCAAAAGGAGTTGGATTTAAATATTTGCCTGAATCCGGAATCAAGTCGCCAAAGGATCTCGTGGGACGTACGATCGGACGCGGGGCTTCCGGAGCGTCCGTTAATGTTTCCAGCGTTTTTAAAGGTTAATGTCGTGCAGCGCGATAGCATCAAGGAAGTGGTGGTTGACGCTATTGCGTTGTTCCTTGCTTATGTCCGGACAGGTCGATGCCGTTCTCGAACAGAGTATTTTCGCGGCGGTAATCAAAACAAATGCCGCACAGCGAGGCAAGACTGCAGTTGCGATGCCGTATGCGGATTTTGGCCTCGACCTCTATGGCAATGCAATTATCGCGAATCCAAAATTGCTGGAAGCAACCGGATGGCCGCGCGCGCCTTTGTCAACGCATCGTTAAAGGGAATCGCATACGCGTTGGCGCACCTGACGAAGCTGTAAACATATTGCGCACTCGCAATCCCGAATCGACGCGGACATTGCTAAGGACGAGGTACGCGCCATGTGGGACATTGCGGTTACCAATGAAGTGCGTACCAAAGGTCTCGGCTCGATGGACGAGTCCAAACTCACAAGGACGCGCGATGTCGTCACCGACGCGCTGGCCCTGAAACGCAACGTTCCGATCGACCAGATCTATTCCACAGCCTATCTGCCGACGACACCGATATTCCCGCGAAGTAGGCGTCGAAGCGAAGTAAATGCCTGAATTGCGGCAGGAATCGATACAGACGCCGACGCCGCGCGCTCAAGGTGCAGGTCCTGAACACCCGCGCGTCTGCGCGTGCAATGTCAACAAAGTTTAGGGGACGGGGTCTGGCGCCAACGTCGTCGAGCCGAGAACGTAAATCTCCAAATTGCAACCGACGAATTTATAACGCTGCTAGGTCCGAGCGGCTGTGGGAAAATCACGCTACTCAAGCTCATCGCCGGATCACATAGATCTCAGGCGGAGAGTTGCTGCTGGACGGTGTTCCGCTGATCGGCCATCGCGACATATCGGAATGGTTTTTCAGCGACCGATCCTTCTGCCATGGCGCAACGTCATGGATAACATTTTGTTTCCGATCGAGATGTTAGGTTGGTCGGTTGAGGCATATCTCAAAGAAGCGAACAGATTGATCGAGCTCGTTGGGCTGCGCGGCTTCGAACAGGCGCGTCCTGATGAGCTTTCCGGTGGCATGCAGCAGCGCGTCTCGATTTGCCGGGCCCTCATCTACGATCCGAAGCTACTCTTGATGGACGAACCGTTTGCTGCTCTGGACGCCATGACGCGCGAGGACTTGGGTATGGAACTACTGAAGATTTGGACCCAGCGCCGCAAGACCGTCGTATTCGTGACTCACAGCATCGCGGAAGCGGTATTGCTTGCTGACAAGGTCATCGTCATGACCGCACGACCCGGGCGTGTCGTAAAGGGAGATCTTGATAAGAGTCGCCCCGTCCACGAACCCTGGAAATGGAATTCAGTCGGGAATTTCAGGACCACGTCGAGCTGTAGTCCCAGTTTTCCCAGTCCAAACGGTCTGCAACGTGACGATCACATCGGCGCTCCAGCGAATCCTGCGGACCTATGGACAGGTCTTGGTCGCACTGGTGGGACTGGTCGTTGCCTGGCAGTTACTTTGCATGTGGGCACGGATTCCGAGCTGGCTGCTCCCAGCGCCCTCGCAAATCCTCGTTCAAACGTGGGAAATTCGAACCATCCTTCCGCGTCACTTTTTCGCGACGCTGTGGGCAGTCTTGGGTGGCTTCGCGCTGGCGGTGATGTGTGGCGTTCCGCTCGCCGTCGCGGTCGTGTATTCGCCCCTCTTGCGTCGAATCATCTATCCCCTCCTTTTGATGCTTCAGTCTGTGCCGAAGGTGGCGCTAGCGCCACTTTTGCTCCTCTGGGTCGGGTACGGCCTGGTCTCAAACATGATCGTCGCGGCCACTGTGGTATTCTGTCCCATTGTCATCAATACTGCGACAGGGCTCGAATCAGTGGAAGGCGAGCTTCTCGAAATGACACGGGCGCTCGATGCCAAAAAACCAAAGGTGTTCTGGAGCGTACGTCTCCCTTGGGCGTTGCCCTACATATTCAGCAGTCTGAAGATCGCGATCACGCTCGCGGTGGTGGGTGCCGTCGTCGCAGAATTTATTGGCGCAGATAAGGGCTTGGGTTATCTGATACTGACCAGTTCGGGAAACATGAAAACCGCGGTGATGTTTGGTGTGCTCATCTTGCTATCGTCGCTTGGCATAATGTGTTTCTATGCCGTCGTTTGGCTCGAAAAATTGCTTTGTCCATGGTATCTACCTGTCTCGACAGACGGCCCGCTTCGCTAACGCGCGCGGCGTCCGTTCGGCTCGCACAGGTGCTCCACCAGCTTCGATAACAGCCGGTCGCAAGCTTCGATCTGGGTGATTTCCACGTATTCGTCTGCCTTGTGGGCCACCTCGATGGAGCCGGGGCCGCAAACCAATACGGAAGTCTGGTTCCAGCTTCGCTTGAACAGGCCGCCCTCGGTGCCGAATGCGACCTTTGTGTAGGTCGTTTCTGCGGGCAGCAGCGAGGCCAGCAGGCGCGCGGCGGCCGAGTCTTGCGCGGTGGTCAGGCCGGGGTAGGTGTTGACGAGCTGTACCTCAGGCATGGGCGGCACATTATCCGGCGGGGATGGCCAGCTTCGCATGCGAGCCTCTGCACGTCCGAGGACGCGCGCGAGGATCTCGGCCGGGTCGTCCTCGATGATGTTGCGGATCTCGAAATTGACTTCGCACTGGTCGGGGACGATGTTGAGTGCCTTGCCGCCGTTGATTGTGCCTACGTGTATCGTCGTGTAGGGGATGTCGTAGCCTTCTTCGCGGGGACCGCGCTCGGCCAAGTCGTGCTGAACGTCGCGTATTGCGGAGATCAGGTCCGACGCGGTGTGTATGGCATTGACGAAACGCGGGGCGAGTCCGGAGTGGCCTGCCTGTCCGCAGCAGCGGGCACTGTAGGCAGCCTTGCCTTTATGACCGGTGCCGATCTTCATGAGCGTGGGTTCGCCGACCAGGCACAACAGTGGAGCAGGCAGCTTGTCTTCCAGTTCGCGCAACAGGTGCCGCACACCCACGCAGCCGATTTCCTCGTCGAAGGATAGCGCCAATTGCAGCGGGCGTTTCAGGTCTTTCCCGGCGGCATGGATCATCGCCATCACGGCGCATGCGACAAAGCCTTTCATGTCGGAGCTGCCGCGGCCGTAAATGCGGCCGTCGCGTTCCGTTGCCTGGAACGGCGGCATGGTCCAGGGTTGGCCTTCGACCGGAACCACGTCGGTGTGGCCGGACAGCATCACGCCGGGAATGTCCTCCGGACCGACGCTGGCAAAGAGGTTGCATCGCGTGCGGTCCTGCGGGTCGGCTACCAAGACGGTGTCGATGCCCGCCTGGTGCAATAATTCTTGTACATGCGCGATCAGATCTACATTGGGTGTCCGGGTAACCGAAGGGATCGCGAGCAGTTCGCGCAGCAAATCGAGGCTGCTCAAGGTAGAGGTGCTGGACATGGTGGTGTGGTGGATGATGTTGGATCAATCGGGCTTGGCGTCGGCGGGGCCGGAGGTGTGGGGGTCGAAGAAGCTGGCCGCGCTCATTCCAGGGATGTACTGGTCGGAGATATAAGCCCGGCACCGTTCCATGAAGACCTGGGTCACCCGCGACTGTTTGACCTGCGTGTAGGTGGCAAGTCCCAGCAGCATGGGGCGATGCTTGCCTGCGAGACGAAGACGGACAAACCGTTTGCCATCAAGCGATTGAGTGGATATGGGACGAGCGTTGAATATCGCATAGCCCATGCCATTGGCCACCAAGGACCGGACGACGTCGTCCGACCGAGAGCGCGCCACGACGTTGGGTTCGACGCCGGCTTGGGAAAGAAGCGCCATGAAGTAGTCTCTGCTCATAGGCAAGTCGAGCAGCACCATGGGTTCCGAGGCCAGTTCCTCGAGCGTGGTCGCGAGTTGTTGGGCCAGGGGGTGAAGCTCGCTCACAAGCACATAGGGCGGCAGCCGGCTCAGGACTTCAAAATGAATGTCCTTGTCCAGTTGCAGGTCGTAGGTGAGAGCGACGTCGATCTCGGCATTGTGCAGTTTGCTCATCAGCTCCTGCTGGTTGCCCTCGATCATCTGCAAGTCGACGTTCTTGAACGCCCGCTTGAAGCCAAATATCACCTCCGGCGCAATCATGGCGGTCAGAGATTGGAAGCAGCCGACGCGCAGCACACCTTGAATGATCTGGCTGGAATCCGAGGCAATGTCGTACAGGCTCGAGGCGCGGTCGAGCAGGTCTTCGCACTCTTTCATCAGTTGAGTTCCGACGGGTGTCAGCGTGAGCCCTCTGGAGGGATGCCGAACGAATAGCTGGACCCCTAGCTCCGCTTCCATGTGCGTGATGGCAGCAGAGATAGACGGTGCGGAAATGTGAATCTGATTGGACGCAACGGCAATGCTGCCGTGCTTGGCAGTAGCCAGGAAATACTCCATTTGGCGCAGAGAGATGGGATTGGGCATAAGCGGAACAGGAGAAAACGAGGCGAAGTATCGCCGAACACCGACCTGAAGCGGTCGGTGATGATCTTCGCATGCACCGGCTCGGGCCTCGACACTTTGGTCGCCAGCACTGTCGCCACTCCGCCGGCGGCCCTCACGGCCGACCTGGATGGGTAGAACGATATCACGCACGCGCGCGGTTCACGAAAGATGCTGGCCCCCCAGCGCTCGCTACAACACCTTGCCCAGGAAGGCCTTGGTTCGCGTCGATTGTTGGATCGCGATCAGAGATCGCCAGGCACTCCGAACCTCGGCGCCACGCGAGGATCACGGGCTCGTGTGATGTAGTCCTGCACCTGGGGCTCGTAGATCTTCCAGGCCGCGTAGAGGGCTTCGACCGGGCGCTCGTCGACCCAGTCCATGCGCAGATCGATGATGGGCCAATCCATTTCGCCGCAGACCAACAGCCCGCTGGAATGGACGGGGCCTTCCTCCCCACCAGCCGCCTGGCCTGCGAGCATGGCCTGCATGAGGCGCTCGGCCAAGGAGCCGCCTGCTTTCTTGAAGGCATCCAGCATCACGCCCGGGACTTCTCGGGACGCGAGCATGTTGCCAGCGCAAGCAGCGTGCGCGTCGGCGGCGGTGGCCAGGATGCCAAGGGCGCTTGCGCCGGTGAAGACCGCCGGCGCTCGCTGGGCATCGATGGCCATGAGCTGGCGATAGGCGATGAATGGCCGCTCTTGCAAGGCATTGAGCGCTTGTTGAGGGCTGCTTCCCGCCGCCATGAGGTCGAGCGCCATCGTTCCCAACCCGGGATCGGTGATGTTTTGACTGGCCGCGGCGCCGACGCCTGGGCGGACGCGAATGCAGCGCGCCGCGACGGCGGGTGAAGACGAGCTTATAGCGGCGCCGAACTGACCTGTCTCGGGACAGCGTGCAATGATCGAAAACGTCATGGCGTTGATTGGGCCGTGAAGAATTAATCGGCAATGACGGCGGTGGCGTCGATTTCCACCAACCACTCGGGGCGGGCCAGGGCCGAAACCACGATGCCGGTCGACACCGGGTGCACTCCCTTGAGCCAGCGGCCGACGACGCGGTAGACCGCCTCGCGGTAGCGAGGATCGACGAGGTAGATGGTGACCTTGCAGATGTCCTGGAGGTCGCCGCCCGCTTCTTTCATCAGCATGGCGATATTGGCCATGGCTTGCTCGGCTTGTCCTGCGACGTCCCCGACACATACGCTCGCGGACGTATCCAGGTTTTGCCCGATCTGCCCGCGCAGAAAAACCATCCGTCCGCGAGCGACGACAGCCTGACACAGATCGTTGTCCAGATTTTGTTCAGGATAGGTGACTTTGGTATTGAATGGGCGGATGCGAGTGTGTTTCATGGGGTCACGTTTGAAGGCAATCAAGGAGAGGCGCATTGCAAGGCTGAGGGCAGTGGGTACGCGCCGATCAACCTGCCTTGAGGGCTGATAATTGACCAAATGGGCGGCTGCGCCTATTTGTCTTTTCCGGGGTCGTGTCTCGGAATTCCCGACAGCACGTCTTGCGCGGCGTGGGTCAAGAATTGCGAGTCACGACCCCGGAAAATGCAAATTGGTCTACCGGCCGAACTCTTCCACTATTTGACTTGACCTGCCTTTTTGCAGTTTGCGCAGCGGGTGTCACGCCGAACGGGTAATCGCGATGTCGGCGCAAAAGTTTTGGTTTGTCAGACCATTCGTCGCAAGCTGGTTTGGCTACACGTCAATCAACTGAAGGGGAATCGAATGATTCGCAAGATTATGATGGTTGGACTCGTACTCAGCGCAACGTTTGCTGGCGTGGCAAGAGCAGAGGATGCCCTAGTTATCAGCTCCTGGGGCGGTAACTTCCGTGACATGATCGATAAATATATTGGCCAGGAATTCACGAAACAGACGGGCGTGCCGGTCAAGTTCATCACAGGTGGCACAATCGATCGCCTCAACAAGGCAAAGCTCGCCACGACCCCCGAAAGCGACATCACGTTCACCACGTCGCAGGTCGGCGTGGCTTTATACCAATAGCGGCTTGTTCGAGCAACTCGACACCGCCAAGATCCCCAACTACGCGCAACGTCGTCAAGCAGGCGCAGGATCAGCCCTTATCAGATCGGCAGCTGGGCCTACCTCTATACCATTGCCTATCGCCCCGACTTGGCGCCATCGAACATCACCTTCAACAGCTGGAATGATCTGTGGAATCCTGCGCTGAAGAACAAAATCGCGGCGCCCGATTTTGATCCGAGCCACATCATCACCGTGGCGGCAATACTGTCTGGCGGCGATGCCGCCAACTGGCAAATGGGCGAGGCCAAGCTCAAGGCGCTCAAGCCGAACTTCCGGGCCTTCTATACCAACGATGCCAACAGCCAACAGCTCATCTCGACGGGCGAAACGCCGGTTCAGATCATGCTGTCGATTAACGCCTACCATATGATCGGACAGGGTGTTCCCATCAAACTCGTGGTCCCCAAAGAAGGGGCTGTCCTGGGCGTGGATACGATGTCTATTACGAAGGGATCGACCAAGGCGGATCTTGCCTATAAGTTCATGAACATTGCCCTTTCGTCCACCGTGCAAGCCAGACGGCGTGGCCGCGGAGAAAACCAGCCCGGTGATCGACAACGCCACTGTCGATCCCAAGGATGCGGCGCTGCCTGGCGTGCTCACGACGACGGCACAGTGGGATAAGGAGGTTATTGTCATTCCCGATAAGCTGCGCGCGGAAAAATTGGCCGAGTGGCGCAAGTGGTTCACGGAAAACATCATGAATTGATGCAGTCCACCATCCCTGGATGGCGCTTGGTTAAGCTAGACGAAAAAGCGATAAATCAATGAACATGTATTCCAGGTTGCGAGGGTGGCTGATTTCGCCGTCGGCCATCGTTGCATTGTGCATTTGCGTCACATTGTTCACGGTATTCCAGTTCAGCCTGCGTGCCTTTATACCGGGTTCACTTGACGTCGGCGGGTTCACGCTGGCCAATTTCACCGGCATGGACAAGTCGCTTTACCGGGACGCCTTGCGCAATACCTTGGTCTTGAGCATCGAAACCACGGTGTTTTCGCTGCTGCTGGCCTATCCGCTTGCCTATGCCCTGGTTCGCGTGCGCAATCGCGCGCTCAAATCCGTGATTCTCATTACTGCGATCACACCCTTGTTTCTCGGCGAGATCGTACGGACTTACGCGTGGATCATTGCGCTGGGTAGCACTGGCTTCATCAATTCGATGCTGCGCAAGGTGGGAGTGATAGAGCAGCCGATCGAGCTGATGTTTACCCACTTCGGGGTGCTCGTAGCGCTGGTGCACGTGACTATTCCGGTGGTGGTGCTGATGCTGTCTGCCGCCATCGCCCATATCGACCGCGATTACGAGAAGGCGGCCCAAAGTCTGGGGGCCGGGCCGTATCCGCATTTTCCTTACGGTGACGCTGCCGCTTTCCATGCCCGGCATTCTTGCCGGTTCGGCCACGGCTTTCGCGTGGACATTCAGTGCCTTCGCCACGCCACAGATGATAGGCGGCGGGCGCGTCCCGACCATCTCGACGCTCATCTATCAACTGGGTTTTTCGTCGATGGATTTCCCTCTGGCGGCAAGCCTGAGCGTCGTCGGCCTCGTGCTGACCATGGTGTCGCTGTGGGACCATCGGCAAACTGACCTTCCGGCTCAAACGCGTCGGGAGCCGGGCCTTGAGGTGAAGATCAAACATGCCTTGCCATCGCCATTGCGCATGGCTGGTCCTGCGCTGATATGCCTCATCCTCGCATACGTCCTGCTGCCAGTGCTGGTGGTTACCGTAGCGGCCTTCAATGCCAAGCCACTACTTTCGTTTCCCCCGGATGCCTGGTCCTGGCGGTGGTTTGGTCGCGTGTTTACCTATCCCGATTTCCAGCATGGTTTCAAGGCCAGCCTCATCATTACGGTCTTGGCCTCGACCATCGCCTCGGTCATCGGCACGGGCCTGGTGATCATTGCCAAACGGACGTACTTCCCGGGCAAGGAGGCCCTGCAGGCCATTTTACTTTCGCCCTTGGTGGTGCCTCACTTCACGATAGGACTGGGTCTTTTGATGCTGGCTTTCCAGGTACGGTGAGAAACACGGCTATGCGATAGTCATCCTGTGCCACGTCATACTGGTGTTGCCGTTCGTGCTGCGCAGCGTTTTTGTATCGATGGAGAATCTGGACGCCCGCCTTGAACATGCCGCGGCCAGCTTGGGAGCGTCGCCGTTGAAAGTGCTCTTTACAGTGATGATCCCGCTGCTGGCCCCGGGATTGTTCGGCGGCTGGCTGTTCGCGGCGATCATGTCGTTCAACGAATTCACTGCTTCGCTTTTCATCACCACCCAGGAAACGCAGACCTTGCCCGTGGCGATGTACAACTATGTACGCGAATTCGCCGATCCGACCTTGGCGGCGCTTTCAGTGGTGTACATCGTAACCACGGCCGGCCTGCTGATCATCGCCAATTACTTCCTGGGTTTGGGCAGGATTATTCAACATTGAAGAGCGTAGTCGCTGAGATCTGAACGACGAAAACCTGGTTGATGCTTACGAGGCTTTCGTGAAGTAGCGGCAGGCAATTGACTCGGTCGCCCAGCGCAATGTCGATTAGATTGGCAAGGGGTCTACCGTTTGCCACGCTGACCAAGTTGCGGGCGATCTGCTCGGCTGCTGAAGCAGGGATGGCGACGGACGCGAGGTGAGGGGTGATCAGCACGTTCGGCAGTTGCCAGAGCGGATCATCTTCCGGCAGCGGTTCTTTCTCGAAGGCATCGAGCGTGGCCGCGCCGATATGACCACTTTGCAGCAGTTCGGTCAGGGCCGTCTGGTCGACTAGCGAGCCACGAGCCACATTGATGACGGCGGCGCCGTGCGGCAGCAGCGCCAGCGCATCGCGGTCCAGCAGACCGCGTGTCAGCGGCGTAAGCGCCAGCATGATCACCAGAATGTCGGCCTGGCCCAGCACCAGATCCAGAGTTTCCAGTACCCCGCGTGGCACTGTACGCCTTCGATCTGGCGCAGACTGCGCGACCAGCCCAGAACCGTCAGGCCCTGGCGTTGCAATTCCGTGGCGGCGCGGGCGCCTAGTTCACCCAGGCCGAGCACGGCTACGCGCACGTCCACGGGATTTCGGGGGTGGCGGTAGGCCCACTGTCCGCGTCGCTGCGCCTGTTCGAAGAAGGGGATGTCACGGACGTAGCGCAGCGTGGCAAAGAGCACGTAGCCCGCCATCATGCGGGCCATTTGCGGATCGCTGATGCGCGTAATGGGCACGTTAGCAGGCAGGTCGTCGCGCGAAACCAGCGAATCCACACCGGCGCCGAGGTTGACGATCAGCTTCAGCTGCGTCATCTCGCGGAAGAATCCTTCGGTGCGGTTTCCACACCAGCGCGAAGTCGATCACACCGGGATCATCCACCTCGTTGCTATGCAGGATCCGCAAAGTGGGAAGCTGCGCCTGCATGCCTTGTTTCCACGCTTCGAAATCGTCGAATTCGCTGTAGAAGACCATCGTTCCCACGAAGCTGGACGAGCCGGACACGGTCATGGACACAGGCTCAGCGTTTGATCAGTCGCGACATGGCGTCGATGGCCAGTTCGTAGCCATCCCAGCCCAGGCCCGCGACGATGCCATCAGCGGCCTTGGAGATGTAGGAGTGGTGGCGGAAGGTTTCGCGGCGCCAGATATTACTCATGTGCACCTCGATGATTTTGCCCGGGAAGGACGGCAGAGGCGTACAAGGATGGGGACCGAGCTGTAGGTGAGGCCGGCGGCATTGATGATGACTCCTTTTGCCGAGCTTCGCGCGTCCTGGATCCAGTCCACGAGCTGACCTTCCAGTTCGATTGCACGAAATTCAGCGTGAGGCGCAGCGCGGCGGCCTTCGCTTCGCAGCGCGCTTTCAGCGTCGGGAAACTGTCCTGTCCGTATGTCTGGTTGGCATCGAGCCCATACAGGTTGGCGTTCGGGCCATTGAGAAACCAGATGTCTGCGGCGGCGTGGGCGGGCGGAAAAGTGTTGGTCATTGGCATGTGCTCAAACATGGGGAATGGTGGCCTGCATGGCAGCTAGCGCTTGTACTTGGTAATTCCAATGTGCAGTCCTGGAATGCGTGGCGCGCCAATCGAGTTCGGCAAAACGAAAGTCCAGGTAGCCGAGTGCGCATGCCACGGTGACTTCGCCTATGGTCATGTCGCGCGTTGCCAGCGTGTCGGCTTGCTGCTCGATTTCATCGAGGCAAGCCTTGACCTTTACCAATTGCGCCGAGCGCCAGGCGTCCCATTGCTTTTCCGGCGGCCGCGCGGTGAACTCGTAGCGCGCCAGCAATGCCGCGTCGAGCAGGCCATCGCCCAGCGCTTGTCCGCGTGAGTGCCTGCCAGTTCATCGGCGCGATCTTGGGAAACAGGCCGTAGCCGGGCGCGAGGCTGTCAAGGTATTCGCAAATCACCCGGCTGTCGTACAGCGCCTGGCCGTCCGCGAGGATTAGCGTCGGTACCTTGGCCACCGGGTTATGGGCCGCGATACGGGCGTCGCGATCAATGGGGTGAGCAGCGCTGGCCAGCAACTCGATGCTTTCAGTCAAGCCCAGCAGATGGGCACTAACCATGACCTTGCGCACATAGGGGGACGTAGGGGCGTACAGTAATCGCATCATGGTTCGGCCTGCGGCGAATGGTTTGGAATCAGGGATTGAGTACCAGTTTTCCCGAATATTTCGCCACGCTCCATCATGCGGTGGGCTTCGGCCGCTTGGGCCAGTGGCAAACTGCCATGCATGCGCGGGCGGATACGGCCATCGGCTATCAGCGGCAGCGCATGTTTTTCGATCACGCCACTTCATGCGCGTCTTTTCTTCGTCGGTCTGGGGACGCAAAGTGGAGGAATGCAGACTGACCTGCTTTTGCATGAGCGTGAGCAATTCTATATTGACCTGGGAGCCTTGCATGAAGGACAGGCTCAGGTGGCGGCCGCCGAACGCCAGCGCGTCGAGATTGCGCCGCACATAGTCGCCGCCGACAATATCCAGCACCACGTCCACACCGCGTCCGTTGGTGGCCGCGCGGCAGGCTTGCACGAAATCGACGTCGTGATAGCAGATCGCTTCGACCGCGGCCCAGTTCTTTCAACATGGCGAGCCTGTCTTTGGGCCCGTCGGTGACGATGACGCGAGCACCCGCCGCATAGGCCATTTGGGTGGCCAGTGTGCCGATTCCGCCGGCCGCGCCATGGATCAGCACGGTTTCCCCCATCTTCAGGGCGCCCAGTTCGAAGAGGTTGTGCCAGATGGCGAACAGCCCTTCTGGCAACGCACCCGCTTCGTTGTCGCTGAGCGCTTCCGGCACGGGCAGGCAGTGGTCGGCGGGCGTGATGCACAAGGGGCCGTAGCCGCCGCCTGGGAGCAAGGCCATGACGCGCATGCCGGGCACCCACCGCTTCACGCCGGGACCGCAAGCGATAATTTCACCGCAAGCCTCGAGACCGAGCACGTCGGTCGCCCCAGCCGCGGGCTTTGCAATGCCTTGGCGCTGCATGATGTCCGGCCGATTCACGCCTGCCGCCAGTACGCGCAAGAGCACTTGGCCGGCACCCGGCGCAGGAACGGGGCGCTCGACCAGTGTCAGTACTTCAGGGCCGCCTGGGTGGCTGGCCACGACGGCCCACATGGTGGAGGGGATGTTCATCGTTTTTCGGTAGTCCTGAAGGCCACCGCCCGATCCTTGTGGTCAGGCCGTCGTTGCCGGAAAAACGCTCATGTCGCGCGGCGGAAGCGCCAGTGCAGTCACCGTACCCACCGGCCAGCGCACCATGACTTCCTGTCCCGGCGAGCGCACCATCACGCGCTGCGACCCGCTGACGGGAAGATCGACGTCAACGTAGGTGTCGCAGTGATCTCCCTGGAATACATGGTGCACGACGGTGCCCGTCAGAATCGAGGCGGCATGCAAGGTTTCCATGCGGATGTGTTCCGGGCGCACGTCGATGGCCAGTCGTTCCGCCGCCGTGCTGGTCGCCGACCAGGCGCTCCCGAGCAATGGTGATGTGGCAGGGTGCAGGGCGCAGGCGCAGATTGGCGCCATCCTCACCGTCGAAATGCGCCGGCAGAATGTTCACGTCACCGAGGAACGAGGCCGCGAAGGGATCCGCGGGATGGCGATAAAGCTCGCCAGGCGTCGAAATTTGGCAGATGCGGCCTTGTGACATGACCGCGATGCGGTCCGATATGCTGAGCGCCTCTGCCTGGTCGTGCGTCACGAAAATCGTGGTTACGCCAAGCTTGCGCTGAATTTCCTGCACCTCGAACTGCATGGCGCCGCGCAGGTTCTTGTCCAGCGCTGAGAAGGGCTCTTCAGGGCAGCCCGTTTTTTGGTTCGATGATCGCGCGCGCGCTGGCGCACCGCGCTGTTCCTCGGCCACCGGAAGCAGCGCGGGTTCGGTGTCCCGACCCCCTGCCGGCTCGACCAGCACCAGAGCCCCCTGGCCGCTTCAGTGATCTCGGCGGTGCAGGTACGCCTCGCATGCGCAGGCCATAGCCGATGTTGCGCTCGACATCCATGTGGGGGAATAGCCCCGAGTAGTTCTGGAACACGATGCCGATCTGGCGTTTGTGGGGTGGAAGATCAGTGACGTTTTGCCCGTCCACGAATATTTCACCCGAGCTTGCCTCTACGAACCCGGCAATGAGGTTGGCGGAAAGTCGTCTTCCCGCAGCCCGAGGGACCCAACAAGGTGAGCTAATTCGCCCCGTTGGATTTGCAGCGATAGGTCATGCAGGATGGTGTGATCGCGGTACTTTACGACCGCACCCTCCACGCTCACGACAGTCTCAGGCTGTGCGAGTGGGCGAGTGGCTTGGCGGGAGGCTGATGGATCAACGGAATTCATGACGTTTGTTGCAAAGCCTCATCTCCGCTGAAGGGATGCCGAACTGTGTAGAGTCAACGCGGCGCTGGCACACGGTAGTCGTCACCTTGAAGAATACGGGAAAGAGGAGAGACTACGCCGTCATTGCGAATCTTGAGGCCAAGCGTGGCGAAAACAGAATATCCGTTTGTTTTTTTTCCGAAGTCCGAGTCCAAAAATCATGATTCTCAAGAGCAGCAAGCTTGAGCAAACTACTTTCCTCTACGTGAATGGTGTGCTACCAGCATTCATGTGATGTTGAGTTTGCCGCCGACACCTGGACGTGTCGGGTCTGAGGCCAAACGGTATCGGCTCCTCTTTGGGAATCAAAATGTCAGTTGAAAAAATCGATACGGTGGTCATCGGCGGCGGTCAGTCCGGCGTTGCAATGAGCGAACACCTCGGAGAAATGGGCATCCCGCACATTGTGCTGGAACGCGCCCGGATCGCGGAACGCTGGCGCTCTGAGCAATAGGATCTTCTGGTCGCCAACGGCCCGGCATGGCACGATCGTTTCCCTAATCTGCAATTCGAAGGAGTCGCGCCCGAGGTCTTTCCGCACAAGGGAGCGCGTGGCCAAATATTTCGAAGACTATGCCAAGATGATCAAGGGCGACCCGGACCGGAGTCGAAGTCAAACACGTCAAGCGCATCGAAAACCGTCCTGGCTTTACCGTAATAACGTCGGAAGGAGTTATCGAGGCCCTGCGCGTGGTGGTGGCCACCGGCCCGTTCCAAATTCCCTAGTTATCCAAACATCATACCGACCGATACGGGCATTAACCAACTGCATTCTTCGACCTACAAGAATGCCGGGCAATTGGCCGATGGAGCGGTCCTGGTCGTTGGCGGCGGCGCCTCGGGTTCGCAGATTGCTGAAGAGTTGTGCCAAGCTGGTAAAGAGGTCTACTTATCGATTGGCGAACACTATCGCCCGCCGCGCTCCTACCGCCAACGCGACTACGTGTGGTGGCTGGGCGTGCTCGGCAAGTGGGACGAGATCAAGAAGAAGAAGCAGCGTGGTAAGCACGTAGCCTTTGCCGTGAGCGGCTACGACGGCGGCAAGACCGTGGACTTTCGGCGTTTGACTCAGGCCGGGATCACCGTGCTGGGCATGACCAAGAGCTACGAAAATGGCGTGCTGCGCTTCGAGGACGATCTGGCGCGCAACATAGTCCAGGGCGACGAGGACTACTTTGACGTTCTGCGCGAAGCCGATGCCTACGTCGAGCGCAATGGCCTGGATCTGCCTCTTGAGCCCAATGCGTGGAAACTCCTAGAAGATCCCGAATGCATGAAGAAGCCTATCCTCGATCTGGATTTGGCGAAGGCTGGGTTACCAGACCGTTCTGTGGGCCACTGGCTTCAAGTTCGATTTTAGCTGGCTGGATGTCGAAGCAGCATTTGACGAGCGAGAGGGCACGCCCCTCCATAAGCGGGGTATTTACGCGGGGAACACGGAATATATTTTGTACCGGAGCTGCCGAGCTGACGAACCGCGCTTCGTCATTCATCTACGGATGTTGGCACGACGCCAAGTACATCGCGGATCACATCACGATTCAGCGCAACTACATTGGCTATGAAAAGAAGTGAGGCGCTCGGTGACACCGTGCGCTGGCGCGGGGCAGACGCGTTCGCGTCGCCGCCGCGTGCCGCGATTGAAAGTGAAAATTACCTTGTCCAAAAAGCCCGAGTAGACCGATAACAATCAGATAAATGGCGACGATGTAGTTGCGTTCATCGCTTTTTTTGCACGCTCCTATCGGGTGCGGTCGCAGGGATACTGCCGGAAGACCACTTTAGATCGTATGGAAAATGGGCGCTCGTGATACTACCACTCGTCGCCGCATTAGCCAGCGGGTGCATATCGCTCTTTAAGCTTAGAGAAAAGGAAGCGCTGCGCGAACAGGGTCGGATCGAGGTAGACGACATGATTTTGGTCGGCAACAGCATGTTGGCGACGGACGCTGCCGACAAAGACTACCAAAAGCACTATCACGACCTGCGCGCCCGAGGGCTTGCGCTGTCCAAAGTTCAGCATCGAATCGATACTTCTCTCAGAAGCGACCGCTCGGTTGACGCAGGCAAAGGTAACAGTCCCGCCGACCGATGATCAGTAATAGGCCGAGGCGCAGTGTCAGGGGTGACAAGCCACAGGCCGAACGGGAAAATTATCCGCGCCGAGCAGCATCGTCGCGAATTCGACGCGAAACTTGCGGAGTTTCGACAGTCGCCTTACTGCGTCGTCCAGCAGGAACACGATCCTCACAATTTCCGCGACGATGCAGGCTCCGGCTGACTAAGGCGCTTCCGGCTGACTTGGATGCAATCGTGGGCGACGAAATTCACAATGCAGGTCCGCTCTGGATCATTTGGCATGGGAAATCGTAGCGAAGGCGGGCGGAACACTTGGCCGCGACGTAAAATTTCCCCTCAACGAGGATATCGAGGCATTTAAGGCGGCGCTAGGTAAGGCCGACTTGGTGAGCGCAGGTGACGCGGTGGTCGCCCTACTAGTTCATTGGGTGCGTCCGAGCATTGGCGATGGGTTAGCCCTTCTAAACAAGCTCGACAATATTGATAAGCATCGCAAGTTCATCGAACTCGACCTGCTCGTGCGGCTCAATGATTTTCGCGCGACCGTCGGAACTACCGTGCTTGAGGATCGCGAAGAAAACCTCACGAGCGGAAGCGTCGTACTGGCCAGCAACTTAGAAGCTCCGCTGCGGATTGAGCGCTTCGGAACTCCTAGTTTTAGGCTCGTATTTCGAGCCGGACAAGGGGTGGACGGATTGGATGGCTTGGACGTTGCATCGACTCTCGACGACCTTCGCAGATCCGTGGTCGCGACCTTCCTCACCATTTCGGACGCATATGGCGACCGCACGCTATTTCGCGGGTACCCCTTCCCCCCAAGCCTTCGGTAAAGCATTCGCCGTGCACGGTGTACCTTAGGGGCAGTCTTGCGGATTGCCCCATTTGACGAGAGCGTCGCCGCGGAAGTAGAACCAGAGCACTTGTTTCTGACCGTGCGGGCTTGGGCTACCGAAGCCGAGCGACAGATTTTGGCGGAGCATGTCGTTGTCGGTAACGTATAGCTTGGCGTCGCTAAGCTCGTACGCCACGACCGCGCCGCTCTGACCGCCGACGTACGCCTCAGGGAACACGGTCTTGAACTCTGCGATGCTCATGCCGACTTTGATGCGATCCAGACGCCCGGCCTCCCGCTTTTGCAAGCTCGGCACTTCGGCGGCGTTGTGCACACGCTCGGCGCCAGGCGGAGGCGTTGCGCAGGCTGCGAGCGCCGCGAGCGCAACGAACGCTAGAGTCAGCCGCGCATCGTCAAAAAGTGGTTTCTGAGATAGCCTGACCATCTGGCACCTCCCTCTGCTTCTACATGGCACACTGCGTACCAGGAAGCATCGCGCGTCGAGCCGTTCCGTGCCGGTAAGATTGTCATTGCGCGCGCGGAATTGTCATTGAGTGACTTCCGGAACGCGTGCAACTACTTGAATTGTGGTGCTGTTGAGTGGAGTCGAACCACCGACCTACTGATTACGAATCAGTTGCTCTACCAACTGAGCTACAACAGCCCGGGAAGACGCCGGCGCGCATGCGCGCCGAGGATCCTGCGGTAAACTCGAAATTATACCGGACCTTGCGACCCATCGCCAATGGCGGCCGAGGGTCGGGAACGGCACTCCAACATTCGTCTCGCGACTGGAAACGACCCGCCACCTGTTCGGATTCCATGCCGTCACCGCGCGACTGCGCCAGCACCCGGCAAGCGTGCGAGGGGTCTACGTCGTGGCCGCACGCAAGGATCGGCGCATCGCGAAATGACCGACCGCGCGCGAGGCGCGCGGGTGCCCGTGCACGTCGTCGACGACAAGCGTCTCGACGCGATGGCGGGCGGCGATCGGCACAGGGTGTCGTGGCCATCGTCGACGGCGGCAGCCGCACTGACGCTCGATGATGTGCTGGACGTCTGCCGGAACCCGCGTTGCTGCTCGTCCTCGACGGGGTGACCGACCCGCACAATCTTGGTGCGTGCATGCGCAGCGCCGACGCGTTCGGCGCGCACGCGGTGGTTGTGCCGAAGGATCGTGCAGTCGGCGTCAACGCGACGGTGGCCAAGGCAGCGTCCGGCGCCGCGGATACGGTCCCGTCATTATCAGTCACCAATCTCGCTCGTTCGTTGCGCGAGATGAAGGAGCGCGGCGTGTGGATGGTCGGCGCCGACGCCGGAGCGGACGAAAGTCTGTTCGATGCCGACCTGGCCGGACCGATCGCCTGGGTGCTCGGCGCCGAAGGGTCAGGGCCTGCGGCGGCTGACGCGCGAACTCTGCGACCGCGTCGTCGGCATTCCGCTGTCGGGCACGTCGCGTCGCTGAACGTCTCGGTCGCCAGCGGCATCTGCCTGTTCGAGACACGGCGCCAGCGAAGTCGACTCGGTACGCCCGACGGCAAGCCGGGGAGCTGAACTGTGCACCCGTGCCGCGAGTTCGTGGGGTCGCGGTTGCCTTAGCGGTTGGCAGCGTTCGAGCGGTTGCCTTAGAGGCGGCCGCCAGCTACGATGACCTGCCACGCATTCGCCGCGCTTCGCGCGACATCTCGACTACTCCACAGAGGTAACCATGTCACGCATCGCTGCCACTTCCTCATTTCGCGCCCGCCTTTGGGTCTGCGCAGGCCTTATGGTGTTGCCTTACCGGGATTGACGTTCGACCGCTGGCGCCAAGTGGAACACTGGTGTACTGCTCGGAAGGAAGTCCCGAAGGCTTCCAGCCGCAGTTCTTCACTACCGGCACGACCTTCGATGCGGTCTCGGTGCCGATGTTCAACCGACTGGTGAGTTCGAGACGGGCACCACCAATATCATCCCGGCGCTGGCGGAATCGTGGAGCGTGTCTCCCGATGGCAAGGTCGTCACGTTCAATCTTCGCAAAGGCGTCAAGTTCCATAGCAACGCGAATTTCAAGCCGACGCGCGACTTCAACGCCGACGACGTGCTGTTTTCGTGGAACCGGATGGCCGACGACACCAATCCGTTTCACAAGACGACCGCCGGACAGACCTTCGCCTACTTCGAAGACATGGGAATGAAGAACATCGTCGACAAGGTGGAGGCGCTGGACAAATACACGGTGCGCTTTACGTTGAAGCGGCCCGAAGCGCCGTTCCTGGCGGACATGGCGATGGACTTCGCGTCGATCAATGTCGGCCGAATATTTCGACACCATGCTGAAGAAAGGGAACGCCCAACGCCGCCGATATCTTCCCGATCGGCACGGGTCCGTTTGAGTTCGTGTCGTACCAGAAGGACTCGACGATTCGCTACGAGGCATTCGATCGTTATTGGGGCGGTCGACCGAAGATCGACAATCTCATTTTCTCGATCACACGCGACGCCACTGCGCGTTACGCCAAGCTGAAGACCGGCGAGTGCCAGGTGATGGCGTTCCCGAAGCCCGCCGATCTGGCGGAAATGAAGAAGGACCCGCAGCTCAACGTGCTGCAGAAGGAAGGCCTCAACATCGGCTACATCGCCTTCAACGTCGAGAAGAAACCTTTCGACAGCAAGCTTGTGCGCCAGGCGTTGAACCTCGCGACCAACAAAGACGCCATCCTGAAAGCCGTCTATCAGGGCAACGGGCAGGTCGCGAAGAATCCGATTCCGCCGATCCTGTGGAGCTACAACAACGCCGTTCAGGATTATCCCTACGACGTGGCCAAAGCCAAGCAGTTGCTCGCGCAGGCCGGATACCCGAACGGCTTCGAAGTCGATCTGTGGTATCTGCCGGTGACGCGGCCGTATAACCCCGACGGCAAGCGCATGGCGGAGATGATTCAGGCCGACTGGGAGAAAGTCGGCGTCAAGGCCAACCTCGTCACTTTCGAATGGGCCGAGTACCGCAAGCGCAGCAAGACCGGAGAGCAGGCAGTGATGATGTTCGGCTGGTCGGGCGACAACGGCGACCCCGACAATTTCTTCGTGCCGCTGCTGGGTTGCGCGGCGGTCAAGGGCGGCGGCAATGTTGCCCGCTGGTGCAACAAGGGATTCGAGGATCTCGTCACCAAGGCAGCGCAAACCCCGAAGCAGGAAGAACGCGCCAAACTTTACGAGCAGGCGCAGCTGATCGTAAAGGACGAGGCGCCGTGGATCACGTTGGCGCATTCGATCCGTTTCGACCCGGTTCGCAAGGAAGTCAAAGGCTACAAGATGGACGCCACCGCCCATCACTATTTCACCACCGCTGAAATTACCAAGTGACGAGCCAGTGACCAGCCGTCCATCGCGCGTGGATGGCGGCCACGCGCGATCAAGATCCGTCGCATTGAGCGCCGGATCCGCTTGCGGCATTTAGCAACGCGTTCGGATAACGACTTTCATGGTCGGCTTCGTCCTGCGTCGCGTCGCGCTGATCGTGCCCACGTTCATCGGCGTGACGCTGCTGGCGTTCGCGCTGATTCATCTGATTCCCGGCGATCCGGTCGAGAACCTGTCTGGCGAGCGCGGCATGGATCCCGCGCGCCGCACGCGCCTGTTGCACGAGTTCGGACTTGATCGGCCCTTGCCGGTGCAGTACGCCGACTACGTCGGACAGGTGCTCAAAGGCGATCTCGGAACCTCGCTGACGACGCATGAGTCGGTGCTCGGCGAGTTCCTGACGCTCTTTCCGGCCACGGTGGAACTCGCTTTCTTCGCATTGCTTCTCGCCGTCGTCATCGGCTTGCCGGCGGGGATCCTGGCGGCAGTCAAGCGCAACACCGTTGCCGACTACGCCGTGATGGGCGTGTCGCTGACCGGCTACTCGATGCCGATCTTCTGGTGGGCATTGCTGCTGATCCTGTTCTTTTCCGTATATCTGGGCTGGACGCCGGTGTCGGGCCGCATCGCCGTCGAGTATCGACGTTCCGGTCCGTACCGGATTCATGCTGATCGATACGCTGCGCGGCGGCGACCCGGGCGCGCTTCGGTCCGCGCTGTCGCACCTGATCCTGCCGGCGATCGCGCTCGGGACCATTCCTCTCGCGGTGATCGCTCGAATGACGCGTTCATCGATGCTCGAAGTGTTGCGCGAGGACTATGTGCGGACGGCGCGCGCCAAAGGGCTGCCTTATCGGCGCGTGGTGTTCGTGCACGCACTGCGCAACGCGCTGATCCCGGTAATCACGGTGATCGGCTTGCAGGTGGGCTTGTTGCTTTCCGGAGCGATCCTCACCGAAACCATATTTTCGTGGCCCGGTGTCGGCAACTGGTTGATCCACGGCGTGCAGTCGCGCGACTACCCGGTTGTTCAGGGCGGGATCCTGCTGATTGCGACCATCGTGATCAGTGTCAATCTGATCGTCGACCTCCTGTACGGCGTGATCAATCCGCGCATCCGCCATGCCTGACCGGTACTTGGACCAAACCGCCGTCGATCTGCCCGATGTCGACGCCAGCCTTGCCGCGTCGTTCGCCGACTCAGGAGCGGCGACCGCAAAGGCGCACCGAGCGCATTAAGTGAATTCTGGAGCGCGTACGCGCAAAGTCGCGGTGCACTGCTCGGGCTGGCGATGATCACGTTGTTGCTGCTCCTCGCCGTCAGCGCGAACCTGATTGCGCCGCATTCGCCTTACGAACAGTATCGCGACTTCACGCTGACACCGCCCGCGTGGCAGACGGGCGGGACTTCACAGTTTCTCCTCGGCACCGACGCGGTGGGCCGCGACATCCTGTCGCGACTGATTCATGGGACGCGACTGTCGCTGCTGATTGGATTGATCTCAACGGCAATATCCTTGTCGCTCGGCGTGATACTCGGTCTGGTGGCGGGCTATTTTCGCGGCTGGATCGAGACGACGATCATGCGGCTGATGGACATCATGCTGTCGCTGCCGAGCTTGCTGCTGGCGATCGCCGTCGTCGCGATTCTCGGTCCCGGGCTCATCAACGCCATGTATGCCATTGCGGTGGTATTGCTGCCGCACTACGTTCGCCTGACGCGCGCTGCCGTCATCACTGAAACCGCCAAGGAGTACGTGGCATCGTCGCGGATCGCCGGAGCTGGTCCGCTGCGGCTGATGTTCAATACGATCCTGCCGAATTGCCTGGCGCCGCTGATCGTGCAGGCTACGCTCGGTTTTTCCAGTGCCATCCTCGATGCGGCAGCCTTGGGCTTTCTCGGACTCGGTGCGCAGCCGCCCACGCCGGAATGGGGCTCGATGCTGGCCGACGCCCTCGAATTCATCCAGCGCGCGCCTTGGGTCGTTACGTTTCCAGGCCTTGCGATCCTGGTCACTGTGCTCGCTTTCAACCTGATGGGCGACGGCTTGCGAGATGCACTCGATCCGAAACTGCGTCGCTGACGCTGAAAACAATAGCCATGGCCCTCCTTGACATCGAAGCCTTGACGCGTCGAATTCGGCAGCGAGGCGGCGCCGTTCACGGCGGTCGATGCCGTCGACCTGTCGATCGATGGCGGAGAGATTGTCGGCGTGGTTGGCGAATCGGGATCCGGCAAGAGCGTAACGGCGCTGTCGCTGATGGGCCTCGTCGAATTTCCGGGACGCGTTCGCGCGACACGGATGTTCTTCGCCGGCCGTGATCTGCAGACGCTTTCGCCCGCCGAACGCCGGGCATTGACGGGCAAAGACATCGCGATGATTTTTCAGGATCCCCTCGCGAGCCTCAATCCCTGTTTTACGGTGGCCTTTCAGCTGACGGAGGCCCTGCGCGTCCACGGGTCGCTTGCAGAGCGCGGCAGCCGCGAACTCCGTCGGAAGCGAGCGTTGCAGTTGCTGCGCCAGGTGGAGATCCCCGATGCCGCCGCGCGCCTCGATGCTTTCCCGCATCAGTTGTCGGGTGGCATGGCGCAGCGGGTGATGATCGCGATGGCCATTGCGTGTGAGCCCAAGCTGCTGATCGCGGATGAACCGACAACCGCTCTCGACGTGACTGTCCAGGCGCAGGTGCTTGACTTGCTGATGCGCCTGCAGCGCGAGCAAGGTATGGCTTTGCTCCTGATCACGCACGATCTGGCGGTGGTCGCGGAAACGGCGCAACGGGTGATCGTCATGTACGCCGGCGAACAGGTGGAGACGGGACCGGTACCGGCGATTTTCGATGCGCCGAGGCATCCGTACACGCAGGCTCTGCTGGCCGCACTGCCCGAGCACAACCTCGAGCGTGCGCGGCTGCAGGCGATGCCCGGCCTGGTGCCCGGCCAGCACGACCGGCCAACGGGTTGCCTGCTATCGCCGCGGTGTCCGTACGCAGTCGAGCGATGTCGGCGTGAACGTCCCGCGCTCGAAGCGGTGCCGATGGACTCGGCAACCAGCAAGGTACGGTGTCACTTTCCGCTTGATGCCAGTGGACGCCCCACCCGAGGGTGGCAGCCCGAGAATCGCCCGGTCGCGGTCGCGGAGCCTTCCGATGGCGGCTGACGCACCGCTGTTGCAGGCCGTCGCGCTGACGCGGCACTACGCGGTGTCGCGGGGTTACTTTAAACCCAAGGCAATCCTGCGCGCGCTCGACGGTGTCTCGTTCATCGTGCGCAAAGGAGAGACGCTGGCGGTCGTCGGCGAGTCCGGCTGTGGCAAGTCGACGCTTGCCCGTCAGGTTACGATGATTGAACGTCCAACTGCAGGAGAGCTGCGGCTGTCGGGCGTCGACGTCGGCCATGCCGATGCGGCGACGCTCAAGAGAATGCGGCCGTTGGTCCAGATGGTGTTTCAGAACCCGTACGCGTCGCTGAATCCACGCAAGAAGATCAGCAGCCTGCTCGAGGAACCGCTCGCGATCAACACCGCACTCGATGCGAGTCAGCGGCGACAGGCGGGAGAAGCAATGCTGGCTAAGGTGGGCCTGCGCCCGGAGCACTACGGTCGCTATCCCCACATGTTCTCAGGAGGCCAGCGGCAACGCATCGCCGTGGCGCGTGCGCTGATGCTGCACCCGCAACTCGTCGTCGCTGACGAACCGGTGTCTGCACTCGACGTCTCGATTCAGGCGCAGGTCCTCAATCTGCTAATGGATTTGCAGCGCGACCTCGGCATCGCCTACCTGTTCATCTCCCATAACCTGCAAGTGGTTCGCCATATCGCCGACGTCGTGGCGGTGATGTACCTGGGAAAAATCGTCGAATATGGCCCCAAGGCCGCCGTGTTCTCGCGGCCAGCGCATCCGTATACGAAGTCGCTGCTGGCGAGCACGCCGATGCTGAATCGACAATCGAGGCGCGAACGCGTAGTCGTCAAAGGCGAGCCGCCATCGCCTTTGGTACGACCGCCGGGCTGCGCGTTTCACCAGCGCTGCCCCTTCGCGGTTGAACGCTGCCGTGTCGAAGTGCCCAAGCTCGCGCCGTTCGGGGCCATCGAGCTTGCGTGCCATCGCGCGGCGGAAATCAATACCTAGGCATCGCATCGCCCTTCGGCGGTCCCAGCCTCTGCGAAAGACATGGCCCGCGCATTGACGCTGATCCCTGCATTGGGCATGATCGTTTCGCGTCGGCATCCGCTACGAGCGGATGATGACGTCGAATCCGACCTCAATTGCTAGCCTTCATTCTCAATCGCATAGTCCAGTCCGTCGCGGTCATGGTCGTGGTCGCCTTCATCGCGTTCGGACTGTTCAATTTCACCGGCGATCCGGTGGCGTTCATGGTAGGTCAGGACGCCACGCAGGAGGACCGCGCCAAGCTGCGCACGGATCTCGGTCTCGACCAGCCTTTCTATATCCAGTTCGGTCGCTTTGTTGGACGCGCGGTGCAAGGCGAGTTTGGGTTGTCGCTGCGTCAGGGACGGAAGGTCTCCACACTCCTCAAGGAACGTTTGCCTGCCACCCTCGAGCTCGCCTTTGTCGCCGCTGCGCTGGCGTTGATCGTGGGCATTCCGGCGGGTGTGTACACGGCACTGCGACGAGATTCCTGGCTATCGCAACTGATGCTCGCTGCATCGCTGATCGGCGTCTCTCTCCCTACATTCCTCATAGGCATTCTGCTGATCCTCGTCTTTGCCGTGATTCTCGGGTGGCTGCCATCGTTCGGGCGCGGCGATACCGTGGCGATCGGCTGGTGGACGACAGGCTTTCTCACCAAGAGCGGGCTGAAAGCCCTGATTCTGCCGGCGATCACGCTATCCCTGTTCCAGATGACGCTGATCATGCGTCTGGTGCGCGCCGAAATGCTTGAAGTGCTGCGTACGGATTACATAAAGTTCGCGCGCGCGCGGGGCCTCACCGACCGCGCGGTCTATTTCGGGCATGCGTTGAAGAACACACTCGTTCCGGTGATAACGATTACGGGCCTGCAGCTTGGCGCGATCATTGCATTTGCCATCATTACCGAGACCGTGTTCCAGTGGCCCGGGATGGGACTGTTGTTCATCCAGGCAGTCAGCTTCGCCGATATTCCGGTGATGGCAGCTTACCTCTGCTTTATCGCGCTGGTGTTTGTGCTGATCAATTTGCTGGTTGATCTGCTGTACTATGCCGTCGATCCGCGTCTGCGCGTCGAACGATTGGTCGCAACTACTTAAGGTACCCAAGGGACGCGCATTGAGCACGCGGCGCTGATTAAGACAAATGGAAACAATGAACCCGATCGAAAGTTTGCGCGAGGATCTGGCTGAGCTGACGGCCATTCGGCGCGACCTGCACGCCCATCCCGAATTGGGATTCGAAGAGCATCGCACGGTTGAAGTCGTCGTGCGCGAGCTCGACGCACTCGGTGTCGAGCATCATGACCGGATCGGCAAGACCGGCGTGGTGGCAGTGATCCGGGGACAGAGCGATCAGAGTGGTCGGTCGGTTGGCTTGCGCGCCGACATGGATGCGCTGCCCATGCACGAGGAGAACGAGTTCGCGTACGTCTCGCGGTTCAAGGGACGAATGCACGGCTGCGGTCACGACGGACACACGACGATGCTGCTCGGCGCGGCGCGTCATCTCGCGCGCACACGGCGTTTCGATGGAACGGCATACCTGATTTTCCAGCCGGGTGAGGAAGGGTTCGGTGGCGGCAAGGCGATGATCGACGATGGTTTGTTCGAGCGTTTTCCGGCGGACCAGATCTATGCGCTGCACAATTGGCCCGGACTGCCTCCCGGACAGATCGCCGTGCGCCCGGGACCGATGATGGCGGCGGCGGACAAGATCGAGATTCATATCGAAGGTCGCGGCGGCCACGGCGCGCACCCGCACCAGACGATCGACCCTGTGCTGGTGGCGGGACACATCATCACCGCGGCACAGTCGATCGTCTCGCGTAACGTGAGCCCGATCGATACAGCGGTCGTCAGTCTGTGTGCGATGCACGCCGGTAATCTTGGTGCCATGAGCGTTGTCCCCCGCGAAGCTCGGTTGATCGGGACTGTGCGTACGTTCCGCAAAGAAACGCAAATGATGATAGAAAAGCGCCTTGGTGAACTGGTGCATTCGATCGCGGCAGCGTTCGGCGCGAGCGCGACACTCAAGTATGAGCGCGTCTATCCGGCAACGATCAACAGCGACCGCGAAGCGCTGTTCGCAGCCGAGGTTGCCGAAGGGCTCGTCGGCGCCGCAAACGTCGTTCGCGACCTCGATCCATCGATGGGATCCGAGGATTTTTCTTTCATGCTTCAGCAGCGGCCCGGCGCCTATGCGCGGCTGGGGCAGGGCGGCGCCGAAGGCGGCTGTTTCCTGCACAACACCCGTTACGACTTCAACGACGCAGTTATTCCGATCGGCGCCGGTTATCTCGCGGCGTTGGCCGAGGCCGCGATGCCTTTGACGAATTCGCAGATTCGTCGATGAACGACTGTTTCGCGCAGACCTACGCGGAAGCGCGCGCCAAGTTCGTCGACGCCGCGGCCGGCGCAGGCGCGAAGCTTACGCGGCACGTCCACCCGGACGAGCGGGGCGCCGAAGGCGAAGAGCTGTCGATCGATTTGGCGCTGTTCGGTGACCGGGATGCACCGGGCCTGCTGCTGCTGATATCCGGTACGCACGGCGTCGAGGGCTTTTGCGGATCGGGTTGCCAGGTCGCACTGCTACGCGATCAAGCATTTCGACGCGCCGTGGATCGTTCCGGTGTTGCAATCCTGATGTTGCACGCGCTCAACCCCTATGGGTTTTCACATCTGCGTCGCGTCAACGAGGACAACGCCGACCTGAACCGCAATTTCGTCGACTTCGACGCCCCATTGCCGGTCAATGCAGCCTACGCGCAGATCAACGCGTTGCTGCTGCCGTCGTCCTGGCCGCCGAATGGCGAAAACCAGGCCGCCATCGGCGCATGGATCGCGGCACACGGCCCCAAAGCGTTTCAGGCCGCCGTCAGCGGTGGCCAGTACCAATTCCCCGACGGCATGTTCTACGGTGGCGCTCGGCCCGCATGGAGCAACGACGTATTGCGAGCTGCACTGCGGGAGCATGCAGGCAACAGGAAAGCCCTCGGCTGGATCGACTTTCATACCGGTCTGGGGCCGATCGGTCACGGCGAAAAGATCTATGGCGGCATGAACCACGCGGCGGACATCGAGCGCGCCAGGGAATGGTGGGGTCTGACGTGACCACCTTCCTGGATGGCTCATCGACCTCGGCGGCGCTCACCGGGATCAACGGTTGCGCGGTCTATGACGAATGTCCTGGAGTCGTGCTGGCCGCGATCGCTCTCGAGTACGGGACATATCCGATCGAGCGCATGCTGCAGGCAATGCGTGCCGAACACTGGCTGCACAATCATCCGGAAGCTCCCGACGCCCAGAGACGCGAAATAAAGAAAATGATGCGCGACATGTTCTACGTCGATACCGACGAGTGGAAAGACACGGTCGTCGCGCAGGCGCACGCAGCAACGTTCCGGGCGATCGAGCGTCTCGCCGCGACAAACGCGGCGCAATCTCGGCCGAACGCTTTCATCGATAGATTGGAGACGGAAAAATGATCGCTTTGAGAAAAGTCACCGCCGCGGCAATGCTGGTGGCAGGCGTCGCCGTTCTGGGCGTTGTCGGGTCCCCGGCCTTTGCCGCAACCTTCAAATTTGCCGACCAGGGCGATTCGATTTCGATGGACCCGCATTCGCTCAACGAAACCTTCCAGCTCAACATAACCGGCAATATGTACGAGCCACTGGTCGGGCGCGGCAAGAGCCTTGAACTGGTCCCGCTGCTGGCGACTTCCTGGAAACAGACCGCGCCGACGGTCTGGCGCTTCAACTTGCGCCAGGGCGTCAAGTTTCACGACGGCACACCATTCAACGCTGATGACGTGGTCTTCTCGTATGAACGCGCGAAAGCGGACGGCTCCGACATGAAGACCTATGTTGGGCCGATCAAGGAAATCAGGAAGATCGACGACTACACGATCGATGCGATCACGTCCGAACCGTTTCCGATTCTGCCCGACACCATCAATCAGTGGTACATGATGAGCAAGGTCTGGTGCGAGAAGAACAACGCGACGGCACCCGTGGACGTCCGCAAAGGCAAGGAGAACGCCGCCACGCTACGTGTCAACGGGACCGGTCCTTTCATGCTCAAGGCGCGTGAACCGGGAGTGCGTACCGTGCTGGTACCCAATCCCGCGTACTGGGACAAGATCGAAAGCAACGTCACCGAGGCGATTTTCACACCGATCAAGAACGACGCGACGCGAGTTGCCGCGCTGATCTCAGGCGACATCGACATGATGGAGCCTGTGCCATTGCAGGACATCGAGAAGCTGAAGAGCGCAGGCGCGCTGAACGTGCTTCAAGGACCCGAGCTGCGCACGATCTTCGTCGGTATGGACCAGTCTCGCGATGAACTGCTTTTCTCGAATATCAAGGGCAAGAATCCGTTCAAGGACAAGCGAGTGCGGCAGGCGTTTTACCAGGCGATCGACATCGAAGCAATCAAGAGCCGCATCATGCGCGGCGCGTCGACGCCGTCGAACCTGATGATCGCTCCCGGTATAAAGGGCTACGCCGCCGACCTCAACAAGCGCTTGCCCTACGATACGGCGGCGGCGAAGAAGCTGCTCGCCGACGCGGGTTACCCGGATGGATTCGAAGTCGGGATGAACTGTCCGAACGATCGATATGTCAACGATGCCGACATATGCCAGGCAATGGCGGCCATGCTGGCGCGCATCGGCGTCAAGATCAACTTGATGGCGGAGACCAAAGTCACATATTTCCCCAAGATCCTTTCGCGCACGACGTCTTTTTACATGCTCGGATGGACCCCCGGGTCGTACGACGCACACAACGCGATTTTTGCGTTGCTGATGAGTCCGGGAGAGCACGGTCAGGGCCAGTTCAATCTCGGCAGCTACAGCAACAAGCGGGTCGACGAGCTTGGCAACCTTATCGCGCGCGAACTCGACCAAAACAAGCGCAATGCGATGATCGCAGAACTGTTCAAGATCCACAGCGACGACATCGGCACCATCCCCTTGCACCAGCAGGCGCTGGCATGGGCGTCGAAAAAGAACATCCAGCTGGTGCAGTTGGCCGACAACAACAACTGGCTGAAATGGGTGGTCGTTAAATAGCGGCCGCGCAATCACGCGATCACCACGGGTAAGCCCAAGACGATGGCAGCGTGGCATGAAAGTGCGCGTACTGCGACTGTCGCTGATGGGGGTGCCATGCCGGGCACCGCCAGCGACGCGGCCGCCGGCATTGGCGGCGTAGACCAACCCTCGCGCCTTACGCGGGTCCGCGAAAGCGACCTCCTTTACAGCTTTCGGCGCGCGCCGGTTGCTATCGGGGCCGCCGTCGTGCTGGCGCTGTGTCTGGGCTGCGCGCTGTTTGCACCGTGGGTCGCACCGCACAATCCGTTCGACCTGGCGACGCTGAATCTCCTCGATGCCTTGTCGCCGCCCTACGGGCTCGAAGGCGCCAAGCCCGGTTACCCGCTGGGGACGGACGACCAGGGTCGCGATGTGCTGTCGGCGATCATGTATGGCGCCCGCATTTCGCTGGTCGTCGGCCTGGCGTCGGTCGCGTTGGCGATGGTGACGGGCGTAACGCTGGGGTTGATTGCCGGCTACGTGGGAGGACGACTCGACGCCTTTATCATGCGCGTCGCCGACGTACAACTCTCGTTTCCCGCCATCCTGATCGCGTTATTGATCGACGGCGTTGCTCGCGCGGTGCTGCCTCGAGACGCGCACGGGCCGGTTGCCTTGTTCGTACTGGTCTTCGCGATTGGCATGTCGAACTGGGTTCAATACGCGCGGACAGTCCGAGGGTCGACGTTGGTCGAAAAAAACAAGGAATATATTCAGGCAGCTCGTGTTATCGGGATAAGGCCGCTCGCGATCATGCGTCGGCATTTGTTACCGAATGTGATGGGACCGGTGATGGTGCTGGCAACCATAAACATCGCAACGGCCATTATCACCGAGGCCACCCTATCCTTTCTCGGCGTGGGTGTACCGCCGACGCAGCCGTCGCTGGGTACCTTGATCCGGGTCGGCAACGACTTCTTGTTCTCGGGCGAATGGTGGATCACAATCTTCCCTGGGTTGGCGCTGGTGATCATGGTCCTGGCGATCAACCTGCTCGGCGACTGGCTGCGCGACGCGCTCAATCCGAAGTTGAGGTAGAGGTCCGGTCGCGCATGGTTGGATTAAACGGCGGTGGTTTGCGGCAGCCGGCTGAAGCTCGAAGCAAGTGTCCTCGAAAGGAGAGTTGCAATGCGTAGACAGATATGGTTTCCGATCTCGATGTTGGTCCTGACGGCGGTTGCCGTCGATGTGTCGGCCGCGTTTCTCGAAAAATGGGGTCCCACCTGGAGCGAGGTCACCGGACAGAACTATCACAAGGCGATCATGTATCGACGCCCTGCCATCATCAAGTCCGTCGACGGCACCGACTATCTCGATCGCGTCGTAAAGATGACGCCGGGCCCGCACACGCTCCGCGTGCAATCACCGAGTCAGAAAGGCTTCAAAGGTAGCGATCAGGAATTGCAGATGGACTTCGCCGCGTGCAAGCGCTACTACGTCAACGCGCAATTCGAGAACAATGTCGGCCCGGATTGGAAAGCCGTGGTCGCCTATGTCGAGCCCGTCCCGGGTTGCAAGGTCGAGGCCCCCAAGCCTTGAGTGACGCAGCCGCGACCGAGGATGCGCGTCGCAAGGGTCCCGGGGTCGCGGCGGGTGGCGCGGCGAGAGGCCGCAATGAGGTGGCTTTAGTGTGCCGGTGAGCGTGGCGTCACCGCTGCTTGACGTTGCGCATCTTCGCGTCGAGTTCGCAACCAGGCGCGGTCTGCTGGTCGCCGTCGACGACATATCGTTTTCGCTGCAAGCCGGAGAGGTGCTGGGTGTCGTCGGGGAGTCGGGTGCTGGAAAATCGCTGACGGGCGCGGCGATCTTCGGTTTGATCGATCCGCCCGGGCGGATCGGCGGTGGTTCCATCCACCTCGATGGGCGGCGAATCGACAACCTGCCTCCCGAGGCGATGCGACGCGTGCGCGGTCGCGAAATTGGCGCCGTCTTTCAGGACCCGCTGACCTCGCTCAGCCCTTTGTATACGATTGGCCAGCAACTGGTCGAAACGATTACCACTCATCTCGATCTCTCGGCGGCCGCGGCACGTGAACGTGCGCTTGCCTTGCTGACCGAAGTGGGATCGCCGCGCCCGAGCGGCGCATCGACCAATATCCTCACCAATTTTCCGGTGGCATGCGACAGCGCATCGTGATTGCCCTCGCACTTGCTGCCGATCCCAAGTTGGTGATCGCCGATGAACCCACGACGGCGCTCGACGTCTCTATTCAGGCCCAAATCATCACTTTGCTGAAGCGCCTCTGCCGTCAGCACGGTACCGCCGTGGTGCTGATCACGCACGACATGGGAGTGATCGCGGAAACGGCGGATCGTGTTGCGGTGATGTACGCGGGGCGCATCGTCGAAATGGGGCCCGTGCACGACGTCATCCATCACCCCAGCCATCCGTACACGCGAGGCCTGATGGGGTCGATTCCGTCGATCGCGGATGAGAGGAGTGCGCTCGCGCAGATCGACGGCACGATGCCGCGGCTGAACGCGATTCCGTCGGGCTGCGCGTTTCATCCCCGCTGCGCGCAGGCGTTTGATCGTTGCCGCCAGGAGCGGCCTGAATTGATCAGCGTGGGCTCGGGGCAGGCTGCGTGCTGGCTGCACGCCGTGCCGGCCGAGGGATCTGTGTGAGTGCGCCGCTACTAGAACTGGTCGATATCGCGAGGTATTTCGACGTTTCAGCGCCTTGGCTCAACCGCCTGCTGGGGAACCAGCCGCGGCAGGTCTTGAAAGCGGTGGACGGAGTCAGCCTCGCCATAAGCAAGGGAGAGACACTAGCGCTGGTCGGAGAATCAGGCTGCGGCAAGTCCACGGTCGCACGGCTCATTGTCGGGCTTTATCGGCCGACCCGGGGCCAGATCCGATACGACGGGGAGCGTATCGACGGAGATTATGCGGATCCGTTGCTGCGCGGGACGATGCAGATGATTTTCCAGGATCCGTATGCAAGCCTGAACCCGCGCTGGCGTGTGGCCAATATCGTCGCTGAACCGTTGCTGGCCACCCGGTCGGCGGCAGAACCGGCGCAGACGCCGGCCAAAGTGCGCGCGCGCGTCGTGGCATTGCTCGAGCAAGTGGGACTCAGCGCGGCCGATGGCGCCAAGTACCCGCATCAGTTCTCGGGCGGGCAGCGGCAAAGGATTTCGATCGCCCGTGCGCTGGCGACCAACCCCGCTTTCCTGGTGTGCGACGAGCCCACCTCGGCGCTCGACGTGTCGGTGCAGGCGCAGGTGCTCAACCTGATGAGCCGCCTGCAACGCGAATTGGGGCTGACGTATCTGTTTATCTCGCACAATCTCGCGGTCGTACACCACATCGCCGATCGTGTGGGCGTGATGTATCTCGGCCGTATTGTTGAACTTGCGCACACGCGCGAACTTTTTTCTTCGCCCCAGCACCCCTACACGCGCATGCTGCTCGCCGCGGTGCCGGACCTGTCTTTGACGGGCAAGTCGCGCACGGCCGTCGGGGGCGAAGTGCCTAACCCGCTCGACCCTCCCGCCGGCTGCGCGTTCCACCCACGTTGCCCACATGCAAACGATCGCTGTCGAAGCGAATTGCCGCGCCTCAACGCATCGCCTGGAAACGCAGCGACACAGGTTGCATGTCATGCGGTCGAGGAGGGTCGCCTCCCGCCGCTGGCGGATGTCGTGTCGACAGGCCCCGCCGACGAATCCGGACGGCGCTCGCCAGCCGTGAACTAGAGCGGGGGCGGCTCGCGTCAATCGTGCCGCGCGGCGCCCCGGAGACCGCGGCCGACAAGCCGGATCGGCTATAATTACGTTTTGTCGCGCGCCTTGGACTCATCGCAGGGCGCCGTTGCCAATCCGGGCGACGCACCCATTTGCTGGCGGCGTCGCGCAAGTCCAGAAGAATTCGAATTGCGCCTCACTCAGATCAAGCTCGCGGGTTTCAAGTCGTTCGTCGACCCGACCACGATCGCCACACCCGGACAGCTCGTCGGCATCGTTGGCCCCAATGGTTGCGGCAAATCCAACGTTATCGATGCTGTCCGATGGGTGCTCGGTGAGTCCAAGGCGTCGGCGCTGCGCGGCGAATCGATGCAGGACGTCATCTTCAACGGTGCCGGCGAACGGAAGCCCGTAGGACGCGCGTCGGTAGAGTTGTTTTTCGACAATAGTCAGGGGCGCATCGGCGGCCAGTGGGGCCAGTTCGCGGAGCTGTCGATAAAACGAATCCTGACGCGCGACGGCGACTCGAGCTACTACATCAACAACATTCCGGTTCGACGGCGCGATATTCACGACCTGTTCCTCGGCACCGGCCTCGGGCCTCGCGCCTACGCGATCATCGAACAGGGGATGATCTCCCGCGTGATCGAAGCCAAGCCGGAAGAGCTGCGCATATTCCTGGAAGAAGCCGCCGGCGTCTCCAAATACCGCGAAAGGCGCAAGGAAACCGAAGCCAGGCTCGCAGATACCCGCGAAAACCTTTCGCGCGTCGAAGACATTCGCATTGAACTGGGTTCGCAACTGGCCAAGCTCGACGCTCAAGCTAAAGTCGCCACCGAGTATCGTGAATTCGAGCTTGCGCTGAAGCGATCGCAGCAACTCCTGTGGTTTGCCAAGCAGCAGGACGCAGTGCGGCTGCGCGAGAAATACACTACCGAGATCGCGAACCTGACTGCGGGTTTCGAGGGCTTGCAAGCCGAATTGCGTGCTGCCGAAAATCGTCTGGAGACCTTACGCGCCGAGCATTTCCGTGCCGGTGATGAATTGCACGAGAAGCAGGGCGCGTTCTACGCCGCGAACGCCGAAGTGACGCGATTGGAGCAACAACTTCAGTTTGCCCGCGATAGCGAAGGTCGCTTGTCGCAACAAGTGGCGCAAATTACCGAGCAGGTTGGTGCGTTCACCGCGCAGATCGCGGGCATTGCAACTGACGCCAGCGCCGGCGAACGCGAGGTGGAAAACGCAATCACACGGCGCGAGGCCGCTGCAGAGGAGGAACGGGCTGCCAGCGCGGCTCTGCCGGGGTTCGAAGCCGCGGTCGCCGAGGCCACGCGGAAAATGGCGGAGATTCAGCAGGCAATCAACGAAATCGAACAGGCCATTCGCGTTGCCGATACGAGACACGAGAATGCGGTCAAGGTCCTCGCTGCCCTGACCCAACGACGCGAACGGCTCAATGTCGAAGCGGGCGAGCTTGCGGCACCGTTGAGCGGACAGATTGCCGCGGTCAGCGAACAACTCGAGCAGGAGCTTGCGGATCTCAACGGACGCGAGCAGGGGCTTGCCGCCCTTCATCAAGCGGTGCAGTCATTGCAGGAACGCCACCGCGCAGGCGAGCGACGTCTGGCAGGCGGCGAGCGGGGCACTGGCCGAGCGGGAAGCGCGCGCGCAGGCCCTCTCCGCGCTGCAGGCAAAGATTGGCAGCGGCAAGGACGCTGCAGAGTGGCTTGCAGCGCACCAGCTGAATAATGTCCAACGCTTGTGGCAGCAAGTCGATATCGAGCGTGGCTGGGAAGACGCTCTGGAGGCCGTGCTGCGCGAGCGCCTGAACGCATTGGAATTGCCCGCGCTCGATGCGGCACTTTCGTGGGCCGAAGGCGAGACCGCGCTACCGGGTCGAATCGCAGCATTCGCCGCGTCGATATCGGACGCCGTCTCGTTCACCGCGAGGGACGATTCCTTGCTGGCCAAAGTCAGCACGACGCGACCGGCGTTGCGTCGCTTGCTCGCCGATTGGCTTCACGGCATGCGCTGTCGAAGCGACCTGGCCGACGCGCTCCGGCACCGCGACTTGCTCGCAACCGGAGAGGCTTTTGTAACGCCGACCGGGCACGTGGTGAGTGCGCAAGGGGTCAGCTTCTTTGCGCCGGACGGCGACCTGCACGGTGTCCTGGCGCGACAGCGCGAGCTCGCCGAACTGGAACATGCGATCGAAACAGCGCGCGGCGAAACCTCCGCGGCTGCCGCAGCCAGGGAAGCGACTGAAGGTGAACTCAAGGCAAGACAGCAGGAGTACCACGGCGAAAATCTGGCCCTGTCTTCACAACAACGACGCTGTCACGACCTCGAGCTTGAGCTCATGCAACTCAAGCAAGCGGCGGAAGCAGCCGAGCGTAGGCGCGCCAAGATAAGCGACGAGCTGGCGACGCTCTTGAACGAGGTGGCGACCGAAGAAGCATCGCTGGCGGCGATAGCCGACGATGCCGCGGCGGGCCGGCGGCGTCTCGCCGAACAGGCACAGGCGCGAGATGCGTCGCGCCACATTCGCAACGAGGCCGAACTGGCACTTGCCCGCGGCCGAGAGCATTCGCGCGCCGCCGAACGGGTAGCGCAGGAAGCGGGCTTCGCTGAGCGTTCTGCGCGGGACCGGATCGCCGAACTGGCGCGGCGACGCGAAGCGATCGTTGCACAAGTCGCGCAGCAGGAGGCATTGCTGGCGCAACTCGCCGCCGAGCGCCAGCAAATTGACTGGACGCCAGTGGAGCAATCACTTCAGACACAGCTAACGATGCGCGGGACCGCAGAACAAACGCTCGCGGCTGCGCGCGATGGATTGGAAGCGATCGGGGCGTCGCTGCGAAATGCCGACGAAGCGCGACTGACGGCAGATCAGAAACTCGACCCTGCACGCGCGAAAATCGAAGAAATCCGTCTGAAGGAACAAGCCGCGGTACTGTCCGAGCAGCAGTATTCGGAACAGCTCGCCGAAGCGCACGCCGACTTGGTCGGCCTGCCCGAGCAGTTGAAGGCGTGGGGCCGTGCGAACACTCTGCCGGGCGAAATCGAGCGCTTGACGCAGGCGATCGCCGCGCTTGGCGCTGTGAACCTTGCCGCACTCGACGAACTATCACAGGCATCGGAGCGCAAGGCCTATCTCGATGCGCAGGCGGGCGATTTGACTGAAGCAATGGCGACGCTGGAAAGCGCTATTCGACAGATCGACCGCGAATCGCGCGGGCTGTTGCAGCAGACCTTCGACACCGTCAACGAGAATTTCGGCAAGCTGTTCCCGACGCTGTTTGGCGGCGGCCAAGCCAAGCTGCTGCTGACGGGCGAGGAAATCCTCGATTCGGGCGTGCAGGTGATCGCGCAGCCGCCGGGCAAGCGCAACTCGTCGATTCACCTGCTGTCCGGAGGCGAGAAATCGTTGACTGCGATCGCGCTCGTATTTGCGCTTTTTCAATTGAATCCGGCGCCGTTCTGCTTGCTCGATGAGGTCGACGCACCGCTGGACGATCCCAATACCGATCGGTTCTGCGCCCTCGTACGCACGATGGCTGAAGTCACTCAGTTTCTGTTCATCAGCCACAACAAGATCACGATGGAAATGGCCAATCAACTGGTGGGCATCACGATGGCCGACCCCGGTATTTCCCATGTCGTGGCCGTCGATATCGCTGAGGCTCTCGAACTCGCCGAGGCCGTGGCGCAATAACCCGATGCGTGGCCCGCAATGAACTCGCTCTTCCTAGGCCTGATCGCCGCCGGCATCGTACTGGTTGCCGGGATCGTGTTCTACAACTGGCTACAGGAACGACACGCGCGTCAACGTGTCGATGCGGCTTTCAAGAAGCCGCCGGACGTGCTGCTCGAGACGGAACGCGTCGAGCCGGCGTTCCACGGCGGCGAAACGGGTGCCGAACCCAGCGCCGCGATCATGGCAGCGGACACCGACGACGAACTCGTTGCCATTCTCAACGAGCCGGCTGAGGAGATATCGCTGCTGTCGATTGCACCGAATCGTGTCGAGCGCGCGAGCCTCGCACCCGATGCCGATATCGAATGCGTCGCCCGTCTGGCTCCGGCGCAGCCGGTGAGTTCCGAAGCCGTAGATGCTACGGTAGGCGCCACGTTCGGCAAACCGGTTCGCTGGCTGGCTCGTCACGGCGACGACGTCGCCTGGCAGGCGCTCACCAATGGCGCGCAGGGCGAATGGCGGGAAATTGCCGCATGCATGCTGCTCGCCAATCGTGCTGGCGCGGCGTCGCGCACGGACATTGATAATTTCCTGCGCCGGATCGCGCAGTTCGCCGCCAGTACGTCGGCTGCCTTCGCACCGCCTGACGGAGCCCGAGAAACGGGCAGGGCTGAAGAACTCGATCGCTTTTGCGCTGACCTCGATGTGCAGATCGGTTTGACCATCCTGATTGCCGATCATGGGCAGGTGGCGGGTACACGTTTGCGTGGTGTGGCTGAAGCCGCGGGGTTCAAGCTGAACGCTGCAGGCCATTTTGACTATTTGCAGGACGAAGGCGGCGCGGTTCTGTACAGCATGCAGAATTTTCGCCAGGAGCCGTTCACCGCCGAAAGCCTGCGCGCACTGTCGACGCCCGGAGTCGTCCTGCTGCTCGACGTGCCACGCGTCACCGATCCGGTGCGCGTTTTCGATCACATGCGGCTCGCGGCCAAGCGAATCGCGCACACGCTCGAAGGCGTTCTGGTCGACGACAATCGACGACAACTGAACGATGCCTCGCTCGCGGCGATTCGCGCCCAGGTACTCGCGACGGCAACGGCGCTCCGCGCGGCGAACATCGAACCCGGCGGCCCGCGCGCCCAGCGGCTGTTTGGTTAGGCAGGCCTCGGCACTGCAATGCCGGCGCGCGCCGCCGCTCCCACCAAGGCCGTCGCGCGTGCGGCCGAACTTCGCGCGGAAATCGAAGAACACAATCGTCGGTACTACGTCGACGACGCGCCGAGCGTCAGCGATGCCGAATACGACGCTCTGTTCCGGGAATTGCAGGCGCTTGAAAGCGAACATCCGGAGCTGGTGACCCCGGACTCTCCGACGCGACGCGTTGCCGGCGTGGCGGCCGCGACGTTCGCGCCAGTCAGACACGCGGTGCCGATGCTCTCGATACGCACCGAAACGGACACAAGCGCGGCCGGCGCGGTCAAATTCGACGCCAAGATGCGTCGCGACCTGGGCCTCGCCGATACCGATCCGCCGATCGCGTACATGGCCGAGCTCAAATTCGATGGCTTGGCGATCAGCTTGCGTTACGAGGACGGGCATCTCGTCGTCGCGGCGACGCGGGGTGACGGCGAAGTCGGTGAAGACGTTACCGCGAACGTGCGCACGATCAAGTCGATTCCGCAGAAATTGCGCGGCAGGGACGCGCCGCCCGTACTTGAAGTTCGAGGCGAGGTCTACATGACTCGAGCGGACTTTGCCGCATTGAACGAGCGTCAGCAGGCTGCCGGCCTCAAGACGTTCATCAATCCGCGCAATACCGCCGCGGGCGCAGTACGCCAACTCGACCCGGCGATGACCGCGCAACGGCCGCTAAAATTCTTCGCTTACAGTATTGGGGAAACGCGAGGCTGGCGGGTTCCCGAAACGCAAAGCGCGTTACTGGAAAGCTTGCAGGCTTTGGGACTTCCGGTGAACGGCGATCGCAGGATCGCCCATGGCGCAGACGATCTCGCGCGGTTCTATGCCGACGTTTCGTTGCGAAGGCCCTCGCTGCCGTTCGAGATCGACGGGGTCGTCTACAAGATCGACGACATGGGGATTCAACGGAGACTCGGCTTTGCCACGCGCGAACCGCGCTGGGCCGTCGCACACAAGTTTCCCGCCGAAGAGATGGCGACCGAGGTGCTGGGCATCGACGTGCAGGTCGGTCGGACTGGCGCACTTACGCCGGTGGCGCGGTTGAAGCCTGTCTTTGTCGGCGGCGTTACGGTCACCAATGCGACCTTGCACAATGAAGACGAAGTGCGACGCAAGGACGTACGCATTGGCGACACGGTCGTCGTACGCCGTGCCGGCGACGTGATTCCCGAAGTCGTGCGGGTCCTTGTCGAGCGGCGGCCGCCTTCGGCGCGTGAATTCGTCATGCCCACCGCTTGTCCGGAGTGTGGCTCGGCCGTCGAGCGCCTGTCTGGCGAAGCGGCCGCACGCTGTACCGGCGGACTCGTCTGCCCGGCCCAGCGCAAGCAGGCCCTGCTGCATTTCGCCGGGCGGCGAGCAATGGATATCGAGGGCCTGGGCGACAAACTCGTCGAACAGCTTGTTGACGGCGGCGTTGTACGTACGCCGGCGGACATCTACAAGCTTGGAGTGGCGGCGCTCGCCGCACTGGAGCGCATGGCCGACAAATCCGCCGACAACGTGGTAGCCGCGATCGCCAAGAGCCGCACGACCACGTTGGCGCGTTTCATTTTCGCGCTGGGAATACGCCATGTAGGCGAAGCCACAGCCAAAGACCTCGCCAAGCATTTTGGCCGCTTTGATGCACTGCTTGCTGCTGACCAAACGGCGCTGCTGGAGGTCAACGATGTCGGGCCCGTGCTGGCTGAGAGCATTCACGACTTCTTCGCCGAGCCCCACAATGTAGAAGTCATTGCCCAGTTGCGCGCCGCCGGGGTACATTGGCCCGAGGGCCCGCCACAGCGAAAACCGGTCGGCAAGCTCAGGGACATGAATTTCGTTCTGACCGGAACGCTGCCTTCTTTGTCGCGTGACGACGCGAAAGCGTTGATCGAGCAGCACGGCGGCAAGGTGGTCGGCAGCGTTTCCAAAAAGACCAACTACGTTGTCGCTGGCGCAGATCCGGGAAGCAAGCTGGAAAAGGCTGAGGCGCTCGGGGTCGTGGTGTTGGATGAGAAGCAGTTCAGGCGTTTGATTGAAAAGGACTAGACGAATGGCATTCGGCAAGATTACCAAGGCGGTATTCCCGGTTGCAGGCTTGGGCAGCCGCTTCCTGCCTGTCACCAAGGCGAGCCCCAAGGAAATGCTGCCTATTGTCGACAAACCGCTGATCCAGTACGCCGTCGAAGAAGCCGCGGCCGCCGGCATCACCGACATGATCTTCATCACCGGCCGCAACAAACGCGCGATCGAGGACCATTTCGATAAAGCGTACGAACTCGAAACCGAGCTCGCTGCGCGCAACAAGACCGCCTTGCTCGAAACGGTCCAGGCAGCCACACCGCATGGCATCAACTGCATCTACATCCGGCAGACCGAGGCGCTCGGGCTCGGGCACGCGGTGCTCTGTGCGGAGCCCGTCATCGGCGACCAGCCGTTCGCGGTGCTGCTTGCCGACGATCTGATCGATGCGAAGGTGCCTGTAATGCGGCAAATGACCGCTATCGCCGAACGCGAGCAGTACTCGGTGATCGGTGTGATGCATGTGCCACCGGCCGACGCGGGCAGCTACGGCATCGTGGAGACGGACGCGATGACGGCCAAGACGGGGCGCATCTCGCGCATCATCGAGAAACCCGCGCCGGGCGTGACGTCGTCTACGCTTGCCGTCGTCGGCCGCTACGTGCTGACGCCGCGGATTTTCCATCATCTGCGGACGATGCCGCCGGGAGCGGGCGGCGAAATCCAGTTGACCGATGGCATTTCCCGTCTGCTCGAGGACGAGAAAGTGCTGGCGCACGAGTTCGAAGGTCGCCGCTACGATTGCGGCAACAAGCTGGGTTATCTCGAAGCCACGGTGGAACTTGGCCTGAAGCACCCGGATGTCGGGCCAGCCTTTGCCGAATTTCTCAAGCGCCACCGATGACGCTCAACGAACTGCGCTACATCGTCGCTGTCGCTCAGGAAAGGAACTTCGGCCGCGCCGCGCAACATTGCTTCATCAGCCAGCCCGCCCTGTCAGTCGCGATTCAAAAGCTGGAAGAAGAACTTGGAACGCAGCTCTTCGAACGAGGCAAGAACGAAGTGACCGTCACCCCGGTGGGCGAGCGCATAGTCGAACAGGCGCAAAAGGTGATCGAGGAAGCGGCGCGTATTCGCGATATCGCCCAGGCGGGCCGCAATCAGCTCGTGGGCCTTTTTCGTCTGGGCGTCATTTACACCATCGCCCCTTACCTTTTGCCTGACTTGATCCCGGTGCTCAACAAACTGGCGCCGGCAATGCCGCTGGAACTCGAAGAAAATCTGACCGAGAACCTGGAATCGTCGTTGCGCACCGGGCGCATCGACGCAGCCATCGTGGCATTGCCGTTCCAGGCGCCCAGCATCGTCACGCATTACCTCTATGAAGAGCCATTTCAGGTAGTCGTGCCCGCCCAGCATCCGTGGGCCAAGCGCAAGTCGGTGGACCCTGCCGAACTCGCCGATGAGCATGCGATCTTGCTCAACATTGGCCACTGCTTTCGCGATCAGGTCCTCGATGCCTGTCCCGAACTCAATCGCGGCAACGCGCAGATTACGCGTACCAATTCGCTGGAGACCGTGCGCAACATGGTCGCGTCGGGCTTGGGGGTTTCGGTGCTGCCGCGCGATGCGCTGATCGCGAAGTATCACAGCAAACTGGTGGTATCAGTGCCGTTCGCCAAACCGGTGCCGTCACGACGGGTGGCACTCGCTCATCGCAAAAGTTATCCACGACCTGCGGCAATTGCGGCAATCCGTGATGCGGTCGCGCGCCTGTCGCGGCGCGAAAAGGATTTAGTTCGCGTGTGTTTCCGTCCCGGCGGCGAGCGGTTCATCCAGTACAATTGGGCTGCGGCGTTTGGGTGAACACTGCGCCGAAAAAACGAGTGAGCGACCGCGCGGCTGGATCTGCGACCCGCAGTCGGGCAATTCCATCCCACACAAATAAAACTGACATGCACTGCATGAGGAGCAATCGATGAGTTCGGATCTAAAGGGCAAAGTCGTGTTGATCACCGGCGCGTCGACGGGCATCGGCGCCGCGGCGGCGCTGGCGTTCGGGCGTCTCGGGAGTCGCGTGGTGATCCACTACAACGCCAGCAAGCCGGCGGCTGAGGAGGTCGCCGCCCAGGTAAAAAAATTGGGTGGACAGGCGGCGCTCGTCAGCGGCGACGTGACGCAGACACCGAACGTCAAGCGTATCGTGGCCGATTCGCTGGCGGCCTTCGGCCGCATCGACGTCCTGATCAACAACGCGGGCGGACTCGTCGAACGCACGAAAATCGAGGATTACAGCGACGAGTTCCTGACGCGCGTTCTCACGCTGAACGTGACCCAGGTCGCAATGTTCATGCACGAAGTCGTTCCCGTGATGCGCAAGCAGGGTAATGGAAACGTCATCAATGTAAGTTCGATCGCCGCGCGGCACGGCGGTGGCGGCGGCGCAATCATTTATGCGGGCGCCAAAGGCTTCATTTCCACCGCCACCAAAGGCTGGGCCAAGGAATTGGTCGCAGACAAGATCCGGGTGAATGCCGTCTCGCCGGGCGTGATCACGACGCCGTTTCATGAGCGCTACTCGACGGCTGAGCAGCTCAAGGCGATGCAGGCAACCATACCTATGAATCGGCTCGGTACAGCGGACGAATGCGCCGGGACGTTTGTCTACCTCGCATCCGACGCGATGAGCGGCTATGTGACTGGACAGGTAATCGAGGTTAATGGCGGGCAGTACATGCCCTGATGCGGCGCACAGTGCGTCCGACCGGAGACGCTCGGGCGGCATGCGGCGGCGGCCGCACTACGGAACGAGAATCGGGACCAGCTCTGCCAGCGAATCGACGGTGCAATCGGGCTGCGGCCCGTGGCGATCCGGTGCTGCGCGCGCACGGTTGACCCAGAAGACAGTGAAACCGAATGCCTTGGCGCCGATGGCGTCCCAGCAGTTGGATGATACGAAGCCGATGTGCTCGGGCGCCAGGCGCAAGTGATCCGCGGCGAGTTGATAGACGCGCGGCGCGGGCTTGTAGACACCAGCGGCGTCGACCGAAAGGATGGCGTCGATGTGCGGTGCCAAGCCAGCGTCGTCTACCAGCGGCTGCAGCATCGCCAGCGTCCCGTTGGAGAGGATGACGCGTGGTGTTGGAGCGAGGCGTGCCAACGTTGCCTTGGCATCGGGAAACAAGTCGAGATGGAGGTACGCGGCAAGTAGTCGGGTACGCACCGAGTTGGACAGGGGCACGCCCAGCGACTCGCAGGCATGGTCCAGCGCGTGGGCCGTGACTGCGGCAAAGTCCTTGCGCGGTTGTGCGGCGCTCTGCATCAGACTTTGCAACCAGCTATATTCGAGTTGCTTGATGCGCCAGCGTTGTGTAAGCAGCTCGCCTTTGCCGGCGAAAAACTGTTCCGCCAATTTCGCCACCGACTGCACGTCGAACAAGGTTCCGTAGGCGTCGAACACGAATGCATCAATCCGATGCTTGTCATTGAAATCAACAGTCATCGTCGTGCCTCCCGGCAAGTTTTCGGAAAATATTTGGTAGAAATTGATGCGATGTTGTTCGATGCGCGAAAGACGGCAAAAAAATAGGGGTTACACTTGCGTGTAACCCCTCGGTTCCATGGTGGGCGATACTGGCATCGAACCAGTGACCCCTGCCGTGTGAAGGCAGTGCTCTACCCCTGAGCTAACCGCCCGCGCGAACCCAGACAGGAGTGCACATTTAATCACGCAGCCGAAGCGAGGGTCAAACCCGATTGGGTCGGTGTCCAGCCCTGTCCTGAACAAAAATGGCACTGGCGTGGTGCGTTTTTCGTGCCTCCAAGCCGTCGGATCCCGCCGGGCGGCGGCCGCTTTTGTGTAAGCTTATAGAGGCAAAAGCAAATTTTTTGCTGGCTCAAGTCTTGCTGAAACACCCATAAATCGAGGATAAGCCGAAAGTGTCCCGTCTCTATTACGACGAAATGGGTCCGGCTGGCCAGCCGGTCCGCCCCCATTACAAGGCCTTCGCCGACTGGCTCGAACGGACGCCTGCCGAAAAGATCGCTCAGAAACGCGAGGAGGCCGAACGCGCTTTCCATCGCTTGGGCATTACGTTCGCGGTTTATGGAGAAGATGCGGGAACCGAGCGGCTGATTCCGTTCGATATCGTGCCGCGGATTATTCCGGCAACCGAATGGGCAATTCTCGAGAAAGGTTTGAAGCAACGCGTCAAGGCGCTGAATCTGTTTCTGCACGACATCTACCACAAGCATCGCATCCTGAAGGCCGGCATCGTGCCTACCGAGAGGGTGCTGGCGAACACACAGTATCGCAGCGAAATGCAGGGCATGGATGTGCCGGGCGGCATCTATGCCCACGTGGCCGGCGTCGATATCGTGCGAGCGGACCAGGGCGAATACTACGTATTGGAGGATAACCTCCGTGTGCCGTCGGGCGTGTCGTACATGCTTGAAAACCGCAAGATGATGATGCGGTTATTTCCGGAGCTGTTTGCGACGCAATCGATCAGGCCGGTGGACCACTATCCGGATCTTTTGCTGGAGAACTTGCACGCGGTCGCGCCAGTGGGAGTCGGCGACCCCGAGGTGGCCGTGCTCACGCCGGGCGCCTACAATTCTGCGTACTTCGAGCACGCGTTTCTCGCGCAGCAAATGGGCGTCGAGCTGGTCGAGGGGCAGGACCTGTTTGTTCAGAACGATGCCGTCTACATGCGAACAACGCGAGGGCCGCAACGGGTCCATGTTCTGTATCGGCGCGTCGATGACGACTTTTTGGATCCGCAGGCATTCCGCGCCGGACTCCCAGTTGGGAGTGCCCGGACTGTTCGCCGCCTATCGCGCGGGAAAAGTGACGCTGGCCAACGCGATTGGCACCGGCGTCGCCGACGACAAATCGATCTATCCCTACGTGCCTGACATGATCCGCTTCTACCTCTCCGAGGAGCCGATTCTGAAGAACGTGCCAACGCTGCAACTGCACAAGGAAGAGGACCTGCGCGAATGCCTGAGCCGTCTTGACGAGCTGGTGGTCAAGGAGGTGCACGGAGCAGGAGGCTATGGGATGCTGGTCGGGCCGACCGCGAGCGCTGCCGAGCGCGAAGCATTTCGCGCCCGCATCTCTCCAACCCCGCGGGTACATTGCGCAGCCGACGCTGTCGCTATCGACCTGTCCGACCTTTGTAGCTTCCGGGCTGGCGCCTCGGCATATCGACTTTCGCCCTTACGTGCTTTCGGGCAAGAGCGTCGGCCTCGTGCCCGGAGGTCTTACTCGAGTTGCTTTGCGCGAAGGCTCGCTCGTGGTCAATTCGTCGCAAGGTGGCGGAACCAAAGATACCTGGGTGATGGCATGAGCCAAGGCCACGCCGTTAGCCGAGTCAAGAACGTACCCCGGGGACGTAGCCCGTGGCGCTACTGCCACGCCATGGATGAGGTAAGGACCGATGCTCTGCCGCACCGCAAATGACTTGTACTGGATGGCGCGCCACATCGAGCGCGCTGAAAACACCGCGCGCCTGCTCGACGTCACTTACAAGATGTCGCTGTTGCCTTACGAGGCGGTCGAGCCCGGGCTCGCGTGGGCCGAGCCCTGGGCCGTGCCCCTTATCACGTCGGGTCTTGCGACGGCATTCTACGAGCGCTTCCCCCAACTCTCCGCCGAGCACGTGCTGCGCTACATGATCCTCGACGGATCCAATCCGTCATCGATTTTCTGTTGCCTGCGCTCGGCACGCGAGTCGGCCCGCGCCGTGCGCGGCGCGATAACTTCGGAAATGTACGAGGATCTCAATTCCGCGTGGCTGGACATTCGCGGTCAGGATTACGAACGCGTCCAGGGCGCTGGCGTTTCGGAGTTTCTCGGATGGGTGAAAATGCGCTCGCACCTGTTCCGCGGCGTGACCTTCGGTACGATGCTGCGCGACGAGGCCTACCATTTCATCCGTCTTGGCACGCACATCGAGCGGGCGGACAACACTGCGCGGATTCTCGACGTCAAATACCACACGCTGCTGCCCTCGGCGGCGGAGGTGGGCGGTGCCGTCGACTACTACCAATGGGGAGCGCTGCTGCGCTCGGTTTCCGGGTTCGAGTCGTACCGCAAGATCTACAGCGACGTCATTACGCCGCGCCGCGTCGCCGAACTGCTGATACTGCGCGAGGACATGCCGCGATCCCTGCACTCGTGCATGAGTTTTATCAACGATACGCTCAGCGTGCTGTGCACCGACAGTCGAAGGAGATCCGGCGTTCCAGCGGCGAGTTGCACGCGAGGTTGCATTTCGCGCGAACTGACGACATTATCGAACTCGGGTTGCATGAGTACCTTATGGAGTTTCTGGACCGTATTTCGGACCTGGGCGACGAAATCAACAAGCAGTTCCTCGTCCCAACCTACTAGAAGCTTCGCGCCCGAGTTAAAATTGCGCTCTTCGCCGTTGATGATCGTTCGTTCATGACTTATTGCGTTGCCATGTCGCTCGACGCCGGGATGATTTTCGCCTCGGATTCGCGCACCAATGCGGGCGTCGACCAGGTTGGCCGATTCTCCAAGATGCGCACGTTCGTACGCGACGGCGATCGCGTTGATCATAACGCTGTCGTCCGGCAATCTGTCAATTACGCAAAGCGCGCTGAACCTGATCGAACAACGCTCCCGTTCGCGGCGACAGTCAGCTGCAGCTTTGGAATGCCGACGTCGATGTTCGACGTGGCTCGGCTGGTAGGTGACGCGCTGCGCGAGGTAAAGACTCGCGACGGCCCGTACCTGCTGCAGAACAACATCGATTCGTACGCGACTTTCATCGTCGGTGGCCAGGTGCGTGGCGAGCCGCCGCGGCTGTTCGAGGTGTACAGCGAAGGCAATTTCATCGAGGCCACGCCCGATACCTGCTATTTCCAGATCGGCGAGAGCAAATACGGGAAGCCGGTCATCGACCGGGTGATCAAGCGAACGAGCACCTTGCAGGAAGCCGCGAAATGCACGCTCGTGTCGTTCGACTCGACGATGCGTTCGAATATTTCGGTCGGATTGCCGATCGATATGGTCGTATACAGACCGATAGCCTGACGATCTGGCGCAAAAAGACGGATCGAGGAATCCGATCCGTATTTCCAGATGATTCACACTCAATGGGGCGAAGGCTTGCGCCGCGTCTTCGCCGAATTACCGATCCCGGAATGGTCATGATCCGCGTCGCCGTCGCATGGCCATCCGCGTAGCGCTGCAGCACCGCACCAGCTACAAATTTGACCGGTTCGTCAACGCGTCGCCGCACGAGGTGCGCTTGCGGCCTGCGCCGCACTGCCGCACGCCGATCCTCAGCTATTCGCTGCAACGTCGAGCCCGCCAAGCATTTCCTGAACTGGCAGCAGGACCCGTACGGCAACTGGGTTGCGCGGGTCGTGTTCCCCGACCGCGTCGACCGGATCGAGATCGTCGTCGATCTGGTCGCCGACATGACGGTGATCAATCCGTTCGATTTCTTCGTCGAGCCGTACGCCGAGACGTTTCCGTTCTGCCTATGCGCCGGCGCTGGCGAAGGAACTGGTCCCGTTCCTGGAGACATCGCCGCATAGGACCGCGCTTCGAGGCGTTGGCTCGACGGATTTCGCGCCACGATCGCGCCCGGCGAGCAGACCGTGCCGATGCTGGTGCGCCTGAACCAGCAGCTGCAGAACGAGATTCGCTACCTGGTCCGCATGGAGCCGGGCGTGCAGACGCCCGAGGAGACGCTCGAGCTACGCATGCGGCTCGTGCCGCGATACCGGCTGGCTGCTGGTGCAGATCCTGCGGCACCTTGGGCTCGCGGCGCGCTTCGCGTCCGGCTATCTGATCCAGCTCGTCGCCGACGTCAAGGCGCTCGACGGACCCTCGGGCACCCGAACGCGATTTCACCGACCTGCACGCGTGGGCCGAAGTCTACCTCCCGGGCGCCGGCTGGATCGGCCTCGATCCGACGTCCGGCTTGCTCGCCGGCGAAGGGCACATCCCGCTCGCGTGCACGGCAGATCCTGGCAACGCCGCGCCCGTCGTCGGCTACACCGACGTCTGCCAACGTCGAATTCGACGTCGCGATGACGGTGACGCGCGTGCACGAGGATCCGCGCGTAACGAAGCCTTACACGCGACGAGCAATGGGCGGCCATCGACGCGCTGGGCGAGCGCGTCGACGCCGATCTCGGTCGCACACGACGTGCGTCTCACGCAGGGCGGCGAGCCGACGTTCGTCTCGATCGACGACATGGAAGGCGCCGAGTGGAACTGTCGCCGCGCTGTCGCGCCAAAAAACGCGAGCTGGCCGAAGCGCTGCTGCGCCGCCTGCAAGGCACGATTCGCGCCCGGACGGGTTCCTGCATATCGGCCAGGGCAAATGGTATCCCGGCGAGCCGTTGCCGCGCTGGGCGCTCGGCGTTTACTGGCGCACCGACGGCGTCGCCTTGTGGCGCGATGCTGCGCTGATCGCCGACACCCGCGCACGCGGCAAGGCAGACGTCGCGGCAGCGCGCGACTTACGCCGGAGCGCTCGCCGTCGCGCTTGGGCTTCCCCCGCGCGCTGTGCATGACGGCCTACGAAGACGTGCCCGTGCTGCTCAAGGACGAAGCCGCGCTGCCGATCAATGCCGATCCGCTGCAGGCCGATCTTTCGCAATCCGGACGAGCGCGCTCGCCTCGCGCGTCTGCTGCTGGCCGGGCTCGGAGCGCCCGCCGGGTTCGTGCTGCCGCTCAAGGCAACGCGCCAACGAGGGCACGGCCAAGCGAGTCACTGTTTGGGAAACGAGCCCATGGCCGCTGCGGCGCGAGCGCCTGTACGCGGTCGCCGGCGATTCGCCGCTGGGCTTGCGCCTGCCGTTGTCGTCGCTGCCCGGCGTCCTGCCCGAAGAGGAACCTGAGCCCGACCTTGCCGCTCGACCCGTTCGCGCCGCGCGACGAGCTGCCCGCGCGCTGCGTCGGCGTCGTCCGGCTCGCAGGTCGCTCGCGCACGCGCCAAGCCGCGCGAAGTGATCAAGACTGCGCTGACCGTCGCAGGTGCGCAACGGCCACCTGCACGTGTTCATGCCGCCGCTCGAAGCAGCATCGAAGACTACATCGCGCTGCTAGCGGCGATCGAGGACACGGCGCAGGCGCATGCGGCTGCCGGTCGTCGATCGAGGGCTACACGCCGCCGCGCGATCCGCGCGTGCACGGTGCTCAAGGTCACGCCCGATCCGGGCGTGATCGAAGTCAACATCCATCCGGCAGCGTCGTGGCGCGAACTCATCGCGACGACCGCAGACGCTGTACGAGGAGGCGCGGCAGACGCGCCTCGCGCACCGAAAAATTCATGCTCGATGGCCGCCACACCGGCACCGGCGGCGGCAACCACGTCACGCTGGGCGGGGCGACTCCCGCCGACAGTCCGCTGCTGCGGCGCCCGATCTGCTGCAGAGCCTCATCACCTATTGGCAGAACCATCCGGCGCTGTCGTATCTGTTTTCCGGCATGTTCGTCGGGCCGACCAGCCAGGCGCCGCGCGTCGACGAGGCGCGCGACGACCGTCTCTACGAACTCGAGATCGCGTTCCAGCAGCTGGAACGCAAGCACGAGGCCAGGAAAGACGAGCGCGTCGCCATGGCTCGTCGACCGGTTGCTGCGCCATTTGCTGACCGATCTGACCGGCAACACGCACCGCTCCGAATTCTCGATCGACAAGCTGTATTCGCCCGACACGGCGACCGGTCGCCTGGGCCTGCTCGAATTTCGCGCGTTCGAAATGCCGCCGCATGCGCGAATGAGCGCGGTGCAGATGCTGCTGCTGCGCGCGCTGGTCGCGCGGTTCTGGCAGCAGCCCTATCGAGGCGGCTTGATTCGCTGGGGAACGGCGCTGCACGATCGCTGGCTGCTGCCGCATTTCGTCGTGCCGACATGCGCGACGTCGTCGCGCGAACTCAACGCGTTCGGCTACGCGTTCGACGCCTGCGTGGTTCGCGCCCTTCGTCGAGTTCCGTTTTCCGCGGTTCGGCACGGTCGACCTACGACGGCGTGACCATGGAGCTGCGTCAGGCGATCGAGCCCTGGCACGTGCTGGGTGAGGAAATCAGCGCAGGCGGCACCGCGCGCTACGTCGATTCGTCGGTCGAGCGGCTGCAGGTGCAAGGTGGTCGGCATGACCGGCGGGCGCCATCGTCGTCGCCTGCAACGGCCGCGCGTTGCCGCTTGACTGCCGACCGGGTAGTCCGCGGCGAATTTGTCGCGGGCGTGCGCTTTCGCGCGTGGAGCCCGCCGTCGGCGCTGCATCCGACCATCGGCGTGCAGGCACCGCTGACGTTCGATCTCGTCGATACCTGGGCCGCGGCGCTCGCTCGGCGGCTGCACGTACCACGTCGTCGCATCCGGGCGGACGCAACTACGACGACGTTCCCCGTCAACGCCAACGAAGCCGAGGCGCGACGCGTCGCGCGCTTCTGGGCGCACGGCCACACGCCCGGGCCGCATGAAGATCGCGAGCGAACACGTCCAATCCGGCGACGCCGACCACGCTCGATTTGCGCTGGCAACGCGCGATACGGCCCGTCGATGCTCCGTGCCAGTGACGCCCGTTCGCACCCGCTTCGCGCCCAGTCCGACCGGCTTTCTTCATCTCGGCAACATCCGCTCGGCACTCTATCCCTGGGCCTTCGCGCGCGCGCACGGCGGCGCGTTCATCCTGCGTATCGAGGACACCGACGTCGAACGTTCGACGCCCGAGGCGTCACAAGCGATCCTCGATAGCATGGCGTGGCTCGGTCTCGATTACGACGAAGGTCCGTTCTACCAGATGCAGCGGATGGAACGCTATCGCGCGGTGATCGCGGATATGCTCGCCGCCGGGAGCGCGTACCACTGCTACACGACCAGCGCAGAGCTCGACGCGCTGCGCGCGGAGCAATGGCGCGCGGCGACAAGCCTCGCTACGACGGCCGCTGGCGCCCGGAGAACGCCGGCAAGACGCTGCCTCCGGTTCCTGCGGGCGTCCCGCCGGTGGTGCGCTTTCGCAATCCAGTCGGGGGTGTCGTCAGCTGGGACGACGCGGTCAAGGGCCGCATCGAAATTGCCAACGACGAACTCGACGATCTCGTCATCGCGCGCTCCGACGGCACGCCGACCTACAATTTCTGCGTGGTCGTCGACGATCTGGACATGCGTATCACGCACGTCATTCGCGGCGACGACCACGTGAACAACACGCCACGGCAGATCAACATGATACGGGCGCTCGGCGGCACCGTGCCCGTCTATGCGCCACCTGCCGACCGTTCTCACGCCCGACGGCGACAAGCTATCGAAACGCCACGGTGCCCGCGGTGTTCTGCAGTACCGCGACGACGGCTACCTTCCTGATGCGGTGATCAACTACCTGGCTCGGCTTGGCTGGTCACACGGCGACGACGAAGTGTTTTCGCGCAAAGCAGTTCCTCGAGTGGTTCGATCTCGAAGGACTTTCGCCGTCGCCCGGACGATTCGATCCGGAGAAGCTGAAATGGGTGAACCACGAGCATCTGAAACGTTTGCCTGATATCGAACTGGGCGAGCGATTGACGCCGTTTCTCGATCGGCGCCGGGCTTGATCCCGCAAGCGGTCCGGCGCCGTCAGCGGTAGGCGCGCTCCTGCGCGATCGTGCGGCGACGCTGGCTGAGGCCGCCGAAGCTGCGCGGTACTTCTATGTGCAGTCGCCCGCTGCCCCGGAAAAACTGGCCGAGTTTCTCAATGCGTCCAATCGGCCGGCGCTGATTGCGCTCAAGACGGAATTGGCGCGGGTGCCTTGGGAGCGCGAGGCCATCGCAAGCGCGATCAAGGGCGCGGCCGCGCAGCACGGCCTCAAGGCGCCGCAAGTGATGATGCCTTTGCGCATGCTGGTCGCTGGAACGCCGACCACACCTTCGATCGATGCCGTGCTGCTTCTGATCGGCCGCGATAAGGTGCAGCAGAGGATGGCGGCCGGCCTCGACGCCTGAGACTAAGCTCCGTCGCATCGGTCGGCGGGGCGTGAACGGCAGCGCTTGCGCAGCGCGGGTGAGAGGTGGTGATACGCCACTGACACGGGCCGCGGTGCGCGTCGATCCGCCAGCCGCCCGTTTGTGCGCCAGCGACGGTTCCGGTAAACTACCAATTTCCAGGACTTGTCGCTTATGACCAAGTTCGTTTTCGTGACTGGCGGCGTCGTTTCCTCTCTCGGGAAGGGCATCGCCGCCGCGTCTCTGGCCGCGATCCTCACCTCCCGCGGCATCCGTGTCACCAATCTAAAGCTCGACCCCTACATCAACGTTGACCCGGGCACGATGAGCCCATTTCAGCACGGTGAGGTTTTCGTCACTGAAGACGGGGCAGAAACGGATCTCGATCTCGGCCACTACGAACGCTTCACTGACGTGAAGATGGCCAAGCGCAACAATTTCACGACAGGGCAGATCTACGAAAGTGTCATCCGCAAGGAACGTCGCGGCGACTATCTCGGTGGCACGGTCCAGGTCATTCCGCACATCACCGACGAAATCAAGAGTTGGATCGCCACCGGCGCGGGTGAGGCGGAAGTCGCCGTGGTCGAGGTCGGCGGCACGGTCGGCGACATCGAGTCGCTGCCGTTTCTGGAAGCGATTCGTCAGCTCGGCATTAATCTCGGCCGCGACAACGTCTGTTATATCCACTTGACGCTGGTCCCTTACATTGCGGCAGCCGGCGAAATGAAGACCAAGCCGACGCAGCATTCCGTCAAGGAACTGCGGGAGATCGGTATTCAGCCTGACGTCGTGCTCTGTCGTGCCGACCGTCCATTGGCAGACGGCGACCGGCGCAAGATCGCACTTTTCACCAACGTTCCCGCGGAAGCGGTGATCCCCGCGCTGGACACCGACTCGATCTACAAAATACCCGCAGCGCTGCACGCCGAAGGCCTCGACGAAATTGTCTGCCGCAAGCTCAACTTAAGTCCGCGTCCGGCCGATCTGTCGGTGTGGACAAAACTCGTGGACGCGCTGGTGCATCCGGAGCACGAGATCAGTATCGCGATGGTCGGCAAGTATGTGGACCTTACCGAATCATACAAATCGCTTTCCGAGGCGTTGACTCATGCTGGCATTCATGCGCGCAGCAAGGTCAACATCCACTACGTCGACTCGGAAGCGGTTGAACGCGACGGCATCGATTGCCTGAAGAACATGGACGCGATCCTGGTTCCGGGTGGATTCGGAAAACGCGGCGTCGAAGGCAAGATCCGGGCGATCAAGTATGCGCGCGAGAATAGCGTCCCGTATCTCGGCATATGCCTGGGCATGCAGCTGGCCGTCATCGAATACGCGCGCCACAAGGCCGGGCTTGCGAACGCCAACAGCACCGAATTCGACGCCGATACGCCGCATCCGGTGGTGGCGCTGGTGACCGAGTGGCAGAACCGCGACGGCACGATCGAAAAGCGCGACGCACAGTCAAATCTCGGCGGCACCATGCGCCTGGGTGGGCAGTCGTGCGAAATCGTTCCTGGTTCGCTGGCGCAGCGTATTTACGGCGCAGCAACGGTCGCCGAGCGACATCGGCACCGATACGAAGTCAACAACCACTACCTGCCGCGACTGCAAACCGCAGGCCTGGTCGTGTCGGCTCGCGCCAAAAGCCCGACGGCAGGTGATCTTTGCGAAATGATCGAGCTTGGCGATCACCCGTGGTTCTTCGGATGCCAGTTTCACCCGGAATTCACGTCGAACCCGCGTCGCGGCCATCCGCTCTTTATCGCGTTCGTCAAAGCGGCCTTAGAACGCCGCCAGGTCGCGCACGGCGAGGCGCCGCGCGCACGCGCGCAGCTGGTCGCTTAGGCCCCTCGATGAATCTTTGTGGATTCGAGGTCGGACTCAACCGGCCTCTGTTCCTTATCGCCGGCCCGTGCGTCGTTGAATCGGAGCAACTGCAAATCGACGTGGCAGGACAGCTGAAGGCAATCTGCGCCGAACTGTCGATTCCCTTCATATTCAAGTCCTCTTACGACAAAGCCAACCGCAGTTCGTCGAAATCGTTTCGCGGCGTCGGCATGCAGGAGGGTTTGCGCATCCTTTCCGAGGTCAGGCGTCAGCTCGGCGTCCCGATATTGACTGACGTGCACACAGTGGACGAGATAGCTGAAGTGGCCGCCGTCGTGGACGTGTTGCAGACACCGGCATTTCTCTGTCGGCAGACCGATTTCATTCAGGCAGTCGCCGCCGCGGGCAAACCGGTCAACATCAAGAAGGGCCAGTTCCTTGCGCCCGAAGACATGAGCAATGTCGTCGCCAAGGCTCGCGAAGCGAGTGGGCGCGACAATATCCTCGTCTGCGAGCGAGGCGCCAGTTTCGGCTACCACAATCTGGTTTCCGACATGCGCTCGCTCGCCATCATGCGCGCCACGGGTTGTCCGATCGTCTTCGACGCGACGCATTCGGTGCAGCTTCCCGGAGGTCAGGGCGCAGTGTCGGGGGGACAACGAGAATTCGTGCCGGTGCTGGCGCGGGCGGCGATTGCCGTCGGCGTCGCTGGAGTCTTCATGGAGACGCATCCCGATCCGGCAAAAGCTTTGTCTGACGGACCGAACGCGTGGCCGCTGGATCGGATGCGCGAACTGTTATCGACGCTGGTCCAACTCGATGCATTGGTAAAGCGGAGGCCTTTTGCCGAAACTTCGCTCATGCAGCATTGAACATGAAGACGCGGGACGCGAAGCGCAGTGGTCTGACAGACAACCGATGATAGATAAACGATTATCGAGCAGGGGGAAGCCAGCATGAGCGCCATTGTCGACGTGATCGCCCGGGAGATTCTCGATTCACGCGGAAATCCAACGATCGAAGCCGACGTTGTTCTTGAATCCGGCACCAGTGGTCGCGCTGCGGTGCCCTCGGGGGCTTCGACTGGTTCCAAGGAAGCGATGGAGTTGCGCGATGGGGACGCTGCGCGCTACGGTGGGAAGGGCGTGCAGAAGGCGGTCGAGCACGTCAACACCGAGATCTGCGAAGCGATCATCGGCCTCGATGCATCGGAGCAGGCTTTTATCGACCGGACGATGATCGATCTCGACGGCACCGAGAACAAATCGCGGCTCGGCGCCAATGCGATTCTCGCTGTGTCGTGCGCGGTGGCCAAGGCGGCTGCCGAGGAATCCACGCTGCCTCTGTATCGATATCTCGGCGGATCGGGCGAAATGGCGATGCCGGTACCGCTAATGAACGTGATCAATGGCGGCGCGCACGCCAACAACAGCATCGACATGCAGGAATTCATGCTCGTCCCGCTCGGTGCGCCGACGTTTCGCGAGGCGCTGCGCTACGGGTCCGAAGTGTTTCACGCACTCAAAAAATTGATCGACTCCAAAGGTATGCCTACGACCGTCGGCGACGAAGGCGGCTTCGCGCCGAACCTTCCATCGAACGAGGCGGCGCTGGATCTGTTGCTCGCTGCGATCGACAAGGCAGGCTACACGCCGGGAACCGACATTGCCATCGCGCTCGACTGCGCCGCGTCGGAGTATTACAAGGATGGCATGTACAGCCTCGACGGCGAGGGCGCGAAGTTGACTCGCTCGCAGATGGTGGACTACCTCGCGGCGTGGGTCGACAAGTATCCGATCATCTCGATCGAGGACGGGATGTCGGAACACGACTGGGACGGCTGGAAGCTGCTGACCGATCGGCTCGGCAGGAAGGTGCAGATCGTCGGTGACGACCTTTTCGTGACGAATACGAAAATACTCAAGCAGGGCATCGCCAAGGGTGTCGCCAATTCGATTCTGATCAAAATTAACCAGATCGGTACGCTGACCGAGACCTTCGCCACCATCAACATGGCGATACGCGCCGGCTACACTGCCGTCGTCTCGCATCGTTCCGGCGAAACCGAGGACAGCCTGATCGCGGACATCGCTGTGGGCACAAACGCGGGGCAAATCAAGACGGGTTCATTGTCGCGTTCTGATCGCATCGCCAAGTACAATCAACTGCTGCGCATCGAGGAAGATTTGGGCGATGTCGCCAACTATCCTGGGCGAGCGGCGTTCTACCAGCTGAAATAGCCTCCGTGCGTCTGCTAGCAATCACCTTTGCGCTTCTGATCGTCGCCTTGCAATACCCGATGTGGCTGGGCAAGGGAGGCTGGCTTCGCGTGCGTGACCTCAACGGCCAAGTGGAGGCGCAACGGCAATCCAACGTAGCGCTGCGAGTGCGCAACAGTGCTCTCGACGCCGAAGTGCGGGACTTGAAGCAAGGGACCGAAGCAATCGAAGAGCGCGCCCGGTCAGAACTGGGCATGATCAAGCAGGACGAGATATATTTCCAGTTGCCGCCCGAGCCCGCGACCGCGCCGCACACCGTCACTGGTCCGCCTCGCGCAAACCCGCTAGCGTCGTCGCCGTGGCGTTCGGGGTAGAAAAGTCTAGATGCCGCACGTCACGTCGCCCGACAATCCGCGCCTCAAAGAGGCCATGCGGCTCATCGCGTCCTCGCGTGAGCGCCGAAAGTCCGGGCGCTGCGTGCTCGAAGGCGAACATCTGGTTGCCGCCTTCAGCGCCCGTCACGGCGCGCCGGAGTTGGTGATTGTCGCTGCTGGGGCTGCATCGGGTGCGTCACTGCGCGCCATTCCTGGCGGTATGAAGCCTCCCGACGTTCTGATCGTTTCTGAAAAGACGTGGGCCGAATTGACTCAACTGCCGCCGAGCACCGGCGTACTTGCCGTCGTCACCGCCCCGCAGCCGGTGTTCAAGCGTTCCAGCGAGTTTTGCCTGCTGCTCGACGATATCCAGGACCCGGGAAACATGGGATCGATCTTGCGCAGCGCAGCTGCCGCCGGGGTTGCTCAGGTGTTCACCTCAGCCCATTGCGTATTCGCGTGGTCGCCCAAGGTCCTGCGCGCTGCGCAGGGCGCCCACTTTCAACTCGACATCTTTGAAGATACCGATCTTCTTGCGTGGGTTCACGCCTATCGCGGCGTCACCGCCGCGACCGTTGCGAGCGGGGGAGTGTCGCTGTTCGACGCGAATCTGGGCGGCCCCGTCGCGCTAGTTGTCGGCAATGAAGGTGCGGGCGTTTCCGCGGAGCTTCTGGCAGCCACTAAGCTCAAGGTGACGATTCCGATGCCGGGAGGTTTCGAGTCGCTCAACGCCGCGGCCGCCGCAGCCATCGCGCTCTTCGAATGTGTCAGGCAGCGGAGCGCGGGACGAGCTTTGACGACACGCTCAAGTCGCCTATAGGCGGCGTTGGCGGAGGTCTTACTGCAGCAAGACCCCTGAGAAAGTCGCGTCTTCACCACAGCCTCCGCCAACGTCGGGCGAGACGAAATGGCCTTCGATCCCTTGGCCAGTGGCTTTGATTTCGGATATTGTCGCGGTCGTCTTGAGACCGTCAGAGCACTGATACTGCGCGCTCGAAATGGTAGTTTGCTGGCCGAACTGCGAGTACATCCCCGCCATGGTACAGCTCAGGCCGCTTCCATAAACAAAGGAAAACGTCAGGTTGCCGCCGGTGATTTGCGTCACGTTAACGTTGAAAAAATCGGTGTACGCGAGGAAGTTTGTTGTTGCAGTTCGTATAGCTGCCTGCTTGTGCCCCGGCGTATGCGGCCGCAAGCGGTATTGCTGTCAGCGTTTGTCTCTGGATCGACTTGGTGACGGTTGGGCCGTTAGTGATGCTGTAGGTCAGGTTCCCGGTGTAGCTGCTGGTGGGAACGAAGGAGACCGACCCAACCGCGCTGCCTGCGAACTGCGACGGGTTCCAAGGTTGCGCAAAGTAAGTGCCGCTGGTGGTGACGAACAGCGCACCGTTGTAGTTGCCGTTCGCGTCTGCACTGACCGTGGCCACGTACCAGATCGGTCTGTTATCAGGGCCGTAAATGAAAAACGTTACGAACATCACCTGGTCGCTCTGCACCATGTTCACGCCCCAACCCGATTCCGCCGGATTGAACCAGATGTCGGTATAGTCGACCGCCGCAGCGGACAGCGGCATGGCGAGCAGAGCGAGTAGAAGCAAATAACGGCGAATCATCAAGGTCACCCGCGAAATATTCGTTTCCGTATTTTAACAGCGGCGAACGTGCGGCAACGCGAGGACGGCTTGCCCAATGGGGTGGGAATTTTGTAACTAATTGAATGACCGTGGCGTGCCGCTACGCGGCCGCAGGTGCGCTGGCAAATGTCGGCGCCGCGAGCCCAACTGGCCGGCAAGTTGGTCAGTGCGCGTCGTCCAGTTTGCCGAACAAGTCGATCAATTTCTCCGCCGTGCAATCAGGCGCGCGGGCCACGTCGAGGATGCGCGCTTCGCGCTGGGCGATCTGCCGCGCGGCCACCGGCAATCGTGCGATCGCGGTGACTGGTACCACGACTGCACCGTGACGATCCGCGTGCACAATGTCGCCCGAACGAACCCGCATGCCGAGGACTTCGACCTCGCCCCCGAAGTCGACAACGTTGGCATAGGCGTGCGACGGTGCGGTCTGCGCGGCGAGAAACTGAAAGCCGGGCGCCCACTGATCGATGTCGCGCACCGAGCCGTTGGTGATTAGCCCGATGGCGCCGAGGCCCGCATGGATCGCCGATTGAACCTCTCCCCAGAACGCGCCGTAGCCCGCGTCTGCGCCGTCCAGATCCTGCATCATGATTACAGCCGGCTTGGGCCCGGCATCGACGTAGCGATAGTAATTCTGGCGAACGGCCGCGACTTCAGCCGGCGTCCCGGCCGGCGCCAATCTAGCCCTGATGCGGGCAGTCCGAGCAAAGCCGACAACGGGTTTCCGTGCAGGGAAGCCGCACAGCGCCGCCTTGTACGTATAACCGCTGGCGCGTGCCTCGGGCATCAGCAATTCGAGCGCGTTGCATATCGTCGGCGTGTCGAACGCCGCCAGCGCGGCCAGTTGCTCCGGGTCAATCGACAGCGATGGCTCCGATGACATTGCAGGTACCTCCATTGAGCACGAAGTTCAGCGGGACATCAGAAAATATTTCGTTGCAGGCCAGCGCGATGCAGCACGGTCGTTGCAATTTCTTCGATCGAACGACTGGTCGTGTCCAGCGTGGTCACGCGTTCGCGCTGCATCAACAATTCCGCTTGACGGACCTCGTACTGACAGTTGGCGAGCGCCGCATATTTGCTGCCGGGGCGACGCGCCTCGCGGATCTGTTGCAGGCGCTCGGGGTCGATCGTCAGTCCGAACAGCTTTTCGCGAAACGGCTCAATCGAGGAAGGCAGTTTCTTGTCGGTGAAGTCGTCGGGGGTCAGCGGAAAGTTCGCAGCAAGAATCCCGAACTGGAGGGCCAGGTAGAGCGCCGTTGGAGTCTTGCCGCAGCGCGAAACGCCGATCAGGATCACCTGAGCCTTGGCGAGGTCACGCGTCGTGGCGCCATCGTCATGAGCGTGGGTGAAGTTGATCGCCTCCATGCGCGCAAAGTACTCATGGCTGTTGGCGATACCGTGCGAGCGTCCGGCCGCGTGTGAAGACTTGGCGTGAAGTTCCGACTTCCAGCGGGGCAATGAAAACCTGGAACAGATCGAGGAAGAGGGCGGTGCCATGGCTCAATTGCGCGCTCATCGCTTCGTCGACGATCGAACTGAAGACCAGCGGACGGCGTCCTTCAGCGCTTGCAGTCTCATCGATGCGTCGCACGACGTCCGCGATTTTTTCCGGTGTGTCGACAAACGGTATCGTCTGTCGTCGGAATTTGAGTCCTTCGAATTGCGACAGCAGACTGTTGCCCAGCATCTCAGCGGTGATCCCCGTCCGATCGGAAACGAAAGAACACCGTATGCTGGTCGGGCATTCCTACCAGTCTTTCCAGACCGGGGTGACGCCGGCGGGAAGCGGCGGCATGTCCCCCAGATCGGCCCATCCTTCGCCGGGTCCGTGGTAGTCCGAGCCGCTGGACGCCAGAAAACCGAAGGTGCGCGCGTGACGCGCGTACTCGGCTGTCTGTTCGTGGTTGTGGCTGGGCGAAACAATCTCGATGGCGTCACCACCCGTTGTCGCGGAAATCGCCGAGCAATTCGCGCATTTCTTTGGCGGTTACCTTGTAACGACCGGGGTGCGCGAGGACCGCCTGTCCTCCGGCTGCGTGTATCCAGGCCACGCCATCCGCCAACGTCGCCCATTCGTGCTCGACGTGACCGGGTTTGCCCGATACCAGAAAGCGCTTGAACACTTCCTTGGTCTCGCGCGCATGCCCGGTTTCGACCAGGAAGCGTGCGAAGTGGGTGCGGCTGATCAAACGTTCGCTGGTCACGTACTTCATCGCGCCGGCGTAGGCTCCGGGGATGCCCGCTGCCTCCAGCGACTCGGCGATGCGCCGTGCGCGGCCCGATCGCCCTTCACGGATAGACGCGAGACCCGCGACGAGGTCCGGCTGCGCCGGATCGATCCTCAATCCGACCACATGCAGTGTGACGTCGTGCCAGCTTACCGAAAGCTCGGCACCGTTGACGAATCGAATCCCGGCTTCCTTGGCTGCGTTGCTCGCCTCGGCCAATCCGCTCAATTCGTCGTGATCGGTAAGTGCGAGGACGTCGACGCCGCGCCGCGCGGCGCGCTGCGCCAGTTCGGCGGGTTTCAGCAGCCCGTCGGAATGCGTGGAGTGGCAATGGAGGTCGTAGCGAAGCATGGGCGGCGGCGATATTGAGCGGACTCTAAACGGTCGCGCGGGTCAACCGACGCGAGCGGCTTGAGTGACGACGCACATTCTAGCAAAATGTAGGGCTTTTCTCTCCCACGTCCGGCTCACATTGCCGACCGCGGCAAGCAGTCCCCGAGAATCCCCACCATCGCTAACCCGGAGAGGCCTTGCTCACCGCTTCCAACATCACGATGCAATTCGGTGCCAAGCCGCTATTCGAGAACGTCTCGATCAAGTTCGGGGACGGCAATCGCTATGGACTGATCGGCGCCAACGGCTGCGGCAAGTCCACGTTCATGAAAATCCTCGGCGGCGACCTCGAGCCGAGCGCCGGGAACGTCTCCTTGGACCCGGGCGAGCGACTGGGCAAACTGCGCCAGGACCAGTTCGCATTCGAGGACCTGCGTGTGCTCGATGTTGTGTTGATGGGTCACGAGCTCCTCTGGAACACGATCAAGGAGCGCGACGCCATTTACGCCGATCCTGACGCCAGCGACGCGGACTATCTGCATGCCGCCGAGCTGGAGGCGAAAGTGGCGGAGCTGGACGGCTATACCGCCGAAGCTCGCGCCGGCGAATTGCTGCTCGGCGTCGAGATCGAACAGTCGTTGCACGACGGGCCAATGGCGAATGTAGCGCCCGGCTACAAGCTGCGCGTGCTGTTGGCACAGGCGCTGTTCGCCAACCCCGACATCCTGCTGCTCGACGAACCGACCAACCATCTCGACATCAACACCATACGCTGGCTAGAAGGGGTGCTGAATGCGCGCTCGTCGACGATGGTCATCATTTCCCACGATCGACACTTTCTGAACAGCGTTTGCACCCACATGGCCGACCTGGACTACGGGACGATACGTGTCTATCCGGGGAGCTACGACGACTACATGATCGCGTCGACACAAGCTCGCGAGAAGCTGCTCGCCCAGAACTCCAAGGCCAAGGACCGCATCGCCGAACTGGAGGAGTTTGTTCGCCGGTTTCGCGCCAACAAATCGAAAGCCAGGCAAGCGACGTCGCGCGCGAAGGCGATCGAAAAGATCAAGGTCGATGACGTCAAGCCGTCGAGCCGCCAGAATCCCTACATCCGCTTTGACCTGGATCCGAAAGGCAAGCTGCATCGCCAGGCCGTTGAGCTAACTGGCTTGACCAAGGGCTTCGGCTCCCCGCTGTTTACCGACCTGTCGATGATGCTGGAGGCGGGCCAGCGCCTCGCGATTATCGGACCCAACGGCGGCGGCAAGACGTCGCTGTTGCGCACCCTGGTGGGAGACCTTCGCGCCGGATGGCGGCGTCGTCAAATGGGCGGAGAAAGCCACGCTCGGCTATTACCCGCAGGATCAGACCAACGAGTTCGATTCCGACATCACGGTGTTCGACTGGATGAAACAGTGGGCGCAGGCGGCTGACGATGATCAGGCGATTCGCAGCGTGCTCGGCAAGCTATTGTTTTCCGGCGACGATGCGAGCAAAGCAGTGCGCGTACTGTCCGGAGGCGAGCGAGGCCGAATGCTGTTCGGCAAATTGATGTTGCAGCGTCCGAACGTCCTTCTGATGGATGAGCCGACCAATCACATGGACATGGAATCGATCGAGTCGCTCAACCTCGGCCTTGAACGCTACATCGGAACCCTCATATTTGTCAGCCATGACCGCCAGTTCGTTTCGTCCCTGGCGACCCAGATTATCGAGTTCGAGGGAGGCAAGCTTACCCATTACGTGGGGAACTACGACGACTACCTTGATTCTAAAGGCATAGTCTAGGACAATGGAATTGCCGGTACAGGCGGCGCCGCTGGGCCGCCAGGCGCACTTGCTTTACTTTGTAGTTTGGTCAACAATTATGCCAATGGTATTGCCGCGAGTGATTTGCTGATGATCGCTGCCGCATTTGGCGGCTGTCGATTTGTGCTGATAACGTCGACGGGACACCCGTGAAACTCTTTGATCGAGTTCTGAATCCGCGAGAAATCCGGCGCCGCCTTGGTCTCAACCAAGAGCAGTTCTGGACGCAGATAGGCGTAACTCAGAGCGGCGGTTCGCGCTACGAGAGTGGACGCGACATGCCCAAGCCCGTGCGCGAGTTATTGCGCCTGGTCCACGTCGAGCAGATCGATCTATCGCAGGTGAAGCGCGTCGACTTCGAAATCATCAGCTATCTGAAGGACTCGCATCCCGATCTCTACCGCAGCCTGCGCCGCGCTGTGCGCAGCAAGCAAAAGCACCCGGACGGCCAGCCAGCCGTGCTCAACGACGACAGTGTGATGCGCACCTATCCGGCATCGGCTGATTCGATCGATTCCGAGGACGTGACCGGCACCAACTGATCGTCCCGAGACGGCGCGCGGGTGCAAGCGCCGCCGGCGGAAAGACCCTTAGCGTCGCTCGACGCACTGCGTTGCCTGCACCCTCGCAGCCTCGCCGCAAAAACTTTTTTCGACGCCACTACCTCGTGGGCTAAAATTCGCCCGGTCTTCACCGCCGGTGGAGCACACCTGCGCGACAACGCGCTACAGCGGAAGCGAGTTTGTATGGCAGAGCAGCAGCGCGTCGTTTGGCTCGATCGTGTCGGCATGAACGATCTCGAGCAGGTCGGTGGCAAGAATGCCTCGCTTGGCGAGATGATCGGTCAACTCGCCGCGCAGGGGGTGCGAGTCCCGAGCGGCTTCGCGACGACGGCCTACGCCTTCCGAGAATTCCTCCATCAAAGTGAATTGCAGACGCGGATCGATCATCTGCTGGCGGGACTCGACGTCGACGATGTCGCGCAGCTGGCGAAAGTGGGCGCCGAGATCCGGCGCGCGCTTATTGCAGCCGCATTGCCGCCCGCGCTTACGGAGGAAATCACGCACGCATATCAGCGTCTGGCGGCCGAAACGCCTGACGTATCGGTAGCAGTGCGGTCTTCGGCGACGGCAGAAGATCTCCCCGACGCCTCGTTCGCGGGGCAGCAAGAGACATATTTAAATATCAATGGGTTGGATAATGTTCTTCATGCTGTAAAAGAGGTATTTTCCTCGCTCTACAACGACCGCGCCATCGCGTATCGGGTGCACAAGGGGTTTGCCCACGCCGATGTTGCGCTGTCGGTAGGCGTGCAGCGGATGGTTCGCAGTGACCTCGGAGCGTCGGGTGTGATGTTTACTCTCGACACCGAATCGGGCTTCGATCAGGTTGTCTTCATCACCGCCGCCTACGGTCTGGGCGAGACCGTGGTTCAAGGCGCTGTGAACCCGGACGAATTCTATGTCTACAAGCCGAACGTGGATGCGGGTCGACCGGCCATCCTGCGCAAGAGCGTCGGCGAAAAAGCGATCAAGATGGAGTTCGCGCGCGACCAGAGTGCCGGGAAATCGGTGTCGACGGTCAACGTGGCGCCCGAGGCGCGTCGCCATTTTTCGATTACCGACGCGGAGGCTGAAGAACTTGCGCGCTACGCGCTGATCATCGAGCGGCACTATCGGCGCCCGATGGACATCGAATGGGGCCGGGACGGACTCGACGGCAAGCTCTACATCCTCCAGGCGAGGCCGGAGACCGTCAAGTCGCAGGAGTCGAGCAGCGAGCATTTGCGTCGATACCGTCTTAACGCGCGCTCCAAAATCCTCGCGAGCGGCCGCGCCATCGGCCAGAAGATCGGGCAGGGCAGCGTACGCCTCGTGAAGTCGTCCGCTGAAATGGAACGCGTTGCCGCGGGTGACGTGCTGGTGACCGACATGACCGATCCCGATTGGGAGCCTGTCATGAAGCGGGCAGCGGCCATCATTACCAATCGCGGTGGCCGAACCTGTCACGCAGCCATTATCGCGCGCGAGCTTGGCATTCCGGCCGTCGTTGGCTGTGGCGACGCGACCGAAGCGCTGCACGAAGGACAGGCGGTCACGGTGTCGTGCGCGGAAGGCGATACCGGCAACATCTACGAAGGCTTGCTTGAGATCGAAATTGCCGAGGTCGCATTGGACAAGATGCCACCGGCGCCGACCAAGATCATGATGAACGTCGGCAACCCGGAACTGGCATTCGAGTTCTGCAAGTTACCGAACGAAGGCGTCGGCCTGGCCCGGCTCGAATTCATCATCAACCGCAATGTCGGCGTGCATCCCAAGGCCCTGCTCGAATTCGACAAGCAACCTGCGGAACTGAGGGCGCAGATCGCTGAGCGCATCGGCGACTATCCGGGACCGACCGAATTCTACGTGGCCAAGATCACGGAGGGTGTCGCGACTATCGGCGCCGCTTTCTGGCCGAAGAAAGTGATCGTCCGTCTTTCCGACTTCAAGTCCAATGAGTACTCGAACCTTCTCGGCGGCGCGCGCTACGAACCGCACGAAGAGAATCCGATGCTGGGGTTTCGCGGCGCCTCGCGTTACATCGCACCCGAATTCTACGATTGCTTCCAGCTGGAATGCCGTGCGCTCAAGCGCGTGCGCGACGACATGGGCCTGACCAATGTCGAAGTCATGATTCCTTTCGTGCGCACGGTCGGCGAGGCGAAGGAAGTGATCGAGCTACTGAAGAAAAACGGTCTCGAGCGCGGCGTGAATGGACTGCGAGTCATCATGATGTGTGAAATACCTTCTAACGCGGTGCTGGCGGATCGCTTTCTGGAGCACTTCGACGGATTCTCGATTGGCTCGAACGACATGACCCAGTTGACGCTCGCCGTCGACCGCGACGCCGGCGGCGCCATTGCGACGACGTTCGATGAACGCGACGATGCGGTCAAGGCGATGCTGGCGATGGCGATCGCGGCGTGTCGCAAGGCAGGCAAGTATGCGGGGATTTGCGGGCAGGGGCCGTCGGATCATCCGGACCTCGCGCAGTGGTTGGTCGAGCAGAAAATCGAAAGCATGTCGCTCAACCCGGACACGGTGGTCGAGACTTGGCTGTCGCTTGCCAAGGGTCGTACCGTCTGAATCGCCACGAGCAATAGGCCATCCGACTGTCGATGCTGCGTAGCGCACGGCCTGAGCCACCGCTCGCCCATTCGGACGATTGACGAGTCCCCGCTGATGCGCGCCCAATGGCCAAATGCGATCGCCGGCGCAGCTGCAGCTTGAACTCAAGGCTTCAAAGCTTGCGGAGATAGTCGTTGCCACCGCGTTCCTGTCGACAGCGGTGTTGGTGGCGTGCCTGGCACTGGCAGCGTGGTTACGCGCAGCCGCGATAATCGTTATCGGCGTTCATAGTCTGCTGGCGTTGCGATGGGCCGCTCGCACCGCGACCGGTTCTTTGCTCAGGGTGAAAGTCGCTGCCGACAGGCGGACTACGATGACCACGCGCGACGGCCGGAGCATCGAAGGGACAGTGCTGGCGGAGACCTACGTAGGCGAGAGCCTGACCAGCATTGTCTGGCGGCCGGACCGGGCGCGTCGTTCGCGCGCGGTCGCGTTATTACCGGACATGATGCCGAACGAGGATTTGCGTCGATTGCGAGTGATTCTGCGCTACAGCCAAGCGCCAGGCGACGATTCTGCGTCGCAGGATCACTCGGCCTAGCCGACCGGGCGAATAGATCAGAATCGTGGAATCAACTCAGTGCCCGCAACCACGTCGGCCCGTCGATCACCTTACCGCTTTCCGCCTTCGGTTGGCCCGACAGCAGATAGAGATAGAGTGGCACGAACACATCGGGCGGGGGCAGTTGCGTGACGTCGTCGCCCGGATGCGTTTGCGCGCGTAGCGGCGAACGCATCGGGCCGGGCACGAGGCCATTCACCCGAAGTTGTGAGTTGCCTTCCCATTCGTCGGCGATGACGGACAGCAGCGCTGACAAGCCTGCCTTGGCCACTGCATACGCCCCCCAGTAGGCTTTCGGATCCTCGCCGCGGGTATCGAGCGTGAAGACCACGCTCGCGTCCGGGGCCTCGCGCAACATCGGCGCGAGCGCGCGCGTCAGACCAAAGGGGGCGAGCAGATCGACACGCAAGGTCGCAAGCCACGAATCGAACGATTGATGTTCGATCGGACCGAGAGACCCAAGCTGCACGGCGGTATGGACGATCGCATCGATCCGGCCGTGCTGCGAATGCAGGGCGCTGGCAACGTTGGCGAATTCCTCGGCGCGCGCCGTCGCCAGGTCGAGCGGCAATATCGTCGGTTCCGGATACCCGGCCGCGACGATGTCGTCATAGAGCGCTTCGAGCTTGCGGACGACGCGACCATGGAGGACGACGGTCGCGCCGCACGATGCGCAAGCCAGCGACAAAACGCGCCCCAGCCCGCCGCTCGCGCCCGTGACCAGCACGACACGCTCGGCGAGCGACGGACGAAAATCGGTGATTGGAAGTGGCATCGGAGCGGCGCAGCGGTACGCGAAGGATGATAGCGGAAACGGTGACGACCCCAAGCGCGGAAGTGCGCGCCGACATGCGCGATGATCGTCGCCGCGATTTGCAAAACGTGACCGCGGCCTTTATAATCCGCGCTCCGCTGTGGGGCTATAGCTCAGCTGGGAGAGCGCTTGCATGGCATGCAAGAGGTCAGCGGTTCGATCCCGCTTAGCTCCACCACCAGCCCTGCGGCACTACAAGGTTTGCCTCGTCCCCATCGTCTAGAGGCCTAGGACACTGCCCTTTCACGGCGGCGACCGGGGTTCGAATCCCCGTGGGGACGCCATCTCAGGCGTCGGTTCCATCCAACGACTGACCCAGGATCGCGGGCGGTGAATCCGCCCGCTTGTTTCTGCGCAATCCGGCGAGCCTTGGTCCTCGCGCGGAGTGTCCCGCAACCTTACTTCGCCGCTTTCGACGGATCATCCTTCGGATTGACGTAGGTGATGTCGAACGGGCCCTGGCCGTGGATCTGGAGAACGGTCGCGGTGTTCGTATAGGCGTAGTGATGTGCCGTCGCCGGCAAGTAGTGGAAGCCGCCAGCGGTCAGCCGATACGCGCTCGCCTTGTCCACCTTGTCGCCGCCGCCCAAGGAAAACGCTCCCGAGATCACCGTGAGGTTTTCCGCTTGCGTATGCCAGTGCGGAGCAATCTTATAGCCAGCCGGCATCTTCAATCTGACCACGAAGGGCTCTGGTTTGGATGGGTCTCCCGACAACACGGCCATCTGCGCACCTTTGGGTATGTCAGGCGGCGCGCCGCCCCACTTCACATCGCCCGGATTGATAACGGTCATGTCGCCCATGGTTGCCGCGGCCATGGTTGTCGCCGAAGGGATAGCCCATGCAGCGATGGCAAACGTCAAGATGCCAAATGCGCGTTCGACTCGTTTCATGACGACTCCTTATTTAGGTATACATTCCAGAATGAGGCGTCCGCCCCGTGGCCGGGATAGTCTGCGCCTTGGGCCGGCAATGCAAGCGCCAAATGCGGTCCAGGACGATGAGCAAAGGGAGGCAATGGTGCGATGGCCCGCGTCCGGAAAATGGCGGTTCCTCTGCTCACTGGCGGCCGTCGGCGCTGCCCTCTTCGCTATCACGATCCGTCCAGCCATCGCCTTCGACATCGAAGCGCATCGGGGCGGACGCGCTCTGTTTCCAGAGAATACGTTGCGGGCATTTGCTAACGCGCTGTCGATGGGCGTGGATACGCTTGAATTGGACATGGGCGTAACCCAGGACCAAGTGATCGTGGTGTCGCACGAGCGCGGCCTCAATCCCGATCTGGCTCGGCGCCGCCCATGGCGGCTACGTTGCACCTCCCGGAATCCCCTTCGTTCGGCTGCGACTTGAGGACGTCAAGAAATATGACGTCGGTGAAATTCGACCGGGAAGTGCTTACGCCAAGCAGTTCCCGGAACAGCGCGCAGTAGCCGGGACGCCGATTCCTACGTTGGCGGAAGTCTTTGCGCTGGTGCGCAAATCAGGGGACGAGCATGTACGTCTCAATATCGAAACGAAAATCGATCCCAATCGCCCTGACGAGTCGCTTGAGCCTCAGCAGTTCGTCTCACTCATCCTCAGGCTGTTGGCCGCAGAAAAATTCAGCGAACGGGTGATGATCCAGTCTTTCGACTGGAGAACGTTACAACTGGTCCAGAAACTGGCGCCGGCCATTCCGACCGTCTACCTGACGCAGCAGGGCGGTTCTGCCCCCACCGTTTTTCTTGATAAAGCTTCGCCGTGGACGGCGGGATTCAACCCGGGGAGCACGGCATGTCGCTTCCGCGCACGATAAAAGACGCGGGCGGCGCGATCTGGTCGCCGTTCTATCGCGACGTTGATGAGGCACTCATCGCGAAATCTCATCGGCTCGGCCTTCGCGTGGTTGTCTGGACCGTGAACTCGCCCGCAGACATGAGTCGACTGATCGACATCGGCGTCGATGGCATCATCTCCGACCGCCCTGATCTGCTGCGCAAGGTCGCGGCGGAGAAGGGGATCGTCCTGCCCCGGCCATCGCCAGTCGAGCCGTAGACACACTGCCGCAAAGAGGCGAGGCGACTCGACCGCCGCTAACTTGAGGCGATTGCGGGCGACTGATGATATGGCATGGATGTTGCGCATCCACCGAGGTCACTGATCAGCCGGCGATTTGCCATGCAATCGGTGTGCCTCTGCGTCGAATATCGACGCAGAGCGTCACTCGTTGGGAGCGCTATATGGCTGTGTTCGGAGCTATTGGTTTGGGTGGGCTGATCACGGCGGTGCTCGGCTACATCGTAGGCAATCTTTTGGGTGGCTTGTTGGCCGCGTTAAACATCGATCAGGCGGCTCGGGCAGAGACGTCCGCGCTTTTCAAGATTCTTGCGCCCTTCGTTTGGATCATCGCCAGCCTCTTTGTCTACAACGCTCTCAGCCGCTGGCTGGACCTGAAAAAAACGCGCCACCACGACGCGCCGATTGGCTGATACTCGTTGCCAGATGATAGGCTGACTTGATCGTCAGCGCCCGCAGCGGGAGGCGCTGCACGCGTCCCCGCCGCTGTCGCCGCGTCCCGCGACCCTGCCCGCGATGCGCGCGCCATCCTGATCGCTGGCGCCGCGATCCCACAAGACCGACAATTGTCAGGTGGACGACAATCGCCGCGGTGCAATAACCCTGGACCCGCGAATTCGGTTTTTGACGCGCTACAAGCGCCTGATCGGCGTGATTGTTCTGCTGGCGGTCCTGCTGGTGGCCTTCCAGATGTCGGGGATGCGGGACCACCTCGACCTTGCGTTCCTGCGGGAACTGATTCTGCGGCACCGGCTGGGCGGGTTGCTGCTGTTTGTGCTGCTTTTCGCGGTCGGCAACCTGGTGCAGATCCCCGGCTGGATTTTTCTCGCCGCGGCGGTCTTGACGCTGGGTCGGGTGTGGGGCGGGGCGGTCACCTACCTTGCAGCGATGGTGTCATGCGCACTGACCTTCCTCGCCATCCGCGCCTTGGGCGGCGACGCGTTGCGATTGATCGAGAACCGGCTGGCGTTAAAGATTCTCCGGCGACTCGACGAGCATCCGGTCGGGAGCGTGGCGTTGCTGCGCGTCCTGTTCCAGACGATGCCTGCGATGAACTACGCGCTGGCGATGTCCGGCATCGGGTTTCGCCAGTACATGCTCGGCACTGCGGTGGGTCTGCCGCTACCAATTGCCCTGTACTGCATTTTTTTCTGATGTCATGGCGAAGGCCCTTCACATCGCCTAGCACCTCGCCGTCCCGAAATATCTCTGCTTTACTGCATGAGATCCACGATTTTCTGCAGCACCGCCGGGCGCTGTTCGATCACCGCGAGCTCCCATTCGCGAGCGCGCGCGAGGGCATCGTGCATGGCGTCATGGCGATTGACGATCGCATCCATCGCTATCCTCACATCCTCCGCCTCAACGCGTCCGCGTGGTCTACTGACCAGCGGCAGCGCTACGCCGAACCGCTGACATTTGGCGGCGAGGGCGGGCTGATCCCAGAAAAACGGATGCGAAATCATCGGTGTCTCGTGGAATATCGCCTCGTGCGTCGAATTGAGGCCCTGGTGAGTGATAAACACATCCGCTCGCTGCAGCATCTGCCATTGATCGACAAAGCTCTCGACCACTACGCCCGGACGACTGAGCGCGGCCATCGCCGCAGGATCGACCGACGCGCCCCCAAGCCCGATAACAGTGCGTACGTTGCCGCTGCGGCACAGTTCTGTCGCCATCGTATCCAGCAGACGCAAGGTCTCGTCCTGCCAGGTGCGCCAGATAACGGTGCCGAAGGCGATGTAGACGGTGCATGAACGGGCGATGTCTTCCCTGCGTCGAACCGCTCGTCGTTCGCGCGACCATCCGAGGTCTTCGGCTGATGCAATGGAGCCGAAAAACGCAATCGGAGCAAACGGCCGCCGCTCCTCTTCATTGAGAAACTCCGGCGGTTCGCAGTAAACGTTGAGCAACGGGCTCATTGAAGAGAGGTAACAGAACGGTGATGCATCAACCATCCCATAGGAGTCGCGCAGCATCTCGACCGCCCGCAGGCACTCCGGCGCCAGTCGCACGCTAGTATCCCGTCGCATCATCGCGAGATAGCGCTCAGGCGCGACGTTGTGGCCTGTGCACACATTGACTCGGGGGATCCCGAGGCGGGTGGCGACTACGCGTCCAATGACGGTGAATGCGCCATGAATGATCAGGGAGGGATTCAACGCGCTTACGTCGCGTGAGATCGCCTCGCCGAAATGCGCCGCGTAGGTCACGAATCGACATGGCGCGGGCAACGACGTGGCATCCGCCTCGTCCAGCGGATATTTCTCGAACATGTCGTGGAATTGGCCGCGCGCGCGTTCGACGTCCGGAGCGAACCTGCGGTGCGTGAACACATGGACCGCAATCCCGCGCGCCGCCAGGCCGTGGATCAAAGGTCGCAATCGACGGAAATGGCCAGTCTCGGGCATGCACATCACGACGATGGAGCGATCGGTGCGCTGGTTTGGCGTCATTGCAGATCAGGCACCGTCGGTTTGGGCCACGCGACCATGCGCGCAATGTAACTCACGCCCGCACGAGCCACAACGACTACACCCACGGATTCACCGCACGAGATCAGTGCGACCGCAACGTTGTGCGGCCTTCGCCTTACGGCTAGCTAGCTGCGCGAGAGCCGTACTTGCGTCAGCGCGTCAGCTGCCTGGACGCCTGAACACATTGAGGACGAGAAACGAAATCGGGTCGCTTCCGTAGAACAATTTCCCGTCGTAGTAGAAGCCGTTGTAGTAGTGGCCTGCAATGAGTTCCGGGTCTCCGACGTTGAGCCGTTCGGCAAAGCGATCTTCGAGCGATTTAGGCTTGAGCTTCCGCTCGTCGGGATCGCGGTAACCCTCGACAACGATACCTTGCTCGTCGATGCGTCGTTGCGCATCCTGTTCCGCCGCCAGTTCCGGGCTGGGGAGGGCGAGCTTGCGCCCGCGTTCCGGGTCGGCTGCCGGCAATTGGAAAGGTCCCCACATGGACGTCGACTGTAACGCCTGCGCTTGCGACGCTATCGCTGGCGCCTGATTAGGCGCGACGTCTCGCGACTGCAGATCGGGCGGACGCGAAACATCCGTCCCCGCTGCCGAGCAGACGGCGGACAGCGCGCCCAGCAAAAGGAGGCTCCAACGCTTTTGGTTGGACCGAGTAGATGTGACCAAGCGATTGCGCACGTAGTTGTACATATGTGCCTCGCGTCTTAGATCGGGCAGGAAAGCTTAGTTACAATCCTAGTCTTCACCACGGTGACGACCATCGGTGCCCCTCTGATTGTGGTGTAGGACAGGCAGAGGGCACACACAGCCATTGTCGAGAGGACCTTATCTTGGACCGTGACCAATTGCGTTCAGTGCAAGCCCCTCTCAAGGACCGGTACCGTGAAGCTCCCGACGCGGCGCTTGTTACGCTTCGCGCGCAGGGTCGCCTCGGTGAAGGCGTCAGTTGCCGCATCGAAACGGGAAAAGCGCTGGTCGTCGCGGGCCTTCATCCAGCTACGGGGGGCACTGGCCTCAGCGCATGCTCGGGAGACATGCTGCTGGAAGCTCTGGTGGCATGCGCTGGCGTGACGCTGAATGCCGTGGCCACTGCGCTGGGTATCCCTCTGCGCGACGGAGCGCTGATTGCTGAAGGCGACCTGGATTTTCGCGGAACCTTGGGTTTGTCAAAGGAAGTTCCGGTTGGTTTCCAGAACATCCGCTTGCGAATCGAGCTCGATACCGATGCGTCCGACGAGCAGCTCGATACCCTTCTCAGACTCACCGAACGATATTGCGTGGTCTATCAGACGCTGGTTCGATCGCCAACAATTGTCGTGACGCGGACGGTCGCAGCAGCCTGAAATCGCCGAAAATGATTCAGAGCGATCGTGTCATCACGCGGGGTGTAATGCGTGTGTAGCAATCGGGGCGCAAGCTTCGCCTTGCGTCCGGATCGTCAGTAGGCAACAGAGAAGCTACGACGAGGCAAGGGCACCAAGACCCGATCGATGCGCGTCTATGACCGCCGCTCTATGGCGGTTTTTCTTCGGAGCGGCGGCGGACGTGCTATTCCCATCGGCTATTGTTGTCGCCAACGTCGAGCTTCAGATAGTCGGGGTAGGCCTTCAGCCCGACTACCTCACCGCGCTCAAGTTTTCGCGGTATGTCCATCCAGTACACCGAATTCATTAATTCAGCGTTGGTCCGGCGGAAGTAACGTCGCGCAAGGTCGTTCTGGATCAGCAGTCCGGCCTCGAGTTCGCCCTTGGTCATCGCAAGGGCGTCGCAGGTCTGAGAGACCGTTCGATCGGCGATATCGGGTTCAGACGACATAGGGGGAATGGCAACAGGGCGGCATTATTTTGACCCGGCCATAGTAGTAGAATCTGCGCGAACAGGACATTGCGCACTCGCCGGCACAGGCGACGGTGGCAACAAACCAAGGAGGAAGATTTACGATGGGACGCGAAGAGGGCAATTCCAGAGGCATTCCCAAAGGCAATCGTATTCCCGGCCGCAACTTTTTGTTTGTGCCGGGGCCAACGAATATCCCGGACCGGATCCAGCGCGCGATGATGGTCGCAATGGAAGATCATCGATCGTCGCGCTTTCCCGATTTGACGCTTGGGGTACTGAATGACTTGAAGGAAGTTTTCAGGACCGATGCGGGTCGGGTGCTGATGTTTCCGAGTTCAGGGACAGGCGCGTGGGAAGCGGCGCTGACGAACACGCTTTCGCCTGGTGACAAGGTGTTGACCGCGCGGTTTGGACAGTTCAGCCACCTCTGGGCAGATATGGCGAAGCGCCTTGGTTTCGACGTGGAGGTCCTCGACGTCGAGTGGGGTGAGGGTGTGCCTCTCGATCGTATGGCCTCGGCTCTGCGAGGAGACCCTCATCACAAAATCAAGGCAATCCTGGCCTGCCATAACGAAACCGCGACAGGTGTCACCAGTGATATCGGCGCATTGCGCGGGGTGATGGATGCAGCGAAGCATCCAGCGATGCTCTGTGTCGACGGCGTGAGTTCGGTAGGGTGCATCGATTTTCGGATGGACGACTGGGGCGTCGATCTCGCGGTATCAGGTTCGCAGAAAGGTTTCATGCTGCCGGCGGGCCTCGGGATTCTTGGCGTCAGTCCCAAGGCATTGGCAGCGATGCCGGAAGCCAAGTCGCGTCGCTGCTATTTCGACATCGCCGACATGATCAAAGCCAATGCAACGGGCTATTTCCCCTATACGCCCTCATTGCCACTGCTCTATGGCATGCGCGAATCAGCAATACGTACTGTTCTAAGGCGTACATAAACAT